>NZ_CP046507.1:2478464-3717696 GCF_009741445.1 Mycobacterium avium subsp. avium | reverse complement strand
TATTGTGGCGTAATCCCCGGGAGACGGTCGCCGGCGGACCGCCGGTGGCAGGGCTCACACCGGCTCATGTGCCACGCGAAAAAACCAGGTGACACGTTATCGTTAGATGACCTGGTCATGATGGCGTTGAGAATTGGGAGATGCCGTTCCCCCGAACTGGAGGGACTAGTTGGAGCTACTACTGCTGACCCCGGAGCTGCATCCCGATCCGGTCCTGCCGTCGTTGTCGCTGCTGGCGCACACCGTGCGAACCGCGCCGCCCGAACCTTCCTCGCTGCTCGAGGCCGGAACGGCCGACGCCGTCATCGTCGACGCGCGCACCGATTTGTCGTCGGCGCGCGGGCTGTGCCGGCTGCTGAGCACGGCCGGCCGGTCGGTTCCGGTGTTGGCGGTGGTCAGCGAGGGCGGGCTGGTGGCCGTCAACTCGGACTGGGGTCTGGACGAGATCCTGCTGCCCACCACCGGGCCCGCCGAGGTCGATGCGCGGCTGCGGCTGGTGGTCGGGCGCCGGGGCGGGCTGGCGGACCAGGAAAGCGCCGGCAAGGTCACCCTGGGCGAGTTGGTGATCGACGAGGGCACCTATACCGCCCGGTTGCGCGGCCGCCCGCTTGACCTCACCTACAAGGAATTCGAGTTGCTCAAATACCTGGCCCAGCACGCCGGCCGGGTGTTCACCCGCGCTCAGCTGCTGCACGAGGTGTGGGGATACGACTTCTTCGGCGGCACCCGCACCGTCGACGTGCACGTGCGCCGGCTGCGGGCCAAGCTGGGGCCCGAGTACGAGGCGCTGATCGGCACCGTGCGCAACGTCGGCTACAAGGCCGTGCGCCCGGCCCGCGGCCGTCCGCCGGTGGCCGAGGCCGACGACGCCGAGTCCGAGTCCGACTCCGCGTCCGAATCCGACGCCGAGGACGTCCACGATCCGCTGGTCGATCCGTTGCACACTCAGTGACCGCGGCTGACTGGCGCCGCACGCTGAATCCGCAGGAGCAGCTCGAGGTGCGCGAACTCGTCGGTGCGGCAACCGAATTCGATGCGGTGGCGCCCGTCGGCGAGCAGGTGCTGCGCGAGCTTGGGCACGACCGCACCGAGCACCTGCTGATTCGCGGATCGGTGTCCGGCGGCGCCGCCGACGCCGTCGTCGGCTACCTCAATCTCACCCCGCCCCGCGACGCGCAGCCCCAGATGGCCGAACTCGTGGTGCACCCGCGGGCCCGTCGGCGCGGCATCGGATCCGCCTTGGCGCGCGCGGCGTTGGCGAAAACCGGTGCGGCCAACCGGTTTTGGGCGCACGGCACGCTCGAGCCGGCCCGGGCGACCGCGGCGACGCTGGGCCTGTCGCCGGTGCGCGAACTGATGCAGATGCGACGCTCGCTGCGCGACCTCCCCGACAGCGTGCCCGCGGTGCCCGGGGTGCGCATCCGCACCTACGCGGGCCCGGCCGACGACGCCGAGCTGCTGCGGGTCAACAACGCCGCGTTCGCCTACCACCCCGAGCAGGGCGGCTGGACCGACGTCGAGCTGGCCGAGCGGCGCGCGGAACCGTGGTTCGACCCGGCGGGCCTGTTCCTCGCGTTCGGCGACGACGACAGCGATCGGCCGGGCCGGCTGCTGGGCTTCCACTGGACCAAGGTGCACCTCGACCAGCCCGGCCTGGGGGAGGTGTACGTCGTCGGCGTCGACCCCTGCGCGCAGGGCCGCGGGCTCGGGCAGGCGCTGACGGCCGTCGGGATCGAATGGCTGGCGCGGCGGCTGGGTGCCGGCGACTCCGCGGCCGACCCCACCGTGATGCTCTACGTGGAGGCGGACAACGTCGCCGCGGTGCGCACCTACCAGCGCTTGGGCTTCACCACCTACAGCGTCGACACCGCATACGCGGTCCCACCGGCGGCCCACTGACCGCGGGTACGAACCCCGGCCGCCCAGATCGTTAATCTGGTCCTTACTACCCAGACGTTGCTGTGCGCCGCGTCGGCGCATATTTTCGCCGCGAGTTGGCAACCTGACAGTCATGCCCGCGGCGCCCGCACGCGTCGGTGAACGTGTCAAGAAAGCGAGATCGTGAGGCTGGACAGGCAGGGCGGGGCGCTGGCCGCCGCGGCGTTGGCGACGGCACTGGGCGCCGCGGCGCTGACCGGCTGCGGGAGCGACGAGAACCACCGCGGGACCGCCGCGCCGAGCATCAGCGGGACCACCGGCACCGCGGGCTGCGGCGGCAAGAACAAGCTGACCGCGGAGGGCTCGACCGCGCAGGAAAACGCGATCACGATGTTCAACCAGGTGTGGGGCCAGTACTGCCCGGGCAAGGGCCTGGCCTACAACCCGACCGGGTCGGGCGCCGGCCGCGAGCAGTTCATCGCCGGGCACGTGGATTTCGCGGGCGCGGACTCGCCGTTGGTCGCCGACCAGATCGGCCCGGCCGCCCAGCGCTGCGGCGGCAACCCGGCGTGGGACCTGCCGCTGGTGTTCGGGCCGATCGCGATCACCTACAACCTGCCCGGCAACCCGGCCCTGGTGGTCAGCAGTGACGCGGTGGCCAAGATCTTCACCGGCAAGATCACCAACTGGAACGACCCGATCCTGGCGGCCCTCAATCCCGGGGTGGCCCTTCCCGACACAAAGATCACCCCGATCTACCGGACCGACTCGTCGGGAACCACCGATAACGTGCAGAAGTATCTGACCGCCGCCGCGCCGCAGAGCTGGGCCAAGGGCGTCGGCACCGAATTCCAGGGCGGCGTCGGCGAGGGCGCCGCGAAGTCGGCGGGAGTCATCCAGGCGGTGCGGGCCACCACCGGGGCCATCGGCTACGTGGAGAAGGGCTTCGCCGACCAGGCCGGCATGCCCTACGCCAAGATCGCCACCCGCGGTGGGGTGGTCCCGCTGACCAACGAGACCGCCGGAAACGCCGTCAACGCGGCCAAATTCCTGTCCGAGGGCGACGACCTGGTGCTCGACCTCCACGCCATGTACGCCTCCCAGGAGCCGGGCGTCTACCCGTTGCTGCTGGTGACGTACGAGATCGTGTGTTCGAAGGGGTACGACCCCGAGACGCTGGCGGCCGTGAAATCGTTTCTCGGCGTGGCCGCCACCAGCGGGCAGGACGGCCTTTCCACCGCCGGCTACATCCCGCTGCCCGATAAGGTCAGACAACGACTGGTTACCGCGATCAATGCGTTGCAGTAGCCGGCGGGCCGGGGTTTCAGGGAGCGACGGCAGGACTGTGGTGGGCGCACCGTGACGGGGTTTTCCGGGCCGAATCCCACCGACGCGGGCTCGGGCGCGGTGGTCGCCGCGCCGTTCCCGGAGCCGTCGGCGACCCCCATCAGCCCCTGGGGGCAGGGGCGACCGCATGCGGGAGACCGGATTTTCCGCCGACTGGCGCAGGCCTCCGGGGTGCTGATCGTGCTGGTGATCGCCGCGATCGCGGTGTTTTTGCTCGACCGCGCGGTGCCGGCGCTGCAGCGCAACCGCGAGAACTTCTTCGGCTACGGCGGTAACTGGGTCACCACCGACACCTCGGCGATGCATTTCGGGATCGCCAGCCTGCTGCCGGTCACCGTGTTCGTGTCGCTGTTCGCGTTGATCCTGGCGATGCCGGTCGCGCTGGGCGTCGCCATCTTCATCACCCACTACGCGCCGCGCCGCGCCGCCACCCCGCTGGCCTACGCCGTCGACCTGCTGGCCGCGGTGCCCTCGATCATCTACGGCGCCTGGGGCCTGTACGTGTTGGCGCCGCAGCTTCGACCCGTCGCCACTTGGCTCAACCACTCGATGGGCTGGTGTTTCCTGTTCGCCGACGGCAACACCTCTGCGGGCGGCGGCGGCACCATCTTCACCGGCGGAATCGTGCTCGCGGTGATGATCCTGCCGATCATCACCGCCGTCACCCGCGAAGTGTTCATCCAGACCCCGCACGACCAGATCGAGGCCGCGCTGGCGCTGGGCGCGACCCGCTGGGAAGTGGTCCGGACGGTCACGCTGCCGTTCGGCCGGTCCGGCTACATCAGCGGCGGGATGCTGGGGCTGGGCCGCGCCCTGGGTGAGACTGTCGCGCTGCTGATCATCCTGCGGGGCACCCAGTCGGCGTTCGGCTGGTCGCTGTTCGACGGCGGCTCCACCTTCGCCACCAAGATCGCGGGCGCCGCGGCGGAATTGGACGACCGCTTCAAGGCCGGCGCCTACATCGCGGCGGGGCTGACGCTGTTCGTGCTCACCTTCGTGGTCGACGCCCTGGCGCGCGGCGCCGTCGCCGGGGTGGGCAGGCGGGCGGGCCCATGACCTCGATGCTGGACCGCCCGCTCAAGTCGCGGACGTTCTCGCCGCTGTCCCGACGCCGTCGAGCCGCGAATTCCGTTGCGACCGTGCTGGTTTCGTTGTCGTTGCTGGTCGCGGTGACCCCGCTGGTGATGGTGCTGTGCTCGGTGGTCGTCAAGGGGTTCAGGGCGATCACCTCGACCGTGTGGTGGTCGCACTCGCAGGCCGGGATGACCGCGTTCGTGACCGGGGGCGGTGCCTATCACGCGCTGGTCGGCACCGTGCTGCAGGGATTGGTGTGCGCGGCGATCTCCATCCCGATCGGCCTGATGGTGGCCATCTATCTGGTCGAGTACGGCGGCGGCACCCCGCTGGGCCGGCTGGCCTCGTTCATGGTGGACATCCTGAGCGGGGTGCCCTCGATCGTGGCGGCGTTGTTCGTCTATGCGCTGTGCGTGGCCACGCTGGGGCTGCCGCGCTCGGAGTTCGCGGTGTCGCTGGCGCTGGTCCTGCTGATGCTGCCGGTGATCGTGCGGGCCACCGAGGAGATGCTGCGGATCGTCCCGGTGGATCTGCGCGAGGCCAGTTACGCGCTGGGCATCACCAAGTGGAAGACCATCGCCCGGGTGGTCCTGCCCACCGGGCTGTCCGGCATCGTCACCGGCATCTTGCTGGCGATGGCCCGGGTGATGGGGGAGACGGCGCCGCTGCTGATCCTGGTCGGCTATGCACAGTCGATGAACTTCGACATCTTCAGCGGATTCATGGGGACGTTGCCCGGCATGATGTACAACCAGGCGTCGGCCGGCGCGGGCATCAACCCCATCCCCACGGATCGGTTGTGGGGTGCCGCGTTGACCCTCATCCTGGTGATCGCCACGATCAATATCGTGGCCCGGGTGATAACCAAGTTCCTTGGCGCCAGAAAGTCATAGGCAGGAGCACGAGTGGCCAAACGGTTGGACCTCAAGGGTGTCAACATCTACTACGGGTCGTTTCACGCCGTCGCGGAGGTGACGCTGTCGGTGCTTCCGCGCAGCGTCACGGCGTTCATCGGCCCGTCGGGTTGCGGCAAGACGACGGTGTTGCGCACCCTCAACCGGATGCACGAGGTGGTGCCCGGCGGGCGGGTCGAGGGAAGCGTGCTGCTCGACGACGAAGACATCTACGGCCCCGGTGTCGACCCTGTCGGGGTGCGCCGGGCCATCGGTATGGTGTTCCAACGGCCGAACCCGTTCCCCGCCATGTCAATTCGCGACAACGTGGTCGCGGGCCTGAAGCTGCAAGGGGTCCGCAACCGCAAGGTGCTCGACGAGACGGCCGAGTACTCGCTGCGCGGCGCCAACCTGTGGGACGAGGTCAAGGACCGGCTGGACAGGCCCGGCGGCGGACTCTCGGGCGGGCAGCAGCAGCGGTTGTGCATCGCGCGGGCCATCGCGGTGCAACCGGATGTGCTGCTGATGGACGAGCCGTGCTCGGCGCTGGACCCGATTTCGACGATGGCCATCGAAGAGCTGATCAGCGAGCTGAAGCAGGACTACACCATCGTCATCGTCACCCACAACATGCAGCAGGCCGCCCGGGTCAGCGACTACACCGCGTTTTTCAACCTGGAAGCCGTCGGAAAGCCGGGACGACTGATCGAGGTCGACGACACCGAGAAGATCTTCTCCAACCCCAGCCAGAAGGCGACGGAGGACTACATCTCGGGCCGCTTCGGTTAACTGAGCCCGGCGACGAAGCAGCTCGCGTAGCGAGGTGTGAGGAGTGGGGCAATCGGACCCAGCCCGATTCGCTTACTGCGAGGCGGGTTTCGTCTCTTCCTCGGGCAGTCTGCCGGTGGCCTGGAAGATGACCCGCCTGGCCACCTCGACGGCGTGGTCGGCGAAGCGTTCGTAGAACCGGCCCAGCAGCGTCACGTCGACGGCCGCCGCGACGCCGTGCTTCCATTCACGGTCCATCAGCACCGAGAACAGATGCCGGTGCAGATCGTCCATCGCGTCGTCCTCTTCGCGGATCCGGGCCGCCTTCTCCGGGTCGCGGGACAACACCACCTCTTGGGCGCTGTTGCCCAATTCGACTGCGATGCTTCCCATTTCGGCGAAATAACCGTTCACCTCTTCGGGCAGCGCGTGCTGGGGGTGGCGTCGACGGGCGATCTTGGCGACGTGCAGCGCCAGCGCGCCCATCCGGTCGATGTCCGCCACCATCTGGATGGCGCTCACGATGGCCCGCAGATCGCCGGCCACCGGCGCCTGTAATGCCAACAGTACGAAGGCGGTTTCCTCGGCGCGCGCGCTCATCGCGGCGATCGCTTCGTGGTCGCTGATCACTTGTTCGGCCAGCACCAGGTCGGCCTGCAGCAGCGCCTGGGTGGCCCGCTCCATGGCGACCCCCGCCAAGCCGCACATCTCGCCGAGCCGCTCGGACAACTCCGAGAGCTGCTCGTGGTAGGCGGTTCGCATGTGGTCCAGCGTACGTTCTTCGCACCCGAAACAGTCGGCGGAACGCCGTCAAAACCGGTTACTCGCAGGTGGTGTCGGCCGCGTTGGTGACCGTCAGGTCCTCGGGCAGCTTGGCCGGCGCGTTGCTCGAGCCACGTTCGATCTGCAGGCTCATCGTCGAGCCGCTGGGTGAGGGAGCGGTGACCGACTTGAAATCGGGGCCCAGCACCACCTGCACGACCTGTCCGTAGCCGGACACCCGCTGCACCTTCGCGTTGGCGAACGAGGACGCCACCGTCGCCGCGGCCTCCTCGTTGCCCGGCGAGAACAACACCGTCGTCGTGTTCACCGAACTCGGATAGTCATCGGGGGTCATCACGTTGAAGCCGTCGCGCTTGAGCTGGCTGGTCGCCGTGGCCGCCAGTCCGCTCTGCGTGGTCGCGTTGGAAACCCGCACCGTCACACCGCTCGGCGAGGTCGTGGTGACCTGCTCGCGCTGCGGCTCCGGCGTCGGGGTGGGCGACTTGCGGGTGGTGGGCGCCTTCGGCGCGCCGGTGGTCGAACCGGAAGCGCTCAAATTCTGTGCGTTCTGGTCGTTTTCCTCGGGCAGCGGGTCGTCGTTGATGATGGCGTCGAACAGCGCGCGCATGTCCGACATCCGGGGCGGCTCGTCGCCGTTCTGGTCGGTGACGCCGGTCGGCACCGTCACGAAGGTGACGTGGCCGGCCGCCATGCCCTGCAACGACTGGCCGAGCTGGACGAGGTCCTTGGACTTCACGTTGTCGACGACGGTGTCGTTGATCACGAGGTTGACGACGTTGTTGAGCTTGTTGAGGTCGAGCAGGGTGTCCGCGGAGATCAGTGACCGCAGCAGCGAGGACAGGAACAACTGCTGGCGTTTGATGCGGCCGTAGTCGCCGTTGACCTCGGTGGTGACCTGGCGGGCCCGCACGTAGTTCAGGGCCGTGTCGCCGTCGAGGACCTGGCGACCGCCGTGCTCGAGCACCGTGCCCAGCTCGTAGTCGTGCAGCGGGGTGCTCGAGCACACCTCGACACCACCCAGGGCGTCGACCATCTTCGCGAACCCGGCGAAGTCGACGGCGATGAAGTGGTTGATGCTCAGACCGGAGAGCTTCTGGATTTCCTTCACCAGACACTTGGGGCCGCCGAACGCGAACGCCGAGTTCAATTTGGTCTCGGTGTAGACCATCTTCGGGCCCCAGCTCTTGGTCTTCGGGTCATAGATGGGCCCGTACTTGCCGGTGCTGGGGTCCCACGCCTCGCACTGCATCGGGGTGATCGCCAGGTCGCGGGGGAACGACACCGCCACCACGCGTTTGCGGTTGGCCGGGATGTTGACCAGCATCACGGTGTCCGAGCGGGCGCCGTCGGCGTCGTCGGTGCTGCCGGCACCCATGTTGGCGTTGTCGCCGGCGCGCGAGTCCAGGCCGACGATCAGGAAGTCTTCGTCGCCGTACTGTCCGCCCGGGTCCCGGATGTCGCTGGAATTGCGGTCGAGCGCGTTGATCGTGTTGAGCCGGGCGTTTTTCGACGCGCTCCACTGCCACGCCCCGCCGGTCGTCGCCAGGGCGAGCACGGCGGCCAGGGCCGCCACCGACCGCCCGGCCATCAGCATCGGACGGCGCCGGCGCCGGGGTTCCCCGGCGGCGTCGGCGCTCTGCTGGTCGGAGTCCCCGTCGTTCGGGTAGTCGGTGGCCATCAGCTCGCGAAGCTCGAAGACCGCGTCCACCGAGTAGGCCAGGTCGTCGATCACCTGGGTCTGCTGCAGCTCGAGCGGCAGCCCCGACGCGGGCCCGGGCGGCTCGGGCTCGGGTTCGACAGGCTCGGGTTCGAACGGCTCGGTCTCCTCCGGAGCCGCGCGACGGTGCACGGGCCGGTTCGGGGCGCCGACCTTGGCGATCAGATCGGCGACGGTGACGCCGCCGCCGGTGTGGCATCCGCCCGGCTCGTCGTCGTCCTCGGGTGCGGCGACGGGCTCGAGGGCGGCGGCGTCCGGCCGCCACCGGTGCAGGCGGTCGTCGGGCGGGGGTTCGAAGAAGCGCTCCCAGGGAGCGGCGGCCAAGCTGGGCGACGGGCCGACCGGGATCGGTTGAACGCGAGCCGCGCCCGGTCCGTGCCGACCGTTACGAGTGCCGTCGCTCTCGGCGTCACTCATGTCCTACCGGCCTCCGAAGCTCTGATGCAGACGTCAGCGTGTTGGCGTGCCCTCAGCGCGGCACCGCATCCCCGGTGCCGCCGCTGGTGCCACCCTCTTCGTCGCGTTCGCCCGGTGCGTGCCAACCTCATCCGCCACCCATGCGCATGCAACAAAGCCCACATCGTACTGAGTTCTCGGTCCGGACGCGATTCCGCGCGGTGACTCAGCCGCCGGAGTGCATGACGTCGGCGCCGGCCGGCACCGTGCAGTCGTCCGGGTCGTCGAGCCAGCCCTCCGGCAGCACCACCCGGGCGGGTGAACCCTGCCGCCCCCGGGGCCCGGTCGCCTCGTCCGGGAACGGTACCGAGCCGTCCAACCGGTCGAGCAGGCGGTCCAGCTCGTCGAGCGTCTTGACCATCGCCAGCGCGCGCCGCAGCTCGGAACCGGCCGGGAAGCCGTGCAGGTACCAGGCGATGTGCTTGCGGATGTCGCGCATGCCCTTGTCCTCGCCGAAGTGGGCGGCCAGCAGCCGCCCGTGCCGGCGCACGATGTCGGCCACCTGCCCCAGGGTGGGCGGCGTGGGCGGCGGGCTGCCGGTGAACGCGGCCGACAGCTCGGCGAACAGCCACGGCCGGCCCAGACAGCCGCGGCCGATGACCACGCCGTCGCACCCGGTGGCGGCCATCATGGTCAGCGCGTCGCTGGCGTCGTAGATGTCGCCGTTGCCCAGCACCGGAATGGTGCGCACCTGCTGCTTGAGCAGGGCGATCTGTTCCCAGTCCGCGGTGCCGGAATACCGCTGCGCCGCGGTGCGGGCGTGCAGCGCGACCGCCGCGGCACCCTCGGCCTCGGCGATGCGCCCGGCATCCAGATGCGTGTGGTGCTCTTCGTCGATACCGATGCGGAACTTGACGGTCACCGGTATCTCGGTGCCCTGCGTGGCGCGCACCGCCGCGGCCACGATCTGCCCGAACAGGCGTCGTTTGTAGGGCAGCGCCGAGCCGCCGCCGCGCTTGGTCACCTTGGGCACCGGACAGCCGAAGTTCATGTCGATGTGATCGGCCAGGCCCTCGTTGGCGATCATCTTGGCCGCCGCGTAGGTGGTGGCCGGGTCGACGGTGTAGAGCTGCAGCGACCGCGGCGACTCGTCCGGGGCGAACGTGGTCATGTGCATGGTGGCCGGGTGCCGCTCGACGAGCGCGCGTGCCGTCACCATTTCGCAGACGTAGAGTCCGCTGACCGTCCCGACCAGCTCCCGCTCCAGCTCACGGCACAGGGTGCGAAACGCGACGTTGGTGACCCCGGCCATGGGAGCCAGCACCACCGGGCTGGCCAGCTCGATGGGGCCGATACGCAACGCTGGTTACCGCCGGCTCATGGTCAGCGTGCCCGCGGTGGTGTGCAGCTCCAGCGCGGTGGTCCGCTTGCCGGTGCGGGCTTCCCGCTCGAGCTGGCGCCGCTTGGAGATCTCGAACTTGTCGCACGTCGTCTCGAGCTCCTTGATCAGCAGCGCCAGGTCGTCGCGCAGCGCGGCGGCCTCGCCGGTGAAGTCCTCGCGCTCGAAGATGCGCCACTTCTTGAGCACCGGCATGACGACGTCGTCGAGGTGGATGCGCGGGTCGTAGACGCCGCCGACGGCGATCATCACGGCCTTGCGCCGGAACTCGGGCACCTGGTAGCCGGGCATCTGGAAGTTGCGCAGCACCTTGTGCAGCGACTTCATCGCCTGGTTGGGCGCGATCGCGAAGCCGGCCTCGCTGACGTCGCGGTAGAAGATCATGTGCAGGTTCTCGTCGGCCGAGATCTTGGCCAGCATCTGGTCGGCGATCGTCTCGTTGCAGGCCTTGCCGGTGTTGCGGTGCGAGATCCGGGTGGCCAGTTCCTGGAAGGTGACGTAGATGACCGAGTCGAACAGGCTCTCGGCGAACAGGTCCTCGCGCACCTGGTGGTTCTGGCCCGGGCTGAAGCCACGGTTGACCACCTCGATGCGCAGCTTCTCCAGCTCGACCGGATCGACCGCGCGGGTGACCACCAGGTAGTCGCGCAGCGCGATCCCGTGCCGGTTCTCCTCGGCGGTCCAGCGGTTGACCCACTGCCCCCACGGGCCGTCCATGCCGAAGTTCATCGCGATCTCGCGGTGGTACGACGGCAGGTTGTCCTCGGTCATCAGGTTCTGCACCATCGCCACCTGGGCGACGTCGGAAAGCTTGGACTGGCCGGGTTCCCAGTCCTGCCCACCGAGCGCGTAGAAGTTCTTGCCGTCCGACCACGGGATGTAGTCGTGCGGGTTCCAGTTCTTGTGCATGCTCTCGTGCCGGTTCAGGTATTTCTCGACGAACGGCTCGAGCTCCTGCAGCAGCTGTAGGTTTGTCAGCTCGGCTGACATAAGGCCTCCAGTTATCTGTGTCGATGGGTAGCACTCAATATATCTGTGTACCTCAGTAGCATCAAGTTCCTCGTCCGGCGCGGCAAACGGCGATTTTGGTGCCGGTTTCCGGGCCAGTCCGGCCCCGTGCGGCCGTGCCGGACCCAGCGATACGGCTTGCCGATCCGGCCGAGATGCAAACCCGCTACTGCGATTTGCCGAGCTCGCCGGCCGACACATACGGGGCGGCGGTGATGTAGAGCATGTTGGTGCAGTAGTCGATGAACTGCTTGCGGGTGGCTCCGAGCTGACCGTGCAGGTAGGCGGTGAACAGGCTGGACAGCCCGCCCACCAGGCTGGTAGCGATCATCTTCTGCAGCACCGCGTCGCCGATCCGGGACAGCTTGCGCTGCAGCAGGTCGATGAAGTTGGGCATCCACTCCGCGCCGGAGCGGGTCAGCACCGGTTCCACCGCCGGCGCCAGCAACAACACCCGGCCGCGCACCGGGTCGTCCACCATCAGCTCGACGAACCGTTCGACCGCCTCCCGCGGGGTGGTCGCCGACGTCAGGGTGTTCATCGCGCGGGTGCACACGTCGTCGTAGACCGCGCGCACGAACTCGTCACGGTCGGTGAAGCTTTCGTAGAAGTAGCGCTCGGTCAGCGCGGCCTTGCGGCACACCGCGCGCACGGTCAGCGCCGGGCCGCCGGAACCGCCGAGCAACTGCACCCCGGCGTTGATGAGGTTGTCGCGGCGAAGCGCGAGGCGACTCTCCAGGGGCACGCCGGTCCAGCGGCCCCGTCGTTGACCCGTCTGCACATCGCTCCTAAGCTGAAAACTTGACAACGGTTGTAGTCAAAAATTCACATACCCACAGGAATCCAATAGTGACTCAAGATACGTCCGCATCGCGCCCCCTGACCAGCGACGTAACGGGCAGCGATGCGGCCGGTCGCACTGAGCAGTCGATTTCGGCCCGGCCGGCGGATGCCGGCGCCGCGCTCGCCGTCGGCTGCCCGGTTTCGCCGCTGGGCTATGAGGCCCCGCCCGCGCCGCTCGGCCCTGACTCGCTGACCTGGAAGTACTTCGGGGACTGGCGGGGCATGCTGCAGGGCCCGTGGGCCGGTTCGATGCAGAACATGCACCCGCAATTGGGCGCGGCCGTGCTGGACCATTCCACCTTCTTCCGCGAGCGCTGGCCGCGGCTGCTGCGCTCGTTGTATCCCATCGGCGGCGTCGTGTTCGACGGCGACCGCGCCCCGATCACCGGCGCCGAGGTGCGCGACTACCACACCGACATCAAGGGCGTCGACGAGCAGGGCCGGCGTTATCACGCGTTGAACCCCGACGTCTTCTACTGGGCGCACTCCACCTTCTTCGTCGGCACCATCCATGTGGCCGAACGGTTCTGCGGCGGCATCACCGAGGAGCAGAAGCGGCAGCTGTTCGACGAACACGTGCAGTGGTACCGGATGTACGGCATGAGCATGCGCCCGGTGCCCAAGTCGTGGGAGGAGTTCCAGGCCTACTGGGATCACATGTGCCGCAACGTGTTGGAGAACAACGAGGCGGCCCGGGCCGTGCTGGATCTGACCGAGTTGCCCAAACCGCCGTTCGCGCAATGGCTTCCGGACCGTCTGTGGGCCGCGCAGCGCAAACTGTTGGCGCCGTTCTTCGTCTGGGTGACGGTCGGCCTGTACGACCCGCCGGTGCGGGAGCTGATGGGCTACCGGTGGTCGGCCCGCGACGAGTGGTTGCACCGGCGCTTCGGCGACCTGGTTCGTATCGTGTTCGCCTTGGTGCCCAGCAGATTCCGCAAGCACCCGCGGGCCCGCGCCGGACTGGACCGCGCCAGCGGCCGGATCCCGCTCGACGCCCCGCTGGTGCAGACCCCGGCGCGCAACCTGCCGCCCGAGGACGAACGCGGAAATCCCAAGCACTACTGCCCGATGGTGTCGTAGCCGGGCGCCGACGGGCTTAGGCGTGGGCGTGCTGGTGCACGTCCTCGAGGCCCGCCTGATGCACGTGCCGATGGGTGTGTTCGGTGCCGTCGGTGTGCGCGTGGCTGTGCTCGTGCTCGACGTGGTCGTGCTCGTGCGTGGTGTGCGCGTGCGCGTGCGTCACGCCGCCGTGCTGATGTTCGTGCGTGTGCGGTGCGTCGTGGGTGTGCTGTTCGCTCATCATGTTCTCCGTTGCGTGAAATACCTTGCGTGATACGTTGTGCCGCCGGCTGACTCAGCGCGCGGCGCCGCGCGGCCGGTGGCGTGACGATGCGGCCACCGACTTGAGCCCGCCCTCGCCGCGGTGGTGGCCCGGCACCCCGGGACCGGCGTGCTCGGCGTTGAACACCGCGTCGATCACCAGTTGGCGAACATGCTCGTTCTCCAGGCTGTAGAAGATCGTGGTGCCCTCCCGGCGGGTGCGGACCAGACGGGCCATCCGCAGCTTGGCCAGGTGTTGGGACACCGACGGTGCCGGCTTGCCCACGTACTCGGCGAGTTCGTTGACCGACATCTCGCGGTCGGTCAACGACCAGAGCACCTGCACGCGAGTGGCATCGGCCAGCATCCGGAAGACCTCGACGACCAGACGTACCTGGTCGTCGGGCAGCCGACCTGCACTACTACCTGCATGCATACGCAAATACTAGCGAAGCTCGGCCGGTCTGCCAAGGCGCGGCTCAGTCCGACGGCACCACCGTCGACCGGCGCCGGCCGCCGTTGCGCTCGTTCCACAGCCGGTAGACGTCCACGGCGTCCGGGTGCGGCTGGTAGCGCATCGGAAGCCGGCGCTCGTCGAACGGCTTGGCGAATTCGGCGTAGAAATTCGCCAATTCGAAGTACTTGCGGTTGTCCACGTAATACGGCTCGTAGCTTTCCCGGGTGGTCAGAAAAACGACTTCTCTGGGCGAGCAGTAGTACAGCGCGCCCAGGCACATCGGGCACGGATGCGCCAGCACATAGATGGTGGCGTCGACGAGATGCTCGGTGCCCAGCTTCAGGCAGGCCGCACGGATGGCCAGGATCTCCGCGTGGGCGGTGGGGTCGTTGGTCTGGGCCGCCTTGTTGGCGCTCTCGGCGAGGACCTCGCCGTCCTGGACGATCACCGTGGCGAACGGGCGGCCGCCTTCGGCCACGTTTTGGCGGGCCAGGTCGATGGTCCGCCGGGCGAAATCGGTCACGAATTGCAGGGTAGTCCGCGCGGCCTCGTGCAATCGGCCCTGTTTTACTGACTAGATCGTCTATTCAAATCCGGGATGAGGAACACCATGGCGCGCACCGACCGTGATCGTTGGGATCTGGCGACCAGCGTCGGGGCGACCGCGACCATGGTGGCGGCCCAGCGGGCGCTGTCCTCGGATGCGAACTTGATCGACGACCCCTACGCCGCGCCGCTGGTGCGGGCGGTCGGCATCGACGTCTACGTCCGGTTGGTGAACGGGGAGATAAAGCCCGGGACGTCCGAGTTCGACCCGCATCGCATGGCGAAGGGGATGGCTTGCCGGACAAGGTTTTACGACGACTTCTTCCTTGACGCCGCCCGCGCCGGCGTCGGCCAGGCGGTGATCCTGGCCTCGGGACTGGACGCGCGCGCCTACCGCCTGCCCTGGCCGGCCGGCACCGTCGTCTACGAGGTCGACATGCCCGACGTGATCGAGTTCAAGACCCTGACGCTGGCCGACCTCGGCGCGCAGCCGACCGCGCAGCGGCGCACGGTCGCGATCGACCTGCGCGACGACTGGGCCGCCGCGTTACGGGAAGAGGGGTTCGACCCGCAGGCTCCCGCCGCGTGGAGCGCCGAGGGCCTGCTGGTGTATCTGCCGGAACAGGCCCAGGACGCGCTGTTCGACAACATCACCGCGTTGAGCGCCCCGGGCAGCCGGCTGGCTTTCGACTTCGTGCCCGACACCGCCGTTTTCGCCGACCCGCGCTGGCGCGCCCACCACGACCGGATGAGTGAGCTCGGGTTCGAGGTCGATTTCAATAACCTGGTCTATCACGGCGAGCGCAGCCACATCGTCGACCACTTGAGCGGGCGGGGCTGGCGGGTCACCTCGAGGACGATCGCCGAGCTGCATGCGGCCAACGGCTTCGCCTACGCAGCCGACGACGTCGCCGCGGCCTTCGCCGACGTCACCTACAGCAGCGCCGTGCTCGGCGGGTAATACCGAGGCCGCCGGCGTGCAACTGTCACGCATCAGCCGACGTCATATGCGTCTGGTGCCCCCACTAGGACTCGAACCTAGGACCTGCGGATTAAAAGTCCGTAGCTCTACCAACTGAGCTATAGGGGCCGCGGAGTTTCAGGATACTTGGACCCAAAACCGGGCTCGTTTGAGGATTGGGCCCACGGTGACCTAAGCTGACGTGGCTCCCAACGAAACCACGTTGCGAGTACCCCGGAGAGATTCGGTTCTGGCCCCCTTCGTCTAGCGGCCTAGGACGCCGCCCTTTCAAGGCGGTAGCGCGGGTTCGAATCCCGTAGGGGGTACGCAACGCGGCGACGCGGAGCAGCAGCAAGGCCCTGTGGCGCAGTTGGTTAGCGCGCCGCCCTGTCACGGCGGAGGTCGCGGGTTCGAGTCCCGTCAGGGTCGCCAGCGCGGCGAGGCACTCGCTGCCTTCCGGCCAGGTAGCTCAGTCGGTACGAGCGTCCGCCTGAAAAGCGGAAGGTCGCCGGTTCGATCCCGGCCCTGGCCACCATTCTTCACCTGCATCGACACGGGTCTTGCACTCGGTTGTCAGTTGGATTCGTCCGGTTCTTGTCCGGTCTTAGGTGTGTGAGTCTCCGTCGCGTGAAGCTGATCGAGGTTGGTTGCCACCTGATCCAGTTCGTCGGAGTAAAGGTCGCTGTAGATGTTCGCGGTGACAGTCGGCGTCGAGTGGCCCATCGTTTTCTGCACATATCGAAGGTCTGCGCCGGATTTGCGGGCCAAGCTGGCATAGGTATGGCGCAGATCATGGATGGTCAGCGGCGCCAGGTTGGTCTTCTTGAGGGCTTTGTTCCAGTGGGTGTGTCGACGCCAGTTGTTCGATCGGAGCATCGCGCCGTTGGGTGAGGTGACGGCGGGTTCATCAGGTGCCCGCCCGCTGATCCGTGTCTTGAAGATGTCGACGACGACTTGGGGGAGCGGGACCGTACGAATGCCCGCGCGGGTCTTGGGAGGTCCGATGACGATGCGGCCTTCGACTTCGGGTGCGGCCCGTCGGACATAGAGGCGACGAGCCACGAGGTCGATGTCCTTGACGCGGAGGCCGACGAGTTCGGACCAGCGGAGGCCCGTGTAGGCCAGGATGGTCACGACGTCGCCCTGATCCCCGCACGCGGTAGCGAGCGTCTGCACTTCCTGAGCGGTGAGATAGCGGTGCCGTTCCCGCTCAGGAATGCGACCCGCTGAGACGCCGAGGGCGGGGTTGCGGTGGATGCGGCCGTCCTGGTGTGCGACGTCGAGAATCGACCGCAGGAGACGCAGTGTCGACACCTTCGCCCACGGGCCGACCGTCAGGTCGTCAACGAAGGCTTGGACGTCGCCGCGGCTGATTTCATCTACGGGCACGTGCCCGAACCGCGGCTTGATGCGTAGCTCCCAGTGCTGGGTGTAGCCGCTCCAGGTCTTCGGCGAGACCGCCGGCTTCTTGGAGTCGGAGAACTGCACCCAGATCCGTTGCAGCGGTGTCCGACCTAGGCGAGGGTCGAACCGACGTGCGCCGAGGGCCGCTTCGTTGTCACGTTCGGACTTGAACGCCTTTGCCTCGCGCAGAGTTGGGAATGTGGCCGACGTTTCGACCCAGCCTGATGGTGCGGCCGGATCACGGATCAAGTAGCGGACTTGGTAGCGGGGCTCCCCGGCGGCGTTGAGTCGCTTTCGGATGCCGCGCGGGGTGTTGCCGGCCATTACCGACGCACCTGCTTCAGCCAGGACCGGACTTCGGCGCAGTCCCAGCGGCGTACCCGCTCTGACAGCGTGTAGCAGGGCGGGCCGATCTGCTCGCCGGTCGTTTCGCGTATCGCTGCCCAGCGGTTGAGGGTCGCGGCGGAGACGCCGAGCAGTGCTGACACCTGCTCCGCAGTCAGCAGCTCAGGGAAGTTGCCTGCGGCGACGAGAGCGTCCCGGAGGCCATGAGTGACCATCGCTTCACCTCGCTGCACGGATCGAGTTGAACCATGCGCGCGTGCGTAACAATCCGCTGTCGACCTCGGACTGGCCGCCGGTGATTCCCCACAGGTCGAATGCCCATCGCTCCAGAGCGGAGACCGTGGTTTCGCCGCAGCGTAGGAGTTCGGCGTCGTCGTGGAGGACCAACGCGGTGCCGATGACTTCGCCGCACGACCATCGATGCCGATACCCATCCCATCCGTGACTGCGGACGAGGTTGGCACGGTGGATCAGATCATCGGCATGCCGCGCCAGCTGATCCTTGTCGGGTGGTTCGAAGATGGACCAGCCGTCATTCATTTACACTGCCCTCCAGTGGTCCGTGACCTTCCGTATTGCTTTGCAGTGGAGCGGATTTGCTCGTCAGACCAGAAGTCGGATCGCACCTTGGTCACTTGCCCGTCCTCGGCGACGACGTAACCGGTACCTGGCTTTTCTGGGCTGATTCGATGCGCGGGTGCGGCATCTGCTATCCCGTCGCCGAGCACCATCGCGACTTCGTCTCGGGACCGCAGTCGAAGCGCGATGGTTTGGGTGAACAGGCCCCGCATCGGCAGGACTTCTTTGCGTGGGTCTTGAAGGAAAGCCGATACCACGATTCCCAGTGCTCGGCCCTTCGTGAGGATCCGCGATAACGAGGCAGCGGCTTCTTTGCGCAACGACGGATCGCTCATGTAAGCGGTCACGCCGGCAAGTTCGTCGATCAGCAGCACTACGAGCGGTGAGGTCTTGCTCGGACTGTGCTCGCGTGTGCGACCCGCCATCGCGTTGCCGCGCTTGTTCATCAACTTCTCCAGCGCGGCAAGGGTTTCGACGGCGTCGGACTCCGTGGTGGCGATCTTGGTGAACAAGCCGGAACCAACAGACAATTCGATGCCGTACTTCAGGTCGATTCCCACGAGGCGAACCGTTCCAGCGGCAACAGCGGGCCCGAGTCCACCAGCGATGCTCCAGAACACGGAGCCTTTTCCGGAGCCTGAACAGCCGACAGTGAGTGTGTGCCGACCAATCAGTGGCAAGCGCCAGGCTGATCCGTTTTCGCACCGTCCGAGCGTGACTCGCGTTGTCGCTACCGCTGTCGGCGGCGAGGCGTGGCCTACCGTCGACAGCTGGTCACGCATCACCAGCTCGATCCGGAGTGTCCCAGGCGAGACGACAACCGACCGCGCCGAGTGTGCCCCGGCAGCATCGCGTATCGCTGGAACGGCGCGCTCCAGGTCTTCGACCGTCTGCCCCATGCGTGCCCGCACTGTCAGTAGCAGGGTGGTGCGAGATACGTCTGTTCCCAACAGCTTTGGATGAAACCAACGTGTCGACATGACTTGACGGCCTTCGTTGTCGCGGCGCGTGACCTGCTCCGAGGCGGACAAACCGCAGCGCTTGCATAGCTTTTGCCACGACATATGCGCCCAGAAGCGCCAGCGCAGGAGCCGAGCTGGTGTCGCGAATCGTTCCTCGTACGTCTCTGGTGAGCGCAGCCGCCAGAAGATGAGGGCTGCGCCGATCGCGCCGACAGTGACAGCCACGCACAGGGCGAGGTTGGTGAGGAAGTCCAGTACATGGTCGAGCCGGAACGGGGTATCAATATCGACTGGCGCGAACGGGTCGGGATTCATGCCGATTCCCGGCTTGTCGTTGCGCCAGCGGATGACTTACCCGGTGCCCTCATGTTGGAGGCTCGAAACGACCAGGCGATCCGAGAGAAGTCGCCCGACTTCTCGACGTACGGCAGCGCCATGAGCCCATCGAAAAACACTGGGGTAAAGGGTGTCCCGCTGGAGTTGGCGGGCACAGACGGCTGCGTCGGAGAGGCGAACTTGACCGTCACCGTTCGGCTGCGCTTCGGTGCCGCCGGATCGCCGTCAAGCACTTCGACCTGCCACATCGGCAAGCCGGTATCGCGATCTCTCGCCTGCACGCGATTATCGCCGGAGGACTTGTCGAAGTCGATCATCGGCGTCACCTCGGATACGAGGAACGCGCCGAAGGAGAACACCTGGTCGTGTCCGATTTGGAGCCACTTGGGGATGGACATTGCTGAACCTTTCGAGTGGGTTGAACTAGATGACTATTTAACCTAGTCGTCTAGAGGAGTAAGTCAAGCGTTGCGCCTCAATTGGTCGCTTCGCGGGGGTTCAGCGCGCTGAAAAGTCGTATTCGAGCAGGTAGGCCGATGCCACCTTCACGGTGTCGCACACCTCGACAGCCACGTCATGAGTGTCGTAGGCCGTACGAACCACTGTCAGAACAGGAGCCCCTGCCGGGAGTTGTAAGGCGCGGCGCTCTTCAGGGGTGGGCATTCGCGCGCCGACTTCCTCGGTGAATCGCGCAAGCGTGTGGCCAGCCTCTTCGAGGCGCGCGTATATGCCACCTGGCCCGGTATCGGTCTGTTCGATCTTCGTGCCCTGAGCGAATGCGGCAGGAATATATGAGGTAGCCGTTTCGACCGGCCTTCCATCGGCAAGGTAACGCCGGGATCGAACGACAACGTCGTCCTCTGGAGTCAAACGAAGACGTTCGGCGACAGCGTGATTCGGCCTTTCTCGTGTCACGGTGATGTTGTCCACCTGCGGCGTGTAACCCGACTTCTCCGCCTCGACCGTGAACGCCGCTTTGCCGCTGGCGCGATGTCGCCCCGCAAACCGATCGGAAGCGAGCCGCCGAATGGGGGGCGCGGGGCGAACGAACACGCCGCGGCCGTGCTCGGAGATCACGAGGCCCTCTGAGCGCAGTTCCTGCACGGCCTGGCGGACCGTCATCCGTGCGACCCGGAAGTGCTCTATCAACGCGGCCTCGGAGGGCAGGCGTCCCCCTGCTTCTAACTGGCCAGAGGTGATGGCCTCACGCAACATGCTGGCGATCTGCCGATACGGCGGCTTATCGTCTGCCCGATCGATCTGGCCAAGTTGTAGCACCTGTGAGCCTTCCCTTACATGTCTAGGCGACTAGTCTAGGGAAGCGACACGCCCATGTCACGACTGGAGTCGGGCCGAGAGTAGGAGTCTCGCATGGCAGCCACACCGAAGCACTCGGTCAGCGTCGCTGGCATCGTTGTCCGAGATGACGGCCGGGTTCTGGTCATCAAGCGCGACGACAACGGCCATTGGGAAGCGCCTGGCGGCGTCTTGGAACTTGGCGAATCGTTCGAAGCTGGCGTGCAGCGTGAGGTGCTGGAAGAGACTGGCCTTGAAGTCGCCGTGGAGCGGCTCACCGGCGTCTACAAGAATCTGACCCGTGGAATCGTTGCGCTGGTGTATCGCTGTCGGCCAGCCGGGGGAAAGCCGCATTCGACCGAGGAAGCACGCGAAATCCGTTGGATGACAAAGGAAGAAGTGCAGTCAGCGATGGTGCCGGCGTTCGGGGTGCGGGTCTTAGATGCGTTTGAGGAATCACCGCAGTCGCGGGCGCATGACGGAGTAAATCTCGTATTCGGATAATGTCAGTTGTCATCACTGGGACGTCCTGGCTTGTACGCCCTCGCGAACCCGATGACATCGGCGGCAATACTGGTGTAGCTGAAACGGAATCCAGCTATCAGTTCGGGGCTTTGCTCATGGACGAGTGCTCGGGTACCGGGACGCTGCTCGAAAAGATCATCGAATTCGATTATCGTCTTGCACGCCTCGGTCAGGTCTGGATGCACGATATCGCGTAGGCTCCGGTTCGCGTCGACGAGCGGTTGGGTGATCAAGGCGAACGTCTGCTCGCCAGGTCGGATATCGCGGCTCGAAGTACTTTGTCAGCCATCTCTGCCGTGAACATGCGCGGAGTGAAGTTCTCGCGAATCTGCTGTCGTGGGTGGATGTAGTTGCGGAAATCGCGAACTGCGTCAGCGTGTTTCAGGACATCTTGACCGACAAGGCCGAGTTCACGTGACACTGCGATGAGGTTCTGTAGAGTCCACTCGGCGAATGGCCTCACTTTGCCGTCTTTGGTTGGTGCCGCAGTCGCCTGATTGAATTGCTTCGGGTTGCCCTCAGCGACGGCGAAAAGCAAGCCCTCAAGGGTGCTTCCGCACAGGAAAATCACTGCGAGAGGCGCCTTCGCCTTTAAGCATCGCTCAATCTCGTCTCGACGCTGTTGAATGACTTCCTGGAACGTCAGGGGTAGTGGAACGCAAGTCAGGTCAATATTGCCGAGATCTTTTTCCAGGAAGGCGATTTCATCAGCGGTTGGTGTCGATTCGTCGGGAATGAGTGCATTCAGCTCTGCCACGGCTTCGTCGTAAACCTGCTGGTCGGAGGGCGACGGCCCACCGCTCAGCAGTTGGTTTGTCCGCCAGCGTTCAAGCATTTCGATCATGAGTGTTGCAACGACCACATCGGCCTCACTCTGCCAAAATGATCTGAGACGAACAGCTTTCGAACCTTCTGGGTACTTCTCATCGACATCGATCCCGACACTGGTGACGATGAAGTCTTGAAACGTGGAGTTGGTGAAATCCAGGACGTAGCCAGTCCGCATGTTCAGCAGGTGCTCGAGCTTCTGCTTCGTGGGGTTCTTCAGGTTTGCCATCGGGGCTATTCCTGGTCCCGAGCTGGAGGGCGGATCATCAACACGTTCGAGATCCCACCTTGGTTTACACAGTCTTGAGCAAGGTCGTGGACATGCCAAAAGTAGTCCACGTCAGGCGCGTTGGCGTTCACGGTCATTTCGACGGGCGTGTAGTGGTGCAGCGGGGTAGACACGCCGTCGTAAGTGAAGCCCTGGTTGTCCTTCGTCAGTATCGTCAGCGGGTTACCACCCGTCCACACGATCCCCACTCGTACGTCGTACTCGTCATTGCCGGTCGCCTCTGCAGTAGTTCTGATGAGCGCCATGAGGTCTGCGATCGCGCACTCGATCGCAGAGGATTCGACCTGCCATCCTTCGAAATGGCCGGCCTGAATGCGATGTGCACCAACTGCGGTCGCCAAAGTGACCGAGCCATCATCGTGGATGCTTGCCCAGGCCTCTTTCCAGATTGTGCGATCGCTCGTGGCCGTGTTTACGGCAACCCAACGTCGCAGCCCTGGGCGCGGGTTGAGTCGGTCGACGCTCTCCAACGGATGAATGCCGCCTCTGCCCGCATATACCAATGCCAGACCCTCGGCCTCGGACAGAACGTCGCGAGCCGCCTCACGGGTCAGCCGATCGCGAAAGCGGGGCATACGTGGATGGGCAACTGCGATCATCCATGAACGGGTGTCGGTGTTTCTTCCCGCGGCCGCTTCGCTGAATAGAGCGTTCAGCACCTCGGTGGCGTGGCGCCGTTCCTCGAAGCGTGCGCGATACATGGCTTCGATCTGGCGTTCCTTCATCCACACGGTGTCGGAGTCGTTGCGGACAGGTGCGGCGAAGTAGTCATTCTTGTAGATGAGATGGGGGCCGTCGAGGCTGGAGGGAACCTCGACGATGACGGTCCGGCTTCCTGGGGCCCCCACACGGTGTACGTTCAGGCCGAACACAGGCGGTGCGATGGCGGTGATCGCCGCGTTGCGCAGGGAACGTTCGTGGGCCTCGTCGAACTTGCCGACATCTACCCGCTCGACTGCCGCTTTCTGGTCCTCACGAACGCCGTAGACGATCAGGCCGCCGCCGCTGTTGGCCATCGCCGCTACGTCCTTCGGGAAGTCAGTCTGCGGAATGCCCTTAGCGGGAGGCAACTCAGACTTCCAGTCCAAGCCATCGGTTTCCGCTACGCCGGCTGCAACTGCTTCGCTCAGTAACTCGTCGGTCAGTGGACCCGGCGCGACTCCGAGAGCACGATGGAGCTCGGTGAAGCTCACGTTTCCTCAAACCCCGACTGATCGAACTTCAGCGTCTGCGCATTTTCCGATACCGTCCGGATCTTGCCCTCGTCGAAACCGCCCGCGTCAATGGCTTCGATCTCGACCTTCACGACGAGCGTCGCGCCAGTGTCACGAAGATGGGCAAGGATTTCCTCGGCGACGTTCTTGAAATCCAGGGCGACCTTGTCGGAACTGAGAGTCTTGACCCCGTAGAAGCGGGTCTTCGGCGGGGGAAACGCGACGTCGACTGGTGGTTTCGTTGTCGTATCCACGGCCGGCGTGGTCTCGTCATCCGGATCTGATGGCGGCTTCACCTCGGTGTCGCGCTGCGTGACTGCGATGTCGGGGCGCACCAGCAGCAGCGAGTCGGTGGCCGCCGGAGCCGCGCTGCTGTCGTCGGGCGTCCACAGACCGATGTAGCGACTCGCCGCTTCATCGAAGCCGGTGGCCAGCGCGAAGGCGTCTGTCTGCCAGATCATTGGCATGTCGATGATGCCTTCGTCGAGCACCCGGCGGTCGCGCAAGCGCGGCATGTACGGATACTGGCTGTAGAGCCGCCATAGCGCTCCGAGGGAGACGTGGCCGTCCTTCCAGATCTGCGGCACCTTGCCGATCGCGAGCCGGATGGTCGCCGCGGCCTGCCCGATCGACAGGTCGCCGTCGTTGCCTAGCCGGCGGGATACCCGTTCTGCCAACGACTCCGACTGCCCCTCGACCTTGGTCTCACGCACGATGAACGGCGCCCCGGCATCGGGTTGGGAAGGCACCAGCGCCCACGTAAATGTCTGCAACAGACGCGATTTCACCGTTCCATCGGCCTGGGACTGACGTTGGGTGGCCTGATTCTTCTGATTCTGCGTCAGATCGAGATCGGCCTCGTTGTCCAGGACATGCGTCCAGCCCAGGTAGTCCCGCACCGCGGAATCAAGCTCCTGCAGGCGCGCCTCGTCGGCGGCCAGGTACACCAGCATGTTGCGGTTGGTCCGGTTAGCGGTACCGCGGTGCTCGGTGGCCTGCTTCGCGAATTTCTTTGCCTCTGAATCAGATCCCCGCTTGTGGGCGACCTTCGGGTGCAGGATCACCAGCCGTGCTTCGTCAGTGTCGGGGATGTCGGCGTTGGTCTCCGGGCACACGTGCACGCCGGCGAAATCACCGCGTATCTTGGCCTGGTTCTGCAGGCGATGCACCATCTCGGCCCACACGTCCTCTTTGTGCAGACACTCGGCCTGGTCTTTGGCGGTGCGGGTGATGTTGGCCTGCAGGTCATACCAGTACTTGCCGGAGCCGGAATAGAAGTACGTGGCGCGGTCACCGAGCTGTGTGAGAGCGGAGTGAAAGTTACCCGGCACATCACCGGGCACTGCGGTGCCGAGGAAGACCCGTTGCGTCTCGATGCCTTTGTGGGCTGACCCGATGGTCGGGGCGGCGCCGAAGAACACCGTCCGGGCCAAGCGTTTGGTCAACGACCGCTGGCCGAAGAGCGGCTTCTCCTTGTCGATGCGTGCTGGCTCTGAATGGGGTCCGTCAACGTCGGCATCGATGATTGTTTTCCACGAGTCGTGGAGGTACTGGGTGAGTTCTTGGTTCACGGTGGCGGTGGCAATCGGGATTGATCCGGGCATGATCAGCGGTGAGGCGTCTTCACCGGTCCAGAGTGCATGGATGACGGTGCTCATCAGCCGCAAGACACCGCGGGTGCGCTGGAAGCGCTCCAGCGACGACCATTCCTCGTAGAGCCGGTCGAACAACTCGGGGTGGATCGGGTACGTGCGTTTGATCCGGTCCTCGTAGGCGGTGTCTCGGGAGTCGCGGGGAAAATCATCGGCGTACTTGCGGTACATGTCGACGTAGGCCCGTGCGGTCGCGCCGATCGCGGCCAGTGCTGCCGCATCCGGTTGCTTGAATAAGCGCTGCCGCACAATCTGATACGCCTCGGTAGACGACGCTGGCCGCCACTGGTCGGCAACACGGCGCACCACATTCTGCAGCCTTTTCAGCGCTTCCAATCCGTGTGCGCCGCCGACCTCTTCGGCGTTGCCCGCGACGACCTCGGAGTCATCGCCGGACTCCGACGCGGGAATGGAGATCACCAGCAGGATCCCAGGAGTGCCCTTGGCGGCCTCGGTCAGTGATTGCGCGAAGGTGAACTGGTCATCGAAAGTTCCGCCCGCCAGGTCATCACGGCCGAGCAGCGACCGCGCATACGCCACCCATTCGTCGATGAGGATGACGGCGGGGGCGTACTTCGCCAGCAGATCGTGCAGCGCCTCACCCGGCGTGGTGCGGTCCGCATCAGCCTTGGCGACGAGCGCGAACGCTTCGGCGCCGCCCAGCTGCCAGGCCAGCTCACCCCAGATCGTGTTGATGCGGGTGCCGTCGTCTTTGGGCGGTGCCCCGGCAGGGCTGAAGTGGTTACCGACGATGGCAACCCGATTGACCTTGTGGCCGGTGTAGCCATTCTTGGTGAGCAGCTCCTGGGTGTCCTGAGGGAACTCTCCGACCGGCAGCCCGGCGGCCACATGCCACAGCGCCAGCATGGAATGGGTCTTGCCGCCGCCGAAGTTCGTTTGCAGGTTGATGACCGGGGGAGCGTTGTCATCGCCGGAGAGGCGGCGCACTGCTCGCCCAACCAGATCGGTCAGGCCTTCGGTGAGGTAGGTGCGGCGGAAAAAATCAACCGGGTCGGCGTAGTCGGCGTCCTGCTCGCCGCCGAAGGCGACCTTGTAGAGGTCGGCGGCGAACTCCGAGGCGGCGAAGTTTCCGGTGGCGACGTCATCGTGCGGCGGCAGAACTTCGCGCCACGGTTTGAGTCCGGCGGACTCGGGATTATCGACGGCGGCTTTGAGGACCTTCTTGTCATCCTTATCGGCGGTGACGCGGCGCAGGTTGAGCCGGATAGCCTGCAGCTCGGCGGCTTCGTCGGAGGCGTTGATCAGTCTGAGTAGTCGCTCGCCGGTGTCGAGGGCTCGGTAAGCGTCGTCGTCGGTGAAAGTTCCGTTGTGCGCCCAGGTGTTCCGTATCTCGCGCAGTTCGATGGCGAACGATTCACCGGCCTTGCCCAGCGTCTTGTTGAAGGGATACCAGCCCTTCCTGAATCCCGAGGTGATGTTCGACTCGGTCAGGATGCGGAACTGCACTTGGGGGTCGTGAGCGCTGTAGGTTTTCGTGCTGGATGCCCCGTCTTTGGCCTGCACGAGTTTCGGCCAGGCCGCGCCGACTGCTGGGTCGCCCTGCCCAATCACCAAGGAGATGAAGTCATCCAGCGGTGGCGCGATGATCTCGAACATCTTGTTGATGCGGTCGCGATTGCTCAGTGCCATGTCAGTCTGTGTCTTCCTCGAAATCGAATGAGCCCTGGGAGGTTGTCGGCATTTCCGACCGTGCGGCGTCAATGATCTCCGGCCAGCTGGTGACCAGGCTGTTGAAGCTCAATGCGTCCTTGGTCCAGCCGTTGGCCTCGGCGACCCGGAACAGCAGGTGCGCGAGCTCCTTGACGAGGTCGGCGTCAACCGCACCGTCCGGGCGCGACAGCGCGGTGCGCAAGAAGTCGCCAGCCGGGGTGATGCCATCACCTTCCAGACGCTGGATGAGATGGTGCAGCGCTTCCCAGTTGCTGGTGTGGAGGTCGGCGAGAACGTCGTAGTCGGCGCTCAAGTCCGACGGCTTGATGAGGTGCACCTTGCCAGCTCGGCTGGAGAGGATCCCGCCGCGATCCATCGCATCAACCGTGGTGTTGCGCGCGTTGGCAAGGTTGTTGGCATCGCCGAAAGCGCCAGTACCATAACCATGTTGGCGATACCAGGCAATCGCGAACCGGCTGGTGGCGTCGAAATCGCCCTCCTGCTCATTGAGCACCTGGTCAAGGATCTCGTTAATCCGCGCCAACGCCGATCGAACCGACATCTTCGATCCGTCCGGTTCCAATACACCCGAATATCGGGAGAACACCGCCATACCCGGACCAATCGCAGCCTGAGGCAGATCGACTGGCGCAATCGCCCCCTGCTGCAAGTCCTTAAGCGCCACAGGCAGCTCAGCCTTGAGAGTCTCGACAAACTGGCGGCGGTCAGTTGGCGGCGCGTCCGCGGGGCGGGGGCGCAGTGCCAATACGATGGACGAGGCAAGCGCATTCTTTCCCGCGCCGATCATTCGGTTGCCGAGCTCGCTCCGTATCGGCCACGTCGCAGTGACTTCCCAGCCCGAGTGAATCATGCCCTCTAACAGCGTTTCCCAGCCGGTAGACGCCTCACCGGAATCAGTCATTTCTGACTGTTTGAACGCGTAGTAGACAGTGATTGGGAAATCTGGCAGCGCAGACTTGCGTGCGCGGCGGAACACCTCTCGGAATCCGTTCTCGAAGAATTCGTGTGCGCCGTCTTTGCCGCCGTGGCGGTAAGGGTTAGCGACGAGTTCCTCTGCCTTTGGCACGAGCATTGTGCTCAATAGCCGTGGGTGGACCGAGCGTAGCGAGCGGCGTAGCCAGACGTAAAAGTAATCTGACAGGTCCGAGTAGCCGATGTTGTCGTAGTAGGGCGGATCGGTGGAGATCAGTAAGCCGGACAAACGACAGTCGTTGGCGGACGCTTGTTGCACAGCGCCGCGTAGACCACCTGTGCACCTATCCAGCACACGGCTGACCCACGCAAGATCCTCGGTGAAGTCGCCGCCGGAACCACCCCACGGGGTCGACTCGGCATAGTCCCAACTCATGGGAAGCGCTTGGCGTGCAAAGACGCTTCGAACCGCCTCCATCTTTGTGCTTGAATCCCATGAGCAGATTGTGCTTGCCTTGTTGGTCATACGGCTGATGGCGAAACCCAGATATGTTGCGACAGCGTCAGCATAGGAGGCAGCATCCGCGCCGCCGGCTTCGAGGCGATTGCCTTCTGACATACCTGCGGCGAGGGCGTTAGCCAGCACGCGTTCGTGGGCTTCACCAACAAGGTCGCTGAACGTGGTGAGTGCGGTGAGTTGCCGCGCCGTAAACAGGTCGGCGAATGTAGTCATACCGTAGTTCGGCGTTTTGAAATCGCGTGGATTGTTGGGCAGGTCTCCACCTGGCACGTTATCTGGCCGCGGAACCTGTGCAGCTGCTTCGTGTTCGGGTGTTGGTTCCAGATAGATGCGGGTTCGGTTGCCTTCAGCGACGATAGCCATGAGTTGCGAGCCCATGCGTCCGGCCCGGCCCTCGGCGCGGATATATTTCAGCTCAACGGCCGATCCGCAGCCGATGCAAGTTGCGCCAGTGCGGCCCACAGTGCCATCGGTATGAACGGTGGGTGCGTCCTTGGGGTCGCGGCCAATGCTGAATTGCACCTTGCCGTCAACTACGGATGGGACGACATACGCTTCCTTTCCCTTCTTCTTACCGAGCCACCAGGAGCGCACGAGCGGCATGGCGATACCGCAAGCAGGGTTGGGGCAGGTAACGGTGCGGGCCCAGATCCACGCGATCACTGTTGCCCGCGACCCGTCGGGCAGTGTGGCTTTCGGGTAAAGGTGCCCTATGCGCTTCTCGGCTTCGTCGCGCATCCATTGCCCGTAGCGGCGCACATCTTCGGCCAGTCCGGTGGCCCGCGGCCACGGATGGGCGAGCTGGTCCTTGGCGACATCCGGAGACACCGGCGGTTGCCCGGAGAACTTCGGCGGAATCTCGATCAGTGCTTTATTGATCAGTACCGCAACGGGATTCAGATCGGACGCGTGGGCTTCGAGTCCGAGGCGCTGAGCTTCGAGCGGGATAGTACCGCCGCCGGCGAACGGGTCGAGGATCGGTGGGGGATTGCCGTCGGTGGATTTAAGTATCTCGGCGTGCGCCTCGGCGAGCAGCTTCCCATCCTGGATGTTTTCCCACACGACGAGGCGCTCGATGAGCTTGTGCAGCCGCTCGCGTTCCTTGCGCTGTAGTTCTTCGGTGGGGAACTCTTCGGGATGTGATGAGGGATCGTCGACGAGTTGAGCGAACAGCACCGCGCGGGCGGCGGCGAGTGGTCGTCGCGCCCACCATAGGTGCAGTGTGGACGGGTGGCCGTGGCGGATCGACTTTTCACGGGCGGACTCCCGGTTGATCGCCTCCAGTGGCAGCGCCACCTCGATCAGCTTGCGTTTCTGGACCACGTCGACCCTTCTAACTAGCTCTCGGGCATGTCCACATGGCGCCGCAGCGCCATTCTTGTCGAATAGATCTATCGGGACTGCATGACAAAACCCCAGGCGTCGCGCAGGTTCGCCCCGCTGTGCATGCGAGTATCTGGCCATGGTGGCGGTCGAGACGGCGTTCAGGCGGGCGCGCGAACATTCCGTGCAACATATGGCGGCGTGTGGGCGAGCACACCTGCGGTGGGGTGAAACGGCGGTCAGCGAGATCGTGATGTCCCGCGCCGCCACAGCGGTGAGCGTGGTGCCGTTTACCCAGCGTGCCGAAGCCCTCAGTGGTGCCGACTGGGTCTGGTGGTGGGTGGACTCCACGTCGGCTTACGGGATGCTGGTGCAGGCGAAGCGCCTGATCATGCACCAGGGCAGGTGGTGCTTCGACTTCGGATATCGCGGCGGTGCAGGCAGTCAGCACGCGAATCTGAGGTCGACGGCCGCGAGCCTCGACCTCATACCGGTGTACGCGCTCTACTTGGGCACAGGCGACTATCGGAACTGGGAGCCGTGCCCCGACAACCACCGAGGTCGGCTCTGCCCCTCGTGCGTGAAGCGGTCTATTTCCCTGATGCCTGCGCTGTTGGCTGACGCGGCGATCGTCAACGATTCCGCGATCACGTACGAACGTTCGGTTGCGCTCGAAGATCTGTGGTTGCCGAGTTCGACACGGGCGTTGCTCATCCCGACGCTGACGAAGCAGATAGACCCGGAGCTCGTAGACTTTCTCCTGCGCCCGCAGAAGGGTGCTCGGGCGGTGGCGAGATCGACGATAGATCGTGTGCTCAGGGTGCGCGCGGGACAGTTCAGTGCAGTTTCGCTCTCTGATCCGAGCATGATGGCCGACGGCGGGCATGACCAGCTCGGACCCGTGTTTCCGAACCTGCCCTCCGACACCGGTCACTGGGGTGTGCCTTACTTCAATCACGCGCTCGATCCGCTGCGTCACGTCCCACCCGACTATATACTCGAAATCGAATCTGACGAATTCGATGCCGACGAGATGGCGTCGACCATGCCAGAGGATGTGGCAGGTGTCGTCGTTGTGCGGCTGCCTCAGAATGGTTGAGCCCCCTTTGCCCACATTTTCGCCCAATCCCCGCGGATACCGGTTGAGTCGAAATCGCCCAGATCTGTTGTTGCGAAAGGATTATCGAGGTAGCAGACCTCGTCGTACTGCGGCCCACGCGGGTCGACAGTCACCAGCGCGAGTCGGTAACGAGGCACCGCGTTCTTACCGACCATCACTTCGTTGTGGGTGACGAAGAAGTCCTTCGCGCCGTCGATGCGCGCCTTGACTTCGATGCGGTACGTGTCACCGTTCGGTGCGTGCGACAGGATGTCGAATCCCTTGTTGTTGAAAGGCTGCTCCACCGGGGTGCGGCCAAGCTCTCGCTCGCGAGTGAGTACCAAGTCCACGCCTCGACGTTCGACTTCCTTGGTTTCCTTGGCATGGATCGGTGCCGTCGAAGGCAGGTCTGCTTCGAGCATCCCTATCGGCAAGACGAGCGCCGCAGTGAGGATGCGCGGCGGCTTCGTCGACATCAGCGCCTGCTGATCGACAATCGCCAACCGTCTGCGCATCCGCGCATCAAGCTCGACCGCTTTTCGGTTGAGGCTCTCCGCGGACTCCTTGGGCTTGTCGCCGGCTTGTTCCTTCTCGGCGGCAACCGCCGCATCGAGGAGCAGTCGATCTCGTTCGTGCTCAAGGCGTTTCGTGACCAGTTCGCGGGTCTTGGCCAACTCTGCGGAGCGTCGGGGCTGCACCTCGGCCAGGTATTCGGGGAGCTGGTTGGCGATAATCCAACTGATCGCCCGATCCTCGGCCTCAGCCAGCCACGGCAGCTGCCGCGATGCCGTCACCGCCGGCACCTCGGGTGCGGCCACGCAGTCAAGGTAGGGCGCCGGGCCGGCAGCACTCACAGTGCCCATGCTGTCGACGTAGGCGTACCCGAACCGGCGTGACACCGTGGCCCCGGTCGCGTCGGCAACCTCCTCGATGACACCGACCAGCAGGTGCGGTTCCTCCAGCGTGGACGACACCAACACGGCGCCGCTGTTGAGGACACTGCCGTGGCGGCGGATCGCCTCGTCCATCACCGCGTCATGCAGCGGATGTCCGGGGGCGAGCAGATCAGCCCGGACCAGCCCGTCGGGCAGGACGTGGTCGAGGTCGAACGTGACTCGATCGTATTTGGTGGCGATCGGCCCGAACTTGCCGGACCGGATCTGTGCCGGAACGTTGGCGATCTCGTAGCGGCCCTGTTCACGTTTGGCGATGCGCCCGCCTAACCGGGTGAAGGCGGCCTTGAAGGCCAACTCGATGTAGTGCGGCTGCAGGCGGCGGGCTCGGGCCTCGTCCATCGCCGCGCGCAGCTTCTCCAGGTCGGCTTCGGCGAGATGCTCCGATGCCAGGGAACGTTCTTCGAGAAGTTCTTTCAGCCCTTCGGACACCTGGCCGTCGATGACCTCGTGCATCTTGGCCTTCACCTCGGGCTGATCGCCGTAGCGAATGGCGTGCAGCAGCAGATCCCGCAGCGACGTCTCGGCGAAAACTTCACCGAGGACATCGAACACCTTGCCGCCATATGCTTTTCGCTGTTCCTCGACCTTCAGCAGTAGCTGTACGAACACGTCGCCTTCGCGGGTGTTGCTCGCGACCAGGTTCCACAGTCGGCAGACTTCCTCTTGGCCGATGCGGTGGATGCGGCCGAAGCGTTGCTCGATGCGGTTCGGATTCCACGGCAGGTCGTAGTTGACCATCAGGTGCGCGGCCTGAAGGTTCAGACCTTCACCGGCGGCGTCGGTGGCCAGCAGGATCTGGCAGCCACGGTTCTTGGTGAACTCCTCGGTGATCACGCGGCGTTCCAGCCGGCGAACACCACCGTGAATGGCCTGCACCGCATCCGGTTTGCCCAGCAGCGACCGAATCCGGACGGCCAGGTAGTCCAGGGTGTCGCGGTGCTCGGTGAAGATGATGAACTTGCGCGGTACTCCGTCCTTGTCAGTGGTCAGCGCGTTGTCCTGCAGAATTTTGGACAGTTCGGTCCATTTGCGGTCGGTGCCGGCGTCGCGGACCTGCTTGGCGACCTTGATCAGCTCTGCCAGTTCGAGTAGCTCTCCGTCGAGTTCTTCGACCGTCTGGGCCGCGGTGGCGGCGTCGAGCAACTCTTCCTCGATGTCCTCGATTTCCTCGGCGTTGTATTCGTCAGCATCCAGTGCGCTGACATCGATGCTGGGCTCCTTCTCCACGTAGGTGCCGTTGAGGATCTCCTGTTTCTTGCGTTCCAGCCGCTCGCTGCGGCGGACCAGGCTGCGGTAGATGGCTTCCGGGCTGGAGGCCAGGCGGCGCTGCAACACGGTCAGGGCGAACCCGACAGTGTTCTTGCGTTTGCCGCCGATCTTGTCGGCGCGGTTCATGCCCTCGCGTACATAGGCGGTGACCTGTTCGTAGAGGTCGTATTCCAACGCCGTCAACTCATAGGGCACGGTCTCGGCGATCCGCTCCGGGAACAACTTTTTGCCCTCGAAGGTGAGCAGTTCCTCCTTGACCATGCGGCGCATGATGTCCTTGGTGTAGGCCGCCTTCTTCTGCTTGCCCTCGAAGCGATCGCGATCCAGCAGGGTCAGGAACAGTTGGAAGTCCTCTTCCTTGCCGGAATGCGGCGTGGCCGTCATCAACAGCAGGTGGCGAGTGATCGAGCCGAGCAGCTCGCCGAGCAGGAAGCGCTTCGTCTTCTCCAGCTTGGCGCCGAAGTAGTGGGCACCCATCCGGTGCGCCTCGTCGACGATCACCAGGTCCCACTCGGTGTCCTTGAGCTGGGCTTGGAGTTCCTCGTTGCGGGACAGCTGGTCCATGCGGGCGATCAGCAGCGGGTTGGTCTCGAAGACGTTGAGGTTCACGTTGGCGTCGATCAGCTGATTGGTCAGCAGGTCGAAGCGCAGCCCGAACTTGAAGAACAGCTCGTCCTGCCACTGCTCCACCAGTCCGCCTGGCGCGACGATCAGACACTGCTTGACGTCGTCGCGGAGAATCAGCTCCTTGATGTAGAGACCAGCCATGATCGTCTTACCGGCGCCCGGATCGTCGGCGAGCAGGAACCGCAGAGGGGTGCGGGGGAGTAGCTCGCCGTAGACCGCGCGAATCTGGTGGGGGAGGGGACGTACGTCGCTGGTGGCCACGGCGAGCATCGGGTCGAACAGACCGGCCAGCTGGATGCGCTGGGCCTCGGCGACGAGTTTGAAGTCTGCGGCTGGGGCGTCGAAGGCTCGGCTGCCTGTCGCGGCGATGTTGAGGCTGTCTTGATCCTTACGGAAGACAACCTGCTGGCCGAGCGCCCCGGCGGCCGTCTTGTAGGTGAGTTCAAGCGCGTCCGTGCCATGCCACTGTGCAGCGACGACGGTGACCACCGCGGCAGGGATCAACCCGTCGACACGCAGCCCCGGCTTGAGTTCCTCAAGCAGCACGTTCGCCTCCCATCTCGACAGCCAAACTACGGTAGTCGAAGGGGCCGACAGGAACGATGTCGTTTGCCGGTTTCCTGGTTTGTTGCTCGTTGACAGGTCCCAGGGCTAGGTCTATCGGACGGTGTCCATCTCCACGATGCCGCCGAAGCCGAGTTCGTCGACCGCGTGGATCACCTCGCTCGACGGGATGCCGCGATAGAAGGGTGCGGCGTTCGGTCCGGTTCCGGTCGATGGTGCTTCTGCAGAATCCTCGACCACGAGACCTATCACACGGCCATCCTGCGCAACGATCGGACCGCCACTGTTGCCCGGCCGCGCGATGGCCGAGTACAGGAAGATCTTCTGGCGGTTGGGATGGTCGTGGTGGCCGGGTTGACCACCTCGCCGGGCTGCACCGTGATTGCCATCTCCGCAGTCATCGGCACCCGCGGGTAACCGAACACGTAGACCTCATCGGCCCAGTCGGGATCACGGAACGCCAGGCCGCCAAGCCGCGGGATGTACTTGCCTTCGGGCATCTCGAATTTGATCACCGCGACGTCGAGCGTGGGGTGTGGATGAGCGGTGGCCGAGAAGTTCACCAGCTCGGCTTCATCGTGGTTGCGTGCCGGGTAGACGGACAGACCTGAGCTGGTGCCCGCGAGTCCGGTCACAACATGTTTGTTGGTGATGACGTGATTGTGGTCGACGACCAGGCCGGTCCCCCAGCTGTCGACCGGGTTACCGTCCTTATCGTGACCGGCGAGTTGAACGGTCACGGCGTTGTAGCTCGGGATGATGAGCTCGGCACCGAAGACGTCGGACAGCCATAGGTTGCCGCCGCGCTGTCCCTTCGATATCGCGCCCTGCGAGATGTACTGCTGGCCCATGATTGGCAATCGCGGGTTCCAGCCGAGTGGCAGAAGAAGCCCGGCGCGTTCCATCGAGCTGAGGATGCGGTGGAGTGTGACGGCCTCGCCTGCGGCGGGCAGGCCGAGGGTGTGCAGGTACTTGGAGAAGTCGGCGACCGACCACGGCTCGAAGGGCACGGTCTTGGGCGGGCCGCTATCCGGGTCGGCCGGTGGTGGTTCGGGTTTGCCGATCTCCGCCGCAACTTCAGGGTTGTGGACCAAACCGAAGAACTGGTGAGCACACATCGCCACGTTTACGCGCCACGCAGGAGTGCCCGGCTTTAGGTCGGCAGGTGTGAGCTGACGTGGCGACGTGGATTTGTCGTCGCCTGTGCCAACCTCTGTCATAGTCCATCGATGCTAGCGGTGGTGGGTACGGTCACCGTGATCCGACATGCTGAGTCCGTGTTCGCTTCGAGCAGACAGGGCAGGGTAGCGGGGCAGCCGTGAGGGTGTTAGCGGCCTTCGGCACGAGCTCGGGCGGCGCCGCGGATTGCGATGAGGAACGGTGCGTCTTCTTTTTGGACCGAGGGCGCCAGTTGGTCGTAGGGGCGGACTGATTCGTGGTCCGGTTCGGTGCGAGACATCCACGCCGACCAGGCGTCGTGCACATCGGATGCCTGCGTGGCTTCGCCCTTGGCACGCATAAGCACGGCGTAGAGGATGAATAGGTCATCAGCATCCCCGGGTACGCCGGTGCCAGTGGGCAGGTAGCTCCGGATCAGTTCAGCGTCGGCGTCGAGGTAACTCATGCCAGCAGTCTGCCGACCAGTAGGACGATGTACAGCAGTCCGAAGACGATTGGCACAATGCGCTCGACGCCACCCAATTCGCGGAAGGCCTTGCCGAGCCGCGCGCGGCGGGTGGTCTCCTCGTCGTCGGGCATCAGCTCTGTCCACTCGTCGGAATAGGGCCTGACCGGCAGATGCGCTGCTTCTATCTGGTTGATCACTGTGAACTTGGCGGTGTTCAGCCTGCGGTAGACGCGTAACAGGAGCCACCAGCACACCGAGACGGCGACACCGGCCAGGCACACGGCGGTGAACCGCACCGTGGAGTCCGGCTGCGTCGTGGATAGGCCCACCACTGCGACCAGTGTGGTGTTCACCGTGAGGAAGAAGGCATTGGCCACTGCGCGCCGGGCCGAGACACGGTCAGCCATCTCGACGGCCAGCTTGTAGATGTCCAGGACCCGCGGGTCAGGCAGTGCTTCGGTTGGTTCGCTCACCGTGCGCCGTTCACAAGTTTCTTGAGGTTCTCCCAGGTCCAGTCGTACATCTTGTCGGTCGCCCTCGCCGTCGTCGGGCGGGTCGAGCCTTCCTTGTATCCGGCGAGGAGGAAGTAGTCCACGCCCTCCGCCTGGGTGATGCCGAGCTCAACGCCAACACCAGTCGCAAGGTGGGTGTACTTGCCGCATAGGACGATCACCAACCCGCTCGCACGGATGCGGCGTCGGGCCTCTTCACGCCATGTCGGTGAGGCCGTCTTGATGGACCAGTCGTGCACCTCGAACGGCGAGTCGGGATTCTTCGACTGGCCGATCAGCAGGTCTTTCAACCGTGCGTCGTTGTCGTAGTCGAAGCTGATGAAGGCTCGTTGAACCACGCTGTGTGCCACCCTTGACTGGAGGTCCTCCCGGCGTCGCGGCCGGCTTACCGGAAGACACTGCCAGAGGCCCCCGACAGGTGCGGGCGTCTCGTCGCCGCTTTGTTTCAGCGACCCTATCGGTTTAGGTGCCCAGAGCGAACCGCAGTTTCTGCTCAGCCAGCGTCAGACGGCTGCCGCGGTTCGTCTCTGCGTTGCAATGCCTGAGTCGCACTTCCGAAGCGCTCGCCCAACCGGCGACGGGCGGCGCGTCGGCGTCTGCGGTTGCATATGGTCTCCGCCGGCGATACTCGGTCAGCTGCCGCGATTACCATCGCCAGGACACTTTGGTTGTACTGATCGGCGAGCACCCTGATGCCTTCAACGTAGTGCTCTATCTCCTCGGGGCTCTGCATATCGGGCGCGTCAACTCTCGCAGCCATCGTGCGGCGCAAGCTGTTGAGCGCGACGTAGGCAGCCCCCATCGCTTCCCAACACGGCGCGTCGACAATGGTCAACCTTTCAATCTGGAGTGCCCGTTCGGCGTCGAGGGTCGCTTTACCCAACGCTGCGGCGGTGGCCCAAAGCTGCCCTACGAGCTGGCCGCTAGGAAGTACGTCCTGGCGAATGTGCTGGATCATTTCGGCCTGGGCGTCCGCGATTCGAGCTCGCGCAGCATGAGTTCGTGGGTCGCGGCGACGATGTCGCCGATAGCTTGGCGCTGCGGAGCGCGGTAAGCGTCGAGGGTGCGCCGCCGTTCACGAACCCAGGTGAGCCCATACGTCACCGCAGCACCGAAAACGCCCCCGCCGACGTACGGCAGAGCAGCTGAGAGCCACGTCATCAGCTGCGAGCCTAGCGACTCATGCGACGGTTGATGCTCGGCCTCGGCGAGACGGCCGAGCCCCCGCTCGTTGATTCAACGAGCTAGCCCGGTGCCGTTTGACCGTGCCCACAGCGTGCAGGTCAGTGTCGCCGGGTGTTTTCCGCCAGCAGCGGCAGCAGGATCTCGGCAACCTCGGTCATGTTGTACCGTGTCGTCAGCAACCTGAGGATCTGCTCCGGGGTCTGCGGCGGGTTGGCTCGGCGATTCGACATCTCTCGCAACGCACGCACTCCGGCTTGCGGGTGCGCCGACACTGTGTTGGCGGCGAACTGATGTGGGTGCACGGTCTCGATATCGGCCTCCACGAGCACGCTTGCCGTACTGAACCCGGCACGCCGATCGTCAGTGACGATGGCGTCGGCTCTGCCGATGATCGCGGCGTGGGCGACGTGGCCGTCATCGGGATCGTTGAGCCCGTAGCTGTACCCCCGGTCCTTGGGGGCTTGGACCTCCGAGCCTGGAAACGCCTGCTTCAGCTGATCGAAAAGGTGCTGACGGCGACTGGCGCTATCGGTGATCCCGCGCTTGTCGTGGAGGCCGGCCAGTACGTAGTCCAGCTCGAAGAGGATCCCAGACCCCCACACGGGCGCGTACGCCTCCTCGGTGGCCAGCTGCAACAGGAAGTCGCGCTGAAGGCTCGGCACAAGGGCACAGGTGTCGAGGACAGCGCGATACACGTGGGCGAGTCTTTCAGACGCCGCGGACGGTCAACGCTTGCGTTTCGCCTCGGCGAGTAACTCGGCGACCTCGTCGGCGTCGGCGTCGGCGAACTCCGCCGAGCTCTCGGTGATGAACCGGTTGCGCCGGGCGTGAAGCTCCTCGCGGTAAGCAAGGACATCAGCAAGCCGCAGCTTGCGCCGGATTGCACCGGGCACGTGCGCGCGCAACTCTCCGTTCTCGATGAGGCGAACCACCGTGGGGCGGCTCAGGCCGAGGATCTCGGCGGCCTGCTGGGTGGAGATTTCCTGGTCGCGGGTCAGGATGCTGATCGACTGGCCGTGGCTGAGGGCGTGGGCGGCACGCTTGAGGACCTCGTGAAGCTGTTCGGTTAGTTCGACGCGGTCGTGTTCGCTCGCACCAGACAGGAAGAAAGCAGGCTCAGGAGAGGTCCCATGACGGGCTTCGTGCGCCTCGATGAAGCTCAGGACATCGGCAAGCCCATTGGCATCGGCCGGAACCGGGCTGACAATGTCCGCGGAGTCGGTGCTCATGGGTCTCACTTCCTTTCATCTCATCTCACCGCTGGAACTCGACCAAGAGTAGCAGAGTTACGAAAGTTACGAAAGGATGAGATGTCGGGCGTTGGCCGGTCGGCCTGCAACGCAGCGGCAAGCTGCACGGCAAATTCCGGTCCGTTGTTCACGAGTGCGTACCCGCCGGCCAGCCCACCTTGGTCGCAGAGCACTCGTCGTCGTCGCACTCGCCGGTGTTTCACCACATCGGTTTGGCGGTCGACGCGCGGAACCAGGCGGGAGGCCGTGCGTGGCACTACAGCGGTGGGGAAGCGGCTGTCGGAGTCGCCGTACACCGCTTGGCTGCGCGACCACCGCCGCACGATCCGACGCGCGGTCAGGTACGCATCCTGTGCAACCTCAGCGACGGCAATCGCTTTCTTGAGTCCGTACACGCCCCAGAACCGGCCTGGACCTCGTCCCGGCTGTCGCCAAAGCTCCGGCACTGCGTGTTGATATTCCTTGTCGCCGTGCATGTTTGGTGATGAGTGCTTGGTGAAGTAGATCGCCAGCCGTTTGGGATCGCAGGCCTTCAGCCCGTTCCGTACGTCGATGGCAGTGCCGGCAAGCCGGTGCCGCGCCTTATGCTCGGCGTCGGGATGGTCGACAACCTGAGCCCACGTCTCGGACAGCCACTGCGCGAAGCCGCGACCCGAGCGGCCGGGCGAGATCGGGGGAGCCATCCACAGGTGAATATGGGGCGCACCACGGCGCTGAAACTCCAGCTTCCAGATATAGCGTGCCGGTTCGCCGTACTCTCGTTGAAACCGTTTGCGCCACAACACCATATGCCGCTTCACGCTGGCGCCGTCTGGAGCGACGGTTTCCCAGTCGCCGGGGTAGGTGAGGGTGACCATGGCGGGCACGCGACCGGAGTCCACCAATGGGCTGTAATCGAGTTCGGCGAAGGTGCGGCACATCGACGAACGAGACTTTCGGGACCACTCAGTGATGACACTGCCAGTACCAGACTGGTCGCTTCCCGTAGGACTCCGTCGTGTCAAAGACGCGACGGCCCGATCACCGTGCCCGGCCTCGCATTCGAGGTCATTCCGGACATGGAACTTCGCATCGTCAACGTCACGTTGGTGATGACCAACGGCGCGTTCGGCGGCCTTCTCTACACGAACAGGATTGGTCCAACTGAGTCGCACGACCCCAGGCCCAACGGTGATGCGAAACCGTCCGGATTCAGGTTCAACACCGCGACGCCCAGAACCACAGGCCCACGACGCCGCGGGCTCGAACAGTGCCGCGGCTGCGGTGACCATCTCGGGACTCGGAAACCGCAACCCCAATGCGTCGATCGCCCGCAGCTCGCCGGTCGCGATCCCGTCGCCAACCGACTCGCGGACATTTTCGGCACATATAACAAGCCCGCCGGCCGCGGCCGGGTTGAGGCCGGGTGCCTCGGTTGACGTCCGGCCGACCGCTGGCGCTCTCCCGCCCTGCGGCCTGGCGGCCTCGGGCGCTCGCGACGTCCCGTCCACCGCGGCACCCGCGGAACCGAGCCCGAATGGCGGGACATCAGGTGCCGATGAGCCGCCCGCCGGTGATGTCGAGTCGGTGGCTTGGTTTGCGAATCTGGGCATCGGGATGCCTGCTCCCCGGAGCCCCGAGGCTGCCCACAACGCAAGCGGCAGCGCCGAAGCTCCTGGTCAGGAGCGCAAGCACCGTGTCCGGTTTATGTCCGTTCGCCGGACAGCCCTGATGCGTCAGCCCAGCTCAATGCGGCGCATACGACGCACAGAAATCAAATAACCCGCAGGTCAGTGGCTATCCCGTCCGCCTGAAAAGCGGAAGGTCGGCGGTTCGATCCCGCCCCTGGCCACCGGGACGAACTTCACCGCCGGTGAGCGAGATGCCGGCGCAGCTACTTGAGCATGCTGCCGGCGTCGACGGTGACCGGAAGACCTGTGATGTAACGCGATTCGTCGGAGGCCAGGAACAGCACGGCGTTGCTGATGTCCACCGGCTCCACCCAGCCGACCGGCAGCACATGCATGAACTGCGCGGCGACCTTCAGGTCGTCCGGGCCGGGGTTCTTCAGGTCCGGCCGGAACAGCCTCATCGTCCCCTCGTTCATGAACATCGGTGTGTTCACGTTGGTGGGGTGCACGGAATTCACCCGGATGAAGTGCTGGCCGAGCTCGACGGCGAACGTCCGCATCAACCCGACGACACCGTGTTTGGCGGCGATGTAGTGGCCGGTGTGCGGGTAGGCCTTGAGTCCGCCGACCGAGCTGGTCAAGATGATCGATCCACCTTGCCCTTGCGAAATCAGATGCGGCACACCGGCTTTGACCGTCTTCCAGACACCGGAAAGGTTGACGTCGATCATGTCTCGCCAGTCGTCTTCGCTGGTTTTGTCCAGGGTCTGGCCGCCGTTGCCGATTCCGGCGTTGGCGCAGATGATGTCCAGCCGTCCGAGCTGTTCGACGCCGCTGTCCACCGCCGCTTTCAGCGCGTCGTAGTCACGGACGTCGACCTCGGCGGTCACGATGCGCCGATCGAGCCCCTTGATGAGGTCGGCCGTCTCGGCCAGGTCGTCCGGCGTCGAGGGCGGGATCTGGCTGTTGCTGCTGATCGGGGCGCAGATGTCGACGGCGATGATGTCGGCGCCCTCCTGCGCCAGCCGTACCGCGTGACTGCGACCCTGACCCCGCGCCGCCCCGGTGATGAACGCGACCTTGCCCTCGACTCTTCCGCCCATGATTGTCCTCACTGATTTCAGAGGCCGGGATGACGATGGCCCGGCGCGCACCTGTTGGTCGACGAGAAATTATTTGTCGATCGATCAGGAGGGTGGCACCGTTTGGCCACAGTGTCAACAGATGCCGGTGCTAGCCGCTGGTGGTCGACGCGGTCGCGGGTGCGGTGAGCCGACTCAGCTGGCGTTGCACGAATGCACGCAATTCGTCGTGTCCCTGGGTGACACCGACGGCCTTCTCGTTGCACAGGCTGCGCGCGGCCTGCGCGATCAGCATGGAGATCGCGACCGGGGGATACTCCTCGAGGTCGATGCCGTTGGCGCGCAGCACCATGGTCGCCGCCGCGGTCTCAATGTCGCGGACCCGCTCCGCGTAGCCCTTGAGTTCGGCGCCAATTGCCTTGCGGTGGTTGGCCAACGCCATGAACTCGGCATTCAGCGCGGTCAGCGCCGTGTCGCTGTTCATCAGCCACAGCGCTTGCAGCGGATCGTCCTCGGTCAGTAGCGCCCGCATCCGGGTCAGCGCGCTCTCGGCCCCCGCCCGCAGCACCTCCACGAAAAGGTCGTCCATCGTCGGGAAGTAGTAATAGACCAGCGCCTGCTTGACGCCCGCCTCGGCGGCCACCCGCCGCGACGTCGCCGCGGCATAGCCTTCTTCGCGCATCAGCCGGGCGGTGGCCTCGATCAATTTGGTGCGCGCTCCCGCGTCGGTATTCCGCCGGGAGCGCCGGGTGGCCGTGCCCGTTTTGCTTGACCGGCCTGCGCGGTCCGTGGTAGGCATACCGCATCCTAGCAATTTGGTCGATCGATCAGTATCGCAGGCGGTTCGGAGGGTGAAGGGGGTCAAGACATGCGCGTTCGGGTGGATCCGCGGCTGTGTGAGGCCCATGCCCTGTGCGTGGAGATCGCCCCGGAGGTTTTCCGGCTGGACGACGACACGGCGAGCTGCGCGGACGACCCGGCCGAATCGTTGCGCCACAGCGTGCAGGCGGCGGTGGCGGCTTGTCCACGCCAAGCCATCAGCGTGCTGACCGAACAACCGCCGTACGCGCCCGACGAAGGAAATTGAGCTCATGACCGATCTCGCCCAGGTCGACTACTTCACCGACGCCGACGTCGCCCAGGATCCCTATGACTACTGGGATTATCTGCGCGAGCAGGGGCCGGTGTTCCGTGAGCCGCATTACGGCGTGGTGGCCGTCACGGGCTACCAGGAAGTCCAGGCCGCGTTCAAAGACGTCGAATCCTTCTCCGCGGTCAACGCGATCGGCGGCCCGTTCCCGCCGCTGCCGTTCACCCCGGAAGGTGACGACATCAGCGAACTGATCGAGGCGCATCGCCACGAGTTCCCGATCTTCGAGCACATGGTGGTCATGGACCCACCCGAGCACGACAAGGCGCGGTCGCTGCTCGGTCGCCTGCTCACGCCGCGCCGACTGCAGGAAAACAAGGATTACATCTGGCAATTGGCCGACCGGCAGTTCGACGAGTTCATCGCCAACGGCTACTGCGAGTTCCTCAGCGAGTACGCCAAGCCGTTCGCGACACTGGCCATCGCCGACCTGCTGGGGGTGCCCGACGAGGACCGGCCACAGATCCGCCGCAATCTGGGCGCCGGTAACGCGCCGGGCGCCCGGGTGGGCGCGCTGGATCACGAACCGGTGGGCAGCAACCCGCTGCAGTACCTCGACGACCTGTTCAGCGGCTACATCGCCGACCGGCGCGAGCGTCCCCGCGACGACGTGCTGACCGGCCTGGCGACCGCCACCTATCCCGACGGCTCCACCCCGCCGTTGTTGGAGGTGGTCAGACCGGCCACCTTCTTGTTCGCCGCCGGGCAGGAGACGGTGACCAAGCTGCTCAGCGCCGCCGTGCAGGTGCTCGGCGACCAGCCGGAGCTGCAGGCGCAGCTACGCGCCGACCGCGGCCTGATCGGCCCGTTCATTGAAGAAGCGCTTCGGATGCAAAGCCCGACCAAGGTCGATTTCCGGCTGGCGCGCAAGACGACCACCCTGGGCGGGGTGCACATCCCGGCCGGCACGGTCATCATGCTGTGTCTCGGGGCGGCCAACCGCGACCCGCGAAAATTCGAGAGCCCCAACGAGTTTCGTATCGACCGGAAGAATGTCCGCGAACACATCGCCTTCGGCCGCGGGATCCACACCTGCGCCGGCGCGCCGCTGGCCCGGGTCGAGGGCCAGATCACCATCAACCGGCTGCTGGACCGCACCAGCGAGCTCAGGATCAATGAGGCCAAGCACGGGCCGGCGTCCAGCCGCCAATACCGCTACGACTCGACGTTCTTGCTGCGGGGGCTGACCGAGCTGCACATCGAGTTCACCCAGGCCGGCTGACGGCGCCTGCGAATTCGCCCGGCAGCTGAGCCCGGTCGTCGCACACCACGACAATTCCCTTGTAGCACAACGGTTTTAGAGACGACGCGCGGTATCCGCCCCTTCGCGCCGGAGGGCGGGTAGGGTGGTGGCAACGGCGAGGAACGGATTCCATGGCAATACAGAACTGGTGCGACGCGGTCGAGATTCACCCATCGCAGATACGGGTCGGCGACATCATCGGCACGCGGCGTCCCACCGAATTGCGGCTGACGGTCCGGATGATCAGCGGTCCGCAGAGCGGTCCGGGTCAGTGGACATTTTTCAGTCGAGACGACAACGGTCAGCAGCGAACCAGTACGTTCGGAGAAGGCGAATTGGTCCGCAGGTACGCCAAGGCGTCCTGACGCCCGGGCGCTTCAAGCCGATCAGCGCCGTTGATTTGTGGATCCGCCGGCGTCGGGCCGATCGGAAAACGTCGGGTACTCGACGGGTTTCGCGGAGGTTTCCCCCGACGCGACATACTTCGGCTCCTCGGGGTGGGAAAACAGGTTCGACTGGTCCATGGTTGTCCTTCCGGATGAAGAGTTCGGCCGATACGCATCGCTGCTTGGCGTCGGACGACGATCGAATCGCACGGCGCTCTGATTCGTGGTTCGTCGGCGATTCGCGGTGACCGTAAGAATGCGGTTCCACTCCACTCTACAGGCAGCCCGAGCCGCGCCTGGCGCGTCGGGTCAGACGGAGCCCGGGCGTGGCCGCAGTCCAGGTGCACAGCTAATGAATCGGCAAGTGAGGCAACTATTTTCAATATATGGTCGGTCTCATGCTACCCTGAACCCGCACGGATGTGATTGGTACATCCGCATTTGATGAGAGAAGTAAGTAAATGGCACAGGGAACTGTGAAATGGTTCAACGGTGAAAAGGGCTTCGGCTTCATCACCCCTGACGACGGCACGAAGGACCTCTTCGTCCACTACTCCGAGATCCAGGGAAGCGGCTATCGCTCGCTCGACGAGAACCAGCGTGTTCAGTTCGACGTTGAGCAGGGAGCCAAGGGACCCCAGGCGGTAGGAGTCAGCACCGTCTGAGAACGTCACAAACGTCACGGTGGGGCTGGTGCGATTGACTTCGCACCAGCCCCACTGGTTTTTCCGACCTCTGAACGGTCGGTGGCGACAACACCCGGCGGCTGACCCCGGCGCGGCCGACCAACCGGGATAATGACCGCATGCGTCTCGCGTGGGTGCTGCGACTGACGATTGCGGCGTCGTTGGTCGCGGCGGGCGGGACGCGTACCGCCGAGGCCAGCCCGGATGTCCCGCCGGTCAGCGAGGCCGCGAAAGCGGCCGGCTTCGTGGACATCCGCAGCGTCATTCCCGATGCGGTGCTCGACCTGCGCTATGCGACGTCCAACAATTTCACCCATACGCAGCTGTATCCCTCCGACGCCAGATGCCTTGTGCACCAATCGATGGCTCCCGGCCTTGCCGCGGCCGCCGGTGCGCTGCGCCCACAGGGTCACCTGCTGGTGTTCTGGGACTGCTATCGCCCGCATGACGTCCAGGTAAAGATGTTCAGCCTGGTCCCCAACCCCGCCTGGGTGGCCCGCCCGGGCGCGTATGCCCGCAGCCACGAGTCGGGGCGTTCGGTGGACGTGACCTTCACGACGGCACAGCAGGCTTGCTCGTCCGGGTTGCACGCCGGCGGGCTGTGTCTGGCCGACATGGGCACTGACTTCGACGACTTCACCTCGAGGGCAACGGCTTTCAACACGCAGGGCATCAGTGCCGACGCGGTGGCGAACCGGGCCGCGCTGCGCAACGCCATGAATTACGGCGGATTGACGGTGTACTCGGGGGAGTGGTGGCATTTCGACGGCCCGGGGGCCGGTGTGGACCAACCGATCCTCAACGTCCCCGTCGACTAGGTGTCTCATATCCCGAGACGAGAGTTTCATTATATGGCGCGCCGTCGGTAGCCTGGCCGAACAAGGACGCGCGAGCCGAGGGGCCACAGTGAACGACCAACATCGAGCGACGTATACGCACGGGCACCACGAGTCGGTGCTGCGCAGTCACCGGCGGCGTACCGCCGAGGACTCCGCGGGTTACCTGCTGGCGCACCTGACACCGGGCCTGTCGGTGCTCGACGTCGGTTGCGGTCCCGGCACCATCACCGCCGACCTGGCCGCGCGGGTCGCGCCCGGGCAGGTCACCGCCGTCGACCAGGCGGCGGACGTCCTGGAAGTGGCCCGCGCCGAAGCCGAGCAACGGAATCTGTCCAACGTCTCGTTCGGCACCGCCGACGTGCACCGTCTCGACTTCGCCGATGATACGTTCGATGTCGTCCACGCCCATCAGGTGCTCCAGCACCTGTCCGATCCGGTCGCCGCCCTGCGCGAGATGCGGCGCGTGTGCAGGCCGGGCGGCATCGTGGCGGTGCGCGACGCCGACTACGCGGGGTTCATCTGGTATCCCGAACTGCCGGCGCTCGACCTGTGGCGAGACCTCTACCGACGGGTCGCGCGCGCCAACCGCGGCGAACCGGACGCCGGCCGGCGGCTGCTGTCCTGGGCGCGGCAGGCGGGCTTCGACGACATCACGCCCACCGGCAGCCTGTGGTGCTATGCGACACCCGAGACGCGCGACTGGTGGGGCGGAATGTGGGCCGACCGCATCCTGCATTCCACCGTGGCCCGCGACTTGGTGAGCCTCGGGCTGGCCGCCCGCGAGCAGCTCGAGGAGATCTCCGCCGCCTGGCGAGAATGGGCCGCCGCCCCGGATGGCTGGATCGCCATCCCGCACGGCGAAATCATCTGCCGCGCATAGGCCTTCAGTCGAGGAACAGGTCCGGAATCGGTTGCTCGCCGCCGCCGTAGACAGACAGGTCGTCGCCCCCGGCAGAGTGCAACACCTCCGCGTCGATGTAGCAGTCGCCGGTGGCTTCCCGCGCGGGGCGGGAAACGATCTCGACGGCCGCGTCGGCCATGATCTCCGGGCTGCGCGACGACTCGGCCAGCTTGTCGCCGTCGGCCATGTTGGCCACCGCGGCCGTCGCGATATAGGTCTGCGGCCAAAGGCAATTCACGCCGATGCCGTCGTCGGCGAACTCGGCCGCCCAACCCAGCGACAGCAGCGTCATCCCATACTTGGACAGCGTGTAGGCCGGGTGGGCGCCCAGCCAGCGCGGGTTCATGTTGATCGGCGGCGAAATGGTGAGCACATGCGGGTTGGCGGCCCGGCGCAGGTGCGGCAGGCACGCCTTGGTGAGCAGGAAGGTGCCGCGGATGTTCACCTCCTGCATCAGGTCGAACTTCTTGGCCGACAGCTCCGCCGTCGGCTCCACCGCGATGGCGCTGGCGTTGTTCACGCACACGTCGACGCCGCCGAACCGCTGCACCGTGGCCTCGACCGCGCGCCGCACGTCCTCTTCGCGGCGCACGTCCCCGATCACCGCGAGCGCCTTCCCGCCGGCGGCCTCCACGTCGGCGGCGGCGGTGTGCACCGTCCCGGGCAGGCGTGGGTGCGGGGTGTCGGTCTTGGCCAGCAGCACCACGTTGGCGCCCCGCCGGGCGGCGGCGATACCGATGGCGAGGCCGATGCCGCGGCTGCCGCCGGAGATCACCACCGTGCGGTCGGTGAGCGAGTTGTCAGCCATCTGTCTCCTTTGACCTGGTCAAGCCACCCGCTTGACCAGGTCAAACGAGTGGTATTGGCATTCTCTTTTTTTGCAAGTACGTTATTCATCGATGGATAATACGGCCCACACTCCGTCTGGCATTCCGCTGCAGCCCGTCTACGGGCCGGCGGACCGAAGCGCTGAGCCCCCGCAACCGGGCGAGTTCCCCTTCACCAGGGGTAACTTCGCCTCCGGCTATCGCGGCAAGCTCTGGACCTTCCGCCAATATTCGGGATTCGGCACCGCCGAGGAGTCCAACCGCCGCTACCGCTACCTGCTCGAGCAGGGCGGGACCGGGCTGTCGGTGGCGCTGGACCTGCCGACCCAGTGCGGCTACGACTCCGACGATCCCGAGTTCGGCGAGGAGGTCGGCCGGGTCGGCGTCGCGGTGGACACCCTGGCCGACTTCGAGATCCTGTTCGACGGCATTCCGCTGGACAAGCTCAGCACCAGCATGACGATCAACGGAACGGCGGCGATCCTGCTGGCGTTCTACGTCGCCGCGGCGGAAAAGAAGGGCATACCGCGGGCCAATCTCACCGGCACCATCCAGAACGACATCCTCAAGGAGTACGCCTCGCGCGGGACGTGGATCTGGCCGCCGGAGCCGTCGCTGCGGCTGATCGCCGACACCATCGAGTTCTGCGCGGCCGAGGTGCCCAAGTTCAACGCGATCTCGGTGGCCGGCGCGCATTTCCGCGATGCCGGCGCCAACGCGGTGCAGGAGATGGCGTTCACGCTGGCCGATGGTGTGACCTACTGCGACACGGTGGTGGAGCGGGGCCGGATAACGATCGACCAGTTCGCCCCGCAGATCTCGTTCTTCTTCTACACCCACGGGGATTTCTTCGAGGAGATCGCCAAATACCGTGCGGGACGGCGGCGTTGGGCGACGATCGTGCGGGAGCGGTACGGTGCGACGACGGCCAAGGCATCGATGTTCCGGTTCGGCTGCGTCTGCGGCGGCGCCTCCCTGTATGCGCCGCAGGCCCACAACAACATCGTCCGGGTGGCCTACGAGGCGATGGCCGCGGTGCTCGGCGGCGTGCAGTCGATGTTCACCGCCGCTTGGGACGAGCCGTTCGCGCTGCCCACCGAGGAAACCACCACCCTGGCGCTGCGCACCCAGCAGATCCTGGCCTACGAAACCGGGGTGGCCAGTGTCGCCGACCCGCTGGGCGGCTCCTACTTCGTCGAGGCGCTCACCGACGAGACCGAGGCCCGCATCATCGAGATCATGGCCGACCTCGACCGCCATGGCGGCATGGTGTCCGCGATCGAGGACGGCTACCTGCAGGGGCTGATCGCCGACGAAGCGTTCCGGCTGCATCAAGACATCGAAGCCGGGACCCGTCCCGTCGTCGGCGTCAACCGGTTCGTGACCGAGGAGCCCGAACACGATGTGGTCACCTATGAGCTCGACGCCGAAGGGCGCGACCTGCAACTCAAACGGCTGTCGAAGGTGAAGGCCGAAAGGGATTCGGCCGCAGTGAAATCCAGTCTCGCGGCGCTGTCGCGTGCCGCCGAAGGAGACGACAACCTGATGCACAAGCTCATCGACTGCGCCAACGCGTACTGCACGGTCGGGGAGATGGTCTCCGCGCTCAAGGCGGTGTGGGGCGAATTCCAGCAACCGGTGGTGTTCTAGTGGCCGTCCGGATTCTGGTTGCCAAACCCGGGTTGGACGGACACGACCGGGGCGCCAAGATCGTGGCCCGCACCTTGCGGGACGCCGGATTCGAGGTCATCTACACCGGCATCCGGCAGCGCATCGAGGACATCGCCTCGATCGCCGTCCAGGAGGACGTGGCGGTGGTCGGCCTGAGCATCCTGTCCGGCGCCCACCTGGCGCTCACCGCGCGCACCGTCGAGGCGCTGCGCGCCTGCGACGCCGCGGACATCGCCGTCGTCGTCGGCGGAACCATCCCGCACGCCGACGTCCCCAAGCTGCTCGCGGCCGGTGCCGCGGCCGTATTCCCCACCGGCACGCCGCTGGACAAACTGGTGCGTGAGATCCGCGCACTGACCGGCACCGGGGAGCCGGACGACAAGGAAGCGATCACGGAGGAACAGTGCGCGTCGGAGTGATGATCGGCGCCGAGCGCGGCGACATGGCCCGCAAGGTGAACAAGCTGGTCTCCGACATCGAATGGGCCGAGTCGGCGGGACTGGACACGGCGTGGATGCCGCAGGTGCCCAACGACTTCGACTGCCTGACCATGGTGTCGCTGATGGCCGCGCACAGCTCCCGCATCGAGCTGGGCACCGCGGTGGTGCCGTTGCAGGCCCAGCATCCGATCGCCCTTGCCCGTCAAGCGCTTTCGACGCACGCGGTGGCCCGTGGCCGGCTGGCGCTGGGTGTCGGGCCGTCGCACCACTGGATCATCCGGGACATGCTCGGCCTGCCGTACCAGAAACCGGCCGCCTACACCCGCGACTACCTGCAGGTGCTCAACGCCGCCATCGCCGGGCCGGGACCGGTTGACGTCGAGAACGATTCGTTCACCGTCCACAATCCCATGGTGATCGGGGCCGACACCCCGATGCCGGTACTGGTGGCCGCATTGGGGCCGGTGATGCTGCAGATCGCCGGTGAACTCGCCGACGGCACCGTGCTGTGGATGGCCGACGAGCGCGCCATCGGCGAGCACATCGCGCCGAAGATCACCAAGGCCGCCGCCGACGCCGGCCGCCCCGCGCCGCGGATCGTCGCCGGCATCCCGGTATGCCTATGTGCGCCAAGCCAGGTCGACGAGGCCAAGGAGCGGGCCAACCGCATCCTGGGCGAGGCCGAGGTGTCGCCCAACTACCAGCGGCTGCTCGAACGCGGCGATGCCCGCGACGTCGGCGACCTGTGCGCGGCCGGCGAACCCGAACAGATTCTGGCCCGGATGCGACGCTTCGCCGACGCCGGCGTCACGGATCTGTCGGTGCGGCTGCTGCCCATCGGCGACAACCGCGACGAGCTGGTGGCCTCCAAGCGCCGGACCCGCGAGATGATCGCCTCACTTGCCGCGGAGTTGCGTTGAGCGGCAACAACACCGGGCCGTTGGCGGGGATCCGTATTCTCGAGGTCGGCACCATGCTGGCGGGCCCGTACTCCACCATGCTGCTCGCCGATCTCGGCGCCGAGGTCACCAAGATCGAACCCGCCGGCGGCGAGATCTCCCGCAGCGTCGGCGCCACCTACTTCGCCAGCCTCAACCGCAACAAGTCCAGCATCTGCCTGGACCTCAATTCCGATGCGGGACAACGTCGGCTGGGTGAGCTCTCCGCCGAATCCCACGCACTGCTGGTGAACCTGAAACCGTCCGCGATCCGCCGGCTCCGGCTCACCTACGACGACCTGCGGCGGCACAACGAGAAGATCGTCTGCGTCGCCATCACCGGTTTCGGGCTGTACGGCGGCGACGATCCGGCCTTCGACTACGTGGTTCAGGCGGGCGTGGGCACCGCCGCGCTGACCGGCGACCCGGATGGCCCGCCGACGCTGCCCGGCTATTCGTCGGCCGACAACTCCACCGGGATGTGCGCGGCACTGGGGTTGCTGGCCAAGATCATCTCGGGCACCGGCGGCCAGGTGGACGTGTCGCTGCGCGACGTCATGCTGTCGCAGCTGAACTACCACGCGTCGGCGTACCTCAACAGCGGCGTCGAGCCGCAGCGCCGCCCACACGGGGCGCACTCCTATTACGTTCCGGCGCAGCTGTTTCCGACCGCCGAAGGGTATCTGGCGCTGTTCATCACCCACGACGGCTTCTGGAAGTCGTTCGCGGCGGAGGCGGGTATCGGGGGGTTTGAAACCATGGCGGAGCGGGTGGCCCGCCGCGACGAGGTGCTCGCCGTCGTCACCGCGATGCTGTCCACCGACAGCGCCGCCGGGTGGGAACGGCGGCTGCGTCCGCTCGGGGTGCCGGCGGCGGCGGTCAGAACACTGCCCGAGGCGCTCGAGGCCACTCCGGAAGTCGTTGTGACCGCGGGGGAATTCCGTCTGGTCGGCAGCCCGATCCACGTGTCGGGATACCAGCCCGAGTACCGTCCGCCGCCCCAGCTGCCGCAGTCGTAGGGCATCACGCCGCCGAGCGTGAAACTAAGTGCACACTCGCGCGGCGGCCACGCGCCCGCGGCGGCTGCGCCCGCCTCGCCTACGTCTGCCCCGCCAGCTGCTTCTCGTGGTAGCGCCGCGCCCACTCGGCGCGCGACCGGATGGACACGTCGACGTCAAGAGCCTTGGCGCGCAATGCTTTGACGGTCGCTTGATCGCGGGGCGTGCGGGCGAACGGGTCCCAGCTGAAGAACCGGCAGGCATTCGCCCAGGTGATCTTGTTGATGTCGGCGTCATCGGCGCCGGCGGCGGTCAGTTCGGCCAGCACCTGCTCGGGCGCATCCGGCCAGAAGCAGTCCGAGTGCGGGTAGTCGCACTCCCAGGCGATGATGTCGATGCCGATCTCGTGGCGCAGCTTCAGCGACGTCTTGTCGGTCACGTAGCAGGCCAGCGAGTGCTCCCGGAACACCTCGCTGGGCAGTTGAGAGCCGAAGTCGCGGCGCAGCCATTTCTGGTTGCTGTAGTGCCGGTCGCTGCGGTCCAAGTAGAACGGAATCCAGCCGATACCGCCTTCGGAGAAGGCGAATTTCAGGTCGGGGTAGTTGCGCATGGCCGGACCCCACAGCAGGTCCTGGGCGCACATCGCCGAGACCTGGGTGGCCAGGATGATCATGTTGTCGATCGGCGCGTTGGGGGCCATGCTGATCGCCCCGAACCCGGTGCCGATGTGCAGGCACATCACCACGTTCTCTTCGGACAGGGTGCGAAACACCGGGCCCCAATAGTCCTCGTCGTGATAGCTCGGAAGTCCTTCCAAATGCGGCAATTCCGGCATGGTGACCGCCCGGCAGCCCTTGGCCGCCACCCGGCGGATCTCGGCGCACATCGCCTCGGGATTCCACGTCGGCAAGATGGCGATCGGGATGAACCGGTCGGGATAGGAACCCGCCCACTCGTCGATGTGCCAATCGTTGTAGGCCGACACCATCACCAGCGTCACCTCTTCGCGGTGCATGTTCAGGTGCCGGGCCGAGAAGCCGGTGAACGTCGGGAAACACATCGACGCCAGGATGCCGTTGCGGTTCATGTCCCGCACCCGCTCGTGGACGTCGTAGACGCCGGGCCGCATCTCGGCGAACCCGGCCGGGTCGCGGCCCCACTCCTCGGCCGGCCACGACACCACGGCGTTCAGTCCGCTGACGCCCTGCGGCCTGCCCTGGTACATCCACTGGTCGACGCCCTTGTCGTCGGTGACGACGATCGGCGCCTCGTCCCGGTATTTGGCGGGCACGTGGCGCAGGAACATGTCCGGCGGCTCGACGACGTGGTCGTCGATGCTCACCAGGATCAGGTCATCGGCCTTCATGGGCTAGCCTCCGCACTCGGTGGTCACTTCGAGCAGTCGTGGGATCGGCGCCGGATCCAGCTGCAGGGCATCCGACATGTGCAGCTGCCCGGCGCTGGCGATCATGTTGTCCAGAATCGCCTGCAGGTCGTCGCCCTCGATCTCGTAGATGGCGACGTAGGGGCCGTCGCCGTCCACCGGCCGCAGCCGGCGCGCGGAGACGAATCCGTCCAGGGCCACCAGCTCACCCAGGTGCACCTCGTCGTACCAGGTGTTGTATTCCTGTTCCCGCTCAGGCGAACTGGGTCGACTCTCCACGAGGATGATGCCCTTGGCCATTGCCGCCACCTCTCTGGCTACTCGTAGCGCACCGTGACCGAGTCCGTGTCCGGAACGCCCTGGCACGTCAGAATGTAGCCCTCGGCGACTTCGTCGGGTTCCAGCGCGTCGTTGGCCCGCATGGTCGCGTGGCCCTCTTCGAGCTTGGCCATACACGTGCCGCAGTTGCCGGCCTCGCAGCTGAACGGCGGTTCCAGCCCGGCCCGCCGCGCGGTCTCCAGCAGGGTCTCGCCGGGCACCATGGGCACCGAGACCTTCTTGCGGTCCAGATGAATCGTCACCGTTCCGGCGCTCGAGCCGTTGGTTGCCGGATCTGTCACCCGTGGGGTCTCCTCGATGATCCGGGTGACCGTCACTTTGACCGCCCCCTCCCGTACTTGCATTCTTCAGTATAGAGAATACTATTCTCACGGAGCGATAGCATCTTCTCAAGACTGTATGGATGTCGGGTCTGCCCGGCCTGTCAGGGAAGGACGGGACGTGACCGAGCCGGCAGCGCTCGTGTTCGAGGAACGGCGATTCAGCGTGCCCGAACTCGACGCATTGGCCGACGGCTGGGCCGCCGCGCTGGCCAAAGACGGTGTCACGGCCGGTCGACGGGTCGCGGTGATGACCTCCAACCGGCCCGAATTCCTGGCCGTGCTGCTCGCCATCTGGCGGTTGGCCGCCACGGCCGTGCTCATCAGCCCGGCGTGGAAGCGCGACGAGGTCGAGCATGCGCTCGCGTTGACCGATCCCGGGCACGCCGTCGGGGACCATCCGGTGCTGGCCGGCCTGATGCCGATGCTGCACCTGGACGAGCCGGTCCCGCCCGCGCAGCCGACGGCCGGTGCACCGCCGCGCGCCGGCGACGCGGTGCTGGTGTTCAGCTCCGGCACCACCGGCCTGCCGAAGGCCGTCCGGCACACCCACGCCTCGCTCGACGAGGCGGTGCGGCACTGGCGCGAGGCGCTGCGGCTGACACGCCGCGACCGAATCCAGGTGGCGACGCCGCCGTCGCACATCCTGGGCCTGCTGAATCTGCTGACCGCGCTCAAGACCGGCGCCTGCGTGCGGCTGCACCCCCGCTTCGACATCGACAAGGTGTTGCACCACATCGAAAGTGACCGCATCACAGTCGAAATGGCGGTGGCGCCGATCGCACTGGCCATCGCCTCCCATCCGGATCTCGAGTCCTATGACCTGTCCTCGCTGCGCTACATCGTGTGGGGGGCAACTCCCGTCAACGCTGAGGTCGCCCAGACGGTGACCCGGCGCACCGGGGTGGGTTGGCTGCCCGCCTACGGGACCACGGAATTGCCGGTGATCGCGTGTAATCCGATCGAGGACGCGCGGCTGGACACCGTCGGACGGCCGGTGCCCGGCGTCGAGGTGCGGGTCGTCTCGCTCGCGAGCGGCGAGCCGGCCGGAGCGGGCGAGGTCGGTGAGATACAGGCCCGGTCGGCGTCGCTGATGGCCGGCTATCTGCCGGGCGAGGCGACGGGCGAGGCGATCCGCGACGGGTGGTACCGGACCGGAGACGCCGGCTGGCTGGACACCGGCGGGTGGCTGCGCATCACCGACCGTCTCAAGGAGATGATCAAGGTGCGCGGCTTCCAGGTGGCGCCGGCCGAGATCGAGGCGGTGCTGCAGGGGCATCCCGCCGTCGCGGACTGCGCGGTGTTCGGCGTGCCCGACGGGCTCAACGGCGAAGCCGTCGTCGCCGCGGTCGCGGTGTCCGCACCGGTGGACGTGACCGAGTTGACCGCCCTGGTGCGCCAAAAGCTGGCGTCCTACAAACATCTGAGCCGAGTGGTGGTCGTGCCCGAAATCCCCCGCCTGCCTTCGGGCAAGGTGCTGCGCCGAGTGCTGAAGGAGCGCCATGGATGTACGTCTGACAGCTGAACAACAGCAATTGCGTGATGCCGCCGCCAAGCTGGCCGACGACCTCGGCCCGGCAACGGTGCAGGATCTCGACGACCAGGGCCGAATCAGCCGGCTGGACAAGCAGATCGAGATGTCCGGCTGGCGGTCGTTGCGCTCCGACGGCGCCTCGGGTGTCGAAGTGGCCATCGTGGCCGAGGAATTCGGCCGCCGGCTGGTCGACACGCCGTTTCTGGGTCCGGCGCTCGCCGACGACCTGCTCCGCCACGTCGGCGCCGACGCGGCGGCGACGACGGTGGCCGTCGACGATCGGGCGGTCGATGCCCGGGGCGCTCGGCGCGCCGTCTCGCTGTCGGGTGGCGCGGTCCTGGCCGTCGATGTGCAGCCCGCGCCGGACAACGTCGACCTGACCCGGGCCGACGCGACGACGGTGGGCGCTCCGGAGACACTGGGGGAGGTGGGTTCCGACGTGGCCGGGCAGTGGCGGGCGCTGGCGCTGGTCACCACGACGGCCGACCTGGTCGGCGTCGCCCGGGGCGCGCACGCGCTGGCCTGCGACTACGCGAAAATCCGTGAGCAGTACGGTAATCCGATCGGGTCGTATCAAGCCATCGCGCACCTGCTGGCGGAAAGCCTTGCGCTGATCGAGGGTTCGATCAGCGTGGCCCGGCACGCCGCGTGGGCGGTGGACGCGCTGGCACCCGCCGAGGCCATCCGGGCGGCCCAGATCGCCAAGGTCTACTGTGCGCGTGCCGCCCGAACGGTCTGTGAGACGGCGATTCAGGTGCACGGCGGTATCGGCAACACCTGGGAGTGCGCGGCGCACGTCTACCTGCGCCGGGCCCTGACCTCGACCGAGCTGTGGCCGGTCGCGTTGAAGGAGATCGATCTTGGACTTTCGTGATTCACCCGACGAGGCCGCCTTCCGGGAGCGGCTGCGCTCTTGGCTTTCGGTGCACGCCAAGGAGTTTGCCAGTTCCGGTGACGACTACTGGGCCCGGCAGGCCGAGTGGCACCAGGCCCTGTACCGCGAGGGCTTCTTCGGGTTGTCGTGGCCCCGCGAGTACGGCGGCCAGGAGCTGGCGCCGGTGTACGACGTCATCGTGGACGAGGAACTGGCCCGGGCCGGGGCGCCGCCGCGGCCCAGCGTGGGCTATCTGATCTACGGCATCGGCCGGCACGCCAGCGACGAACTGCGCCGGCGCTTCCTGCCCGGCATCATCAATGGCACCGAGCGCTGGTGTCAGGGCTTCAGCGAGCCGGGCGCCGGTTCGGACCTGGCGTCGCTGACCACCACCGCCCGGCTGGAGGGCGACACCTACGTCGTCGACGGGCACAAGATCTGGACCAGTTACTCCGATGTCGCCGACTGGTGTCTGCTGCTGGCCCGCACCGATCCGCAGGCCAAGCGTCACCGCGGCCTGTCGGCGTTCATCCTCGAGATGAAACAGCCTGGCGTACAACAGCGTCCGCTCCGCATGATCAACGGGGTGACCAACGAATTCGGTCAGGTGTTCTTCGACGGCGCCAAGGTTCCCGCGGACCGGATGGTCGGTGCCCCCGGGGACGGGTGGGCGGTGGCCATGACGGTGGTCGGACACGAACGCGAGCCCTCCACGCTGGGGTATGCGGCCCGCTACGGCAAGATCGTCCGCAGCCTGTACGCGCGCACCGACGGCCCGGTGTGCGAGGAATTAGCTTGGGCGGCAGTGCAATCGGAGATGCTCACGCATCACGTCCGGCGACGGCTGTCCGAGCAGCTGGACGGCGTGTCGCACGGGCCCGAGGGATCGCTTGACAAGCTGCTGATGACCTGGGTCGAACAATCCGTCGGCCATGCCGCGCTGGCCGTCGCGGGCACCCGGGACCCCGATCTGCTCAGCGCCTACCTGTACAGCCGGGCGCAAAGCGTCATGGGCGGGACATCACAAATACAGAAGAACATCATCGCTTCACGGATCTTGGGATTGTAGGAGTGATCGCGAGCGCGGGCGAAGCCCGGGTGAAGCGGGTCACGACCATTAAACAAGGAGTGATCGCGAGCGTGGGCGAAGCCCGGGTGAAGCGGGTCACGACCATTAAACAAGGAGTGATCGCGAGCGTGGGCGAAGCCCGGGTGAAGCGGGTCACGACCATGAAACAAGGAGTGATCGCGAGCGCGGGCGGAGCCCGGGTGAAGCGGGTCACGACCATCTAAAGGAGTCTGACGTGTACGACATGCCTACCGAAATCGATGTCCGGGCCGACGGTGCGCTGCGCATCATCACGCTGAACCGGCCGGACTCGCTCAACTCGGTCAACGACGACCTGCACGTGGGGCTGGCGCGGCTGTGGCAGCGGTTGACCGATGACCCCACCGCGCGTGCCGCCGTGATCACCGGTGCCGGCCGGGCTTTTTCGGCGGGCGGCGATTTCGGGTATCTCAAGGAGCTGTCCGCCGACGCCGACCTGCGTGCCAAGACCATCCGGGACGGGCGCGAGATCGTGCTCGGCATGGCGCGCTGCCGGATTCCGGTGGTGGCGGCCGTCAATGGCCCCGCGGTAGGGCTGGGCTGCAGCCTGGTGGCGCTGAGCGACATCGTCTACATCGCCGAGAACGCCTACCTGGCCGACCCGCATGTGCAGGTGGGTCTGGTGGCCGCCGACGGTGGGCCGTTGACCTGGCCGCTGCACATCAGCCTGTTGCTGGCCAAGGAGTACGCGCTGACCGGCACCCGGATCAGCGCGCAGCGCGCCGTCGAGCTCGGGTTGGCCAATCACGTGGCCGACGATCCCGTCGCCGAGGCAATCGCCTGCGCCAAAAAGATTTTGGAGCTGCCGCAGCAGGCGGTGGAAAGCACCAAGCGGGTGCTCAACATCCATCTGGAGCGGGCCGTGCTGGCCAGTCTGGACTATGCGTTGTCGGCCGAGAGCCAGTCGTTCGTCACCGAGGATTTCCGGTCGATCGTCACCAAACTGGCGGACAAGAACTGAGTCGATCAGTCGTGCAGCCGTAGGAAGTCACGCATCACCGCGTCGAACTTCTCCGGTTCCTCGATGAACGGCATGTGGGCGCTGGACTCGAACAGCTCGAAGCGCGAGCCCGGTATGCGCCGGTGCATCTCCCACATGTGCTCCGGCACGCATTCGTCGTAGCGGCCCGCGAGTACCAGTGTGGGCACGGCGATTTCGCCCAGCCGGTCGAAGACGTCCCAGTCCCGCACCGTGCCGACGATGTGAAAGTCGCTGGCGCCGAACATCGTCTCGAACACCTCGGCGCTCATTTTGCGGAAGGCGTCCTCGAGGTCGCGCGGCCAGGGCCGCACCCGGCACAGGTAGGTTTCATTCCAGGTGCGTATCGCGGCCTGGTATTCGGGGTCATGCGTGGTGCCGGCGGCCTCGTGACGGTCGATGGCCGCCTGTGTGGCGGGGTCCAGCTCAGACTTCAAGCGCGCCACCATCTTCGCGAACTGCGGGATGGAGGCAATGCTGTTCGAGATGGTGAGGCTGGCGGCGCCGGCCGGAGCCGCGTCGAGAACGTACTGCTGGGCCAGCATGCCGCCCCAGGAATTTCCGAACAGATGGAAGCGGTCCAGCCGCAGGGCGCGCACCACGGCATCCACCTCGGCCACCGAGCGTTCCATGGTCCAAAGGCCGGGGTTCGGTGGGCATTTGGAGTTGCCGCAGCCGAGCTGATCCCAGAAGATGACCTCGCGGTCGGTGGCCAACCGCCGCAGCGACCGCAGGTAGTCGTGCGGTAGACCCGGCCCGCCGTGGATGACGAGCAGCGGAAGCCCGGCGCCGCCGCCGGTGCGCTGGAACCACACCTGGCCACCCGGGACCGCGACCATTCCCTCAGTCATCCACCCACCATCCCAAATCGGACCGATTCCCGCAGCTCCCGGGGGAGTGCGGTTCTGGCAAGATCGCCCCTGAGCGCGGCCCGCGCGGCCGGACCGAGATGGGAGGCACGACCATGACCAGCGTCGCGAACCAGATTCCCCCGCAAGACTTCTCGGGGATCGTCGGACACCGCTTCATCTACACCTACGCCAACGGTTGGCGGTACGAAATGTATGTCAAGAACGCCACCACCATCGACTACCGCATCCACTCGGGGCATGTCGGCGGGCGCTGGGTCAAAGGCCAGGAGGTCAACCTCGTCCAGCTCGACGACGACAGTTTCAAGATCTCGTGGACCGAGCCCACCGGCACCTGCGTCGCGGTCAACGTCCTGCCGTCGAAACGCCGCATTCACGGCGTCATCTTCTTCCCGCAGTGGATTCGCCAGCACGGCGAGCGCACGGTCTGCTTCCAGAACGAACACCTCGACGAGATGCGGGCCTACCGCGACCGCGGCCCGACCTACCCGATCTACGAAGTCCCGGAGTTCGCCTACATCACCCTGTTCGAATACGTCGGCACCGACGACGAGACCGTCATCGACACCGCTCCCGGCGACCTCCCGCGGGGATGGTCCGACCGCACCAACTGACCCGCCGGCCGCCACCCCGCGCTGGTTGCAACTGACGCTCTCCTGCTGCGAGAATAATATTCTCGTGAGGTGCGGATGGCGCACGGGCGCTGCACCTGCTGGTTGAACTGGAGAAGACTGTGGCTGAAGCCGTCATCGTGTCCGCGCTGCGCACACCCATCGGAACCGCCCGCAAGGGCACCCTGCGAGACACCAGCGCATTCGATCTGGCCCACCACGTCGTCAGCGAAGCGGTGAAGGATATCGACCCGACCCAGGTCGACGACGTGATCCTGGGCGAGGGCCTCTACGGCGGCGGCGTGCTGGCCCGCCACGCGGCCATCACAGCGGGGCTGACCCAGGTGCCCGGCCTGGCCAACAACCGGCACTGCGCGGCGGGTCAGGCGGCCGTACAGAGCGCCGCGGCCAGCGTGCGCGCCGGAATGGATCAACTGGTCATCGCCGGCGGCGTCAACTCGGCTTCCACGTCGCCGCGATCGCGGATGCAGGTCGACGGCGAGTGGGTCGACTGGTTCCCGCCGACCCACCCGGACCGGCCCGACGCCCCGAACATGGACATGTCGATCACCGTCGGCTGGAACGCTGCCGTCAAAGCCGGGGTGAGCCGCGAGGAGATGGACGCCTGGGCGCTGCGGTCGCACCGCAACGCCATCGCCGCCATCGACGAGGGCCGCTTCAAAGAGGAGATCGTGCCCATCGACACCCCGCACGGGCTGTTCTCGGTCGACGAACACCCGCGCCGCGACACCAGCATGGAGAAGTTGGCCGCGCTCAAGCCGTTACATCCGGAAATCGAGGGCTTCTCCATCACCGCCGGCAACGCCTGCGGCGCCAACGACGGTGCCGCGGTGCTGACGATCGCCAGCGACCGGCTCGGGCTGCGGCCGTTGGCCACCATCCGGTCCTGGGCGTCGGTCGGGGTCGACCCGGCGATCACCGGCCTGGCGCCGGTGGAGGCGATACCGAAAGCCCTTGGACGCGCTGGGCTTTCGATCTCCGATGTGGACCTCTTCGAGATCAACGAGGCCTTCGCGGCGATGTGTGTGGCCACGGTCAAGCTGCTTGAACTCGACCCCGACAAGGTCAACGTCAGCGGCAGCGGCTGCTCGCTGGGGCATCCCGTGGCGGCGACCGGGGCACGGATGCTGGTCACCCTGGTGCACGAATTGCGCCGCCGCGGCGGCGGTATCGGCGTCGCGGCGATGTGCGCGGGCGGGGGCATGGGTTCGGCGACGGTGATCGAGGTCGCGGGCGAATAATGCGCACATGACCATCGGAGAGCTGATCGACCGAGCGCGCAACGGATCTCCCCGGGCGGCCGGTCGGCTGCTCAGCCTCGTGGAGGGCGAGCAGCGCGACGAGGTCTTGACGGCGATCGGTCCCGCGCCCCGCGACACGGGCCCGGTGATCGGCATCACCGGACCGCCGGGTGCGGGGAAGTCGACGACGGTGGCCGCCCTGGTCGGCGCCTACCGCCGACGCGGATGCCGGGTGGCGGTGCTGGCGGTGGACCCGTCGTCGCCGTTCAGCGGGGGCGCGCTGCTGGGCGACCGGATCCGAATGGCCGCGCATATCAACGACTCCGACGTGCTGATCCGCTCCGTGGCGACCCGCGGGCATCTCGGCGGCCTGGCCGCCGCGGTTCCGGCGGCCATCCGGCTGTTGGCGGCGATCGGCTACGACGTCGTCCTGCTCGAGACGGTCGGGGTGGGCCAGTCCGAGATCGAGATCGCCGCCGTGGCCGACCCGACCGTCGTCATCCTCAATCCCGGTGCCGGCGACGCGGTCCAGGCCGCCAAGGCGGGGGTGTTGGAGGTCGCCGACATCGTGGCCGTCAACAAGGCGGACCGCGACGGCGCCGAGCAGACGGTCCGGGATCTTCGTGCCGAAACCAGCGCCCCCATCGTGTCGTTGATCGCCGCCCGGGGCGAGGGCATCGAGGACCTGATGGCGGCCATCGAGGACCATCGCCGCACCGACAGCCGCGCCCGTCGACTGGCGCGCGCCCGGGCCCAGATCCTGTCGCTGGCGCAGACCCGGCTGCGCACCCAGCCGGCCCTCGACCGGCTCGCCGAGGCCGTCGTCGACGGCACCCAGGATCCCTACACCGCCGCCGACCGGCTGCTCTCGCCGTCGAGGACCGAGACGGACTGACCGCCAGCGGTGTCCCCCAATCGGGGGAACCGGCATTCATCACGTTTGCGGACCGATCGGCGGAGGCGCGCCGCGGGCCATCCCCCTACCTTGAGGACCAAGCAAATCGCTTGCGACTCAGGAGGTCCGGCACATGACAGCACCCGAACACGACGACCGGCTGGAGCCCTACCGCCGGATGTGGGTCTTGCGGCTGCTCGACATGGCGCTGGACGAATCAGCCGTCGGCGCCGCGGTCGACGACGACGCGCCGGTGGACTTCGGGCAGGAGGCGGTCGCTGTCGGGGCCGTCGCCGCACTTCGACCGGGAGACCTGGTCAACGCGACCACCCCGCGATTCCGGCACGCCCAGCAGATCGGCCTGGGCCTGCCGCTGGGCCCGGCGATCGCGGAATTGCTCGGAACCACGCGCGGAGGCGCCGGCGGATCGCGGAAAAGCGGTGCGGCTGACTGGAAGCAGGCGCTGGCCAACGAAAGCGCGTTGGGGCAATCGACCCTGTTTGCGCTCGGCGACGCCAACGCTCAGCGGATGGCCGGTGACGGCAGGGTCACGCTGTGTGCCATCGCGGGTAGTGACACGCACTCCGTCGAGTTCGCCACGGCCGCAAAGATCGCCGCGTCGTGGCGGTTGCCGGTGGTGTTCGTCGTGCAGAATGTCCGCGGCGGGCCGGATGCCCGGCGGTGCGCCTACCGGTCCGAGACGATGCCCATGGCGTTGGTCGACGGCAGAGACGTTGTGGCCGTGGGTGATTCGGTGGGCCAAGCGGTACGGCACGCCAGCGCCGGCGACGGGCCAAGCCTGGTCGAGGCCATCACCTACCGGACGAACCACCCCGTCGCCATCGACCCGCTGGTCCTGGCGCGACGGCAGCTGATGGCCGACGGGGTCGACCCCGACCGGCTCGTGGAGGTCGAACGCGGAGCCCGGCATCTGGTGGCCGAGGCGATGGCGTGCGCGAAAGCGCTGGTGCGAGCGCGGCGGTCCGATGCGGTGAGCGCACCCGACCGCTGGTCGGCTGCTAGCTGAGCAGACCTTGGCGCATTGCCTCGGCGACGGCGGCCGCGCGGTCGCTGACCCCCAGCTTCTCGTAGAGGCGTTGCACGTGGGTCTTGACCGTCGACGGCGCCACGTAGAGCTCGCCCGCGATCGCGGGGATGCTTTGACCGCGCGCGATCCGGTGGAGCACCTCGCGCTCGCGCGCGCTCAGCACCGGCCCCGTCGGTTCCGCGCGCTGGCGGATCTCGGCGGCAAGACCGCCGACGAGCGCGGGTGCCACGACGTCGCGGCCCTGCGCGCAGTCGAGCACGGCCTTGACGATCTCGCTGCGCGTCGAGTCCTTCAACACGAACCCGGCCGCACCCTGCTGCAGCGCCTGGTAGACGATCGCCGATTCGTCGTGCGCCGAGATCAGCAACACCCGGGTCGCCAGCCCGTCGGCGCGCACCGCCGCGGCCACCTGGGCGCCGTCCATGCCGGGCATCCGGTAGTCGAGCAGCGCGACGTCGGGCTGGTGCGACTTGATCAATTCCAGTGCCGCAGAACCGTCTTCCGCCTCACCGACGACGTTCACCGCGCCGCTCGACACCAGCGCGCGCACCACACCTTCGCGAAACAGCGGGTGGTCGTCGGCGACGACCACCCGCACCGTCTCGCGGGTAGCCGGGTCAGCCATGGCCGACAGTGTAGCTCTTTGCCGAACAACGGCGTTCGCCACGATTGGGCGCCCCGATGAGTCGTCTTCTCGTTTGCTTGGGGTCGACCGGCGCGGATGAGTACGGTGATCGGGTGGCGGTAGCTGGGGACGCAGAGCTGGAGCGGGTACGGGCGGTTCACCAAATGCGCTCGTACCGAATCGGCTCGGTGCTGCGGGTCGGCGTGGTGGGCCTGATGGTCGCGGCGATGATCATCGGCACCGCCCGATCCGAGTGGCCGCAGGAAAGCGTGTTGATCCTGCTGTACGGAATCATCGCCCTCGGTGCTGTGGCGCTCGCGTTCGCGTCGTTTCGCCGCTGGATCAGGATCGGCAGATTGGCCGGGGTCGGCCGGCTGGAGCCGTTCGCGTTCACGGTCGTCGACATCATGGCGTTGACCATCTTTCAGCTGCTGTCCACCAACGGGATCTATCCGCTGCTCATCATGGCCATGCTGCCGGTCCTGTTGGGACTCGACGTCTCCTCCCGCCGGGCGGCCGTGGTGCTGATCTTCTCCATGCTCGGGTTCGCGATTGCCGTGCTGCAAGATCCGGTGATGTCGAGCTCGGTGCGTTTGCCGGAGGCGGGTTTTCGGTTCCTGCTCTACGGCTTTCTCTGTTGTGCGGCATTTTTGGTGGTGCGCATCGAGGAGCGCCATACCCGCTCGGTGGCCGGGCTCAGCGCGTTGCGGGAGGAATTGCTCGCCCAGACCATGAACGCGTCGGATGTGTCCCAGCGCAGGATCTCGGAGTTCATTCACGACGGGCCGCTGCAAGACATCCTGGCGGTGCGCCAAGAGCTCGTCGAGCTGGATGCGGCCGTGCCCGATGACGAACGTATCGGCCGGGCGCTGGCCGGTCTGCAGCTGGCCTCGGAGCGGTTGCGGCAGGCGACGTTCGAGCTGCATCCCGCGGTGCTCGAACAGGTCGGGCTGGGTGCTGCCGTGCAGCAGCTGGCCGAATTCACCGCGCAGCGGTCCGGGATCGAAATCTCCACCGACATCGACTATTCGGGGCGCAGCGCCATCGACGCGGTGGTGTTCGGCGTGGTGCGCGAGCTGCTGTCCAACGTCGTGCAGCATTCGCGGGCCCGCACCGCGGCGATCATGCTCGGCCGCACCGACGGGACGTGCGTCCTGCACGTCGTCGACGACGGCGTGGGCTTCAACCAGGAGACGGTGGCGCGCCGCTTGGGCGAGGGGCACATCGGGCTGGCCTCGCATCGCGCCCGGGTGGAGGCCGCCGGGGGAGAGCTGGTATTCCTGGATGTTCCGGTGGGCACACACGTGTGCGTCGAGGTACCGCTGAGAAACTAACCGCGCCGATCGCTGCTGCGGGTCACATTGGTCACGTGCGCACCAATTTGGCTGGCATGAAGTGAGTTTGGATTGCGCTAGCACCGGCGCTATCGGTTGCCGCTCACCGCACCGCGATTCCCCGTCGAGCGTGGGGCCTATGGTCGTCCAGCCGGCAGTTTCGGGACGTAAGGCCCACGCTCGGCGCGCAGCGGGGGCGCGAAACCGGGCCCACTCGCTCGGCGCGAAGCGGGGGCGCGAAGCGCCCAAGCCGCCGCTATTGCAAGTCGACCGATTTGCCGGTGGCCGCGGCGTGGCCGGCGCGGTACCCGAAAACCATTGCCGGGCCAAGTGTTCCGCCGGCGCCGCCGTACGCGCGTCCGGTCACCCCGCCCATCGCGTTGCCCGCGGCGAAGAGGCCCGGGATCGGCTCACCGCCCACATGCAGCACGCGCGCGTCGCGATCGGTGCGCGGGCCGCCCTTGGTGCCCATCGCGCCGATGCTCACCGGCACCGCGTAATACGGGGCGGTGTCGATCGGCCCGAGCGTCTTGCCCGCCTGAGTGGCCGCGCCGTCGTCGCCCCAGTAGCCGTCGTAGGCACTGGAGCCGCGGCCGAAGTCGGGGTCGACGCCGGCCGCCACATACCGGTTCCAGTTCTCGACGGTGCGGGTCAATCCGTCGGCGTCGATACCGGTCTTGGCGGCCAGCTCGGCGAGATCTGCCGACTCGCAGAACCAGTCCGGAACCGGTTGTCCCGGTTCGACACCCAGGAATCCGTAGCGCTGCAGGTGAACCGAGTCGAACACCATCCACCCGCGGTCGTTGACGTATCCGCCGCGCGGATCCAGGTAGTGGAACGCGCCGGCCATCGAGTTGTAGTCGCACGCCTCGTTGACGAAGCGGCGGCCCGCCGCGTTGACGATGATGCTGCGCGGCCGCGTCCTTTCCAGCCGCACACTGCGGCTGCGCGGCTTGCCGTCGATGGTGTCGCCCGGGATCTGGACGATGGGCACCCACCACGCTTCGCCCATGTTGGCCAGATCCGCGCCGTGCGCCATCGCCATCCGCAGCCCGTCCCCGGTGTTGTTGGGTGGCGAGACCGCGCCATGCATGGGGCCGCGCAGAAACGCCTGCACCAGAACGGGATCCCACTCGAAACCGCCCGTGCCCAGGATGACTCCGCGCCGCGCGCGAACGCCGATGCGGCCCTCGGCCGAGGCGATGCGCACCCCGGTGATCTCCCCGTCCTCGGCGACGAGCTCTTCGGCCCGCGCGTTCACCCGCGGCGTCACCCCGAGGTCCAGCAGGCCCTTGAGCAGGCCGGCGATCAGCGCGGTGCCGGCCACGCACAGGTGACCTGTTCGTTCGTCGATCGCGGTGTGCAGCCGCGCCCGGGTCTCGGCGTCGAACCCGACGTTGGACCAGTCGGCAGGGAAAGACGTTATCCGCGTTGCCCATTCGCCCAGTCGGGCAAGGTCGAAGGGCACCGCGCTCAGCGATCGGCCACCCCTGGGGCGACCTCCCGGCAGCTCGGGCCGGTAGTCGGGGAAGCCGGTCGCGATCTCGAAGTGAAGGCCGCTGTGCGCCTCGATGAAGTCGAGCATCGCCGGGCCGGTGCGCACGAACGTCTCGACCAACTCGTCGTCCATCGAACCGAGGGACTGCGCGCGCAGATACTTCAACGCGTCGGCGGCCGTCAATTCCCCGTCGGGACAACGGTTGTGGGCCGGTATCCACACGATGCCGCCGGACACGGCGGTGGTGCCGCCGACGGTCGGTGCCTTCTCGTAAACCTGCACCGAGGCGCCCGCCACGGCCGCGGTCAGCGCGGCGGTGAGACCGGCGCCGCCACTGCCGAGCACGACGACGTCGACTTCGTGGTCCCATGACATGGACTGCAATCCCTTCAGCTCAACAGCTTTGATAACTGCTCCGCGGCCCGCATGACCGCATCCTTGCCGCGCATCACGACGTCTTCGCGGTGCGAGATGAGGTTGATACAGGTGGGTGGAGACGGCGCCGGGCGGCGCACACCGACGGCCAGGCCGTAGGTGTTCGGTTCGATCTCGCCGTACGTCGTCACCCAACCACGCTCGCGTGCCCGCGACACCAGCTCACGTTCCCCCGGCCGCGGCGGCATGCACGCGAGCAGGGCGATGCCGGCGGCGCCGCGGTCGAGCGGGTACCGGCTGCCTTCGTGAAAGGACAGCTGGTAGGCGACGTGGCTGGGGACGATCACCGCGATCGCCACCTGCTGGTCGCCCTCGGCAACGAGCAGGGACACCGTGGTGCCCAGCTCGTCGGCCAGCGCGCGCAGCGTCGGCAGGCACAGCTGCCGCACGTTGCGGTCGAAGGACGCGCCGAGCACGGCCAGACCGGCCGCGGGGCGGTAGCGGCCGTCCTCGCCCTTGGCCACCAGCCGGAACTCCGCCAACGTCGTCAGCAACCGGTAGGCGATCGTGCGATGCACGCCGACCTGATCGGCAAGCTGCTGCACCGTGAGTCCGGCGGGGGCATCCGCCACCATCTGCAGCGCGGTCAGACCCCTGGCCAGGGTCTGCGAACCGGTCCCAGAATCCGTCACAGCCTTGACAGACCTTCCCGTGAGAGCGAAGCTCTATATATAGCGCACGTCACTGTGCGATATTAGCACACACGTAGGTCGAAAACGAGAACGAGATTTCCCCGATCTGGAGGCCGGACGGAACCGTGGCGGAGTTCGAGAGCATATGGAGTGACCTCCAGGGCGTCGCGTTCGAGCAGGGCTACCTCGATGCCGGCGGCATCCGGACCCGCTACCTGCGCGCCGGCGATCCCGGCAAGCCCGTGCTGGTCCTGTTGCACGGGTCCGGCGGTCACGCCGAGGCGTACGTCCGCAACCTGGCCGCGCACGCCGACCATTTCTGGACCTGGTCGATCGACATGCTGGGCCACGGCTACACCGACAAGCCCGGCCATCCGCTGGAGGTCCGCCACTACGTCGAGCACCTGATGACCGTGCTGCGCACCATCGGTGTCGAGCGCGCCAGCATCAGCGGCGAATCCCTGGGCGGCTGGGTGGCCGCCCGCGCGGCCATCGACCATCCCGACGTGGTAGACCGGCTGGTCCTCAACACCGCCGGCGGGTCGCAGGCCGATCCCGTTGTGATGCAACGGATTATCGCGCTGTCGATGGCCGCCGCCGAAAACCCCACCTGGGAGACGGTGCAAGCGCGGATCAAATGGCTGATGGCCGACAAGTCCCGCGACTACGACGACCTGGTCGCCAGCCGCCAGCGCGTCTACCGCCAACCGGGGTTCGTCGCCGCCATGCGCGACATCATGGCGTTGCAGGACCCCGAGATTCGGGCGCGCAACATTCTGGGCCCGGCCGAATACGGCTCGATCATCGCGCCGACGCTGGTGTTGTGGACAAGCGACGACCCGACCGCCGATGTCAGCGAGGGCCGCCGCATCGCGTCGATGATTCCGGGCGCGCGTTTCGAAGTGATGCCCGGCTGCGGTCATTGGCCGCAGTACGAGGACGCCAAGACGTTCAATCGGCTGCATCTCGATTTCCTGCTGGGCCGCTGATGATCGCGCCGGGGCCACGGGCAACCGACCACGACACCGACGTCCTGGTGGTGGGTGCGGGTCCGGTCGGCCTGACGCTCGCCAATATCCTTGGCCTGCAAGGCATCCGCACCGTGGTGGTCGAGGAGCGGGACACCCTGATCGACTACCCGCGCGGGGTGGGCCTGGACGACGAGGCGCTGCGCACCTTCCAGTCGATCGGGCTTGTCGAGCGGGTGCTGCCGCACACCGTGCCCAACCAGATCCTGCGGTTCATGGACGCCAAACGCCGGGTGCTCGCCGAAATGGCCCCGCCCGACGCGCGTTTCGGCTGGCCGAAGCGAAACGGATTCGTGCAACCGCTCGTCGACGCCGAACTGCTGGCCGGACTGGACCGGTTCGCGCACGTGCAGGTGCGCTGGGGCAGCCCGATGACGGGCTGCCGGGAAGACGCCGACGGGGTGAACGTCGAACTCGGCGCCGACGGCGGCAATGTCGGCGACGGCGGCGGTGACGGCCACCCCGCCCGGCTGCGCGCCCGCTACGTCGTCGGTTGCGACGGCGGGCGCAGCATGACCCGGCGGGTGATGGGGGTGTCCTTCGACGGCACGACGTCGTCGACGCGGTGGCTGGTGGTCGACATCGCCAACGATCCGCTCGGGCATCCCAACAGTGAGGTCGGCGCCGACCCCGAACGTCCGTACGCCTCGATCTCGATCGCGCACGGAATTCGCCGCTTCGAGTTCATGATTCACGCCGACGAGTCCGACGAACAGGCCGAAGACCCGGAATTCCTGACGCGGATGCTGGCCCGGATGGTGCCGCACCCCGACCGGGTCGACGTGATCCGGCGCCGGGTGTACACCCACCATTCGCGGATCGCCGGCGAGTTCCGCCGAGGCCGGCTGCTGCTGGCCGGCGACGCCGCGCACCTGATGCCGGTCTGGCAGGGACAGGGCTACAACAGCGGGATCCGCGACGCGGCGAACCTGGGCTGGAAGCTCGCCGCCGTGGTGAGCGGGCGGGCCGGCGACAAGCTGCTGGACACCTACGACATGGAGCGCCGCAAGCATGCCCGCGCGATGATCGACCTGTCCACGATGGTGGGCCGGGTCATCTCACCCACCAACCGCCGGGTGGCCGGCGCCCGCGACCTGCTGGTGCGCTCGGCGTCGATCGTGCCGACGCTCAAGCGGTATGTGCTGGAGATGCGGTTCAAGCCCATGCCGCGTTACGAGCACGGCGCCGTCGTGCACGCCAACCCCGGCCGGGCCGACTCCCCGGTGGGCACGCTGTTCATCCAGCCGCGGGTGGACACCCGCGACCAGCAGGACGTGCTGCTCGACGACGTGCTGGGCCCCTGGTTCGCCGTGCTGTGCTGGAACAACAACCCGCGCAAGATCCTCGGCGAGACGGCATTCGCGAACTGGAAAGCCTTGGGCGCCCGCTTCTTTGCGCTGCGCCCGGCCACACAGTTGCACTGGACCGGGCACGACGATCCCGACGTCGTGGTCGTCGGCGACCGGCGCGGTGACCTCAAATCCTGGTTCGACATCCACGCTGAATCGGTGCTGTTCCTGCGTCCCGATCGATGCATCGCCGGCGCCTGCATCGCACAGCGCGCGCCCGACCTGAGCGCGGCGCTGTTCGACGCGCTGACGCTCACGCCGCGAGGAGGTGATCCGCAAAGTGGCACTGGCTCTGTGCTGTATGTCGCACAGCCCGCTCCTGAATCTTCCGGGGCCGTCGCGGGACCTGCTTGACGACATCGACGCCGCCATCGCCCGGGCGCGAGGCTTCGTCGAAGACTACGACCCGCAGCTCGTGGTCATCTTTTCACCGGACCACTACAACGGGTTCTTCTACAAGGTGATGCCGCCCTTCTGCATCGGCACCAGCGCCAGCGGCGTCGGCGATTACGGCACCCACGCCGGACCGCTGGACGTCCCGGAGAAGCTGGCGGTCGACTGCGCGCAAGCCGTCCTCGACGCCGGGGTCGACATCGCCGTGTCAGCCAGCATGGACGTCGACCACGGGACCGTCCAGCCGCTGGAAAAGCTGTTCGGCACGGCCATTTCGCGTCCGGTGATACCGTTCTTCGTCAACGCGATCGGGGTGCCGCTGGGGCCGATGCACCGGTGCCGGGCGCTGGGCGCCGCCGTCGGCACCTATCTGGCCACGCTGGACAAGCGGGTGCTGGTGATGGGATCCGGTGGGCTCTCGCACAGTCCGCCGGTACCCACCCTGGCCACCGCACCCGAGCCCGTGCTGCAGCGGATCGTGCACGGCGCGCCGATGACGGCCGAGCAGCGCCAGGCCCGGCAGGCCGCGGTGATCGACGCGGCCAGGAGCTTCGCCGCCGGCGACAGTGCACTGCAGCCGCTCAACCCGACCTGGGATCACCGGTTCCTGGAAATCATCGACCGCGGCTCGCTGAGCGAATTGGACCGCTGGTCGAATTCGTTCGTGACGCACGAGGGCGGCGGCTCCGCGCACGAAATCCGCACCTGGGTGGCCGCATTCGCCGCACTGCAGGCGGCCGGTCCCTACGAGACGACCATGCGCTACTACAAGCCCGCCCCCGAACTGATCGCCGGATTCGCCATCAGAACGGCAAGACCGAAATGACCGATTTCGACCACGTCGTCGACGTACTCATCGTCGGCTCGGGCGGCGGCGGGATGACGGCCGCGCTCACCGCCCAGGCCGCCGGGCTGGATGCGCTGATCGTCGAAAAGTCCTCCCACTTCGGGGGTTCCACCGCCCTGTCCGGAGGCGGCATCTGGGTGCCCGGCGCGCCCGCGCAGCGGCGGGAGGGCTACTCGCCCTCGCCGGAAGGGGTGGTGGAATACCTCAAAAACATCACCGACGGGCTGGTCAGCGAGGCGCGGATACGGCAATACGTCGAGACCGCGCCGCAGATGCTGGCATTCTTGGAAAACCTCTCCGGATGGTTCGAATTCGTCTGGAAGCCCGGATATGCTGACTACTATCCCGAGCTGCCCGGCGGCTCCGAACTCGGCAGCACCATCAACGTGCCACCCATCGACCTGCGCAAGCTCGGGCCCGACGAGCACAAGCTGCTGCAGCCGCTGGCCCTGGCCCCCAAGGGAATCTGGCTGGGCCCCAAGGAGTTACGCACCTTCTACCGGATCCGGCAGTCCTGGGCGGGCAAAGCCGTGCTGCTCAAGCTGATCGCCCGGATGGTCAGGGCGCGGGTGTTCGGCGAGCGGATGGCCGCGATCGGGCAGTCGCTGGCCGCCCGGATGCGGCTGGCGCTGCGCGACCGCGGTGTCCCGCTGTGGCTGGACTCGCCGATGGTGCGGTTGCTCACCGACCCGCAGGGAGCGGTCAGCGGCGCGGTGGTGGAACGCGAAGGCAAGCCGCAGCGCATCGGCGCACGGTTCGGCGTGATCCTGGCCTCCGGTGGCTTCGACCACGACCTCGCCTGGCGCAAGGAGCTGCTGCCCGAGGTGGACCAGGACTGGAGCTTCGGTAACCCGGCCGCGATGGGGGACGGCATCCGGGCCGGCCAAAACGTGGGCGCCGCAACGGACTTGCTCGACGAGGCGTGGTGGTTCCCGGCCATCCAATGGCCGGACGGGCGCATGCAATTCATGCTCAACGAGCGGATGATGCCGGCGCAATTCATCGTCAACGGCGCCGGCCGACGGTTCATCAACGAGGCGGCCCCGTACATGGACTTCGGCCACGCCATGATCGAGGGCCAGCGGTCCGGTGTCACCCACATCCCGTGCTGGCTGATCACCGACCACAGGTCGTGGAACCGCTACGTCATCGGCGGGCACCTGCCGCTGCCGAAGATCCCCGGGGCGCCGGTGCCTACCGGCCGCAAGATCCCGCCGGCCTGGCTGGAATCGGGTGTCGTCAAGGCCGCGATGACGTGGGACGAGATGGCGGCGCAGATCGGGGTGCCCGCCGGGGAGCTCGCCGAAACCGCGCGACGGTTCAACGAACTCGCCCGCAAGGGCCACGACGACGACTTCAACCGCGGCGACAGCGTCTACGACAACTACTACGGCGACCCGACCCTGCCCAACCCCAACCTGTATCCGCTGGGCGATCCGCCGTATTACGCCTTCCGAATCGTGCTCGGGGACCTCGGAACCTCGGGCGGCCTGCGCACCGACGAACACGCCCGCGTGCTGCGGGCCGACGACACCGTGGTGCCGGGACTCTACGCGGTGGGTAACACCTCCGCGCCGGTGATGGGCCGCAGCTATGCCGGTGCGGGGGCCACCATCGGCCCCGCCATGACCTTCGGCTACGTCGCGGCGAAACACGTTGCGGCCCAAGTCGCCAACCGAGCCGCTAATACTCATAGGAGGTAGCACATGAAAATCTCGCTGTTCTACGAATTCGCCCTGCCGCGGCCCTGGGCCCCCGACGACGAGCACGTCCTGCTGCAGGAATGCCTGGACGAGGTGGAGGCGGCCGACAAGGCGGGTTTCTCCACCGTCTGGCTGACCGAGCACCACTTCCTCGAGGAGTACTGTCACTCCACGGCGCCGGAGATCTTCCTGGCCGCCGCCAGCCAGCGGACCAAGAACATCCGGCTCGGTTTCGGCATCATGCATCTGCCGCCGGCGGTCAACCACCCCGCCCGGGTCGCCGAACGCATCGCCATCCTGGACCTGCTGTCCAACGGCCGCGTCGAGTTCGGCACCGGTGAATCGTCGTCGGTCGGTGAGCTCGGCGGGTTCAACATCGACCCCGCCGACAAGCGGGCCCAGTGGGAGGAGGCCCTCGAGGTCGCGATCCGCTGCATGGTCGAGGAACCGTTCAGCGGATTCCACGGCGAGCACGTCCAGATGCCGGCGCGCAACGTCATTCCCAAGCCGCTGCAAAAGCCGCACCCACCGGTGTGGGTGGCCTGCACGCGGCCGGCCAGCGTACAGATGGCCGCCCAAAAGGCAATCGGCGCCTTGAGTTTCGCCTACACCGGCCCCGGCCCGCTCACCGAGCGCGTCAACGGCTACTACAAGGAGTTCGAGGAGAACGGCGTGCCCGTCACGCCGGCGATCAACCCGAACATCCTGGCCATCGGCGGTGACCTGTCGATGATGGTGGCAAAGACCGACGAGGAGGCGCTGCAGCGGCTCGGCAAGGGCGGCGGTTTCTTCTCGTTCGGGATCATGCACTACTACATGACCGGCGTGCACACGCCCGGGCGAACCGGTGTGTGGAAGCGGTATCTCGAAGAGGTGGAAAAGGATCCGACGCTGGCCTACGGCCCCGGGCGGGGCGCGATCGGATCGCCGGCCACGGTGCGCGAGTTCCTGCGCGGCTACGAGGAAAGCGGCGTCGACGAGATCATCCTGCTGCTCAACCCGCGCAGCCACGAGGGCACCATGGAATCGATCGAACTGATGGGCAAAGAGGTGCTCCCTGAATTCATCGAGCGGGATGCAAAAGCCGTGGCCGACAAGGCCACCAGGCTGGCGCCGGTGATCGAAAAGGTGGAGGCGCGCCGGCCGAAGTCTACCGCGCCGCAGTTCGACGAGAATTACTCGTTCGGTGGACTGCCCACCGGCCGGGGCGGTAAGTTCACCGCCAGCGAGATCCCCGAGGCCATGGCGGAGATCAACGAAGGCCGGGTCCAGGCCGCGCAGCGGGCGAAGGAACAACAGCAGCAGAAGAAGTAGTTCTCAACGGATTTCGGGGCGAAACGTGGCAGAGATCGACGCGCTGTGGCGCTATGACGGCCGCCGCGCGGTGGTGACCGGATGCGCGTCGGGCATCGGCGAGCAGGTGGTGCGCCAGCTCGGCCAACTCGGCGCCGACGTGATCGGGTTGGACCAGCGCCGGCCCGGCTGCGCACTCGGCGAGTTCCACGAGGTGGACCTGGCCGATCCCGAGTCCATCGATCGCGCCGCGGCCGGCATCGACGGCCCCGTCGACGCGCTGTTCAACATCGCGGGCGTGTCTTCGGGGATCGGCAACCCGCCGCTGGTAGTGACCGTCAACTTCCTGGGCACGCGCCAACTCACCGAGGCGCTGATCCCGAAGATGGTGGCGGGGTCGTCCATCGTGAGCGTGTCCTCGCTCGCCGCCGCCGGGTACCGCGAGCACCTGCGGCAGGTGGCGCCGCTGCTGGACACCGCCACCATGCGGGAGGGTATCGACTGGTGCACAAGCCATCCCGAAGAGCTGGGCACCGGCTATCAACTGTCCAAGGAAGCCCTGATTCTCTACACCATGCGCAGCGTCACCCCGCTGGGTGCTCGTGGTATCCGCATCAACTGCACCGGCCCCGGGGTCACCGAGACGCCGATCTTGGATCAGCTGCGCACCGCCTACGGGCAGGGCTTCCTGGACGACATCCCCAAACCGCTGGGCCGGGTCAGCCGGCCCGCCGAGCAAGCAGCGGTGCTGCTGTTCCTCAATAGCGATGCGGCCAGCTATATTTCGGGCCAGGTGGTGTGGGTCGACGGCGGAAACGTGGGCGCCGCGATCGCTCGCGAACTCGAGGAAGGGCGTACCCCGTGGCCAGTGTGACCGACTTCCGCCGGGCCGCCCGCGACGTCAGCAACTGGGGCCGCTGGGGCGATGACGACGAGCTCGGCACACTGAACTTCATCACCGAGGAAAAGATCGCCCAGGCCGCCAGCCTGGTACAGCACGGAAAAGTGTTTCCGCTCGGTGTGGACTTCGGCTCGTCAGGACCGCAGGGCGCCTTCGGTTTTCGGCACAACCCGATCCACGTGATGACCGTGGACGGCGGCGACGCCGCCACGCTGGCCCAGTACGGACCCGGCTGGGACCGCAACCCGACGGCGGCGCAGATGGGCCCCTACTTCGTCGACAACCTGTTCCGGTTCAACGACGACATGATCATCATGCCGCTGCAGGCGGCCACCCAATGGGATGCGCTGTCGCACGTCTACTACGACGACCTGCTCTACAACGGCGTCCCCGCCGGCTCGGTGACCAGCCTGGGCGCCCGCCGCTTGGGCATCGAGAAGGTGGACGGCAAGGGCATCACGTCGCGCGGGGTGCTGCTGGATCTGGTGCGCCATCGCGGCGCGGAGGTCTTCTTGGAGCACGGAAACCCGATCACCCCAGAGGAATTGGATGACGTCGTGCGCGCCCAGGGCGTGACGATCGAGCGCGGCGACATCCTGCTCATCCGGACCGGTTGGTGGACAAGATATTTGGAAACAGGGAACAAGACCGAACCGTATTCCGGGCTGGACTGGCGATGCGCCCAGTGGCTGCATGACCACGAGGTCGCCGCGGTCGCCTCGGACAACCTGCAGGTCGAAGACCCGGTGTCCGGCGTCGACGGGGTGTTTTTGCCCTTCCACCTGCTGACCCTGCGCGACATGGGGCTGATGCTCGGCGAGTACTGGGACCTCAGCGCGCTGGCGGCCGATTGCGCGGCCGACGGCGTCTACGAATTCCAGCTTGTCGCACCGCCGTTGAGGTTTGTGGGGGCAGTGGGTTCGCCGGTGAACCCGATCGCGATCAAATAGAGAAGGCGGGCGATGGAGATTCATCGCAAAACGATGTCGGTCGATGGCCTGGTCACCAGCTACCTTGAGGCGGGCGAGGGCGACCCGGTGGTGTTGCTGCACGGCGGGGAGTTCGGGGCCAGCGCCGAGCTCGGCTGGGAACGCAACATCGCCGCACTCGCCGCGCGCTACCGGGTGTTGGCGCCCGACCAGTTGGGCTTCGGCGGGTCCGCCAAGGTCATCGACTTCGTCGACGGTCGCGGCATGCGGATCCGGCACGTGGCCCGGTTCTGCGAACTGCTAGGCGTCGAGTCGGCGCACTTCGTCGGCAATTCGATGGGCGCCATCAATCTGCTCACCGACGCCACGTCGGACAGCCCGCTGTGGCCGGTCCGCAGTGCCGTGATCATCTGCGGCGGCGGCGAAATCCAGCAGAACGAGTATTTCGAGGCGCTGCAGAACTACGACGCCACGCTGCCCGCGATGCGCCGCATCGTCGAAGCGCTGTTCTTCGACCCGGCCTATCCTGCCGACGACGACTACGTGCGCCGCCGGCACGAGTCCAGCACCGCGCCGGGGGCGTGGGAGGCCATCGCCGCGGCCAGGTTCCGGCGGCCGGGTGCCACGCCGTCCCCGACGCCGTCGAGCGCCCGGGCCTACGAACGCATTGGTGTGCCAACGCTTGTCGTGGAGGGCGGAGGCGACAAACTCCTTCCCGCCGGCTGGTCGGCTCAGATCGCCAAGCAGATCGACGGCGCGCGCTCCGTCGTGGTGGACGATGCCGGGCACTGTCCGCAGATCGAGCAGCCGTCCGTGGTCAACCAGTTGCTGATGGATTTTCTGGCGACCGCCTGAGCGTAAGCAGTGGCGTCACAGGCAGCGTCACAGGACATAGTCCAGCCGGGTCTCCATTCCGGCGACCTGGTGATAGGTGTTGTGGCAGTGCATCACCCAGGTGCCGGGGTTGTCGGCGGACAGGACAGCGGCGAGTTTCTGCTTGGGCAGCACCATGACGGTGTCCTTGCGGGCGCCCGGGCTGCCGTCGGGCTTGATCACCTGGAATGTGTGCCCGTGCAGGTGAATCGGGTGATACATCATCGTGGTGTTCTCGAAAGAGAGGGTGGGCCGTTGGCCCTCGTGCACGAGCAGCGGATTCGTCTTGCTGTACGGCTCGCCGTTGATCGTCCAGTTGTACTGGATCATGTTGCCGCCCAACACGATCGGCAGGTCGAGACCGGGATCGGGGCGGCCCAAGTTGACCGGCGTGGTGGCGGTGAACATCTCCACCGTGCCCACCCGTTTGGTGAGTTCGCCCGGCTGGAACTGCGGGTCGGGTGTGCTGCCCGCGGCGGTGGACAGCAGGGCCCGCCCCAGCGCGTTCTTGCCTTCGGCGACGGCGACCAGTGGGAAGACACCGTCGCCCGCGGTCACCGTGACGTCGTAGCGCTCGGCCATGCCGATCAGCAGGGCATCGACCCGAGCGGGCACCACGGGATAGCCGTCGGTGTGCGTCACCGTCATCGAGTGCCCGGCCAGTGCGACCCGGAACGCGGTGTCCGAGGCCGTGTTGATCAGACGAATCCGTATCCGCTGGCCGGGCTTGGCGTTGAATATCTTGGGGGAAGCCGCAATTCGACCGTTGACCAGATAGTAGGGGTAGGCGATGTCGCCGGCGTCGCCGCCGAGCAGCTCGCTGCTGCCCACGCCGGGCGGAGCCGCGGCGGCCGTCGTCGGGGTGGTCGACGTGGTCTCGGTCGTCGTGACCGGGGATGTCTCGGTCGTGGTGGGGTTCGTCGTCGTCGTCTCGGGCGGGTTGCGTGGCGGCTTGTTCGGATTGCTCAATTCGCCGTACAACTGGGCCGGGCTCTTGCCGACGCCGTCGGTCCAGTCGTCGAGCACGACGATCCACTCGGCGTCGTAGTCGGCCTCGGCCGGGTCGTCGACGATGACCGGCAGATAAAGACCCGTGTCCTCGTCCAGGCCGGTGTGCGGATGTGCCCAGTAGGTACCGGGATTGGGCACCGAGAACCGGTAGGTGAAGTCGTGTCCGGCCGCGATGTTGGGGGTGGCGGGCTCGGCGCCGTCCATGTCGTTGCGCAGCGAGATGCCGTGCCAATGCACCGATGTCGGATGGTCAAGCCGGTTCGCCACCGTCACCGCGACCTCGTCGCCGATGGCGGCGCGGATCACCGGCCCGGGGATGGAGTCGCCGAAGGCCAGCGTGCGCACGACGGGTCCGCCCAAATCGATCTGCACCGGTTGCGGTGTCAGGTGCGCGGTTACGGTGCGGCCGCTGTGCGGCCGGGCGGCCTCGGCCGTGGCGATGGCGGCGGCCATCCGCGTGTTGCGCGACGGGTCCGGCTTGGACTGGCCGCAGCCCGCGAGCGCCAATCCGCCGGCCATACCGGCGGCCATGAAACCGCGCCTGCTGAGCCGCCTTCGTTCCGACGGGGTATCACCGGCCGGCGGCACAGGCATTGGTCGCTCCCCGTCTTCGTCGAGTGGGCCTCGGGCGCCCTAATACCGTGCTCGTGTGTCGGCCGGAATGCAAGCGCCGTCATCGATTCCGGCCGTGTCGCGCGGGTCGGGTCCGACCGATCGGCCGCCGCATTCCCGGCCACCCTTAAATCAGTTGCTTGACTTAACACCGTTGCCGCCGATTAACTCGTCGTGTGGTCAACGAACTGGCTGGCAAGGTTGCCATCGTCACCGGCGGGGCGTCCGGCATCGGTCGCGGAATCGTGGAACGTTTTGTGGCCGAAGGGGCGCGGGTCGTCATCGCCGACATCGAGACCGAGCGGGGAGAGCGGCTGGCCGCCGAGCTGGGCGGTGAGGCCGTGTTCCGCCGCACCGACGTCTCCGACATCGAACAGGTCGGGGCTCTGGTCGCAGCCGCCGTCGAGAAATTCGGCGGTCTGCACGTGATGGTGAACAACGCCGGAATCTCCAGCCCGTTGCGCCGGCTGCTCGACGACGACCTCGCCGACTTCCACCGGGTGATGGGCGTCAACGTGCTGGGCGTGATGGCCGGTACCCGAGACGCGGCGCGCCACATGGCCGACAACGGCGGCGGGACGATCATCAACCTGACCTCGATCGGAGGGATCCAGGCCGGCGGGGGAGTGATGACCTACCGCGCCTCCAAGGCAGCGGTCATCCAGTTCACCAAGGCCGCGGCAATTGAGCTGGCGCGCTATGACATTCGCGTCAACGCCATCGCGCCCGGCAACATACCGACGCCGATTCTCGGGAAGTCGGCGGGCGACATGGACCCCGAGCAGCGGGAGTGGTTCGAGGCGCGGATCCGCGAGGGAATGCGCGAGGACCGGCCGCTCAAGCGCGAGGGCACACCCGACGACGTCGCGGAGGCGGCGCTGTATTTCGCCACCGAGCGCTCGCGCTACGTCACCGGGACGGTGCTGCCGGTGGACGGCGGGACCTCGGCCGGCAAGGCGATGCGCTCGAAGCGGCAGGAATGACACCCGCCGAAATTTTAAATCAATCGCTTGACTTAAAGGCGCGGGCGCGGTTGACTGGCGCAATGACCACCATCGGACGGCCCGTGCGCACCGAGCGGGCCAGCTCCACCCAGGAGGCGATCCTGGTGGCCGCCGAGCGGCTCTATGCCGAGCACGGCATGTTCGCCGTCTCCAATCGACAGGTCAGCGAGGCCGCCGGACAGGGCAACAACGCCGCGGTCGGTTACCACTTCGGCACCAAGGCCGATTTGGTGCGCGCCATCGAGCACAAGCACCGCGGGCCCGTCGAGCAGCTGCGCGAGCAGATGGTCGCCGAGCTGCTGGAGTCCGGCGCCGGGGGCGGCCGGGACGCCGAATTGCGCAGCTGGGTGGCCTGTTTGGTGCGCCCCCTCACCGACCACCTCGAGGAGCTGGGAAATCCGACCTGGTATGCGCGGTTCGCGGCGCAGGCGATGACCGATCCCGCCTACTACAACATCATCGTCAAGGGCGCGCTCAGCTCGCCGTCGCTGGTGCAGGTCGTCGAGGGCATCAACCGCTGCCTGCCCGACCTGCCGGCCGAAGTGCACTTCGAACGCAACATCATGGCTCGAAACCTGTTGATGCACACCTGCGCCGACCGTGAACGTGCGCTCGCCGCGGGCACGTCGACCTCCCACCGTTCCTGGCGGGCCGCGGCATCCGGCCTCATCGACGCGATCGTGGGCCTGTGGCTGGCGCCCGTGACGCCGTACGAGTGAAGGACTGGGCAGATGAAAGTGACCGTCGACCAAGACCTTTGCGCATCGTCGGGGAACTGCGTGATGAATGCCCCCGAGGTGTTCGACCAGCGCGACGACGACGGCGTCGTCGTCCTGCTCAACCCCCATCCCACGGCCGAGCAGGCGCAAGGCGCGCGGCGCGCGGCGGCGGCTTGCCCCGCCCTGGCCATCCGCGTTGAAGAATGACGACACGGCGAGGAACAACACCATGTCAGACACCCTGACGAGCACCGCGACCGAGCAGACCGCCGACATTCCGGACTACCCGATGCCGCGGCAGGCCGGCTGCCCGTTCGCGCCGCCACCGGACGTCATGGCGCTGGCCCACGACAAGCCGTTGTCGCGGGTGCGGATCTGGGACGGCAGCACACCGTGGCTCATCACAGGCTATGAGCAAGTGCGCGAACTGTTTTCGGACTCGCGGGTCAGCGTCGACGACCGGCTGCCCGGCTTCCCGCACTGGAACGCGGGCATGCTGTCCACGGTGCACAAGCGTCCGCGGTCGGTCTTCACCGCCGACGGCGAAGAACACACCCGGTTCCGGCGCATGCTGTCAAAACCCTTCACGTTCAAGCGTGTTGAGGGTTTACGCCCGACCATCCAGCAGATCACCGACGAGCACATCGACGCGATACTGGCCGGACCGAAACCCGCCGACATCGTCAGCGCGCTGGCCCTGCCGGTGCCCTCGCTGGTGATCAGCCAGCTGCTCGGGGTCCCGTACGAGGACGCCGACATGTTCCAGCACCACGCCAACGTCGGCCTCGCGCGCTACGCCACCGGTGAGGACACCGTCAAAGGCGCGATGAGCCTGAACAAATACCTCGCCCAACTGGTCGAGGCCAAGATGGAGAACCCCGCCGAGGACGCGGTGTCCGATCTGGCCGAGCGGGTCAAGGCCGGGGAGCTCAGCGTGAAGGAGGCCGCGCAGCTGGGCACCGGCCTGCTGATCGCCGGGCACGAAACCACCTCGAACATGATCGGTCTCGGCGTGCTCGCCCTGCTGGAAAACCCCGACCAGCTGGCCGTCATCCGGGACGCCGAAGACCCCAAGGTGATCGCCAGCGCAGTCGAGGAATTGCTGCGCTACCTCAGCATCATTCAGAACGGCCAGCGCCGCGTCGCGCTCGAAGACATCCACATCGCCGGGGAGACCATCCGGGCCGGTGAGGGGATCATCATCGACCTGGCCCCGGCGAACTGGGATGCGCGCGTCTTCCCCGAACCCGACCGGCTCTACCTGCATCGCTCCGGCGCCGACCGCAACGTCGCATTCGGCTACGGCCGCCATCAATGCGTGGGCCAGCAGCTGGCGCGCGCCGAGCTGCAGATCGTGTTCCACACCCTGGTACGCCGCATTCCCACACTGCAACTTGCGATTCCGATCGAGGAGGTCCCGTTCAAGGACGACCGCCTCGCCTACGGCGTCTACGAACTCCCGGTGACCTGGTAGCCCACGAAAGATTGCGGATCCGAATGGAGGGTCAATGATGACGACTCAAACAAGCCCCGTTTCCCTGTACCCGCCCGGAGGATACGGCGCCCCCAAGAATCGGCGCGGTCACGCCGTAGGCAGCGATGTCGGCCTGCCGGAGGGCACGGTGGTCTTCTCGGCGGACAACCACATCTCGCTGGCCGATGACATCTTCTACCAACGCTTTCCGGACGACCTGAAGGACAAGGCGCCGCGGATCTGGTACGAGGACGGCGCCTACCAGGTCGGGCGCAAGGGACAGTCTTTCCTGCCCGGCGACTTCAGCGCCGTGCTGATGCAGTACGACGACCTCCCCGGTGCGGCGAGCACCAACATCGAGGCGCGGATTCAGGAGTTGCACGAGGACGGGGTGGAAAAGGAACTGGCCTTCCCCAACGCGGTGCTGGCGCTGTTCCACTACCCCGACAAGACACTTCGCGAGCTCGCCTTCCGCATCTACAACGAATACATCGCCGAGCTGCAGGAGCGCTCGAACGGGCACTTCTACGGCGCCGGGCTGATCAACTGGTGGGACCCGCAGGGCACCAGAAAGACCCTGGACGAGCTGAAAGCATTGGGGCTCAAGACTTTCCTGATGCCGCTCAATCCCGGCAAGGACGACGACGGCAACATGATCGACTACTCCAGCACCGCCATGAGACCGGTCTGGGACGAGATCGAGGCCGCGGGCCTGCCCGTCACGCACCACATCGGGGAAACGCCGCCGAAGAGCCCGACCGAGTTCAACAGCGTCGTCGTCGGGATGATGATCAACATCGACGGATTCCGGGAGACGTTCTCCAAATACATCTTCGGCGGCATCCTCGACGATCACCCCGGGCTGCGGATCGGCTGGTTCGAGGGCGGCATCTCCTGGGTGCCGTGGGCGCTGCAGGATGCCGAGCACCTGGTCGCGTCCTACCAACACATGTTCAACCGGCCGCTGCAGCACGACGTGCGCTACTACTGGGACACCCACATGAGCGCCTCGTTCATGGTCGACCCGCTCGGCCTGCGGCTGATCGACCAGATCGGGGTGGACAAGGTGATGTGGTCCAGCGACTACCCGCACAACGAGAGCACCTACGGCTATTCCGAGAAGTCGCTGAAGGCCGTCGTCGACGCCGTCGGGCCGGCGAACGCGGCGCAGATCGTCAGCGGCAATGTGACGAAATTCCTGGGTTTGTAGTGACGACACTCGCGCATCTGGACACCAAAACCGGTGAAGGGCTCGTGATTCCGGAGACACCGGACTTGACCCGGCTGCGCCGCGACACCGGAACCCGGCTCCGGGCGGCGATGGCCGAGCGCGGCGTCGACGCGATGATCCTGCTCGGCAACAACGCCGTCGTCTATGCCACCGGCGCCAGTTGGCCACTCGGCGACGCCGGGCTGTCCTATGTCGAACGGCCGGTGGCCGTGGTGCTCGCCGACGACGAATGGCCGCACCTGTTCCTGCCGTTCCGCGAGGGCGCCGCACACGAGTCGGACCTGCCCGCCGACCATCTGCACGGGCCGGTCTATCTCGAATTCGACGAAGGCGTCGCGGCTTTCGCGCGCACGGTCGCCGACCTGATTCCGGCCAACGCCGTGATCGCGGTCGACGAATGCACCGGCGCAATGTCCCGCGCGGCCGCGACGCTGTTCCCCTGCGGCGCCCCCGTCGACGCGGCGGCCATCGTCGGCGCCGCCAAGGCGGTCAAGACACCGGACGAGTTGTCGTGCATCCGCACCGCCATCCGGATCACCGACGAGGCGATGGTCGAGGTGCAGAAGCGGCTGGCCCCCGGTATCCGCCAAATCGACTTGTCGGCAAGCTTTTTGCGTCGCGCCTTCGAGCTGGGCGCCACGGCCAGCATGCTGGAACCGATCTGGCAGGTGATGCCGCCGAGCAAGGCCGAGGGGGTATGGACCACGCACGGCGACCTGGCGCTGCCGCTGCTGTCCACCGCGCGCGAGCTCGACGAAGGCGACGTGCTGTGGACCGACGTCAGCATCACCTACCAGGGCTACTGCTCGGACTTCGGCCGCACCTGGATCGTCGGGCGGGACCCGTCGCCGCGCCAACAGGCTCAGTTCGACAAGTGGTTCGAAATCATGACCGCGGTTCTGGACGTCGCCAAGGCCGGCGCCACCGCGGCCGATCTGGGCCGGGCCGCGATCGGGGCCAACGGCGGTGCGAAGCCGTGGCTGCCGCACTTCTACCTGGGCCACGGCATCGGCGTCAACGCCGCCGAAATGCCCATGATCGGAACCGATCTCGGCCAGGAGTTCGACGAGAACTTCGTCCTGCAAGCCGGGATGGTGCTGGTGCTGGAGCCGGTGGTGTGGGAGGACGGCACCGGCGGCTACCGCAGCGAAGAGGTTCTGGTGATCACCGAGGAGGGCTGGATCCGCTTGACCGACTACCCCTATGACCCGTATGGCCGTCATGTCAGTTGAAGTCTGCCCCGACGAGCGCACGCTGCGCTCGGGGCGCCGCCGGCGGGCGCTGGACCAGATGGCCGCCCACGACCTCGACGTGCTGGTGCTCGGTCGGCAGGCCAACGTTCGCTACGTCTCCGGGGCGCCGCAACTGTGGGTCGCGGGCACCCGGCCGTTCGGCCCGACCTGCGTGCTGGTGCGCGAGACCGGCGCGGTTCACCTGCTCAGCACCTGGGACGAGGGCGTGCCCGAGGACATCCCGCACGAAAACCTCTACGGCATCTCGTGGAACCCGGCCAACACCGTGGCGGCGCTGCGCCGCATCGACGGCACCCAAACCGCCCGGCGCGTCGGAACCGACGCACTCTCACCGGTTTTCGCGCAGCTGCTGCCCACCGTGTTCCCCAACGCGCAACTGGTCGACGGAGAACTGGCCATGCGGGCCGCCCGCCGCGTCAAGACCGCCGAGGAGATCGTGGCGCTGCGGGAATCCATCGCGGTCGCCGAGTCGGCGCTGGCGGCCGCGGTCTCGGAGTTGCGCCCCGGGGTCAGCGAGCAGGCGCTGGCCGGCGTCCTGCTGGAGGCCTCTGCGGCGGGCGGGGTGAGCACCCCGTCGAATCAGGATGTGGCGTGGGCGACCTCGCGCAGCCATCCGTGGCGGCGCGCCGACGGGGACGGTCGTATCCAGGACGGCGACCTGGTGGCATTCTCCGCCGGCGTGCTGGCCGGCGGCTACGTCGGGGAAGTGGGACGCACCTGGCCGGCCGACAAGAAGCACGCCCCCAGCGGCGCCGAGGCCCTGCACCGGCGCTGGGACGCCTTGTGGGACAAGCTGATCGCGGCCTGCCATCCGGGCGTGCGGGCGGACGAGCTGATGACGGCCTACCGGGCCGCGGGAGAGCCGGCACCGCCGATGCCGGTGGCCCGCGGACTGGGCATGGGTTTCGACCCCCCGGTGGTCTCCCAGCACCTGCCCGCGACCGCCGCCGGCGAACGGCTGGAGCCGGGGATGGTGCTCGCCGTGACGGGATATGTGTGGGAGGAAGGAGTCGGCGCGGTGTTCGGCCGGGAAGCGGTCCTGATCACCGCCGACGGACCCGAAGTGCTCACCGCGAGCCCGTTCTGGCAGCCCTGACCATGCCCCGCCCCGGCGAAGCGAACGAAGCAGTGACGCAACCCCCGCTGGCCGGCTATACGGTGATCGATCTGTCCACCGGCATCGCCGGAGCCTACTGCACCAAGCTCCTGGCCGACGGCGGCGCCGTCGTGGTCAAGGTCGAACCGCCGCAAGGCGATCCGCTGCGTACCTGGTCGGCCTCCGGTGCCCCCGTCCCGGCCGGTGGTGACGGCGCCCTGTTCAGCTTCCTGGCCGGCGCCAAACACAGCGTCGTCGCCGACCCCGCCAACGAGGACGACACCGCGCTGGTGCAGCGGTTACTGGCCGCGGCGGACGCGGTGGTCTGGTCGGGCGGGTCCACGGTGGCCGAGCACCACGACTTCACGCCGCGGGCGATCCACGCCCGCCACCCCCATCTCACCGTCACCTCGATCACCCCGTTCGGGCTGGAAGGCCCTTGGCGGGACCGGGCGGCCACCGAGTTCACCCTGCAGGCCTGGTCGGGAGGAATCATCGGCCTCGGGCGCGGCGAGCAGCACCGCCCGCCCGTCTTCGTCGGCGGTCAGGTCGGCGAATATCTGGCCGGGGCCTATGCCAGCGCGGCCACCCTGGCGTCGCGCTGGCGCCACATCCACGGCGGCCCAGGAGAATTGCTGGACCTGTCCATGCTGGAGACACAGATCCTGTGCCTCACCTACTACCCGGTCACCTACTTCGAGGTGCTCGGCCGGCCCTGGCGTGACACCCGGCGGCCGACCGTGCCGGGCGTGGCGCAGGCCAAGGACGGCCTGGTGGACGTCGGCTGCGGCACCGCCCAGCAGTGGTTCGACCTGTGCGCCATGGTGGGGCACCCGGAGTGGATCGACGAGGACTCGCCGCTGTCGATCACTGAGCTGGCCAACATCTACGCCGACGAGATCTTCGCCTGGATGGCCCACACTCCCGTCGACGAGATCCGGGAACTGGCAACGGCCTTCCGCATCCCGTACGCCCCGGTGGCCAACGGGGCGAATGTCACGTCGTTCGATCAGTTCCGTGAGCGCGGGTCCTTCGTGCGCAATCCGCGCGACGGCTTCCTGCAGCCGGCACACCCCTACCGGATGCACCCGGCGCAGCTACGCGCGCCGCATCCTGCGCCGCGCCTCGGTGAGCACACCGAGGGCTACCGCGGCGCGGAACTGACGCCACGGCCCGCACCCGACGGAGGTCGAACGGCGTTGCCGTTCAACGGACTTCGGGTGCTTGACCTCACCACATTCTGGGCGGGCCCCTGCTGCACCCACTTTATGGCCATGCTCGGCGCCGAGGTCATCCACGTCGAGTCCACCCGCCGTCCCGACGGCACCCGGCTGATCGCCGGGGTGCCCGTCAGCGAGGACCGGTGGTGGGAGAAGTCCCCCATCTTCGAGGCCCTGAACACCAACAAGAAGGGCCTGACCCTGGACCTGCAGAGCCCACGCGGCCGGGACGTGTTGCGGCGGCTCATCGCCACCTGCGACGTGATCGTGGAGAACTTCACCCCGCGGGTGCTGGATGCGATCGGACTGGATTTCGCCACCGTGCAATCGATTCGCGCCGACGCGGTCATGGTGCGGATGCCCGGCTTCGGGCTCACCGGGCCGTGGCGGGACAACCCGGCATTCGCCTACGTCATCGAATCCGCGTCCGGCTTGAGTTGGCTCACCGGCTACCCGGATCGCACCCCCTATGACCCGTACTCGATCGGCGACCCGTGCGCGGGGGTGCACGCCCTCAACGCGATACTGCTGGCGCTCGAGCACCGGCGCCGCACCGGCGAGGGGGTGTTCGTCGAGGCGGCGATGGTCGATGCCGCGCTGAGCATCGCCGCCGAGCAGGTCATCGAGTACTCGGCCTACGGCGCGCTGCTCGAGCGGGCCGGCAACCGGGGGCCCACCGCCGCCCCGCAGAACCTCTACCTCAGCGCCGACGTCGACGAATTCGGCCGGCTCGACAGCTGGGTCGCCATCGCCGTGGCCACCGACGACCAGTGGCACCGATTGTGCCGCGCGCTCGGATCCCCTTCGTGGGCAATGGATCCCGAGCTGTCGACCGCTTCGGGCCGGCGCACGCATCAGGATTTCATCGACAAGCAGCTCGCGGCGTGGTGCGAGTGCCGCGGCCGCGACGACATCGTCGCCACCCTCTGGGACGCCGGGGTGCCGGTGGCCAAGGTCATGCAACCCCACCGGCAATCCGAGCTGGAACAGCTGACGTTCCGGGGCTTTTTCGAAGAGGTCGACCACCCGGTCAACGGCCCGGCTAGGCTCAGCACCGTGCCGATGAGATCCTCCGCCGGCCCCGATCGGTTCCACACCGCACCCGCGCCGCTGCTCGGGCAGCACAACCAGGAACTGCTGTCCGGGCTGGGCTTGTCCGACGCGGACATCGCGACGCTGCGGGCCGAAGGTGTCATCGGCAGCGCGCCGGCCATGCACCCGGCGGGCTGACCGGCGATGGCCATCGATCCCTCGGACATCCTGCTCACCGACCGGGTCGCGGTGGTGACCGGGGCGGGGGCGGGCATCGGCCGCGGCATCGCCGCCGGGCTGGCCGCATTCGGCGCGCGGGTGGCGATCTGGGAGCGCGACGCGCAAACCTGCACGCGGGCAGCCGAATCCATCGGAGGACTGGGCATCGTCACCGACGTGCGGGACAGCGGCCAGGTCGACACCGCGCTGCAGCGCACCATCACCGAACTGGGCACGCCCACCATCCTGGTGAACAATGCCGGCGGGGTGTTCTCCTCGCCGCTGCTGGAAACCAGCGAGAACGGCTGGGATGCGCTCTACCGCGCCAATCTTCGGCACGTGCTGCTGTGCACCCAGCGGATCGCCCGGCAGCTGGTGTCGGTGGGCGCCGGCGGCAGCATCATCTCGCTGACCTCCATCGAAGGCGTGCGCGCGGCACCGGGCTATGCCGCCTACGCGGCAGCCAAGGCCGGCGTCATCAACTACACCAAGACCGCGGCGCTGGAACTGGCGCCGCACGGCATCCGGGTCAACGCGATCGCGCCCGACATCACGCTCACCGAAGGGCTCCAACAGCTGGGCGGTGAGGCCGCCACCACCGCGATGGGGAACATCGTTCCGCTGGGCCGTCCCGGTCATGTCGACGAAATCGCCAGTGCCGCAGTCTTTTTGGCTTCCGACATGTCGGGGTACCTGACGGGGCAGACGCTGCACGTCGACGGCGGCACCCAGGCCTCCAGCGGGTGGTATCACGATCCGCGGACCGGCGACTACCGACTGGGCCCGGCCGGTTAGCTCACCGACGCCGCCGCAACAGCCCCGAGGGCCCGGCCCCATTTATCTAGTGCGTCCAGCCCTCGGCGGCCTGCTCGTCGAAGGTCCGGTCGATGCGTTCGAACCGGCGGCGGATCGACTCCCGGGCGGCCGCGTGCGGCAGGATGTAGAGCCGATTGGCCAGGATCGCGTCGGCGGTGAGCCGCGCGACGTCGTCGGCGCTGACGCTCTCGTCCTGGGTGGGCAGCGGCCCGAAGGCCCCCTCCGGCGTCGCCGACATCCCATAGTCGGCGCCGCGAATCCGTTCCGAGTTGGAGACCAGCTTGGTCTCCACCACCATCGGGCACAACACCGATACGCCGATGCCGTTGGGCTTGACTTCGCGCGCCAACGTTTCGGCGAGCCCGACGACCCCGTACTTGGCAACGCCGTAGGTGCCGAGGCCGGCGTTGGGCACCAGACCGGCGAAGGAAGCGGTGAACGCGATGTGCCCGCCGGTGCCCTGCTCGAGCAGCCTGGGCAGGAACGCCTCGACGGCATGGATGGAGCCCCACAGGTCGATGTCGATCACCCAGCGCCAGTCGTCATGGTTCATCTGGGCCAGCGGGCCCGCGACGACGATGCCGGCGTTGCTGAAGACGACGTCGACGCCGCCCAGCAGCCGGAAGGCCTCATCGGCGAGACGGACCATTTCGTCGAGATGCCGGACGTCGCACACCACGCCGTGCGCGTCGAACCCCTGGCCGCGCAGCCCGTTGACCGCCTGTTCCAGCGCCGGCTGGTCGACGTCGGAGAGCACCAGACGCGCCCCCCGGCGGGCGAATTCGGTGGCGGTGGCCAATCCGATGCCGCTGGCGCCGCCGGTGACCACCGCCGCGCGGCCGTCGAAACCAGACAGGAATCCGTCCATGGGACGGAACTCTATTTCAGGCAGCTACCCGCATCGATGGGCAGGGTCACGCCGGTGATGTAGCGGGCTTCGTCCGAGGCGAAGAACAGCACCGCGTTGCTGATGTCGATCGGCTCGACCCACGGGATGGGCAGCGTGTGGAACATCTGGCAGATCGGCGCCATGTCGTCGGGACCCGGGTTCTCCAGATCCGGACGGAACATCTTGAAGGTGCCCTCGTTGTGCAGCATCGGGGTCTTGACGTGCGTCGGGTGTACCGAATTGACGCGAATCATGTGCTGTCCCAACTCGACTCCGAAGGCGCGCATCAGCCCGACCACGCCGTGCTTGGCCGCGACGTAGTGGCCGGTGTGCGGGTAGGCCTTGAGCCCGCCGACCGAGCTGGTCAGGATGATGGATCCGCCGCGGCCGCCGGCGATCATATGCGGCACACCGGCTTTCACGGTTTTCCACACCCCGGCCAGGTTGATGTCGATCATCTCGGTCCAGTCTTCTTCGCTGGTCTTGTCCAAAGTGTCGCCGCCGTTGCCGATTCCGGCGTTGGCCACGATGATGTCCAGCCGGCCCAGCTGCTCGACGCCGCTGTCGACCGCGGCTTTGAGCGCGTCGTAGTCGCGCACGTCGACCTCGGCGGTGACGATTCTGCGGTTGTGCCCCTTGACCAGATCGGCGGTCTCGGCCAGGTCCTCGGGCGTGGAGGCCGGGATGGCGGTGTCCACCACGCCCGCCCGGATGGGCTTGCAGATGTCGACGGCGATGATGTCGGCGCCCTCCTGGGCCAACCTCACCGCGTGGCTGCGGCCCTGACCGCGTGCCGCCCCGGTGACGAAAGCGACTTTGCCCTCAACACGTCCGGTCATGGCTACCTCAACTCCTGACTTGATCGGATCGGCGCGCCTCAGCGGAGAACACACGCGCTTCCCCGGACCGCGGGTCTTGCCGACTTTGAACTCTGTCATTCAGCCAACACGGGTGTCAACGACGAATCCGTTTCGGCTATTCGTGATTCTAGATATTAGAGAATCTCATTCTCACCGGCAAACAGCGTGCGGTATTTGCTCAACCCGGGGAGGGCGCGGGAGGGGTCCGGTCGGGAAGCTAGGCGACGAAGCCGCGCGAGCAGAAGTCCCACACCTCTTCGGCGGTGATGGGGTGGGTGGTCGCGTCGTCGGGACCGCCGCTGGATTGCGCGATGAACATGACCGTTTGCATGGTCATCGCGGCCACCCGCTTCGGGTTGATGGTGGCGCGCAGCTTGCCGGCCTCGCCGGCCGCCTCCATCAGCTCCGTCAGCAACGCGAGCAAGGGCGCATGCGCGACCTTGACCTCAGCGGGGTGTGTCACCAGCAAACGCGGTGCGAAGTCGGTGAACAGCGGCCGCTTGGCGGTCGGGTCCGGGCGGGACGCCTCGTACAGCAGCTGAACGGCGACTTGGAGCCGCTCCAGCGGATCGGTGTGGCTTTCGGTGGCGGCCCGGATCTGGTCGGCGGATCGGCTCAGCGCGTCCTCGAAGAGCGCCAGCAACAGCTCGTGCTTGCCGTCGAACTGCAGGTAGAAGCTGCGCAGCGACTGGCGGGAGCGGTCCACCACCTCCTGCACGGTAAAGTCGGTGCTGCCCTTTTCGATGATGATGGCCTGGGCCGCGTCGAGGAAACGCTGAACGCGTTGCGCCGCACGCAATTTCGCCGTTTTGATGGAGCGCTCGACGGCGCGCTGCTTCCAGGCCGGCTCTTCGCTCGGATTGGTCACGGCCGACTCGGGTGATTGCCGCGAGGGGAGAACATGATTGGACTCTACCGGAGAACGCCGTGACATCGCTGCGCTCGACCCCCTCACGGATCACGTGTCGGAGATTGTAACTTTCTTACGGCGAGAATACTATTCTCTTAGACGTGTGTAGGGAAGCGTAATCGCAAAGAGCGAACCGTGCCGTCGGCGGAAAGCATGATCTACCGACGGTGCGCGAGGCCAGTTCGGGAAGCCGGGGAAGTGCTGTGCAGCTGACGTTTGACGCCGACGTGGAGGCGTTCCGGGCCGAATTCGTCGCCTTCCTCGATGCGCATTTGCCCGCCGAGGCCGAGGCGCTGGAGCGGCCGCGGTCCAGCTCACACGTACCGGAGTGGGCGCGCCGCTGGCAACGGCTGCTGTTCGACAGCGGCTGGTTGCTGCCCGGCAATCCGCCCGAGTTCGGCGGCCGCAACGCGACGTTGCTGCAGCAGTACGTGTACTTCGAGGAGCTGGGGCGGCGGCGCATCTATCAGAGCTTCAATCCGCAGGGCGTCGGGATCATCGCGGCGTCGTTGTTGAGCTTCGGCACCCCCGAACAAAAGCAGCGTTGGGCGGTGCCGATTCTGCGCGCGGAGATGACCGCCTCGCTGGGCATGAGCGAACCGGGCGCGGGTTCGGATCTGGCGTCACTGAAAACCCGCGCCGTGCTCGACGGCGACCACTTCGTGGTCAACGGCCAGAAGGTGTGGACCTCCGGCGCCCACGACGCCGACGTGCTGCTGACATTTGTGCGCACCGATCCGAATGCGCCCAAGCACAAGGGCATCAGCGTGCTGCTGATCCCGACCGACACTCCGGGCGTGGTGCGCCGCCCGTTCGCGTCGATGTGCGATATCGACGAAATCGATTTCAACGAGGTGTTCTTCACCGACGCGCGGGTGCCGGCGGAGAACCTGGTGGGCGAGCTCAACGAGGGCTGGCGGGTGGCCACCGGTTCGCTGGGCCACGAACGCGTCATGCTGTGGATGGGTTATGTCGACCTGCTGCACGAATTGAGCGCCGACTTCCGTCCGGCCGATGCGCTGCAGCGGGACCGCTACGCCACCCTGGTGATGGACGCGCACGCCCTGCGGTTGCTGGGATCGGCGGCGCTGGCCGCCGCCGCCCGCGGCGAAGAGGACGTGCCCGCCCAGTCCGTGCTCAAGCTGCTGGGCTCCGAGGCGCTGCAACGCGCGTCCGAGGACGCGCTGGAGGCGGCGGGGTCCGCCGGGCTGGTGCGCCGGGCGGTGACCGCGCAGGTCGCGCCGCTGAATCTGGACAGCCACTACCGCAGCTGGTTCGACCGCTACGCGCGCACCTTCGCCGCCACCATCGCCGGTGGCACGTCGGAGATCCAGCGCAATATCATCGCCGAACGCGTCCTCGGGCTGCCGCGCAATTGAGCTGCGCGTCAACGGTTTTGGGCATCCATGCGGGCGTAGTAGCTGATCGCCACCAGCCCCGCAAGGATCGCGACGGCCCCTAACACGATGCCCGTCATCGCGGTTCGGGGATTGCTCGCTTCGCCGCGGGCGACTCGCCGCCGGGCGATGTCGCCCGTCACCACCGCCGCGATGCCGAAGGGCACCCCCAGCAGCAGCCAGCAGGTGACGAGCCCGACCAGACCCAGCAGCACCGACGCGACGCCGAACTCGTTTCGCGGCGGCTGCGGGTCACTCATCGCCTCTCACCTTCGCGGTTCCGCGCATCTGCGAAGCATCTCACGGCCGGCCACGGTGAGGGGGCGGGCCGGGTGCTAGAGCTGGGCGAGCCGCGGCGCCGATCCGGTCGTCACCAGCGTCTTTCCCGCTTGGCGGGTCAATTCCCGGGCGCTGCCCAGCAAGCCGTCCAGGATCAGCGAGCGCTTGATGTGGTGATGCAGCGGGTGCTCGGCGGTGAACCCGATACCGCCCAGCACCTGCTGGCAGTGGCGTGCGGTGGTCAGCGCCGCCTGCCCGGCCGCGGCCTTGGCCAGCAGGGCGGCCAGGCCCGGGTCCTCGTCGCATTCCGCGGCGGCCTGCAGGGTGGCCTCGGCGCCCTCGACCGCTACCAGGGCCTCGGCCAGCCGATGCCGGATCGCCTGGAACGAGCTGATGTGCCGACCGAACTGCACGCGGTCGACGGCGTGCCGGCGGCCCAGCGTGAGCATGGCCCGGCTGGTGCCGACCAGCCACCAGCCCAGCGCCCGCCACCCCGCGTGCAGCGCGGCGGCCGGCAATGGATCGCCCTGCGGCACACGGTGTATCGGCAGCAGCTCGTCGATCGCCGAGTCGCAGCTGTCGCGGCGCTCCCACAGCACCCAGGACCCGCCGGTGAACGGCAACGCCAGGGTGCCCCCGGGTGCTTCGCCGGCCGCGCACAGCAGCACGTCGTTGAGCAGCGGGGCGTGCGCTCCCGTCTCGCCGAGCAGTGTGAACACCAAAGGGATTGCGATGTCCGGCATTTCGTCGAGCATGTCGCGCCAGCCCACATCGGTCAGCGCGGCGTCCAGCTTGGCTCCCGAGGCGGCGCTCATCGTGGTGCGCAGCGAGTCGGTCAGCAGGCGCAGCGACTCGGCGTCAGCCGAAGGTGCCACGGTTCACTCCTTCCCGAGATCGAGCAGCCGGCGGGCGATGATGTTGCGCTGGATCTCGGCGGTACCGCCGTAGATGGTGGCCGCGCGCGAGTACAGGTATTCCGAGCGCCACGGCGTGTTTTCGAGCTCCAGGGTGCCCGGCAACAGGTCGCGCACGGTGTCGTAGAGCCGCTGCTCGGCGGTGGCCAGCAGCACCTTGTCGATCGAGGTGTCGGGCCCCAGCCGGGCCCCGTCGCGCATCCGGTGCTGGGTGGCGCGCGACCGGCAGCGCAACGTGTGCAGCGCCAAATAGGCCGCGCCCAGGGAGGATTCGTCGGGCTCCCCGGCCGCCGAGACCTCGGCGATCAGATCGTCGAAACGCGAGTAGAGGTAGGCGATGCGCTGCCAGAAGCAGGAGGACCGTTCATACGGCAGCAGATCCATGGCCAGGCGCCAGCCGTCGCCGGGCCGGCCGAGCATGCGGCTCGACGGAATCGCCACGTCGTCGTAGTACACCTCGCAGAATTCGTCGACGCCGTGCATGGTGCGCAGCGGCCGGATGGTGATACCCGGCGTGTCCAGGTCGACGAAGAAGGCGGTGATCCCGTCGTAGCCGGGCGCGGTGCGGGTCAGCAGCACGCACCGGGTGGAGAACTGCGCGAAGCTGGTCCAGACCTTCTGCCCGTTGACGATCCAGTGGTCGCCGTCCTGGGTCGCGCGGGTGGTCAGCGACGCCAGGTCGCTGCCCGACCCCGGCTCGGAAAAGCCTTGACACCAGTGCTCTTCGCCGCGCAGCAGCCGCGGCACCATCTCCGCGGCCAGTTCGGCGGGGGCGTAGTCGATCATGGTGGGGGCCAGCACCTCGAGCATCGAGTAGGGTCCGGGTTCGGCCAGCCGGCGGCCCACCACTTCCTCGCCGACGACCGCCCGCAGCACCGCGGGTCCGCCCAGGCCACCGACTTCGGCCGGCCACCCGTACCGCATCCAGTCGGCGTCGTAGAGCGCGCGGCTGACCCGGGCGAACTGCTTCATGTGGCCCTGCAGGGAATGGTCGGGCCCGGGGGTCAGATCGTTGTCGTCGAGCCACGCGCGCAGGTCGGCCCGGAACTGCTCGACATTCACACCGTCGATGGGTCGGCTCCTTAGGTCGCTGCCTGGGCCGCGGAGTCGCCGGCCGGACGCCCGATGGCGTGCGGGCGCCCGGAGTCGTGCACACCGCTGCGGCGGATGAAGGTCATGGCGCGGGTCTTGAGGCGCCAGCCGTCGGGGGTCCGCACGTAGGTGTCGCGGTAGTAGCCGATCCGCATGTCGTGCGTGGCGTGATCGATGAAGCACAACGGCTGGGTGCCGCTCGCCTGGTCGCCGTCGAGGTCGACCACCGCGGTTCCGGTGAGAAACAAGCCCTTTGGGGCCGCCGCCACCAATTCGGGGAATCGGTTCAGGCTGTACGTCTCGCCGAAGGCGCTGTAGGTTCCGTCCGGCGTGAAGACGGCGACCAGCCCGTCGATGTCTTCCTGGGTGATGGTGACCGCGTAGCGCGCGAGCAGCTGCTGGATCTCGACCAGGTCGTCAGTTCTGGTTGTGGACATAGACCTTGCCGCCTTTCATGACGAAGCTGACGTGCTGGGTTACCGTGATGTCCTCCAACGGATTTCCCGGAACGGCGATGACGTCGGCGAGGTAGCCCTCGGCCAGCCGGCCGCGGTCGCTGGAGTTGATCAACTCGGCCGCGGTGACGGTGGCGGCCCGCAGCACCGCCACCGGCGGCAGCCCCCACTCGACGAGCGTGACGAGTTCATCGGCGTTGCGGCCGTGCGGGATTGCGGGCGCGTCGGTGCCGACGGCGATCTTCACCCCGGCCCGGTGCGCGGCCAGGATCGAGGTGCGCGACTTCGGGAACATCTGGGCGGCCTTGGCCTGCAGCTCGGGCGGGGCGTGCGAGACGTCCATCCCCTCGGCCAGACGACGGGTGCTCACCAGGAAGGTGCCGTGCTCGACCATGCTGGCGATCGCCTCGTCGTCGATCAGAAAACCGTGCTCGATGCAGTCGATGCCGGCGGCGACGGCGTGCTTGACCGCGTCGGCGCCGTGGGTGTGGGCGGCGACGCGCATCCCGCGCCGATGCGCCTCATCGACGATCGCGCGCAGCTCCTCGTCCGAATAGTGCTGTGCGCCAGGCGGTCCCGTCAATGACATGATGCCACCCGAGCAGCAAACCTTGATCAGCTCGGCGCCGTGCTTGATCTGGTAGCGCACCGCCTTGCGGATCTCGTCGATGCCGTTGGCGATGCCTTCCTCGACGGTCAGTTCCAGGGCGTGCGGCGCGAACGCGGCGAACATCGTCGGGTCCAGGTGGCCGCCCGTCGGGGTGATGGCGTGCCCGGCCGGCACCACCCGGGGCCCGTCGATCCAGCCCGCGTCGATGGCCTTGGCCAGCGCCACGTCCAGTAGATATCCGCCGGTCTTGACGAACAGGCCCAGGTTGCGCACCGTGGTGAACCCGGCGCGCAGCGTGCGCCGGGCATTGCCGACCGCGCGCAGCACCCGGGTCGGCGGGTCGTCCTGCACCTGAGACAGACCGGGTTTCTCCCCGCGCCCGCCCATCAGCAGGTTGACCTCCATGTCCATCAACCCGGGCAACAGGATCGCCTCGCCCAGGTCGATCACGTTGTCGTCCGCGCCCGTCGGGCCCGAGTCCCCGACTCCGACGATCCGGTCCCCGTCGACCCGCAGAATCCCGGGCCGAACGATCTCGCCGGCGTCGACGTCGAACAGCCCGGCGGCCTTGATCGTCTGCAACGTCAGATCACCGGCTCCCTGATCAGCTCCACCCACGCGGCCCCGCTGTCGGGGACGCGGGGCTGCTTCCACGCCTCGATCGGAAACGACACCATGACCAACGACTGCATCATGTGCATGAGCGTCTTCGCGTCCTCGGGTAGGTCGTCGAGCGGGTACTGGTCACAGTAGGCGATCACGTCGTTGAGGCGCGGAAAGGCCGCGTCGTAGAACGCCTGCATCTCGCTCATGCTCGAGGCCAGCCGCTTGGCATAGCGCTCGGGCTCGGTGGCGAGGTCCCACTCCAAATACGGCTCTAAATCGGCGAATTCAGCGGGCAGCGACGTGGCCATTGTTCTGGTACTCCTTCACGTAGTCGCCGGTCGTCTTGTGCAGGTGACGGATCAGGACTTCCTGGTCGCACAGCAGGAACTCCTTGACGGCCCGGGTGCCGATCATGGTCTGGGTCGCTTCCAGGGTGTTGGCGTCCTGCAGTGCGTACTCCTTGAACGTCACCGCGGCCAGCTCCTGGGCCAGGCGTTCCCGCGCGTTGCGCGGCGGCACGAAATACAGCGTGGACTCGAAGATGTGCCGGTCCACCGCGGTGGGCCAGTAGTGGTAGGTCAAAAACCAGCCGGGCTCCCAGATCAGCAGCATGAAGTTCGGGTAGAACAGCCACGAGTCGATGCCCCACTGCGGCACCCGCTTGACGTTGACACCCGGTGGCAGGTCCAGCTTTTCGATGATCTCCGGCTTGTCCCACGGACCGAACAACCCGCTGCGCAACACCTGGTCCATCGGCTTGACCATGGACATGTCCGGGGGCGGTGCCTGACCGCCCCAGGTCGACTGCAGGCTGTGCGGCCCGGCCAGCTCGTAGTGCAGTGCCTCGTAGCCGAACTTCTGGATCTTGGCGGCTTCCTCCTTGGTGTACTGCCCCTGGTGCAGGATCGGCGCGTGGTAGAACTCGACGAACGCGTCGATGAACAGCTTCCAGTTGCTGCCCACCTCGGCCCGGTAGGAATACGTCTCGGTCATCTCCCCGAAGGGGTAGCCCTCGATGCTCTTGGCCAGCGGCCCCAGGTAGTCGGTGAGCGGGGCCGCGTTGTCGTCGAAGTTGATGAAGATGAAGCCTTCCCACACCTCGCAACGCACCGGCGCCAGGCCGTAGTTGCTCTTGTCGAGGTCGAAGAACTCCTCTTCCTGTTGCACGAAGGTCAGGTCGCCGTCCAGGCTGTAGCGCCAGGCGTGGTATTTGCACGTGAACTGGCGGCAGGTGCCGGACGTCTCCTCGTTGGGAAAGTCGTTCCACACCAACTTGTTTCCGCGATGACGGCAGACGTTGTGGTACGCCTTGACCGACCCGTCCTTGGTCTTGACGATGATCACCGAGGTGCCCTTGCCGGCCGACGGGAGCTCCCGGGTGAAGTAGCTGCCGGTGCGGGGCAGTCGATTGACGCGGCCGACGTTGAGCCAGGTCTTCTTGAAGATCGCCTCGCGTTCGGCTTCGAAGAAGGCCGGGTCGATCGAGTCGGTGTAATCGACTGGGCCGGTTCCGAGTTCGGGGTAATTCTCTGTCCAGCTGCCTGCGGCTGGCTTGGGGAAGTGAGGCACCGTTGTTACTCCTCTTTCTCAATGCTGTTCGGCATGTTCGAGCTGGATGCCAAAAGTGTTGAAGGCCATGGCCAGCAGGGTGTAGCAGCCCACCGTGAAGACGTAGTCCATGCGTTGCCGGTCGTCGAGGCGCTCGCCCAGCGCCGCCCAGGTCCGGTCGGACAGTTCCGATTTCTCGTCGAGCTCGTCGACCCCGGCGAGCACCGCGTGGTCGAACGCGTCGAATGGGCCGGCGCCGTCGCCGGCAAAACAGCGCACCGCCGCGATCTGCTCGTCCGTGATTCCCTCATCCTTGGCCATGCCGACGTGATGCGACCACTCGTAGGCGCACTGCCGGCGATGGGCCACCCGCAGGATGGCCAGTTCGCGCACCCGCGGCGGCAGCGTGGAAGCCGTCAGCAGGTGGACGTTGAATCGAAGAAACGCCTTGGCCAGCGCCGGGTGGTGGGCCAGCGTGGACAGCGCGTTGTTGGTGTCGGCTCCGCGCATCGCCGCGAGCGCCTGCCGGGTCGCCTCGTCCCACTGCTCGGCGGGGAGCGGCTGCAAGCGCATTAGCAGTGTCCTCTCGGTGGAAGAGAATCAGATTCTCATTTGCAACTAACAGACTGGCACGAAACGTGCGCTCGGTCAATGCCGGCGTGCGGGGCGGCCCCGCGGCGCTCGGCGTGCGCCTCAGCGCGTCGACCGCCGCGGGCCAGAAATTTGGTTCGCGGTCAAGGGCCTGGTCAGGCGGCGGCGCGCGGCCGGGGCAACCGCTGGATGTTGATTCTCACCTGACGAGAAGATAGTTTTCATTTTAGTGATCTTGGCACGGGACAGCGATTCGCCGCGGCCGTAATCGACCCGGCGGATCCAACGGAAGGGCAACGGCCATGAACAAAGAGGACATGATCCTGATCAGCGTCGACGACCACACCGTCGAGCCGCCCGACATGTTCAAGAACCATCTGCCGAAGAAGTACCTGGACGACGCGCCGCGGCTGGTGCACAACCCGGACGGCTCGGACATGTGGAAGTTCCGCGACACCGTCATCCCCAACGTGGCGCTCAACGCGGTCGCCGGCCGGCCGAAGGAGGAATACGGCATCGAGCCGACCGGGCTCGACGAGATCCGGCCGGGTTGCTACAACGTCGACGAGCGCGTCAAGGACATGAACGCCGGCGGCATCCTGGCCTCGATCTGCTTCCCGTCGTTCCCCGGCTTCGCCGGTCGGCTGTTCGCCACCGAGGACAACGACTTCTCGATCGCGCTGGTGCAGGCCTACAACGACTGGCACATCGACGAGTGGTGTGGGGCCTACCCGGCACGCTTCATCCCGATGGCGATCCCGGTGATCTGGGATGCCGAGGAGTGCGCCAAAGAGGTGCGCCGGGTGTCCAAGAAGGGCGTGCACGCGCTGACCTTCACCGAGAACCCGGCCGCGATGGGATATCCCAGCTTCCACGACGAGTACTGGAACCCGCTGTGGAAAGCGTTGGTGGACACCAACACCGTGATGAACGTGCACATCGGTTCCTCGAGGCGGTTGGCCATCACCGCGCCCGATGCGCCGATGGACGTGATGATCACGCTGCAGCCGATGAACATCGTGCAGGCCGCCGCCGACCTGTTGTGGTCGCGGCCGATCAAGGAGTTCCCGGACCTCAAGATCGCGCTCTCCGAGGGCGGGACGGGCTGGATTCCCTACTTCCTGGAGCGCGCGGACCGGACCTTCGAGATGCACTCCGCGTGGACGCACCAGGACTTCAAGGGCAAGCTGCCCAGCGAGGTTTTCCGCGAGCACTTTTTGACCTGCTTCATCAGCGACAAGGTCGGCGTGGCGCTGCGCAACGAGATCGGGATCGACAACATCTGCTGGGAGGCCGACTACCCGCACAGCGACTCGATGTGGCCCGGCGCCCCCGAGGAGCTGTGGGATGTGTTGTCCATCAACAACGTTCCCGACGACGAGATCAACAAGATGACCTACCAGAACGCCATGCGGTGGTATTCGTTCGACCCGTTCACCCACATTTCGCGGGAACAGGCCACCGTCGGTGCGCTGCGCAAGGCCGCCGAGGGGCACGACGTGTCCATCAAGGCGCAGGGCCACGACAAGGACAGCCGGGGCGGCTCGTCGTTCGCGGAGTTCGCGGCCAACGCGAAAGCGCTCACCGGCAACAAGGACTGAGCACCGTACTGTCGCCGAGCAGACGCAAAAGCCCCCGATCCATCGGCGTGTCGGGTGCTTTTGTGTCTGCTCGCGCTCGAGAAAGGGGCGTGGCATGGATTTCGCGCTGACCGAGGACCAGGAGCTGATCCGCCGGTCCGTCGCGGAGTTGGCCGGGAAATTCGACGACCAGTACTGGATGGAGAAGGACCAGGCGCACGAATTTCCGACTGAGTTCTACAACGCCATCGCTGAGGGCGGCTGGTTGGGGATGACCATTCCCACCGAGTACGGCGGTCACGGTCTCGGCACCACCGAAGCCACCATTCTGCTGGAGGAGGTCGCCAAGTCCGGCGGCGCCATGAACGCGGCCAGCTCGATCCACCTGTCCATCTTCGGCATGCAACCGGTGGTGGTGCACGGCTCCGACGAACTCAAGGCCCGTACCCTGCCCGCCGTCGCCACCGGTCAGGTGCACGTCTGCTTCGGCGTCACCGAACCCGGTGCCGGACTTGACACTTCACGCATCACCACGTTCGCCAAGCGGGATGGGGACCGTTACATCGTCAACGGCCGCAAGGTGTGGATCTCCAAAGCGATGGAGTCCGACAAGATCCTGTTGCTGACCCGCACCCAGGCCTACGACGAGGTCACCAAGAAGACAGACGGGATGACGCTGTTCATCACCGACCTCGACCGCAGCCGGGTCGACATCCGCCCGATCCGCAAGATGGGCCGCAACGCCGTCAGCTCCAACGAGTTGTTCATCGACAATCTCGAGGTGCCGGTCGAGGACCGAATCGGCGAGGAGGGCAAGGGATTCCAGTACATCCTCGACGGCCTGAACCCGGAGCGGATGCTGATCGCGGCCGAGGCGCTGGGCATCGGCCGGGTGGCGCTGGACAAGGCGGTGAAATACGGCAACGAGCGTGAGGTCTTCGGCCGTCCCATCGGCATGAACCAGGGCCTGCAGTTCCCGCTCGCCGATTCGCTTGCCCGCCTCGATGCGGCCGAACTGATGCTGCGCAAGGCCACCTGGCTCTACGACAACGGCAAACCCTGTGGACGCGAGGCGAATACGGCCAAATACCTGTGCGCCGACGCCGGCTTCACCGCGGCCGACCAGGCGTTGCAGACGCACGGCGGCATGGGGTACGCCGAGGAGTACCACATCACCCGCTACTTCCGCGAGGCCCGGCTGATGAAGATCGCGCCGGTGAGCCAGGAGATGATCTTGAATTTCCTGGGCGCCAACGTGCTGAAGTTGCCGCGCAGCTACTAGGCCCGGCGTCGAACGTGTACTCACGGCTGATTTTTGGCGATTTTTTCGCTACCAGTACACGTTCGGCAATGATGGGACGGTCGGGCATGAGGAATCGGAGTAACAGTTATGCGTGAAACAGTCATCGTCGAGGCCGTGCGCACCCCGGTGGGTAAACGCAACGGCGCGCTGTCCGGCATGCACGCCGCCGACCTGTCCGCGATCGTGCTCAACGAACTCGTCGAACGCACGGGCATCGGACCCGAGCTCATCGACGACGTGGTCTGGGGCTGCGTCTCCCAGGTGGGCGACCAGTCCAGCAACATCGGCCGCTACGCGGTGCTGGCCGCGGGCTGGCCGGAAAGCATTCCCGGGACCACCGTCAACCGGGCCTGCGGCTCCAGCCAGCAGGCGCTGGACTTCGCCGTGCAGGCGGTGATGTCGGGTCAGCAGGACGTCGTGGTGGCCGGCGGGGTGGAGGTGATGAGCCGCGTCCCGCTCGGTGCGGCCCGGGCGACCGGCACGCCGTACGGCCCCAAAGTGCTTGCCCGCTATGACGACTTCTCCTTCAACCAGGGCCTGTCGGCGGAGATGATCGCCAAGAAGTGGGGGTTCTCGCGCACCCAGCTCGACGAGTACTCAGTCCGCTCGCACGAGCGGGCGGCCGCCGCCCAGGACGCCGGCGCCTTCACCGACCAGATCGTCCCGGTGTTCGTCGAGGACGCCGAGAACAAGGTCGTCGCCGCCGACGAGGGCGTGCGGCGGGGAAGCAGCGTGGAGAAGCTGGCCGCGCTCAAACCGGCCTTCGCCGAGGACGGTGTGATCCATGCCGGGAATTCCTCGCAGATCTCCGACGGTGCGGCCGCGCTGCTGGTGACCACCGCCGAGATGGCCGTCGAGCTGGGACTGACGCCGATCGTGCGGTATGTGGCCGGCGCGGTCACCGGCGCCGACCCGGTGCTGATGCTCACCGGCCCGATCCCGGCGACCGAGAAGGTGTTGAAGAAGGCCGGCGTCGCGCTGTCGGATGTGGGCGTGTTCGAGGTCAACGAGGCGTTCGCGCCGGTGCCGCTGGCCTGGCTGGCCGAGACCGGGGCCGATGCGGCCCGGACGAATCCGCTGGGCGGCGCCATCGCGCTTGGGCACCCGCTGGGCGCGTCCGGGGCCGTGCTGATGACGCGCATGGCACATCACATGCGCGACAACGGAATTCGTTACGGGCTGCAGACCATGTGCGAGGGCGGGGGCACCGCCAACGCCACCCCGGTCGAGCTGGTGAGCTGACCGCGGAAAAACACCGATGGGTGACCCTTGTCGCAGCCGCCAAACTAACCTACTGTGTGTTCACTAGGTTGGTTTTCCCACGTCACCCGGCCCGAGGAGTTGCATTTGCCCGTCGCACGGCGCTACGACACGCTGCTGGCCAAGGGCGAGGACCGCAAGCAGCGGATTCTCGACGTCGCGCAGCGCCTGCTCACCCGCAACGGCTGGCGCAACACCACCCTCGCCCAGATCGCCGGGGAGGCCGGCGTCACCCCGGCGGGCCTGCTGCATCACTTCGAATCGAAGGAGCAGCTGCTGCACGCCGTGCTCGACGCCCGCGACCTCGACGACGACACCCACGCCGACCGGACCGGCGACCTGTTCGACCAGATCGCCGCGGTCGCCGACCGGTTCTACCGGGCGCCCGAACTGGTGGGCACCTTCACGGTGCTACTGGTGGAGAACATCCTGCCCGAGGCGCCGCTGCACGACCGCATGCTGGCCAGGCACCGGGCCGCGACCGACATCGTCGCCGACCTGATCCGCCGCGGCCAGGCCGATGGCCGCTACCGCGCCGACATAGACCCCGCCGTCAAGGCCGTTGAGATTCTCGCCTTCGTCCACGGAATGGAAACGACATGGTTGCTCGATCCTTCGATACCGCTGCCCGAGGTGTTCAAGCAGTACGCCGAGACACTGGCGCGGGACTTCGCGCCTCCGAAGAGGGCCGAGACGACATGAGATACCGGCTCGACGTCGTCGCCGCCACCGCCGTCGACGTGGTGCGATTCGCCGGCGGCTGGATCTTCGACCGGTCGATGGCCGGATGGGACGTCACGGTGCTGCTGATGGACCTCGCCGAGGAACCCGACCCCCGGCCGCTGCAAATCGTCGGCGCCCAGGTACTCGACCTGGAAGAGGCGCTGGCGTCGGTGCACGCGCGTCCCCGTCCGCAGGCGCTGGCGGCCGGCGCCGACCTGTTCGGCTGCGACGCACGGGTGCGTCAGGGCGTGCTGCAGGCCCTCGACCACGGCGTCACCGAGGTCACGCTGTGGGGCGAGACCTGGCCGTCCGAACTCGACGACAGCGTCGGCCTGGTGCAGCACCGGCTGAGCATGGCGGCGCAGACGTTCAAGGCCAAGGCCCTGGCGGCCGCCTCGGGCGTCGACGGGGCGCCGCAGGTGGCCGTCGATCGCGTCGAGACCTTCCGCAGCGGGTTGCTGGCCTGGCCGTCGGTGGCCGCCGACCTGGTGCCCGCCAGCTGATCCGGCGCCGGGCCTGGCTGTGACCGGCGCCGGCCGGTTCCCGCCGGGGGCCGCGTTGACGACCACCTTGGCGTATGGAAATGTAATGCTCATTCGCGAGAGGCACGTTCTCACTAGCCGAGATTCAAGGAGCAGGAGATGACGAACGAATTCTCCGAGTTGGACTTCTTCCGCGGCAGCGAGCTCATCGAGAACCCGTACCCCTACTACGAGGCGCTGCGCCAGCGGTGCCCCGTCACCAAGGAAAGCCACCACAACGTCACCATGATCACCGGCTGGGACGAGGCCTGCGCGGTGCTCAACGACGCCGAGACGTGGTCCTCGTGCATCTCGGTCACCGGCCCCTTTCCCGGCTTTCCGGTGCCGCTGGAAGGTGACGACGTCACCGAGCTGATCGAGCGGCACCGCGACGAGCTGCCCTTCAGTGACCAGCTGCCCACCCTCGACCCGCCCACCCACACCAACCACCGCTCCCTGCTGATGCGGCTGATCACCCCCAAGCGGCTCAAGGAGAACGAGGACGCCATGTGGGTGCTCGCCGACCAGGCGCTGGACACCTTCCTGGCGCCGGGGCACGGCGAGTTCATCAAGGGCTTCGCCGGCCCGTTCACGCTGCTGGTGATCGCCGATCTGCTCGGCGTGCCGGAGGAGGACCGGGACAAGTTCGTCAAGGGCATCCGCCAGCACTCGGGCGGCGGGGTCGGCGGCACCGGCGAGGAAACGCTGGCGCACAGCCCGCTGGAATTCCTCTACGGCCTGTTCTCCGACTACGTCCGCGACCGCCGTCGGCAACCGCGCGAGGACGTGCTGACCGGGCTGGCCACCGCGACGTATCCGGATGGCTCCATCCCGGAGGTCGAAGACGTGGCCCGGGTCGCCAGCAACGTCTTCTCGGCGGGCCAGGAAACCACCGTGCGGCTGTTGGGGGCGGCGCTGCAGACGCTCGGCGAGCGCCCGGACATCCAGGCGCAGTTGCGCAAGGACCGCAGCTTGATTCCCAACTTCATCGAGGAGTCGCTGCGCCACGAGAGCCCGGTCAAGGGCGACTTCCGGTTGAACCGAAGGCCGGTCACCGTCGGCGGCGTCGACCTACCCGCCGGGACCACGGTGATGGTGGTGCAGGCGGCGGCCAACCGGGACCCGCGCCGGTTCGACGACCCCGCCACCTTCGACCCGGCCCGCAAGAACGCCCGCCAGCACATCTCCTTCGGCCGCGGCATCCACAGCTGCCCGGGCGCGCCGCTGGCGCGCGCCGAGACCCGGGTGGCCATCGAACGGCTGCTCGACCGCACCACCGACATCAGGATCAACGAGAACATCCACGGCCCGGCGAATGACCGCCGCTACCAATATGTTCCGACCTACATCCTGCGCGGCCTGACCGAATTGCACCTGGAGTTCACGCTGGCATGAGGGTTTGGGTAGACGACCAGCGCTGTCGCGGCCACGGGATGTGCCTGACGCTGTGTCCCGAGGTGTTCAGCCTGACCGACGACGGCTACGCCGAAGCGATAGATGCCGATGTCCCAACGGAATTGGAGTCGGCCGCCCAAGAGGCCATCGAATGCTGTCCCGAGCAGGCGATCAGCGAAAAGTAAACGCGAGTAAGGAGATTCGAGTGGCCGACGGGCGAAAAGGCTATGTCATCCTCACCGAGGCCATCAAAGATCCGGAGGGCATGAAGGCCTACGCGAAGGCCGCCGGATCGGCGATGAGCGGCGCCACCGTGCTTGCCGTGGACACCGCGCCCACCGTCATCGAGGGCACCTGGCACGGCGACCAGACCGTCGTCCTGGAATTCGAATCGGTGGACGCGGCCCGGGCGTGGTACGAATCCGAGGGCTACCAGAAAGCCGCGAAGCTGCGCCAGGCGGCGGCCGACTGCAACGCGGTCATCCTCGCCGGCTTCTGACGGCTACTCGCCGACGATGGAGATCGCCTGCCGGGGGCATTGACGGACGGCCTCGCGCACGTCGTGTTCGTTCTCCGGGGTGACTTCTTCCTGGTGCACGGTCAGCATGTCGTCATCGCCGAGCTCGAAGATGTCCGGGTTGATGCCCATGCAGACGCCGTTGCTCTCGCAGAGCCCCCAATCGACCTCGATCTTCTTCGTCACCGTGACCCCCTTACCGAAGCACCTTGACGGGCACGTTCTTCCAGCCCGCCACGTTTTGCATGGTCACTCGTCTGCAGCCCGCCCAGTCGACCTCGTAGCGCGGCATGAAGTCGAGCAGCCGCTCCAGCGCGATCCGGCTCTCCAGGCGGGCCAGCGCGGCACCCAGGCAGCTGTGGATGCCGTATCCCAGGCCGAGGTGCTGGGCCTCGGTCTGGTCCCGCTCGATGTCGAAGGTGTCGGCGTCGGTGAAGGCCTCTGGGTCGCGGTTGGCCGCGGCACCGCACAGGAACACCGGCTTGCCCGCCGGGATCACGCCCCCGCTGACGTGCGCCTCCTTCAGCGTGTAGCGGACGTTGTATTGCACCGGGCCCTCGTAGCGCAGTAGCTCTTCGACCGCCCCGGGGATCTTGTCGCGATCGTCTTGCAGCTTCTGCCACTGGTCGGGGTGGCGGGCGAAGATCACCGCCGCGTTGCCGAGCAGCTTGGTGACGGTCTCGGCGCCCGCGCCGCCCAGCAGGGTCGCGAAGCCGGTGATCTCGATGTCGTCGAGCTTGCGCATCTGGCCGTTTTCGCCGGGGATTTCGGCGGCGATCAGCCGGCTGATCATGTCGTCCTGCGGGTTCTGGCGGCGCTCCTGGACCAGGCCGAAGTAGTACATCGCCGTGTCGATGTTGGCCTGCATGCCGGCCTCGCTGACCTCGATCTGCCCCGGCTCGTGGTGCAGGCTGGTGTCGATCCAGTGGCGGACCTGCTGGCGGTATTCCTCAGGCACGCCCGCCATCCGGGTGATGACCTCCACCGGGAACGGCCCGGAGAAGTCCTGCACCACGTCGAAGTTGTCGGGGTCGGCGGCGCTCAGATACTTGTCGACCACCTCGATGATGGTCTCGCGCTGCGACTGGATCGCCCGCGGGGTGAACGCCTTGTTGAGCAGGCTGCGCATGTGGCGGTGCTCGGGCGGGTCCATGAAGATGATGGACTTCTGTTCCGGCGAGATGCCGCGGCGCACCATCGCCAGGTCGCAGCCGCGTGCCGAGGAGTACGTCTCGTAGTCCTTGAACGCGGCCGCGACGTCCACGTGGCGGGTCAGCGCGTAGAAATCCTCTTTTTCGTCGTAATACAGGGGCGCTTCCTCGCGCATCCGCCGATAGATCTCGTACGGGTTGTTGAAGTAGTCCTCGGAGTACGGATCGAAGACGAGCTTCGGTTTGGTCACTGAATCCTCCTCAGCGGCGAGGTCGGGCTGAAACCTTTACAGCGGAGTCCCTGACTGTAACGGTAACGGTAATACCTTCATGACGAACCGAAAAGACCAAAACGCTGGTATTTCAAACCCTGTTCGCGATCATCGGCCCCACCCGGTCAACCGCTTGGTCGGGCCCAGCCGGGGAATCATCGGGGATGGCCCATCAGCGCCAGGGCCGCATCGGCCGCGTCGAGCACCGCGCCGCCGGCCGCCCCAGCCTGCTCGGCGAGGTCGACGACCAGCCGGACGTCCTTGCGCAGTAACGCTCCGGCCACGCCGGCCAGCTGATCCAGCCCGCCGATGCCGCCAAGCGCGTTGAGCGCGAAGCTGTTTCCGCTGCTGCGCGAGACGACTTCGGTGAGCCGCTCGGGGCGGACACCGAGCTGCTCGGCCAGCGACAGGGCGGTGGCCGCGGTGGCCAGGTTCGCGGTGAACAGCAAGTTGTTGAGCAGCTTGGTGGTTTGCCCGGATCCCAGCTCACCGAGGTGAACCACCGGATCGGCGTAGGTTTCGAACACCGGACGGCAGCGCTCGACCACGTCGGCGTCGCCGCCGGCCATCACCAGCAGCCGGCCCTCGGCCGCCGCGCCACCGCCGCCGCTGACCGGCGCATCGACGACCGAAACCCCGAGCGCCGCAGCCCGTTTGGTAAGTTTTCGGCAGGTGTCGGGGTGCACCGTGCTGTGCACCGCGATGACCCCGCCGGGTTGCATCGCCGACAGCAGTCCATGCTCGCCGTCGGTGAGTTCGTCGATGTCGGCGTCGCCGATGACGCACAGGCAGACCAGGTCACTGGCCGCGGCGAGTTCGGCCGGAGAGCCGGCCACCTTCGCGTCGGTGTCGGCGAATACCTCGAGCGTCGCGGGTCGGCGCGCCCACAGCGTGGTGGGGTAGCCGCCTTCGACGATCCGGCGCGCCATCGGCCCGCCCTGGCTGCCCAACCCGATGAATCCCACGCGCATCAACCCGCCTCCTCCTGCGCCGCCGTCGTTTCGTGCGCCGCCTGCTCCCTGTCCTCCGCCTGCTCCCCGTCCTCCGCCGGCTCCCCGTCGGCCGCCGGCTCCCCGTCGGCCGCCGAGCGTGAAGCTAATTTCACGTTCGACGCCGAGCGTGAAGCTAATTTCACGTTCGGCGCCGGGCCGGCGGTCGCGCAGGCGTTCGCGAAGGACAACACCGTCGCGTGATAGTCGGCCGCCGTGTACCCGAGGCTGATGTTGTGCCCGGCGCCGGGTTGCCGGTGCACGGTGAATTCCGGCGCACCGGTGAACAGCGCCGCGATCTCGTCCATCGCCGAAGCGTCGTTCTGCCAGACCTTTTCGTGTTCGGCGATGCTGAAGTGCACCGGGACACGCACGGCCGGGGCGAGCGCCGGAAAATCCCGGCGGGCCCAGTTCGACACCATCTGGTCCTCGTAGGACGGGGCGCTCGGGGAGACCGTCGCACCGCCGAGAACCTCAGGCGGATAAAGGTTTTCCGGGTGCCACAACAGTTCGCGCAGTCCGGCGGGACGACGCTCGCGCGTCGCGGTCTTGAGGATCTCCCGGGCGGCGGGGTGGTAGTGCCGACCGGTGCCGGCCAGCTCGATGCCGAGCAGGTCCGCCCCCCGCTCGTCGGCCGCCATCCGCAGCACAAGCTCGCAACCGCCGGAGTGGCCCATCAAGAACAGCCCGGCGCCGCGCGGCCGCTGCCCGAGGATGCGATCCACCGCCCCGTAGGCGAGCTCGACGCGCTGCTCGGGCCGCGTCATCGCCCCCGGATAGGGGGCCGAGCTGCCGTAGCCCGGCCGGTCGAGCGCCACCACGGTGAATCCCGCTGTGGCGCCGGCCCGCAGCAGCGAGAACGACGGGTGGCCCGGGCAGTCGAAATAGACCGCGGTGGTGCCGCCGCCGTGGATGGCCACCAGCACGGCCTTGGGATCCTCGGCCTCGGCCACCAGTGCCGACATCGGCACACCGTCCACGATGACGAGTCGGGGACGCGGCGCGGCGCCGTTCACCGGTCGGCCCGCAGCAGGATCACGCCGCTCGGGGTCAGGCCGCCGCTGCTGACGACGCCGACGCGGGCGTCGGCGACTTGGCGGTCGCCGGCCTCGCCGCGCAGCTGGGTGATGGCTTCGTGCAGCAGACCCATGCCGTGGGTGCGGCCGTGCGAAAGCTGACCGCCGTGCGTGTTGAGCGGTAGCTGGCCGTCGCGGGCGATGTTCTTGCCGCCGTCCAAAAACTCCTTCGCCTCACCGATTCCGCAGAATCCCAGCGCCTCGATCCAGGACAGGCAGTTGAACGAGAACCCGTCGTACAACTCGGCCACATCGACGTCCGACGGGCGCAGCGATGTGCGCGTCCATACGTGTGCCGCCTGGCCCAACACCTGCGGCTCGTGGGTGAGAGTGCTTTGGTCCCAATCGGTTCGCTCGATGATCTGGGTGCCCACCGCCTCCACCAGCACCGGCGGCTTAGCCAGATCGCGGGCGGCGTCGACGGCCGAGACGATGACGGCGATCGCGCCGTCGCAGGGCACGTCGCAGTCGTAGAGGCCGAAGGGCGTGGTGATGGGCCGCGCGCCCAGGTAGTCCTCCATGGTCATCGGCGAGCGGTAGATCGCGGTCGGGTTGAGCTCGGCGTTGGCCCGCTGGTTCAACGCGATCCAGCCCAGCGTCTCCTTGGTGGTGCCGTAGCGGTGAAAGTGCCGCTGGGCGTTCATCGCCAGGGTGTGCGCCGCCGAGGTGGCGCCGAACGGCATCTGCCAGCCTTGCATCCGGCCCATCGACGGGGTGATCTTGCCCTGCTTCATCAGCTCGGTGTGGGTGGCCTCCCACAGCGTGCGGAAGCACAACACGTGGCGCGCCAAACCGCCTGCGACAGCAAGCATTGCGGCGATCACCGAGCCGCCGGGCCCGAACGTCTCCATGGCGCCGTTGTGCCACGTCGGCCGGATGCCCAACGCGGCCTCCAGGGCGGTGACGCCGCCCTCGCCCATCCCGGCGACATTGATCGCGCCGGGATAGGTGGACAGGCCGTCGATGTCGGCGTACGTCAGGCCGGCGTCGGCGATGGCCGCCTCGCAGGCCTGCACGGTCAGCGCCAGCGGCAGCTGCATCAACCGGCGCCCGATCGGTGACATGCCGATCCCGGTGAGGGCGACCTTGTCCTCGAACTTGTCGGTGGTGAGCATGGGCCGGACGTGGTCGCCGAACCGCTCGGGGGCGATTTCGTCGGCCGGCAGCGGGCTCGGCTCACCATCCGCGCTAGGCCGAAACAGGGGGAACCACACGTCGTCGGCCTGTTCGAAGACGACCTCGACGGCCTGGCCGAGCTCGAGCCGGTCGGGATCGCACTCCACGATGTTGGTGGTCAGCCGGACCCGTGGGTCCTCCGCGATCGCCACCTGCGCGATCACGTACGGCGCCGGCATTCCCGGCAGGCTGAAGCGGTGGTTGACGGTGAATCCGGCCAGCGTCGCCCTGCCCGAGACGGCCCGCACCCCGATGTCGCGGGACCGGCAGTACCGGCACACCGGCGCGGGCGGGTGGATCAGCGATGCGCAGCTCCGACATTCCTGCAGGCGCAGCTTTCCGTCGGCGCCCGACGTCCAGAAGAACTCGTTCTCCTCGGTGACCAGGGGCAGTGGGCGTCCGGGTGCTGACACGTCACCTCCGCGAGTAGCACGGTAGGACCGTTATACGATTCGGAGAATCACGTTATCACTACTTGCGGACGCGCTGAATGACACCGTCAAGACGGCACCGAGGTGCCGGATCAAAATGGCACCCAGGTGCCGCCGATATAGGTGCCCCATTGGTGAAAGCGCACACTCCACATGGGTTCGTTGGGTGACCACCAGGGCCGCGGCGGCGGGGGCGGCACGTCCTGCCCGGCAAACGACGGCGCGTATGGCGGCGGGGGCCGGTACCAGTCCGGCGGCGCCGGTGGCACCCTGCACTCACCCGTCGTCCGATTCCACGACATGTTGCGATCGCACTCCGCGGAGCTGACTCCCGGCGTCGCTGTCGCCGCTACCGCCATACCGATGAACGCGACCGCAACGACAACCGTCGAACGACGGACAAACCATCTCATGGTGGGCCTCCCGTGGGGCCGTCCCGACGACGTTGGGAGTCTTAGCTTATTCCGGTGCCACCGCGACGACCAGGTTCGTTTCGCCGACGCCACGACCACCGAGCGCTGTCATGGCGTTTCGTGTCGCGCCGGGGTTATGCTCCAACCGCGATATCAAGTACTTCACATTGGGAGGTCCGTTGCTCGAGGCGGAGAAGATTCTGATCACCGGGGCGACGGGCAAAATCGCCTTTCCGATCGCGCGCGCCCTGGCCGCGGCCGGCAACGAGGTGTGGGGCGTGGCCCGGCTGAAAGACCCCGCGGCCCGCGAGAAACTCGTCGCCGCCGGTGTCAAACCCGTCTCCCTGGACGTCGGCGCGGGCGACTTCTCCGGTCTCCCTGAGGATTTCAGCTACGTCTTGCACGCCGCGGTGGACACCGGCGCGGGTGACTGGAACCGCTGCCTCGAAACCAACGCGCAGCGGTCGGGCGAGCTGCTCTACCACTGCCGCGCCGCCAAGGGTTTCGTGTTCTGCTCCACCGGCTCGGTGTACGCCTATCAGGGGCGCCGGCCGCTGACCGAATCCGACCCGCCGGGGGTGCCGCTGCGGGCCAACTACAGCATCTCCAAGGTGGCGGCCGAAGCGGTGTGCACCTGGGTCGCCCGGCATTTTCAGATTCCGCTGACCATCATCCGGATCTGTTCCACCTACGGGCCGCAGGGCGGTGCGCCCGCCGATCGTCTGGAAGCGATGCTGGCGGGCAAGCCCATTCGGTTGCACCCGGACAAGCCCAACAACTACAACCCGATCTACGAAGACGACTACGTGGAGCTGGGCATCCGCGCCATGGAGGTGGCCGCCACGCCACCGGTCGTGGTGAACTGGGCGGGAAGCGAAACGGTCAGCGTGGAGGAGTACTGCACATTCATGGGCCAATTGATCGGTGTGGAGCCGAAATTCGAGTACACCGAGCGGGCGCACACGCCGCTGTGGCCCGATGTCACCCGGATGCATGCAGTGCTGGGCCGGACGAAAGTGCCCTGGCGCGACGGATTTCGGCGCATGATCGAGGCCCGTCACCCGGAAATCACACTGCGCCAAGCCGATCCGGCAACATCCTGAGGACTGCTGCGATGCAACTTTCCGGAAGGCCATCCGACGAAGTCGCCGAGGTCCTCGCGACCGGGCGGGGCGAGATCACCACGTTGTTCGTCTCGATGGCGACCCGCCATCCCGACGGGAACGACGCCGACTACCTGCGCTGGCACACCCTTGACCACCGCCCGGAGCAGCATCGCCTGGCCGCGGTGCGGGCCTCGCTGCGGCTGGTGTCGACTCCGGCGTGCCGGGCGGCGCGCGCGGTCGGCGACGGGCCGCTGGACGCGGTCGATCACGTGATGACGTACTTCTTCACCGACGGGTCCGGGCTGCGCGGCTTCAACGAACTGTCCACCGCGCTGGGCGACGCCGGCCGCAAGGTCCCGTTGCTGCCCCCGGTGCAGCGCGGCGTGTACGACGTGGGGCGCAAGGTGGCCGCGCCGCGGGTCAAGGTCGGCGCCGATGTGCTGCCCTGGCTGCCGGTGCGCGGCGCGGTGCTGCTGGTCGAGCGGGGATCGGCGCCGGTCGATCCGCTGGTCGAGGTCGACGGCGTCGCCGGGGCGTGGTCGGCGTCGTCCCGGCGGATTTTCGCCGATTCCAGCAACGCGCAAGAAGCCCAGTCGATCACCTATTGCTTTGTCGACGACGACCCGGTCGCGACCGCCCAGCGGATGCGGCCGGCGCTGACCGCGCGCTGGGCCGATGCGGGCGTCGAACCCCTGTTTGCCGCATCGTTTTTCGCGGTGGTGCCCTACGAATGGGATCGCTATGTCCCGTAGCCGGGGGGCGGCGTGCGAATCGGATTGATGGTCGGCTCCGACAAGGAGCGGACGCGTGCCGAGCGGCTGGCCGGGCTGGTCGACGACGCGGCCGCCGCCGAACGCGGCGGTTTCACCGCGTTCTGGATGCCCCAGGTGCCCGGCTACCTCGACGCGCTCACCGCGGTGACGCTGATCGGGCAGGCCACCGAGCGCATCGAGATCGGAACGGCGGTGGTCCCGATCCAGACCCGCCACCCGATGGCCCTGGCGCAGCAGGCATTGACCACCCAGGTCGCCTGCGGCGGGCGGTTCACGCTGGGCATCGGGCCCTCGCATCACTGGATCGTCAACGGCCAACTGGGACTGCCCTATGAACGTCCGGCACGCCTGACGAGGAACTACCTGCAGGTGCTCGGCGCGGCGTTCGCCGGACCGGGCAGCGTCGACGTCGACAACGAAAGTTATTGCGTGCATTCGCCGGTCGACGTCACGGATTCATTCGGTGTCTCGATCCTGTTGTCGGCGCTGGGGCCGACGATGCTGCAACTGGCGGGCGAGCGCGCCGACGGCACCATACTGTGGATGGCCGACGAGCGGGCGATCGGCGAGCATGTGGTGCCGCGGATCACCGCGGCGGCCGGCGGTGCCGGACGGCCGGCGCCTCGAGTCGTCGCCGGGGTTCCGGTCGCAGTCTGCTCGAACAGCGAGATCGACGATGCGCGAGCCTATGCCGGCGAGATGCTCGGTCACGCGGAGTTCTCCCCGAATTACGTCCGGCTGCTGCAGCACGGCGACGCCGAAGACGTCGGCGACACCATGGCGGCCGGCGACGAGTCGGCCGTGCTGCGCAGGTTGCGGCGGTACCGCGACGCGGGCGCTACCGACCTGGCGGCGCGGATCGTGCCGCTGGGCAACGACGCGCGCGAGCGGGCCGAATCGCGGCGCCGCACTCACGAGTTCCTGTCGGCGGTGTGCCCGGCGTTGTGAGGCTCAGCGGGTGAAGCCCCACTCTGCTTCGTTCTCTTCGGTTTTCAGGTGCTCGGCCGGATCCGTCGCCTCGGCCAGCGGTGGGCGGTGGGAAGGGGCGGTGCGCTCGCCGATCTCGGCGATGGCGTGCACCGGGCAGTCCAGCAGGGCGCGCATCACCGCGTCGCGATCCGCCTCGGCCACCGTGCCGTCGCCGATCAGCGACGCGTACCCCCAGTCGTCCAGCGAGAAGTATCCCGGCGCGTGCTTGGCGCAGATGCCGAAGCCGTCGCACACGGTGCGGTCCAACCGGATTCTCATGCCTGCCTCGCAACTTCCGCCTGGTAGGGACGGTCGGCGCGGAACGCGCCGCGGGTGCAATCCGGGCACGACCCGTCGAGATGGGCCGTGACGTCGTCCGGGAACTGGTCGAGCAGGCTGGCGGCCACATTGGTGGCGGCGTCCAGCGTCGCGCAGGCGCCGCGGCCCCGCAGCAGCACCGACCAGCGCCGCAACCGGTCGACGCCTTCGGTCGTCGCGGCGCCGTCGCGCAGCGCACCGCCGGCGGCGGCCATCGCCGCCGTCCCGTTGAAGCACGACCCGCACTGGCCGGCGTTTTCGCGATCGAAGTAGGCCAGCACCGACGCCGCGACCGCGACGGGGCAGTCGTCGGTGAGGACCGAGATCGCACCGCAGCCCAGTCCACTGCCGAAGCGCCGCATCGTCTCGTGGTCCAGCGTGGTCTGCAGCACGGAGCGATTCAGTAGGCCGGCGAAGTAGCCGCCCATCAACGCGCCGCGCACTGCGTTGGCCGAGACACCGTGCAGGGCAAGGAGTTCGGTGAAGGGCGTGCCGTGGGCGAGCTCGTAGAGCACCGGTGGCCGGCCGGCCCCGCTGATGGTGGCCAGGAAGGTGCCCGGCGACAGGGGGGTGCCTTGCGCGCGGAACGCGGATGCGCCGTGGGACTGCAGGAAGGGCAGGTTGGCCAGGGTTTCCACATTGCTCACCAGGGTGGGCCGGTCGCCGACGCCGGCCTCGAAGGGGCGCGGCGGCTTGTCGGTCGGCTTGGCCGGACCGCCGTTGAGCGCGCGGACGGCGGCGGTCTCCTCGCCGGCCACGTATCCGGCCGGCACCGTCGACAGCGTGACCGTCACACCGTCGAGCGTGTCGGGATCCAGCTCGCCCAGCGCGGATTCGACGCTGTGCGCGGCTTCCGGGTCGGACACGTACACGTAGCCACGCTCGGCGCCGACCACCGCGGCCGCCAGCCGCAACCCGTCCAGCACCAGGTGCGGGCGGTTGCGCAGCAGCCAACGGTCCTTGATCGAAGCCGGTTCTCCCTCTTCGCCATTCGCGACGACGACGGTGCCGCCGGCCCCGGGCGCCGCGCGGCCGTTGTCGCGGACGGTGCGCAACTTCACCCCGAGCGGGAACGCCGCGCCGCCGCGTCCGACCAGGCCACTGGCCTCGACCTCGCTGAGCAACTGCTCGCCGTCGGCGAGCGGGCGATAGCCGCCGAGCCCGCGGTACGCGGCGAGGTCTTCACGCCCGGGCTGTCCGGTCAGCAACCGCGGCCGGCAGCTCGGCGCGATTGCGGTGACGACGGTGGTGGACTGTGTGGTGTTCACGGCTGGCCTGCCAAGGTGTTAGTTAGGCTTGCGCACATGCGAACTGCGGTGGTGCGCGTCAATGTCGACCCGAAGAGTGAGTGCACGGCTGCACAACTACGCGACGGCATGGCAGCGCTCCTCGGGCTCGCGCGCGCGGCGGGCGCCGACGTCGTCGACAACGACCTGGCCGCCATGCCGGCGAGCCGCCGCGAGGTGGAGTTGCTCATCGCCGCCGACCACGGCGATGCGGCCAGGGACGTCGCTGTCACCCTGTGCGCCAAAGCGTTTCAGTCCACTCCGGTCCCGGGGGTGGTCACCTTCATCAGCCGGGGAACCGACGACGACGCGCACGGGGTGCTGTCGGGGTTCGGGCTCACCGGGGACATCGAAAGGACCGCCGGGGACGAGGGATTCGACATCGTCTACGTGACGCTGCGCGAGCAGGACCTGGAGCGGATTCCGGAAAGCCGCATCCACACCGCCCTGGAAGCGTCGCTGAACTGCGAAGTCCACATCCGCACTCGGTAAAGCCATCACGACCCCAAAAATTCCAGGATCGCGGGTGCGGCCTGCACCCAGGTGTCGAACATGTTGAAGTGCTGCACCCGGCCCGCGGCGCGGTCCTCGGACGCGCGCTCCCATGCGTCCTCTGGCCAGGGCGGATCGATGAGTTTGGACCCCTTGATCAGGCAGCTGACTTCCAGCGACGTCCGTTTCGGGTGATCCATGTCGTTCTCGCCGCCGCGAATGATCAAGGTGGGCACCGTGATTCGGTCGAACATCTCGTCCTCGACGCCCGGGATGGTCTGGCCCGGCTTGGACACGAAAGCGTTGAGCCAGCGCAGCATCACCTTGAGGAACTCGCCGGAGTCGAAATCGAGGAACCGCTGCTTGTTGGCCGGGTTCTCCTCGATGCGTTCGCGCCATTCCTGCACCTTGATCACACCGTCCATCCCGGTGCCCCGCACCGCGAGGATGCTGGGGATGATGTAGAAGGAGCCGAGCACAAAGGTGCCGTAGATGCCGCCGACGATGTTCCACACCACGAGTTTGGTCACCATTTCGGGGTAGAGCATCGTGGTCAGCATGGAATCCCTTGCCCCACCGGAGCCTCCGGCCAGGATGCAGCGCTCGAAGCCCAGCCCGGTCACCAGCTTGTGCAGCGTTTCGGCGCGCATGTGCGATTCGCTTTGCCCGTAGAACTGCACATCGGAAGCGCCGCAATTGGGCCGGTCCCACAGCAGCACCCGATAGCCGCCGGCGACCAGCGCATCGGCGAGCGGCCGCAGGCCGGGGATCTGCATGCTGAACCGTCCGCCCGGCGTCAGCGCGATGAGATCACCTGAGTCACCGAGGATTTCGTAGACCACATTCCCGCCGTTGACCTCGATAGAAGGCACCCGATTCTCCTGTAGCTAGGCCTGCACCACGACGTCGTTGCCGACGACGCGCACCGGGTAGGTGCGGATACTCCACTCCGGCTTGACCGCGGTGGTTCCGGTCGCCAGCTCGAAACCCCATTGGTGCCAAGGGCAGTAGATGTACTCGAGGTCGCGCACCATGACCGAGTCACCGGGCGCGGTCTCGTCGACGATGGTGCGCCCCCGGGGCCGCCCCGAACACAGCGGGCCGCCCTGGTGTGGGCAGTAGTTCGCGATCGCGTAAAAGGTTCCGTTGACGTTGTACACGCCGACGCCGTGGCGACCGATCGGCACCAGTTTGTGTGTGCCCGGGGGGATTTCGTCTACCGTGGCGACGACGTGCTCGCGGCCCTGGGCGAGTCGGGGTTCGGGCCGCTTGGTCTGGGCCCCCTCGGTTTCGGATGCCAATTCAGAGCACCCGGACCTGACCCTCGAGCACCGGCACCGTCTCGGGCAGGTGATAGGTCGCGATGCCGTTCTTGTACATCACCGCGTCGCGGGCCGCCTTGGGAAGGTGCTTGACCAGCCAGCGCGGGTCGTCGAACGTCCAGTGCGGGTAGTCCGAGGAGTAGAGCAGGATCTTGTCGCACTCCATCCATTCCAGCGCCCGGGTCAGCTCGGTCTTGTCCTCGGGGTAGTCCAGCGGCTGGGTGGTGAATTTGATGTGGTCCTTGACGTATTCGCTTGGCTTGCGCTTGATCTCCACCCGCGACTTGCGGGCCTCGTAGATCGCGTCCATCCGCCACATCAGCGGCAGGATCCAGGTGAACGCGTGCTCGACGAACACGATCCGCAGGGTCGGGAACCGGTCGAAGACACCGTCGAAGATCAGGCTCATCACCTGGTTGGCGGCCAGCAGCGAGTAGGTGACCATGAAATCGTGGTTGTAGCTGGGGAATCCGACCGGAGGCGTCGGCAGCATCTCGTAATTGCTGCGCGACAGGTGGCAGCTGACCACGATGTCGTGCTTGGTGGCCGCGGCCCAGATGGGGTCGTACTTGGGGTGTCCCCAGGACGGCCGCGGTTCGGCCTTGATGAGGGTCTGCGCCATGTAGGGATGGCCGGCCCACTTCTCGATCTGCTCGACGGCGCCCTCGGGGTCCTCGATGGCGGCGCAGATCGAGCCGCGCCAGCGTTCGTGCCAGTTGTTGCGGCTGTCCAGCCAGTGGTTGGCCTGCCAGTCGTTGAGCGCGCTGCAGTACGCCTGGTGCGCCTCGCCGATCCGCGGGGTGCGCCCGGCGGGCTCGAGGATGGCGATGTCGGAGCCCGCCTCCATGATCAGCTGGCGGAAGGCCATGTCCGGGTCGCTGCCGGGGAACTCGCCGTCCGGCGGGAAGGTGTCGGTGCGCATCGCGAAGGCGTGCGCGTAGTCGGGGGCGTCGTAGTAGATGAGTTCGCCGACTCGGTGTTCGAAGAAGAATTTGCGCCACCGCTCGGGGATGTACGGGGTGATCTCGCCCCGCTTGGGCACCGGGTGCACATCCGAGTCCACGCACCGGACGGCGATGCGTTCGGCGGCGGGGACCCGCTCCTGCATGTGGGTGAGCGTCATGGCGACCTCCTCCGTATCCCTTTCCCTATTCTGCGACTAGCTCGCGGCCAGGTCGACAGAAATGTCGATCCCGTACAGATCCGCCGCGGTGCGCCAGCACAGCTTCTCGCGCTGCTCGGCGGACAGCGCCGGGGGCAGCTTGTGCACGTCGGCGCACTGCCAGTGCGGATAGCTGGAGCCGAACATCACCATGTCTTCCTTGCCGGTGAAGCCGAACCACTCCGCCGCGAAGTCGGCGTCGCCGGGCCCGTCCAGGCTGCCCTGCACGAAATACACGTGCCCGGGGATGTAATCGCTGGGAATGCGCGGTGCCCACGGTGTCTGCTCGAGGTGCGGCCGGCCGAAGGTGTCCATCCGCCACATGAACGGCGTCAGGAAGTCGGCGGCGCCGTCGGCCCACACGAATTTCAGTGCGGGGAACCGCTCGAACACGCCCTCGGCGATCATGTTCATCAGGTGGTACAGGTAGTTCAGCGCCATGAAGCTGACGTACTGCTCGTAGGTCTGGGTGTGCCCGGACGGGGTGGGCGGAAACCCGATGCCTTCTCCGGTCTCGATGTGCACGGCCACCGGAAGGTTGGCGTCGGCGGCGGCCTCCCAGAGCGGCCAGAACTGCGGTTTGCCGTACAGTTCCCGCGACTGCAGCGGGATGCCGAGCTGCACGACGCGCGGATGCGACCGCCATCTCTCCAGCTCGCGCAGCGCGCCGGCGATGTCGTCGGGGTTGACCCGGATGGTGCCGCGGAACTTCTCGCCGAATTCAGGTGAGTCCAGCCAGCGCGACACCATCATCTCGTTGTGCGCGGCGTGCAGCGCGCTGCCCAGATGCCGGTCCGGCATGATGCCGCGCCCCATCGGATGCAGCACGGCGACGTCGACGCCGCGTTTCGAAAACAGTTCCTGGGCAACGAATTCCGGGTCGGAACCGGGGTACTGGCCGTCGGGCCCGTCGGTGTTGGGCGCGTACTCGCTGCCCGGCGCGCCGTACCAGTCCATTTCGTAGTCGGGGAAACCGCGGCTCTTGAACGGCTCGCGCAGGAAGGAACGCAGGTCCTTGTTGGACGGGAAGAAGATGTGCACGCTGGCATCGCTGACGGGCGTGCGTGTTCCGTCAGCGTGTTCGATCACGAGAGCCACCCTTCGGCTCCGGCAGCCGAAGCGAGCCGGGCAAGATCATCTGATAGGCAATCTAACATTCTCGTCGGCGCCGCATCAATGGGTTTCCGGTAAGCATTTCGTCTAATCGTCTTCCCTGGTGAGAGGGCATTTATCGGCTGGCTGGGCCACTTGGGTTCTTCAATTAGGATAATAACATTCTCGTGCAGATTAGTAACGGCGCGTCGCCCCGGCCGGGCCGTCGCGGTTACCGCGCGGACCGGCCCACCGTGACGCCGGCGGCCCGCTCCAGCGGTTTGATCACCGTCGTGAAATCGGCCTCCGGCCCTTCCTCGCGCGCCGCGGTCTCCCACAGCCGCGCGATCGTCTCGGCCACCTCGGCGGGCACGCCGAGCGCCTTCGCCTCGTCGAGATAGAGGCGCACATCCTTGACCATCAGGCCGGTGGCAAAGCCGTAGTCGAAGCTGCGCGGCAGGATCGCGCGGGGGAACTTGTCGCGGCTGGCGCTCGTCGCGCCGGATCCGGCGTTGAGCACCTCGATCATCACGGCGGGGTCCAGCCCGGCTTTGACCCCCATCACGACGACCTCGGCCGTGGCGGCCAAGACGTTGGCGGCCAGCATGTTGTTGGCCAGCTTCATCGTCTGCGCCGCGCCCGGTTTGTCGCCGACGTAGAAGGGTCGGCCCAGGGCTTCGAGTGTGGTTCGTATGACGTCGAATTCGCCGCGCGGGCCGGACACCATGAGCGCCAGCGTGCCCTGCTCGGCGCCGCCGACGCCGCCGCTGACCGGGCTGTCGATGGCCACGATGTTCCGCCGCGCCAGCAGGTCGTGGATCCGCATCGCCGTCCGGCTGCCGACGGTGGACAGGTCGACATAACGCTTCACCCGCGCGCCTTCGATCACGCCCGCGGTGCCGGTGGCCACCTCGAGTGACGCGCCCGGGGTGGGAAGGCTGGCCAGCACCGTTTCGGCGCCGTCGGCCACCTCTTTCGGCGACGAGGCGGGGCGCGCCCCGGCGGCGACGAGGCGTTCGAGGGCCTCGCGGCGGCTGTCGAAGGCGACGACGTCGTGCTGTTCGCGAATGAGCCGAGATGCCATGGGAAATCCCATGTTTCCCAGCCCGATGAAGCCGATCGTCATGAGTTCTCCCGATCGAGTTCGGCGAACGCCTCGCGGGCGATGCGGAAGCTGTCAACCGCCGCCGGCACACCGGCGTAGATGGCCACCTGCAGGAACACCTCGCGGATCTCCTCGCGGGTCACACCGTTGGTCAGGGCCGCCTTGATGTGCATCCGCAATTCGTTGGGCCGGTTGAGCACCGCGATCATCGCCAGGTTGAGCATGCTGCGGGTCTTGCGGGGCAGCTCCTCGCGGCCCCACACGGCACCCCAGCAGTATTCGGTGACGAGATCTTGCAGGGGCCGGGTGAACTCGTCCGCGTCGGCCAACGCCCGGTTGACGTACTGCTCGCCCAGAACGTCGGAGCGAATTCGCAACCCCCGCTCGTATCTTTCGCGATCCAATGCACTTCTCCTTCGCTGAGGTCCTTCGCTGAGGCTCCGATTGCCTGAGCGCAGTCTTACACCGTGCCCCGGGTCCGCAGGTCTACAGTCGAGGGTCAAACGGACCGTCCCCGTCCGCGGTGGCGGACTGCCGGGCCGCATTGACGGCTAATTGGCTTGTGGGGGACGGTAATACGTTTTCGGATGACCGGGGAAAGGTGAGGAGAGGCAGTGGCTCAAGCAACCGCTGACGTCTGGGAAGTGATGTCGACCGCCCGCACCATCCGGCGCTTCACCGACGAACCGGTGGACGATGCGACGCTGGCGCGCTGCCTCGGGGCCGCCAGGTGGGCACCCTCCGGCGCCAACGCGCAGGGCTGGCGGTTCGTGGTGCTGCGCTCTCCCGAACAACGGGCGGTGGTGGCCAAAGCCGCGGCCCAGGCGCTGGAAGTGATCGAGCCGGTCTACGGAATGAGCCGGCCCGCCCCCGACGACCACAGCCGTCGCGCCCGCACCTACCGGGCCACCTACGAATTGCACGACCGCGCAGGCGAATTCACCTCCGTGCTGTTCGCCCAGGCGCACTACCCGACGGCCTCGGAGCTGCTGCTCGGCGGGTCCATCTTCCCGGCCATGCAGAACTTCCTGCTCGCCGCCCGCGCCCAGGGGCTCGGCGCCTGCCTGACCAGCTGGGCGTCCTATGGCGGGGAACAACTGCTGCGCGAGGCCGTCGGGGTGCCCGAGGGCTGGATGATCGCCGGTCACATCGTCGTCGGCTGGCCCAAGGGCAAGCACGGGCCGCTGCGCCGCCGTCCGCTCGCCGAGTTCGTCAACCTCGACCGCTGGGACGCCCCGGCCGACGGCCTGCTCAGCGGCCTCTAACGCACGGGAATTCCGGCCCGCCACCGGCGTCGCGTGAGTGCATGCCCGGATTTCGAGATTATTACTTCCGCAACCGAGAATGTTATTCTCGCCGGGACGGTCACGACGAGAGGCGGCGCCGATGCTGTTGGAATTCGATGCTGATCAGCGGCTGTGGCAGAGCACGGTGCGCGACGCCGTCACCAAGCAATGCCCGCCGTCGCTGGTGCGCAGCGTGGCCGAGGAGGGCGTCGACCCCAGCCCGCTGTGGAAGTCCTACGTGGACCAGGGCTGGACGGAGCTCAACGACCCGGAGAGCACCGTCGAGCTGGCCATCGTTCTCGAAGAGCTGGGCCACGCCACCGACCCCACACCCTTCCTGGCGACGATGAGCCAGTTCGCGCCGCTGGTGGGCGAGCACTTCGATCCGCACCAGTCCGGGACCGCCGTATACGGCGGGGTCTGCGCCTACCGGGACGCCGACGGTTGGGTGTTGGACGGCACCGCGCGCCACGTGCTCGACGGCGACCGCGTCGACCGCCTCGCGGTGGTGACCGACGCCGGGGTGTTCATCACCGCGGCCAATCAGGTGTCGGCAAGGCGCACGGCGGTGTTCGACCCGGTGCTGCACGTGGCCGACCTGTCGTTCGCCGAGGTGCGGGTGCCCGACAGCGCCCGGCTGAGCGTCGATCCCGAGCGCGCACACCATGTGGCGCTGACCGGCATGGCGATCACCATGGTCGGCGCCTGCCAGCGCATCCTCGATCTGGTGCTCGAGCACGTCAAAAGCCGTCAGCAGTTCGGCGTGCCGATCGGCTCGTTCCAGGCCGTGCAGCACAAGGTCGCCGACATGCACGTCGCCGTGCAACGGGCCCGCGCGCTGGCCTATTTCGCCGCGCTGACGATCGCGGCCGATGACCCCCGGCGCCGGCTGGCCGCCGCAATGGCCAAGGCGTCGGCGGGGGAGTGCCAGTCGCTGGCCTTCCGGCACGGCCTGCAGCTGCACGGCGCCATGGGATTCACCTGGGAGAACGACCTGCAGTTCGCGCTCAAGCGGGCCAAGGCGGGTGAGCTGATGTTGGGCGGCGCGGCGGAGCACCGGGCGCGGATCGCAGAGGAATACCGTGCAGCTGACTTTTGATCCCGACGTCGAGGCGTTCCGCGCCGAGTTCGCGGCGTTCCTGGACGAAAACCTGCCCCCGGCAAGCGAAACCCTGGAACGTCCGCGATCGGTCTCGCACATGCCCCAGTGGGCGCGCCGCTGGCAACGGCTGCTCTTCGACAACGGCTGGCTGCTGCCCAGCCAGCCGCCGGAGTACGGCGGCCGCAACGCCACGGTGCTGCAACAGTTCGTCTATCTCGAGGAACTCAGCCGCCGCCGGATCTACCACAGCTTCAACCCGCAGGGCGTGAATATCGTTGCGGCGTCGCTGTTGTCGTTCGGCAGCGACGAACAAAAGCAGCGCTGGGCGGTGCCGATCCTGCGCGCCGAGATCACCGCGTCGCTGGGCATGAGCGAGCCCAGCGCCGGTTCGGATCTCGCCTCGCTGCGCACCCGCGCGGTGCTGGACGGCGACCACTTCGTGGTCAACGGGCAAAAGGTGTGGACCTCCGGGGCGCATGACGCCGACGTCCTGCTGACCTTCGTGCGAACCGATCCAGATGCGCCCAAGCACAAGGGAATCAGCGCCCTGGTGATCCCCACCGACACCCCGGGCCTGGTCCGCCGGCCGTTCCCGTCGATCTGTTCGATCGACGACAAGGACTTCAACGAGGTGTTCTTCACCGACGTGCGGGTGCCGGCCGAGAACCTGGTCGGTGGACTCAACCAAGGGTGGCTGGTGGCCAACGGTTCGCTGGGTCACGAGCGCACCATGATGTGGCTGGGGTTCGCGGACCGCCTGGAGAACATGATCGCCGACTTCCAGCCCGGCACCGAGGTGGAGCGCGACCAGTACGCCACCACGATCATGGACAGACAGGCGCTGCGGCTGCTCGGCTCGGCGGCGCTGGCCCGCGCCGCCCGCGGCGAAGACGACGTCGCCGCCATCTCGGTGCTCAAGCTGCTCGGTTCGGAAGCCGAGCTGCGCGCCATGGAATTGGCGCTCACCTCCGCGGGCGCCGACGGACTCGTGCACCCCGGGCAGACCGGGCCGTACGCGCACATGAACCTCGACCACTACTTCGCCAGCTGGTTCGAGCGCTACGCGCGCAGCTTCTCCGGGACCATCGCCGGGGGCACCTCGGAGATCCAGCGCAACATCATCGCCCAGCGGGTGCTCGGCCTGCCGCGCGGTTAGCGCCGTCACAGCGCTTGCCGAGAGGCGTTGCCGGGCAAGGAAATCCGGCTCGCCCCCGGAGTGCCCAGCTGGCCGGCCAGCCACGGCAACGCGGTGGCGAAGGCCGTGCCGGCGGTCGGCCAGTCGTGGTGTCCGCCCTGGGCGACGACCGCGCAGTCGATGCCGTTGGCCCGGCCCAGCGCGCACAGCGAGGCGGCAGCGGCGGCCTGGTCACCCGGATCGGCGGCGGCCCGGCCCGCGACCGCCATCGCGGTGGAGTCGACGTCGCGGCGCGGTGACGGCGAGCCGGTCGAGGAGATCGCGAACCATCCGGACACGCCGGTGTAGCGGCCGTGGCGGGCGATCACCGTCGCCGGATCGAATGTCGCCCACGCGTCGGCACTGCCGTCGAACAGGTCGGCGATGGTCTGCTCCCTGGTTCCCGTGTTGGGGGTCAGGTCGCCGTCGATGTCGACGAACGCGCTGAACAGCGCCGGATGCATGACGGTCAGGTCCACCGAGCAGGTCCCGCCCATGGACCAGCCGACGATGCCCCAGCGGGACGGGTCCTTACTGACGCCGAAAGTCGAAATCATATAGGGCACAACATCTTTGGTCAGGTGGTCGGCGGCGTTGCCGCGGCTGCCGTTGACGCATTCGGTGTCGTTGTCCAACGCGCCGCCCGGGTCCGCGAACACCAGCACCGGCGAGTTGCCACCGTGGGCGGCCGCGAACGCGTCGACGGTGTCCACCGCATTGCCGGCGCGCACCCAGTCGGCGGGGGTGTTGACCATGCCGCCGATCATCAGCACCGTCGGCAGTTGCGGCGGCGGATAGCTCGCGAACCACGCCGGCGGTAGGTACACCAGCTCCTCGCGATGCTTGAAATGCGATGCGTCCTCGGGGATCTGCACCGGCACCAGGCTGCCGTGCGGCGGTTTGGCGCCCCGCGCCGCCAGTGTGGTGACGGTGGCCCTGTCGGTCTGGTCGGGCAGCGGACCGGAGGTGAACTGGCTCCACGCACTCTGCACGGTCTGGAAGTAGCCGACCCACTGGTTGAGCACCAGCAGCGAGCAGAGCAGGCACAGCGGTACGGCCAGGATGGACAGCCCGCGTCGCCACCACCGCGCACCGCGCCAGCCCAGGAGCAGGATCGCGATCGCCATGCCGGCCAACGCGATCCAGACGAACAGCGCCTGCGGGGCCCGCGTGCTGATGCAGCGGTGCGCCCCGACGGCCGTCGTCACCCCCAAAACCGCGGCGGACGGCAGCCACAACAGCCGCCAGCGCCACGACCGCCATCCGGCGGCCAGGCTCAGCGTTATCCCGGCCACGGCCTGGATCGCCACCGGCAGCCACCCATGCACCAGCGAAATGTGGTTGCTCGGCATGGCGATTCCTCCTCGGCGCATCGATGGTTCGGCTGAGAAGAGGATCGAATGCCGGCCTCGCGGAATCCTTGACGGATTCTTGGAGGCCGTCTGGGTGGCCCGCGGGCCGCAGCGCGAAGTCACCGCGTTGACTGTCACGCCACGGCGGCCGTTGTCAGCGTGTCGTCGCCGTCAGCGCACAGTGAATGCCGGCGGCGCAACGGCATTCACCGGGCGCCTAGACCGGGTCGAATTTGGTGATGAGCCACTTGCCGTTGACCTTGGTCAGACTCACCAGCACGCTGCTGGACGCCATCGCCGGGTCGGGGTTGTCCTTGCTGGTGGTGCTCTGGTCGACCAGCACCAGCACGACGGCCGAGTCCGGACGTAGATCCGAAACCGCGGCCCCCAACACCCGAGCGTTGGTTTTCAGCGATTTCTGCTTGGCGGCCGGAGCCACGATCTGCTCGGTGAATTGGTTGTAGTACGACAGGAAATCTCCGGACAGGTGCGACTTGGCGGCGGCGAAGTCCTTGTCGAGCGTGTCGGGCGAGTAGGACAGCAGCGCGACCGTTCCGTCGGACGCCGCATTGACCACCGCGCTCGCGACCCGGGCGTCAGTGCGCTTGTCCGGCAGGTACTCCTTGAAGTAGAGCCAGGCCGTCCCGGCGCCGGAAATCAGCAGAAGCGAAATCAAAACGATCGGAACAACTTTCACGTTGCGTCGCGCGCGGGGCCGACCGGGTTCGGGCCGGTCGGCAGAGTCGTCGGCGGCGTCGCTGCTGCGGTTGTCCTCGCTCATGGAACGAACTCCAGTTTGGACATCTTGTACTGTCCGCCCTCGTCGGTGACGGTCACCTTGAGCCGCCAGTTGCGCGGCTCGTCTTTGGCGCCGGCGGCGTTGGTGATCCGCGACGTCGCCGCGACGAGCACCAATGCGGAATTCCCGTCGATGGATTGCACGGCCGCCGCGTTCACGGTGCCCTGGGTGACCACCTTGGACTGCTCGACGACGGTGGTGAAATCCTTTGCACGCTGCTGGAAGTCGTCGCGGAACTGGCCGGTCGAGCTGTCGATCACCCGCTGGACGTCCTCCTTGGCCTTGTTGAAGTCCAGGGACGTCATGTTGACCACCCCTTGCCGGGCTGCCGCCAGGAAGTTCGCGATGCGCTGGTTGCGCTCGGAGGTTTGATGGCGCTCCCACATCATGTATCCGCTGGCGGCGACGAAAGCACAGATGAGGGCGATGACGGCCGCTTTCCACGCCACGGACCACGACGGCAACCGCAGGCGGCGCCGGGAGCGGGCCTTGGATTCCGATTCTGCGTCCTCTGCGGTTTCCTCGGCGGCTTCCTCGTTGGGCTCGGCTTCCTTGGCCGCCTCCTTGGTCTGCGCTTGCGTGGTCTCCGTGTCGTCGGCGTCGGTTGCTTCCACGCTGTCGGAGACCTCATCGTCGGTCTCCGCCGGCTCGTCGTCGGCCGCATGCTCGTCGGCTTCGGAGGTTTCTGCAGCGGCCTTCGCCGCCTGAGCCTGCGCTTCCCGCCGGAGCCGGGCGGCACGGGCGCGGGCGCGCGCCGCCGCGGCCAGCGCTTCGGCTTCGGCCGCTTCGGCCTCGGCCTCCTCGAGCAAGGCCTTCACGTCCTCGTCGGAGGTGGCCGAATCGTGCGGCGGCTTCTTCGCATCAGCCATGGTGCTCGCTGCCCGTCGCCCTCATGATCGACTGACTCCTATAGGTCTCACGCGGCTACCATCGCACGAGCGAGAACGGCCAACTGTTGCTGCCCCCCGGTCCGCCGCCGCAACCGGTGTCGAACGTCGAATCGACCTGACCCGACATCGTCGCCGGGTCCCACGAGTAAACATCGTGCGAGGGAAAGAACTGGACCACGCAGCGCACACCATCGGGAACGTCAACTGCCATGGTGTAGCGGCCGTTGGACAGATGTGCGTCCGACTTCCACCACGCCGCTTGTCCGTTCGGTTGCGGAATCGCTTCAACCGTCAGACATTCCGGTCCTCGATCGTAGCTGCAGGGTCTGATCGCCCAGATCCAGCTGTGGCCGGGATCCCGGGCCGTGTCCACCCGGTAGTTGCCGACCTGCATGTCGGCGTGCGCGGTCGGCGTAAGAGTCAACGCGGCGGTGGCAAGCGCAAGGCCCACGGCGAAAGGCTTCACCGATCCGTCTCCCATCTCTGCACAGGTTCGTGGCCCGAATATAAGGCGCGGTCACGCTGAACAGGGCCTACTCCGAAAAATCGCGACAGTCAACGGTTCGTCGAGACCCTAGTCGATGACGGCGGCCTCCTTGCGCTCGGTGATCGGCCGGGCGAGCTCCTGCTCGTCGCAGATGCGTTGCAGTTTCTCCAGCGTCTCGTCCAGTCCGGCGCCGATCCGGCGGCCCGGGGTGAATGTGGCCGGCAGCTTGCGCATGCCCTGGATGACGCCGATGGTCTCGTAGTGCACGGTGCCCTCGGGGTCGCAGCGGTAGTCCGGCATCCGGTCGAGCACCGCGATGAGCATCGACTTGAACACGGTGCGCGCCACGTTCGACCCGATGCAGCGGTGGATGCCCAGCCCAAAGCTGAAGTGCCGGTTGCCCTTACGGTCGAGGATCACCTCGTCCGGGTCGTGGAAGACCGCCGGGTCGCGGTTGGCCATCGCCCAGGAGATCCACAGCCGCTCGCCCTCCTTGAACACGGTGCCGTCGAGTTCGAAGTCCTCGGAGAAGGTCCGGCCGTCGCCGGGCGCCGGGGTGAAGTAGCGCAGGAACTCTTCGGTGGCGGGATCGAGCAGCGTTTTGCGTTCGTCGCTGAGCAGCTGTCGTTGTTCGGGATGCTCGGACAGCCATTCCAGCGAATGGGCGGTCAGGGCGGTCGTGGTGTCGAACCCGCCGCCGATGACCAGCCCCAGGTTGCCGAGGATTTCCAGGTCCGGCGCGGGTTCGCCGTCAATGCGCATCTGCAGCAGCGCATTCACGATGCCGGGGCGCGGGTTCTCGCGGATCTCGAGCATGTTGTTGACCATGTCGAGGCCCATCTCGCGGTGCATGGCGGTGACGCGCTCGATGTCGGGAGAGTGCTCGGGCGTGTAGACCGCGGCGTGCACCGGCTCGCTGTACATCTTCCACTTCTTCAGCGGAATGCCCAGCATCGCCAGCGTCAGGACGGCCGGCACGATGTTGGCCAGGTCGTCGACGAAGTCGATGCTGCCCTCTTCGATCTTCTCGTCCAGCGCGGCGCGGGTCACCTCGTCGATGAACGGCTCCCAGCGCTTGACCGCCGCCGGCGACAGGTACGGGTTGAGCACCGTGCGATAGATGCGGTGCTCGGGGTCGTCCATTTCCAGGATGCCGCCGCGCACTGCGCTGACGCGGCTGGCCGTGGGGATCGAAATGCCTTTGTAGCCACGGCGTTCGCCGTTGATGTCATGGTCGTTGGACACGGCGGGGCAACGGGCGAGTTCGAAGACCTCGTGGCTGCCGGCCGCCACCCAGTGCCCGCCGTAGGTGTCCGTCCACGCCATCGGGCACTTCGCGTGCATCTCCTCGGTGATCGCCTTGAACCGCGACCGATAGTCCGGGGAATGCCGGTCGAAGTGATACCGGTTCTTCTTGCGGTCGCTGTCATTGACGCCGTCGTCGACACTCAACGCTTCGTCTCCCTCGATGTCTGTTGGTCGGTGCCGGCTCAGGCGTCGTCGGTGATCATGATGGCCTGCTCCGGACACGATTGCGCGGCTTCGCGAACCTGGTCCTCGCGGTCGGCGGGCACCACTTCGTCGATCGCCGATGAACTGCCGTCGATGTCGCTGAGCTGGAACGAATCCGGGGCGATCATCGAACACAGGGTGTGGCCCTGGCATCGCTGCGAATCCACCCAAACCTTCACGGGCTGTCTCCTCTCACCTGGTGCTTGTTGCCGGGCGCCGCTGACCGATCCCCACCGCTCAGGTGTTGCGGCCGCCGTTGACGCCCAAGATCTGACCGGTGATGTAGCCGGCTTCCTCGGACACCAGGAATGCGCATGCCGCCGCGATGTCCTGGGGCGTGCCCATCCGGCGCACCGGGGTCCGGGCGATGGTCTCCTCGATGTCGCCCAGGAACCCGTTCTTCTCGGCGGCGCGCAGCATCGGGGTGTCGATGAAGCCCGGCGGCACGGCGTTGACCGTGATGCCCTTGGGCCCGTACTCCAGCGCCAACGACTTCGTGAGGCCGTTGACCGCCGACTTGGCCGCCACGTAATGACTCATGTAGGGCGCACCCGAATGGGTGCTCGACGAAGAGATGTTGACGATGCGTCCCCAGCCCGCCTCGATCATGTCGGGCAACACCGCTTGGGTGGTGTGGAAGACGCCATTGAGGTTGACGTCGATCACCCGCTGCCAGTCCTCGAACGTGATGTTGTTGAACTTCTTGAAGCCGTCCAGGCCCGCCGCGTTCACCAGCACCGTCACCGGCCCGAGTTGGGCGCGGATGGCCGACAGCGCGGCGTCCACCTGCGACCGGTCGGTGACGTCGGCGGTGAAAGCCAGCTCCGCATCCGACGGCCGCAGGTCGATGGAGGCGACGTTCAAGCCGTCGGCGCGCAACCGCTCGACGACGGCCAGCCCGATGCCGGATCCGCCGCCGGTGACCACCGCAGTCTTCATCTCGAGGCCTCTGCTCCGAAGGACGCCATTTCAGTCACAAAGAATCTCCCTTACAATTATGAGAACCTTACTCTCCGTTCGGAGCGGCGTGCAACACGCGCACAACACCGCGTCCAGCCTGCATGGAGAGGCCGGGATCCACAGCGTACGGCCGTTCGCGCCGCTGGTCAGCAGCTCGATCTCATTCCTGAGACTTTCTTGAATTATCGAAACTCGAATGTAAGATTCGCCGGGGAAGAGAATGAAATTATCGTGACCGCCACCACATCAGGGGGTACCGGAATGCCTGCCCAGGACACGGCAGAGCCCGTCACGGGGAGCTCAGCGACCGCCGCGACGGCCGACGCCGCGCCCGCCGCCCATGTCGACCGCCGGCTGTTGATCGACGGCCGGCTGGTCACCGCCGGCACGACATTCCCCTCGATCAATCCCGCGACGGGCGCGGTGATCGGGCACGCCCCCGACGCCGGCACGGCCGAGGCCGAAGCGGCCATCGCGGCGGCCCGCCGGGCATTCGACGGCACCGGATGGGCCACCGATGTCGAGCTGCGGATCCGCTGCCTCGACCAGCTGCACCGGGCGCTGCTCGAGCACGCCGACGAGCTGCGGGAGCTCACCATCGCCGAAGTCGGCGCAACCCGTGCGCTGACCCACGGCGCTCAGCTCGACGAGCCGATCGGAATCGTGCGCTTCTACGCCGACCTGCTGCGCAGCTATCCGTTCACCGAAGACCTCGGCGAGAAGGAGTCGCGCGGCCTGCGCCACCACCGCTGGGTGGAAAAGGAAGCCGCCGGAGTGGTGGGCGCCATCATCGCCTACAACTATCCGAACCAGTTGGCGCTGGCCAAGCTGGCGCCGGCGCTGGCCGCCGGCTGCACCGTGGTGCTCAAGGGCGCCCCGGACACGCCGCTGGTCACCCTGGCGCTGGGCGAACTGATCGCCAACCACACCGACATCCCCGCCGGCGTGGTCAACGTGCTCAGTTCGTCGGACCCGGCCGCGGGCGTCGCCCTGACCACCAGCCCGGACGTCGACGTCATCACCTTCACCGGGTCGACCGCCGTCGGGCGGGAGATCATGGCCGCCGCGAGCCAGACCGTCAAGCGCGTCTTCCTGGAACTGGGCGGCAAATCGGCGGCCATCATCCTCGACGACGCCGACTTCGCCGGCGCGGCCCTGTTCGCGGCCTTCAGCATGGTCACCCACGCGGGCCAGGGCTGCGCGCTCACTTCCCGGCTGCTGGTGCCCCGCTCGCATCACGACGAGATCGTCGAACTGATCGCGCAGAACTTCGCCAAGGTCCGGCACGGCGATCCGGCCGACCCCAAGACCTACATGGGCCCGCTGATCAACGAGCGGCAGCGCGACAAGGTCGACGGCATGGTCCGGCGGGCGGTGGCCGCCGGCGCCACCCTGGTCACCGGCGGCAAGCGGCTGGATCCCGGCTTCTTCTATGCGCCGACGCTGCTGACCAATGTCGACCCGGACAGCGAGATCGCCCAAGAGGAGATCTTCGGGCCGGTGCTCGTGGTGATCGCGTTCGACGATGACGACGACGCGGTGCGCATCGCCAACAATTCGATCTACGGACTGGCCGGCGCGGTGTTCAGCGGCGACCAGGAACGGGCGCTGGCCGTGGCGCGCCGGATCCGCACCGGATCCTTTTCGATCAACGGCGGCAACTACTTTGGCGCCGACAGCCCGTTCGGGGGTTTCAAGCAGTCCGGCGTGGGCCGCGAGATGGGGGTTGCGGGATTGGAAGAGTTCTTGGAGCGCAAGACCTTTGCCGTTGTCGCGGGGCCGGCCGAGGGGGCGCTCGCATGAGGCCGCTGGAAGGCATCCGCGTCCTGGAAGTCGCCATGTACGGGTTCGTCCCGTCGGCGGGCGCCGTGCTGGCCGAGTGGGGCGCCGAGGTGGTCAAGGTCGAGCACGCGGTGACCGGTGACCCGCAGCGTGGGCTCCGCCAGACCGGGATGCTGCGCGTCGAGGGCGATCCCAACCCCAACATCGAGCACGCCAACCGCGGCAAGCGCAGCATCGGGCTGGACATATCGGTGCCGGAGGGCAAGGAAGTGCTCTACGAGTTGGCCCGCCGCTCGGATGTGTTCCTCACGAGCTTCCTTCCCGCTCACCGGAAGAAGTTCGGCATCGACGTCGACGACATTCGTACGGTCAATCCGAAGATCGTCTACGCCCGAGGGAGCGCGCTCGGCCCCCGGGGCGCCGAATCGGAAAAGGGTGGCTACGACATGACCGCCTTCTGGTGCCGGGCGGGAACCGCTGCGACGATCACGCCCGCCGGCATGCCGGGAATGATCGCCCCGCCCGGACCGGCCTACGGTGACACCATCTCGGGCACCAACCTGGCCGGCGGGATCGCGGCGGCACTGCTCAAGCGGGAGCGCACCGGCGAACCGTCCGTCGTCGACGTCTCGCTGCTGGGCAGCGGTCTGTGGTCGCTGGGCCACACCGTCGCGCTGACCAATCATCTGCACCAGCGGCTGGAATCACCGCCGCCCGGAGTGCACGGCGCGCCGAACAATCCGTTGGTGGGGCTATACACGACCTCCGACGGCCGCTATATCTCCTTCGTGATGATGCAGCCCACCAAGTTCTGGGCCGACGTGTGCCGGCATGTCGACCTGCCCGAGCTGGCCGACGACCCGCGCTTCGACACGGCCGAAAACATCGCCGCCAACACGGGGGACGCGGTGGAACTGCTGACCAAGGCCATCGCCACCCGGACGTTGGCCGAATGGACCGAGCGCTTCGCCACCCTCGCCGGGCCGTGGGCGCCGGTCCAGGACACCCTGCAAGCGGCCGACGATGCCCAGATCCGGGCGAACGAGTACATCGTGCGGGCGGGCGAGCTGGAGCTCGTCGCCAACCCGGTACAGTTCGACGTCGCAGCACCGCAGACCGGGCCGGCCCCCGGATTCGCCGAGCAGACCGACGAGATCCTGATGGAGCTCGGCCTCGACTGGGACCGCATCATCGAACTCAAGACGGCCGGCGCCGTCACCTGAGCACTACCGGACTGGAGCAGCCCCTGACATGCCTGAGCGGACTGTCGCATGTGTTGGCACGCGGGTGCCTTACGCGTTTGCGCAAAGCGCCGAGCGCGCGATAACGGTTATGCATTTTTCGCTCCGCCTGGACGCGGCATGAGTCATAATCGCCGGACGCTTCAAGACGTGGAGCCCCTCGTTTTGCGGCGCCAACTCACGCGACAGAACGGAGGTCTGGCGTGAGCGAAGCAGCGGCCATCGGTGCCGAAAACCAGCTGCCCGCCGGGCATTTCGCCGTCGCCGGTACGAATTCACAGCCGTCAATTCTGCTGAATTTACCGCAGCCGTTGCCCAAGAACAAGACTGACGGTCTCGTAACGCTGGGGAGGGTCTGAGGCCGATGGCGGATTTGCGTGCCGAGCGATGGTCTACGGGGTTGCCCGCGCTGCGACTGAAGGTCGACGTGTCCGGGGCGATGCAGGCCGTCGGAGCCTTGTTCGCCATGTCGGCCGACGCGGTCAAGTACTTGTTCCGCCGGCCGTTCCAGTGGCGGGAGTTCCTGGAGCAATCCTGGTTCGTCGCGCGGGTGTCGTTGGCCCCAACCCTGTTGGTAGCCATCCCGTTTACCGTGCTCGTCAGCTTCACGCTCAACATCCTGTTGCGTGAACTTGGCGCGGCGGATCTGTCCGGCGCGGGCGCCGCGTTCGGTGCGGTCACCCAGCTCGGCCCGCTGGTCACGGTGTTGATCGTGGCCGGTGCGGGTGCCACCGCCATGTGTGCGGACCTGGGGTCGCGCACGATTCGTGAAGAGATCGACGCGATGGAAGTGCTGGGCATCAATCCGATTCAGCGCCTGGTGACGCCGCGCATGCTGGCTTCCGGTTTGGTGGCCTTCTTGCTCAACAGCCTGGTCGTCATCATCGGCGTCCTCGGTGGCTACGTCTTTTCGGTGTTTGTCCAAGACGTCAATCCCGGTGCGTTCGCCGCCGGTATCACCTTGCTGACGGGCGTGCCCGAGGTCGTCATTTCCTGTATCAAGGCCGCTCTTTTCGGCCTCATCGCCGGTTTGGTCGCCTGTTATCGGGGCCTGTCGATCACCGGTGGCGGCGCGAAGGCGGTCGGCAACGCGGTGAACGAAACCGTGGTGTATGCGTTCATGTCCCTGTTCGTCGTCAACGTGGTCGTCACGGCGATCGGCATCAAGATGACGGCGAAGTAGGAGGCTGTCGGTGGCGCTGAGGGCTGCATACCCACGACTGACCCGCCAACTCGAGCGGCCGGACGCCCTGCTGGCGGGGATCGGCGATCATGCGCTGTTCTACGGCAAAGCGCTCGCCGGGATGCCCTTCGCGGCTACCCGCTACACGCGCGAGGTCGTCCGCTTGGTCGCCGAGATCAGCATGGGCGCAGGCACTTTGGCGATGATCGGCGGAACGGTGGTGATCGTCGGCTTCCTGACGCTGGCAGCGGGCGGCACGCTGGCCATTCAGGGGTACACCTCGCTGGGAAACATCGGCATCGAGGCGCTGACCGGCTTTTTGGCCGCGTTCATCAACGTGCGCATCGCGGCGCCGGTGGTCGCCGGGATCGGGCTGGCGGCCACCTTCGGCGCCGGCGTGACGGCTCAGTTGGGCGCCATGCGGATCAACGAGGAAGTCGATGCGTTGGAGAGCATGGCAATTCGGCCGGTTGCCTACCTGGTGAGCACCAGGATCCTGGCCGGGATGCTGGCGATCACGCCGTTGTACAGCATCGCCGTGATCCTGTCGTTCGTGGCCAGTCAGTTCACCACGACGTTCCTGCTGGGGCAGTCACAGGGTTTGTACCAGCACTACTTCAACACGTTCCTGAACCCCATCGACTTGTTGTGGTCCTTCCTGCAGGCGATTTTGATGGCGCTGACCATCCTGTTGATCCACACGTACTACGGCTATTTCGCTTCCGGCGGGCCGGCCGGTGTCGGCAACGCCACCGGCAACGCGGTGCGCACGTCGCTCATCGTCGTGGTGTCGGTGACGCTGTTGGTCTCGCTGTCTATCTACGGTACGAACGGCAACTTCAACCTTTCCGGTTAGCAGAGGAGGTGAAACGGCAGTGACGCAGAATGTGCCAGCCGGTCGCGGCGCGATCGCCGGTCGACCCCCGCGGCCGGGCCATGCCCACCCGCCCGCGGGGCGGAATTACCTGCCGCCCCTGCTCGGACTGGCCACCATCCTCATCATCGGCCTGATCTTCGCCGTGGCGGTGGGCCTGTTTCAGGGTTCGTTCACTGAAACCGTTCCGGTGACGGTGATTTCGCAACGAGCCGGTCTGGTCATGAACCCGGACGCCAAGGTCAAGATGCGCGGCGTGCAGGTGGGCAAGGTCGCCTCCATCGAATCACTGCCCAACGGCCAAGCGGCCATTCACCTCGCGATGGACCCGTCGCAGATGCACTTCATCCCGAGCAACGTGCTGGTCGACATCGCGTCGTCGACGGTGTTCGGCGCCAAGTCGATCCAACTGGTGGAACCCGCCCAACCCTCGGCCCAGCGGCTGCGCGCCGGTCAGACGCTGCAGGGCCAGCACGTCATGGTCGAGATCAACACGGTGTTCCAGGAATTGGTGTCGGTGCTGTCGCACATCGACCCGCCGAAACTCAACGAGTCCCTGGGTGCGCTTGCCCAAGCGTTCAGTGGGCGCGGCCCACAGCTGGGCCAGTCGCTCAGCGACCTGGATTCGTTCCTCGCCCGGCTGGAGCCGAGCCTTCCCGCGTTCCGCCATGACCTCTCCGTCCTGCCGACGGTGTCGAACGCCTATGCCGACGCGGCGCCCGACCTGGTGAAGACCGCGGCCAACGCGACCCGGATCAGCAAGACACTGGTCGACGAACAGCACAACCTGGACGCGCTGCTGATCAGCGCGATCGGCTTGGCCGACATCGGCAATGACGTCTTGTCGACGAACCGCCAACCGCTGACGAACGTGCTGCATCTACTCGTGCCGACGACCGATCTGACCAACGAGTACGCGCCGGCGCTCACTTGCAGTTTCGGCGGGCTGATAACCATCGCGCACGGTCCGCCGCTGTCGGAACCGAGCATCAACATCTCGGCGAGCCTCACCTGGGGCGGCGAACGCTATCGCTACCCGACGAACCTGCCCAAGGTCGCGGCCACCGGCGGCCCCAAGTGCATGGGCCTGCCGACCCTGCCGTTCAACACCAACCCGCCGCAATTCATCACCGACATCGGGGCCAACCCGGTCGGATACGGAAACCCGCAGCTGCTGATCAACTCCGATCTGCTCAAACAGCTGTTGTACGGGCCGATCGCGGGCCCGCCGCGCAACTCCGCACAGGTGGGGATGCCCGGATGAGAACACGCGCCACACTGATCAAGTTCGCCGTCTTCGCGGTTGTGATGGCGATGCTGACCGCCTTCCTGTTCTTCATCTTCGGCCAGTACCGCACGGGTGCGACGAACGGCTATTCGGCGGTGTTCACCGACGTGTCGCGGCTCAAGCCGGGGCAGTCGGTGCGGGTCGCCGGGATCCGGGTGGGCACGGTCAACAGCGTTTCGTTGCAGCCGGACAAAAAGGTCGTGGTGAAGTTCGACGCCGACCGCAACATCGTCCTCACCGAGGGCACCCGGGCGGCGGTCCGCTACCTCAACCTGGTCGGCGATCGCTACCTGGAACTGGTCGACGGTCCGGGCTCGCCCAAGCGGCTGCCGGCCGGCGGTCAGATCCCCGTCAGTCGCACCGCGCCGGCGCTCGATCTCGACCTGCTGCTCGGCGGGCTCAAACCCGTTACCCAGGGCCTGAATGCGCGCGACGTCAACGCGTTGACCTCAGGACTCCTGCAGGTCTTCCAGGGGCAGGGCGGCACTCTCGACTCGCTGTTCACCAAGGCGACGTCGTTCTCGAATGCCCTGGCCGACAACGACCAAACCGTGCAGCAACTGATCGACAACCTCAACATCGTGATCGGCACGATCTCCAAAGACGGCAAACAGTTTTCCGGCGCGGTCGATCGCCTCGAGCGTCTCGTCAGCGGACTGTCCGATGACCGCAACACCATCGGTTCCGCCATCGACGCCCTGGACCGGGGAACCGCCTCGCTGGCGGATCTGCTTGCCCAGGCGCGGCCGCCGCTGACCGGAACCATCGATCAGTTGAATCGGCTGGCGCCGATTCTCGACAACGACAAGGACCGCCTCGACGCGGCAATTGGCAAGGCGCCCAAGAACTATCGCAAGCTGGTTCGGCTCGGCGCGAACGGCGCCACCATCCCCTACTACCTATGCATGTTGGAGCTGCGCGGCACGGACCTTCAGGGCAAGACGGTGCGAGCTCCCATATTCCGTTCAGATGCTGGAAGGTGCACGGAACCCTGATGCTCAAGTATCGCGGATCTGGGCTCGTCAAGGCTGGGCTCATCGGTGTCGTCCTGGCGGTGATGGTGATCCTGGTGGGACTGTCGCCGGACCGGTTCATCGCGTGGGCGACCATGGTCAGGTACCAGGCGCTGTTCACCGAGGCCGGCGGCCTTGCCACGGGCAATCCGGTGGTGGTGTCGGGAATGAAGGTCGGCACCGTGTCGGACGTGAAGCTGCATCGCGGCGACGCCCTGGTGACCTTTGCGCTGAAGGGCAACATCCTGCTCGGGTCGGAGACCACCGCGCACATCCGCACCGGGACGCTGCTGGGTGAGCGGATGCTGACGCTGGAGTCCGCCGGCACCGGCACCATGCACCCGATGGCACTGATTCCGGTGTCGCGCACGTCGTCGCCGTACTCGCTGACCGAAGCGGTCAGCGACTTGACCACCGACACCGCCGGGACGAACACCACGGCGCTGAACCAGTCTTTGGACACGCTGGCTGCGACGCTCGACCAGATCGCACCCCAGATGGGGCCGGCCTTCGACGCGCTCACCCGCTTGTCGCGAACCCTCAACAGCCGCAACAAGAACCTCGGCGAGTTGTTCAAGAGCGCCGGCGATGTCACCGGAGTCCTTTCCGAACGCAGCCAGCAGGTCAACAAGCTCATCCTCAACTCCGACGTGCTGCTCCAAGTCCTGGTGGCGCGCCGGCAGGAGATCGTGGACCTGCTGGCCAACACGTCGGCGGTGGCCAAGCAGCTGACGGCGTTGGTGCACGACAACGAAAGCAAGCTGGCGCCGACGCTGGAGAGACTGAACTCGGTCACCGCGATGCTGGAAAAGAACCGCGACAACATCAGCAAGGCGCTGCCGGGCCTCAAGAAATTCGAGATCACGGTGGGTGAGGCGATCTCGAGCATGTACGCCTACTCGGCGTTCGTCCCGAACTTCCTTGCACCGCAACTCTTCCAGCCGTTCCTGGACTACCTGTGGGGATTCCGCACCTTCGACACGGCTCGCGGTCCGGGCCACCCCTCGCCGGTTCCTCGGTCGCTGATTCCCTGGCCGTACAACGGGATTCCGGTATGCCCCGGCTGCACGTTGGGTGGCCGGGTCGGAGGGTCGCAATGAGCTCCCGGGTCCCCCGCAACAGGCTGGCGGCGCTGGCGGCCGTTGTCCTGGTCGGACTCATCCTCGCCGGCGCCGCGGTGCTCGTCCGCAACACGTTTTTCGGGCAAAAGACGATCACCGCCTACTTCACCACCGCCACCGCGATTTACCCCAACGACGAGGTGCGGGTATCGGGTGTCAAGGTCGGCAACATCAAATCCATTGAGCCCCAAGGCACCCAGGCCAAGATGACGCTCAAGGTCGACCATGACGTGCCGATTCCGGCGGACGCCAAGGCGGTTATCGTCGCCTCGAACCTGGTGTCCGCCCGCTACGTGCAACTCTCGCCGGCCTACCGCGACAGCGGGCCGGTCATGCCCGACGGCGCGGTGATCCCGGTGGAACGGACCGCCGTGCCGGTCGAGTGGGACGAGGTCAAGACCCAATTGATGAGGCTGGCAACGGATTTGGGGCCCAAGAGTGGCGTGTCGGGGACGTCGGTGGGCCGGTTCATCGACAGCGCCGCCAATGCGCTCGACGGCAACGGCGACAAGCTCCGGCAGACCCTGGCTCAACTGTCAGGCGTGGGCCGCATCCTTGCCAACGGCAGCGGCAACATCGTCGACATCATCAAAAACCTGCAGACCTTCGTCGGCGCGTTGCGCGACAGCAACGTCCAGATCGTGCAGTTCAACGACCGACTGGCCACGCTCACCAGCGTCGTCAATGACAGCAAGTCGGACCTGGACGCGGCGCTGACCGATCTGTCGACGGCGGTCGGCGAGGTGCAGCGTTTCATCGCCGGAACGCGTAACCAGACCAGCGAGCAGATTGCCCGGTTGGCCGATGTCACACAGATTTTGGTGGATCACCACATGGATCTGGAAAACATCCTGCACGCGGCGCCGAACGCGCTGGGCAACTTCTTCAACGACTACAACGCCGACACCGGAACCATCGTCGGCGGGTTCGGGATCATGAACTTCGCGAACCCGACGTTCTCGGGCCTCATGGTTCCGCTGCCCGTGCCCGGCTGCACGGCAGTCGGTGCCATCGAGAACATCACCGCGGTCGAATCGGGCAAGCTGTGCTCGCTGTTCCTCGGGCCCGGGTTGCGGGTGCTCAACTTCAACAACCTGCCGATTCCGATCAATATCTTCCTGCAGAAGTCGGTGGACCCGTCCAAGATCCTCTACAGCGAACCGCGCCTCGCCCCCGGCGGCGAGGGCCCGAAGCCCGGACCGCCCGAGATCCCGCCCGCGGTGTCGGCCTACACCGGCCTGCCCGGTGATCCCGTGGGACCGCCGGGGGCGGAGCCGCCCGCGCGGATACCGGGCGCAGCGATGCCGCTGCCGCCGCCGCCATCGACACCGATGCCGCCGCCACCGCCCCCGGAGCCGGGCGTGTCCGGCATGCTGCTGCCGGCGCAAGGGCCACAACAATGATCGCCCGAGTAGCGGCCCGCCGGGTGTTCGCCATCGGCTGTTGCGTGATGGTGACCGCCACAGGATGCGCATTCCACGGCCTGAATTCACTACCGTTGCCCGGCGCGGTCGGGCGCGGGCCGGGGGGCCAACATCTACCATGTCGAGCTCCCGAATGTCGGCACGATGGAGTCGAATTCGCCGGTGATGATCGACGACGTCGTGGTCGGCAGCGTCGGTCAGATGAGGGTGCAGGGCTGGCATGCCGACGTCGAGATCTCGGTGAAGCGCGACGTCGTCGTCCCGGCCAACGTGGTGGCCACCGTCGGCCAGACCAGCCTGCTGGGGTCGATGCACGTCGAACTCAATACGCCGCTCGGCCAGCAGGGGAGCGGGCGGTTGCAGCCGGGTGCCACCATCCCGCTCAGCCGGTCGTCGGCCTACCCGTCGACCGAGCAGACGCTGTCGTCGCTGGGTGCGGTCGTCAACGGGGGAGGGCTGGGACAGATCGGCGAGATCATCCACAACTTCTCCGCCGCGCTGTCCGGGCGCGAGGGCGCGGTGCGTGACCTGATCACTCGCCTCGACACGTTCGTCGGAACGCTGGACGATCAACGCGACAACATCGTCGACTCCATCCAGGCGCTCAACCGCCTCGCCGGCACATTCGCCGAGCAACGCGATGTTGTCAGCCAGGCGCTGCAAAAGGTACCGCCGGCACTCGATGTGCTGATCAAGGAGCGGCCACGCCTGACCGCCGCCCTGGACAAGCTGCGCGTCTTCAGCAACACCGCCACCCGGTTGGTCAACGACTCCCAGGCCGACCTGGTGCAGAACCTCAAGAACCTGGAGCCGACCATCCGCGCGCTCGCCGACGTCGGACCGGAGTTCGGCACGGCGATCGCGGCGGGGTTCGTATTCCCGTTCACCCAGAACTTCGTCGACCGGGCGGTCCGTGGCGACTACTTCAACCTGCACGTTGATTTGGACCTGTCGATCCCACGGCTCAAGCGTGGCCTGATGTTGGGAACCCACTGGGGCCAGCTGGACCAGCCGCTGGTGCCGGAGCCCGGCGACCCGTATTACCTGCAATACACCCACGATCCGCTGCACGACCCGCTGCGGCCGCCGTGGGTCGGTCCGGGACCCAGGCAGATCGTGGGTGATCCGCTGCCCGGGCCTCCGCCGGGCGCGGCTCCGCTGCCGGGGCCTCCGCCGGGCGCGGCACCGCTGCCCGACGCGGGTCTCGGCCAAACACCGCCTGCGGCAACGGCACCGACGGAAGGTGGCGGATAGATGCTGACGCGCTTCGTCCGGATCCAGCTGGCGATCTTCCTGATCGCCGGGACCATCGGCGTGATCTCGATGGTGCTCTTCTACATTCAGGCGCCGACCCTGCTGGGCATCGGCCGGATGACGGTGACGCTGGAGTTGCCGGCCACCGGCGGCCTGTACCGGTTTTCCAACGTGACCTACCGCGGGGTTCAGCTCGGTAAGGTCACCGCGGTGGGGCTGACCCCGAGCGGTGTGAAAGCGACTCTGTCGCTTAGCACTTCACCGAAGGTCCCCGCGGACCTGACCGCGGAGGTGCTCAGCGTGTCCGCGGTGGGTGAGCAGTACGTGGACTTGCGGCCGAGGACCAATTCACCGCCCTACCTGCACGACGGATCGGTGATCGCCATGCGCGACACCAAGATTCCGCAGCCGGTCGGGCCAATGCTGGATCAGGTCAATGCCCTGGTCCAGAGCATCCCGAAGACCAAACTCGGCCAATTGCTCGACGAGTCGTTCCAGGGCTTCAATGGTTCCGGTTACGACCTTGGATCGCTGATCGACTCCTCGCAGACGTTGTCCCGCGACGCCAACGGCGTCGTCGATCGCACCCGCGCCCTCACCGAAGACACCGGGCCGTTGCTGGATACCCAGGCACAAACCACCGATTCGATCCGAACCTGGGCGCGTAGCTTCGCCGGCATCTCGGATGTGATGGTGAACAACGATTCCCACTTCCGCACCATCCTGGAAAAGGGTCCCGAGACCGCGAACGAAGCGTCGCGACTGCTCGATCAGATCAAGCCGACCCTGCCGGTGCTGCTCGCCAACCTGACCACCATCGGTCAGATCGGCATCACCTACCATCCTTCGCTCGAGCAACTGCTGGTGTTGCTGCCGTCCGCGGTTGCCATCGAGCAGGCGGCCGCGGCCCCGAACCATCCCGAGGGCACCGCCCAGGGTGACTTCGCGCTGACGATCGACGACCCGCCGATCTGCACCGTCGGCTTCATGCCTCCCAACACCTGGCGATCCCCGGACGACCTCAGTGACATCGACACGCCGGACGGGTTGTATTGCAAACTCCCGCAGGATTCGCCGCTCTCGGTCCGCGGTGCCCGCAACTATCCCTGCATGGGGCACCCGGGCAAGCGGGCGCCCACCGTCGAAATCTGCAACAGCGACCAGCCTTTCATGCCGCTGGCGATGAAACAGCATGTCCTGGGTCCCTACCCACTGGATCCGAATCTGCTTGCCCAGGGCGTCCCGCCCGATGACCGGGTCACCGTCAACGACAGGATCTTCGGACCCGTCGAGGGGACGCCGCTGCCGCCGGGGGCCGTGCCGCGCGGTGCGCCGGCTGGGCCTCGAGGGGAGAATCCGCCACCGGGTTCGGTCGGGGCGGCCGTGCCGCCGGTGCCGTCGTCGGGACCACCGGCGCTGGCGCCCATGTCGAGAATGTCGGCCGACCTGCCGCCCATAGCGCCGCTCGACGTCCCGACGCCGACGGAACTTCCCCCGCCGCCCCCGCCACCGCCGGCGCCCGCGGCACCGGATCAGGTCGACGGCGCAGCGCCCCAGGCCGCGCCAAGCGCGTTCGCAGGCAAGGCATCCAAGCCGGCGCCGTCGGTCGTGGTGGCCAAATACGATCCGCGCACCGGTCGTTACGTCGGGCCGGACGGAAAGCTGTATCAGCAGTCGGATTTGGTGACCCAGAAAGCGCCCAAGACATGGAAGGACATGCTGCCCACGTAACACCGCGCAGCGGTCAAGGCGCTACGCACCAAAAGCAGTGCAGGGTAAGCGTATTGGCGCCGCGGTGCTCGCTCAGCTCAGCTTGTCCAGGCGCAGCGGCATCGCGATATCGAGCCACTGGTTTTGCCCGCACGCGCCGCTCGGGCCGACCGTCTTGTCCTTTCCGGCGAAGGTCGATGACCCGAGCTGATAGCCGCCGTATTCGTTCACCGGGTAGAAATAGAAGGTCTGCTGCCCGGTGAACGCGGTGCCGTCCTCGCACCGCTCCCAATTCGGCACCTCGTGTTTCACCTTCCACATCTGCCCGTCGCTCATATAAAGGGGGGCAGTCCATCCCAGGTCGCTGGTCACCGTGCCATGGCATTCCTGAAAGGTGTCGCACGTCGAGCTGATGGTCCAGGTCTGGACGACCGTCGGCTCTTCGAAGTACTGGTCGTTGCGCTGGGCCCAGTCGCCGATGGACGTGGCGCGGAACGTTCCGTTTACGGCCACTTCTTCCTTGGTTGTCGCCCCGGCTGTGGCCGCGGCGCCGAGACCGCCGAATGCGGTGGCAGCGACCAGCGTTGCGGTGGTGAGAGTTCGAACTGAACGCATCAGGTGCTCCTCGGCGGGAATGAACCGACAGTGCCTACGGCAGCTTTTCGGCATCGGTTGCCGGCGTTCTCGCGGGCTGAGAATAACACCGGAGCCGGCGGCGCGGAATCGATTGAGCCAAAGACGGACGCGGTCACGACAGCGGATCCAACTTCGAGATCAGCCAGGAACCCTTGACTTTCGTCAACGTCACGCGGGCGCTGCTCGCGGTCGTCTGCGGTTCGGGCTTCTGCTTGCTGGTGGCCGTCTGGTTGATGAACACCAGTACGACGGCCGAGTCCGGATGCAACTCCGAGACGGCGGCCCGCACCACCTTCGCGGTTTCGGTGACCTGCTTCTGCTGCGCCAGCGCCGCGATCTGCTCGGTGAACTTGGTGTAGTAGGCGAGAAAATCACCGGTGAGATACGACTGCGCCTTCGCGAAATCACGGTTCAAGCTTTCGGGCGCATAGGACAGCACCGCCGCGGCACCGTCCGACGCCGCTTGCACTGCCCGGTGTGCCGCCGCGTCGCCGACGCGCTGATCCGGCCGGTACAGAACGAAGTACAGGCTGACGGTGACGCCGACCGCGCCGGCGACCAACGCCGTCGCGACGATGGAACGCCACCGCGCCGCGCACCGGCCGGCCCAGAGCTTGATGGTGGCAAGCCTGCCGGCGCGAGCAGATCCCGCGGACGGCGATCCGTCCTGTCGGTGGTCTCCACGTCGTCCAGCGACGAACCATGCTCGACAGTCATTGCAGGAAATCGACTTTCGACATTTTGAGCTGACCGCCGTCGCGCGTGAGGCCAACGCTGATCCGCCACACGACGGGTGGCCGGTTCGTGTTGTCCGCGTTGGTGACATCGGTTTTCGCCGCGACCAGCACGACCGCCGAGTCGTGACTCATCGACTCGACGCCGACGGCTTCCACGGTTGCCTTGCTGCTGGCCTTCGACTCCTCTGCCTTTTGCAACATGAGGCCCGACGTCGCTTCCAATTGCTTCTTGAGATCGCCGGTGCAGGCGTCGATGACGCGCTGGATGTCCTCCCTGGCGTGCTGGGCGTTCAGCGACATCAGCAGCACGACATCTTGCCGGGCCGCGGCGGCGTACTCGTCCGACAGCTGCCGGTTGTGTGCGGCGACCCGGTGTTGCCAGACCATGTAGCCGCTCGCGCCGAGCGATGCCGAGGCGAGCAGGATTCCGGCGCCGGCGGCGATTGCCCTGCGCCCCGGAAGGCGGAGCCAGCGCGGCCGTCCGGGGCGCCGCGGGAGGCGCAGCCGGCCCCGGGCCGACTTCGTGGCACGCTGTTCGACGTCTTCGGCGGCGTCGTCGCCGCTGGTTCCGGCCGCTGCGCGCAGCCTCGACAGGCGTTCCCGCGCCGCTTCGGCGCGCGCCTCGGCCTTAGCGACTTCGTCTTCGGCGTCCACTTCCGGGGTGGGCGTCGAGGCGGCGTCGAACCGGTCGGCGTCAGTCCCCTCCGGATGGTGCACGGAGAAGCAGCTTATCACTCGGGCCTGAGCTCGACGCCCTCGTCGGCCGGCTTCCCGGGGGGCTCTCACATGCGGAAATGCGCACTGCACCGCGCGTGGGACGCACTGGCGTCGGCTGCGGCGCGACGGTGACGGCGACCGGTCCCGCGTCATCTTCTCCAAGCAGGAGAATTTTCTTTTCAGGTGTGGCAGAGTAATCGGGTGCGATCAATCGTGGCCCTGGTTGCTGCGTTGCTCTGCGCGGGCGTGCTGGCGGCGCCACCGTCCTTGGCGGGGCCGACTGTGTGCGACTACCCCGCCTGCACTCCGGGCATCATGCCGCACCAGGTTCTGGGCGCTCCATGCGATAACACCACCTATTACGTCTTCGGTGTCGATGACAGCGTCGTACCCCCCGGCGCGCAGCCGGGACGGCTGATGTTCTGCGGCTCGCCGAGGAGATACCAGCCCCGATGGTTCCGGTCACCGCCGATGGCGGGAGTCAAGGAAGAAAACACCGAGTGCCAGAACTACCAGAACTACGTCGCGCAGGCGCCCGACGGTCTGTTCCTGGTGTGTTATCCGCACGACGGCATCATGAGCTGGATCCGCGCCGACACGTAGCCGCGTTACTCGACGGGCTTGCGAGGCAGGCCGAGCAGGCGGCGGCTTAGATCGGTGACCCGGTCCAGCAATGTCTCGTCGTCGATGTCGACGACCAGCGGATGCATGACCGCGGTGCTGAGCGCTCCCGAGAACATGGCGGCCTCGATCCGCCCGTCGAGACCCGCATCGCTCAGCAGCACCCGATACAGGCGATCCATGAACCGTTGAAACGGCTCGTGCTCGGCCAGCAACCGGACGACCACGGGATCGAACTGCAGCGTGCGCACCAATCGGCGGTCACGAACCGCCATCTCGATCACCCGCACCAACAAGGCGTCCCGGGCTTGCGGCCCGTCATCGTGCGCTTCGGCCTCCTCGAGCGCCGGCACCAGCCGGCCCAGTTCTCGCTCGGTCACGGCGATGACGATCTGCTCCTTGGTTCGGAACTGGTGGTAGACAGCGGCTTTCGTGATGCCGACCGCGTCGGCGATCATCTGCAGCGACGTACCGCTGACACCGTTCGCGGCGAACAGATCCAGGGCGGCGTCGAGCACCCGCGTCCGGGCAGGGCTGTGCTCGACGAGCCAGAACTGCTCATCGCTGACCGCCTGCCGTGCTGTGCCCACGCACCGAGACTAGACGACGACTATTGACCGAGGCTAGCCGATCGGCTAGCTTCGCTGACGAGTCGAGTAATGGCCGACTTCGTCCGGGAGGGAGTACCGATGTCCGACGTCGACGGTGGCCACGCGCGGGGGCCGCGCCGGGTCGACGGCGAGTTGATCCTGTTCTGGACGCTGCCGGTGGCCCTCGTCCTGTGGATCGCCTCGTTTTGCCTCTTCCCGGGCTTCCATCCGCCGATGTCACCGTCGCTGCCGGCCGACCAGGTTGCCGCGTTCTACCGCGATCCGGCCCACCTGCCCGAAATCCGGTACAGCATGATCCTTTTCAACTGGTTCGGCGTGTGCCTGGTACCGATCCTGGCGCTGATCGTGCTGCAGATCCGCCGCATGGCGCATCGGACGCCGATCTTCTCCTACGCCATGCTCGGCTGCGCGGCCGGCGGCCCGACCCTGTTCCTGGTCGCCAACGTCTGCTGGTTGCTGGCTGCGTTCCGGCCGGAACGCAGCCCCGAGCTGACTCAGCTGCTCAACGACTTCGGCTGGATCACCTTCACCATCGTGGTGCCGTTCTTGATCGGGCAAAGCGTAATCTTCGCTCTGGCAATCTATTTCGATGACCAGCCGCGTCCGGTGTTCCCGCGTTGGGTGGCCCACTTCAACCTGCTGGTGGCCGCCGCGCTGGTGCCCGCGGCCTTCGTCGGGGTGTCGCTGACCGGCCCGCTGGCGTGGGACGGCTTGCTGTCGTTCTGGGTGAAGAACGTCGCCATCGCGGTGTGGATCGTCGTGATGGGCGTCGTGTTGGGGCGGGCGATCTACCGGGAGCGCGCCGAAAACACCGGGCGTGCAGACGAATTGGTGAGCGCATGAGCGCCGTGCTGACTCCGGCAACGTCCACAGGCCCGCTGCACCAGCGCATCTTCTGGCAGCTGAGGCATGGCCCCAAACGGGAGCTGTGGCTGGCGTGGACGGTGCTCGTCGTCTTCTACGCCGCGTTCTTCCCGATGTTCTTCATCGTGGCGCAGGTCCAGCCGCCACCACAGCCCACGTGGGACCTTGCCACCCAAGCACATTGGTTCTCCGAGCGCCGCGTCGGTATCCCGTTCGGCTTCGGCGTCATCTTCGCCATCACCGGCATGACCGCGGTCAACAACGCCCTCATCGCGTATTCCATGCGGCGCATGTCCGTCAGCCTCGCTTTCGGCTATTCGTACCTGGTCATCTACTCGCTGGCCGCGGTCCCCGGCATGTTGCTGCTGTGCATCGCGCTGATCGTCGGAACACTGCGTCCCGAGCGGAACCGCGAAGTGCTCGGCTGGCTCTACGATTTCGCCTTCCTGTCTTTCGACGGGACCATGGGGGTGTTCCTGATCGGCTCGCTCATCTGGATGGTCGCGATCCTGCTCGACAAGAACCGGGTGTTCCCCAAGTGGTTCGGCTACCTCAACCTGTGCAACGCGCTGACCGAGGTCGTCGTAGCGCCGTGCTGGATCTTCCGGCGCAGCGTGCTGGCCTGGGACGGCCAGATCGCCTGGTGGCTGGACATGGTCGTGTTCGGCATCTACCAGGTCACTTTCATCGTCATGCTGTTCCAGATGATCCGCCGCGAGGATTTCGGCACTGGCCCGCTGCCCGACGATCCGGCGCCCAGGGAAAGGGGCGTGACGTCATGACCGAGCTGGCCGAGCGGCGCGCGACAACCCGGTTCGTGCCGGGGCAGCCGGACATGTGGGCCTTCGTGCTGTTCGAAACCCTGGTCTTCACCGCGTATTTCGGTTTCTACCTGTTCTATCGCGCCCGTAACCCCGAGCTGTTTCTGCACTCCCAGGCGCACCTGGACCTGCGGATCGGCGTGTCCAACACCCTGGTGCTGCTGCTGAGCTCGTGGTCGGTGGCGCGCTGCGTGCAGTCGGCGCGGGCCGGTGTCTACCGGGCGGCGCTGCGCGACGTGTACATCACGGCCGCCTTCGCCGCGGTGTTTTTGTTCTTCAAGGTGTTCGAGTGGGCCCGGCTGGTGCGCACCGGAAACGGGTTGGACAGCAACGACTTCTTCACCTACTACTTCTTTCTCACCGGCATCCACTTCGTGCATCTGCTGATCGGGTTCGTCGCGCTCGGCGTCGTCGTCTACCAGCTGCGCAGCCCGGCCCGCTGCTCGCAGGAGCTCGTCGAAACCTGCGCGACCTATTGGCACACCGTCGATTTCCTGTGGGTACTCATCTTCGCGTTGCTGTATGTGGTGAGGTGAGCGTGAAATTCAACAAGCGGTTGATGATCGTCTGGCTGGTGCTGTCGGCGCTGACGCTGGCCTACCTGGGGATAGATCATTCCGCCGGGGGATCCCGCAAGGCCGGCGCGGTGGTCACCGCGAGCGTCATCGTGATCGCACTCGTCAAGGTGCGCATCATTTTTCGCGAGTTCATGGAGGTGCGCAACGCGCCGGTGCTGCTGTGCCGGCTCACCGATGCCTGGGTGGTGATCATGGCCGCGGCGATGCTCGGCTGCTACTTCATCGGGATGACCGTTTGATTCAGCCCACCGGCGCGACGGCGTCCGCGGTGGTGAACGTCAGGTGCAGTTCGCTCAACCCCCGCAAGATGTAGGTCGGCTCGTAGGTGTAGCGGCGGTCGCCGGCCGGACCGTGGTGAGTTTCGTTGATCTCGATGTGCGGCATCCGGTCCAGGATGCGCTCGATCGACACCCGTCCCTCGACCCGGGCCAGCGGCCCGCCCGGACAGGAGTGGACGCCACGGGCGAACGCCATGTGTTCGCGAACGTTCTTGCGCCGCAAGTCGAATTCGTGTGGGTTCTCGAACCGGCGCGGGTCGCGGTTGGCGGCCCCGGGCAGGATCATCACCACCGTGCCGGCGGGGATGTCGACGCCGCCGATGGCGGTCGCCCTGCGCGCCAAGCGGGAATCGCTTTTCACCGGGCTCTCCATCCGCAGTGACTCCTCGATGAATGCGGGGATGAGGCTGCGGTCCTCCCGAAGCTGTTGCTGGATGTCGGGCCGGTCGCCGAGCACTTGCAGGGCCGCGCTGAGCAGCTTGGCGGTGGTCTCCTGACCGGCGGCGAACAGGAACGTCGCCGAGCGGACGACCTCGATGACCGGGGGCGTGGATCCGTCCGGATATTTCGCCTCCGCCAGGAAGGTCAGCACGTCCGCGCGCGGCTCGCGCCGCCGCTCCTCGATGTAGTTGCAGAACTTGTCGTCGAGCCATTCCAGCGGGTTGATGCCGACCGTCTCGTGGTCCAGGGCGCCCACCCGCGCGCCGGGACGGTCGGCGCCCAAGACGGTGCGGAACTGGGTGTGGTCTTCCTCGGGCACGCCGAGCAGGTCGGCAATCACCAAGGTGGCGAACGGCTTTGAGTATTCGGCGATGAACTCGCATTCACCGTTGTGTAGGAACTCGTCGAGCTGGCGGTCGGCGAGGCGCCACATGAACTCCTCGTTTTGCTTCAGCCGGCTCGGGGTCAGCAGTTTGGCCAGCACCGAACGGGCCTTGGTGTGCTCCGGCGGATCCATGGTGACCATGTGCTCGAACATCGGGAACGAACTGCGGTGCGCATCGATCTGGGCGCTGATGTCGTCGCCTTCGGGCGTGAAGGGCAGCGGCGGGAAGGGCCCGCCGAGGGCGACGATGTTGGAGAACGTCTCCGGGTCCTTGTAGACCTCGGTGGCCTCTTCGTAGCCGGTGATCGCGACGACGCCGTAGTGCGGCAGCCGCAGCACCGGGTTCTGGCTGCGCAGGTAGTCGAAGTACGGGTGCGGATCTGGGACCAGCGACGGATCGGTGAAGAAGTCGATCGAGTCGAAATTGCTCATCGGAGTGCGTCCCCCTGGGCTGGGTTTTACCGGTGGTGTTCGGCGGCAAGCCGTACCGCCGCCCGATTGCGAGATCGAAAATGTGCTGAGCACCTGCTTAGCATGGCGGTAATGTCAGGGTCAAGATCGCAACGCCGCGCCACGATACGATCCGTGGGGTCGGCAGGGATGGCACACAGTACGGAGCAGGGACATGACATCGGCCTCTTCGGGAGCCTCGTCCGGGGCCTCTTCGGGAGCCCGCAGGATCGGGGCGCCGGACGCGAAAAACCGTGGTCTGCTGCTCGATGCCGCCGAGCGGTTGATGCTCGAAGAGGGTTATGCGGCGGTGACTTCGCGGCGCCTGGCGAGCCGGGCGGGATTGAAACCTCAACTGGTGCACTACTACTTCCGCACCATGGAGGAGTTGTTCCTCGAGGTTTTCCGCCGCCGTGCCGAGGAAGGCCTTGCGGTGCAGGCGCAAGCGCTGCAGTCCGATCAGCCGTTGTGGGCGGTGTGGCGGTTCGGCACGGATCCCGCCTTCACCCAGATATCGATGGAATTCATGGCGCTGGCCAACCACCGTAAAGACATGCGGGCCGAAATCGCTTACTACGCAGAACGTTTCCGCGACGAACAACAACGGGCGGTGGCCGCCGCGCTGGAGCGTTACGGGGTGCAGAACAGGGACGTGCCGCCGGTGGTGTGGACCGTGCTGATGACCAGCTTGTCCCGCTTCCTGGTGCTCGAGCAGGCGATCGGCATGTCGAGCGGGCACGCCGAAACCGTGCAGCTGGTCGAGAGTTACCTGCGCCGGCTGGAAGGTGAGCCGAAGCCGATCGCGGGTGTGCCGTCGTCCTGGACGGTTCACCAGGGCCGGATCGAGCAGAGCACGCCCTTGGGGCCGTCCTTGGATACCACGACGGCTCCGTCGACCGTCAGATCGCAGTGAAGCCCCGGCGTGCCGGGTTCGGTGCCCGTGCTGGCCACGACCATCGCGTACACCTCGGGCTTGGACAGATCCAGCTCGTAGCTCCACGGCTTGCCCGGCGCGAGGTCGACGTCGACGTGCGGCGTGAACGAATAGGGGTTGTGGCTGTAGTCGGCGAAAATGGCCGGCTCATGGTCCAGGTAATAGATGCTGGTGTAGATCGGGTTCTGTGCGGTGACGGTGTATTTGACGTGGTGCATGACCGGCGGGTCGTCGGCATGCGCCCGTCCGGCGCCCACCAGCACACCCGATGCCACTAACAGAGAAGTCAGCGACGCGACGGACCCGACGCCCATGGCCGTCCTCGGATTGATGGTCATGACGCTCCTCCGGCTGCCGGGCGAGGTTTGGTGTTGCGGGCCATGACCCGTTCCGCGGCCTGCCAGTGCGGGTCGGCAACCCATAGCCGTGCAAAGGATGCTATCGCCTCCTCGGGAGAAACCCCGCGGATTACCCGCTTTATCTCGGCCGCCGGGCGGCGCGCCAACGACCGCGCGATCGACCGCCAGCCCTGCTCCGCCGAGTCGAAGACGTCGCGCGGCAACACCCGGTCCACCAGGCCGATTCGTTCGGCCTCGACCGCGTCGAGCGCGGTTCCCGAACCGGCCAGCAGCAGCGCCCTGCTCTGTCCGACCAGCGCGGCCAGCCGCTCAGCTCCGCCCCAGGCCGGCATGATCTCCAGCGCCACTTGGTTGAAGGCGATCTTGATGTCGTCGGCCGCCACCCGAATATCGGCGGCGACGGCGACCTCGGCGCCGCCGCCGAAGGCATGGCCGTTGAGGGCGGCAACGACGGGCGCGGGGAAGTCGGCCAGCTGGTCGCAGATGGCCCGCATCCGTCGGGCCATCGCCGCGGCATCCTCCTCGGTGCGCAGCGCGCTCAGCTCCTTGAGATCACCGCCGGACACGAAAGCGCGGTCGCCGGCGCCCGTGATCACCAGCGCCTGCGCGCCCGCGGCCGCGTCGAGCGCCTTCTCCAGTTGGTCCATGGTGTCCAGCGCGATGGCGTTGCGCGCATGCGGGCGATCGATGGTGAGCACCGCCAGCCCATCGTCGATCTCGAGGTCCACCATGCGTTGTCGCTCCTTGGCACCGGCCCGATATTGGCATTCTCTTTTCGCGAGAATAACATCATCGCTGCAGGCCCAGGAACTTTCATCGGCGAGGCGGGAGGTGACTCGGTGCGGAACCGATTCGTGGCGGCCGGCGCGGCCCTCACCGTCGCCCTGCTGGGAGCATGCACGTCGCGGCCACCGGCCCAGCTCTCCAGCACGGCATCGGTGACCGTCGACGGCAAGGACCGAAACTTCCACATCGTCACCTGCCGGCAGTTGGAGTGGAGACGCATGATCGACATCGGGGCCGACTTCTCCGGCGCCAAGGTGGCCGTCGACGAAAACGCGCAGCCGCCGGTCGTCGAGTCCGTGCACATCCAGAACTTGAGTGGTTTCAGCGGCATGTACTCGCGGGGTGGCAGCGGAAGCGCCGACATGAGCATGACGGGAGACAAGTTCACCATCAGCGGCACCGCTGACGGCTACAAGACCGACAAACCCAGTGAACCGGCCACGGCCACCTTCAAGATCGTCGTGACCTGCTGACCTCGCCGAATCGTCGTCCCAGCGGGGGCCACGTTGCGGTTGGGCACCTGTAGAGAATACAATTCTCGCAAATTGCGAAGGAGGATTTCATGGGGCAACTGTCTCACCGGGAAGACGTCCCGTTTCCGATCTTTGACGCGGACAACCATCTCTACGAGCCGCCGGAAGCGCTGACCAAGTTCCTGCCCAAGGAGTACAAGGACTTCGTCCAGTACGTGCAGATCAACGGGCGCACCAAGATCGCGCTGCGCGGCGTGATCAGCAACTACATTCCCAACCCGACCTTCGAGGTCGTCGCCCGCCCGGGCGCCTGGGAGGAGTACTTCAAATACGGCAACCCCGAGGGCAAGAGCAAGCGCGAGCTGTTCGGTGAGCCGATGCGCGCGATCCCGGCCTTCTTCGAGCCCGGCCCGCGCCTGGAGAAGATGAACGAGCTGGGCCTGGACCGCACCCTGATGTTCCCGACGCTGGCCAGCCTGATCGAGGAGCGGCTGCGCGACGACCCGGTCGCCATCCACGTCCTCATCCACGCGCTGAACCAGTGGCTCGACGAGGTGTGGGGCTTCAACTACCAGAACCGGATCTTCACTACCCCGGTCATCACCCTGCCGATCGTGGAGAAGGCGATCGAGGAGCTGGAGTGGGTGGTCAAGCGGGGCGCCCGCGCCATCCTGGTCCGCCCGGCGCCGGTCCCCGGCTTCCGCGGGCCCCGGTCGTTCGCGCTGCCCGAGTTCGACCCGTTCTGGGAGCGCGTCGTCGAGTACGACGTGCTGGTCGGCATGCACTCCTCCGACAGCGGCTACTCCCGCTACACCTCCGAGTGGGACGGCGCCGACCAGGAGATGCTGCCGTTCCAGACCAACGCCATGGGCATCCTCAACGAGTGGCGGCCGATCCAGGACTCGGTGGCGTCGTGGGTGATCCACGGCGCGCTCTACCGTCACCCGAAGCTGAAGGTGGCGATCGTCGAGGCCGGTTCGAAGTGGATGACGCCGTTGCTGGACGGGCTGGCCGAGGTCTTCCGGAAAGCCCCAGAGGCCTTCCCCAGCGACCCCGTCGAGATGGTCAAGAACCGCATCCACGTCAGCCCGTTCTTCGAGGACGGCATCGACGACCTGGTCAACCTGGTCGGCGTGGATCAGGTCCTGTACGGCTCGGACTGGCCGCACCCTGAAGGGCTGGCGGAGCCGACCTACTACGTCAACGCGCTGTCGCACCTGCCCGTCGAGGACCAGGCCAAGATCATGGGCGGCAACCTCGGTCGACTCGTCACGGTGTGAGTTCGTGGCAGACCATCCCCGAGATGGTCTTGAGCGCGGCGGACCGCTTCGGCGACGCGGAAGCAGTCGTCGACGGTCCGCTGCGCTTGACTTTCCAGCAGGTTGTCGAGCGAATACGTTGCGCCGCAGGTGCTTTCGCTGAGCTCGGCGTCGAAAAGGGTGATCGCGTCGCGGTGTGGGCGCCCAATTCGGCCGAGTGGATCATCGCGGCGTTCGGATTGCTCACCGCGGGCGGCGTGCTGGTGCCGGTCAACACCCGGTTCAAGACCGAGGAGGCCGCCGACATCATCGTCCGGGCCAGGGTCAAGGCCGTATTGGTCCAAAAGGGTTTCCTCGGACAGGATTACGCCGCGCCGGCGGGGATCCCGGTCATCGACATCAAGTCCGACTTCCTGTCCAGCGGCTCCCCGTTCTCGCGGCCGGTGAACGGCACCGACATCTCCGACATCATCTTCACCACCGGCACGACCGGCCGCCCGAAGGGCGCCATGATGAACCATCGCCAGACGCTGCGGATGTACGACGAGTGGGCGACGCTGGCGGATCTGCGCGAGGGTGACCGCTACCTGCAGATCAACCCCTACTTCCACACCTTCGGTCTGAAGGCCGGGCTCATCACGTCGTTTCTGCGCGGCGCGACGATGCTGCCGGTCCCGGTGTTCGACGTCGACACGGTGGTGGATCTCATTGAACGAGAACGCATTACGATGCTACCCGGCCCGCCGACGTTGTACCACTCGTTGCTGACCGTGCCGGACAAGTCCAAGCTGGCGACGTTGCGGGCCGGCGTGACCGGCGCCGCCGACATCCCCGTCGAACTCGTCCGTCGCATCCACGACGAGCTGCCGTTCCAGACGCTGATGACCGGCTACGGACTGACCGAGGCCGGAAACGTGACATTGTCGCGGCCCGGCGATTCCTTCGAGGACGTGGCGACCACCGCGGGCGTGCCGTGCGAGGGGGTCGAGGTGCGCATCGCCGACGACGGCGAGGTGCTGGTGCGCGGCTACGGCGTGATGCAGGGCTACCTCGACGATCCCGCCGGCACGGCCGAGGCGATCGACGCCGACGGCTGGCTGCACACCGGGGACCTGGGCACCTTCACCGAGACCGGGCGGCTGCGCATCGTCGGGCGCAAGAAGGACATGTTCATCGTCGGCGGCTTCAACGCCTACCCCGCCGAGATCGAGGGCTTCCTGCTCAACCACCCGGCCGTCGCGCAGGCCGCCGTGATCGGCGTGCCCGACGAACGGATGGGCCAGGTGGGCAAGGCATTCGTGGTGGCGAACGCCGAGGTGTCCGAAAGTGACTTGCTGGCGTGGTGTCGAGATCGGATGGCAGGATTCAAAGTGCCAAGGACCGTCGAGTTTCTCGACGCGTTGCCGCTCAACGCCACCGGGAAAGTCATGAAAGACCAACTCCGTTGAACAACGGCGATATTCATTCGATGGTGATCGCGTCCGATTACCGGGTGCCGGATCCGACCCGGGTGTGGCCGCTGCTGGAACGCAACAAGGCGGCGCTCGCCGATATCGGCGCGCACCATGTGCTCGTCTACACCTCGACGCACGACTACGGCCGGGTGCTGGTGATGATCGGCGTGCACAGCCGGGAGCCGATCGTCGAACTGCTGCGGTCGCGGGTGTTCTTCGACTGGTTCGGCGAGGCCGGCGTCGACGATATCCCCGCGGTGTTCGCCGGCGAGATCGTCGACCGGTTCATCACCCAACCGCCGACGAACCCGCGGGCGCCCGGCGTCGTGGTGGCCGCGATCGCCTCGGTCAACGACGTCACCCTGCTGACCTCCGAAGTCAGTTCCGCCATCGACAGATTCGCCCAAGCCGGCATCCGGAAGACCTGGGTGTTCCAGGCCTTCGACGACGACCATGAAGTGCTGATCCTGCAGGAGTTCCCCGACGAGGACAGCGCGCGGGAGTGGATCGACCATCCCGACGCCGCGGCCCAATGGATGTCCGGGGCGGGTATCGGCGCCTACCCGCCCCTGTTCGTGGGCCGCTTCTTCGACATGATGCGTATCGGGGCGGACTGAGGATCCGCCGGTGTTCGTGTGCCTGTGCAACGGGGTCACCAGCCAGACCGTGACCGAGGCCGTGCAGTGCGGCGCGTCGACCACCAACGAAGTCGCCCGGGCATGCGGAGCCGGCGCCGATTGCGGCCGCTGCCGGCGCACCGTGCAGGCCATCCTGCGATCCTCGTCCGGCAATCGAACGCCGAACTCGATCTAGCGGCGCGGGCTGCCGTCCGGTGAGGTCGGTCGCACGAGTTCGACCAGCAGGCGCGGGATCTCGAGCCGTGGCAGCACCACCTCGACCAGCACCATCCGGTCTTGGTGCCGCGCCGCGGCGGTCAACGCGTCATCGAGTTCGCCGTAGGTCTGCACCCGGAACGCCAGGTGATCGGTGACGCCCAACGCGTTGGGGACCTCCGTCCACTTCCACCCGACGATGTCGTTGTAGGGCGCCGTCTCGCCGTGGATCGCCCGCTCGACGGTGTAGCCGTCGTTGTTGACCACCACGATGACGGGGGAAAGCCCTTCGCGGGCAAAGGTGCCGAGCTCTTGGACGGTCAACTGCGCGGCGCCGTCCCCGATCAGCAACACCGTCCGGCGGTCCGGGTGCGCCACCGCCGCGCCGAGCGCGGCGGGCAGCGTGTAACCGATTGAGCCCCAAAGCGGTTGGCCGATGAAGGTGACTCCCTGCGGCAACCGGTGGTCTGCCATGCCGTAGAAGGAGGTGCCCTGGTCGGCCAGCACCACGTTGCCCGGTGTGAGGGCCGTGCACACCCGGTCCCACACCATCTTCTGGGTCAGCGGTTGCTCGCGGGGTGGGGGCGGCGGCAGCGGCTCGGCCGGCGGCGAGGCCACCGGCGGCGAGGAGACCCCGCGCCGTGTGAGGATCGCGGTCAGCGCCTGAAGCGCTTCGCCCATCTCCAACGGCGCGAACACCTCTCCGGCCACACTGCTTTGGTACTGGCCGACGTCGATGGTCCGGGCCGGGTCGATCCGCTGGCTGAAGAAGCCGCTGACCATGTCGGTGAACACCACCCCGGCGGTGACCAATACGGGTGCCTCTTCGATCGCGGTGCGCACCGCCGGCGCGCTGGCCGAGCCCGCGTAGATGCCCAGGAAGTTCGGTGAGCTCTCGTCGAGCAGACTCTTGCCCCACATTAGCGTGGCGTGCGGCACCACGTCGGCCGCCAGCAGCGCCTCGAGCTCCTTGATCGCCTGCAGCCGGTGCACCAGCAGGTCGGCCAGCACGGTGATCCGGTGCTCGCCGATGAGTGCCGCGGCGGCGTCGGTGAACATCGCCAGTGCGCGGGGGCTGGTACCGCCGGTGTAGCGGGGCAGCGCAGCCTCGGGTGGCTCGGTGGGGAAGCGGGCCACGTCGGTGGACAGCAGAATGTAGCCGGGTCGCTTCTGCTCGCGCACCTCCGACAGCACCCGGTCGATCTCTCTGCGCGCCGTCGCGGGCATGAGATTTGCTTGAGCGCAAGTGATTTCGCGGCTGACTCGGAAGAAGTGCTCGAAGTCCCCGTCGCCCAGCGAATGGTGCAGCGCGCGTCTGGTGCCCTGCGCGTCTTTCGACGGGCCGCCGACGATGTGCACCACCGGCACCTGCTCGGCGTAACTGCCCGCCACCGCGTTGGCCGCAGACAGCTCGCCGACCCCGAATGTCGTTACCAGCGCCGACATTCCGCGCAGCCGGCCGTATCCGTCTGCGGCGTAGCCGGCGTTGAGCTCGTTGGCGTTGCCGACCCAGCGCAGCCTGGGGTGGGCGACGATGTGGTCGAGGAACTCGAGGTTGTAATCACCCGGGACGCCGAAGATCTCCGAGACGCCGAGTTCGGCGAGGCGGTCCAACAGGTAGTCACCGACGGTGTATGCGGGTTCGGTCGCAGCATCAGTCACAGGCACGACGGTACGCTCGGTCGAATCCCGTCCGGGCGCGACGCCGTCCCAGTATCGTGCGGGCCATGGCACTGAAAGAATCCCGCGACATCGTCATCGAAGCCAGTCCGGAGGAGATTCTGGACGTCATCGCCGATTTCGAATCGATGCCGCAATGGTCGGAGCCGCACCAGAGCGCCGAGGTCCTGGCGACCGGCGCGACGGGCGACCCAGCCAGGTCAGGATGAAGGTCAAGGTCGCCGGGATCACCGACGAGCAGGTCGTCGCCTATACGTGGGCGGACAACGTGGTGAGCTGGACGCTGGTCAGCTCGTCGCAGCAGAAGGCGCAGGACGGGAAGTACACCCTGGTGCCGCAGGGCGACGCGACGCTGGTCAAGTTCGAGCTTGTCGCGGACCCGAACGTGCCGCTGCCGGGGTTCGTGCTCAAGCGCGCCGTGAAGGGCACCATCGATTCCGCGACCAAGGCGCTGCGTCAGCGGGTGCTCGAGGTGAAGAAGGGGAAGTAGACGCGGTGAGCAGCGGAGGGCCGCTGGCCGGGGTGAGGGTCATCGAATTGGGCGGCATCGGCCCGGGGCCACATGCGGGGATGGTGCTCGCCGATCTGGGGGCCGACGTGGTGCGGGTGCGCCGGCCCGGCGTGGCGGCCATGCCGTCGGAGGACCGCGATCTGCTGCACCGCGGCAAGCGGATCGTCGACCTGGACGTCAAAGCCCGACCGCGGGCGCTGCTGGATCTGGCCGCCAAAGCCGATGTGCTGCTGGACTGTTTCCGCCCCGGCACCTGCGAGCGACTCGGCATCGGTCCCGACGACTGCGCGGCCGTCAACCCGCGGCTGATCTTCGCGCGCATCACCGGCTGGGGGCAGCACGGGCCGCTGGCGCAGACGGCCGGCCACGACATCAACTATCTGTCGCAGACCGGCGTGCTGTCGGCGCTGGGCCACGCCGACCGTCCGCCGCTCCCGCCGCTGAACCTGGTCGCCGACTTCGGCGGCGGCTCGATGCTGGTGCTGCTCGGCATCACCGCCGCGCTCTACGAACGGGAACGCTCCGGCCGCGGGCAGGTGATCGACGCGGCGATGGTGGACGGGGTCAGCCTGCTGGCCCAGATGATGTGGACGATGAAGTCCACTGGCGCACTGCGCGACCGGCGCGAATCGTTCCTGCTCGACGGCGGCGCCCCGTTCTACGGCTGCTACGAGACCGCCGACGGCAAGTACGTCGCCGTCGGCGCCATCGAGCCGCAATTCTTCGCGGCGTTGCTCGACGGGCTTGGCCTGTCACCGGAGGAGGTGCCCGGCCAGCTCGACCGGGATTCCTACCCACGGATGCGCGAGGTCTTCACCCAGCGGTTCGCCGCCCGAACCCGTGACGAATGGGCGCGAGTGTTCGCCGGCACCGACGCGTGCGTCACCCCGGTGCTGACGTGGAGTGAGGCGGCCGCGAGCGAGCACCTGCGGGCGCGGTCCACGGTGATCACCGCCCACGGCGTCGACCAGGCCGCGCCCGCCCCCCGCTTTTCGCACACCCGCGCCGGGCCGGTCGGACGACCGCCCGCGACAACCACGCCGCTGGACGAAATCAACTGGTAGAACGCCGGTTACGTCGAACCGTTCCGCACCCGCAGCGGCGTTGCTAAGTTCATCTCAGTGGCCGTAAAAGCATCACGCGAATTCGTCGTCAACGCGCCGCCAGAAGTGGTCATGGAGGCGCTGACAGATGTCGGCGTCCTGTCGTCGTGGTCACCGCTGCACAAACACATCGAGGTGATCGACCGCTATCCCGACGGTCGGCCGCACCACGTCAAGACCACCATCAAGATCCTGGGGCTGGTCGACAAGGAGATCCTGGAATATCACTGGGGTCCCGACTGGGTGGTCTACGACGCCAAAGGCACCTCGCAGCAACACGGTCAGCACGTCGAGTACAACCTCAAACCCGAGGGCGTCGGCCAGACCCGGGTCCGCTTCGACGTCACCGTCGAACCCGGCCGCCCCATGCCCGCGTTCATCGTCAGGCGGGCGAGCGAGAACGTCCTCGACGCCGCGATGAAGGGATTGCAGGAATTGGTGATGCGCGCCAACGATTTGAGGGATTCGGGGGAGGCGGAATAGTCGGCCGTGGCCGTGCAAGCGTCGTCGGAAATCGTCATCGACGCGCCTCCGGAGGTGATCATGGAGGCGCTCGCCGACATGGACGCGGTGCCGTCGTGGTCGTCGGTGCACAAGCGGGTCGAGGTCATCGACAAGCATCCCGACGGCAGGCCGCACCACGTGCGGGTCACGATCACGGTGGTCGGAATCCATGACACCGAACTGCTCGAATACCACTGGGGCCCCGACTGGATGGTGTGGGACGCCGACAGGACGGCCCAGCAACACGGTCAGCACGGCGAGTACAACCTGAGCCGGCTCGGCGACGACAAGACCCGGGTGCGCTTCACCATCACGGTCGAACCGTGGGTGCCGCTACCGGAGTTCTGGGTCAGGCGGGCCCGCAAGAAGATCCTGCACGCCGCGCTGGAGGGGCTGCGCAAGCGGGTGATGGTGCCGGAGGCGTTCGGCCGGGCTGACTGACTTAGCCGGTGCCGCGCAGCGCGGCCAGCCGCCGGATCGCCTCGTCGAGGGTGTCGTCGCGTTTACAGAAGGTGAAGCGCACCAAGTGATTCCACACGTCGGCCGGCCCGTGCGCTCCGGCCGGGTCGCAGAACGGCGACAACGGGATCGCGGCGACCCCCACCTTCTCCGGCAGCGCCGCGCAGAACGCCACGCTGTCGTCGTAGCCCAGCGGGCGCGGATCGGCGCACAGGAAATAGGTGCCGGCGCTGTCGTGCACCTCGAACCCGATGTCGATCAGTCCGGCGGCCAGCCGGTCTCGGCGGGCCCGCAGGCGGTCGCGCAGATCAGCCACCCAGGCGTCCTGCGTCTCCAACGCCAACGCCACCGCCGGCTGGAACGGAGCACCCCCGACATAGCTCAGGTACTGCTTGGCGGCGCGCACTCCGGCGATGAGATGTGCTGGGCCGCAAGCCCATCCGATCTTCCAGCCGGTGCAGTTGAACATCTTGGCCGCGCTGGAGATGGTGATCGTGCGCTCGGCCATGCCGTCGAAGCCGGCCAGCGGCAGATGCCGGTGGTCGTCGAAGACCAGATGCTCGTACACCTCGTCGGTGATCACCAGCAGGTCGGACTCCACCGCGACCTCGGCGATGGCCGCCAGTTCGGCGGCACCGAGCACCGTGCCGGTCGGATTGTGCGGCGAGTTGACGATCAGCGCGCGGGTGCGCGGCGTCACCGCCCGCCGCAGTGCGTCGGCGTCCAGGGCGAAGCCGCGGCCGTGGGGGACCAGCGGCACCGCGACCCGCTGGGCGGAGGCCATCGCGATCACCGGCGAGTAGGAGTCGTAGAACGGCTCGATGAGCAGGACCTCGGAGCCGGGTTCGACCAGGCCGATCACCGCCGAGGCGATCGCCTCGGTGGCCCCGACCGTCACCAGCACCTCGGTGTCGGGGTCGTACTCGATGCCGTAGCGGCGGTGTCGCTGGGCCGCGATGGCATGCCGCAGCGGGGCGATCCCGATCCCGGGCGGGTATTGGTTGACGCCGTCGGCGATCGCCTCCTGGGCGGCCTTGAGCATCTCCGCGGGCCCGTCCTCGTCGGGAAAGCCCTGACCGAGGTTCACCGCCTCCACCCGCGCGGCCAGCGCCGACATCTCGGCGAACACCGTGGTGGCGTACGGGCGCAGTCGCGAGACCGTCATGGTGGTCGAGCTTAGGCCCGGCGGGTCGCCGCCCGCCGCTTCCCCGGCGCGCGGCTCTCCTTGCGAGCGTCTCTCCCCGGCGCGCGGCTCTCCTCGGCGCGCGGCTCTCCTCGGCGAGCGTCTCTCCCCGGCGCGCGTCTCTCCCCGGCGAGCGTGAAGCTAGTTTCACGCTCGGCGCCGAGCGTGAAGTTAGTTTCACGCTCGGCGGGAAACAGCCCCAGCGGGCCGGCGCCTGGGCCTCGGCGGGAAAGAGCCCGGCCGGCGCCTGGGCCTCGGCGGGAAAGAGCCAAGGCCTCGCTGACCTGCGCGGAAGTGCCCAACCAACAGGTTGGACGGGGGCCCTGTTAGGGTGGGGCCGGAACCTTGTCTTGAAGACGGATTCGCACCCTATTCGCCAGAACAGGCCAGAACAGGAAGTCGTCATGTCCGAAGAAGCTTTTATCTACGAAGCCATCCGCACACCGCGGGGCAAGCAGAAGAACGGCTCGCTGACCGAGGTGAAGCCGCTCAACCTGGTGGTAGGCCTGGTCGACGAGCTGCGCCGGCGCTACCCCGACCTGGACGAGACGCTGATCAGCGACATGATTCTGGGCGTCGTCTCGCCGGTCGGCGACCAGGGCGGCGACATCGCCCGCACCGCGGTGCTGGCCGCCGGCCTGCCCGAGACCACCGGCGGCGTGCAGCTCAACCGGTTCTGCGCCTCGGGCCTCGAGGCCGTCAACACCGCCGCCCAGAAGGTGCGCTCCGGCTGGGACGACCTGGTGCTGGCCGGCGGTGTGGAGTCGATGAGCCGGGTCCCGATGGGCTCCGACGGCGGCGCCTGGGCCACCGACCCGGAGACCAACTACCGGATCGGCTTCGTGCCGCAGGGCATCGGCGCCGATTTGATCGCCACCCTCGAGGGCTTCTCCCGCGAGGACGTCGACGCCTACGCGCTGCGCAGCCAGCAGAAGGCCGCCGCCGCCTGGTCGGGCGGCTACTTCGCCAAGTCGGTGGTGCCGGTGCGTGACCAGAACGGTCTGGTCATCCTCGACCACGACGAGCACATGCGGCCCGACACCACGATGGAGGGCCTGGCCAAGCTGAAGACCGCGTTCGACGGTGTCGGCGAGATGGGCGGCTTCGACGACGTGGCGCTGCAGAAGTACCACTGGGTCGAAAAGATCAACCACGTCCACACCGGCGGCAACAGCTCGGGCATCGTCGACGGCGCTGCGCTGGTGCTGGTCGGCAGCGAAAAGGCCGGCAAGTCGCAGGGCTTGACCCCGCGGGCCCGCATCGTGGCCACCGCGACCAGCGGCTCGGACCCGGTCATCATGCTCACCGGCCCCACCCCGGCCACCCGCAAGGTGCTCGACCGGGCCGGCCTGACGATCGACGACATCGATCTGTTCGAACTGAACGAGGCGTTCGCGTCGGTGGTGCTGAAGTTCCAGAAGGACCTCAACATTCCCGACGAGAAGCTCAACGTCAACGGCGGCGCCATCGCGATGGGCCACCCGCTGGGCGCCACCGGCGCCATGATCACCGGCACCATGGTCGACGAGCTCGAGCGCCGCAACGCGCGTCGCGCCCTGATCACGCTGTGCATCGGCGGCGGCATGGGTGTCGCCACCATCATCGAGAGGGTTTAAGACCATGGCAGAGAACACCATCAAGTGGGACAAGGACGCCGACGGCATCGTCACGCTGACGCTCGACGACCCGACCGGGTCGGCCAATGTGATGAACGAGCACTACAAGGAATCGATGCACAACGCCGTCGAACGCCTTGTGGCAGAGAAGGATTCGATCACCGGTGTGGTGATCACCAGCGCCAAGAAGACGTTCTTCGCCGGCGGTGACCTCAAGAGCATGATCAACCTCGGCCCGGAGAACGCCGGTGAGGCGTTCGACACCGTCGAGGCGGTCAAGCGCGACCTGCGCGCGCTGGAGACGCTCGGCAAGCCGGTGGTGGCCGCCATCAACGGCGCGGCGCTGGGCGGCGGGCTGGAGATCGCGCTGGCCTGTCACCACCGGATCGCCGCGGACGTCAAGGGGCTGGTCGTCGGCCTGCCCGAGGTGACCCTGGGCCTGCTGCCCGGCGGCGGCGGGGTGACCCGCACCGTGCGGATGTTCGGCATCCAGAACGCGTTCATGAACATCCTGAGCCAGGGCACCCGGTTCAAGCCGGACAAGGCCAAGGAGATCGGCCTGGTCGACGAGCTGGTCGGCAGCGTCGAGGAACTGGTGCCCGCCGCCAAGGCGTGGATCAAGGCCAACCCCGACGCCCACGAACAGCCTTGGGACAAAAAGGGTTACAAGATGCCCGGCGGCACCCCGTCCAGCCCCGCGCTGGCCGGCATCCTGCCGTCGTTCCCGGCGCTGCTCAAGAAGCAGCTCAAGGGCGCCCCGATGCCCGCACCGCGTGCCATCCTGGACGCGGCCGTCGAGGGCGCTCAGGTGGACTTCGATACCGCCAGTCGCATCGAGAGCCGCTACTTCACCCAGCTGGTCACCGGCCAGGTCGCCAAGAACATGATCCAGGCGTTCTTCTTCGACCTGCAGCACATCAACGGCGGCGGCTCCCGCCCCGAGGGCATCGAGCCGGTCAAGATCAACAAGATCGGTGTGCTCGGCGCGGGCATGATGGGCGCCGGCATCGCCTACGTCTCGGCCAAGGCCGGCTTCGACGTGGTGCTCAAGGACGTCAGCCTCGAGGCCGCCCAGAAGGGCAAGGGCTACTCGGAAAAGCTTGAGGCCAAAGCACTTCAGCGGGGCAAGACCACCGAGGAGAAGAGCAAGTCGCTGCTGGACCGCATCACCCCGACGGCCGACGCCGCCGACTTCAAGGGCGTCGACTTCGTGATCGAGGCGGTGTTCGAGAACCAGGAACTCAAGCACAAGGTCTTCCAGGAGATCGAGGACATCGTCGAGCCCAACGCGCTGCTCGGCTCCAACACCTCGACGCTGCCGATCACCGGTCTGGCCACCGGTGTCAAGCGGCAGGAGGACTTCATCGGGATCCACTTCTTCTCCCCGGTCGACAAGATGCCGCTGGTCGAAATCATCAAGGGCGAGAAGACTTCCGACGAGGCGCTGGCCCGCGTGTTCGACTACACGCTGGCCATCGGCAAGACCCCGATCGTGGTCAACGACAGCCGCGGCTTCTTCACCAGCCGCGTCATCGGCACCTTCGTCAACGAGGCGCTGGCCATGCTCGGTGAGGGCGTGGCGCCGGCCAGCATCGAGCACGCCGGCTCGCAAGCCGGCTACCCGTCGCCGCCGCTGCAGCTGTCCGACGAGCTCAACCTGGAGCTGATGCACAAGATCGCCGTCGCCACCCGCAAGGGCATCGAGGACGCCGGCGGCACCTACGAGCCGCACCCTGCCGAGGCGGTCGTCGAGAAGATGATCGAGATCGGCCGGCCGTCGCGGTTGAAGGGCGCCGGCTTCTACGAGTACGTGGACGGCAAGCGCACCCGCTTGTGGCCCGGCCTGCAGGAGACGTTCAACTCCGGCAGCACCAGTATTCCGTTGCAGGACATGATCGATCGGATGCTGTTCGCCGAGGCGCTGGAGACGCAGAAGTGCCTGGACGAGGGGGTGCTCACCTCCACCGCCGACGCCAACATCGGCTCGATCATGGGCATCGGCTTCCCGCCGTACACCGGTGGTAGCGCGCAGTTCATCGTCGGCTACTCCGGTGCCGGCGGGACCGGCAAGGAGGCCTTCGTGGCCCGGGCCAAGGAGCTGGCCGCCCGCTACGGCGACCGCTTCCTGCCGCCGGCGTCGCTCACCAGCTAGCGCACCACCTAGCGCGAAAAGACGCAAAAGTCCCCCAAAACACCGGGTTTTGGGGGACTTTCGCGTCTGCTCGCCGGCTACCGGCGCTGGAACAGGTAGTAGCGCGCCGGGGTCTTCTCGGCGCCGTCCAGCTCGCGTTCGGGCCCGGCCGCCAGCAGCGTCCAGTCGGCCGTGAACCGGCGTTGCATTTCGGCGTCCTCGACGCCGCGCACCCCGAACCGCCCGCCCGGCACGAACGCGACGATCAGCAGCCGGGCCTGCGGCGCGGCCACCCCGGTGACCTCCCGGACATAGGCGTCGCGGTCGGCGTCGCTCATGTTGTGCAGGCAGCCGTTGTCCACGATCAATTCGAAGCCCGTGCCGATGCCGGCCTGGCCCAGCCGCGTCACGTCGGCCTGCACGAAGTCGACCGCGGCGCCGGCCGCGCCGGCCTTGGCCCGCGCCCGCTCGAGGGGCTTGGCGACGAAGTCGACGGCGGTGACGTTCCAGCCGTGCTGGGCCAGATAGATCGCGCAGTCACCGGTGCCGCACCCGATTTCCAGGGCCTTCCCGGCGGGAAGGGCCGCGGCGTCGCCGGTGCCCTCGACCAGATCGCGCAGGCTCTGCGCCAGCGGATGACCGTCCCACGGGGTGAAGCCGATGCGGTAAAAGATCCGGAACAGCGTCTGTTTGGAAGCCATAGACCACCCTAGGCCCGATCGGCACGGCCGGTCATCGGCTGTCCGGAAGTTATCGGGAGGCGGCGGCGATGCGCCGCCATTCCTCTCGCGGGAATGCCGTCGGGTCGGCCAGCAGCACCTGGACGCAGACATGGTCGGCACCGGCCGAACGATGCTCGGCCACCCGGCGCATGACGGCCTCTTCATCGCCCCAGGCGATGATCGCGTTGAAGAGCCGATCGCTCACCTGGGACAGATCGTCTTCGGAGAAGCCGCTGCGCAGCAGGTTGTTGGCGTAGTTGGGCAGCGCCAAATAGGCGCGCAGCCAATCGGTTCCGATCCGGCGCGCCTCCTCGGCGCTGTCGGTCAGGATCACCGTCTGTTCCGGCAGCAGCAGCGGGCCGTGCCCCAAAGTCGCACGGGCGGAAGCGGTGTGGTCGGGGGTGACCAGGTAGGGGTGGGCCCCACCGGCCCGGCTGGCGGACAGCTTCAGCATCTTGGGGCCGAGGGCGGCCAGCACCCGCCGCTCGATGGGAACGGGTCGCGGCGCGCCGTCCAATCCGTCCAGGAACCTCGCCGTGGCGGCCAGCGGTTTGCGGTAGCGCCCCGGCTGGCCGGCATCGATCAGCGGTGCGTGGCTGACGCCGATTCCCAGCAGGAAGCGGTCTCCGTGCTCGGCGGTCAGCGCGGCGTAGGACTCGGCGACCTCGGCCGGCGAGTGCATCCACAGGTTCAGGATCCCGGTGGCGATCACTGTCCGCTTGGTGGCCCCCAGCAGATGGCCCACCGCATCGAACACCGGCCCGCCGACATCGGGTATCCATAGCGCCGGGAAGCCCAGTTCGTCGAGTTCCGCTGCGGTGTCGGCGGATTCGGCGGGATCGCCGTAGCGCAGCTGGCTGCTCCAGATTCCAACACCGGTCAGTTCCACGAGCGGTCACCTTTCGTCGCACACCATGTTGTCAGACGTCGCTGCCGGCGTAGTCGGGCACCGGCATCGAATCGTGCATCCGGACGCCCTTGGTGTTGAGCTTGGCCAGCGCCCGGGCCAACGACGTCGGCATCGCCGAGACCAGTTGGGCGCCACGGGTTAACGCCCACACCCCGGCGCGGGAACCGGGAATGACGCCGCGGGCGGCGGCGCGGGCAAAGGATCGGCTGCGCCGCACCGATTCGCGCATCTGCAGTTCGTAGGCGGCGAAGGCGCGCAGGTGGTCGCCGTCGGCCCGGGCGAGCTCGCCCGCCAGCACGTAGGCGCCCAGCACGGCCAGGCTGGTGCTGCCGCCCACCGCCGGGCCCGGGCAGTATCCGGCGTCGCCCACCAGGGTGACCCGCCGGCGCGACCACCGGTCGGTGCGCAGTTGGGTGATCGAGTCGAAGTAGAAGGTCGGGGTGCGTTCGGTTTCGGCCAGCCACCCGTCCACCTCGTCGTGCATCCCCGCGAACGCCTCGCGCAGCAACTCCTTCTGCCGCGCCGTATCGCGGTGGTCGTAGGCCAATTCCGCTGCGCTGCGGAACAAGAACACCGCCCGGGCGTCGTCCAGATGGTCGGCGGTGTAGATCCCGGCGAAGCGGCCGACACCGACGTGGCCGACCATCTCGCCGGGCCCGACCAGCGTCTTGGGCGCCGACACCACCGACAGGTAGCCGCCCAGGAAGCGCGTCAGGCCGGCCTCGTCGCCGAAGGTCAGGCGGCGGACATTGGAGTGCAGCCCGTCGGCGCCCACGACGACGTCGAATGTGCTTGGCGCGCAATGCTCGAACGTCACGGTCCCGTCGGGCTCGATGGCGGTGATCGAGTCGCCGAACAGATACTCGACGTCGTCGCGGGCGGCGTCGTAATAGACCTCGCTGAGGTCGTCGCGCATGATCTCCACGTGCCGGTCCGAACTGGCCGCGTAGATCTTGGTCAGGTCGATCCGGCTGGGCTGGGGCCGGCCCTCGCGATACAGCGTCAGCCGGGTCGTTCCGGTGGCCAGGTCCTCGATGCGGGGCAGGACGCCCATCTTCGCCGAAATCTCCATGGCGGGGCGGAACAGGTCGACGGCATGGCCGCCGGTCTTGCGCAGCGTGGGCGCGCGCTCGACGACGGTGACCTCGAAGCCGTAACGGGTCAGCCAGTAGGCCAGCACCGGGCCGGCGATGCTGGCGCCCGAGATGAGTATCCGCATGGCCACCTCCCGGATTTACTTAACGTTCGGTAAGCCTAGCATCCGGTTTACTTATCGGTAAGTCAGTTAAGCTGGTGGGGTGGGCAGGCCCCGGTCGGACACCCGAGAGCGCATCCAACAGGTCGCTCGAGAACTGTTTTCCCAACGCGGGGTGCAGCGCACCAGCCTGCAGGACATCGCCGACCGGCTGGGCATCACCAAACCCGCGCTGTACTACCACTTTCCGTCACGCGAGGACCTGGTGCGCAGCATCCTGGTGCCGCTGATCGAGGAGGGTGAGCGGTTCGTCGTCGAGCATGAGAGCCGCGAGCACACCGAGGCGCGCGAGTTGCTGGAGGGCTATTTCGACTTCCACTACCGGCACCGCCGCGACCTGGTGCTGCTGTTGACCGAGTTGTCCACGCTGATCGACCTCGACCTGATCGACACCGTGCTGGCGTGGCGGGAACGGCTGGCCAGGCTGGTGTTCGGCAAGAAACCCACGCTCGCCCAATCCACGCGCGCCGTCGTCGCGTTCGGCGGGTTACAGGACTGCTGCGTGCAGTTCCCCGACGCGCCGCAGGCCGAGCTGCGCGACAAGTCGGTCGCCGCCGCGCTCGACGCGCTGGGAGAGCGGCCCCGGCAGTGAAAACCGTTGCGGTGCGGCCGGTGCGGCTAGAGTCCCGGGGTATGCGCTTTGGTCTTTTCATTCCGCAGGGCTGGCGAATGGATCTGGTCGGCATCGAACCCGACGAGCACTGGGCGGTGATGCGCGACCTGGCGCAGCGCGCGGACCGGGACGTCGGCTGGGATTCGCTGTGGGTCTACGACCACTTCCACACCGTCCCGGTGCCCACCGGAGAAGCCACCCACGAAGCGTGGTCGCTGATGGCCGCCTACGCGGCGGTGACCTCGCGGATCAAACTCGGCCAGATGTGCACGGCGATGAGCTATCGCAACCCGGTCTACCTCGCCAAGGTCGCCGCGACGGCCGACATCATCTCCGGCGGCCGGATCCAGATGGGCATCGGCGCCGGCTGGTACGAACACGAATGGCGCGCCTACGGTTACGGATTCCCCTCGGCGGGAGTGCGATTGGGCCGGCTGGACGAAGGCGTGCAGATCATGCGCGACGCCTGGCGCGACGGCAAGGTCAGCTTCAACGGCAGGCACTACCAGGTCGACGGCGCGATCGTCGCTCCTAAACCCCTGCAGGACAACGGGATTCCGCTGTGGATCGCCGGCGGCGGGGAGAAGGTGACGCTGCGCATCGCCGCGGAATACGCGCAGTACACCAACTTCACGCCCGAGTCGGCGGCGTTCGCCCACAAGTCCGAGGTGCTGGCAGCGCATTGCCGCGACGTGGGCACCGACTTCGACGCCATCGTGCGTTCGGTCAACGTCAACGCCGTCGTCGGCGCCTCGCGCGCCGATGTCGACGACCGGCTGCGACGGATCCGCGACCGCATGGCCGGCTACGTGGGCGAGTCCGCCGCCGATGCGATGATCGCCGGCACCAGCGGCGTGGACTCGGCGACGGGCACCACCGAACAGGTCATCGAGCGGCTGGCCAGGCTCCGCGACCTGGGCTGCGACTACGTCATCTGCTACTTCCCCGAGGCCGCCTACGACCGTTCCGGCATCGAGCTGTTCGAGCGGGAGATCATTCCCGCGCTGAGCTGACCGTCCGGCCGCGACGCGGCTGGGGTCAGATATCCGAGGTGACGTAGCGGGTCTTGACCGGGGGCGCGGCCAGCAGCGGCGGAAGCTGCGTCAGCTTGCCCTCGCCGGCGCGAAACGCGCGGTAGGCCTCGTCGTGTTCGACGGTCTCCCAGATCTCGTAGACGAGCCAGTGCGCCTCGTCGTCCTCGTCGACCAGCACGTCGGTGCGGACGTTGCCGTCGAACGCCCGGGTGTCCTGCAGCGCCCGGCCCATCAGCTCGCGCCCCGCGGCGACCTCGTCGGGCTTGAACCTGAGCTCGAGTATCACGGTGACCGTCATGGCGCCAACATATCGCTGCGCCGCGACGGCCCGTCGGACGGCCGACGGCAACCCTCAGGAGAATGAGGTTTCCACTTTTCGGAAAGCTGTTATACGGTTCGGTGAGCAAGCTTTGTTGGCGGATTCGTGCACGATCCTGGAGGACCCCTCGATGCAGAAGGCGCTCGCCCCCGAGATCTCTACCTGGCCCGACGAGAGCCCGCAGCTGATCGGCAGCCGGTGTGGCAGCTGCGCGGCCACCACCTTCCCGGTGCAGCAGTGGTGCCCGCGGTGCAGCTCCGGCGAGATGTCCGAGGTGTTGTTGCCGCGCCGCGGGACGCTGGTGGCCTGGACCACCCAGGGCTTCCCGCCGGGCGCCCCCTATGCGGGCCCGACCGGCAAGGACTTCGTGCCGTTCGGCGTCGGCCTGGTCCAGCTCGGTGACGTCATTCGCGTCGAGGGTCGGCTGACCGAGAACGACCCGGCCAAGCTGAAGTTCGGCCAGGAGGTCGAGCTCACCATGGTGCCGCTGACCACCGACGACGACGGCAACGAGGTCCTGACGTTCGCGTTCCAGCCCGTATAAGGAGTCCTGAGATGACCAACGACGTCGCCATCATCGGCGTGGGCCTGCACCCGTTCGGCAGGTTCGACAAGACCGCGATGCAGATGGGGGCCGAGGCCGTCCAGCTGGCCCTCGCGGATGCCGGCGTGGCCTGGAAGGACATCCAGTTCGGGTTCGGCGGCAGCTACGAAGTGTCCAACCCCGACGCGGTGACCCGGCTGGTCGGACTGACCGGCATCACGTTCACCAACGTCTTCAACGCGTGCGCCACCGCGGCCAGCGCCATCCAGCAGACCGCCGACACCATCCGGCTGGGCAAGTACGACCTGGGCATCGCGATCGGCCTGGACAAGCATCCGCGCGGCGCCTTCACCGACGACCCCGCCAAGCTGGCGCTGCCGCAGTGGTACGCCAACAACGGGCAGTTCGTCACCACCAAGTTCTTCGGGATGAAGGTCAACAAGTACATCCACGACCACAACATCTCGCAGGAGACGTTGGCGCGGGTGGCCAACAAGAATTTCCGCAACGGCGCGTTGAACCCGAATGCGTTCCGCCGCAAGGAGATTCCCGTCGACGAGATCCTCAACTCGGCCGTGCTCAACTACCCGTTGACGCAGTACATGTTCTGCGCGCCCGACGAGGGGGCCGCCGCGGTGATCATGTGCCGCGCGGACCTGGCGCACAAGTTCACCGACAAGCCGGTGTACGTGCGCGCCTGCGAGATTCGGACCCGGCGCTACGGCGCCTACGAGGTGCACGCCACGTCGGCGCCGCTGGACGAGGACGCCTCGCCGACGGTGTACGCCGCCAGGGCGGCCTATGAGGCGGCCGGGATCGGACCCGAGGACGTCGACGTCGCGCAGTTGCAGGACACCGACGCCGGCGCCGAGGTGATCCACATGGCCGAGACCGGTTTGTGCGCGGACGGCGAGCAGGAGAAGCTGCTGGCCGACGGCGCCACCGAGATCCACGGCTCGATGCCGGTCAACACCGATGGCGGGCTGATCGCCAACGGCGAGCCGATCGGCGCGTCGGGGTTGCGGCAGGTGCACGAACTGGTGCGCCAGTTGCGCGGCGAAGCGGGGGAGCGTCAGGTGCCCGGCAACCCGCGCGTCGGCCTGGCCCAGGTGTACGGCGCACCCGGCACCGCCTCGGCGACCATCCTGTCGCTCTGAACCGCCTGCCCGGCCGTCCACGAGCGTGCAGCCACCGCGAAAAATCCGCGAGAATCTCGCGCTCAGTGCACGTCCGGCGGTAAGGGATTAGATCGCCGGGCCCAGCAGGTCGTCGGCGTCGCGGATGATGTAGCCGTAGCCCTGCTCGGCCAGGAAGCGCTGCCGGTGTGCGGCGTATTCGGCGTCCAGGCTGTCGCGCGCCACCACCGAATAGAAGACGGCGCCGCCGCCGTCGGACTTGGGCCGCAACAGCCGGCCCAGCCGCTGCGCCTCCTCCTGGCGTGACCCGAAGGTGCCGGAAACCTGCACCGCCACAGCGGCTTCCGGCAGGTCGATGGAGAAGTTGGCGACCTTGGACACCACCAGGGTGTTCACCTCGCCGCGGCGGAAGGCGTCGAAGAGCTCTTCGCGTTCCTTGGTCCGGGTGGATCCCTGGATCACCGGGGCACCCAGCTGCTCACCGAGCTCGTCGAGCTGATCGAGGTACGCGCCGATCACCAGGGTCTGTTCCCCCGGATGCTTGTCCAGGATCGATTTCACCACAGCGATTTTCGTGTGCACCGTCGAGCACAGCCGGTAGCGCTCCTCGGGTTCGGCGGTGGCGTACATCATCCGCTCGTTGTCGGTCATGGTGACCCGCACCTCGACGCATTCGGCCGGCGCGATCCAGCCCTGCGCCTCGATGTCCTTCCACGGCGCGTCGTAACGCTTCGGCCCGATCAGGGAGAACACGTCGCCCTCCCGGCCGTCCTCGCGGACCAGGGTGGCGGTCAGCCCCAGGCGCCGCTTGGATTGCAGATCGGCGGTCATCCGGAACACCGGCGCCGGCAGCAGGTGCACCTCGTCGTAGATGATCAGGCCCCAGTCGCGGCTGTCGAACAGCTCCAGATGCCGGTACTCGCCCTTGGTGCGGCGGGTGATCATCTGGTAGGTCGAGATGGTGACCGGGCGAATCTCCTTGCGCTCGCCCGAGTATTCGCCGATCTCGTCCTCGGTCAGCGAGGTGCGGGTCACCAGCTCGCGCTTCCATTGCCGCGCCGCGACGATGTTGGTCACCAGGATCAGCGTCGTCGCGCCGGCTTTGGCCATCGCCGCCGCCCCCACCAGCGTCTTGCCGGCGCCGCAGGGCAGCACCACCACCCCGGAGCCGCCGGACCAGAACGAGTCGGCGGCCATCTGCTGGTAGTCGCGCAGCTGCCAGCCGTCCTCGGTCAGGCTGATCGGATGCGCCTCGCCGTCGACGTAGCCCGCGAGATCCTCTGCGGGCCAACCGATTTTGAGCAGCATCTGCTTGACGCGGCCGCGTTCGCTGGGGTGCACGACGACGGTGTCGTCGTCGATGCGGGCGCCGAGCATCGGGGCGATCTTCTTGTTGCGCAGCACCTCCTCGAGCACCGCGCGGTCCAGGCTCACCAGGGTCAGGCCGTGCGCGGGGTTCTTCACCAGCTGCAGCCGGCCGTAGCGGGCCATGGTGTCGACGATGTCGACCAGCAGCGGCTGGGGCACCGCGTAGCGGGAGAAGCTGACCAGCGCGTCGACCACCTGTTCGGCGTCGTGGCCGGCGGCCCGCGCGTTCCACAGCGCCAGCGGGGTGATCCGGTAGGTGTGCACGTGCTCGGGTGCGCGTTCCAGCTCGGCGAACGGCGCGATGGCGGCCCGCGCCGCACCGGCGAGTTCGTGGTCCACCTCGAGCAGCACCGTCTTGTCCGACTGCACGATCAACGGTCCGTCAGACATGTTCGGCGCCGCTCCTCCTCATCGTTGGCTCTGCTTGTCATTATCGGCCGGTGGCCGACACCACCGACGTGATGCGGTGGATGGCGAAGTCGCGCAGCCGTCCGGACGCGGAATCGAAGGCCACCAGCTGGCCGCCCCGGACGCTGATCGGCGACACCACCCGCTGGGTGGCCACGCCCGCTGCGTCTAGATAACCGATCACCAGGGTGTCTTGTTCCTTGGCGGCGCGCTGCAGCAGGGTCATGGTCAACGCCGGGTCGACGCGGACGTTGCCGAACGGTGCGGCGGTGACCCGGCGCAGCACCGCGACCACCGCGTGCAGGCTCTCGGTGTTGGGCCGGCGCACGGGCCGGTAGGCCCGGCGCTGCTGCGGCGTGGCCACCCGGGCGCCGCGCGGACGCACGTCGACGATGGCGCCGGTGGAGTCCTCGGCCGCCGGGGCGAAGCCGGCGGTCCGCAACGCGGCGAGCACCTCGCCGATGGGCGCCGGCGACACCGCGACGGTGGGGGCCAGGGTGCGCAGCGCCACGTCCTCGGTCGCGGGGGCCGCCACCGCCTGGGCCAGCAGCGCCGGGTCCTCGCAGCGCACGAACGAGGCCGCCATGCCGATCCGCAGCTGCCCGTGCCGGCGCGCGACGTCGTCGATGAGGTAGGTAAGCCCTTGGGGCACCGGTGTTTTCGAATGGTCGGCGAAGAAGGCGTGCATCCAGTCGCGGGTCTTGCCGATGTCGAGGGCATGCCGGATCGACTGCTCGCTGACCCGGTAGACCATCGCCGCGCCGGCCGATTCGACGGTGGCCACGGTGGCGAGTTCCTCGGCCAGATCCCGCTGCAGCGGCCCGGGCACGACGACGGTCAGATCCGCCTGCACCAGGAAGTGGTCGACCGGCTTGGGCAGCGCCCGGGCCATCGCGTCGATCGCGGCCTGGGGGTCGGCGTCCTCCTCCAGCAGCGCCCGGGCGGGGGTGCTGATCGCCCCGCGCCCGACCAGGCCCAGGGCGTGGGCTTCGCGGAGCAGGTCCGCGACGGGTTCGGGCTGCAACCGCTTGGCCCAGCGGGGCCGTCGCCAGATCAGCGCCGCCGACGCCGAGGTCGCGTCCACGCCGGCGCCGGGCGGCAGATCGGACAGCATGCCGAGCAGCAGCCGCCGGTCCAGCGGGGCGGCCGTGGAGTACAGGGCGTCGGTGAGCGCCCCGTAGGGTTTGCCGTCCGGCCCGCGACCGCCGATCAGGGCCGGCCGGCCGGGCAGGTCGAGCCAGCTGCCAGCCAGCAGCTGCCAGCGCTCGGCGGTCGACAGCGCGGCGAAGCGGTCGGCGGCCGTCGTCGGCGCCCAGTACGGCGCCTCGCCGGTGGCAGGCTCGGGGTCGGGCATGCCGCTGGCGATCAGCCCTGCCGCGGCCGCCACTTCCAGGATCAGGCCCAGCCGTTGCTCGTCGATGCCGGTCGTCTTGCTGAGCCGCTTGACCTCGCGAACCCCGAGCCCGCCGCTGCGCAGCTCGGAAACCGGTGCCGCGGACAGTGTTTCCAGCAGCACGTCGAGCTCGCGCAGCAGGTCGATGACCGCGCCGGCGGCCGCCGCGTCGGCGTCCTCGGCCGTCGTGGTCGACACCACCGGGTCGGGCGCACTCAGTTGCAGGGGGCCGGGCTGCTCGCCGCGCAGTACCTGCCCCACGTGGCGGGGCAGGATCACCGTCTCGGCATCGAGGCGCCGCAGCAACCCCATGGCCAGCAGCTGGGGCACCGGCCGGTCGGCGGGTGCGCCCGGCGCGGCGTCGCGGGTGCGGCCCATCGGGGAGCCCTCGAGAAGTTTCTCCAGCACATCGAGCTGCGCTGGGTCGAGGTCATCGATCAGCGCGGCGATCTGCTCGGCGCTGCGCGAGGAGTCCTTGAGGATGACCTGGCCCGGATGCCACGGCATGCCGCTGCCCGCGTCCGCGGCGACCTGCAGCGCGCCGTCGCCCCACACCAGGACGCGCTGCCGCAGGTCGTCGAGCGCGTCGAGGATCTCGGTTTCGGCGGCGCGCTCGCCGATCAGCGCCAGCAGCTTGGCGGTCGGCACCGGCTGGACGTCGGCCTGCAACACCAGCAGCGCGTCGAGCACCGCCAGCCGCAGGAAATCGAGGTCGTCGGTGGCGGCCTTGATCGACTGGCGGGCCTGGGCTCGCGCGGCCAGTGCGGCGATGCTGCCGGGCGGCGGCTGGGCCAGGTCCGGCCGCAATTCCAGCAGTCGGATCAGCCGCTCGTCGGACAACTCGGCCAGCCACGACCCCAGCGGGATATCCGGGGTGTTGTCGGTCATTGCTGACCAGCGTAAAGCAGGTGACGGGTGGCCAGCAGACCTCCGCGAGCGCCAGGCCGAGACCCGTTGGGAACCCCGAACCTGCGGTCTTGCGGCGACGTTGCCAGGCCACCTGTCAGAATGGAACCCGTGGCTGACATTGCTGAGGGCAAAGCACGCAAGAACAGGTATGTCGACAACGGCTGGCCGACCACCGACCCCGACGACCACGCGGTCAGTGAACTCGTGACCGACCGGACCGGCGCGCTGTCGCCGTTCGGCGAGCTGGTGTTCCCGCTGCCCGCCACCGAGCTGCCCTACCTGCACCCGGTCACCGTCGTCAATCGGTAGGTCGCCGGATGGCCAGGGCCCCTGAGGCCTCGACAGCCTCGGCGACCCGGGCGTCGGGAGAACCCCGCTCGGGTGCCCTGTCACACCTGGACGAGCGGGGGGCCGCGCACATGGTCGACGTCAGCGGGAAGGCGCCCAGCAAGCGCACCGCCGTCGCCGCCGGGGTGCTGCGCACCTCGGCGGACGTGGTGGTGCTGATCTCGACCGGCGGGCTGCCCAAGGGTGACGCGCTGGCCACCGCCCGGGTGGCGGGCATCCAGGCCGCCAAGCGCACCAGCGACCTGATCCCGCTGTGCCATCAGCTGGCGCTCACCGGGGTCGACGTCGACTTCGCCGTGGGCGAGTCGGACATCGAGATCACCGCGACGGTGACCAGCACCGACCGCACCGGCGTGGAGATGGAGGCGCTGACCGCGGTCAGCGTGGCGGGCCTGACGCTCTACGACATGATCAAAGCGGTCGACCCGGCCGCGCGCATCGACGACGTTCGAGTGCTCCGCAAGGAAGGCGGCAAAACCGGAATGTGGACACGGTCATGACCACCCGATCGGCCCGCGTCATCATCGCCTCCACGCGTGCGTCGTCCGGAGAGTACGAGGACCGCTGCGGGCCGATCATCACCGAATGGCTTGCCCAGCAAGGCTTTTCGTCGGCGCAGCCGGAGGTGGTCGCCGATGGGCCGCCGGTCGGTGAGGCGCTGCGCAAGGCCATCGACGACGACGTCGACGTCATCCTCACCTCCGGCGGCACCGGCATCGCGCCCACCGACAGCACCCCGGATCAGACCGTGGCCGTCGTCGATTACCTGATTCCCGGCCTGGCCGAAGCGATCCGCCAATCGGGTCTGCCGAAGGTGCCGACGTCGGTGTTGTCCCGCGGTGTGTGCGGGGTGGCCGGGCAGACCCTGATCGTCAACCTGCCGGGTTCGCCGGGCGGGGTGCGCGACGGCCTGGGCGTGCTCGCCGGTGTGCTCGACCACGCCCTCGACCAGCTCGCCGGTAAAGATCACCCGCGATGACGCTCGTTGTGCGCGCCGCCGTGACCGAGCACCCGATCGTGCTGGCCGAGCACGAGGAACTGGTCGGCCATCAGTCGGCCGGGGCGGTCGTCGGGTTCGTCGGGATGATCCGCGACCACGACGGCGGGCGGCGGGTGGTTCGGCTGGAGTACTCCGCGCATCCGAGCGCCGGCGAGGTCATGGCCGAGGTGGTGGCCGAGGTGGCGCAGCGGTCCAGCGGGGTGCGGGCCGTCGCCGCCAGCCATCGGATCGGTGTGCTCAGCATCGGCGAGGCGGCGCTGGTGGCCGCCGTGGCCGCCGACCACCGGCAGGCCGCATTCGACACCTGCGCACAGCTGGTGGACACCGTCAAGGCGCGATTGCCGGTGTGGAAGCACCAGTTCTTCGCCGACGGCACCGACGAATGGGTGGGCTCGGCCTGAGACCTGGATGCGCCGTGCCCAACACGCCCCGACAGGAGGGTTTTCGGGGCGTGTGGGGAATCCCGGTGGGGTTAGCGCGTCAGGCGCTGGGTGCGGGCTGCACCAGGGCGTCGAGCGCGTCGTTGCCCTGAACGTCTTGGGCGCGAATCGCTTCCCACAGACGCTGGGTGTAACCGGCTTCCGAGACGTGGTCGGGCATGCCGGCCGGCACGAAACCGTGGAAGTCGCCGTCCGGGGCCGGTGCGTCCGCCGGCGGTGCGGGTGGTGTGGCGTCGGCCGGGGGCGCGGGCGGCAGGTCGGCGGGCGCGGGCGGTAGGTCGGCGGGAGCCGGCGGCGGTGCGTCGGGCGCCGGCGCGTCCGGAGGTGCCGGCCGGTCGAAGGAGGCCAGCTGCACCGGGGCCGGCGGGGGCGCGTCCGCGGGCGGGGCCTGCGGGACGCCGTTGACACCGGGTGCGTCCAGACCGGCCGGGGCGGGTACGTCGCGCGGGGTCGGGCCGGACAGCGGCCCCCCGCACACCGGCCACGCGCCGCGGCCCTGGGTGGCCAGCACCCGCTCGGCGACCGCGATCTGTTGCTCCCGGGTGGCCAGCTCGGCCGACGGCGCGTACTCGCCGCCGCCGTGCGCGGCCCAGGTGCTCGCGCTGAACTGCACACCGCCGTGGTAGCCGTTGCCGGTGTTGATGCCCCAGTTGCCGCCGGACTCGCAGCGGGCTACCTGATCCCATTCGCCGTCGGTGGCCGCGGCCGCCTGGCCGGCCATGGCGATGGCGCCGCCACCAAGCACTGCGCCGGTAACGGCGATCTTGGCGACGCTGACACTGGAAGTGGTGGGCTTACGGTGACGTCCACTCATACGCGCCGATGTATTCCTCTCTCGTCACGCGCCTGCGAGGTCAGCTGTCGGGTTCGGGTTGGAGAGGCCACCCGGCCGGCGTGGTCGTCGAAGCGACGACGTCGGCTTCACCCCTAGGAGCCGCGGGCGGCTCCAGTCCGATCACGGTGGACCGGTGGGTCCCCCGTCTCCATCCATGTGGTTCGGTTGCCCCCGCCTATTGGATGGACCTCGGCGCGATAGGGAGGGGAGGTCCGCCAATCGGGATGGCTGGCGAGCCTTCGGAGACGTTAACGGTTTCTGTTGGTCTCGTCACGTCTGGCGAAACCCGGCGTTTCCCTCGCAGCCATCTGCGAAAACCGCAGGAACACAAAGCGTTTGCGCAGCTCAGAACGGGCGAGACCGGCGCGTGATCGCGCCGTTATCATTCCGTGACGTGAGATATTTCACAGTTTCAGCCGCCGGAGAACGGCGGCAAAACGTCGATCGTGTCACCGGACCGCAACGACTGGGTCTCGTCGCGGACCGCGATCCCGTCACACAGGTAGGAGCAGCGGCTCAACACCTCGGCCAGGCGGGATCCGCGCACCGCGAGCCGCTCGACCAGCTCGCCCACCGTGGTGCCGGGCCGCACCACCACCGTCTCCGACTCGGCGCCCGCCGCCGCCCGGGCGGCCGCGAAGTAGCGCACCGTCACCGAGATGCCGTTGGCCTGGACCGGGGCGCGTCCCATCGGGCTAGCCACCGATCGCGCTCATCGGGCGGTCGGGCTGGATGAAGTTCGGGTCGTTGATGCCGTGACCGGCGGGCTTGGCCCACATCGCGGCGCGCCACGCCGCCTCGACGGCGTCGTCGGCTGCGCCGCCGCGCAGCAGCCCGCGCAGGTCCGTCTCCCGCGTCGAGAACAGGCAGCTGCGGATCTGCCCGTCGGCCGTCAACCGGGTGCGGTCGCAGGTCGAGCAGAACGCGTGCGAGACCGACGCGATGACACCGAATTTCCCGCCGGGCGTTCCCGGGCCGGTGTCGACCAGCCACAGCTGGGCCGGAGCCGATCCGCGCGGTGCGGGGTCGGGACGCAGCCGAAAATGCTTGCGCAGCACCGCCAGCACCGCGTCGGCACTCAGCGCGGCGTCCCGCCGCCATTGGTGCCCCGCGTCCAGCGGCATCTGTTCGATGACGCGCAGCTGGTAGCCGTATTCGAGGCAGTACCGCAACAACTGCACGACGTCCTCGCGTCCGGTGGCGGGGTCGAGCACCGCGTTCACCTTCACCGGCGTCAGACCCGCTTCTTTGGCGGCGGCCAAGCCGGCCAGCACGTCGGCGAGCCGGTCGCGGCGGGTGATGGCCGCAAAATGTTCCCGGTCCACGCTGTCCAGCGAGATGTTGACGCGGTCCAGTCCGGCGCGGGCCAGCCCGGCGGCCCGGCGGGCCAGTCCCACGCCATTGGTGGTCAGCGAGATCTCCGGGCGGGGCCGCAGTGCGGCCGCCGCGGCCACCGCCTCTTCGAGATGGCGGGCCAACAGCGGCTCGCCGCCGGTGAACCGCACGCTGGTGACCCCCAACCGGGTGACCGCGATGCGCATCAGCCTGGTCAGCTCGTCGGAGGTCAGCAGCTGTTCGCCGGGCAGCCAGTCGAGGCCCTCGGCGGGCATGCAGTAACTGCACCGCAGGTTGCAGCGATCGGTCAGCGAGATCCGCAGATCGGTGGCGACGCGCCCATAGGTGTCGCGCAGCGGGCCGCTCGACGGCGCCGGCGCGGCAAGCGCGCCGTCGGCGGCCGGGCCGTCGAAGCGGCTCGGCATGGTCGGCAGACCCAGCGCGGTCAGCGTCATGCGGCCACCGGCGGAGCGTGCGGAACCGGTGAGCCGACCGGGACGATCTGCTTGCCCAGCGGCATCAGCGACACCGGAATCAGTTTCAGGTTGGCCAGTGCGAGCGGGATGCCGACGATCGTCAGCGCCATCGCGGCCGCGCTGAGGATATGGCCAATCGCCAGCCACACGCCGAACAGCACCACCCAGATGACGTTTCCGATCAGGGCGCCGGAGCCGGCGGTCGGCTTGTCGACGATGGTGCGGCCGAACGGCCACAGCGCGTAGGACGCGATGCGCAGCGACGCGAAGCCGAACGGGATGGTGATGATGAGCAGGAAGCAGACGAGCGCCGCCGCCAGGTATCCGACGGCCATCCACAGCCCGCCGAACACCAGCCAGATGACATTGAGAATCAGGCGCATATCTCCTCCGCGGTATTACCAAGCGTACCGAGTGACGAATAACGGGGGTGCTCGCGAGGCGCGCACCCGAGTAGGATCAGACTCTTAATACGGCGTCCTGCGCAGGCGGGACGCTTATTGTGTTGCCTATTTCATTGATTCGTCAGACAAGCAGGTGAGACCAGTGCCGACCGGCAAGGTTAAGTGGTACGACGCTGACAAGGGCTTCGGCTTCCTGTCCCAGGAGGACGGCGAAGACGTGTACGTCCGCTCGTCGGCGTTGCCCGCTGGCGTCGAGGGGCTCAAAGCGGGCCAGCGCGTGGAATTCGGCATCGCCTCCGGCCGCCGCGGACCGCAAGCGTTGAGCCTCAAGCTGATTGAGCCGCCGCCGAGCCTGACCAAGGCGCGGCGCGAGGGGCCTGCCGAACACAAGCACAGCCCCGACGAGCTGCACGGCATGGTCGAGGACATGATCACGCTGCTGGAAAGCACCGTCCAACCCGAGCTGCGCAAGGGCCGCTACCCCGACCGCAAGACCGCGCGCCGGGTCTCCGAGGTGGTCAGGGCGGTGGCCCGCGAGCTGGACGCCTGACACATCGTTTGTCAGCGCCTGTTTGCAGTTGACCGTGGTGGCGGGCCGCGCACGGGGTACTCACACCCCATTGACGGCCGGCGAGCAGGGAGGCTGCGATGGCACAGCAAACGCAGGTCACCGAGGAGCAGGCGAGAGCGCTCGCCGAGGAGTCGCGCGAGACCGGTTGGGACAAACCGTCCTTCGCGAAGGAACTGTTTTTGGGTCGCTTTCCGTTGGAGCTGATCCACCCGTTCCCCCAACCCTCGGACGCCGACGAGGCCCGCACCCGCGCGTTCCTCGACCAGTTGCGGAAATTTCTGGACACGGTCGACGGCAGCGTGATCGAACGCGACGCCGAAATTCCCGCCGAGTATGTGCGGGGCCTGGCCGACCTGGGTTGTTTCGGCATGAAAATTCCGTCCGAATTCGGCGGGCTGAACATGTCCCAGGTCGCCTACAACCGGGCGCTGATGATGATTTCGTCGGTTCATCCCAGCCTCGGCGCGTTGCTTTCGGCGCATCAGTCGATCGGAGTGCCCGAGCCGCTCAAGCTCGCCGGGACGCCCGAGCAGAAGCGTAAATTCCTGCCGCGCTGCGCCGCGGGGGCCATCTCGGCGTTCCTGCTCACCGAACCGGACGTGGGCTCCGACCCGGCGCGGCTGGCGTCGACGGCCACCCCGGTCGACGACGGCAAGGCCTACGAACTCAACGGCGTGAAACTGTGGACCACCAACGGTGTGGTCGCCGAGCTGCTGGTGGTGATGGCGCGGGTTCCCAAGTCCGAGGGACACCGCGGCGGGATCAGCGCCTTCGTGGTGGAGGCCGATTCCCCGGGCATCACCGTGGAGCGGCGCAACAAGTTCATGGGGTTGCGCGGCATCGAGAACGGCGTGACCCGGCTGCACCGGGTTCGGGTGCCCAGCGAGAATCTGATCGGCCGCGAGGGTGACGGCCTGAAGATCGCGCTGACCACCCTCAACGCCGGGCGGCTGTCGATTCCCGCGAGCGCCACCGGGTCGGCGAAGTGGGCGCTCAAGATCGCGCGCGAATGGTCCGGCGAGCGGGTGCAGTGGGGCAAGCCGCTGGCCGAGCACGAGGCGGTGGCCCGCAAGCTGTCGTTCATCGCCGCGACCGTCTACGCGCTGGACGCGGTGCTGGAGCTGTCCGCCCAGATGGCCGACGAAGGACGCAACGACATCCGGATCGAGGCGGCCCTGGCCAAGTTGTGGTCCAGCGAGATGGCCTGTGTCATCGCCGACGAGGTGATGCAGATCCGCGGCGGGCGGGGCTATGAGACCGCCGAGTCGTTGGCCGCGCGCGGCGAACGGGCGGTAGCCGTCGAGCAGGTGCTGCGCGATCTGCGGATCAACCGCATCTTCGAGGGCGCCAGTGAGATCATGCGGCTGCTCATCGCCCGCGAGGCGGTCGACGCGCACCTCGCCGCGGCGGGTGACCTGGCCAAGCCGGACGCCGGTCTGCGGGAGAAGGCCGCCGCCGCGGTCGGGGCGAGCGGGTTCTACGCAAAGTGGTTGCCGCAGCTGGTTTTCGGTGAAGGTCAGCGTCCGCGGGCCTACCACGAGTTCGGGGCGTTGGCCCGCCACCTGCGGTTCATCGAACGATCCAGCCGCAAGCTGGCGCGCAACACCTTCTACGGCATGGCCCGCTGGCAAGCCAAGCTCGAGCAGCGGCAGGGCTTTCTCGGGCGGGTGGTCGACATCGGCGCCGAGCTGTTCGCGATGTCGGCGGCCTGCGTGCGCGCCGAGGCGCAACGCAACGCCGATCCGGTGCTCGGTCAGCAGGCCTACGAGCTGGCCGAGGCGTTCTGCGCGCAGGCGACCCTGCGGGTGGAAGCGCTGTTCCAGGCGTTGTGGGACAACACCGACACCGGTGATGTCGCGCTGACCCGCAACCTGCAGCGAGGCCGCTACGCCTGGCTCGAGGACGGCATCATCGACCAGTCGGAAGGCTCCGGGCCGTGGATCGCCCATTGGGAAGAGGGCCCGTCGACCGAGGTCAATCTGGCGCGGCGGTTTCTGACGATCTGATTCGCGTCGCTCGGGTGGACATCGGGCGTTCGGGCAGTATTGGAGGTATGGCCAGCTACGTCGCCGGGTCGGGGGAGTTCACCCGCGACACCGACTACATCACCACCCGCATCACCGCCGACGGCCGCGACGGCTACCCGGTCGAGCCCGGCCGCTATCGGCTGGTCGTGGCGCGCGCCTGCCCGTGGGCCAACCGGGCGATCATCGTGCGCCGGCTGCTGGGCCTGGAAAGTGTTCTGTCCATTGGCTTTTGCGGCCCCACCCACGACGAGCGCAGCTGGACGTTCGATCTCGATCCCGGCGGCGTCGACCCGGTCCTCAAGATTCCCCGGCTGCAGGACGCCTACTTCAAGCGGTTCCCCGGCTACCCCAAGGGCATCACGGTGCCCGCCATCGTGGACGTCGGGACCGGGGCGGTGGTGACCAACGACTTCGCGCAGATGACGCTGGATCTGTCGACGGAGTGGACCGCATACCACCGCGACGGTGCGCCCGAGCTGTACCCCGAGCGGCTGCGCGCCGAGATCGATGAGGTGAACAAGCGGGTGTACACCGAAATCAACAACGGTGTGTACCGGTGCGGCTTCGCCGGTTCGCAGCAGGCCTACGAGGCGGCCTACGACCGGCTGTTCACCGCGCTGGACTGGGTGAGCGATCGGCTGGCCGATCGGCGATACCTGGTGGGCGACACCATCACCGAGGCCGACGTGCGGCTGTTCACCACCCTGGCCCGGTTCGACGCCGTCTACCACGGCCACTTCAAATGCAACCGCAGCAAGCTGAGCGAGATGCCGGTGTTGTGGGCCTATGCCCGGGACCTGTTCCAGACGCCGGGCTTCGGCGACACCGTCGACTTCGTCCAGATCAAGCAGCACTACTACATCGTCCACTCCAACATCAACCCCACCGGGATCGTGCCGAAGGGGCCCGACCTCGCCGGCTGGCTGACACCGCATGGGCGAGAAGCGTTGGGCGGCAGGCCGTTCGGCGACGGCACGCCGCCGGCCACGGCGCCTAACGCCGGCCCTTGCCGCCGAACGTCGACTTGTTGGGCGAAATCGGCTGGGTTGTGCCCAACAAGTCCACGCTGGGCGATCGAAGCGGGCACCCCGATGCGCCCAGGGCGTTGCGGGTGCGCGCCAGGATGTCGTACGGGCGGTATCGCAGCATGTCGGCGCTCACCCGGACGATCGTCCAACCACGCGCCTCGAGTTCGGCCAACCGGTCGATGTCGCGGGTCCGCTGCGCGGGGTCCGTCCAATGCTGGGCGCCGTCGAATTCCACGCCGACCTTCCATTCCTCCCATCCCATGTCGATGCGCGCCAGCACCGCGCCCCATTCGTTGCGTACTTCGATCTGGGTTTGTGGGCGCGGCAATCCGCTGCCGGCGAGGAGCAACCGGGTCTTCGTCTCGTACGGTGATTCGGCGCCGCCGTCGACCAGAGTCAGGACACGTCGCAACTGCACCAGTCCGCGGGCTCCGCGGTGCCGGTCGGCCAGCAGCTCGACGTCTGCTGTCTTCACGTCGCTCGCATGCATGAGGGCGTCGAGCCGAATCACCGCGGTAGTCAAGCCCTTTCGCCGGCCCAGGTCGAATGCCGTGCGTGCCGGCGTGGTGAGGCTCATCCCGTCGCGCATCGTCGTCTCGTCGTCGCAAAGGGTGTCACTGTGCAAGATGATGCCGCGGGCCTTGTCTCGGCCGGCGCGGTTGAGCTCGGCGGGCAGCCAGTCGTCGATCCACGCGGTGCGGTGTAGCGCCGCCGCGGACAGGCCCGCCAACGTCGCGGTCCGTCCGGACCACAGCCAGGCGGCGACGGCCCGGGTCACCGGCGTCAGCTGCTGCCCACGACGGACGTATACGTTGCGGTGAACCATCGTGAATTCGGTTCGCAACCGGTGCCGGGTGACGACCCCGGCCGCTAGTGCGTCGGTGCCTCGAAAAGGCCAGTCAGGGATTCCCATGGGGACACGGTGCCGGTGGGCACCGACACGTCCCGCCGAACGTCGAGTTGTGGCGGGAAACCGCGGCGTGTCGGCGCAACAACTCGACGTTGGACGCCAGAAGGGCTAAAAGGTCAGGCGCACAGACCATTCCGCGTGCGGGACGTCGCGCACCTCGCCCGCGGGGTCCATCGCCAACGTCAGCAGCTGCACCACGATCCCGGCCAGCCGCCCGCGATGCGGGTCGACCGACGGGATGGTCACCGCGAACCGGGTGCCCGGGCGGTAGATGGTGCTGGTCGTGTTGCCGGGATCCTCGTACACCTGCAGCAGCCGCCAGGGGGCGCGCGCGATGGCGTCGGGCACCGAGAGCTGAATCGGGTAGCGCTCGCTGACCGGCAATTCGCCCTGGCTCTGCGGTGTCTCGCAGTCTTCGAGGTTGAGCACGTTGCAGTACAGGTAGGGCCCGACCCGGGTCAGGTGGCCGTGCGAGTACGCGCTGATCTCGGGGTGTTGCGGGCCGCCGCGGCCGACCAGCAGCCAGGTGCCGACGCCGGCCCCGGCGCAGAGCACGATCATCAGGCAGGCGAGCAGCACGGCCACGCCCCGCCGGGTCTTGGGCTTCACTCGGCGACCACCGCCGGTCTGCCGACGCCGCGGCGGGCGCCCTCCTGCTCGACCATGATGGGTCTGTTACCTCCCAGGCCGGGAATCAGCGAGTTGCCGCGGAAGCTGACCAGCGTCTGCGCCAAGCCCAGGATGAGCAGGGCGGTGACCGCGGTGAACCCGACCCACAATTCGGTGTACACCAGCACGCCCAGCGCGCCGCCGAGGACCCAGGCCAACTGCAGCGTCGACTCCGAGCGGCCGAACCCCGAGGCGCGGGATTCCTCGGGCAGGTCGTCCTGCAGCGCCGCGTCCAGGGAGGCCTTCGCGATGGCGCTGGCCCCCGACGTGACCAGGGTGGCGATCACGGCCAGCATCAGGTTGCCGGCCACCGAGGCGGCCAGCGCGACGGCGGTGACCGCCACCGTGCAGCGCACCACCAGCACGGCGGGCCGGCCCAGTTTGAGTCGCGCGCTGGTGAAGTTGCCGACGAAGTTGCCGACGCCGGCCGCGGCGCCGATCATCCCGAGCATGGCGAGCTGGGCCCAGCCGTTGGCCTGATGCGCCTTGGCCACGAACGCGGGATACAGGAACAGAAAGCCCACCATCACCTTGATGGTGCAGTTTCCCCACAGCGAGGTGATGATGTTGCGGCCCAACGGTTGTCGCAGCGTGGCGGTGGCCTTTTTGGGGACGTTCTTGACTTCCTCGGGCCAGCGTCGGCGCAGCGGCTCGCTGTCGCGGCGGTAGCTCAGGGTGGCGGGCACCTCGCCCGCGGTCACCTCGACCCAGCGCGGGATCCGCATGGACAGCGACGCCCCCGCCACGGTGACGGCCACGACGACGAACAGGGCGCCGGGCAGCTTGAACAGATGGGTGCAGACGAATTCCACACCACCGGCGATGGCGCCGCCGACGATGGTGCCGCCCAGCAGACCGAACATGGTCAGCCGCGAGTTGACCCGCACCAGGTCGATGCTCGGCGGCATCACCCGGGGCGTCACCGCGCTGCGCAGCACGGAGAACGATTTCGACAGCACCATCATGGCCAGCGCGCACGGATACAGCACCATTGACGGGTAACTGCCGCTGGCGCCGTCGTAGTTCATGATCAGCACCGCCGCCAAGGCGGTCCGCAGGACGAACGAGGCGGCCAACGCGACGCGGCGGCCGTGCTGCAGCCGATCCAGCGCCGGACCGATGAGCGGGGCGATCACCGCGAACGGCGCGATGGTGATCAACAGATACAGCGCCACCCGGCCCTTGCTCTCCCCGGTCGCCGCGGCGAAGAACAACGTGTTGGCCAACGCCACGGCCATCGCGGCGTCCACCGCGAAGTTGGCCACCACCGGCCAGGTCAGCGCCGTCAGGCCGGACTTGTCGGCGCCGTCGGCGGTCGCGGCGCGCTGCACCATCCAGTACATCCGGGAACCCATCTCGCGGCTGCGCAGCGCCGCGGCGCGGGTGACGGTGATCCGCTCGCCGGCGACCGGTCCCCGCGGCGGGGCGCCGGCGCCGCGGTCCGGCTGCGGCTGGTGGCCCAGCGGCGGTAGATAGCGGTTGGCGCTGGGCATCGGCGGCGGGCGGCGCGTCCGGCGGTCGCCGGTGTCGCCGGCCGGGTAATTGGCCGCGCCGGGATGGGGTGCGGCAGCGCTGTTGCCGGGCCGGCGGCCCGGCTTGGCGGCCACCCGGCCCGGATCGCCTTGCCGCCGTCCAGACACGCCCCGATTCTCCCCTATGCCGACTCCGTGCGTCTGCAGGTAACGGGGCGTGGCTCGTCAACCTAGTATTGGAACCGCGATGCAGACACAAGACAGCGTGACCACACCTCTCGAGGAGTCCTCGATGGCGACCGCGGGCGAGTGGCCCGAAGGGTTGGCGGCGGTGCTCACCGGCGCTGCCGACCAGGCCAGGGCCGCCGTCGTGGAGTTCAGCGGGGCGGAGACGGTCGGCGACTATCTGGGCGTCGGCTACGAAGACCCGTACGCCGCCACGCACCGGTTCCTGGCGCACCTGCCCGGCTACCAGGGCTGGCAGTGGGCGGTCGTGGTGGCCGCCTATCCCGGCGCCGACCACGCCACCATCAGCGAAGTGGTGTTGGTGCCGGGCCCGACGGCATTGCTGGCGCCGGAGTGGGTGCCGTGGGAACAGCGGGTGCGGCCCGGCGATCTCAGCCCGGGCGACCTGCTGGCTCCCGCCGCCAACGATCCGCGGCTGGTGCCCGGCTACACCGCCAGCGGCGACCCGCAGGTCGACGAGACCGCCGCCGAGATCGGGCTGGGCCGGCGCTGGGTGATGAGCGCCGAGGGCCGCGCGGAGGCCGCCGAACGCTGGCACACCGGCGCGTACGGCCCCGACTCGCCGATGGCCCGATCGACCAAGCGGGTGTGCCGCGACTGCGGGTTCTTCCTGCCGTTGTCGGGATCCCTGGGCAGGATGTTCGGGGTGTGCGGCAACGAGCTGTCGGCCGACGGGCACGTCGTCGACATGCACTACGGCTGCGGCGCGCACTCGGACACCCCCGCCCCGGCGGGCACCGGCTCGCCCGCCTACGAGCCCTACGACGACGGCCTGCTCGACGTGACGCAGACACCGGTCGAGCCGACGCCGCCGCCCGAGACGCCGCAAGCCGAGCCGGAGCCCGAGACCGAGACGCCCAGCTAGCGCCGGTCCGTGTTCTCGGCGGCGGCCTTGATGCGCGCCAACGAGGCGTTCATGCCGTCGAGCAATTCGCGTTCGAAGTTGTCGGTGCCGCCGAGGAACGCCTTGACCGACAGGTTGGAGAACGCGGTGACGCCGTTCTCGGCGTGCCGGCTCTCGATCAGCCGGGTGCCGGTGTCGGTGGGTTCGAGCTCGTAGCTCCAGATCGTGTTGTTGGTGTCCACCCGGAACGCGAGTTTGCGGTCGGGGATGATCTCCACCACCGTGCAGGTGGTCGGCCAGAACAACCGGTTGCGCCGATTGAGGTTGATGGTGCGGGTGCCCTGACGCACCGGGCCCAGCGGTTTCATCCACCGGCACTGCGGGCTCCACTGCGGCATGCGGCGCAGATCGGAAACCAATTCCCACACCGTGGCAACCGGGGCGTCGATGTCGATCTGCGCTCGCAACAGCGGGGCTACCATCGCTCCTCCAACGGGTCGGCGAACTAGTCGTGCTCGAGGAAATTTTCCAGGCCGGTTTGGGCGCCGCGGGCACCGCGCCGGGCGGCGGCCAGCTGCAGCAGAAAGATGCTGGTGCCCAGCACGCCCACGCCCAGGCCGGCCAGTGTCACCGGGCGCCAGCAGTGCAGGCCCGGCACCAGGAAGGCGGCGCCCACCGCGGCCAGCCAACCCAGCGCACCGAGCGCGATGAACGGCCACACCCGCAGCAGCGCCGCCGGCAGCGGCGGCGCGGTGCGGTTCGGGCCGGATTCGGTGGACATCGCGATTAACATAACCCGCCGCCGCCGCTCGTCGGTGGCGGCCCGGTTGCGCCCGACGGGCGGTCGAAAACCGCTGAGCGCAGCGGGATACGCGGGCGGGTAAGCGTTTCGATGAAACGGCGGGCGGTTCGGCCGGGGGCGTCAACACCCGTCGTTCACCGGTTCGTGTCCCGGTTTCTCAGGCTTGCGTGTAACCTCGCGCCATGCCTGACAGCGATGCCCGGCTGGCCAGCGACCTGTCACTGGCTGTCATGCGGCTGGCCCGCCAACTGCGATTCCGCAACCCCTCGTCGCCGGTGTCGCTGTCCCAACTGTCGGCGCTGGCGATGCTGGCCAACGAGGGCCCGATGACGCCCGGGGCGCTGGCGGTCCGCGAACGCGTCCGGCCCCCGTCGATGACCCGGGTGATCGCCTCGCTGGCCGAAATGGGCCTGGTGGACCGCACCCCGCATCCCGTCGACGGCCGGCAGGTGCTGGTCTCGGTCTCCGAGGCCGGGGCCGAATTGGTCAAGGCCAACCGGCGCGCCCGTCAGGAGTGGTTGGCCAAGCGGCTGTCCACGCTGGACGACGACGAGCGCGAAACCCTGCGCCACGCGGCCGATCTGATGCTGGCCCTGGTCGACGAAGGCCCGTGAACACCGATGCGCTGGACGTTCGCGACGTTGACGACCCCGACGACCCGAGGCTCGACGACTTCCGCGACCTGAACAGTGTCGATCGGCGTCCCGATCTGCCGTCGGGCAAGGGGCTGGTGATCGCGGAAGGCGTGCTGGTGGTGCAGCGCATGCTGGCGTCCCGGTTCCGCCCGCACGCCCTGCTGGGGACCGAGCGCCGGCTCGCCGAGCTGCGCGACGACCTGGCCGGCGTCCCGGTGCCGTACTACCGAACGTCGGCCGACGTGATGGCGCGGGTGGTCGGCTTTCACCTCAACCGCGGGGTGCTGGCGGCCGCCCGGCGGGTGCCGGAGCCCGGCGTCGCCGAGCTGCTGGCCGGCAGCCGCACCGTCGCGGTGCTCGAGGGAGTCAACGATCACGAGAACCTGGGCGCGATCTTCCGCAACGCGGCGGGGCTGGGCGTCGACGCGGTGATCTTCGGCAGCGGCTGCGCCGACCCGTTGTACCGCCGCGCCGTCCGGGTGTCGATGGGTCATGCGCTGCTGGTGCCGTACGCCCGCGCAACCGACTGGCCCGCCGAGCTGAAGACGTTGAAGGAGAAGGGGTTTCGGCTGCTGGCGATGACGCCGCAGGGTTCCGCGTGCGGCTTGGCCGAGGCGATGACGGCGGCCCGCGGCGACCGCGTGGCGGTGTTGGTGGGTGCCGAGGGCCCGGGGCTGACGCCGGCCGCGCTGCGGTTGAGCGATGTGCGGGTGCGCATCCCGATGTCGCGGGGCACCGACTCGCTCAACGTCGCGACGGCGGCCGCGCTGGCGTTCTACGAGCGGTCTCGCCCGGTCGGGGGGCACCGCGCGGCGGCCGGAGGCGGAGATGGACAGTCGGGCTAGGCTGCGGCTGATGAAGGACGAGACCGTGCCCTGGGCAACGGGTTTGACGGTGACCGCGTTTGTCGCGGCGGTCACCGGCGTCGCGATCGTGGTGCTCAGCCTGGGTCTGGTCCGGGTGCATCCGCTGCTGGCCGTCGGCCTGAACATCGTGGCCGCCGGGGGACTTGCGCCGACGTTGTGGGGGTGGCGGCGCACCCCGGTGCTGCGCTGGTTCGTGCTGGGCGCCGGGGTCGGCGTGACCGGCGCGTGGCTGGTGCTGCTGGTGCTGGCGGTCGCGGGTTAGCGCTGACCGCCGGAGCGCACACCGAGCAGCACGTCTTCCCAGGCCGGGATGACCGGCTTGCCGCGGCGGGTGTGCACCGGCTTTTCCTCCGGTTCGGCGGGTTCGGCGGCCGGCGCTTCGGCGGTAGGCGGCTTGGCCGGTTCGTCGAAGTCGACGTGGGCGACCCGGGCCAGCGGCCGCAGCGGCAGCTCGAAGTTGGGATCGATCAGGGCGGTGGCCGCGTCGTCGATGGCGGTGACGGTGCCGCCGTGGGCGCCGGGGGTGAAGCAGAAGTGCGCGACGTTGTCCGAGCGGCCGACCTTCCAGGCCAGCTGCACCGTCCAGCGGTTGTCTTCGTTGCGCCACGCGTCCCAGCTGAGTTTGTCGTGGCGCAGCCCCCGGGTCACGAAGGCCGCGGTGACCGTCTCCAGCAGGGTCAGCACCGCCGGACCGTCCGCCAGCATCGGATGTGCGGCGGTTGCCAGCTCGGCGGCCCGGTAGCGCTCCAGCAGCACCGGGTGGGCGAACCGGCGCACCCGTGACACGTCCGAGCCCGATGCCGCCGCGACCTGCTCCACCGAGGCGCCGGCGCGGATCTTGGCCTGAATTTCTTTGGGGCTCAACATGTTCGTCACTTCGATCTCGAGCTGCGGCTGCTCGGGAGGCTCGGCTTCGTGGCGCAACACGGCCCGCAGGTGGTCGTCGGCGGGCAGCTTGAACTGCTCTGCGGGGTCATCACTTTCGCAGATCAAATATTTGCTGTCGGCATCGAGCCCAACCACTTTGAGTTCCCGCATGGCTATCTCCTCGCAGGCTCCGTGCAGCTCAGCGACGGACCCGTCAGGTGCGCACTTTAGTCCAGCAACCGCCCGTCACCTGTGCTGACACGCTGGGTGGTTGCGGGCTGATTGCTGTCCGGTTACAGCCGCTCGACGACCCAGTCCACACACTGGGTCAGGGCGCTGACATCGTCGGGGTCGACCGCCGGGAACATCCCCACCCGCAACTGGTTGCGGCCCAGTTTGCGGTACGGCTCGGTGTCGACGACGCCGTTGGCGCGCAGGATCTTCGCCACGGCCGCGGCGTCGACGTCGTCGACCAAGTCGATGGTGCCCACCACCTGCGAGCGCAGCTTCGGGTCGGCGACGAACGGCGTGGTGTAGTCCCGCTCCTCGGCCCAGGAGTACAGCCGCCCGGCCGAGTCGGCGGTGCGCTTGACGGCCCAGTCCAGCCCGCCGTTGCCCAGCATCCAGTCGACCTGCTCGGCCATCAACGCCAGGGTGCCGATCGCCGGGGTGTTGTAGGTCTGGTCCTTCAGGCTGTTCTCCACCGCGATGGGCAGCGACAAGAAGTCGGGAACCCAGCGGCCGGACGCGGCGATGGACTCGACGCGGGCCAGCGCGGCCGGGCTCATGAGCGCCAGCCACAGCCCGCCGTCGCCGGCGAAGTTCTTCTGCGGCGAGAAGTAATAGGCGTCGGTCTCGCCGATGTCGACCGGCAGGCCGCCGGCGCCGGACGTGGCGTCGATGGCGACCAACGCGTCACCGGAATCGGCGGGGCGGCGGACCGGGACCGCGACGCCCGTCGACGTCTCGTTGTGCGCCCAGGCGATCAGGTCCACCGACGGATCGCTCTGCGGTTCGGGTGCGCTGCCCGCGTCCGACTTGATGACGACGGGATCGCCGACGAAGGGGTTCTTGGCGACCGCGGCGGCGAACTTGGAGCTGAATTCGCCGTAGGACAGGTGCAGCGAGCGCTTGTCGATCAAGCCGAAGGCCGCGGCGTCCCAGAACGCGGTCGCGCCGCCGTTGCCCAGGATGACCTGGTAGCCGTCGGGCAGCGAAAACAGCTCGGCAAGCCCCGAGCGGAGCCGGCCGACCAGATTCTTCACCGGCGCCTGCCGGTGCGAGGTTCCGAACAGCGGCGCCGCGGTCGTGCTCAGCGCCTGCAGCTGCTCGGGCCGGACCTTGGACGGGCCGCACCCGAAGCGGCCGTCGCGGGGTTTGATGTCAGCAGGGATCTGGAGCTGGTCAGCCATGCTCATCAGGGTAGTGAGCCGACGCGGCGGGCCGGCGGGGCGGGCCGCCCGGCGGCGCGGCCGGGCCGGGCAAAACGCCTGTTCGGGCTGGTGCGAGGGTTTCGCCGGCTGTGATCCAGGGCATACCTCCAGAATGACCACTGGTCAGGTCACAGTGCCCGGGAGGGGTCTAGGAAATATCCGGTACCTCCGGTACTGTCTGGACATAGCACGTCCAAATGTAAACCTCGTTGAGGAGGCCTGGATATGGCTAGGACGCGGATGGTCCGGCGTTGGCGCCGCAACATGGAGGTGCGCGACGACACCGACTACGTGAACATGCTTGCCACACTGTCCGAGGGGTCGGTGCGGCGAAACTTCAACCCGTACACCGACATCGACTGGGATTCACCGGAATTCGCGGTCACCGAGGATGATCCGCGGTGGATTCTGCCGGCGACCGACCCGCTGGGCCGCCACCCCTGGTACCTGGCGCAGTCCGACGAGCGCAAGATCAAGATCGGCATGTGGCGGCAGGCCAACGTGGCCAAGGTGGGACTGCACTTCGAGTCCATCCTGATCCGCGGCCTGATGAACTACACCTTCTGGGTGCCCAACGGGTCGCCGGAATACCGGTACTGCCTGCACGAGTCGGTCGAAGAGTGCAACCACACCATGATGTTCCAGGAGATGGTCAATCGCGTCGGCGCCGACGTCCCGGGCATGCCGCGGCTGCTCAAGTGGATCTCGCCGCTGATCCCGCTGGTGGCCGGGCCGTTGCCGGTGGCCTTCTTCATCGGGGTGCTCGCCGGTGAGGAGCCGATCGACCACACCCAGAAAAACGTTCTGCGCGAAGGCAAGTCGTTGCACCCCATCATGGAGCGGGTGATGGCCATTCACGTGGCCGAGGAAGCCCGGCACATCTCGTTCGCGCACGAGTTCCTGCGTAAGCGGTTGCCGCACTTGACCAAGCGGCAGCGGTTCTGGGTTTCGCTGTACTACCCGCTGACCATGCGGCTGTTGTGCAATGCGATCACCGTGCCGCCCAAGCAGTTCTGGCGCGAGTTCGACATCCCCCGTGAGGTCAAAAAGGAGCTCTTTTTCCGGTCTCCGGAGTCGCGGAAGTGGTTGAGCGACATGTTCGCCGACGTCCGGATGCTGGCTCACGACACCGGCCTGATGGAGAACCGCTCGGCCCGGCTGATGTGGCGGCTGTGCAAGATCAACGGCAAGCCGTCGCGCTACCGCAGTGAACCGCAGCGGCAGCACCTGGCTGCCGTGCCGGCCGCCTAACCACGGCGAGTTCCTTTATGCCGCACGTTATTACCCAGTCGTGCTGTAACGACGGGTCCTGTGTTTTCGCGTGCCCGGTGAACTGCATTCACCCCACGCCCGACGAGCCCGGCTTCGCCACCTCGGAGATGCTCTACATCGACCCGGCGGCGTGCGTGGACTGCGGCGCCTGCGTCAGCGCCTGCCCCGTCGGTGCGATCGCCCCCGACAACCGGCTGGACGACAAACAGCTGCCCTTCGTCGAGATCAACGCGTCGTTCTACCCGAAACGGCCGGCCGGCCAGAAACTGCCGCCGACGTCCAAGCTGGCGCCGGTGATCCCGGCCGTCCCGGTGCGGCCGCGCGGCCGGCCGCTGACGGTGGCCATCGTCGGATCCGGCCCGGCGGCGATGTACGCCGCCGACGAACTGCTCACCCAGGACGGCGTGCGCGTCAACGTCTTCGAGAAGCTGCCGACGCCCTATGGGCTGGTGCGCGCCGGGGTGGCGCCCGATCACCAGAACACCAAGAAGGTGACCCGGCTCTTCGATCGGGTCGCCGGTCATGACCGCTTCCGGTTCTACCTCAACGTCGAGGTCGGCAAGCATCTCAGCCACGCCGATCTGCTGGCCCATCATCACGCCGTGCTGTACGCGGTGGGGGCGCCCGACGACCGCCGGCTCGACATCGAGGGCATGGGGCTGGCGGGCAGCGGAACCGCGACCGAGCTGGTGGCGTGGATCAACGGGCATCCCGAGTTCACTGCGCTGCCAGTCGATCTGCGCCACGAGCGGGTGGTGATCATCGGCAACGGGAACGTCGCGCTCGACGTCGCCCGAGTGCTCACCGCGGACCCCGATGACCTGGCCCGCACCGATATCGCCGACCACGCGCTGGCGGCGCTGCGCGGCTCGGCGGTGCGCGAGGCGGTGATCGCCGCCCGGCGCGGGCCGGCCCAGTCGGCGTTCACGCTGCCGGAACTGATCGGGCTCACCGGCAGCCGCGAGGTGGTGCTCAGCGCGGCCGACCGCGAGTTGGTCGCCGCCGACCTGGCGAACGCCTCGGATGCCCTGACCAAGGCCAAGCTGGAGGTTTTGAGCACGCTCGGCGACGCTGCGGCGCCCAGCGAGCGTCCGAGAATCAGGCTGGCGTATCGGCTCACCCCCGACCGGATCCTCGGCGAGCAACGCGTCACCGGTGTGCAGTTCACGCTCACCGGCACGGACGAAACACATTGCCTGCCAACGGGTTTGGTGCTGACGTCGATCGGCTACCGCGGCAAGCCGATTCGCGACCTGCCCTACGACGAGGCGGCGGCGGTGGTGCCCAACGACGGCGGCCGCGTCGTCGACCCCGCCTCGCGACGACCGGTGCCCGGCGCCTACGTCGCCGGCTGGATCAAGCGGGGACCCAGCGGGTTCATCGGTACCAACAAGTCCTGCTCGCTGCAGACCGTGCAGGCCCTGGTGGCCGATTTCAACGCCGGCGAGTTGGCCGACCCGGCGGCCAAACCCGAGGCGCTGACCGCCCTGGTGCGCGCCCGCCGGCCCGACGCGATCGACGCGGCGGGGTGGCGGGCCATCGACGCCGCCGAAATCGCGCGCGGCAGCGCGGACGGCCGACCGCGCAACAAGTTCACCGACATCGGCGACATGCTGGCGGCCGCGGCCGCCGCAGAGCCGGCGCCGCCGCCGCGACGCCGGCTCCTGGCCCGGTTGGTGCCGTCCGGGCGCGGCTAGGCCTGCCCGGCCCCCTGCTCAGCGGCCATCGCCGCCATCGCCGCCGCCATCTCCTCCGGGCTGACCTCGCGCACCGGCTGCCCCAGGGACCAGTGGTGGCCGAACGGGTCGGCGACCATGCCGTAGCGGTCGCCCCAGAACTGGTCCTCCAACGGCACCACCACGGTGGCGCCGGCATCGACCGCCCGCTGAAAGCTCGCGTCGACGTCGGGCACGGTCAGGTGGATGGTCACCGGGGTGCCGCCCAACGACGTCGGCGTCATCGACTTGCCGCCGCACACTTCCGGGAAGTCGTCGTTGAGCATCACCATGAAGCCGTTGATGCGCACTGCGGCGTGCGCCAGTTTGCCGTCGGGACGCGGCAGGCGCCCCAGCTCCTCGGCACCAAAAGCCTTGACGTAGAAGTCGATTGCCGCGGCCGCGTTGTCGACCACCAGGTGCGGGGACAGTGCGGGCTCGATGTTGATCGCCATGCTGGCACTCCTTGCTGTCGGTTCCAGACCTGCCCGCTGCGGGCAGGCTCACGACTTATGACTGCGTCGGTGACGCAAACTCATCGCGACGGCAATCATTAGATCGCCGGGTACCGACAACCGGGCCTCAGGCGTTGGTGAGGCTGCGGTCCCAACCCTCGACGGATTCCGGGCTGCGCGGGCCGGGGCCCACGTAGATCGCCGACGGGCGGACCAGCTTGCCGAGCCGCTTCTGCTCGAGAATGTGGGCGCACCACCCCGCGGTACGGCCACAGGTGAACATCGCCGGCATCATGTTGGCCGGCACCCGGGCGAAGTCCAGGATGACCGCCGCCCAGAACTCGACGTTGGTCTCGATGGCCCGGTCCGGACGGCGCTCGCGCAGTTCGGCCAGGGCGGCCTGCTCCAGCGCGACGGCGACCTCGTGCCGCGGCGCGCCGAGCCGCTCGGCGGTGGCGCGCAGCACCCGCGCGCGGGGATCCTCGGCGCGGTAGACCCGGTGCCCGAAGCCCATCAGCTTGTCGCCGCTGTCCAGGATCTTCTTGACCAGCCCTCGGGCGTCGCCGGTGCGCTCGACCTCCTCGATCATCGGCAGCACCCGCGCCGGAGCCCCGCCGTGCAGCGGTCCGCTCATCGCCCCGATCGCCCCGGACAACGCGGCCGCCACGTCGGCGCCGGTGGAGGCGATCACCCGCGCGGTGAACGTCGAGGCGTTCATGCCGTGCTCGGCGGCCGACACCCAGTAGGCGTCGATCGCCTCGATGTGCCGCGGGTCCGGCTCGCCCTGCCACCGCGTCATGAAACGTGCAGTGACGGTTTCGCATTCGTCGATGACCCGCTGCGGCACCGCGGGCTGATAGATGCCGCGCGCGGACTGCGCGACGTAGGACAGCGCCATCACCGAGGCCCGGGCCAGCTGGTCGCGGGCGGTGGCGTCGTCGGTGTCCAGCAGCGGCTTGTAGCCCCAGATCGGGGCCAGCATGGCCAGCCCGGCCTGCACGTCGACGCGCACGTCGCCGGTGTGGATCGGCAGCGGGAACGGCTCGGCGGGCGGCAGCCCGTGGCCGAACTTGCCGTCGACCAGCAGCGCCCACACGTCGCCGAACGTGACCTGCTGGCTCACCAGGTCTTCGATGTCGACACCGCGGTAGCGCAGCGCGCCGCCGTCTTTATCCGGTTCGGCGATTTCGGTGGTGAAGGCGACCACGCCTTCCAGGCCGGGGACAAAGTTCTCGGGGACAACAGTCATGGGAAAATTCTCGCACCCCGCCCTGGGGCGGACGCTACCGGCCGGTAGCAAGCGCCGGTAGCGTTGGCGCGGTGCCGGGACCAGCAGACGAGCACCTGCAGAGAATGCGTGTGGAATACGGATCGGTGGAAAAGGACGGCAGCCCGGATCTGGACGTCGACTGGCTCGACGACGGCTGGGTTGCGTTGTTGCGCAAGTGGATCGACGACGCCGAGCGCGCCGGGGCGGCCGAGCCCAACGCGATGGTGCTGGCCACCGTCACCCCCGACGGCAGGCCGGCCAGCCGAACGGTGCTGTGCAAGAGCCTGGACGAGACGGGAATCACTTTTTTCACCAACTATGACTCGGCCAAGGCCGACGATCTGGCGGCGACGCCGTACGCCGCGGTGACGTTCCCCTGGTACCAGCTGGGTCGGCAGGTCCACCTGCGCGGGCCGGTGAGCAAAGTCACGGCCCAGGTCACCGAGGACTACTGGTCCAAGCGACCGCGCGGGTCGCAGCTGGGCGCCTGGGCGTCGCAGCAGTCCCGGCCGATCGCCTCCCGCGCGGCCCTGCTGGAGCAGCTGGCGCAGGTGACGGCCCGCTTCGCCGACCACGAGCGGGTGCCGGTGCCGCCGGGCTGGGGCGGCTACCTCATCGCCGCCGACGTGGTGGAGTTCTGGCAGGGGCGGGAAAACCGGTTGCACAACCGCATCCGGGTCACCGGCAACCGGGTGGAGCGTCTGCAGCCGTAGCGCGCCGGGCCACTTGATCGATTGCGTGACCAGCGGACTCGACCCCGGGCAGGCGCCTCCTCGCCATAACGACTACCTTCAGCTGTAAGCACCTAGTCAGGGCAGCCATATCAGCCAGAGCGCAAAGGGGTTCTCGTGGCCGACACCGACGACATCGCCACTTTGAAGTACCCGGGCGGGGAAACCGACCTGGAGATCGTCAGCGCCACCGAGGGCGCCGACGGCATCGCGCTGGGTTCGCTGTTGTCCAAGACCGGCTACACCACCTTCGACAACGGCTTCGTCAACACCGCCTCGTGCAAGAGCGCGATCACCTACATCGACGGCGACGCCGGCATCCTGCGCTACCGCGGCTACCCGATCGAGCAACTGGCCGAGAAGTCGACCTTCCTCGAGGTGAGCTACCTGTTGATCTACGGCGAGCTGCCGGACAAGGACCAGCTGGCCGAGTTCACCAAGCGGATCCAGCTGCACACCATGCTGCACGAGGACCTGAAGCGGTTCTTCGACGGCTTCCCCCGCAACGCCCACCCGATGCCGGTACTGTCCAGTGCCGTCAACGCGCTGTCCGCCTACTACCCCGATTCGCTGGACCCGATGGACACCGAGGACGTCGAGCTGTCCACGATCCGGTTGCTGGCCAAGCTGCCGACCATCGCCGCGTACGCCTACAAGAAGTCGGTCGGCCAGCCCTTCCTCTACCCGGACAACAAGCTGAGCCTGGTGGAGAACTTCCTGCGCATGACGTTCGGCCTGCCCGCCGAGCCGTATCAGGCCGACCCCGAGGTGGTCCGCGCGCTGGACATGCTGCTGATCCTGCACGCCGACCACGAACAGAACTGCTCGACGTCGACGGTCCGGCTGGTGGGGTCCTCCCAGGCCAACCTGTTCACCTCCATCTCCGGCGGCATCAACGCGCTGTGGGGGCCGCTGCACGGCGGGGCCAACCAGGCGGTGCTCGAGATGCTGGAGAAGATCCGCCAAAGCGACGACGACGTCAGCGAATTCGTGCGCAAGGTGAAGAACCGCGAGGCCGGGGTGAAGCTGATGGGCTTCGGTCACCGGGTGTACAAGAACTACGACCCGCGGGCGCGCATCGTCAAGGAACAGGCCGACAAGATCCTGGCCAAGCTCGGCGGCGACGACGACCTGCTCGACATCGCCAAGCAACTCGAAGAGGCCGCGCTGACCGACGAGTACTTCATCGAGCGCAAGCTGTACCCCAACGTCGACTTCTACACCGGCCTGATCTACCGGGCGCTGGGCTTCCCGACCCGGATGTTCACCGTGCTGTTCGCGCTGGGGCGCCTGCCCGGCTGGATCGCGCACTGGCGCGAGATGCACGACGAGGGCGACAGCAAGATCGGCCGCCCGCGCCAGATCTACACCGGCTACACCGAGCGCGACTACGTCACCATCGACGCCCGCTAGTTTTCCCGCTCACCGGGAGGACAGGGAGGACAGCACCGCCATCGCGGCGTTGTGGCCGCCGATGCCCGACACCGCCCCGCCGCGCCGGGCGCCCGAGCCGCACAACATGATTCGTTCGTGAGCGGTGGCCACGCCCCATTGCCGCGCCGGGGTGTCCAGCGGGTCGTCGTCGTCGGCGAACGGCCAGTCCAGGCCGCCGTGGAAGATGTTGCCGCCACTCATGTTCAGGGTGCGTTCCAGGTCCGCGGTGGTGGTGGTCTCGATGCACGGACGGCCCCGCGCATCGGTCAGCAACAGCTCTTGAATCGGTTCGGCCAGAACGGAATTCAGTGAGGCCAGCACCCGGTCGGTGAGCCGGCCGCGCAGCGTGTCGGGGTCGGCGCCGCGCGCCAGCGCGTGCGGGGTGTGCAGGCCGAACACCGTCATCGTGTGGGCGCCCGCGGCGCGCAGGTCGTCCGACAGGATGCTGGGGTCGGCCAGCGAATGGCAATACGCCTCGCACGGCAACGGATTCGGGACCTGCCCCGCGGCGGCCCGGGCGTAGGCGGTGTCCAGCTGGGTCCAGGTTTCGTTGACGTGGAACGTCCCGGCGAAGGCCTGCTCGGGGGTGACGCCGCCGTCGGCCAAGCGGGGCAGCCGCCGCAGCGCCATGTTCACCTTGACCTGCGCGCCGGCGGCCGCCGGTGCGGGGTGTTGGCCGAGCAGGCCGGCCAGCACCGTCGGGGTCACCCCGGCAAGCACGAACCGGGCCCGAACCACGTGCTCGTCGTCGCCGCTGCGATAACGTACCGCGCCGCTCGGGTCGACGGCGAAAACCTCTGCGCCGGTGAGGATTTCGGCGCCGTGTCGGACGGCGGCGGTGGCCAGGGCGGTGGTCAGCGCGCCCATCCCGCCGACCGGGACGTCCCAGTCGCCGGTGCCGCCGCCCAGCACGTGATAGAGGAAGCAGACGTTCTGCGTCAGCGACGGGTCGTCGAGGCGGGCGAACGTGCCGATCAGCGCGTCGGTGGCGATCACCCCGCGAACCAGGTCGTTGCCCACCGCATCGGCGATGGCGGCGCCGATCGGCTCCTCGACCAGGGCCCGCCAGGCGGCCCGCGCGCCGGCACCGCCGCCGTCGACCACATGCCGGCGCGCGTGCCGGCGGCTGCGCAGCGGTTCGAGCAGCGTCGGCCACAGCCGTTCGGTCACCAGCCGGCAGCGTCGGTAGAACGCGGCGAACCCGGGCGCGTCCCCGGCGGCACCGACGGCGGCGAACGGGTTGCCGGGCGCGCCGATCAGCAACCCGCGGGCGCCGCCGGTCGCGGGGTCGGGCGTGTACGAGGAAAACCGCCGCCGGGCCAGCCGCACCCGCGCGCCCAGGTCGTCGATGATGCGTGGCGGCAGCAGACTGACCAGATAGGAGTAGCGCGACACCCGCACCCCGACACCGTCGAAGGCGTGCGCCGACACGGCCGCGCCGCCGACTTGCCCCAGCCGTTCCAGCAGCCGCACCCGAAGGCCCGCCCGGGCCAGGTACGCGGCCGCGACCAGGCCGTTGTGGCCGCCACCGATGACCACCGCGTCGACTGTTACCGGCCGGCCGCTCAGCTCAGGTAGCCCTCGACCTCGTCGGGCGGGCGGACCTGGGCCTCGCGCGGGTCGCCGCCGCTTTCCCGCAGGGCCCGGCGTTGCCGAAGCAGATCCCAGCACTGGTCGAGTTCGACCTCGACCCGCCGCAGGCGGTCATGTTCTTCGGAGGTGTCGATGTCACCGCGCTGCAGCTGGGCCCGCAACGTTTTCTCCTGGGCCACCAGGTCGCGGATGCGCGCCAGGGTGTCGTTTTCGCTCGGTTTACTGCCGTCGGTCATCGTTCCAGTGTGCCCGACTCGGCAGGGGCTAACCGCCCGCCGACCGCCGTGCGCCGAACCGCAAGCGCGGGTGAGGATTTCACCGGACGGCCGGCGTGGCTAGCTGGGCCCGGGCAGGCGCAGGACCAGCCGGGCACCGCCCAGCGGGCTGTTTTCTAGCGCGGCCGTCCCGCCGTGCAGCTGGGCCTGCTGGGCCACCAGCGCCAATCCCAGGCCCGACCCGGACTGCGAGGCCGTCGATCCGCGGGAGAACCGATCGAACACCACCTGCCGCTCGTCCTCGGGTACCCCGCTGCCGTTGTCGTCGACGGCGATCTCGACCCCGGCCCGGGAGCTGACCGCCGACAGCTGCACCCGGGTGGCGCCGCCGTGCTTGACGGCGTTGGCGATCGCGTTGTCCACGGCCAGCCGCAATCCGGCCGGCAGCCCGACGATGATGCAGGTGGGGGAGGGCACCAGCGAAACGTCGAGGCCGGGGTAGATGCGCATGGCGTCGTGGGCGGCGCGGTCGAGCAGCTCGGTGATGTCAACCGGCACATGGTCCTCGGACGTCGACAGCTCGCCCTGGGCCAGCCGCTCGAGGGCGGTCAGGGTGGCCTCGATGCGCGACTGCGTGCGGATGACGTCGCCCAGCACCTCTTTGCGTTGCTCGTCGGGCATGTCCAGGGTGGACAGCACTTCGAGGTTGGTGCGCATCGCGGTCAGCGGACTGCGCAGCTCGTGGGCGGTCACCGCCGAGAAGTCGCGGGCCGACGCCAGCGCCTCCTTGGTGCGGTCCTGCTCCTTCCAGATGCGTTGCAGCATGCCGCGCATCGCCTCGGCGATCTCGACGGCCTCGCTGGCGCCGCGCACCGCCACCTGCGGCCGCTCGTCGGCGTCGATCGAGCGGGCCTGCTGGGCCAACCGCTTGAACGGCCGCACCGCGAAAGCCGCCAGCAGCCAAGCGAATACCGCCGCCGCGCCGATCGACAGCGCGCAGATCAGGATCACCCGCCGATGCAGGTTGTTGGTCTGGGCGATGGTGTCGTCGTACGTCGCGCCCACCTCCACCGTCGCCGGCTGGGGCGTGCGGACCTCCACCGTGCGCACCCGGTAGCGCACCCCGTCGATGTAGGTGTCGGCGTAGCCCTCTTCCATCGGCGGCAGCGTGACATCCGAGTTGGACTTGACCTGCCCGTCGCGGCGCACCGTGATGACGGTGTCCTGGTCCTTGGGCGATCGCGGGATCTCGTTGAGCCCGCGGGGCAGGAAGGGAATCGCGAAGCCGGCCGTCTCGTCCAGCCGGCGATCGAGGCGCTCCCGCCACGCGCTGGTGATGCCGAACCACACCACCGCGCCGGCGATGACCACCACGATGGCGGTGCCGATGGCCGTCGCGACCGCGACCCGGGCCCGCAGCGACGGCGTGCGGGTCACGATCCGGGACAACAACTTCATGGCCGCTCGACCCGATTACTGCATGCGCAGCACGAATCCCACTCCGCGGACGGTGTGCAGCAGCCGGGGCCCGCCGTTGGCCTCGAGCTTGCGGCGCAGGTATCCGATGAACACGTCGACGACGTTGGTGTCGGCGGCGAAGTCATAGCCCCACACCAGCTCCAGCAGTTGTGCGCGGGACAGCACGGCGGTCTTGTGCTCGGCCAGGACCGCCAGCAGGTCGAACTCCCGCTTGGTCAAATCGACGTCGACGCCGTTGACCCGGGCGCGGCGGCCGGGGATGTCGACCTCCAGCGGACCCACCGTGATGGTTTCCGACGAGGAGGTGGCGGTGGCGCCGCGGCGGCGCAGCAGCGCCTTGACCCGCGCGACCAGCTCGGCCAGCACGAACGGCTTGACCAGGTAGTCGTCGGCCCCGGCCTCCAGGCCCGCCACCCGGTCGTCGACCGAGCTGCGGGCCGACAGCACGCAGACGGGGACGTCGTTGTCCATGGCGCGCAGCGCGGTGACGACGCTGACGCCGTCCAGCACCGGCATGTTGATGTCGAGCACGATCGCGTCCGGGCGTGTCTCGGTGGCGCTGCGCAGCGCCTCGGCGCCGTCGACCGCGGTGGACACCTCGAATCCGGACAGTCGCAGGCCACGTTCCAGCGACGCGAGCACATCGGAGTCGTCGTCGACGACCAAGACCCGCGGTGAGCTAGCTGCTGTGTCCATGCCGCCTATTTTGCCTGATTGTCGGCCGTGGCTGTGGGAGGAGCACCGGCCCGGTCGGATGGCGCGGCGGGCAACCGGGCCGCGCGGCGCAGCATCGGGGCGAACGCGACCCAGATGATCAGCGCGCCCAGCGACAGCCCGGCCAGCAACAAGAAGGCGGCGCGGAAACCCAGATGTTGGGCGACGGCCCCGCCCAGCACCGGGCTGAGGGCGCCGCCCAACCCCTGGGCGGCCATGACGGCGCCCTGACCGACGTTGATGTGGCCGGTGCCGTCCAGGATGCGGGCCACCAGGCCCGGCACCGCCACCGACAGCATGCCGGCGCCGATGCCGTCGAGCACCTGCACCGGGATCACCCCCCAGCTGGTGATGACGCTGGCGGCGAGCACACCGCGGACCGGCAGCGCGGTCAGCGCGATCAGGATCGCGGGCCAATAGCCGCGCGTCGCCGCGATTCTCATGGCGAGCAGCGAGGCGGGGACCATCACGGCCTGGGCGACGACGACGGTGCTGGCCACGGTGGTGAACGGGTTGGCGTGGGTAGCGACGACGGCCAGGCCGTACAGCGGCAGCATCGCCGCGTTGCCCAGGTGGAAGAGCACCATGGCCGCCGCGAGCACCAGCAGCGGGCGGGACCGCGCCAGCACCCGCATCGCCTTGACCGGGGCCTCGCCGGCGGCCCGCGCCTCGCCGCGGGCGACGTGGTGGTCGATGTCGCCGGCCGGGATGGCCAGCACCGCCGCGATGGTCGCGACCGCGAAACCCGCAGCGAGCCAGAAGATTCCGGCGTAGCCGAACACCCAGCCGGCCACCCCGCCGAGGGCGGCGCCCGCCATGTTGCCGGCATGGTTGTAGGCCTGGTTGCGACCGTTCTGCCGGGTGAACGCGGCCTGGCCGACCACCCCGAGGGTGATGCCGACCATCGCGGGGGCGATCGTCGCCCCGGAGATGCACATGACGGCCTGCGCGGTGGCGACCGTCCAGAACTGCCGGGAGGTCAGGATCACCGCCGAGGCGGCGACGGCGGCCAGCCCGACGACGATGACGCAGCCGCGTTTGTGCCGGGTGGCGTCGACGAGTGCACCCGCGGGGGCCACCGTGACCATGCCGACGATCGCGCCCAGCGTCATCGCCGCGCCGATGGCGCCCGTGGTCCAGCCGCGGCTTTGCAGCAGCACGCCCAGGAACGGGCCCATGCCGGCCTCCATGTCGGCCATGAAGAAGTGCACGGCCTGCAGCGCGACCCGGTCCCGGTTGCAGGCCCGCGGCGTCGCCGTCATGCGATCACGCATGCCTTGATTGTGGCGAACGGTCCGGCGGCTGATAACTGCGCCACACCCCAACCCCCTTGGCGGAACACACTTTAACGGTCATAATTAGCACTCGACGGATTGGAGTGCTAACGCGTGTGATGGAGTCGTAAGGAGGAAAACGTCAATGCGCGGCGCTGATTTCGTGTTGCCGACCGATGTCCCGGAAGCCGGCCGACCGCTGCGGATCGTGCTCGTCGCCCCGCCGTATTTCGACGTCCCGCCGGACGGGTACGGCGGCGTGGAGGCCGTCGTGGCCGATCTCGCCGACATGCTGGTGGCCCGCGGACACCAGGTCACCCTGCTCGGCGCCGGCGAACCGGGCACGGCGGCCAGGTTCATCCCGCTGTGGGACCGGACCGTGCCCGAGCGGCTGGGTGAGCCCTACCCCGAGATCATGCACGCGCTGAAGGTGCGCAGCGCCATCACCCGGATCGCCAAAGAGGACGGCGTCGACATCGTGCACGACCACACCTTTGCCGGGCCGATGAACGCCCCGATCTACCAGGGGCTGGGCGTGCCCACGGTGGTCACCGTGCACGGCCCGATCGACGACGACCTGCATCCCTACTACCGCGAGCTCAGTGGTGACGTCGGCCTGGTGGCCATCAGCGACCGTCAGCGGCAGCTGGCTCCGGAGCTGAATTGGGTTGGCCGCGTACACAATGCGCTGCGCATCGACGAGTGGCCGTTCGAGACCGAAAAGCATGACTACGCACTGTTTTTGGGCCGGTATGCGCCGTACAAGGGTGCGCACCTGGCGCTGCGGGCCGCGCACGAGGCCGGCATCCCGCTGGTACTGGCCGGCAAATGCAGTGAGCCGTCGGAAAAGGAGTACTTCGAGGACTGCGTGCGGCCGCTGCTCACCGACAACGACCACGTGTTCGGCGAGGCCGACGCGGTCAGCAAGCGAAAGCTGTTGTCGCGCGCCCGTTGCCTGCTGTTCCCGATCCAGTGGGAGGAGCCGTTCGGCATCGTGATGATCGAGGCGATGGTCTGTGGTACGCCCGTCGTCGCCCTGCGCGGCGGCGCGGTCTCGGAGGTGGTCGCCGACGGGGTCACGGGCGTGGTCTGCGATCACCCGGACGAACTGCCCGGGGCCATCGCCCGGGCCCAGACCCTGGACCCGCACGCATGCCGGCGCCACGTCGCCGCGAATTTCGCTGTGGCACAGTTCGGTTCGGCGTACGAAGCCATCTACCGCAACGTGCTGCAGCATGCGACGGCGGCGCCGCGCCGGATGCGCAGCACCGGCCTGGTGGAATCGATCGAAACCGGAAGGCGCGCCTGCGACTTCAGGCAGAAGGCACCGGCATGAGCGTGGCGACGGCCTTCAACGGCGGCGCGCCGGCGCAGATCGGGTCCGGCGGCGACGCCGTGACCCTGGTCGAGGGTGGAACGTTCTGCCTGTCCAACCGGCACGGCGACGTGCCGGTCGGCACCTCCTACGGCCTGTTCTTCCGGGACGCGCGGGTGCTGTCCCGGTGGGAGCTGCGGGTGGACGGCCAAGTCGCCGAGGCGTTGTCGGTGGAGGCGACGGAGGCGTTCGCCGCCCAGTTCATCCTGCGCCGGGCACCGCGGTCGGGACTCGCCGACAGCACCCTGTTGATCGTGCGCGAGCGCTTGGTCGCCGACGGGCTGCGGGAAACCATTTCGCTGCACAACCTCGACAAGGAAAGCACGGTGGTGTCCCTGGAGCTGCACGCCGACGCCGACTTCGCCGACCTGTTCGCGGTGAAGGAGGGGCGGGCGGCCACGGCCGGGGCCGACATGCACGTCGCCGACGGGGAACTGGTGTTGCGGGGCCGCGCCGACCAGGTGCGCGGCCTGGCCGTGTCGGCCAGCGGCGACCCGATCGTATTGCCCGGCTCGCTGAATTGGCGGGTGGTGGTTCCGCCGGGGGGCCGCTGGCAGACCGAGGTCATGGTCCAGCCGACGTGGTCGAATCGCAAGGTGCGGACCCGCATTCCGCGTGGCAAGGACATCGAGTCCAGCGCGCCGGCCCGCAAGATCGAGAGATGGCGGGACACCGCGACCACGGTCGAGACCGACCACGCCGGGCTGGCGCAGGTGTTGCGGCAGACCGAAAGTGACTTGGGCGCCTTGCTGATTCACGACGCCGACGGCCGGGGCCGGCCGTACGTCGCCGCCGGTGCGCCGTGGTTCATGACGTTGTTCGGCCGGGACAGCCTGCTGACCGCGTGGATGACCCTGCCGCTGGACGTGGGGCTCTCGATCGGCACGCTGCAGCGGCTGGCGGCCCTGCAGGGGCGGCGCGTCGACGCCCTCACCGAGGAGGAGCCGGGCCGCATCATGCACGAGATCCGCCGCGGACCGGCCAGCGCGGACGTGTTGGGCGGCAGCGTCTATTACGGCACGGCCGACGCCACCCCGCTGTTCGTCATGCTGCTGGCCGAGAGCTGGCGGTGGGGCGCCGACGAGGCGGTCATCCGGTCGTTGCTGCCCGCGGCCGACGCCGCGCTCGCTTGGGCGGAGCAGTACGGGGACCGCGACGGCGACGGTTTCGTCGAATACCGGCGCGCCACCGACCGCGGCCTGATCAACCAGGGCTGGAAGGACAGCTTCAACGGCATCAACGACGCCAAGGGCCGGGTCGCGGAACCGCCGATCGCGCTGTGCGAGGTGCAGGGCTACGTCTACGCCGCGCTGCTCGCGCGGGCCGAACTCGCCGAGGGCATGGGCGAATTGGCGCAGGCGGCGCAGCTTCGTGAGCGTGCGCAGGCGTTGCGGACCCGATTCGGCGAGGCGTTCTGGCTGCCCGACCGCGGCTGGTATGCCGTCGCCCTGGACGGGCGCAAGGACCGCGTCGACGCGTTGACGAGCAACGTCGGCCACTGCCTGTGGACGGGCATCGCCACCGACGAGCATGCGGCCGCCATCGTGGAACGGTTGGCCGGCGAGGCGATGGACTCGGGATTCGGGCTGCGCACCCTGGCCACCACCATGGGCGCGTACAACCCGATGAGCTACCACAACGGCTCGGTGTGGCCGCACGACACCGCCATCACGGTGTCCGGCTTGCTGCGCTACGGGCACATCCCGGGAGCACTGGCTCTGGCCGAGCGTCTGGCGACGGGCCTCCTCGATGCGGCAGCGGCGTTCGGCGGGCGGCTGCCCGAATTGTTCTGCGGCTTCCCGCGTTCCCAGTTCGCCTCGCCGGTGCCCTATCCCACGTCGTGTTCGCCGCAAGCGTGGGCCAGCGCCGCGCCGCTGCTGTTGCTGCGGTCGTTTCTGGGACTCGACCCGCACGTGCCGAACCGCGCCCTGACGGTGACGCCGCACCTGCCGGCGGAGTGGGGCCGGATCGCGTTGTCCAACCTGCGCCTCGGCGCCACCACCGTGCAGCTCGAAGCCGAGGGCGAGACGGTCAAGGTGCAGGGCCTGGGCGACGATTGGCAGCTGGTGACGCCGTAGCGCGGCTCACCGGTGACCCAGGCCGCTCAACTGGACGGCCAGCCGTCGCTGCACGCCCGGAATGCCTGCGGCCAAACACATTCCGGCGTTGCGCAGGGGCCGCAGCGGGCGCGGCAGCGTCGCGACGCGGGTGAGGCGCCCGGTGAGCCGCAGCACCCGCTCGGCGCGTTGCCGCTGGGCGTCTCCGTACGCGTCGAGCACGGTGTCCGGCCCGCCCCGGGCGATCTGCGCCAGCGCCGCGGCGAGCGAAATGGCATCGGTGATACCGAAGCTTCATGCCCTGCCCGCCGGCGGGGCTGTGCACGTGGGCGGCGTCGCCGGCGAGCAGCGCCGAACCGCTGCCGCGACGATCCAGCGCTACCTGGGGTTGGCTTAGGCGGCCGGCCCGCGTTTCGTCGCCGGCCCGCGTTGCGTCGAGACTTAAACCACGCACACCCGGCCCGGCGTGTCGTGTGCATGGTTTAAGTGTCGCGGGCGGCGAGGCGACTGATCGACAGTCAGGGCAAGCCGACGCGCCGGTAGCGCCGCAACCGGGCGGCCAGCCGCTCGTCGGCGGGTATCTCGCGCAGCGCAGCCACCTCGGCGGCGACGGCGAGCGCCAACCGTCGCGCGAACTCGACCGGCTCGTCGGCGGCATCGGGATGCTCGGGCACGATCACGTCGACGATGCCCGACGCCAGCAGATCGCGCGACCGGATGCCTTGTGCCGCAGCCAGTTCCGCGGCGTGGTCGGTGTCGCGGAAGACGATCGCGCTGGCGCCCTCCGGCGGCAGCGGGGCCAGCCAGCCGTGCAGCGCGGCCAGCACCCGGTCGGCGGGCACCATCGCCAGCGCCGGCCCGCCGCTGCCCTGCCCCAGCAGCACCGACACCGTCGGGGTGTCCAGGGTGACCAGCTCGGCCAGACACTGGGCGATCTGGCCGGCCAGCCCGCCCTGTTCAGCCTCGGCCGACAACGCCGGCCCCGCGGTGTCGATCACCAGCACCAGCGGCAGCCGCAGTTCCGCGGCCAGCGCCATGCCGCGGCGGGCCTCGCGCAGCGACGCGGGGCCCACCAACCCGCCGGTCAGGCGCTGCTGGCCGAGCACCACCACGGGCTGGCCGGCAAACCGGGCCAGCGCCAACAGTGTGGTCGCCGCCTCGCCCTGGCCGGTCCCCGACAACAGCACGGGGTCGGTGGCGCCGTGCCGCAGCAACAGCCGCACACCCGGGCGGTCCGGACGTCGCGAGGCGACCACCGAGTCCCACGCCGCGACGTCGGGTATCGGCTCGGGCGGCGGCGGCGCGGCCAGCGGCTCGGGGGCGTCGGCGATGACGGTCATCGCGCGGTCCAGCGTGCGGCGCAGCTCGTCGAGCGGGACGACGCCGTCGATCACCCCGTGCCGCTGCAGGTTCTCCGCGGTCTGGACGCCCTCGGGGAACGGCTCGCCGTAGAGCTGCTGGTAGACCCGCGGGCCCAGGAAGCCGATCAGCGCGCCCGGCTCGGCGACCGTGACATGACCCAGCGAACCCCACGACGCGAACACCCCGCCGGTGGTCGGATTGCGCAGATAAACCAGGTAGGGCAGGTGCGCCTGCTTGTGCAGGCGGACGGCCGCCGCGATCTTCACCATCTGCAGGAACGCGACCGTGCCCTCCTGCATCCGGGTGCCGCCCGAGCTCGGCGAGGCCAGCAGCGGCAGCCCCTCGGCCGTCGCCCGCTGCACCGCGGCGGTGATCCGTTCGGCCGCGGCCACCCCGATCGAGCCGCCGAGAAAGCCGAACTCGCACACCACCACCGCGACCCGGCGACCGAAGATGCGGCCCTCGCCGGTCAGCACCGACTCGTCGAGACCCGTCGCGGCGCGGGCGTCAGCCAGCTCTTGCGCGTAGGCCGCGCTGACCGGCACGGCCAGCGGCTCGCTGTCCCAGCGGAGGAAGGAATTTTCGTCCAGCACCGCATCGCGTAGTTGACCAGCCGTGATACGACTCACGAGACGAGGCTATATAGGGTGGCTGCCATGATCGGTGTTACCCGGGCCGAAGCCGTTTTGACCATCGAGCTGCAGCGCCCCGAGCGCCGCAACGCCCTGAACTCCCAGCTCGTCGAGGAGCTGCGGGAGGCCGTGCTGAAGGCGGGCGACGGCTCCACCCGCGCGATCGTGCTGACCGGCCAGGGCACGGTGTTCTGCGCCGGCGCCGACCTGAGCGGCGACGCGTTCGCCGCGGACTACCCCGACCGGCTGATCGAGTTGCACAAGGTGCTGGACGCCACGCCGATTCCGGTGATCGGCGCCATCAACGGCCCGGCCATCGGCGCCGGGCTGCAACTGGCCATGCAATGCGACCTGCGGGTCGTGTCGCCGGACGCGTTCTTCCAGTTCCCGACGTCGAAATACGGCCTGGCCCTTGACAACTGGAGCATCCGGCGGCTGTCGACACTGGTCGGCCACGGGCGGGCGCGGGCCATGCTGCTGGCCGCGGAGAAGCTGACCGCCGACGTGGCGCTGCAGACCGGGATGGCCAACCGCATCGGGACGCTGGCCGACGCGCAGGCCTGGGCCGCCGAGATCGCGGGCCTCGCGCCGCTGGCCATCGCGCACGCCAAGCGGGTGCTCAACGACGACGGCGCCATCGAAGAGGCCTGGCCGGTGCACAAGGAACTGTTCGACAAGGCCTGGGGCAGCCAGGACGTCATCGAAGCCCAGGTCGCCCGAATAGAGAAGCGGCCGCCGAAGTTCCAGGGGGCCTGACGATCATGCGGGGGACGCTTCGGCTGGTCGCCGGGACGGCGTCGCTGGCGGCCGGCGGTTGGCTGGTGCGCGCCCTGCACGGCGCCCCGGACGCCCTGGGCGCCGACCCCGCGTCCATCGCGGCCGTGACGTCCGGCTCGCCGCACTTCCGCGACGGCGCCTTCGTCAACCTCGAGCCCGCCTCCGAAATCAAGATGGACCGCGAGCAGCTGCGGCTGATCGCGTGGGAGCTGATCGCGAACCGGGGCGGCAGCCGTCCGCCGGCGGCGATCCCGCTGGCCTCACCGGGGGTCGTCGACGCCGACCCCAGCCGGTTGGCGGTCAGCTGGTTCGGCCACTCGACGGCGCTGCTGGAAATCGACGGGTACCGGGTGCTCACCGATCCGGTGTGGAGCGAGCGGTGTTCGCCGTCCGACATCGTGGGGCCGCAACGGCTGCATCCGCCGCCGATCCAACTCGAAGGGCTGCCCGCCGTCGATGCGGTGGTGATCAGCCACGACCACTACGACCACCTCGACATCGACACCGTCCGGGCGCTGGCCCGCACCCAGCGCGCCCCGTTTTTCGTGCCGCTGGGTGTCGGCGCCCACCTGCGCCGGTGGGGGATACCTGAGCAGCGCATCGTCGAGCTCGACTGGCACCAGAGCGGCAAGGTCGACGAGCTGACCGTGACCTGCGTGCCGGCGCGGCACTTCTCGGGACGCTTCCTGGACCGCAATACCACGCTGTGGGCGTCGTGGGCGTTGGCCGGCCCGACCCATCGCGCCTACTTCGGCGGCGACACCGGCTACACCAAGACCTTCGCCCAGACCGGCGCCGAGCACGGGCCGTTCGACCTGACCCTGCTGCCCATCGGGGCCTACAACACGGCCTGGCCGGACGTCCACATGAACCCCGAGGAAGCGGTGCGGGCACACCGGGACGTCACCAACGACGGACTGCTGGTGCCGATCCACTGGGGCACCTTCCGATTGGCGCCGCACCCGTGGGCCGAACCCGTTGAGCGCCTGCTCGCCGCCGCCGAGCCGGCGAAGGTGAAGGTGGCGGTGCCGGTCCCCGGTCAGCGCATCGATCCCGCGGCCCCGCAGAAACCCGACCCGTGGTGGCGGCTCTGAATCTGCCGTCGCCGCGTTAGTGTTCGCGCATGAGCAAACGCGCGGCGGTCCTGACGGCGGTGCTGCTCGGGTTGACCGGATGCGGCTCCGCGCAGCAACCGGCCGGCGCGCCGCCGCGACCGTCCGACGTCTCGCCCAACCAGGTGTCCGCCCTGGCGATCCCGGCCGGCCGTATCGACGAGGCCGTGGCGAAGGTGGACGGCCTCGTTGCCGACCTGATGAGAAGCAGCGGCATCCCCGGGATGGCCGTGGCCATCGTGCATGGCGGGAAGGTGTTGTACGCCAAGGGATTCGGCGTCAAGGATGTGACCAGCGGGCAGGGCCGGGACAACGCGGTGGACACCGACACCGTCTTCCAGCTGGCGTCGGTGTCCAAATCGGTGGGTGCGACGGTGGTCGCACACGAAGTCAGCGACCACGTCGTGGGGTGGGACACGCCCGTGGTTTCCACGCTGCCGTGGTTCGCGCTCGGCGACCCCTACGTCACCGGCCATGTCACCGTCGGCGATCTGTACTCGCACCGCTCCGGGCTGCCCGATCATGCGGGCGACAAACTCGAAGATCTGGGCTATGGCCGTCGGCAGATCTGCGAGCGACTCAGGTTGCTGCCGCTGCGGCCTTTCCGAAACAGCTACGCCTACACCAACTATGGGATCACCGCCGCCGCCGAGGCGGTGGCGGCCGCGGCCGGCAAAACCTGGGAAGAGCTCTCCGACGAGGTACTCTACCGCCCGTTGGGAATGACGTCGACCAGCTCGCGGTTCGCCGACTTCCTCGCCCGGCCCAACCGCGCGGTCAACCACATCAAGATCGGCGACAGCTGGCAGGCCCGTTTCCAGCGAAACCCGGACGCCCAGTCACCGGCGGGCGGGGTGAGCTCGTCGGTGCGCGACATGGCCCGCTGGCTGATGATGTTGCTGGACAACGGAACCCACGACGGCCAGCACATCGCATCGCCGGAGGCGCTGCTGCCCGCCCTGAGCCCGCAAGTGGTGTCCGCCCCCGCGACCACACCGAAGGCGCGCACCGGATTCTACGGATACGGCTTCAACACCTCGGTGGATGCCTCGGGCCGCACCGAATACAGCCATTCCGGCGCCTTCGATCTGGGCGCAGCCACCAATTTCGTCGTGCTGCCGTCGGAGGACCTGGCGATCATCGCGTTGACCAACGCCGCGCCCTACGGCATCCCGGAGACGCTGACCGCCGAATTCATGGACCTCGTGCAGTACGGCCAGATCCGCGAGGACTGGGCCGCCCTGTACCGGAAAGCCATTGGCTGGCTGAACAATCCGCTGGGTTCGCTGGTGGGCAAGCAGCCGCCGTCCGCCCCGGCGCCGGCCAGGCCGCTGCGCGACTACACCGGCGTCTACGCCAACGACTACTGGGGTCCGGCCGTAATCACCGAGCACGACGGCGCCCTGCAGTTGACGATGGGCCCGCAACACCGGACCGCCACCCTCACACACTGGGACGGCGACACCTTCACCTTCCCGCTGACCGGCGAAAACGCCCCGCCCGGAACCGTTTCCACGGCCACGTTTACCGGTTCGCCGGCGGCCAGGCTCAACCTGGAGTACTACGACACCGACCAGCTGGGGACGTTCACCCGATGAACACAGGCCTGACCGACGCCGAGGTGGCCCAGCGGGTCGCGCACGGCCAGAGCAACGCGGTGCGGCAGCGCGCGACGCGCAGCATCACCGACATCGTCCGGGCCAACGTGTTCACCCGGATCAACGCGATCCTGGGGGTGTTGCTGCTCATCGTGCTCGCCACCGGCTCGGTGATCAACGGCATGTTCGGCCTGCTGATCATCGCCAACAGCGTCGTCGGCATGGTCCAGGAAATCCGGGCCAAGCAGACGCTGGACAAGCTGGCCATCGTCGGGCAGGCAAAACCCATGGTGCGCAGGCAATCCGGCACTCACGCTCTGCCTCCCGACGAGGTGGTGCTCGACGACATCATCGAACTCGGGCCCGGCGATCAGGTCGTGGTCGACGGCGAGATCGTGGAAGAGGCCAACCTGGAGGTCGACGAGTCGCTGCTGACCGGCGAGGCCGACCCGATCGCAAAGGCCGTCGGAGATTCGGTGATGTCGGGCAGTTTCGTCGTCGCCGGCACCGGCGCCTACCGGGCCACCAGGGTCGGCTCGCAGGCCTACGCCGCCAGGCTGGCCGAGGAGGCCAGCAAGTTCACCCTGGTGAAATCCGAACTGCGCAACGGCATCAACCGCATCCTGCAGTTCATCACCTACCTGCTGGTGCCGGCCGGCCTGTTGACGATCTACACCCAGCTGTTCACCACGCACGCCGGCTGGCAGAAGTCCGTGCTGCGGACCGTGGGCGCCCTGGTGCCCATGGTGCCCGAAGGGCTCGTGCTGTTGACGTCGGTGGCCTTCGCGGTCGGGGTGGTGCGGCTGGGCCAGCGCCGGTGCCTGGTGCAGGAGCTGCCGGCCATCGAAGGTCTCGCCCGCGTCGACGTGGTGTGTGCGGACAAGACGGGCACGTTGACAGAGAGCGGGATGCGGGTCGCGCGCGTCGACGAGCTGGACGGGTCCGGGCACGATCGGATCGCCGACGTGCTGGCCGCGCTGGCCGCCGCCGACCCGCGGCCCAACGCGAGCATGCGCGCGATCGCCCAGACCTATTCCCGGCCGCCCGGCTGGACCGTCACGGCGACAGCACCTTTCAAGTCGGCCACCAAATGGAGCGGGGTGTCGTTCGCCGGTCACGGCGATTGGGTGATGGGTGCGCCGGACGTACTGCTCGATTCGTGTTCGGCGGCGGCCGGGCAGGCCGAACGGCTCGGGGCGCAGGGGCTGCGGGTGCTGCTGCTGGGTGCCGCCGACCGGGCCGTCGACCATCCCGACGCCCCGGGCCCGATCACCCCGGTGGCGCTGGTGGTGCTCGAACAGAAGGTCCGCCCCGACGCCCGCGAGACCTTGGATTACTTTGCGGATCAAGGTGTTTCGGTCAAGGTGCTGTCGGGTGACAACGCCGTCTCGGTCGGCGCCGTGGCCGGTGAACTGGGGCTGCACGGCGAAACGCTGGACGCCCGCCAATTACCTTCGGACCTGGCGCAATTGGCGGACATGCTGGACACCTACACCACCTTCGGTCGGGTGCGCCCCGACCAGAAGCGCGCCATCGTGCACGCCCTGCAATCGCACGGGCACACCGTGGCGATGACCGGCGACGGCGTCAACGACGTGCTGGCGCTCAAGGATGCCGACATCGGCGTGGCGATGGGCGCCGGCAGCCCCGCCTCTCGCGCGGTTGCCCAGATCGTGCTGCTGGACAACAGGTTTGCCACCCTGCCGTATGTCGTCGGTGAGGGCCGACGGGTCATCGGCAACATCGAACGCGTCGCCAACCTGTTCCTCACCAAGACGGTCTACTCCGTGCTGCTGGCGCTGCTGGTCGGCCTCGAGTGCCTGTTCGCCAAGGCGCTCAAGGCCGATCCGCTGCTGTACCCGTTCCAGCCGATCCACGTCACCGTGGCGGCGTGGTTCACCATCGGCATCCCGTCGTTCATCCTGTCGCTGGCCCCCAACAACGAGCGCGCCCACCCGGGCTTCGTGCGACGGGTGCTCAGCTCGGCGCTGCCGTCGGGCCTGATCGTCGGAGCGGCCACCTTCGCCTCGTACCTGGTGGCCTATCACGGCCGGCACGCCACCTTCCAGCAACAGGATCAGGCCTCGACCGCGGCCCTGATCACCCTGCTGGTGACGGCGCTGTGGGTGCTCGCGGTGGTGGCCCGGCCCTACCAGTGGTGGCGGGTGGCGCTGGTGATCGCGTCGGGCCTGGCCTATGTGGTGATCTTCAGTCTGCCGCTGGCCCGCAAGGCGTTCCTGTTGGATCCGTCCAATGTCGTGGTGACCTCGTCCGCGCTGGGCATCGGTGTGCTGGGCGCCGCCGCGATCGAGGCCGCCTGGTGGATCCGGGCCAAAGCGCTGGGTGTGCGGCCGCGGGTGTGGCGCTGAGCACAGCGAACTCAGCTCCGTCGGCGGCGGGCAGTACGATGCCGGGGAAAGGGAGGGCGTAATGGGATTCCTGGACAAGGCCAAGGACCTGTTGTCGCAGAACGCCGACAAGGTCGAGATGGCCATCGACAAGGCCGGCGAGTTCGTCGACGAGAAGACGCAGGGCAAGTACTCCGACACCATCCACCAGGTGCAGGAGCAGGCCAAGAAGGCCACCGGCGCCACCGAGACCGGCGACCAGCAGGGCTGAGCCGTGGCCAAGCTATCCGGATCCATCGATGTCCCGCTGCCCCCCGAGGTGGCCTGGCAGCACGCCTCCGACCTGTCCCGGTACAAGGAGTGGCTGACCATTCACCGGGTGTGGCGCAGCACCTTGCCCGACCAGAACGACAAGGGCACCGTCGTCGAGTCGATCGTCGAGGTCAAGGGCATGCTCAACCGGATCAAATGGACGGTGGTGCGCTACAAGCCACCGGAGGGCATGACGCTCAACGGCGACGGCGTCGGCGGGGTCAAGGTCAAGCTGATGGCCAAGGTGCAGCCCAAGGCGGACGGTTCCGTCGTCAGCTTCGACGTGCACCTCGGCGGTCCGGCGCTGTTCGGGCCCATCGGCATGATCGTCGCGGCCGCGCTGCGCGGCGACATCGACCAGTCGCTGGAGAACTTCGTCACGGTGTTCGCCCGATCGGATCCGAGCACCAACGGTCATCGCTGATCGCGGGCGCCACGCTGGGGACGACGTTCACTGCCGGGGCCGACGCCGCAGTCGGCTAGTCTCGCACCATGACTCGCCGACTGCGCCCCGGTTGGCTGGTGGCCCTTTGCGCCGTGCTGATTTCGGCCAGCGCGTGGCTGCCGTGGCTGCGGACGACGGTCAACGGCGGGGGCTGGGCGAACGCCATCGGAGGCGCCCACGGCAACCTGGAACTGCCGCGGGGCTTCGGCGCGGGGCAGCTCATCGTGCTGCTGGCCTCGACGTTGCTGGTGGCCGGCGCCATGATGGGCCGCGGCTTGTCGGTGAAGGTGGCTTCCGTTGCGGCGCTGCTGATTTCGCTGCTGATCGTGGCGCTCACGGTGTGGTACTACAAGCTCAACGTCAATCCGCCGGTGTCGGCCGAATACGGCCTCTACGTCGGCGCGGGCGGCGCGGCCTGCGCCGTCGCGTGCTCGATGGTGGCCATGATCGCGGTCCTGGTCTCCGGCCGGTCGCGCCGCTGAGCCGTCAGGCCGACGGGAACTCGTGGTCTGCGGGCTTTTCCCGCTCCGGTAGGGGTGGTGGTCGTCCTCGGGCGGGGTGGACAGGAATGTGGCGACGATCGTCATGCTCGGCTGCCTTCGCCCAAGGATTGCTCCGTTGGCGATGCGAGCAAAATCGTCGGGGTTAGCGCCGATAATCGGCCGACCGCTCGACCCGTGCATAGCCCGAACGCTACCCCCGGGCGGCGCCGTTGTTGAGGCCTAGCGGCGAGCCGGTGTGCTCGGTGGGGATTCGAGAGGGTGGGAAAAGGGCGGCCCCGTCGGCTCTCGGGCTGAACCGACGGGACCTAGACGGGCGCGAAGGCCGGCCGACGCGCTCGTCTCTGATGGATCATTGCCGCCGATCATGGTCGACAAACATGATGACCCAATCTCTTTGAGTGTGCCACGACGCCGGCGCCCCGTTGGGTTAACGACGATTCGTGTTTCGGCGAGGCGCCGGAAACCGTCGAGCATGCCCGCGACGGGAAGCCTGAGCTGCGACGATGTGGTGCGCTTGTACCGATGCGGAGCCGGTGGCGATCCGATGGGGTCACGCCGCGTCTCGGCGCCGCATCCGTCTGCGACGCGGGCGGGCACACGCGGGCGCCGGCCGCGCGTTCGGCAGCCGTCCAGCAAACTGTGCGACCGACGCGGGCCCGGCGCCGGGCGGGCGACCGCCGAGCGACGAAGTGCCCACCTTCTAGCGACAAACCGGCGGCCGGCGGGGCGGGCGGACGCGCCGCCGATGGGGCCCATCCTGGCACCGCTCACCGCATCGCCCGGACACCCGGCCACTCCGCTGTTGGCGAACGCTGAAAGACTCGTCACCTGCGTGGATCTACCGCTGAGTTAATGGCTAAACCTGCGTCGCGGCCGGGGAGCCGACGCATTGCGACACGGTCACGGATGCATACCTATCAGCTCATCACTGGTCACATTTGCCCCGCTGCTCACTATCGTCACAGGAGCCAAGTATGGACGTCAACGCGGTGTCCAACCCCCTCGAAAGGTGTTACATGTCGGCGTTTCTGCGAAGTGTGTCGCTATCGATGGCGTCGGCGGCCGCTGTCGGATTCGTCCTCGTGGTGGGACCCGCGCCAACCGCGAACGCCACACCGTGTGGGGCTCCCGAAGCCAACGTGGACCCGCCCGCCGCGCCGCCGGCGATGCCCGCACCGCAGCCGGTTGTGCAGCCGCCGACCGGCCGCAGGCCCACCCACACCAACGACCAGGCGCCGCTGCCCAAGCTGGGTCCGCTGATCTCGTCCTTGCTCAAGCCGAGCGCACCGGGCCGGCAGTACTCCGCACCGGTGCACCCGCGGGCCGAGGGGCCCGGGCCCGACCCGTCCGCACCGATGTATCCGCAAGCCGAGGTGTTGCCGCCGGGACCCAACCCGCCCACACCCGGCGGGGCGGTACCGCCGAATGCCAACCAGCTGCGCCCGAACGCCGCCCCGATGCCGCAGCCGCAGCCTCAGCCGCAACCCGCGCCGGGTCCGCCGCCCCCGTCGATCGCGGGCGCCCCGACGTCGCTGGTCGACTGGGTGACCGGACCCAACGGCCCGAACAAGACCCTGCAACGTTTCAGTATCTCCGGCACCGATCTCGGGATCGCTTGGGACAACGGCGATCCCGCCAACCGCCAGGTGCTGATGGCCTTCGGCGACACCTTCGGCTACTGCAAGGTGCACGGCCAGCAATGGCGCTACAACACGCTGTTCCGCAGCAACGATCACGACCTTTCGCACGGAATCCACATCGCCGACGGCGTGCCCAACGACAGGTACTCCGGCTCACCGGTGTGGGCGCCCGGGCTTTCCAAACAGGTCGTCAACACCATCCACAAGGCGGCGCACGAGACCGGCATCATTCCCACGTCGGGCATGTCGATGGGCAGAACCCAATACATGAGCTACATGTCCATCCGCCAGTGGGGCCGTGACGGCGAATGGTCGACCAACTACTCGGCGATCGCGCGGTCCACCGACAACGGCCAGAACTGGGGGATCTTCCCGACCTCGATTCGCACGGCGTCGCCGGATGCCATTCCGGGAGCCGGGTTTACGCCCGGCAACGAGAACTTCCAGATGGGCGCGTTCCTCAAGGGCAACGACGGCTACATCTACCAGTTCGGGACGCCCTCGGGGCGCGGCGGGGCGGCATTCTTGTCCCGCGTTCCGCCGAACCAATTGCCCGACCTGACCAAGTACCAATACTGGAACGGCGACAACGGTGGGCACTGGGTGGCAAACAACCCCGGTGCGGCGACGCCGATCTTCCCCGGCCCGGTGGGCGAGATGTCGGCCCAGTACAACAGTTATCTCAAGCAATACCTGGTGCTTTACACCGACGGCGGCAGCAACGACGTCGTGGCGCGGACCGCGCCGACCCCGCAGGGGCCGTGGAGTCCCGAGCAGCCGTTGGTGTCCTCGTTCCAAATGCCCGGTGGCATCTACGCGCCGATGATCCATCCCTGGTCCTCGGGGCGAGACCTGTACTTCAACCTGTCGCTGTGGTCGGCATACGACGTGATGTTGATGCACACCGTTCTGCCGTAGAGCTGTCCCGTCCGGTGGCCGAGTGAGAGGAGCGCGACGATGATCGCCTTGGAGTATCACGACGACAGTTGCGGCCTGGCCGACCCGCTCACTCCGCTCGCCGCGGCGGCGCTGCCCGACGACGTGCCCACCTCGTCGGCGGCAGACGTCACCGGGTGCCGGGACGACGACGGTGCGGAGGGCCACACGGTGTTCGACGGTCACCGCCCGGATTTCTGGACCATGGGCAGGCCAGGGCTGCGCGACATCGAGGTGTGCATCGAGAGCACCCGCGCGGACGGCGCGATCAGCCTGGGCCTGGTGGTCAACGGCCTGGATTGCAGTGGTGTTCCGATTGACCAGGCGCTTTCGCTCGCAGACGCCCGGGGGGATGCGGGCGTCTGCGGCGTCAGCTGCCGGGGAGGCGGGCACCTCAAGGCCAGTTAGGCCGCGGCGGAACGCATTTGGTGCGACGTCGCCGTCACGGCGGGGGCAACGGGATCCACCGCTTGCCGTCCGTCGTCCATCCGCACGGCAGGTAGTTCCAGTGCGCGGGCGGGCCGAAATCGAAACTCAGGCACTTCGGTGCCAGGGGTGGCGGGGTCGGCGACGGCGGTGCCGGCTGGTTCTCGGCGTGAGCAGTGGCCCCGCTGAGAGTCAAGGCCCCAACGGCGATCAGTGTCGCGACTAGCTTCCGCATCGCAGGCCCGGCAGGTGTCATGCCCGACGAGGCGACGGCCGCTACGTTTCTTCCCGCACACGCACCTCACCGATGGTAGTCCTGTTTCCCGCGGTTGGTGGGACGTGAAGTGCTTCAGACCCCCGGCTGTTGGGCGGCGGGCGGCCGGGCGAATTAACCACTTCCGCCGCCGGCAAACGATTTCCAGGATCGCCACGACGTCGCCGCAAGCCGGTCTGCGGAGCTCGCTCGTTCAGCGCCCCGGCTCAACATGGCTGCGGTGCAGCCGCGCGATCAGGTCGGGCGGCCACAACTGCGTCACCCGGTCTCGATATCTGGCGAGGTCGTCGGCGGTCATCAGCTCGCGTGCGGCGCCGGAGCTGCCCGGCGGAAAACGCCGTGCCGAGTTGGTCCGTGAGGGCCCTTCTACGCGATGGAACTCCTTGTGACGGAACGGATTACGTCTTCGTGTTACGGCGCTGGTCTAACATCGGCTGCGCCGCCCATCGGCCTTAGGTAAACCAGGCATCGTCGCAGTAGTGGATTGCATCATGTGGCGCGATGCGCGCTCAGTCTGTCGGTGTCCGGTGAGAGCATCGGGGATATGGAGGAGGAGTTTGAGCTACCCGACGGCCGGAAGGTGCGGTCCACCCAGCGGGCGCTGGAGAACCTTGAGGATCATGATGACTGCCCGTTCTGCTTGGGCCGGGCCGCGGCGCACCGCGGTGACGGCAATGATTCAAACCCGTTCCCCGAGGTCGACTTTCCACCAGGCTCGGCGCAGCGGTACGAAGACGACCACTGGCTCTGGGGCATGGGTCACTCCGTCGGTTCCACGGAACCAGGCGGACTTCTGTGGTTCGAGGAGCCGAACCGTGGTCATGACGCATAAAGCACCACGATTCGCCAAAGGGGGGATGCTGGGCCGATCGGCCGGCTGGCGATTTCGATTTGCTGTGCTTGTTATGTTTAGAGGCGTGAGCACGGTACATCGCAGGGCGCGGGACTCGGTGGAGACACCGTAGCCCCTGTCCGCCCTCACCCGGGGGTAGCGGGCAGGGGCTCAGTCCCCCGGAGGTTTTGCCTTGTCCCGCACCGATGCCCACGTTCCGCTCTGGGTGCGTCTCGCCCGTGGCGATCTTGACGCCGAAGCGCAGCACGCGTTCGATCACGCCGTTTGTGATCTTCCCGAGCGACCCCCTTCCCGGTGGGAAGGCTGGTTGCCAGCGACTCGGTGCCGTTGGACCCTGCGCTACACCGGCACCAACATCTGCTCCTGCGCTATGTGTCACGCGGGGCCGCAGCACCGTCAGGAGAATCGCAATCAACGCCATCGCGACCGCATGGCGTTGCGCGCCGCGTGTCCATGGCCATGAGAAAGTCCCCATCTGTGGCCAGTAGGAAGTCCCCACTGGTGGCCAGGTAGAAGTCCCCACTCCTTTGCGGGCTCGTCGTGTCTTTTCCGGGAGCTGAGGGCCTGGGCGGTGACGGTGATAGCGCCAACTGTCACTTGATCACCGCCCAGGGAGCTCTATTGAAGTCTGCAAGGGAGCGTATGAACATCATTTCGGCGTATCACCAGGTCGGGTCGTATCGCGGCGCGGCCGAGCTGTGCGGTACTACGCACAAGACGGTCAAGCGGGTCATCGAGCGGGCCGAGGCCGGTGGCGCGCCCCCGCGGGAACCACGGCCACGCAACCTCGACGCGTTCACCGATCTAGTCGCCACCCGAGTCGAGAAATCACACGGCAAGATGTCGGCGAAGCGGATGCTGCCGATCGCCCGAGCTGCCGGGTATCAGGGCTCGGCCCGTAACTTCCGCCGCCTGGTAGCCGAGCAGAAAGTATTGTGGCGCAACGCTAACCGGCATCAACGCCGTCCGGCGGTCTGGTCACCCGGTGACTATCTGGTGATGGATTGGGCCGAAGCTGCACCGGGGTTGATGGTGTTCTGCGCGGTGCTGGCCTATTCGCGGTGGCGGTTTGTGCGGTTCGCCGCCGACGAGAAAGCCTCGACCACGCTGGCGATGATCGCCGAAGCCCTCGAGGCGATCGGTGGGGTTCCGGCCAAGATCCTGGCCGACCGGATGGGCTGCCTCAAAGGTGGTGTCGTCGCCAATGTTGTTGTTCCAACACCGGATTATGTGCGATTCGCGTCCCACTATGGCTTCGTTCCGGACTTCTGCCACGGTGCGGATCCGCAATCGAAGGGCATCGTGGAGAACCTCTGTGGCTACGCTCAGGACGACCTTGCGGTGCCGCTGCTGACCGAAGCTGCGTTAGCCGGTGAGCAGGTCGACCTACGTGCCCTCAACGCCCAGGCGCAACTATGGTGCGCCGAGGTCAATGCCACGGTCCACTCGGAGATCTGCGCCGTGCCCAACGATCGCTTGGTTGACGAGCGCACCGTCTTGAGGGAGCTGCCCTCGCTGCGGCCGACGATCGGCTCGGGGTCGGTGCGCCGTAAGGTCGACGGCCTCTCGTGCATCCGTTACGGCTCAGCTCGTTACTCGGTGCCTCAGCGGCTCGTCGGTGCCACCGTGGCGGTGGTGGTCGATCATGGCGCCCTGATCCTGTTGGAACCTGCGACCGGTGTGATCGTGGCCGAGCACGAGCTCGTCAGCCCAGGTGAGGTGTCCATCCTCGATGAACACTACGACGGACCCAGACCCGCACCCTCGCGTGGTCCTCGCCCGAAAAACCCAAGCAGAGAAACGATTCTGCGCATTGGGAACCGAAGCGCAGCAGTTCCTCGTCGGTGCTGCTGCGATCGGCAACACCCGACTGAAATCCGAACTCGACATTCTGCTCGGCCTTGGCGCCGCCCACGGCGAACAGGCTTTGATTGACGCGCTGCGCCGGGCGGTTGCGTTTCGCCGGTTCCGCGCTGCCGACGTGCGCTCGATCCTGGCCGCCGGCGCCGGCACCCCACAACCCCGCCCCGCCGGCGACGCACTCGTGCTCGATCTGCCCACCGTCGAGACCCGCTCGTTGGAGGCCTACAAGATCAACACCACCGACGGGACGGCCTCATGACCACCGCTGCCAAGCCGGTGGCACCGTCCTCGGCGGCACCGCTGGCTGCTGACCTTGACGCGGCGCTGCGGCGGTTGAAGCTGGCCACGGTGCGCCGCAACGCCGCCGAGGTGTTGCAAGTCGCCAAGACGCAACGCTGGACACCGGAGGAGATCCTGCGGACGTTGGTTGAGGCCGAGATCGCTGCCCGCGATGCCTCCAACACCGCCAACCGTCTCAAGGCCGCAGCCTTCCCGGTCACCAAGACCCTCGACGGGTTCGACGTCACCGGATCGTCGATCACCGCAGCCACGTTCGACTACCTGTCGAGCCTGGAATGGATTCGGGCACAACAGAACCTGGCGGTCATTGGCCCACCTGGTACGGGCAAAAGTCACCTGCTCATCGGCTGCGGGCACGCTGCCGTCCACGCCGGATTCAAAGTCCGCTACTTCACCGCCGCCGACCTGATCGAGGTCCTCTACCGCGGCCTGGCCGACAACACCGTCGGCAAGATCATCGACACCCTGCTCCGCGCGGATCTGGTCATCTTGGACGAGATCGGCTTCGCCCCGCTCGACGACACCGGGACTCAACTGTTGTTCCGGCTCGTGGCTGCCGGCTACGAGCGCCGCTCCCTGGCCATCGCCTCGCATTGGCCCTTCGAACAATGGGGGCGATTCCTGCCCGAGCACACCACCGCCGCCAGCATCCTCGATCGGCTGCTGCACCACGCCAGCATCGTCGTCACCTCCGGTGAGTCCTACCGGATGCGCCACGCCGACCACAAGAAGGGAGCCGCCAAGAATTAGCCAACCACCCGCAGCGGAGTGGGGACTTCTGCTGGCCACCAGCGGGGACTTCTACTTGGCCATTGACACCGCGCTTGGCCGCTGGCGCAGCGGCGAGCAGTCGGCTTTCGACGACATCGCTCCGCCTTCGCGCGTGTATTACTGGTAGCGCCTCGGTGAGTGGCGGCCGCTACGGATTACCGCCACCAAGCAGCGTCGTGATCTCTCACAGCGTGAGCGGACGATCGACGGCTGGCAGCTATGTACGGCTTGTGTCACCGATCAGCCGAAACAACTGTCAAGCATCAGCCGAAACACTGTCAGGCATCACCCGAAGCCGAAACGTCAAGCATCAACCGAGGTCATACATACACCAAAGTGCCCCCGGCAGGATTCGAACCTGCGACACCGGCTTTAGGAGAGCCGTGCTCTATCCCCTGAGCTACGAGGGCGGACGGCCCGAGCTTACCGGGGCGGTGCGCCGAGAACCGAAATCCGCCGTCAGCGCAGTTCGGCGATGACCTTGGCGAAGTTGTCGATGTGGTTGTCCTGCACGGTGAAGGACGAGACGCCGTACTTGTCGCGGTAGGCCGACAAGGTGTCGGCGATGTCGCGCGGCGAACCGCTGAGCACCGACGGCATCGACAGGATCTGCTCGTCGGTCAGCTCGGGGGAGTAGCTGCGGGTCAGCTTGAGGTCGGGCTCGGTCTCACCGACGCGCGGCATGGCCGTGATGGCCAGATTCAGCTCGAGCAAGTCGAACCGATCGCCGGCCGCGTTGCGGACGAACTCGACGCGCTCGGCGAACGGGTCCTCGACGTCGCGCACCTTGGCGCCGGTCAGCCCGATGATGTCGGCATTGCGGGCGGCGATGGTCAGCACCCGGTCCCCGTTGCCGGCGATGATCAGCGGTGTCGACGGGTGGTGTTCCTTGAGGTACGTCGTCATGTGTTCGAGGTAGTCGACCCGCTCGCGGGCGCTAGGATACGGGATTTCGGCGGCTTCGAACTCTTCGCGGACATACCCGGTGCCCAGCCCGATCTCGAGGCGGCCGTCGCTGAGCAGATCCAGGGCCTGCATGTCCCGGCTGAGCAGGGCCGGCTTGTAGAACGCGGAATTGAGCACGTACATGCTCAGCCGCAGCGTCGTGGTGACCATGGCGACCGCGGTCAGCGTCGGGAACGGCGCCGCGGCGCCCAAATGGTCAGGTACACAAAGGATGTCAAAGCCGGCGTCTTCGGCGCGCTTGGCCTTGTCGAGCAGCGCCTCCCGCGACTTGTAGAACCGCATGCTCATTCCAAAGCGAAAGTCCTTGGCCACCAACACTCTCCGTTCAATGATCCGACATTGACCAACAACGGGCGGCATCCGCCAACCCCTGGATCAGGGCGCCGGTCACCGGCGATATGCCGTCGTCGCCGGGCAGCGGGCTGCGCGGGCTGAGCCCGCGGACCCGCGCCGAGAGCTCCAGCTGGACTCCGCCGTCACGCACCCGATTCACCGGGTTCGCCGGGTGCAGGCCGCGCAATTCGGCGGGGATGTCCTCGAGGTCGGTGATCACCCGGTAGCCGGCCAACCGGACGTGCCGGGCCAAATGATCGGCCAGCGCCCGGTTGCGGCCGCCGGCCAACAGTTGGGTGCTGCGACCGTCGCGGCCATACCCGTGCAGCGACACCGCAACGTCGACGTGGTCGAGGAACTCGGCCAGCCGCGGCGACTCGGCCGGGTCGAACCGGGCCGACGGCAGGTGATGCGGATAGGCGGCGGGATGGCGCACCACGTACACCGACGCGCCGGCGGCCGCGGCGGCGCGTTCGGCGATCACGTCGGTCATCTCTTCCAGCCCGCCGCCGTGAATGGCCAAAAACCCGAAGCCCGAACGCAATTGGCTGGACTCAGTCACGCCGGTAACACGCAGCAGTGCCGAAAGCGATTGCGGCCCAATCCCATTCGAAGGCGACGTGGCTCGCGGACTGGGCCAGCCGGCGGGCTCCCAGCGGCGCAAGAAGTCGATCCAGCGTTGCGGCAACCCGTGCTGGGTGGCGCCGTCGACGATCTTGGGCAGGTAGCCCGGCCGCGGCGGGCCCGGTGTCACCCGGTGGTCGATGTACACCCAGGCCGGCGCCGGCCCGTCATCGGTGTGCACGGTGAGCCGGTCGCGCCGGTAGCGCACCGGCACCCCCTCGGCGCTGTCCAGGGTCGCCAAGTCGCCGTCGGAGATCCGCCACACCACGCCGTGCACCTGGTTACCGGCCAGCGGTTCAACGGTGGCCACGCCGCGCTGATTGATCAGCCAATCGTGATCGGCCAGCACCGCGGGCCGCGGATCGGCCGCGTCGGGACAGCGCTGCGCCATCTGCCGTGCGCACAGGTTCGACCCGTATGCGAAGTAGAGGTGCCGGCGGGCCGGCATTCAGCCGGTCACCGTCAGCCAGATGAGCACCATGTTCAGCAGACTAATCAAGATGCCGACGCCCCAGCCAAGGATCGTCGTGATGCGGTGGTTGGCGTCGGACCCCATCAGCTCGCGGTCGCTGGTCAGCTTGATCAACGGCAGCACCGCGAACGGTATCCCGAACGACAGCACCACCTGGGACAGCACCAGGGCGCGGGTGGTGTCGTATCCGACCGCCAGGATCAGCAGCGCGGGGCACAGCGTGATCAACCGGCGCACCACCATCGGAATCGAGCGGTGCAGCAGCCCCTGCATGATCATGGCGCCGGCGTAGGCACCCACCGACGACGACGCCAGCCCGGAGGCGAGCAACCCCACGGCGAACATCACCGCGATGGTCGCGCCCAGCGTGTTGTGGATCGCGGCGTACGCGCCCTCGATTGAGGCGCTCACGTCGCGGTGCTGCAGGTTGGTGGCGGCGATCAGCAGCATCGCGGCGTTCACGGTGCCGGCCACCGCCATCGCCAGTACCACGTCCCAGCGGGTGACGCGCAGCAGCAGGCGGCGGTGTGGCCCCTCGTCGGGGTGCCCGTGCCGGTCCAGGACCAGCCCCGAATGCATGTACACCGCATGCGGCATGACGGTGGCGCCCAGGATGGCGGCGGCCAGCAGCACGCTCTCGGTGCCGCGGAACCTCGGGAGCAGCCCGGACAGCACCGCCTCCGGGGGCGCGGTCTTGACGAAGAAACTGGCCGCGAACCCGATCGCGATGACCAGCAGCAGGCCGGTGATGACCCGTTCGAAGAGGATCTGGCCGCGCCGGTCCTGGATGCCCAACAGCAGCAGCGCCACCACGCCGGTGATCAGCCCACCGGCCAGCAGCGGCAACCCGAACAGGATGTGCAAGGCGATGGCCCCGCCGACCACCTCGGCCGCGTCGGTGGCGATGGCCACCAGCTCGGCCTGAACCCAATAGACCAGCCGTGCCGGACGGCTCATTCGCTTGCCGATGGTTGCGGGCAGGGAGCGCCCGGTCACCAGCCCGAGCTTGGCCGACAGGTACTGCACCAGGCCGGCCAGGACGTTGGCGGCCACGATCACCCACAGCAGCAGGTAGCCGTATTGCGAGCCGGCGCTGACGTTGGCTGCGACATTTCCCGGGTCGACGTAGGCGATGGCGGCGACGAACGCGGGCCCGAGCAGGTACCAGTTGCCCTTGAGCGAGCCCTGGGTGCGCTGCGCCAACGTCGACCTCGATTCCCATCAGGCGAATAAGAAAGTGAGGGTAGTCGAACATTGCCGCCGTGCCGTCGGCGGCCACGGCGTTTCCGTCGTCCCGGCTTACTCCGGGCGGTAGAGGCCGCGCCCGGTGATCAGCGGCAGGTCCAGCGTCGTGACGATGCCCGGCGGGGCCGCCACCACCGCGGGGATCGCGTTGACCACCCGCATCGCGGTGGCCACCAAGCCGGCGTGGTTGTGATCGCCCTTGCGGCTGCTCAGGCAGATGTCCATGGCATACGACGGTTCGCCGGTGACCTCGATGCGGTAGGAGCCGCCGTGCTGCGCGGGCTGCGGCCAGTCGGGGCACAGGTCCTCGCGCAGCCGGGTGACGTGTTCGAGAACGACGACGGGACGGCCGTCGACCATCCCGAACACCTCGAAGCGCAGCGCCGCGGCGGTGCCCTTGGCGATGTGACCCGACGCGATGTCGAAGTCTTCGGGTGCGGGCACCCGCACGTGCTGCTGGGTGACCTCGTCGAGCGAAACACCCAGTCCCGCCGCCAATTGCCGCACCACCGATCCCCAGGCGAGGCTGAGCACGCCGGGCTGCAGCAGCATCGGGACGTCGTCCAGCGGCTTACCGAATCCCATCACGTCGAACATGACCGCGGCGCTGTCGTAGGTCGCGTAGTCGACGATCTCCATGCACCGGATCTGCTGGATGCTCTGGCAGGTGCCGGCGAGCGCCAGCGGCAGCAGGTCGTTGGCGAAGCCGGGATCGATGCCGTTGACATACAGGCTCGAATTACCTTGCTGCGCAGCCTCTTCCAGCGGTTTGATCAGCTCGTCGGGGATGACCTGCCACGGATACTGCAAGAAGACCGGACCGCTGCCGACGATGTTGATGCCGGCGGCCAGGACGCGCCGGTAGTCGTCGAGCGCCTCGGGCAACCGATTGTCGGCCAGCGCGTTGTACACCGCGCAGCGCGGTCCGGTGGCCAGCACCGCGTCCAGGTCGGTGCTGGCGAGCACCCCCGTCGGCTGCGCCAGCCCGGCAAGTTCTGCCGCGTCTTTGCCGGCCTTGGCGTCCGAGGACACCCAGACGCCGGTCAGTTCGAATTGCGGATCCGTGATCAGCGCCCGCAGCGCATGGATACCGACGTTGCCGGTGCCGAGCTGAACGACGGGTATGGGCATGACATGCTCCTCAGCGGTCGGGGGTCACAGGTCCGGGACGGGGATGTCGAGGTTGGGGTAGGTCAGCCCGCCGTCCACCTCCAGCGTCTTGCCGGTCAAAAACTCCCCGGCCGGGGACGCCAAATACACTGCGGCAGAGGCGATGTCGACGGGGTCGCCGAGACGGCGCAGCGGGGTGGCCTTCTCCATCGGCGCCCGCAGCTCGTCGTTGGAGGCCACCACGTCGAGCGCGGAGGTGAGGATCGAGCCCGGCGCGATCGCGTTGACCCGAATCCGCGGGCACAGATCCAGGGCGGTCAGCCGGGTGTAATGCGACAGCGCGGCCTTGGCCGTGCCGTAGGCCGCGAAACCCCGCCCGGCCAGCCGGCCCATGGTCGAGGTGATGTTGATGATGTTCCCGCCGCCGGAGTGCTCCAGCATCAGCGGCACGGCCGCCACGGTGAGCGCGTGGGCGGTGGCGACGTTGAAGGTGAAGGCGTCCTTGAGATCCTTCGTCGAGGTGGTCAGCAGCGTGTTGGGCATGGTGCCGCCGACGTTGTTGACGACGATGTCTAGTTTCCCGAAGGCCTCGACGGCCCGGCCGGCCAGCTCCGCGGTGGACTCGGGATGCGCTAGGTCGGCGGCCACCACATGCGCCCGACGACCGGCGGCGCGGACCTGCTCGGCGACGGCTTCTAGTTGCGATTCGGTGCGCGAGGCGATCAGAACGTCCGCGCCGGCCTCGGCGAAGGCAACCGCGATGGCCGCCCCGAGGCCGCGGCCCGCACCCGTGATGACGGCGACTTTGTCGTCGAGGCGGAACCTGTCAAGGATCATGGCGGTCTCTTTTCTTTCGGTGTCAGCCGACACGGTAGCAAGCCACGCCGTCCCAGATCCGGGCATTTCTGGAACAGGTTCTACTTTTCCTCCGGCGCCGCTCACGCGCCGCCCGGCGCTACCGCCGGTCGCGCGCGGTGCGCACCGGCGACGGTGCCGCACCCGCGGCCTCGGGAAACGGCTTGAGGGTCAACCTGTTTGGTGCCAGGGCGCCGCGTGCGGCTCCGCTCGGCGAGCCGACCGACCGCCCGCGGCGGGCCGATCCGTAACACCCTCGCTTCGCTTTGCTGTCATGCCCCGGCGATTCGGCGTCGCCGCCTGGCTTCTGCCGACGTCGACGCGGCGTGTTGCGCCGTTCAGCGAAGGCCGCCGAACAGTTTGCTCATAGTTAACCTTGTTACTGTTAGCTTCGTGGCTGCGAGACGGGCTGGTCGGCACGCGGTTGCCGGTGGACCGGCGGCGAACATGTTTCATCCCTACCGTGAGGAAGCGAATTGAAACTCAACCGATTTGGTGCCGTGCTGAGCGTCTTGAGCGCCGGCGCGCTGGTGTTGTCGGGATGCGGAAGCGATAACAACGGGGCCGGCGCCGGCGCCGGCGGCTCGTCGTCGAGCAAGGTGAGCTGCGGTGGCAAGAAGGCCCTCAAGGCCAGCGGCTCGACCGCCCAGGCCAACGCGATGACCCGATTCGTCAACGCCTTCGAACAGGCCTGTCCCGGCCAGACACTGAACTACACGGCCAACGGTTCCGGTGCCGGGATCAGCGAATTCAACGGCAAGCAAACCGATTTCGGTGGTTCCGACTCGCCGCTGGCGCCCAGTGAATACGCCGCGGCGCAGCAGCGTTGCGGCTCGCCGGCCTGGAATCTGCCGGTGGTTTTCGGCCCGATCGCCATCACCTACAACGTCGCCGGGCTGAACTCGCTGAACCTGGACGGCGCGACCGCCGCCAAAATCTTCAACGGCGCCATCACGACGTGGAATGACCCGGGGATCCAGGCGCTCAACCCCGGCGTTGCCCTGCCCGCCGAGCCGATTCACGTCGTCTTCCGCAACGACGAATCCGGCACCACCGACAATTTCCAGAAATATCTCGATGCCGCCGCCGACGGCGCTTGGGGCAAGGGCGCCGGCAAGACCTTCAAGGGCGGCGTCGGCGAGGGAGCCAAGGGCAACGACGGCACCTCGGCGGCGATCAAGGCCACCGAAGGGTCCATCACCTACAACGAGTGGTCGTTCGCTCAGGCGCAGAAGCTGAACATGGCCAAGATCATCACGTCGGCCGGTCCGGACGCGGTGGCGATCAGCGCCGACTCGGTGGGCAAGACGATCGCGGGAGCCAAGATCTCCGGCCAGGGCAACGATCTGGTGCTCGACACCCTGTCGTTCTACAAGCCCACCCAGGCCGGGTCGTACCCGATCGTGCTGGCCACCTACGAGATCGTCTGCTCGAAGTACCCCGACCCCCAGGTCGGCACGGCGGTCAAGGCGTTCCTGCAGAGCACCGTCGGCGCCGGCCAGAACGGTCTGGCCGACAACGGCTATATCCCGATCCCCGACGCCTTCAAGTCGAGACTGTCTGCTGCCATCAACGCGATCACCTAACCTGAGGTGGTCGTGACACGAGGAACAGCAACCGCGCAGCTGCCCGCACCGACGACGCTGAACGCGCGGGTATCGCGGCGGGGCGACCGGCTGTTCAAGGCGATCGCCGCCGCCGCCGGGTTCACGATCGTGGTCGCGATCGCGTTGATCGCGGTGTTCCTGTTGCTGCGTGCCGTTCCGTCGTTGCGCGTCAACCACGCGAACTTCTTCACCAGCGCCCAGTTCAGCACCAGCGACCCGCATCGGCTCGCGTTCGGCATCCGCGACCTGCTCATGGTCACGGTGCTCAGTTCGCTCAGCGCGCTGGTGCTGGCCGTCCCCATCGCGGTCGGTATCGCGGTGTTTCTCACCCAGTACGCGCCCAGACGACTGGCCCGCCCGTTCGGCGCGATCGTCGACCTGCTCGCCGCGGTGCCGTCGATCATCTTCGGGCTGTGGGGGATTTTCGTGCTGGCCCCCCAGCTCGAGCCGGTGGCGGCGTTCCTCAACCGCCACCTGGGATGGTTCTTCCTGTTCAAAACCGGCAACGTGTCGTTGGCCGGCGGCGGCACCATCTTCACCGCCGGCGTCGTGCTCTCGGTGATGATCTTGCCGATCGTCACGTCGGTGTCCCGCGAGGTCTTTCGGCAGACCCCGCACATCCAGATGGAAGCCGCACAGGCCCTGGGCGCCACCAAGTGGGAGGTGGTGCGGATGACGGTGTTGCCGTTCGGCCGCAGCGGCGTGATCGCGGCCTCGATGCTCGGGCTGGGCCGGGCCCTGGGCGAGACGGTGGCCGTGCTGATCATCTTGCGGTCGGCGGCCCGCCCGGGGCACTGGTCACTGTTCGACGGCGGCTACACCTTCGCCTCCAAGATCGCCTCGGCGGCCGCGGAGTTCAGCTCGCCGCTGCCCACCGGCGCCTACATCTCGGCGGGTTTCGCGCTGTTCGTTTTGACGTTCATCGTCAACGCGCTCGCGCGGGCGATCGCCGGCGGCAAGGTCAACGGATGACCCGGGCCGTCGACGCGCTCGACCGGCCGGTCAAGACCGAGGTGTTCCGGCCGCTGAGTGTGCGGCGCCGGATCACCAACAACGCCGCGACGATCTTCTTCCTCGGCTCGTTCGTCGTCGCGCTGGTGCCGTTGATCTGGGTGCTGTCGGTGGTGCTGGAACGGGGCTGGTACGCCGTCACCCGCTCGGGGTGGTGGACCCACTCGCTGCACGGCGTGCTGCCCGAGCAGTTCGCCGGCGGCGTCTACCACGCGCTGTACGGGACCGTGGTGCAAGCCGGGGTGGCCGCCGCGATGGCTGTGCCGCTGGGCCTGATGACCGCGGTCTTCCTGGTCGAATACGGGTCCGGCCGGCTGGTGCGGCTGACGACCTTCATGGTCGACGTGCTCGCCGGGGTGCCCTCGATCGTGGCGGCGCTGTTCATCTTCAGCCTCTGGATCGCCACGCTGGGCTTCCAGCAGAGCTCGTTCGCCGTCTCGCTGGCCCTGGTGTTGTTGATGCTGCCGGTGCTGGTGCGCTCGGCCGAGGAGATGCTGCGGTTGGTGCCCGACGACCTGCGCGAAGCCAGCTATGCGCTGGGCGTGCCGCAATGGAAGACCATCGTGCACATCGTGTTCCCCATCGCGATGCCCGGCATCGTGTCGGGCATCCTGTTGTCCATCGCGCGGGTGATCGGGGAAACCGCGCCGGTGCTGGTGCTGGTCGGCTACAGCCGATCGATCAACCTGGACATCTTCCACGGCAACATGGCCTCGCTGCCGTTGCTGATCTACACCGAACTGACCAACCCCGAACACGCCGGCTTCCTGCGGATCTGGGGTGCGGCGCTGACCCTGATCATCATTGTCGCGGTGATCAACGTCGTCGCCGCGGCCACCCGATTCCTGGCCGGTCGCCGGCGCTGACGGCGTCAGGACCTCGAAGCCGCCTTCTTGGCGGGCGCCTTCTTGGCCGCGCCCTTCTTCGCGGGTGCCTTCTTGGCGGCGGTCTTCTTGGCGGGCGACTTCCTCGCCGGCGCCTTGCCGTCCCCCGAGCGGGCCTTCACGCTGGCCTCCAGCTTGGCCAGCAGATCGGAGACGTCCTCGGTCTCGTCCAGCTGCTTGGGTTGCTCCTCGGTGGTAAACGCTTCTCCGCCTTCGAGTTTGGCCTGAACCAGCTCGTGCAGCTGTTCCTGGTAGTCGTCGTGGTAGCGGTCGGGGTTGAAGTCTTCGGCCATCGACTCCACCACCTGGCCGGCCATCTTCAGTTCGGCCGGCTTGATCTCGACCTTCTTGTCCAGGATGGGGAAGTCCGGGTCGCGGATCTCGTCGGGCCACAACAAGGTGTGGATCACCATCACGTCGCGCTTGCCGAAGTCCTTGACCCGCAAGGCCGCCAGCCGCGTCTTGTTGCGCAACGTGAAATGCACGATCGCCATCCGGTCCGTCTCCGCGAGCGTCTTGGCAAGCAGCACATACGATTTCGAGGACTTCGAATCCGGCTCCAGAAAATAGCTGCGGTCGAACAGCATCGGGTCCACCTCGTTGGCCGGGACGAACTCGAGCACCTCGATCTCGCGGCTGCGTTCTTCGGGCAAGGTGGCGATGTCGTCGTCGGTGATGATCACCATCTGGCCGTCGTCGGATTCGTAGGCCCGGGCGATGTCGCGGTACTCGACGACCTCCCCGTCCAGCTCGCACACCCGCTGGTACCGGATACGGCCGTTGTCCTTGGCGTGTACCTGGTGGAACTTGATGTCGTGGTCTTCGGTCGCGCTGTACACCTTGACCGGGACGTTCACCAGCCCGAACGCGATGGAACCCTTCCAGATGGAGCGCATGTAAGTCAGTATGCCCACACCACCCCCGGATAAGCGTCTAACGACGCAAAGCGGCCTGCACAGCGGCCCGATCCGGCAGGTCGGCCCCCGCGCGCGCGATGGTCAGCGCCGACGACAGGCTGGCAGCGTCGAGCGCCGAGGTCAGGGTGTCGATCCCGATGTCCCGCAGCGCGCCGCGCCGGTCGCCGCCCAGCAACCCCGCTTCCCACAGCGCGTCGAGCAGCCCGGCCATGAAGGAGTCGCCGGCGCCGACCGTGTCGACCACCCGCACCGCGCGGGTCGGCACCCGGGCGGTTCCGGCCGCGCAGTAGCCCACCGCGCCCCGGTCGGCCATCGTCACCGCCACGACGGCCGGACCCAGCCCCAGCCAGGTCTGCGCGAGTTGCTCGGGCGAGCGGTCGGGATCGATCCAGTGCAGATCCTCCGCGCTGACCTTCACGATGTCGCTGCGCTCGACGAGGTGCTCGATGCGCGACACTGCCAGTTCCCGGTCGGCGATCAGCGACGGCCGCACGTTCGGGTCGAACGTGACGGTGGCCGACACGCGGTAGGTGTCGATCAACGCCGCGACCGCCAGACAGCCCGGATCCCGCACCGCGGCAATGGATCCGGTGTGGACGAACAGCGGGGGTGCCACCGGCGGTATCCCGGAAAGCCGCCAGTCCAGATCGAACTCGTAGTCGGCCGAACCGTCGGCCGCGATGGTCGACCGCGCCGTCGCCGTGCGCTCGGCGGCCCGGCTTTCCGAAACCAGCTGCACCCCAGCGTCTTTCAGGTAGGCGGCGATGCGCCGGCCATGGTCGTCGTCGGCGAGGTAGGTGAGGAAGTCGACGTCGCGGCCCAGCCGGCCCAGTCCGACCGCGACGTTGAGCGGGCTGCCGCCGACATACTCGGCATCCTCGACGATGTCGATCAGCGACTCGCCGATCACCAGCCCGCGGGTCATCGCACCAACTCTTCGAGCGTCGCGCGAGCTCCCTTGCGGTGCAACGATTCCAGGGCCCAGCTGTAGGCCTGCACGAACCGGGGCTGGTGCGCCAGGTCCCCGAACACCCCCGCGATCTCGATGAACGCCGTGGGATTCTCGTACTGCGAGCGGGCGATCGGGATCAGCGAGTCCGCCAGCTGGTCCACCACCTCGAACGGCTTACCCCACTCGTCGGTGCCCTCGGCGTAGCGGGCCCAGCTGGCCACGGCCGCGGCCGCGATCCGCACCGAGCCGTCGTTGGCCAGGTTGTCGTTGATTACCGGCAGCAGCCATTTCGGGATGCGATCCGAGGAGAAGGCGCACAGCCGCGCGATGGTGTCGCGCACGCCCGGGTTGGTGAACCGCTCGATCAGCCGGTGACCGTAGTCGTACAGGTCGATCCCGGGCACCGGCGGCAGCGTCGGGATGGCCTCGGATTCGAAATAGGCCCACAGGTATTCGGCGAACAACGGGTCGCGCGCGGCTTCGTGGACGAACTCGAACCCGCACAGATGCGCGAAGTAGGCCAGGCACTGATGGCCCGCGTTGAGCATCCGCAGCTTCATCAGCTCGTAGGGTGCGACGTCGTCGACCAGCAGCACGCCGGCCCGCTCCAGCGGCGGCCTGCCGTCGGCGAACTTGTCTTCGAGCACCCAGGCGGTGAACGGCTCGGCCACCACCGGCCAGCGGTCGTTGACGCCGAAGTCCCGCCGCACCTCGGCGGCCATCTGCAAGGTGGTGGACGGCGTGATCCGGTCGACCATCGAACTCGGGAAGCACACGTGTTCGTCGACCCACGCGGCGAGTTCGGGGCTGCGGGCTTCCGCGTTCGCCAGCACGGCGCGCCGCGCGATCTCGCCGTTGTTCTCGATGTTGTCGCACGACGCGATGGTCGGTGCGGCGATCCCGCGGCGCCGGCGCCGGTCCAGGGCCTCGACGATGAACGCGAACGCCGGCCCCTCCGGGTCGCGGTAGCCGCCCTCGGTGATGGTCAGCGAGATGATCCGGGTGGTCGGCGCCGCAAGGACTTCCAACGCCGACTCGGGATCGTCGGGCGCGTAGCGGTAGTCGATGATCGAGCCGATCACGTGGGCATCGCGGCTGCCGTCGGGCTTCTCCAGGATCAGCGTGTAGAGCCCGTCCTGGTCGTTGAGCACGTCGCGCATCGTCCAGTCGGCGGGCATCACGCCCACCCCGCAGATGCCCCACTCCCGGGCCAGGCCGGCCTGCAGCAACCGGTCGATGTACATGGCCTGATGCGCGCGGTGGAAATGTCCGGCACCGATGTGCGCGATGCCGACGGTGACGCTGCCGCGGTCGTAGTTGGGCGCCTCGATGGGCAGCGTGGGCAGCGTCGCGTTGTTCAGGTTTATCCCGTCAGCCTCCATTGGCCAACTCCTCCCGGGCCGCAGCGCGGATGGTTACCGGGCTCGCAGCACCTCTCGACGGTACGACGGCCGCGGGCCAAAAGCTAAATGCCCGGCGGCGGGGACCAGTTGAGGACCAGTCGATGTCCTAGGCGAGTGAAGATCCTGCCGCCGGCACGGCCGACGAGAGCAGGACATCGGCAAGGGCGCGCCACGAGTCGGTAATCGCGACCGCCCCGGCGTCGATCAATTCCGCACGGCGGCAATCCCGTTCGTCGGGCAGCACGAACATCAGGTTGCCGACGGTGGCGTAGCCGGCGGCGACCGCGGAGCTCACGCCGGCCACCGAGTCTTCGATGGCCAGCCCTTGTTCCGGCGCGACGCCCAGCACCTGCCCGGCGTGCAGATACACCGCGGGGTCGGGCTTGCTGGTCGGCACCGGAAGGGAATCCTCCGCGCTGAACCGCACCGACGCCGGGATCAGCGGATCCAGGCCGGTGGCCGAAAAGCAGCCGGCGAGGCGCTTGAGGGCGCTGGAGCTGACCGCTGCCAGCGCGTACCGCGACGCCAGATCCTGCAGTGGCGCAAGCACTTCGGGGTCCGGTCGCAGGGTGGCGGCCAGATGCGCGGTGACCTGCTCGCGCTCCTGCAGTACCCACTGCTCGAGTTCATCGGCGCACAACGCCCGATCCGCCGCCGTGTCGTCGGCCGACGCGACGACGGCCTCGGGCCGGCCCTGCGCCAGGGTCTGGTCGATCGGCACACCGGACGCCACCGCCAGGTCCAGGGCGGTGCTGCGGAAGTTCTTGCCGACCGCCTGCTTGCGCAGCTGCTCCGCGGTGAACGGGGCGGCCACGCCGAACCGGGCCAGGAAACGGTTGATCACCTCGACGGAGGCGGCGAAAGCCGGTCTCTCGGAAGGGAACAGGTTGTCGTCGGCGTCACAGAGCAGGGTGGTGATCGGTGCCGGGTCGAATTCCCGCACCAGCGTCAGTCCCTCGGGTTTCATCGCGCCACCAACTCCCGGGAATCGTCCTGCAACGATTGGCGCAGCGTGGCAATCACGCCGTGCTCGTCGATGCTGGCGACCATCTCGCCGAGGCGCTCGGAGAATCCGGGCACCAACCGGAGATCGGCCAGGATCTCGTGCCGCAGCAACGGATCCGGGTTGTTGCCGGCCATGTTCGCCAGCTTGGTCAGCAGGTCCGCCTCCGGGTCGTCGATGCGGATCTTGCGACCGTTCAGGTCGTAGCCGCGCAGGTAGCGCGCCCAGCCGGCCAGCGCCAACATCAGCAGCGTGTGCGGTCGGTCCTGCGCGATCGCCTCGTGCAGCGACGGCAGCAGGAACGAGGCGATCTTCGTCGATCCCCGCCGCGCCAACCGGGACAACTGGTCGCTCATGCGGGGATTGCCCAGCCGGGTGAGCAACGTGTCGCGATAGTCGGGCGTGTTCATCCCGGGCACCGGGGGCAGCAGCGGCTGCACCTCGTCGCGCATGAGCCGCTCGACGTAGTCGAAGATGACCGGATCCTTCATCGCTTCGTCGGTGCGCCGGTAGCCGGCCAGCGTGGCCAGACAGGCCAGCGCGATATGGGTTCCGTTGAGCAGCCGGGTCTTGATCAGCTTGTGGTCGCTGACGTCCGTCACGAACTGGACGCCGACCTCGTCCAGCGGCGGGCGGCCGTCGCTGAAGCTGTCCTCGATGATCCACTGACTGTGCGGTTCGGTCAGCACCGGCCAGTTGTCGGCGACACCGAAGGTGCGCTCGACGAATTCGCGCTCCGAGTCCGACGTCTGCGGCGTGATGCGGTCGACCATGGTCGACGGGAACGCGACATGCCGGTCGATCCAGCGGGCCAGCCCCGGGTTCTTCAGCGCGGCGAACGACACCAGAGCGGTGCGCGCCGCCTGGGTGTTGTCGGGAATGTTGTCGCAGCACAGCACCGTGAACGGCGCGATGCCCGCGCGGCGACGCTGCTCGAGCGCCTCGGTCAGGTATCCCCACGCCGTGCCGTAGCAGCCCGACGCGACTAGGTCGGCGCGCACATCGGGGTGGTCGGCGTCGAACTCGCGGGTGACCGGATCCAGGAAGTACCCGTTGGGGGTGATGGTCAGGCTGACGATGCGGGTGCGCGGATCCGTCAGCGCCGCGCGGACCGCTGCGCCGTCATTCGGTGCGTAGTGGACAGAGCCGATCGAGCCGACGACGCGCGCGGTTTGGTGATCGTGGCCGCGCTGCACAACGGTGTAGAGACCGTCCTGGGCGGACAGCAGATCCTTCACGTCGTGCGAGCGAAGGCTGATCGCGCTGACACCCCACTGATCGGAAATGCCCGAGCAGGCAAGGTCATCGAAGTAGACGGCTTGGTGGGCACGGTGAAAATTGCCCGCTCCGATGTGCACCACACCACGTTGCAGTGCCGACCTGTCATAGGTCGGCACGTCGATTCGTTGCGAATGCAGGGGCAGGGTGGCGTTACTCAGCGGAAGAGCCCGCATGCGGCGCCGAGCGACGACTCGCGAAAAGCAGTCGATATAACTCATTGCGGGCCAAATGTACCGCCGATCAAGGGGGTCTGACCAAGTTCAGTATTCGGGGCCCGCGCCGCCGCGCGCGGCATCGCCGCCGTCAACAGCCGATTCACGGGCACAGTGAAATTCGCCACACCAGGGTGTTGGTCACCGGTACCTGCGTCGCCGCCCCGCACCTTGCGGCTCGCGTGTCGGCCGCCGATTGCACGCTGGCGTCGGCGGCACCGGCGCGTAGGTTTAGCAGCATGAACGCGCCGCGCGCTTGGCCCGCTGAGCCGACAGCGACGCCGCGGGTGAAACTGACCAACGCCGACAAGGTGCTCTATCCCGCGACGGGAACCACCAAAGCCGACGTCTTCGACTACTACACGCGGATCGCCGACGTGATGATCCCGCACATCGCCGGGCGTCCGGTCACCCGGAAGCGCTGGCCCAACGGCGTCGATCAGGAATCGTTCTTCGAGAAGCAGCTGGCCTCCTCGGCACCGGACTGGCTGCCGCGCGCCAGCGTGACCCACCGATCCGGCACGACGACCTATCCGATCATCGACAGCGCCACCGGCCTGGCCTGGATCGCCCAGCAGGCGGCGCTGGAGGTGCACGTGCCGCAGTGGCGGTTCGTCGCGGAGTGGACCCGAAGCCGGGCCGAAGAACTCAAACCCGGCCCGGCGACTCGACTGGTGTTCGACCTTGACCCGGGCGAAGGCGTGACGATGGCCCAGCTCGCCGAGGTGGCGCGCGCCGTCCGCGACCTGATCGATGGGATCGGGCTGCAGACGTTTCCGCTCACCAGCGGCAGCAAGGGACTGCACCTGTACACGCCGCTGACGGAGCCGGTGAGCAGCAAAGGCGCCACCGTGCTGGCCAAACGCGTTGCGCAGCAACTGGAAAAGACTATGCCGAAGCTGGTCACGTCGACCATGACCAAGAGCCTGCGGGCGGGAAAGATCTTTGTGGACTGGAGCCAGAACAACGGCTCCAAGACGACCATCGCGCCCTATTCGCTGCGCGGGCGCGACCACCCCACCGTCGCCGCGCCGCGCACCTGGGACGAACTCGACGACCCGGCGCTGCGTCACCTGCGCTACGACGAAGTGCTGACCCGGGTCGCCCGCGACGGTGACCTGCTCGCCGAGCTGGACGCCTCCGACAACCAGACACCGGTGCCGGACCGCCTGACCAAATACCGCAGCATGCGCGACGCCTCCAAAACGCCCGAGCCGGTTCCGGCCGCGAAACCTGCTGCGGGACGAGGCAATACCTTCGTCATCCAAGAGCACCACGCCCGGCGGCTGCACTACGACTTCCGGCTGGAGCGCGACGGGGTGCTGGTGTCCTGGGCGGTGCCGAAGAACCTGCCCGACACCCCCGCGGTGAATCACCTGGCCGTACACACCGAGGATCACCCGCTGGAATACGGCGGGTTCGAGGGCGTCATCCCCAAAGGCGAATACGGGGCGGGCAGGGTGGTCATCTGGGACTCCGGAACCTATGACGCCGAGAAGTTCCAGGACGACGAGGTGATCGTCAACCTGCACGGCCGCAAGATCTCCGGGCGCTACGCGCTGATCCAGACCGAGGGCGACCAATGGCTGGCGCACCGGATGAAGGACCAGAACGTCTTCGACTTCGACACGATCGCCCCGATGCTCGCCACCCACGGTTCGGTGTCGGCGCTCAAGGCGAGCCAGTGGGCGTTCGAGGGCAAATGGGACGGCTACCGGCTACTGGTCGAGGCCGACCACGGCACCCTGCGGGTGCGGTCCCGGCGCGGTCGCGAAGTCACCGGTGAGTACCGCGAATTACGCTCGCTGGCAAAGGCTCTCGAGGAGCACCACGCGGTGCTCGACGGCGAGGCCGTGGTGCTGGACAAGCGCGGCGTGCCCAACTTCCACGAGATGCAAAACCGCGGCAAGAGCGCGCGGGTCGAATTCTGGGCGTTCGACCTGCTCTACCTCGACGGCCGCTCGCTGCTGCGGGCCCGCTACCGCGATCGGCGAAAACTGTTGGAAATGCTGGCCTCCGGCGGTGATCTGACCGTTCCCGAGCTGCTGCCCGGCGACGGCGACCAAGCGCTGCGGCAGTCCGCCGAGCGCGGTTGGGAGGGCGTGATCGCCAAGCGGCGCGACTCCACCTATCAGCCGGGCCGGCGCTCGTCCTCCTGGATCAAGGACAAGCATTGGAACACCCAGGAAGTCGTGATCGGCGGCTGGAAGGCCGGGGAAGGCGGACGCAGCAGCGGCATCGGTTCCCTGCTGATGGGCATTCCGGGCCCGGGCGGCCTGCACTTCGCCGGCCGTGTCGGCACCGGGTTCACCGAACGCGACCTGGCCAACTTGAAGAAGACGCTGGCCCCGCTGCGCACCGACCAATCGCCCTTCGATGCGCCGCTTCCCCGCAGCGAGGCCAAGGGCGTCACGTTCGTCGAGCCGGTGCTGGTGGGCGAGGTGCGCTACAGCGAGTGGACACCGGATGACCGGCTGCGCCAATCGAGTTGGCGCGGGCTGCGGCCGGACAAGGAGGCAAGCGAGGTGGTACGCGAGTGAAATGGGTTACCTACCAAGGCGATGACGGCGAACGCGTCGGAGTGCTGCGCGACGACACCATCTACGCGATGGGTTCGGGAGTCACGCTGCTGGACCTGATTGCGCGCGGCGCCGAGGGATTGCGGCACGCGGGGGAGGAGGCGCAGCGTTCGCCGGCGGCGACGGTGCCGGCGGCCCGGGCGCGGTTGCTGGCGCCGATCCCGCGCCCGCCGTCGATCAGGGACTCGCTGTGCTTCCTCGACCACATGCGCAACTGCCAGGCCGCGCTGGGCGCCGGGCGGGTCCTCGCCGACACCTGGTATCGCGTACCGGCGTTCTACTTCGCCTGTCCGGCAACGGTTTTGGGCCCGTACGACGATGCGCCCACCGCACCCGGAAGTGCATGGCAGGACTTCGAATTGGAGATCGCCGCGGTGATCGGGACCGGCGGGAAGGATCTCTCCGTCGAGCAGGCCGAACAGGCCATCATCGGCTACACCATCTTCAACGACTGGTCCGCGCGCGATCTGCAGCAGCTGGACAGTCAACTCGGTATCGGGCAGGCCAAGGGTAAGGACAGCGGCGTCACGCTAGGGCCTTACCTTGTGACACCCGACGAGCTCGAACCCTACCGCCGGAACGGCAAACTGGACCTGCGGGTCACCGCCTCGGTCAACGACACCGTCATCGGTTCCGGGTCGACCGCCCAAATGGACTGGACCTTCGGCGAAGTCATCTCCTATGCGTCGCGCGGCGTCACCCTGGTACCCGGTGACGTCATCGGGTCCGGGACGGTGCCCACCTGCACACTGGTCGAGCACCTGGATCCCGCGGCGCTGGAATCGTTTCCGGGCTGGCTGCACGACGGCGACGTCGTCACGCTGCGGGTCGAAGGGCTGGGCGAGACCCGGCAAACTGTGCGCGCCAGCGGCGCGCCGCACCCGCTGGCCGCCCGGCCCAACCCGGACGCCCCGCCGGCCGCACCGCGGGTCAACCGGGCCGCGGCGCGGGTGCCCTACACCCGCGGGCTGCACCAGGTCGGCGACCGGGTGTGGGCATGGACGCTGCCCGACGGGGGCTACGGCTGGAGCAATGCCGGCCTGATCGCCGGCGACGGCGCCTCGCTGCTGGTGGACACCCTGTTCGACCTGGCGTTGACCCGCGAAATGCTCACGGCCATGCGGCCGATCACCGCGTCGGCGCCGATCACCGACGCGGTGATCACGCACTCCAACGGCGACCACACGCACGGCAACCAGCTGCTCGACCCTGCGGTGCGCATCATCGCCGCGCACGGCACCGCCGAGGAGATCGCGCACGGGATGGCGCCGGAGATGCTGGCCATGGCCCAAACCGCCAACCTGGGACCGGTGGCCACCCGCTACACGCGAGAACGCTTCGGGCACTTCGACTTCAGCAACATCACGCTGCGCAACGCCGACGAGACGTTCGACCGCAGCCTGGCCGTGGAGGTCGGTGGCCGGCGGGTCGACGTGCTGAATCTGGGGCCCGCGCACACCGCCGCCGACTCGGTGGTGCACGTCCCCGACGCGGGGGTGCTGTTCGGCGGTGACCTGTTGTTCATCGGCTGCACCCCCATCGTGTGGGCCGGCCCGATCGCCAACTGGGTCGCGGCCTGCGACGCGATGATCGCGCTGGACGCGCCGACCGTGGTGCCAGGCCACGGGCCGGTCACGGATCCGGACGGAATCCGCGCGGTGCGTGGGTATCTCGTGCACATCGCCGAACAGGCCGAGGCCGCCTACCGCAAGGGCCTGTCGTGGCCCGAGGCCGCGGACACCATCGACCTCGGCGAGTACGCGACCTGGCTGGACGCCGAGCGCGTCGTCGTCAACGTCTACCAGCGATACCGCGAACTCGACCCGCACACCCCGCAACTGGAAGTGATGGCCCTGCTGGTGATGCAGGCCGAATGGCTGGCCAAACGGTCCTGACCGGGTGCTCGCTGCGGTCAGGACTTGATCGCCCGCACGAAGCTGAGCGTGGCGGCCGGCCCCTGCTCGGCCTCGGTGAGTTCCGGCAGGCCCGCCGCGGCGAACAGGTCGGCCAGCCCGAACGTGGTCGTTGCCCAGCCGTCGGCGCCCAGGTGCGCGGCGACGTCGGTGTGCTTGCCCGGGTAGGTCAGGGCGGCGATGTCCATGTCCAGCCCACGCCGGCGCCAGCCCTCGGTCGTGCGCCGCGCCTGCTCCGTCGACGCCTGCGAGGCGTCGTTGAGCGACCCGTAGTCCGCGGCGAAGCGGCTGCCCTCGGCCGACAGGGGGGTGATCGAGTCGAGCAGCCGAACCTCGGCCTCCGGCGGCAGAAACCCGATGAGCACCCCCTCGGCCAGCCACGCGGTGGGCTGCGCGGCATCGAAGCCGGCGTCCTGCAGCGCCGCCGGCCAATCCTGGCGCAGGTCGATGCCGATGGTGCGCAGCTCGGCCGTCGGGGCCGCACCGATCCGCGACAGCGTCGCGGTCTTGAACGCGATCACCTCGGGCTGGTCGATCTCATACACCGTCGTCCCCGCCGGCCAGGAAAGCCGGTACGGCCGGGCGTCCAGCCCCGACGCCACGATGACCACCTGGCGTAGGCCTGCCTTGCCGGCCGCGGCGAAGTAGTCGTCGTAGAACCGGCCGCGGGCCGCGAATGTGTCGACCATGCGGGCGAATCCGACGTCGCGCTCGAGATCGTCGGGATCGAGCTCGCCGCTCGCCAACTTGGTGAACACGTCCAATCCGACGGCGCGGACCAACGGCTCGGCGTACTCGTCGGTGAGGACCGGCCGCGGACGCCGGGTCGCGGCCGCGCGCGCGGCGGCGACCATGGTCGCGGTGGCGCCGACGCTGCTGGCCAGGTTCCAGGTATCACCCTTGCTGCGTGTCATGCGTTTCTCCTATGTCAAGCCGCTGCCGTTTGGCAAGGCTGAGTTCGGTGTTGATGGTCGGTGTGGAGGTGGCCGAAGATGATGCGGGCCAGGCGGCGTTTGAGGCAGCGCAGGGCTTCGGGATTGGAGTCACCGGCTGCTAGCCGGTGACGGTAATAGGTCTGTCCGAGGCCCTCGAGGCGGATCTGGGTGATCGCGATGCGGTGCAGGGCGGCGTTGAGTTGTCGGTTGCCCGAGCGGGTCATTCGGACCCGGCCGGCGGTGTTGCCCGACCACACTGGGACAGGCGCTACGCCGGCATGCCGGGCGAAGGCGGCCTCGCTTTTGAATCGGGTCACTCCGGCGGTTTCCCCGACGAGCTTGGCTGCGGTCAGCTCGGCGCACCCGGGCATCGCCAACAACGCAGGGGCAACCGTGCGCACTCGCGAACCGATCCGCTTGGCCAGTGCGTTGATCGCTTCAGTTAGCCGGGTGATGTCGGCGAGCTCATCGCGGGCCAGCTCGGCGACCAGACCGGGAACGGTCGCCAACCAGGCGCCCAACAGGTGACGGTGTTTGCCACGATCCAATGAGGCCGGACCGGGGGCACGTTCGGGATCAAGTTCGTGAACTCGCCAACGCAGCCGATTGATCATCGCAGTCCGTTGTGCCACAAGCACTTCCCGCCGATCCACCAGCAGCTTAAGTTCGCGAGACACTTTGTCATGGGAAGCTACCGGCAGGTCGGGTTCTCGAAGGAATCCCCGCGCAACCGCTAGCGCATCGATCGGATCAGACTTGCCCCGCGTGCGCGCACTGGCCCGGGCCTGGGCCATCAACTTCGGTGGTACCCGCACCACCTGCTGGCCGGCCGTGAGCAGATCACGTTCCAACCGCGCCGACAGATGCCGGCAGTCCTCAATCGCCCACACCACCTGGGCTCCAAAGCGCTCCCGCGCCCACATCACCGCCTCGGCGTGGCCACTCGTCAGCGCTTTGACGGTCTTCTCGCCAAGCTTGCGCCCCACCTCGTCGACAGCAACAAAGGTATGGGTGTGCTTGTGGACATCGGCTCCAACAACAACCATGGTGGTTGCCTCCTTCACTGTGAGGTGACGGTTGGGCCGGTCGGCGGACAAACCTCAGTGGGGGCGGTACCACGCTCCTATCAAGTCACGCCGGCCGGTCCTTCACACCCGGTGCCGACAAAACGCATGAACGCCAACCCGAAGGCGGCAGGCAGGCTATGAGCCAGACACCAGGTGATCAGGATCCAACCACCGCAACCTCCTGCGGCACCTCACCCTGACACTGAGTGCATGCTATGCCGGGTCGTTGAACTGCCGCGGTGTCGCTTACGGTTCACCTATGCCCGCAGTGGAATTCGCGACCCTCGACGACGACATCGCCTGCATCACCCTGAACCGGCCGGAACGCCTCAACGCCATCGACGGCTCGCTGATCGACGGTGTCCACGAGGCCCTGGACGTGCTGGACACCGGTGACCACCGGGTGGCGGTCCTCACCGGCGCGGGCCGGGGATTCTGCGCCGGCGCCGATCTGAGCGGCACCGGCCGGCCGTGGACGCGGAACAAGCCGACCACCCCGGCGTTCAAGGTCAACTACGACGCCCAGGTCCGGCTGGCCAGCCTGTACACCCGGATCTACGAGCTCGATATCCCGGTGATCGCTGCGGTCAACGGCGTCGCCGTCGGCGGCGGGCTGGCGTTCGCGTTGGTCAGCGATATCCGGGTGGCCTCGGAGCAGGCCCGGTTCGGTTCGGTGTTCATCAAGGCCGGCTTCTCGTCGATGGACATGGGTACCAGCTACCTGCTGCCTAAAATCGTCGGCGCCGGCGTGGCCCGCGAGCTGATGCTCACCGGCCGCATCATCGACGCGGCCGAGGCCTATCGCATCAGGCTGGTGCACGAGGTCGTCACGCCCGATCAGCTGATGCCCGCCGCGCTGCGGCTGGCCCGCTCGATCGCCGAGAACAACGCTTATGGCGTGTGGCAGACCAAGATCGGGCTCAACGCGGCGCTCGACGCGCCCAGCCTGCGCCACGCGATCGAGCTGGAGAACCGCACCCAGATCCTGTCCGGTTTCACCAACAACCCGGCCGAGGCCGCCCTGGCGCACCGGGAGAAGCGAGCGCCGAGGTGGGACCCCCTGTAAAGCGCTGTGACGCTTGGGGTTTGGCGACGTCCGGTCAGACCTTCGCGATCACGTTCTCGGCGAACATCTCCAGATTGCGGATCTTGGTGTCCAGCGGCTCGGTGTCTTTGCCCTTGATGTAGGGAATGCGGAAGCCCACGATCACGTCGGTGACGCCCTTGTCCTCGAGCCGTTTGATGCCGTCCGGGGTGTAGGCGTCGGCGGAGATGACGTGGATCTCGAACGGCCCGGTCTTGCCGGCTTCCTCGCGGAACCGCTTGAGCTTGGCAAGGAGGTGGTCGAGCTCCTCCGGGTCCCCGCCGCCGTGCATCCAGCCGTCCAGCCGTGCGGCACGCCGCAGCGCAGCGTCGGCGTGCCCGCCGACCAGGATCGGGATCGGCTTGGTGGGCGCCGGAGTCATCTTGGTCTTGGGAATGTCGTAGAACTCGCCGTGGAATTCGAAGTACTCACCGGTGGTGAGACCCTGGATGATCTCGATGCATTCGTCCATCCGCTTGCCGCGCCTGGCGAAGGGCACGCCCAGCAACTCGTAGTCCTCGGGCCACGGGCTGGTACCGACGCCGAAACCCACCCGGTTGTCGGTCATGGCGGCCAGCGACCCAATCTGCTTGGCCACCAACGCCGGTGGCCGGATCGGCAGCTTCAGCACGAAGAAGTTGAACCGCAGCTTCGAGGTCACCGCGCCCAATGCCGATGTGAGAACGAAGGTTTCGATGAATTCCTTGCCGTCCAAGAACTCCCGGCTGCCGTCCGGAGTGTAGGGATACTTCGAGTCGGATTCGAAGGGGTAGGCGATGCTGTCGGCGATCGTCATGGCGTGGTACCCGGCCGCCTCGGCGGCCTTGGCCAGCGGGATGTAGTACCTAAAGTCCGTCATCGCCTCTGCGTAGGTAAACCGCACGTCATCTACCTTCCTGAAGGGGTCGTCACACGACATTAGAACGTGTTCTAGTTTCAGCACAACCGGCAGATCGGCGCGCCGGCTTCCCGGGAGGCCGACCGGCTAGAGCTGGTTCTCGGGGCCGATGATCGCCCACACCGTCTTGCCGGACGCCGTGGGCGTGCTGCCCCATGCGCGCGACAAGGCGTCGACGATCGCCAGCCCGGACACGTCGATGCCCTTGACCGGCGACGGCAGCCGCACGGCGGGCGTGTTGCTGGCGTCGGAGACGGCGATGGTGGCCGTGGTGCCCTGCGCCTCGACCCGCATCACCGGCACGCTCGCGGTGTGTTCCAGCACGTTCTCCACGAACACGTTGACGACCACCAGGGCGACCGGAATGAGCTTGGACTGCGACCACGTGGTGAGCCACTCGCGCACCAGGCGCCGTGACTCGCGCAGGCTGGTCAGATCGGCGGGCAGCTGGGCATCGGCGCGCCGCACGATGCGACGGCTGTTGGGGCCCAGTGCCTTCAAGGCCGCCTTCTGGCTCGAGTACACCGGCATGAAGTGGGTGATGCCGCTGCGGGCGATCGCCTCACGGGCGGCCTTCTTGGCGCACACCAACACGAGCGGAACATGCGGCGTGTTTCCCAGCTGCCAGTAGGTGGCCATGAAGGTCGACCAGGTGGATTCGGCGTTCACCTTCAGCGCGGAGACGTCGATGACCACGGCGGGGGTCTGGTCCAGCGTGGCCTTGATGATCCGGTCGCGAAGGAGGGTGGAGCTGGCGGGATCGAGGACGCCGTCGACGGTCAGCACGGTGGCCGCATCATCCGTCCGCGTCGACACGGCCAATGAGCCGGCCGACTCAGCAACCCGGCTCATCCCGGCTCGGTCCGGACGTCCGGTGTCATTTCCCGCTCCTCGTGTTCTGCCGGGTCGACTGCTTGAGTATCCGCCTTCAGGAGCAAAAGTCTAGTTCGCGATCGGCTGGCCTCAAGGCGGCGCGGAACCGCAGGTTGCGATCGGCGTGCCCGCGGGCCCGCGTCGCCGGCCCGCAACGCAAGGATCATGCGCCCCCTCCCCGCCCGCGCGGCGTCGATGCGCACTTCCCCCGAACGCGCCGTGATCAGGTGTCCAGCACGAGCTTGCCTGGGGTTACCACGCGGGTCCGGCCGTCAAACTCCCCGCGAGTCCGCAAGGCGGGAGCTCGACCAGCGCAATGGCGACGGCCGCTCAGCGGTGGCCAGGGTAGGGCGGGGCGCCGACGCCGGCGACCGTGTGCGTGCCCCACGGTGTGCGTTCGACGATGCGGGCCGGCGCGCTGCGCTGGCCCACGGTCAGGGTGGCGGCGCGGGCCTGGCCGAGCAGGTCGCCGGGCAGCGGCTGCGACGGCGACCCGAATACCGTTCCCTGCCAGTGGTATCGGCCGTCGATGGGATCCAGGTGGCCCGTCAGCCGCACCCGCACCGGATGCCGGTCACCGGCGATCTCGAGCGTGGCGGCGCCGTCGTAGGTGTCATCGCCGGCGGGCGTGCTGGCCGAAAGGTCGAAGGCGGACGCCACCGGGGGCGGCTCGACCGGGCGTAGCTGGGCGCGTTCGTTGAACACCTGCTGGCTGCTGGCGCGCACCTCGATGCGGCGGCTGCCGGTGCGCTGCATGAGCTTCAGGCACTCGACGATGTAGCGCGCCTGCGGGCCGGGATCCGGTCCGGTGGCGAAGAAGTAGTTGGGAAAGCCGCGGACCGCGACGCCGCAGAACGGTTCCGTGCCGTCGGGCCAGGCCTGCCGGAGGGGCACGCCGCCGGCGCCGGTGATCGTGTCGTCGGCGACGTGCGCGGGGATGGCGAAGCCGGTGCCGTAGATGATGGCGTCGACCTGGTGGTGGGCGCCGTCGGCGGTCTGCACGCCCGAGCGGGTCACCGCCCGGATCGGCGACGGCACGATCACCGGGCCGGGCCGTCGCGGTGTCCGCAGCAGCCGGCGTCGGGCGCGGGTGGGCCAGCGCGGTATCTCGGGCACCACCCGGCGGGGAGCATGAGCGAACACCAGGACCGACGCCGCGGTGTGCGCCAGCCGGCCGAGGTGGTGCGCGGCCGCGGCGTCGGTGCCGATCACCGCGATGCGTTTGCCGGACGGGTCGAAGCCGGGATCCCACGCCGCGGCGTGAAACGACGCGCCGCCGAACTCGTCGCGCCCGGCGATGTCGGGCAGCCAGGGCACCTGCGCCGGCCGGTATGCGGCGACGACGACATCGGCGCACCAGAGTTGGCCGTCGGTCGTGGTCAGCCGCCAGGCATCGGCGTCGTCGTCGAACCGGGACCGGCGGACTTCATGGTCGGGCCGATCCAGGGTGACCAGGTCGGCGAATCCGGCGGCGCGCAGGGCGGATCGGACGCACCGCCCGGCGGCTCCCGCGCCCACGACCGCGATGTGGCAGCGGCCCCCGGCGCCCTCGGGCGGCGCCGTCACAGAAACCTGCTGCGCTTCCAGCCGCGACGCGCGAGCGGGCCCATCAGGCCAACCTCGGTCAGGAACGCCGCCAGGGGAGCGAACCCCGCGATCTGGATCTCGCGGCGATGGGCGCTGGTGCGCGCGGTCTTTCGGGCCCGCTTGGGGTCCAGGCCGGCACGCGCATAGGGGACCGGCTTGCTGAACAGATAGTTGAAGAAGTAGCCGCCCAGCCCGTTGATGTTGGCCATGAACCAGCGGTTGAGCCGGGGCATCTCGGCGACCCGTTTGCGCGCCCCGTCGCGCGCGAACTGGATGTGGCGGGCCTCCTCGGTGACGTGAATCCGCATGAGCCGCTGGATGATCGGCTGCAGCTCGGGGTCGTCCATCATCTGTCGCTGCAGCGAGTCGAAGATCTCCTCGCCGATCAGCGCGGCCACCCACAGCATCGATCCGCGTTGGAAGGCCAGCGGCAGCGCGTTGATGATGTAGCGGTGAAAACGCTTCGGCTGCACCGGTTTTGCGCCCACACGTTCGATGGCCTTGCCGAACATGACCATGTGGCGGGTCTCGTCACCCAGCTCGGTCAGCTTGTAGTGGGTGGACCGGCTGGTCGGGTCCTCGTGCAGGATGGTGCGCAGCAGCGACTGGTTGAGCATGTTCTCGAACCAGATGCCGGCCGACAGCGTGTTGACCAATTCCTGGCGGGACAGCTCGATTTGTTGTTCGCGGGTCATCTCGTCCCACATCGGCGTGCCGTACAGCGACACCAGTCGGGGCGGCAGGAAGAACTTGTCCGGGTCGAGCGGGGCGACCCAGTCGATGTCGACGACGGGTTCGTAGGACTTCTTGACCGAGCCCTTCAGCAGCCGCTCGGAGAACTCTTCGCGACTCGGTCCGGTGGGCCTCGCGTCGCTTCGGATCGTCTCGGCGCGCGTCATGGTCGGGTCCTCCTGATCGCTTGGCATCGTCGCCTCGGGCGCTTCAGACGGTACCCATGGTACTGGGTACTTGCGGTCCCGACTAGGCCCTTGCGGTATCGATTCGGCAATGTGGGCGACAGAAGCAAGTCAGGAGGGTCGATTGGGGCGGCACATCCACGTCATCGGCATCGGCGCCGGCGACCCCGACTACCTGACCGTGCAGGCGATCGAGGCGCTCAACGACACCCAGGTGTTTTTCGCGATGGACAAGGGCGAGCAGAAGAGCGACCTGGTGGCGCTGCGACGCGAGATCTGCTCCCGGTTCATCCGTCAGCCCGGCTACCGCTTCGTCGAGCTGCCCGACCCGAAGCGGTCCGACCGCGCCGACTACCGCGACGCGGTAGCGGAATGGCATGCCGCACGCGCGCAGATCTGGGCCGACGCCATCGCCGCCGAACTCGGCCCGCACGGCGTCGGCGGCTTTCTGGCCTGGGGCGATCCGTCGCTCTACGACAGCACGTTGCGCATCCTGGACACCGTCGCCGGGCACGTCGAATTCACCTTCGACGTGATCCCCGGCATCACCGCCGTGCAAGCGCTGACCGCCCGGCATCGTATCCCGCTCAACGAGGTGGGCGAGCCCGTGCTCGTCACCACCGGTCGCCAGCTGCGCGCCCACGGCATATCCGGCTCGGCGGTGGTGATGCTCGACGCCGACTGCTCGTTCCAGCGGTGTGCGCCCGAGACCCGCATCTGGTGGGGTGCCTACCTGGGCACCGCCGACGAACTGCTGGTCGCCGGCACCGTCGGCGAGGTGGGGCCCCGCATCGCCGCGCTGCGCGCGCAGGCCCGCGCCCGGCACGGCTGGATCATGGACACCTATTTGCTGCGACCGGCACACTGAAACCGTGCCCGAACTGCCCGAGATCGAAGCGCTGGCCGACCACCTGCGGCGCCATGCCGTCGGGCTGCCGATCGGCCGGGTCGACGTCGCCGCCCTGTCCGTGCTCAAGACGTTCGACCCGCCGATCAGCGCGCTGCACGGGCAGACCGTGGTGGGCGCCGAGCGCTGGGGCAAATATCTGGGCCTGCGGACCGAGGGCCTTTTCCTGATCGCCCATCTGTCCCGGGCGGGGTGGTTGCGCTGGTCGGACCGGCTGACCGCGGCGCCGCTGCGGCCCGGCAAGGGCCCGATCGCACTGCGGGTGCATCTGGGCTCACCCGGCGCGGCCCCCGGCTTCGACCTGACCGAGGCCGGCACCCAGAAGCGGCTGGCGGTGTGGCTCGTCGACGACCCGGCGCGGGTGCCTGGGATCGCCGCCCTGGGCCCGGACGCCCTGGACCTGGACGTCGACGCGCTGGCCGACCTGCTGGCCGGCAACACCGGCCGGATCAAGACGGTGATCACCGACCAGAAGGTGATCGCCGGCATCGGCAACGCCTACAGCGACGAGATCCTGCACGTCGCGAAGATCTCCCCGTTCGCCACGGCCGGCAAGTTGTCTGACAAACAGCTGGCCACCCTGCATGACGCCATGGTCACGGTGCTCACCGACGCGGTGAGCCGGTCCGTCGGCCAGGGGGCGGCCATGCTCAAGGGCGAGAAGCGTTCCGGATTGCGGGTGCATGCCCGGACCGGGTTGCCGTGCCCGGTGTGTGGCGACACCGTGCGCGAAGTGTCGTTCGCGGACAAGTCTTTTCAGTATTGCCCGACGTGCCAGACCGGCGGCAAGATCCTGGCCGACCGGCGGATGTCGCGTTTGCTGAAGTAGCCGCCGGCCGCGGACTTGACACCTGTCGATATGCTGCCGGAGATGACTCGCCAGAAGATCCTCATCACCGGCGCCAGCTCGGGCCTGGGCGCCGGGATGGCGCGCGCGTTCGCCGCCAAGGGCCGCGACCTCGCGCTGTGCGCGCGCCGCGCCGACCGGCTCGACGAGCTCAAAGCCGAACTGTCGCAACGGTATCCGGGAATCACGGTCGCGGTCGCCGCGCTGGACGTCAACGACCACGAGCAGGTGCCCAAGGTCTTCGCCGAACTCAGCGACGAACTCGGCGGCATCGACCGCGTCATCGTCAACGCCGGCATCGGCAAGGGCGCCAAGCTCGGCTCCGGCAAACTGTGGGCCAACAAGGCGACCATCGAGACCAACCTGGTGTCCGCGCTGGTGCAGATCGAGACCGCGCTGGAGATGTTCCACAAGAACGGGTCGGGCCACCTGGTGCTGATCTCGTCGGTGCTCGGCAACAAGGGAGTGCCCGGCGTCAAGGCGGCGTACGCGGCGAGCAAGGCCGGCCTGAGCTCGCTGGGTGAATCGTTGCGCGCCGAATACGCCAAGGGGCCGATCAAGGTTTCGGTGCTCGAGCCCGGCTACATCGAGTCGGAGATGACGGCCAAATCCAACAGCACAATGTTGATGGTGGACAACGAAACCGGGGTCAAGGCGTTGGTCGCCGCCATGGAGCGGGAGCCCGGCCGCGCGGCGGTGCCGTGGTGGCCGTGGGCGCCGCTGGTGCAGTTGATGCGGGTGCTGCCGCCGCGGCTGACGAAGATGTTCGCCTGAGTCAGCTGGTGCGGCCGCGTTCGCTGCGGTAGCGGCGCACCAGGGCGTCGGTGGAGCTGTCCGACTGCGGCGCCGGCGAGTTGTCCGCGGTGATCACCGGAAGCAGCGCCTTTGCCTGGGTCTTACCCAGCTCCACCCCCCATTGGTCGAAAGAGTCGATGCCCCAGATCACGCCCTCGGTGAAGACCTGGTGCTCGTAGAGCGCGATCAACTGGCCCAGCACCGACGGCGTGAGCCGGTTGGCCAGGATCGAGGTCGACGGGCGGTTGCCGGGCATCACCTTGTGCGGCACGATGTCGGCCGGAGTGCCTTCGGCCGCAATCTCTTCGGCGGTCTTGCCGAACGCCAGCACCTGGGTCTGGGCGAAGAAGTTGCTCATCAACAGGTCGTGCATGCTGCCGCTGCCTTCGGCGGTGGGCAGGTCGTCGATCGGTTGACTGAAACCGATGAAGTCGGCCGGCACCAACCGGGTGCCCTGGTACAGCAACTGATAGAAGGCGTGTTGACCGTTGGTTCCCGGTTCGCCCCAGAAGATTTCGCCGGTGTCGGTGGTGACCGGGCTGCCGTCCGCGCGGGTGGACTTGCCGTTGGATTCCATGGTCAGCTGCTGCAGATAGGCCGCGAACCGGGCCAGGTCGTTGGAATACGGCAGCACCGCACGCGACTGCGCGCCCATGAAGTTGGAGTACCACAAGCCGATAAGCCCAAGCAGCACAGGGGCATTGGATTCCAGCGGCGCGGTCTGGAAATGCCGGTCGACGATATGGAACCCGGACAGGAAATCCGCGAAGGCCTCCCGGCCGATGACGGCCATCACCGAAAGGCCGATCGCCGAGTCCACCGAGTAACGGCCGCCCACCCAGTCCCAGAACCCGAACATGTTGTCGGTGTTGATGCCGAAGTCGTCGACCAGGCGTTTGTTGGTGGAGACGGCGACGAAATGGTGCGCCACGGCGGCGTCGCCGAGGGCGTCGGTGATCCAGCGGCGCGCGGCCGTGGCGTTGGTGAGGGTTTCCAGCGTCGAGAACGTCTTGGACGCGACGATGAAAAGTGTTGTGGCGGGGTCCAAGTCGGCCAGGGTGGCGATCAGGTCGGCCGGGTCGACGTTGGACACGAAGCGCGCCGAGATTCCCGCGTCGGCGTAGTGGCGCAACGCCTGGTACACCATGACCGGGCCGAGGTCGGATCCGCCGATGCCGATGTTGACGACGGTGCTGATCCGCTTGCCGGTCGCTCCGGTCCATTCACCGCTGCGCAACCGGTCGGTGAACTCGCCCATGGCGTCGAGCACCTCGTGCACGTCCGCGACGACGTTGCGGCCGTCCACGATCAGTTCCGCGTCCCGGGGCAGTCGCAGCGCTGTGTGCAGCACCGCGCGATCCTCCGAGGTGTTGATGTGCACCCCGGCGAACATCTGGTTGCGGCGCTCTTCGAGTTTGGCCGTGCGGGCCAGATCGACCAAGAGCCGCAAGGTTTCTCGGGTGACGCGGTGCTTGCTGTAGTCGATGTAGAGGTCACCGACGGTCACTGTCAGCTCGCGGCCACGGTCGGGGTCTTCCTCGAAGAACTGGCGAAGGTGGGTGCCGCCGATGCGGTCGTGATGTTTGCGCAGGGCGTCCCACGCCGGGGTGGCGGTGATGTCGGGCAGGGTGTGCACGGATGTCATGGGCGCCGCTCCTCCTCATCGCTTCGCGTCGCCGACGCGGCTCATGGTTCAGACCCTATGGGTTGCGACGGAACGGAGCCAGGTCGCGCGACGTGCGCGGCGCCGCCGACGTCAGTGCCCGAGCCGGCCTCGACCCAGCCGCAGCAGCAGCATGGCCAGGTCTTTGCCGTCGGGACCCAGCTCGCTGTAGCGCTCGATGACCTTCATCTCCCGGCTGTGGACCAGCCGGGTGCCGCCCGATGCCATGCGCGCCCTGCCGATCGCCTGCGACACCTCGGTGCGCCGCTTCACCGCGGCCAGGATCTCCGCGTCCAACCGGTCGATCTCCCGGCGCAACTGGTCGATGTCGGTGGCCTCACGGGGATCCACCGTTTCCGTGTTCATCTCTGCTGACTCCGCGTCGTCGTCGTCATCTGGGGATTGGGGTCTCATGCAGTATCAGGCCTCAGGAGAAGACGAGCCCCGCGCGGGGCTCTGCGGAAGCAGTCAGACCACGGCCGCCGCGGACCGGTGTCCGTGGGCGGATCGACGGCGCCATTTTGGGCTGGACAACCGCCGGTAACACTGCACGGTGAGCACCAAATGAGTGTGCCACTAGATCCGGTACGTGCGCAAAAAACCGCAGTTGAGCTGCGTCTTTTTGACTCTGGTGTAATTGTGCCGGCGGGCCGGTCGGCGGGCCGGGCCGGCCGTCGCGACACGCCGTCGCTCCCGGCGGCCCGGTCGGCCCGGCGGCGGGCGGCCGGGACACTAACCTGGTTGGACGACTGGGCGCTGTGCGTCGGTGGGCGGCGGTAAGTTTGGACTGACATGAGTGTGCACGTAACAGATGCCAAGCCGGTCTCCGAAGCCGAGCAATTGCTCGAGGGGCTCAATCCGCAACAGCGCCAGGCCGTGGTGCACGAGGGTTCGCCGCTGCTGATCGTCGCCGGGGCGGGTTCGGGGAAGACGGCGGTGCTGACCCGCCGCGTCGCCTACCTGATCGCGGCCCGGGGGGTCGGGGTGGGCCAGGTGCTGGCCATCACCTTCACCAACAAGGCCGCCGCCGAGATGCGCGAACGGGTGGTGCGGCTGGTGGGCAACCGGGCCCGCGCCATGTGGGTGTCCACCTTTCATTCGACCTGCGTGCGCATCCTGCGCAACCAGGCGTCGCTGATCGAAGGCCTCAATTCCAACTTCTCGATCTACGACGCCGACGACTCGCGGCGGCTGCTGCAGATGATCGGCCGCGACATGGGCCTGGACATCAAGCGCTACTCGCCGCGGCTGTTGGCCAACGCGATCTCCAACCTGAAGAACGAGCTGATCGACCCCGCCGCGGCGGTCGCCAACCTCACCGACGATTCCGACGAGTTGTCCCGCACCGTGGCAAGCGTCTACGGCGAATACCAGCGCCGGCTGAGGGCGGCCAACGCGTTGGACTTCGACGACCTGATCGGCGAGACGGTGGCGGTGCTGCGCGCCTTCCCGCAGATCGCCCAGCACTACCGGCGGCGGTTCCGGCACGTGCTCGTCGACGAGTACCAGGACACCAACCACGCGCAGTACGTGCTGGTGCGCGAGTTGGTGGGCACCGACACCGAGGACGGCGTTCCCCCCGGCGAGCTGTGCGTTGTCGGCGACGCCGACCAGTCGATCTATGCCTTCCGCGGCGCCACCATCCGCAACATCGAGGACTTCGAACGCGACTACCCGGACGCGACAACCATTCTGCTGGAACAGAATTACCGCTCGACACAGAACATCCTGTCGGCGGCCAACTCGGTGATCGCGCGTAACTCCGGTCGCCGCGACAAGCGGCTGTGGACCGACGCCGGCGCCGGCGAGCTGATCGTCGGCTACGTCGCCGACAACGAGCACGACGAGGCCCGCTTCGTCGCCGAGGAGATCGACGCGCTCGCACAGAAGGGCGAGATCACCTACAACGACGTCGCCGTCTTCTACCGCACCAACAACTCGTCGCGGTCCTTCGAGGAGGTGTTCATCCGCGCCGGGATCCCCTACAAAGTCGTTGGGGGAGTGCGCTTTTACGAGCGCAAGGAGATCCGCGACATCATTGCCTACCTGCGGGTGCTGGACAACCCCGGCGACGCGGTGAGCATGCGGCGCATCCTCAACACCCCGCGCCGGGGGATCGGTGATCGGGCCGAGGCCTGCGTGGCGGTGTACGCCGAGAACACCGGCGCCAGTTTCGCCGACGCGCTGGTGGCCGCGGCCGAAGGCAAAGTGCCGATGCTGAATTCGCGCGCGGAGAAGGCGATCGCGGGTTTCGTCGAGTTGCTGGACGACCTGCGCGGCCGGCTGGACGACGATCTCGGCGACCTGGTCGAGTCGGTGCTCGAACGCACCGGCTACCGCCGGGAGCTGGAATCGTCCACCGATCCCCAAGAGCTGGCGCGTCTGGACAACCTCAACGAACTCGTCAGCGTCGCACACGAATTCAGCACCGACCGGGCGAACGCCGCCGCGCTGGACGAGTCGCTGGACGCCGCGGACGACGAAGACGTGCCCGACACCGGTGTGCTGGCCGAGTTCTTGGAACGGGTCTCGCTGGTCTCCGACAGCGACGAGATCCCCGAGGACGGCGCCGGGATGGTCACGCTGATGACCCTGCACACCGCGAAGGGCCTGGAGTTCCCGGTGGTGTTCGTCACCGGCTGGGAGGACGGGATGTTCCCGCACATGCGGTCGCTGGACGATCCGGTCGAACTCTCCGAGGAGCGGCGGCTGGCCTACGTGGGCATCACCCGGGCCCGGCAGCGGCTCTACCTGAGCCGGGCCATCGTCCGCTCGTCGTGGGGCCAGCCCATGCTCAACCCGGAATCTCGCTTCCTGCGGGAGATTCCGCAAGAACTGATCGAGTGGCGGCGCACCGCGCCGGCGCCGTCGTTCAGCGCACCGGTCAGCGGCGCCGGCCGGTTCGGCACCCCGCGGGCGGCCCCGACCCGCGCCGGAATGAGCAAACGGCCGCTGCTGGTGCTGGCGCCGGGCGACCGGGTGACGCACGACAAGTACGGGCTGGGCCGGGTCGAGGAGGTGTCCGGCGCCGGCGAGTCGGCGATGTCACTGATCGACTTCGGCAGCTCCGGGCGGGTGAAGCTGATGCACAACCACGCCCCGATCAGCAAGCTCTAACCGCGCCGAGCGTGCATTCAGTGCGAGAAAATCGCCCGCGAAATCTCCGCCGCGAGTGCACGTTCGGCGACGCTCAGGCGTCCAGCCAGCGTTTGGTCTGCGGCAACAGCACCAGCACCACCGTGGCGATGGGCAATACCGGCAGCAGGTGCACCACCCAAGCCACCCGGGCGCCGGCGATGAACACGCCGATATAGGTGAGAAAAGCGACCAGCGCGCCGGCCAGCAGCAGGTACCGGCTGACCGAGCGGCGCTGCAGCAGCCCGATCACCCCCGACACCGTGGTGGCGGCGAATACCAGGGCGAGGAACCCGACCGCGATGCAGAACAGCCGGTCTGACCGCCACCACCCGGCGATCAGGTCGGTGGCCACCACCGAGGTGGCCCAGCCGCTGATGATGGCGACCGCGCAGGCGGCGACGGCCGTCCGGTCGCTGGGCTCGAGTGCCGGCAGCCCGGAGTAGCCGGTTCGTCCCGCGCGGGGGCCGCCGCGATACGACGGCGGTTGCGGGGCGAAGTGAGTGGTCGGTGAATCCGGCGTGACGGGAATCGGCCCGGTCGGCGCGCGGCGGATGATCCGGGTCCGTGTGTCGGAGGGCGGTGACGGCTCCGCAGCGGGCTCGGAGGGACGCGGACCGGAAGGTGGATCGTTCGGCGCGGTCACCTCAACCAGCGTAGTTGCCGACCATAAGGCCACGCTTAGCCAGCCACGGCACCGGGTCGATGCGCTCGGTGCCGCCCTGCAGCACCTCGAAGTGCAGGTGCGGGCCGGTGGAGTTGCCCCGGTTGCCCATGGTGGCGATCTGGTCGCCGGCCATCACCCGCTCGCCGACGCTGACCAGCGCGGTGTTGATGTGGCCGTAGAGCGTGACGGTGCCGTCGGCGTGCCGCAGCTTGACCAGCATCCCGTACCCGCCCGCCGGCCCGGCCTCGATTACGACGCCGTCGGACACCGCGTAGATCGGGGTGCCGATCGAGTTGGCCAGGTCGATGCCGGCGTGCAGCACCCCCCAGCGGTAGCCGAAGTTGGAGGTGAAGATGCCCTTGGTCGGCATCACGTAGAGCGGTTGCTGCAGGCGTGCCTCGCGCTGCGCGCGGTCGTTGGCGAAGGCGACGCCCTTGGCCAGCTCCTGGTTGTGCAGGGCGGCGGTGGCCGCCGGCTCCGCCGCGATCACCTGCGGGCCGCGGACGGTGTTGCTGCCGCCCGCCCCGCCGGTGAGCGAGGACGCGTTGGCGGTCAGCACCGCGTCGGTCTTCGGGGTGTCGGCGTGGCTGGTGGCGGTGTGGGCGGCGGCCGCGGCCGCGCCCGCGGCCATTGCCGAGATCAGCAGCCGGCCGCGGGCCGCGCTGGTCGGTTGCTTGCGATGCTGCCCGCCGCGGCGGGCCACCCCCACCACGTCGGCGCCGCGCGGGCGCTCCGGCCGCCGCTCGGTGCGGGTCGCGACGGTGGTCCGGGGCAGCACCTCGGTGACCGGAGCGGCCAGCCACAGCGGCCGCAGGTCGTCGGTCTCGTTCAGATCGTCGAGCTCGGGCGCCAGCAAGACCTGCGCCTCATTGGCGAAGGGGGAGTCGGTGCTGAAGTCCAGGTCGCCGTGATCGCCGGCGTCGTCACAGAAATCAAGGTCGTCGAAGTCGAATCCGTCCAGCGGGAGAATCTCGGTGACTTCGGTTCGATGGGGTTCCGCCGACCGGGCGCCTGCCGCGCGACCTACCCTCACGACGCCTGTTGTTACGGCAGAAGAGCGGGCAAAACGGTGCTGGGACAACCTGAAATGTCCTCGTATCGTGACCATAACGTTATCTGGACCCTAGGAAGGTATCTGCTGACGCGCGGGACTGGCAACCTCGTCGCACAAACCCGACGGAATTGTGATTTGGATCACCTAGCCGGTCTATCCGGGTCCCGTGAGCTGTGCCACATCGGCGGACGCGGCGGTAGCAGCGTTTTGGCGGGTGGATACAGTTCGTCCGTGCGAGTTGCCGAATGCGGCACCGCCCACCAAGAGGCCTAGTAGTTGAGTCGAGCGAAGACAGAGAGTCCATGGACCTTTTCGAGTATCAAGCAAAAGAATTGTTCGCCAAGCACAACGTACCGACCACGCCGGGACGGGTGACCGACACCGCCGAGGGTGCTCGGGACATCGCCGCCGAGATCGGCCTTCCCGTCATGGTCAAGGCGCAGGTCAAGACCGGTGGACGCGGCAAGGCGGGCGGCGTGAAATATGCCGCCACGCCCGAGGACGCCTACACCCACGCCAAGAACATCCTCGGCCTGGACATCAAGGGCCACGTCGTCAAGAAGCTGCTGGTGTCCGAGGCCAGCGACATCGCCGAGGAGTACTACATCTCCTTCCTGTTGGACCGGGCCAACCGCACCTACCTGGCCATGTGCTCCGTCGAGGGCGGCATGGAGATCGAAGAGGTGGCCGCCACCAAGCCCGAGCGGCTGGCCAAGGTTCCGGTGGATGCCGTCACCGGCGTGGACCTGGCGACCGCGCGGTCCATCGCCGAGAAGGGCCACCTGCCCGCCGAGGTGCTCGACGCGGCCGCGGTCACCATCAACAAGCTGTGGGAGCTCTTCGTCGCCGAGGACGCCACCCTGGTCGAGGTCAACCCTCTGGTGCGCACCCCCGACGACCAGATCCTGGCGCTGGACGGCAAGGTCACCCTGGACGCCAACGCCGACTTTCGGCAGCCCGGCCATGCCGCGTTCGAGGACCGCGACGCCACCGACCCGCTGGAGCTCAAGGCCAAGGAACACGACCTCAACTACGTGAAGCTGGACGGCCAGGTCGGCATCATCGGGAACGGCGCGGGCCTGGTGATGTCCACCCTGGACGTCGTCGCCTACGCGGGCGAGAAGCACGGCGGGGTCAAGCCGGCCAACTTCCTCGACATCGGCGGCGGCGCGTCGGCGGAGGTGATGGCCGCGGGCCTGGACGTCATCCTGCACGACAAGCAGGTCAAGAGCGTGTTCGTGAACGTGTTCGGCGGCATCACCTCGTGCGACGCCGTCGCCAACGGCATCGTGACCGCCCTGAACATGCTCGGTGACGAGGCGAACAAGCCGCTGGTGGTTCGGCTCGACGGCAACAACGTCGACCAGGGTCGCCGCATCCTCGCCGAAGCCAACCACCCGCTGGTGATCCAGGCCGAGACCATGGACTCCGGCGCCGACAAAGCCGCCGAGCTGGCGAACAAGTAAGGGAGCCAAGCCATGTCGATCTTTTTGAACAAGGACTCCAAGGTCATCGTCCAGGGCATCACCGGCGGCGAGGGCACCAAGCACACCGCGCTGATGCTCAAGGCCGGCACCCAGGTGGTGGGCGGGGTGAACGCCCGCAAGGCCGGGACCACGGTTTCGCACGTGGACCCGGTCGGCAAGGACGTCGAGCTGCCGGTGTTCGGCACGGTGTCCGAGGCGATGAAGGAGACCGGCGCCAACGTGTCGGTGGTGTTCGTGCCGCCGAAGTTCGCCAAGGACGCGATCATCGAAGCCATCGACGCCGAGATCCCGCTGCTGGTCGTCATCACCGAGGGAATTCCGGTGCAGGACAGCGCATATGCGTGGGCCTACAACGTGGACAAGGGTCAGAAGGCCCGCATCATCGGACCCAACTGCCCGGGCATCATCACGCCCGGCGAGGCGCTGGCCGGCATCACCCCGGCCAACATCAGCGGTCCCGGGCCGGTCGGGCTGGTGTCCAAGTCCGGCACCCTGACCTACCAGATGATGTACGAGCTGCGCGATTTCGGGTTCTCCACCTCGATCGGCATCGGCGGTGACCCGATCATCGGCACCACCCACATCGACGCCATCGAGGCGTTCGAGAAGGACCCCGACACCAAGATCATCGTGATGATCGGCGAGATCGGCGGCGACGCCGAGGAGCGCGCGGCCGACTACATCAAGGCCAATGTGTCCAAGCCGGTCGTCGGCTATGTCGCGGGATTCACTGCGCCGGAAGGCAAGACGATGGGTCACGCCGGCGCCATCGTGTCCGGCTCGTCGGGCACCGCGGCCGCCAAGAAGGAGGCCCTGGAGGCCGCCGGCGTCAAGGTCGGCAAGACGCCGTCGGAGACGGCCGCGCTGGCCCGAGAGATCCTGCAGAGCCTGTAGCGGCCCGCGGTTGGGGCCCCGGATTTTGCCGGGGCCCGGCCCGCGGTAGATAGTGGGTCTATGAATCTCGACCCGAACACCCCCGTCATCGTCGGGGTGGGGCAGTTCACCGAGCGCATCGAGGACTCCGGGTACCGCGGCATGTCGTCGGTGGAGCTGGCGACGGAAGCGGCGCGGGCGGCGCTGCACGACTGCGGGGCCGACGCCACCGCCGTCGCCGCGGCCGTCGACACCGTCGCCGCGATCCGGCAATTCGAGCTGTCCGGGCGCACGCCTGCGCCCATGGGTAAGTCCAACAACTACCCGCGGTCGGTCGCGCGGCGCATCGGCGCCGCCCCGGCCCGCGCCGTCCTCGAACCCATCGGCGGCCAGGGCCCCCAGCATCTGGTCACCGAGTTCGCCGGTGTCATCGCCGCGGGGGACGCCGAGGTCGTGATGATCTTCGGCTCCGAAAACACTTCCAGCATCCGGTATTTCGCCGACCGGGAGAAGCCGGACCACTCGGAGACGGTCGAGGGTTCCCTCGAGGACCGGGGTTTCGGCTACGAAGGCCTGTTCGACGACTACACCGTCGCCCACGGCCTGATCGGCGCGCCGGCCCAGTACGGGCTGCTGGAGAACGCGCGCCGCGCCCGGCTGGGCTTGAGCGTGGCCGACTACCGGCGCCGGATGGGCGAGCTGTTCGCCCCGTTCACCAAGGTGGCGGCCAAAAACCCGTTCGCGTCCGCCCCGGTGGAACGCAGCGTCGACGAGCTCATCACGGTGACCCCGTCCAACCGGATGATCTGCGATCCCTACCCCCGGCTGCTGGTGGCCCGCGACCAGGTCAACCAGGGCGCGGCCGCGCTGTTGATGTCGGTGGCCGCCGCGCGGCGGCTCCGCGTGCCCGAGGAGCGCTGGGTGTTCCTGCACGGACACGCGGACATGGTGGACCAGCCGCTGCTGGACCGCTTCGACCTGACCTACAACTCGGCGTCGGTGCTGGCGGTCCAGGAGGCGCTGGCCGGGGCGGGCATCGGCATCGACGACGTCTCGACGTTCGATCTGTACAGCTGCTTCCCGGTGCCGGTGTTCAACTTCTGCGACGGCACGGGCCTGGCCACCGACGATCCGCGCGGCCTGACGCTCACCGGCGGCCTGCCGTACTTCGGCGGACCGGGCAACAACTACTCGCTGCACGGCATCGCCGAGACGGTCAGCGAAATGCGGGACCGGCCAGGCCAGTTCGGCTTGGTCGCCGCCAACGGCGGGATCATGAGCAAGTACTCCGTCGGGGTGTACTCGACCACGCCGGTGAACTGGAAACCCGACAACAGCGCCGCGCTGCGCGCCGAGGTCGCCGCCCGTCCCACGGTTCCGGTGACCGTAAGGGCGGACGGTCGCGCGACCATCGAGACCTACACCGTGCGCTACGACTGGCCGGTGCGCACCGGCATCATGATCGGCCGCCTCGACGACGACGGCAGCCGCTTTTTGGCCTTGAGCGAGGATCCCGAGCTGGTCGCCCTGCTCAGCGACGGCGAGCCGCTCGGCGCGTCGATCGTGGTCCGGGCGACCGAGAAGGACAACCGGGCCACGCTGGCCTGATTCCGCGGCGCGTGCCTGGCCTGGGCGTCACGTCCGTGGCCTGGGTCATTGTCACACCAGGGCGGCGAGCTTGCCGGCCAGCCGCTCGACGTAGGCGGCGACCTCGTCCTCGGACTTGTCCGGCAGGCCGAACAGCACCTCGGTCACCCCGAGCTCGGCCCATCGGGCCAGCTTCTCGGCGTCCGGCTTGAAGTCGAGCGCCACGATCTGCGGGGCGCCGTCGCGGCCGGCGGCCGCCCAGGTGTCCTGCAGCAGCTTGACCGGTTCGTCGATGTCGAAATCGCGCGGCGTGGTGATCCAGCCGTCGGCGCTGCGCGCGATCCATTTGAAGTTCTTCTCGTTGCCGGCCGCGCCCACCAGCACCGGGATGTGCGGCTGCACCGGCTTGGGCCAGGCCCAGCTGGGCCCGAACTTGACGAACTCGCCGTCGTAGCTGGCTTCCTCGTCGGTCCACAGCGCCCGCATCGCTTCCAGGTATTCGCGCAGCATGGTGCGGCGCCGGCCCGCCGGCACGCCGTGGTCGGCGAGTTCGTCGGTGTTCCAGCCGAACCCGACGCCGAGGCTGACCCGGCCGCCGGACAGATGGTCAAGGGTGGCAATACTTTTCGCCAGCGTGATCGGGTCGTGTTCGACCGGCAGGGCCACCGCGGTGGACAGCCGCACCCGCGACGTGACGGCACAGGCCGCGCCCAGACTGACCCACGGGTCCAGGGTGCGCATGTAGCGGTCGTCGGGCAGCGACGCGTCGCCGGTGGTCGGATGCGCGGCCTCCCGCTTGATCGGGATATGCGTGTGTTCCGGCACGTAGAAGGTCGCAAACCCGTGGTCGTCGGCAAGCTTCGCGGCCGCAGCCGGAGAGATGCCACGGTCGCTGGTGAAAAGCACAAGCCCGTAATCCATGCAGTGAATTAGAACGTGTTCTACCTCTGCGGGGCAAGCTGTCGTGATACGGACCGTCTCGCCGCGCGGTCGTCTCCGAAGCCCGCGGGCAAGCCAATGGCGACGGCACCGGCCGTCGCACGTGCGCTAGCGTGGGCGATCGACCGTGTCGCTCGCGCAGTGACGCGCCTGCAAGCACCGCGTCGCATCGCAACCGTGGCGCCCGCTCGGCACTAAAAGGCAGTGGAAGCAACAGGAGGAGCCATGACCTACTCTCCCGGCAGCCCCGGATATCCACCGGCGCAGTCTGGCGGCACCTATGCAGGCGCCACACCATCTTTCGCCAAAGACGACGACGGCAAGAGCAAACTCCCGCTCTACCTCAACATCGCCGTGGTCGCCCTGGGTTTCGCGGCCTACCTGCTGAATTTCGGCCCCACCTTCACCATCGGCGCCGACCTCGGCCCGGGTATCGGCGGCCGCGCGGGTGACGCCGGCACCGCCGTCGTGGTGGCGCTGCTGGCCGCGCTGCTCGCCGGGCTGGGCCTGCTGCCCAAGGCCAAGAGTTATGTGGGCGTGGTCGCGGTCGTCGCGGTGCTCGCCGCGCTGCTGGCCATCACCGAGACGATCAACCTGCCCGCCGGTTTCGCGATCGGCTGGGCGATGTGGCCGCTGGTGGCGTGCGTGGTGCTGCAGGCGATCGCCGCGGTGGTCGTGGTCCTGCTGGACGCCGGGGTGATCACGGCGCCGGCGCCGCGGCCCAAGTACGACCCCTACGCGCAGTACGGCCAGTACGGGCAATACGGCCAGTACGGGCAACAGCCCTACTACGGTCAGCCGGGCGGTCAGCCCGGGGGCCAGCCGGGTGGTCAGCAGCACGGTCAGCAGCATTCGCCGCAGGGCTACGGGTCGCAGTACGGCGGTTACGGCCAGGGCGGCGCTCCGACCGGCGGTTTCGGCGCCCAGCCGTCGCCGCAGTCCGGCCCGCAACAGTCCGCGCAGCAGCAGGGCCCGTCCACACCGCCCACCGGCTTCCCCAGCTTCAGCCCGCCGCCCAACGTCGGCGGGGGATCGGACTCCGGTTCGGCGACCGCCAATTACTCCGAGCAGGCCGGTGGCCAGCAGTCCTACGGCCAGGAGCCTTCTTCACCGTCTGGGCCGACGCCCGCCTAACGTGCCCTGTCGCGCCTAGTCGGGAACGTGCCCCAGAGTGACACGGGTGGAGGACAACCGGGCAGCGGGCGCTCGCCAGGCGCGTGACCTCGTCAGGGTCGCGTTCGCCCCGGCGGTGGTGGCACTGGTCATCATCGCCGCGGTCACGCTGATCCAGTTGTTGATCGCCAACAGCGACATGACCGGCGCGTTGGGCGCCATCGCCAGCATGTGGCTGGGCGTGCACCAGGTGCCGGTGTCGATCGGCGGCCGCGAACTGGGTGTGCTGCCGCTGCTGCCGGTGTTGCTGATGGTGTGGGCCACGGCGCGCAACACCGCGCGGGCCACCTCGCCGCACTCGTCGTGGTTGGTCATTCGCTGGGTGGTTGCCTCGGCGCTGGGTGGCCCGTTGTTGATGACGGCGGTCGCGCTGGCCGTCATCCACGACGCGTCGTCGGTGATCACCGAGTTGCAGACGCCCAGCGCGCTGCGGGCATTTCTGAGCGTGCTCCTGGTGCATGCCATCGGCGCCGGGATCGGGGTGTGGTCGCAGGTGGGGCCGCGCGCGCTGGCGGCGTCGTCGCTGCCCTATTGGCTGGGTGATTCGTTGCGCGCCGCGACCGCCGGCGTCTTGGCGCTGCTCGGGCTGTCCGGCTTCGTGACCGCCGGGTCGCTGGTGGTGCATTGGGCGACCATGCAGGAGCTCTACGGGATCACCGATTCGATCTTCGGCGAGTTCAGCCTCACCGTGTTGTCAATGCTGTACGCCCCCAACGTCATTGTGGGCACCGCGGCGGTGGCCGTCGGGTCCAGCGCGCACATCGGTTTCGCGACGTTCAGTTCGTTCACCGTGTTCGGCGGGGACATCCCGGCCCTGCCGGTGCTCGCCGCCGTGCCCCGGCCGCCGCTGGGACCGGTGTGGGTTGCGCTGCTCATCATCGGGGCGTCGTCGGGCGTGGCGGTCGGGCAGCAGTGCGCGCGGCGCCCGCTGCCGCCCGTTGCCGCGATGGTCAAACTGCTGGCCGCCTCGGTGGCCGGGGCGATGGTGATGTCGCTGCTCGCCTACGCCGGCAGCGGCCAGCTGGGCAACTTCGGGCACGTCGGCGTGGACCAGGGTGCGCTGCTGGTCGGGGTCTTCTTCTGGTTCGCGGTGGTCGGCGGGGCCACGGTGGTGATGAGCGGCGGGATCCGGCGCCCCACCCGACGGCTCAAGCCTCGCCCCGCGCCCGCGGCGCCGGTGGCCGAGGAGCACGATTCCGTCTTCGGCGAGGCGGTCGGGCCCGTTGGTGACGTTGCGGGCCTCGACGAGGTTGCGGCGGAGGGTGTCGACGAGGTTGCGGCGGGGGGTGTCGACGAATCCCCGGGCGTTGCGGGCGAGCGTGAGGGTGACGCGGGTGATCCGGGGGAGCGCGGGTCCGGTGACGCGGGCGATGCGGGCGAGCGCCGGCCCGGGGAATAGGAACTTTGCCCGCCTCTGAGCGACAACGACACGTCGGGGGATCGGACTTCGGTGATTGTCGCTCAGAGGCGGGCACTTCCCATGTGCCCCGCCGGCCCGGCGCGCCGGATTGTCGGGCTCCTCAGCGTGCCGTGACGGCACGCATCGTCGCCCACGGTGTCGGATTGTCGGGCTCCTCAGTGTGCCGTGACGGCACGCATCGTCGCCCGACTAGGCTCGCCGATGTGGTCGAACCGCTGCATGTGCCCCCCAATGCGCCGGCGCGGGTGGTGGTGCTGGCTTCGGGTACCGGATCGCTGCTCAGCTCGCTCATCGACGCCGCCGTGGGCGACTATCCGGCCCGGGTGGTCGCGGTCGGGGCCGACCGCGACTGCCTGGCCACCCAGATCGCCGCGGCCGCCTCCCTGCCCTCCTTCACCGTCCGGCTCGGCGACCACCCCGACCGCGCCGCCTGGGACGCCGCGATCACCGAGGCCACCGCCGCCCACTCGCCCGACCTGGTGGTATCCGCAGGGTTTATGAAAATCCTTGGGCCGCAATTTCTTTCACGCTTCTACGGGCGGGTCATCAACACGCATCCGGCGCTGCTGCCGGCCTTCCCGGGCGCACATGGCGTGGCCGAAGCGTTGGCCTACGGCGTGAAGGTCACAGGCTGTACGGTGCACCTGGTGGACGCCGGGACGGACACCGGGCCGATTTTGGCTCAGCAATCCGTTCCGGTGCTCGACGGCGACGACGAACAGACGTTGCATGAACGCATCAAAGTCACCGAACGCGAGCTGCTGGTGGATGTGGTGGCTGCGATCGCGACCGGCGGCCTGACCCTGGTCGGGAGAAAAGCGACGATCGGATGAAAGGCGACCAACCGATGAGCACCGACGACTGGCGGGAAAACGCCAAAAGGCCGATCCGTCGCGCCTTGATCAGCGTGTACGACAAGACCGGTCTGGTCGAGCTCGCCCAGGGACTGACCGAGGCGGGCGTCGAGATCGTCTCGACCGGTTCCACCGCGAAGGTCATTGCCGAGAAAGGCATTCCGGTGACCCGGGTCGAGGAGCTGACCGGTTTCCCCGAAGTGCTCGACGGCCGGGTCAAGACACTGCACCCGCGCGTGCACGCTGGACTGCTGGCGGATCTGCGCAAACCCGAACACGCCGCGGCGCTCGAGCAACTCGGCATCGCCGCCTTCGAGCTCGTCGTCGTCAACCTGTATCCGTTCACCGAAACCGTCGACTCCGGCGCCGGCATCGACGAATGCGTCGAACAGATCGATATCGGCGGCCCGTCGATGGTGCGGGCCGCCGCCAAGAACCACCCCAGCGTGGCGGTGGTCGTCGACCCACTCGGCTACGACGGGGTGCTCGCGGCGGTGCGCCACGGCGGATTCACCCTCGCCGAGCGTAAAAGGCTGGCGGCGTTGGCGTTTCAGCACACCGCCGACTACGACATCGCGGTGGCGACGTGGATGGAGTCGACGCTGGCCCCCGAACATCCGCCGACCACCTTCCCGAAGTGGCTGGGCCGCAGCTGGCGCCGCTCGGCGATGCTGCGCTACGGCGAGAACCCGCACCAGCAGGCGTCGCTGTACAGCGACCCGGGTGCCTGGCCGGGCCTGGCGCAAGCCGAGCAGCTGCACGGAAAAGAGATGTCCTACAACAACTTCACCGATGCGGACGCGGCCTGGCGGGCGGCCTTCGACCATGAACAAACGTGTGTGGCAATCATCAAGCACGCCAACCCATGTGGGATCGCGATCTCGTCGACATCGGTCGCCGACGCGCATCGCAAGGCCCACGAATGCGATCCGCTGAGCGCGTTCGGCGGCGTCATCGCCGCCAACACCGAAGTCAGCGTCGAGATGGCCGAATACGTCAGCACCATCTTCACCGAGGTGATCATCGCCCCCGCGTATCAGCCCGCCGCCCTGGACATCCTGACCGGCAAGAAGAACATCCGGGTGCTGGTGGCGTCCGAGCCGCTGACCGGCGGCACCGAACTGCGCCCGATCAGCGGCGGGCTGCTGGTGCAGCAGCGCGACGAACTCGACGCGCACGGCGACAACCCGGCCAATTGGACGCTGGCCACCGGGGCACCCGCCGACCCGGCCACGCTGGCGGACCTGGCGTTCGCGTGGCGGGTTTGCCGCGCCGTCAAATCGAATGCCATCGTGATCGCCGCCGGCGGCGCCACCATCGGCGTCGGCATGGGCCAGGTGAACCGGGTCGACGCCGCCCGGCTGGCCGTCGAACGAGGCGGGGACCGGGTGCGCGGCGCGGTCGCGGCCTCGGATGCGTTCTTCCCGTTCCCCGACGGGCTCGAGACGCTCACCGGCGCCGGGGTGAAGGCCGTCGTGCACCCCGGCGGGTCGGTGCGCGACGACGAGGTGACCGCGGCCGCCGCCAACGCCGGCATCACGCTCTATCTCACCGGGGCGCGTCACTTCGCCCACTAGCGATTGGCCGCGCTGCCGGTGATGGGGGTCACAAACGCGTCGATTCTCAGTACGATGCGTTCGGGGGAGGACCCGACGGCCCCTGCGAGTTTCCTCCTTTCCTTTCGGGCGGTCGCGGATCGACCTACCTTCCCTTTTCGATACACGGACGGCTGGTCCCGTCCATTTTCGAGAGGAATTGAAATGCGCGAGATTACGAAACGAACGGCTGCTTTCTCCGTTGCGCTTGCGGCCTTCGCGCTGATCGGTGGGGCGTGCAGCAAGTCGAACAACGCCGGGCAGACAACCAGCTCGGCGAGTTCGTCGGCGACCTCCTCGGCGACCTCGGGAACCTCGGCGAGCGCGGCGCCGTCGGAAAGCACGGGCACCAGCGGCGCCCCGAGTTCGACGCAGATCAACGGCGCCAACGGCACCCCGTACACCGTCGAGGGGCCGATCCTGGCCAAGTACAACGCCCTCGACGACAAGGCGCGCAAGGACTTGGGCGCCCCGACGGGCAACGAGCAGAAGAACCCGGACGGCGGCGTCTACCAGCAATTCGACGGCGGCGTGATCGTTTCCAAGACGCAGGCTTACGTGGTGTGGGGCAAGATCCGCGACAAGTGGAACCAGCTGGGCGGGTCGCAGGGCCAGTTGGGTTACCCGACCAGCGACGAGGTGGACACCCCCGACGGCGCGAAGAAGTCGACGTTCGAGCACGGCACCATCACCTGGAAGCCGGGTGACGCCGAGGCCACCGTCACCACCGGTTAGGTACGCCGCGAAGGCCGGGCGTCCCCACGATGCCCGGCCTTCGTGTCGGCACGCAGTGAACGCCCTTCGGATGACGCGTCTGGGCGCTCGTCGTAGCGTGGAGTGGTGACGTCACCGAGCAACCTGCCCCGCACCGTCGGCGAATTGCGTGCCGCCGGACATCGTGAACGGGGAGTCAAGCAGGAAATCCGCGAGAATCTGCTGGCCCGCCTCGCCGAAGGCGGCGACGGTGAGGCCATCTGGCCGGGCATCCTGGGATTCGACGACACCGTCCTGCCTCAGCTGGAGCGGGCGCTGATCGCCGGCCACGACTTCGTGCTGCTCGGTGAGCGCGGCCAGGGCAAGACCCGGCTGCTGCGCGCGCTGGTCGGCCTGCTCGACGAGTGGACGCCCGTGATCGCCGGGGCCGAACTGGGCGAGCACCCGTATTCGCCGATCACGCCGGAGTCCATCCGCAAGGCCGCCACGCTGGGTGACGACCTGCCGGTGGAGTGGAAGCACCGCAGCGAGCGCTACACCGAGAAACTGGCCACCCCGGACACCAGCGTCGCCGACCTGGTCGGCGACATCGACCCGATCAAGGTCGCCGAGGGTCGCAGCCTCGGGGACCCGGAGACCATCGCCTACGGGCTGATCCCGCGGGCACACCGCGGCATCGTCGCCGTCAACGAGCTCCCCGACCTCGCCGAGCGCATCCAGGTGTCGATGCTCAACGTGATGGAGGAACGCGACATCCAGGTCCGCGGCTACACGCTGCGGCTGCCGCTGGACGTGCTGGTGGTGGCCAGCGCCAACCCGGAGGACTACACCAACCGGGGCCGCATCATCACCCCGCTCAAGGACCGCTTCGGCGCCGAGATCCGCACCCACTACCCGCTCGAGTTGTCCGCGGAAGTCGGCGTGATCGCGCAGGAAGCGCACCTGTCCGCCCACGTCCCCGACTACCTGATGCAGATCATCGCGCGGTTCGCGCGTTACCTGCGCGAGTCCAACTCCGTCGACCAGCGGTCCGGAGTGTCGGCGCGGTTCGCGATCGCGGCCGCCGAAACCGTCGCGGCCGCGGCCCGGCACCGCGGCGCCGTGCTGGGCGAGACGGATCCGGTGGCCCGGGTCGTCGACCTGGGCACGGTGATCGACGTGCTGCGCGGCAAGCTGGAATTCGAGTCCGGCGAGGAAGGCCGCGAACAGGCGGTGCTCGAGCACTTGCTGCGCCGCGCGACCGCCGACACCGCGTCGCGGGTGCTGGGCGGCATCGACGTCGGGTCGCTGGTGGCCGCCGTCGAGGGCGGCTCGGCGGTGACGACGGGTGAGCGGGTGTCGGCCAAGGATGTGCTGGCGGCGATCCCCAGCCTGCCGGTGGTGGACAAGATCGCCGACAAGCTGCACGCCCGCTCGGAGGGCGAACGCGCCGCGGCGCTCGAACTTGCGCTGGAGGCACTGTATTTGGCCAAGCGAATCGACAAGGTGTCCGGGGAGGGCCAGACCGTCTATGGCTAACAGGGGCCACTCGTCGCGATACTCGGCGTACACCGGCGGACCCGATCCGCTGGCGCCCCCGGTGGATCTGCGGGAGGCGCTCGAACAGATCGGCCAGGACGTGATGGCCGGCACCTCGCCGCGGCGTGCCCTCTCCGAGCTGCTGCGGCGCGGCACCAAGAACATGCCCGGCGCCGACCGGCTGGCCGCCGAGGCCAACCGGCGGCGACGGGAATTGTTGCGCCGCAACAATTTAGACGGCACCCTGCAGGAGATCAAGAAGCTGCTGGACGAGGCCGTGCTGGCCGAACGCAAGGAGCTGGCCCGCGCGCTCGACGATGACGCCCGGTTCGGTGAACTGCAGCTCGATGCGCTGCCGGCGTCGCCGGCCAAGGCCGTGCAGGAGCTTTCCGAATACAACTGGCGCAGCAGCGAGGCGCGTGAAAAGTACGACCAGATCAAGGATCTGCTCGGGCGCGAGATGCTCGACCAACGCTTCGCGGGCATGAAGCAGGCGCTGCAGGGCGCCACCGACGAGGACCGTCAGCGGGTCAGCGACATGCTGAACGACCTCAACGACCTGCTGGACAAGCACGCCAAAGGCCAAGACTCCCAGCAGGACTTCGACGACTTCATGGCCAAGCACGGCGAGTTCTTCCCGGAGAGCCCGCGCAATGTCGAGGAGCTGCTGGATTCGTTGGCCAAGCGCGCCGCCGCCGCGCAGCGGTTCCGCAACAGCCTCAGCGCCGAGCAGCGCGCCGAGCTGGATGCCTTGGCGCAGCAGGCTTTCGGCTCGCCCGACCTGATGCAGGCGCTGAACCGGCTCGACGCGCATCTGCAGGCGGCGCGGCCCGGGGAGGACTGGGGCGGGTCCGAGCAGTTCTCCGGCGACAACCCGTTCGGCATGGGCGAGGGCACCCAGGCGCTGGCCGACATCGCCGAGCTGGAGCAACTGGCCGAGCAGCTCTCGCAAAGCTATCCGGGCGCCACCATGGATGACGTCGATCTGGACGCGCTGGCACGCCAACTCGGCGACGAGGCGGCCGTCGACGCCCGCACGCTCGCCGAGCTGGAACGGGCGCTGGTCAATCAGGGCTTTTTGGACCGCGGGTCCGACGGCCAGTGGCGGCTGTCGCCGAAGGCCATGCGCCGCCTGGGTGAGACGGCGTTACGCGATGTGGCACAACAGCTTTCCGGCCGCCGCGGTGAACGTGACCACCGGCGCGCGGGGGCGGCCGGCGAACTCACCGGCGCCACCCGGCCCTGGCAGTTCGGTGACACCGAGCCGTGGAACATCTCCCGCACCCTGACCAACGCCGTGCTGCGCCAAGCCGGGACGGCCACTCTGGACGGACCGGACGGGCGGTTGAAGATCACCGTCGACGACGTCGAGGTCTCCGAAACCGAGACGCGCACGCAGGCCGCGGTCGCGCTGCTGGTGGACACGTCGTTCTCGATGGTGATGGAGAACCGCTGGCTGCCGATGAAGCAGACGGCGCTGGCGCTCAACCATCTGGTGTGCACCCGGTTCCGTTCGGATGCCTTGCAGATCATTGCTTTTGGCCGCTACGCCCGGACGGTGACCGCCGCCGAGCTGACCGGGCTGGAGGGTGTGTACGAGCAGGGCACCAATCTGCATCACGCGCTGGCGCTGGCGGGCCGGCATCTGCGTCGCCACCCCAACGCGCAGCCCGTGGTGCTGGTGGTCACCGACGGTGAGCCGACCGCGCACCTGGAGGACTTCGAGGGCGAGGGCACGACCGTGTTCTTCGACTATCCCCCGCACCCGCGGACCATCGCGCACACCGTGCGCGGCTTCGACGAGATGGCACGGCTGGGGGCGCAGATCACCATCTTCCGGCTGGGCAGCGACCCCGGCCTGGCTCGGTTCATCGACCAGGTGGCCCGGCGCGTCGAGGGGCGCGTGGTGGTGCCCGACCTCGACGGATTGGGAGCGGCCGTGGTGGGTGACTACCTGCGGTCCCGGCGGCGTCGATAGCGACACCGGTCGCGCGTCTGAGTTTGACTGAGAAGGAGGAAAACCGGGTGAGCAAGGTTCCGACGATCGAACTCAACGACGGTGCGCGCATCCCGCAGCTCGGCTTCGGCGTGTATCAGATCAAGCCCGACGAGACTGCCGCGGCGGTGCGGGCGGCTCTGGATATCGGATACCGCCACATCGACACCGCCGAAATGTACGGCAACGAACGGGAAGTCGCTCAGGGTATTCGCGACGCCGGGCTGGATCGATCCGAGGTTTTCGTCACCAGCAAGCTCAACAACGGATTTCACGAACCTGACGCCGCGCGCCGGGCATTCGACGCCACGCTGAAAGCCTTGGGCTCCGACTACGTCGACCTGTTTCTGATCCACTGGCCGCTGCCCACGCTGTACGGCGGCGACTTCGTTTCCACCTGGCGGGTTTTGGAGGAGTTCGCCCGCGACGGCCGCGCCCGCAGCATCGGTGTGTCGAATTTCCAAGTCCCACACCTGGAGCGGCTCGCCGCCGAAACCGACACCGTGCCCGCCGTCAACCAGGTCGAGGTGCATCCCTACTTCACCAACCAGAAGGTCCGCGGCTACGCCCGCGAGCACGGCATCGCGATCGAGGCGTGGTCGCCCATCGCGCAGGGCGACGTGCTCGGCGACGCGGTCATCAACCGCATCGCCGACGGTCTCGGCCGCACCGCCGCGCAGGTGGTGCTGCGCTGGCACATCCAGCGCGGCGACGTCGTCTTTCCCAAGACGGTCAACCCGGATCGGATGAAATCGAACTTCGAACTGTTCGACTTCGAGCTGGACGAGCGCGCGATGGAGGCGATCTCGGCGCTGGATCGCGGGGAATCCGGGCGACGCGGCCCCAATCCGGACACCTTCGACTACATACCACGCTGACGGCGCAGCATCAAAAAGACTGCGCGACAGTCCTTTTCGATGCTGCCAAAAGATGCGCTCCTAGGGCCGTGGCCGGCGCGCCTTGCGCCTGATGCCCACCCCGCCCCACAGCGAGAAGCCACGGATGTGCACCGTCGGCGCGCCCGGAGTGCCCTGGCCGGGGACGTCGCGGTCGAAGTTTCCCATCATGCCGCGGCCGTGCACCTCGACGTTGACCTCCGGCGGCAGCAAAATGCTTTGCACGCCCATGATGGACATCGCGTGGATGTCGACCTCGGTCGAGGTGAAGTCGGCGTAGCGCAGATCGACCACGCCGCTGCCCCACAGGGTGAAGGTGGTCAGCTTCTTCGGGACGTTCCACCGGCCGCGCCGCTCGAAGCCGCTCAACAAGGCCAGCAGCAGCGTCGAGGGCGCCGGATTCGGTTTGCCGCCGCGGCGCGGGCTGATCGGCGCGCCCGGTAGATCGGCCCGCAGCTGATCGAGTTCCTCGTACGTTTTGGCCGCATAAGCCCTGGTCAGGCGGTCCTCATAGTCGTTGAGCTGCAGCCGGCCCTGCTCGGCCGCATATGCCAGCAACTGTGCAATCTGTATGCGATCAGTATCGGCGGCGCGCGACGGCTCGTCGCGCGTATCCTCCGCATCCCGTTGCGTTGAGTTGCTCATCACCCACGAGCCTACGACGTCCAGCTTTTGCTGCAAGAGGATTGGCTAAACTGCAACCTTGCACCGGCCCGCGACCCCGCGCGGCCCGTCCGGCCGGATCCCCTGTTTGACATCTGGCTAACTTATCGGCTGGCTAACTCGTCCAGTTGGGTGACCGCTTCTCCAGGAACGCCAGCATGCCTTCGCGGGCTTCGTCGGACACGAACAGCCGGGCGGATTCCTCGGCCAGCCGCTCGGCGTCCCGGTCGAAGCGCTCCAGCACCGCGGCGGTGGTCAGTGCCTTGGACGCCGCGAGGCCCTGCGGCGAACCGCGGCCCACGTCGGCGACCAGTTGGTCGACCGCGGCGTCGACGTCCTCGGCGGCCATGGTGATCAACCCGATCTCCTCGGCCCGTCGGGCGTCGAACTTCTCGCCGGTCAGGTAGTAGCGCGCGGCCGCGCGCGCCGACAGCTTCGGCAGCAGCGTCAGCGAGATGATGGCCGGGGCGACGCCGATCCGCGCCTCGGTCAGCGCGAAGCTGCTGCGCGGGCCGGCGACCGCGATGTCGCAGGCGCCCACCAAGCCGAACCCGCCGGCCCGGACGTGGCCGTCGATCGCGGCGATCACCGGCAGTCGGGATTCGACGATGGCGCGCATCAGGGCGGCCATCTCCCGGGCCCGCTCGACGGCCATGTCGTAGGCCGACGAGGGCGACCCGCCGGACCCGGCCTCGCTGAGATCCGCACCCGCGCAGAAGGTGCCGCCGGTATGGGCCAGCACCACCACCCGCACCGCCGGATCCGACGAGGCGTCGCGCAGCCCCTGATGCAACTGGCTGACCAGCGCGCTGGACAGCGCGTTGCGGTTGTGCGGTGAGTTCAGCGTCAGCCGCGCCACCGGACCGCCGGTGGCGGCGGGACCGGCGTAGTCGACCAGGGCGTCCATCGTCTCAGTAGCTGCGGGGCAGGCCCAGCGAGGTCTGGGCGACGAAGTTGAGCACCATCTCGCGGCTGACCGGGGCGATGCGGCCCAGCCGGGCCGAGGCCAGCATGGCGGCCACACCGTACTCCTTGGTGAGGCCGTTGCCGCCCATCGACTGCACCGCCTGGTCGACCGAGCGGGTAGCCGCCTCGGCCGCAGCATATTTGGCCATGTTGGCGGCCTCGGCCGCGCCCATGTCGTTGCCGGCGTCATACAGGGTGGCCGCCTTCTGCATCATCAGCTTGGCGAGTTCGACCTCGATGTGGCACTGCGCCAACGGATGTGACAGGCCCTGGTGCGCGCCGACCGGGGTGCCCCACACCTGGCGGGTCTTGACGTATTCGGCGGCCCGGGCCAGCGCGAACCGGCCCATCCCGACGGAGCTGGCTGCGCCCATGATGCGTTCGGGGTTGAGCCCGGCGAAAAGCTGTGCGATCGCGGCGTCTTCGGCGCCGATGAGCGCATCCGACGGCAGCCGCACGTCGTCGAGGAAGACCTGGAACTGGCGTTCCGGGCTGATCAATTCCATCTCGATCGGCGTGGCGCTGAAACCGGGCGCATCGGTGGGCACCACGAACAGCGCGGGCCGCAGCTTGCCGGTCTTTGCCTCCTCGGTGCGGGCCACCACCAGGACCGCCTGCGCCTGGTCGATGCCGGAAATGAAAACCTTCTGGCCCTTGAGGATCCAGTCGCTGCCGTCGCGGCGGGCGGTGGTGGTGATCTTGTGCGAGTTGGACCCGGCGTCGGGTTCGGTGATGGCGAACGCCATTGTCAGCGTGCCGTCGGCGATCCCGGGAAGCCAGCGCTTCTTCTGCTCCTCGGTGCCGAACTTGCTGATGATGGTGCCGTTGATGGCCGGCGACACCACCATCAACAGCAGCGCGCTGCCCGCGGCCGCCATCTCCTCCATCACCAGCGACAGCTCGTACATGCCGGCGCCCCCGCCGCCGTACTGCTCGGGCAGGTTCACCCCGAGAAAGCCGAGTTTGCCTGCTTCGGACCACAATTCGTCAGTGTGCTCGTGGGCGCGGGCCTTCCGCAGGTAGTACTCGCTGCCGTAGTTGGATGCCCACTCGGCTACCGCCTTGCGCAACGCCTGACGCTCTTCGTTTTCGATGAAGCTGCTGTCGGTCACTGTGCATCTCCTTCTGATTGCGGCGCTTCCACTCTTGCCAGCACAGCGCCGACTTCGACTTGCTGACCGGTTTTGACATTGAGCTCGGCGAGCACCCCGTCGACCGGGGCGGCGATGGTGTGCTCCATCTTCATGGCTTCCAGCCAGATCAGGGACTGACCGGCGGTGACGGTGTCCCCGATCGCGGCACCGAGCCGGATGACGTTGCCGGGCATGGGCGCCACCAGCGAGCCCTTTTCGACGGTCGAACCGGGCTCGGGGAAGCGCGGCAGCACGGTCAGGTGCACCGGCCCGCGCGCCGAATCGACATACACGTCGGCGTCGGCGCCGTGGTAGCGGCGCACCGAGAAGTTGTGCTCGACACCGTCGGTGCGCAGCACCACGTCGTCGGCCGTGGCCGACACCAGCTGCACCGACGGGTCATCGGGCAGAACCAAACCGGTTCTGGTGAAACGATATTGGACCCGATGCTCGTGGCCCTCGTCGTCGCGGTAGTCCTTGACCTGAAAGCCCGACGGCAGGTTCCGCCAGCCGCTGGGGATGGCGCCCAGCACCGGGGCGTGAGCGCGGTTGCGCGCGGCGTCGGCGAGAGCGGCCGCGACCGCCGACAGGCGCACCGCCGCCGCGTCGCCCAGCGGCGCCGCCAGCTCGGCCAGGCCGTGGGTGTCGAAAAACGCTGTGTCGGTGGCGCCGTCGAGGAACGCCGGATGCCGCAGCACGTTCACCAGCAGATCGCGGTTGGTGCGCACGCCGTGCACCCGGGTGCGGGTGAGCGCGTCGGCCAGCACCAGCGCCGCCTGACGGCGGGTTGGCGCGTAGGAGATGACCTTGGCCAGCATCGGGTCGTAGTGGATCGACACCGCGAATCCGTCGGTGATACCCGCGTCCAGCCGGATGCCGATCCGCCGCCCCAGTGAGCCGAACTCGGCCCGGACCGAGGGCACCGCGAACGCGTGCACCACGCCGGCCTGCGGCTGCCAACCGCGGGCCGGGTCCTCGGCGTACAGCCGGGCCTCGATCGAATAACCCTGGACGGCAGGGGGTTCCGCGTCCAGGCGGGCGCCGTCGGCGACCGCGAGCTGCAGCTCGACCAGGTCCAGCCCGGTGGTCTCCTCGGTGACCGGGTGTTCGACCTGCAGCCGGGTGTTCATCTCCAAGAAGTAGAACTCTCCGTCGTCATCGGCGAGGAACTCGACCGTCCCGGCCCCGGTGTAGCCGATGGCGCCGGCGGCCAGCCGGGCCGCCTCGAACAGCTTGGCGCGCATCCCCGGTGTGCGCTCCACCAGCGGTGAGGGGGCCTCCTCGATGATCTTCTGGTGACGGCGCTGAATCGAACATTCGCGTTCGCCGACCGCCCACACCGTGCCGTGGGCGTCGGCCAGCACCTGAACCTCGACGTGGTGACCGGTGGGCAGATAGCGTTCGCAGAACACCGTCGGATCACCGAACGCGGACTGCGCCTCCCGGCGCGCGGCCTCCACTTCGCCACGCAGGGCGGATAATTCGTGCACCACCCGCATGCCGCGGCCGCCACCGCCCGCGGACGCCTTGACCAGCACCGGCAGCTGGGCCTCGGTGACGGTGTCGGGGTCGAGCTCGTCGAGCACCGGCACTCCGGCGGCGGCCATCAGCTTTTTCGACTCGATCTTGGAGCCCATCGCGCGCACCGCATCCACCGGCGGACCGACCCAAGTCAGTCCGGCGTCGGCGACAGCGGTCGCGAAATCGGCGTTCTCGGAGAGGAATCCATATCCGGGATGTAGCGCGTCGGCGCCGGCCGCGCGGGCGGCGCCGATGATGGCCTCGATGTTGAGGTAGTCGGTGGTGTTCGGCAACCGCACCCGGGCGTCGGCTTCGGCGACATGCGGCGCGCCGGCATCGGGGTCGGTATAGACGGCGACGGTGCTCACCCCCAGCCGTCGGCAGGTAGCGAAAACCCGTCGGGCGATCTCGCCGCGGTTGGCAACCAGTACTCGCGTGATTCCCATCGGGCTCACATCCGAAAGACGCCGAAGTTCGACGTCCCCTCGATCGGGCCATTGGCTATGGCGGACAAACACATTCCCAATACCGTGCGGGTGTCTCGTGGATCGATCACCCCGTCGTCGTAGAGCATTCCGGACAGCACCAGGGGCAGCGACTCCGCTTCGATCTGGCCTTCCACCGCCGCCCGCATCGCCGCGTCGGCCTGCTCGTCGAACTGCTGGCCGCGGGCCTCGGCCGCCGCGCGGGCCACGATGGACAGCACGCCGGCCAGCTGGGCGCCGCCCATCACCGCGGACTTCGACGTCGGCCAGGCGAACAGGAAACGCGGGTCGTAGGCGCGGCCGCACATGCCGTAGTGGCCCGCGCCGTAGGAGGCGCCGATCAACAGCGAGATGTGCGGCACCGTCGAGTTGGACACGGCGTTGATCATCATCGACCCGTGCTTGATCATCCCGCCCTCTTCGTAGTCCTTGCCCACCATGTAGCCGGTGGTGTTGTGCAGGAACAGCAATGGCGTGTTGGAGCGGTTGGCCAGCTGGATGAACTGGGTGGCCTTTTGCGACTCCTCGCTGAACAGCACACCGCGCGCGTTGGCCAGGATGCCGATCGGATAGCCGTGCAGCCGGGCCCAGCCGGTCACCAGCGACGAGCCGTACAGCGGCTTGAATTCGTCGAACTCGGAGCCGTCGACGATGCGGGCGATCACTTCCCGCGGATCGAACGGGATGCGCAGATCGGCGGGCACGATGCCGATGAGCTCTTCGGTGTCGAACAGCGGCTCGGTGACCGGTTTGGGTGTGGGGCCCTGCTTGACCCAGTTCAACCGGGCCACGATGCGCCGGCCGATGCGGATCGCGTCGAGTTCGTCTACGGCGAAGTAGTCGGCCAAACCCGAGACCCGGGCATGCATTTCGGCCCCACCCAGTGATTCGTCGTCGGATTCCTCACCGGTGGCCATCTTCACCAGCGGCGGACCGGCCAGGAACACCTTGGAACGTTCCTTGATCATCACCACGTGATCCGACATGCCCGGGACGTAGGCGCCGCCCGCCGTGGAGTTTCCGAAAACCAAAGCGATGGTGGGGATTCCGGCGGCGGACAGTCGGGTGAGGTCGCGGAACATCCGTCCGCCGGGGATGAAGATCTCCTTCTGGGTGGGCAGGTCCGCCCCGCCGGACTCCACCAGGGAGATCACCGGAAGCCGGTTCTCGAAGGCGATTTGGTTGGCCCGCAGGATCTTCTTCAGGGTCCACGGGTTGCTGGTGCCGCCTTTGACCGTGGGGTCATTCGCCACGATCATGCATTCGACGCCCTCGACCACGCCGATACCGGTGACGGTGCTGGCGCCGACCTTGAAGGAGCTGCCCCAGGCCGCCAGGGGGCTCAGCTCCAGGAACGGCGAGTCCTGGTCGACCAGCAGTTCGATGCGTTCCCGCGCCGTCAGCTTGCCCCGGGCGTGGTGGCGTTCAACGTATTTCGGTCCGCCGCCGGCCAGCGCGTTGGCGAGTTCGGTGTCGATCTCCTCGAGTTTCGCCATCGCCGCCGACGCCGCGTCGGTGAAGGCGGTGGCCTCGCGGTCGAGGGTGGACTGCAGCACGGTCATGATTGGAATCCCAGCAGTTTGGCGGACAACGCGGTCAGGATTTCGGTGGTGCCGCCGCCGATGCCCAGGATCCTCATGCCCCGGTATTGGCGTTCGACCTCGGATTCGGCCATGTAGCCCATGCCGCCGAACAGCTGCACGGCCTGGTTGGCAACCCATTCTCCGGCCTCCACGGCCGTGTTCTTGGCGAAGCACACCTGCGGGATCAGATTCGTCTCACCGGCCAGCTGGCGTTCCACCACGTTGCGCGAATACACCCGGGCGACGTCGATGCGGCGGGCCATCTCGGCCAGCGTGTTCTGCACCGACTGCCGGGAAATCAGCGGCCGGCCGAACGTCTCGCGGTCGCGACACCACTGCACCGTCAGGTCCAGGCACCGCTGCGCACTCGAATACGCTTGTGTGGCAAGGCCGATCCGCTCGGAGACGAAGGCCTGGGCTATTTGGGCGAACCCGGTGTTCTCGGCGCCGACCAGGTTGGACACCGGTACCCGGACGTCGGTGTAGGACAGCTCGGCGGTGTCCGAGGAGCGCCAGCCCATCTTGTCCAGCTTGCGCGTCACCTCGAACCCGGGAGTGCCCTTCTCGACCACCAGCAACGAAACCCCTGCCGCCCCAGGGCCCCCGGTGCGGACCGCGGTCACCACATAGTCGGCACGCACCCCGGAGGTGATGTAGGTCTTGGCGCCGTTGACGATGTAGTGATCACCATCGCGTACCGCGGAGGTCCGCAAATGACCGACGTCCGAACCGCCGCCCGGCTCGGTGATGGCCAGCGAACCGATCTTCTCGCCGGCCAGCGTGGGCCGGACGAACTCCTCGATGAGCCGCTGATCCCCGGAGGCGATCATGTGCGGCACCGCGATGCCGCAGGTGAACAACGACGCGAACACCCCGCCCGGTGCTCCGGCCTGATGCATCTCCTCGCAGATGATGACCGCGTCGGCGCCGTCGCCGCCCCCGCCGCCGACCGATTCGGGAAAGCCGGCGCCCAACAGCCCGGCCGCCCCGGCGCTGCGGTGCAATTCGCGCGGCAGCTCGCCGCTGCGCTCCCACTCGTCGACGTGCGGCAGGATCTCGCGTTCGGCGAACGAGCGCACCGTCTTTCGCAGTTGTTCGCGCTCGGGGGTGGTCCACAGATTCACAGCAGGCTCTCCGGGATGTCGAGGTAGCGGCCGCGCAGCCATTCGCCCAGCCCCTTGGCTTGCGGGTCGAACCGGGCTTGATAGGCGACACCCTGTCCGAGGATGCCGTCGATGACGAAGTTGACCGCGCGCAGGTTGGGCAGCAGGTGGCGGGTGACGGCGAACTCGGCGGCCTCGGGCAGCAGCTCGGTGAGCCGCTCGACGGTCAACGTGTGGGCCAGCCAGCGCCACTGCTCGTCGGTGCGGACCCAGACCCCGACGTTGGCCGAGCCGCCCTTGTCTCCGCTGCGGGCCCCGGCGATAGTACCCAGCGGCGCGCGGCGCACCGGGCCGTCCGGCAGCGGTTCGGGCAGCGCCGGGTCATCGACCGGCGCCAACTCCAAAGTATCGGTGGCGCAAGGAATGTCGACCCGGGTGCCGTCGGCGTGCACCGCGATGTGCGGCACCTTATCGGCGTCGACATAGCCGGCGGTGAACACGCCGTACACCTGGCCGTCGCCCGGCGGGGCGGTGACATGAAATCCCGGATAGCTGGCGAGTGCCAATTCGACTGCGGCCGAGGAGAATTGGCGCCCGACGTTGGCCGGGTCGGGATCGCGGACGACGCAGTGCAGCAGGGCGCTGGCGGCCTCTTCGGTGTCGGCGTCGAGATGGTCGGTGCGGGCCAGCGACCACTGCAGCTCCGCGGGTTTGACCGCCAACGCGGACTGCAGCTGCCGACGCACCAGCTCGGCCTTGGCCTCGATGTCCAGGCCGGTCAGCACGAAGGTCATCGAGTTGCGGAATCCGCCGATGCTGTTCAGCGACACCTTGTAGGTGGGCGGCGGCGGCTCACCGCGCACGCCGCTGATGCGCACCCGGTCGGGGCCGTCGGAGGACAGCTCGACGGTGTCCATCCGGGCGGTGACGTCGGGGTTGGCGTAACGCGCGCCGGTGATCTCGTACAGCAGTTGCGCGGTGACGGTGTCGACGCTGACCAGCCCGCCGGTGCCCGGATGCTTGGTGATCACCGAGGAGCCGTCGGCGTGCACCTCGGCCAGCGGGAAATCCGCGTGGGTCAGGTCGGGCACCTCGGTGAAGAAGGAATAGTTGCCGCCGGTGGCCTGCACCCCGCACTCGATGACGTGGCCGGCCACCACCGCCCCGGCGAGCCGGTCGTAGTCGCTGCGTTCCCAGCCGAAGTGCGCCGCGGCCGCCCCGACGATCACCGAGGCGTCGGTGACCCGGCCGGTGACGACGACGTTGGCGCCGTCGCCCAGGCAGTCGACGATGCCCCAGGCGCCCAGGTAGGCGTTGGCGGTCAGCGGGCTGCCCAGCCCCAGCTCGGCGGCGCGCGCCAGCAGGTCGTCGCCCTCGACATGGGCGGCCCGGACGTCGAGGCGTAGCCGGGCGGCGAGGTCGCGGATCGCGTCGGCCAGGCCGGCCGGGTTGAGTCCGCCGGCGTTGGCCACGATGCGGACCCCGCGGTCGCGGGCCTCGCCCAGGCAGTCCTCGAGTTGGGTCAGGAAGGTCTTGGCGTAGCCGCGCTCGGGGTGCTTCATCCGATCGCGGCCCAGGATCAGCATGGTCAGTTCGGCCAGGTAGTCGCCGGTGAGGTAGTCCACCTCGCCGCCGGTCAGCATCTCGCGCATGGCCGACAGCCGGTCGCCGTAGAACCCGGAGCAGTTCGCGATGCGGACCGCCCCCGGATCGCCGGGAGGACCGGGACGAGAGGCCATGCGTGTCCTCCATTCGTGGGCGTACCGGTGACCGCGAACCAACCAACCAACCGGTAGGTTATCGGGTACCGCCGGTGTCACGTCAAGGACGGTCGATCGTCGGCGGGCGTCGTTTTGGTGACCAGCAGGCCAACGACTATCCTGATGTCCAATCGTCGCACGTTCGGCCCGACCGGTCACGCCGCGCGACATGCCCGATCAAGCCCCCGACCGAGGAGTTAGGCCCGACCATGGCCGTACCCAAGCGCAGAATGTCGCGCGCGAACACCCGTAGCCGGCGCGCGCAGTGGAAGGCGGAGAAGACCGAGCTCGTCGGTGTGACGGTGGCAGGTCAGCGGCACAAGGTGCCGCGCCGGCTGCTCAAGGCGGCCCGTCTCGGCCTGATCGATCTCGACCGCCGCTGACCTTGATGGCGGCGGCCCGCGGCGCCCGGCTCTCGCCGCGCTGGCGACCGCCGCTAGCCGCAATCCCGGCGCGCCTCTCAGGTCAGTCTCAGGCGGTGGGACGAAACTAGGGGCCGTGCGAATACTGGTCGTCGACGACGATCGCGCGGTGCGCGAGTCGTTACGCAGGTCGTTGTCCTTCAACGGCTACTCCGTCGAGTTGGCCCATGACGGGGTCGAGGCTCTCGACATGATCGCGAGCGATCGCCCCGACGCGCTCGTCCTGGATGTGATGATGCCGCGACTGGATGGCCTCGAGGTGTGCCGTCAGCTGCGCAGCACCGGTGACGACCTGCCCATCCTGGTGCTGACCGCCCGCGATTCGGTCTCCGAGCGGGTGGCCGGGCTGGACGCCGGCGCCGACGACTACCTGCCCAAGCCGTTCGCCCTGGAAGAACTGCTGGCCCGGATGCGGGCGCTGCTGCGCCGCACCAAGCCCGAGGACGACGCCGAATCCGTGGCGATGACGTTCTCCGATCTGACGCTGGACCCGGTGACCCGGGAGGTCACCCGCGGGCAGCGCCGGATCAGCCTGACCCGCACCGAGTTCGCACTGCTGGAAATGCTGATCGCCAACCCGCGCCGGGTGCTCACCCGCAGCCGCATCCTCGAGGAGGTCTGGGGCTTCGACTTCCCCACCTCGGGCAATGCGCTGGAGGTGTACGTCGGCTACCTGCGCCGCAAAACCGAAGCCGACGGCGAGCCTCGGTTGATCCACACGGTGCGCGGGGTGGGTTACGTGCTTCGGGAGACGCCGCCGTGACGAGCCGCCCGCCGCGATGATCCGGTTGTACCGGCCCCAGCGCCCCCCGTTGCGCGCGCCCCTGCGCGCCACCCCCTCGCTGTCGCTGCGATGGCGGGTGATGCTGCTGGCCATGTCGATGGTGGCCATGGTCGTGGTGCTGATGGCGTTCGCCGTCTATGCCGTGATTTCGGCCGCCCTCTACAGCGACATCGACAACCAACTGCAGAGCCGGGCGCAACTGCTGATCGCCAGCGGCTCGTTGGCCGCCGACCCCGGCAAGGCGATCGAGGGCACCGCCTATTCGGACGTCAACGCGATGCTGGTGAACCCCGGCCACGCCATCTATACCGCCCAGCAGCCGGGTCAGACGCTGCCGGTGGGGTCGCCGGAAAAGGCGGTCATCCACGGCGAACTGTTCATGTCGCGGCGCACCGCGGGCGATCAGCGCATCCTGGCCGTGCACCTGCAGAACGGCACGTCGTTGTTGATCTCCAAGAGCCTCAAGCCGACCGAGGCGGTGATGAACAAACTGCGGTGGGTGCTGCTGATCGTCGGAGGTGTCGGCGTGGCCGTCGCGGCGGTGGCGGGCGGCATGGTCACCCGGGCCGGGTTGCGCCCGGTGGCCCGCCTGACCGAAGCGGCCGAGCGGGTGGCGCGCACCGACGACCTGCGGCCCATCCCGGTGTTCGGCAGCGACGAATTGGCCAGGCTCACCGAGTCGTTCAACCTGATGCTGCGGGCGCTGGCCGAGTCCCGGGAGCGACAGGCCCGGCTGGTCACCGACGCCGGACACGAATTGCGCACCCCGCTGACGTCGCTGCGCACCAACGTCGAGCTGCTGATGGCCTCGATGGAGCCGGGCGCCCCGCGGCTGCCCGAGCAGGAGATGGTCGAGCTGCGCGCCGATGTGCTCGCCCAGATCGAGGAATTGTCAACGCTGGTAGGCGATTTGGTGGACCTCACCCGTGACGACGCCGGGCAGGTGGTGCACGAGCCGGTCGACATGTCCGATGTGATCGATCGCAGCCTGGAGCGAGTCAGGCGGCGGCGCAACGACATTCACTTCGACGTCGATGTGACGCCGTGGCAGATGTACGGCGATGCCGCCGGGTTGTCGCGTGCGGTGCTCAACCTGTTGGACAACGCGGCCAAGTGGAGCCCGCCTGGCGGGCACGTCGGCGTCACGATGCGCCAGCTCGACCCGTCGCACGCCGAGCTGGTGGTCTCTGACCACGGGCCCGGCATTCCGCCGCAGGAGCGCCGGCTGGTGTTCGAGCGGTTCTACCGCTCGACATCGGCGCGGGCCATGCCCGGCTCCGGGCTGGGGCTGGCCATCGTCAAGAAGGTCGTGCTCAACCACGGCGGCATGCTGCGCGTCGAGGACACCGTGCCGGGCGGCCAGCCGCCGGGCACCTCCTTCTATGTGCTGCTGCCGGGGCGGCCGCTGCCGCCGGCCGGCCACTCGACGCCCGCCGGCGAGTCGGAAACCGACCAGGCGGAGGCCGCCACCGACCCCGCCGTACCGGTGGCCGGGGACACGGCGAACTCTCGGGAATCGGCGAACGTTATCTCAGTGGACTCTCAGTCCGCGCGGGCAAGGTAGGTCTGCGGCTACTGTTAAACCCAGCCGAGCCGAGCCCACCGCGAGCCGAAACGCCGAGATAGAGGAAGAGCGACTTAGCGACATGACGAATGACCCGAGGTATTCGCCACCGCCGCAGCAGCAGCCGGGATACCCGCCCGCGCCGAATCAGACTGCGCCCGTCCCGAGCCACGCGGGCTCCTCAGGCTATGCCCAGGGGCAGCAGCCCTACCAGCAGCAATTCGACTGGCGCTATCGGTCGCAGCCCTCGCAAACCACCCAGTTCCGCTCGCCCTACGAGCCCTTCGGCAACGCCGGGCCGGGACGCGTCCCCGGCGGCACCGGCACCGGTCCGCTGCCCGGCATGCACCCCGGGATGCCCGGGCCGCCGGAACCTCAAAAGCGTTCTCGCGCAGGGCTTTTGACGGTGGGAGCGGTCGCCATCGCGGTGGTGTCGGCCGGCATCGGTGGTGCCGCCGCAACGGCCGTCGAAATGGGCACCCACGCAACGGGCAGCGGCGGCGGGCGCATCGCCGGGGCGGCGCCCAGCGTCCCGGCGGCGAACATGCCGCCGGGCAGTGTCGAGCAGGTGGCGGCCAAGGTGGTGCCCAGCGTGGTGATGCTGGAGACCGATCTGGGCCGTCAGTCCGAGGAGGGCTCCGGCATCATCCTGTCGACCGACGGGCTGATCCTGACCAACAACCACGTCGTCGCGGCCGCGGCGGGACCGCCCAAGGGTCCCGCGGCGCCCCCGGTGGTCCCGCTGCCGCCCGGCGGCCCGGGCGGTGGTCCCGGCGCCGGCACCCCGAAGACGACGGTCACCTTCTCCGACGGCCGCACCGCGCCGTTCACGGTGGTCGGTGCCGACCCCACCAGCGATATCGCCGTCATCCGGGTGCAGGGCATGTCCGGGCTCACCCCCATCTCGCTGGGGTCGTCGTCGGACCTGCGGGTCGGTCAGCCGGTGGTGGCGATCGGGTCGCCGCTGGGTCTGTCCGGCACGGTGACCACCGGGATCGTCAGCGCCCTGAACCGGCCGGTGTCCACCACCGGTGAGTCCGGCAACCAGAACACCGTGCTGGACGCCATCCAGACCGACGCCGCGATCAACCCCGGCAACTCCGGGGGAGCGTTGGTCAACATGAACGGCCAACTGGTGGGCGTGAACTCGGCCATCGCCACGCTGGGCGCCGACTCGCCGGACGCGCAGAGCGGCTCGATCGGGCTGGGCTTCGCGATCCCGGTCGACCAGGCCAAGCGGATCGCCGACGAGCTGATCGCCACCGGCAAGGCGTCACATGCCTCGCTGGGCGTGCAGGTGACCAACGACAAGGGCACCCCGGGCGCCAAGGTCGTCGACGTGGTGTCGGGCGGTGCGGCCGCCAGCGCCGGCCTGCCCAAGAACGTGGTCGTCACCAAGGTCGACGACCGCCCGATCAACAGCGCCAACGCGTTGGTCGCCGCCGTGCGGTCCAAAGCGCCGGGCGACAAGATCACGTTGACGTTCTCCGATCCCGCCGGCGGCGGCAGCCGGACTTTGCCGGTCACCCTGGGAAAGGCGGACCAGTAGTGAGAGTGGACGAACCCTCGGCGGCGGGATTGTCGGAGCTCGGATATACGGTTGCACCCATGGAAACGGGTGCGGAGTTGGTAGTTGGCCGGGCACTGGTCGTGGTGGTCGACGATCGCACCGCCCACGGGGACGAGGACCACAGCGGGCCGCTGGTGACCGAGCTGCTCACCGAGGCGGGATTCGTCGTCGACGGTGTGGTCGCCGTCGCCGCCGACGAGGTCGAGATCCGCAACGCGCTCAACACCGCGGTGATCGGCGGGGTGGACCTGGTCGTCTCCGTCGGCGGGACGGGCGTCACCCCGCGCGACGTCACCCCGGAGGCCACCCGGGAGATCCTCGATCGCGAAATCCTCGGCATCGCTGAGGCCATCCGCGGCTCGGGGCTGTCCGCCGGCATCATCGACGCCGGTTTGTCACGCGGACTGGCCGGGGTGTCCGGCAGCACGCTGGTGGTCAACCTGGCCGGCTCCCGCTATGCGGTGCGCGACGGCATGGCGACGCTGAATCCGTTGGCGGCCCAGATCATTGGGCAGTTGTCGAGCCTGGAGATCTAGACCCGGGCTGCCCGGCGCCGGTCGTTACGACTCGGCCTCCGCGCGCGGCCCGTACTCCGGTGGGGGTGTGGTGCTCACGCTGCCGTGCTTGCCCGACGAGTCGCCGTTGGTCTGCGCGAGCAGATCGCGGATCTCGGTGAGCAGAACCACCTGGGCGTCGTCGGCCGGCTCGACCTCACCCCGCTTGCGCAGCGTCGTGTAGGGCAACACGACCAGGAAGTACACCACCGCGGCGATGATCACGAAGTTGATCGCGGCGGACAGCACGTTGTTCAGGTCGATGGTCTGCCCGCCGCCGATGCTGATCCGCAGGATGCCGATGTCGGACTTCTGGTTGACGCCGATGCGGTTGATCAACGGCTTGATGATGCTGTCGGTGAATGTCGTGACCAATGCGGTGAACGCGGTACCGATGACCACCGCTGTGGACAGGTCGATGATGTTGCCCCGCGAGAGAAACTCCTTGAACCCTTTGAGCATTGGCGATGGCCTTTCTGGGACTGGACAGAGTTTGCTGTCGGCCAGGTGATCCCCCCGCGGACAGGCGCTCAGTGCAGGGTGAGTGTCACCGTCTGGCCGAGCGCCGCGCCTGCCACCGTGTTCGCCACCCCAGCCGGTAGCGCAACCAACACTACGCGGTCGGCACCGGCGGCCTGAATCTTTTCCCGGGCCGACACCAGCACCACGACGGCGTCGGTGGCCAGCACCTTGGGCGCGGCGTGGGTCGTCTCCGCCGAGGTGTTGGCCGGCGCGGCCAGCACGTCGACCACGTCCCCGGGCCGCACCAGGTCGATCAGCGCGCCGTCCGCCGGGTGCAACGGCACGATGCGCGCGCCCGCTGCCGCCTTGGACCCGACGGCCGCCTCGGCCAGTCGACTGCCCAGCAGTCGCACGTCGGTGAGCACCTCGCCGCGTCGCGCCGGGCCGGCCAGTGTGGAACCCAGCACCGCGCCGATCTCGGCGGGTGATCCCTCGGGAACCGTTGCGGCCAAACGCTTTTCGAGACGGACATCGGCGGCGGTCAACGCGGCGCCCGGGCGCAGGTCGTGCTCGGCCACCACTACCGGCGCATAGTCGCCGGCGGGATCGGACCGCAGCGCGGCGATCGCGGCCAACACCACCAGGGCGCCGGCCGCGACCCGACGGGCCAGCACGGTACGCGTCCAGTCCGGCCGCAGCCACACCGACAGCCGGCTCAATACGCTTGGGTTCAGCGAGGATTCGCCCACGCCGCAACGGTAGGCGCGGCGCGGCGCCCGGGTCGGCGCTCGGCGGCGCCGCTGTGGATAACCGTCAGCCGGCCGCGGCGGCGGCCGGCGCGGGGCTGCTGGCGGCCTTCTCGCCCGAGCCGGACTTGGCGCTCGAGCCGGAGCTGTCGCTCGTCGACGAGCTCGAGTCGCTCGAGGAGGAGCCGTTGGTCGACCCCGCGGGCTTCTTGCCGGACTCCCGGCTATCGGTGCGGTAGAAGCCGCTGCCCTTGAACACCACGCCGACGGAGTTGAAGCGCTTGCGCAGCCGCCCGGAGCAGTGCTTGCACGTGGTCAGCGCGTCGTCGGTGAAGGCCTGCACGATGTCGAAGCGATCGTCGCACTCGGTGCACTGATAGCTGTAAGTCGGCACGTAAACCTCCGGATGGTCGCAAACCTTGTTAGCACTCTAGCGTGTCAAGTGCTAGAACCGCCAGGTGACGCGTCTCATTCCCGAGACGACCGAGACGACCGAGACGTCAGCGGGCGCCGAGGGTGACCAACCCGCGCTGCGGCGTCAGCGCGTGGGTCATCGGGACGTCGTGCGGCTCGGCCGGTAGCTCGTCGAGCAGTTCCGCGTCGCGCACCAGCGCGACCAGCCGCGCCCGCGGATCGCGGTCGCCCAGCGAGCGGTCGTAGAACCCCCGGCCCCGGCCCAGGCGCACCCCGCGGCGGTCCACGGCCAGCGCCGGCACCAGCACCAGGGCCGCGTCGGCCAGCGCCGATGCGGGCAGCCACGGCTGCGCCGGCTCGAGCAGCCCCCACCGCCCGGTGGTCAGGGTGCCGGGCCGGTATTCGCCCCAGCACAGCGGCAGCGGGGTGTCGTCGGCGGCGGTGCGGGCAACCGGCAGCAGCACCCGCCCGGCCCGCCGCAGCAACATGTCCAGCATCTCGACGGAGCCCGGCTCGGCGCCCACCGGCACGTAGGCGCACACGGTGCTGCCGCTGGTCACCATGAACTCCAGCTGTTCGCGCAGCATCCGCGCCTCAGCGGCGCGAACGTCGTCGGCAACGCGGCGCCGGGCGGCGAGCAGCCGTTCGCGCAGGGCGGCCTTGCCGGTGGTGGCCATGGGTAAACCATGACAGCCCGGTCTTCGCCTGCGCCACATCCACTCGGCAAAGTCGATGCGGGTTATCGTGTGAACGATGTCATGCCCAAACGTGGTGGTGCCACGCACGGCGATTGTGCCCGCCGCCGGCCTCGGTACCCGATTCCTGCCCGCGACCAAGACGGTCCCCAAAGAGCTGCTGCCCGTGGTCGATACCCCCGGGATCGAGCTCGTCGCCGCCGAGGCGGCCGAGGCCGGCGCCGAACGCCTGGTGATCGTCACCTCGGAGGGCAAGGACGGTGTCGTCGCGCACTTCGTCGAGGACCTGGTGCTCGAGAGCACGCTGGAGGAGCGCGGCAAAACCGCGATGCTGGACAAGGTTCGGCGGGCGCCACGGCTGATCAAGGTCGAGTCGGTGGTGCAGAGCGAGCCGCTGGGACTGGGCCACGCGATCGGGTGTGTGGAACCGCGGCTGGCCGACGACGAGGACGCGGTCGCGGTGCTGCTGCCCGACGACCTGGTGCTGCCGACCGGTGTGCTGGGGACCATGTCGAAGGTGCGGGCGCACTACGGCGGCACGGTGTTGTGCGCCATCGAGGTGACGCCCGAGGAGATCAGTGCCTACGGCGTCTTCGACGTCGAGCCGGTGCCCGACGACGATCCGGACGTGCTGCGGGTCAAGGGCATGGTCGAGAAGCCGAAGGCCGAGGACGCGCCGTCGATGTTCGCCGCGGCGGGCCGCTACGTGCTCGACCGCGCCATCTTCGACGCGTTGCGCCGCATCGACCGCGGCGCCGGCGGCGAGGTCCAGCTGACCGACGGGATCGCGCTGCTGATCTCCGATGGCCACCCGGTGCACGTGGTCGTGCACCGCGGATCTCGACACGACTTGGGAAATCCTGGCGGCTACCTCAAGGCTGCGGTTGACTTTGCATTGGACCGTGACGACTACGGCCCGGACTTGCGGCAGTGGTTGGTGGCGCGGTTAGGCCTGTCCGAGCAGTAACCGGGCCGGCAGGCGACGGCGGGTCGGCGCAACGCCAAGCGGTCCCGGGCGGGGATGCCCCGCCCGCGCAGTGGGCGGGTCGTGCGCCACGCAGCGCCCGCCGGATTTGAGGGCAGAGAGGCGCGCTGTGCGTTCGGTGGAAGAGCAGCAGGCCCGGATCACGGCTGCCGCGGTGGCGCCGCGGCCGATACGTGTGGCGATCGCCGAGGCGCAGGGCCTGATGTGCGCCGAGGAAGTGGTCACCGAACGCCCGATGCCCGGTTTCGATCAGGCCGCGATCGACGGCTACGCGGTGCGCAGCGTCGACGTGCTCGGCGTCGGCGAGGTGGGCGCCGAGGGCCTGCCCGCGCCGCTCGACGACTCGGTCGACGACGCGCGCGACGGGCTGGTGCTGCCGGTGATGGGAACCGTCGAGGCAGGGTCGCGCACCCCCAGTCGGTTGCAGCCGCGGCAGGCCGTCCGGGTGCAAACCGGCGCCCCGCTGCCCACGCTGGCCGACGCGGTGCTGCCGCTGGGGTGGACCGACGGCGGGACGCAGCGGGTGCGGATCTACCGGGGCGCGCCCTCGGGCGCCTACGTGCGCCGAGCCGGCGACGACGTCCAGCCCGGCGACGTCGCGGTGCGCGCCGGAGCGGTGATCGGGGCGGCCCAGGTCGGGCTGCTGGCCGCGGTCGGCCGCGAGCGGGTGCTGGTGCATCCGCGGCCGCGGGTGACGATCATGGCGCTGGGCGGAGAACTGGTCGACATCTCGCGCACCCCGGGAAACGGGCAGGTCTACGACGTCAACTCCTATGCGCTGGCAGCGGCGGCCCGCGACGCCGGGGCGGAGGTCAACCGGATCGGGATCGTCGGCGGCGGCCCCAGGGAACTGCGCGACATCGTCGAGGGCCAGATCAACCGCGCCGAGGTGATCGTGATCGCCGGCGCGGTCGGTGGCGCCGCGGCCGAAGCGGTGCGCCAGGTGCTGTCCGAGCTCGGGGAGATCGAGGTGGTCCGGGTCGCCATGCACCCGGGCTCCATCCAGGGTTTTGGGCAGCTGGGCCGCGAGGGCGTTCCGACCTTCCTGTTGCCCGCCAATCCGGTGAGCGCGCTGGTGGTGTTCGAGGTGATGGTCCGCCCGCTGATCCGGTTGTCGCTGGGCAAGCGCCAGCCGATGCGCCGCATCGTGCAGGCCCGCACGCTGTCGCCCATCACGTCGGTGGCCGGGCGCAAGGGCTATCTGCGCGGCCAGCTGATGCGCGATCAGGACAGCGGCGAGTATCTGGTGCAGGCGCTGGGCGGCGCCCCGGGCGCGTCGTCGCACCTGCTGGCCACCCTCGCCGAAGCCAACTGCCTGGTGGTGGTGCCCAGCGGGGCCGAGCAGATCCGCACCGGCGAGATCGTCGACGTCGCCTTCTTGGCTCAGCGCGGCTGAGCGGAACGACTGCACACATCGTGAACCTGTTGCGCAACAATTCCCGTCATCCCGGTTGGCCGATGAGTGTCGGCCCGCTGCGGGTGCCGGCCGGGGTGGTCCGGTTGCGGGCGGTCCGGCTGCGCGACGGCGCGCAGTGGAGCCGGATCCGGCTGGCCGATCGGGCGCATCTGGAACCGTGGGAGCCCAGCGCTGAGGGCGATTGGACGACCCGGCACGCGGTGGCCGCCTGGCCGGCGCTGTGCTCGGGCCTGCGCGCCGAGGCGCGCCAGGGCCGGATGCTGCCCTACGTCATCGAGCTCGACGGGCGCTTCTGCGGCCAGCTGACCATCGGCAACGTCACTCACGGGGCGTTGCGGTCGGCGTGGATCGGCTACTGGGTACCGCGCTCGGCCACCGGCGGCGGGGTGGCCACCGCAGCCCTGGCGCTGGGTCTCGACCACTGCTTCGGCCCGGTCATGTTGCATCGGGTGGAGGCCACCGTGCGTCCGGAGAACGCCGCGAGCCGGGCCGTGCTGGCGAAAGTCGGGTTCCGCCAGGAGGGCCTATTGCAGCGCTACCTCGAGGTCGACAAGGCCTGGCGGGACCATCTGTTGATGGCGATCACGGTCGAGGAGGTCAGCGGATCGGTGGCGTCGACGCTGGTCCGCGCCGGTAACGCGAGCTGGGTGTGACGGCCGGGGCCTAGTAGGGCGGCGTTACGGCGACGCGCCGGTGGCGGCCGAAACGTTGCCCATCTGGGACTAGCGCGACACGAGTGACTAGTGGTGCTTGTGAGAGGCAAATTACAGGTGTGTAATTGTCCTGGTCATCACGACCCGGCCGCGTTGGCCACCGATGGGCTTCGCGGGGGATGGGAACCGAAGAGAGCAGGTCATCATGCCAAGCATCCCGCAGTCGTTGTTGTGGATATCGCTCGTGGTGCTGTGGCTGTTCGTCTTGGTGCCGATGCTGGTCAGCAAACGCGACGCGGTGCGCCGCACCAGCGATGTGGCGCTGGCGACCCGAGTCCTCAACGGCGGGGCCAACTCTCGGCTGGTCAAGCGCGGCGGGCCGGCCGCCGGGCACCGCAGCGATCCCCACTGGACGCGACCGGAAGACTCCGACGCCGACCTCGACGAGGAGCACGACGTCGCCGCGGACGAGCCCGGTGACCAGGACGACGACGCCGACACCGACGAGCTGAGCCGCCGGCGGCCGGTGGTCATGAGGATGGCCACCGCCGAACCCGCCGAGCCCGACTATCTGGACGTCGACGTGGTCGAGGATTCCGCCGCACTTCCGGTGGGCGCCAGCGGTTCCGCGGCCGAGAACAACGACGAGCAGCCGGCCGAGGACGACGACGTCGACACCGAGGCGGTTGCCAAGGGCGGCGACGAGCAGGACAGCTATGAGTACGTCGACGACTCGTCCGGCCTGGAGGAGCCTGCCGCCGAGGGCGACGAGGCCGACGAGGAGGCGCCGGCGCCGATGCCGCGCAACGCCTCGCGGCGGCGCCGGTTCGACACCAAGACCGCCGCCGCGGTCAGCGCCCGTAAATACGCCTTCCGCAAGCGGGTGCTGATGGCGATGGCGGTCGTGTTGGTCGGCTCGGCCACCGCGGCGTTCAAGATCTCGCCGACGGCGTGGTGGGTCTGCGGCGCCGCGACCACCGTGACCCTGCTCTACCTGGGCTATCTGCGCCGCCAGACGCGCATCGAGGAGAAGGTGCGCCGGCGCCGCATGCAGCGGATGGCGCGGGCGCGGCTCGGCGTCGAGAATGCCTATGCCCGTGAGTACGACGTGGTGCCGTCGCGGCTGCGGCGCCCGGGCGCGGTGGTGCTCGAGATCGACGACGAGGACCCGATCTTCGAGCACCTGGAGTACGCGATGCCGATGCGGACGTTCGGTTGGCCCAGGGACTTGCCGCGCGCCGTCGGCGAATAGTGCTCGCGGTTTCGGCAGTTGCTGCCGCGGCTGGTAGCCTGCTTAGCGATCAGGGGCTATGGCGCAGTTGGTAGCGCGACTCGTTCGCATCGAGTAGGTCAGGGGTTCGAATCCCCTTAGCTCCACAGAGTCATCAGCGGCGCGCAGGTGTAACCCATGGCGCGACTCACCCGTTGCGGTGACTGCTCCGCCGCTTGTGGCCCGACGCGTTCTCGGCAGCAACGTGGCTAGTGACTGGCAGGCGTGAAACATCGAACCTACAGTTGCGATCGTGCAGCACATATTGCGTGTTGATGGCGCCGGTCTTCATGCTGTGGCTGCCCGGTGGGATGCTGCGGCGGGCGATCTTCTCAGTGAGACGGCGGCTCCGCCGACGCCAGGGTTGTCGTGGCAGCCCAGCTTGTCTGCCGTCAGCGCCGCCCACGGAGCTGTCGCCTCGTTCAGAGCCAAGTTGGCCATGCGCATTGGGACTCGCGCGACTAGTCTGGCCGAAGCAGATCGTCGGTATGCCTCCAACGAAGGCGCGTCGGCCGCCGAATTCGCTGCGGTCGCCGCGCCGGTAACCACCGTGTAGCAATGGCGGGCGTCGCAGGGGTGCCCGGGTTATCCGCGCTATTGGCCTGGCCGACCGACCACCTTACCGAGGCAGCAGATTACTGGGAGACCGTAAGCGAGCGCACGTTCGGGATCGCGCACCAGGTGTGGCGCGACGCGCTGTCAGCCGATTGGCGCGGCGCCGCCGCTGAAACGCTGCGCAGCGCGACGCACGCCGACATGACGAGCACCAGCGCGGTCGCTGACCAGCTGCGAGCGGCAGCCAGTGTGGCGCGTGGCGGGGCCTCGGATCTCTCTGCGGCCCGCTCCCGCGTGCGCTACGCCGTCGAAGATGCGCACAGCGCGGGATTCGATGTGGGCGAAGATCTCTCGATTAGGGATCGCACGGTTGGTGGCTCAACCGCGCAGCGGGCGGCTCGGCAAGCTCAGGCCCGGGCCTTAGCCGGCGATATCCGCCAACGTGCGGCGCAACTCGTCAGTCTGGACCAAGAAGTCGCCGGCAAAATCACCGCCGCGGTCGCCGGTGTTCGCGATACCTTCCCGCACGATCCGACCGCCAATAGGCCGTCCACGGATGGTCACGTGCGCGGCGTCGACAACCACACGTTCAAAGACGCTCCATCGTCAGGCATGTCACGCGAGCAAGCCAAAGCTGGTCTCAAAGATGTCAACAAAAGGATATGGGAGCACAACCATATCGATAAGCCGGTCATTGAGCAGCTTCCGCCCAATGACCCACGAAGGGCCGATTTTCACGTTGAGACCGAACAGCTTAACGCCGAAAAACAGCAGTATCTTGATGTTCTATTCCATCAGCATCCGCCCGAGAGTGTCGTTGGCCCGCACGGCGAGCAATTGCCGGGTGTCCCATCCGGAGAGAGCGCAATCGGACCCGCCGAATCCGGTAAGGGCTGGCAGTTTTCATTGCCACCTGGTCACGCGCGGATTGACCCACGTGTGACGACAATCCGCGTTATGGAACCGACGGCCCAATATCCAGATGGTTATGTAGTGTACATGAATGGCATGGGCCAAACGGTAAATCCTTTTACCGGGCGAACGATACCTCCGTCGGATGACTATGCGCACATACCGTTGCCGGAGTAATGAGAGGTGGTCATGAATTTTTACCCGGTTAGCGAGCTTTATGAGTTCACGCCGGACGTGGAATCGAAGTCGTCCTCGCACCGCAACCCACTGACCATTACCGGCGCGCTAAACGATGCCGAGTTCATCGACATGCGCCTGTCGCCGCAACGGTCTCGCGTCGGCATCCTCTGTGACATTCAATGGTGTTGTGGTTTCGAAGGCTCGAATACTGCACTCGTTGTCGTAACCGGTGTCGGCAACGTTGTTTGGTCGAACGACGACGCAGCGCGCCAGCTGCCCTGGCATGCGCGGTACGCCAATTGGGAGCCCAAAGGATCCGCGGGCGCAGGACCGCCGTTTCCGCTGTGGAATAGCAGCGACGAGGACATGCGGGCCCTTGACGCGTCAGACAGCTCGCGGCAGGGAAAAGGACTCAACTCGTCGGCGAGTTCGGCAGGTCTGAACCCCAGTGGGTTAGCAGAATATATTCTGAAATTTGGTCGTTTGTCGGTGTCTGGCCTGGGCGCCAGTATTTATATTGGGCATATTGAGGGGATAGACGGCGCGCCGCCTGATATGGGCGAGTTATCCGACGCTGAGATAATTGCCGGATTTCCTCAGTGGTCGTCGATAATGGAAGTGCGCGAGTATTACTCTTACGTGCCGAGTGCTGAATAGGGAATGGCGAGTAGCGCAAAAATTCAGGGCTACTATGGTCTACCGTCCGAGAATTCGTAGTCGGCGATGTCCCTACCGGGCGTCAAATCATGTGCGGCGCAATTAAAGTCGTCGGGCGCAGTACCAGCAAGCCGAGCTAGCTAGAACTCGCCACGATCACCCATGACGTCCCTTACCCGCGGGCCGCGCAGTGGGCCGTGACCGATGGTGACCGGGGGTAGTCCTGGAATCCTGACTTGCACGCCGCCCAGGGAATGGCGGTGTTCGGCGGCCATGCCGTCGGCTTGGAGTTGGTCGCCGTGACCGGAGACGATGTCGGCCATGCCATACAGGGCTTCGCTGCCGCGGTGGTAGGAGTAGGAGTGGTCGTGCGGGTTGATGCCATCGGACCCGGGCACTTCGGCGCGGAAGCGGACAGATCCGAATCCGTCGACGGCGGGGTCACCGCCGCCCAGGCCGAGTTGGGCTGGAAAATGCTCTCCGCCCTGGTGGTCTCTAGACTGGCGACTGTCGATGATTCCGAAATCGTGCAGATGATTGCCGAACATGCAGCTCTAAGCGGGCCGGAGGATGGCGATGGCGACCCGGGACGATAACCCCCAAAAGGTGGAGCAGCGGAGCCTCGCGGTGCGAAAGGCTGCCGCCAAGGCGGCCGTCGCGGCCAGCGAAAAGACCGGGCGTCCGGTGGATCCACGGGTAAAGAAGCTCGCCGAAAATCGCTGACCCACGTGATTTGGGCGGCCAGGTCCCGCTTGGCCGGCAGGCAGTAGCGGTAGTTGCGGATAAGAGGTTCGAATCCCCTGAGCTCCAACGCGTTTGGGCCCAGTCAGGCGTCAGTCGCGAGGCCCGCTCGCCGCGATGAGACCATAGCCGGATGACCACCCACACCTGCACGGGTTGCGGACTCGAAACCCGCTACTCGTATGGGCGAACCTGCCTGGGATGCGGCCAACAGACCCGCCGCCCATACGGCAGCTGGCCGGACCGTCATCCACGGGCCGCGGTAGCATTCGCGGCGCCGGCGAGGATCGTCTACCTGGGCGAGCGGAATCCGACGGCCGCGATGGCGTTGGGGGTGCCGGGCACGCTCATCGCGTTGGCCGCGGTCGCGGCATACCCGTTCGTATTCGTGCCCGCGCTGATTCTGCTGAGCGTGGCCTTGTTGGCGTCAGCCCGCTACCTGGAAACCCACAGCTCGTCGAAGTAGATCGCACGAGCCGACCAGCTTTCCCGACAACCAGCCCCGGCCGGACCGCGACACCAATATTTCAGAGCATATGCTCTGTTATCCTGTCGAAGTGCCCCGCCCCCGAGTGCTGGATTTCGACCACCTGATGGATGTGGCCGAGCAACTCGCCGCGGAATCCGGGCCGCCGGCGGTCACCATTCGTGCCCTCTCGGAGGCGACGGCCATCTCCAACGGCGCGATCTACCATGCGTTCGGGTCTCGCGGCGGACTGCTTGGTCACGTGTGGCTACGCGCTGGAAAGCGTTACCTGAGCTTCCAGCGAGCCGCCGTGGCAAAGGCGCTGTCGCGCGGCGTTTCTGGCGAGGCAGCGGTCGATGCGGTGGTCGCCGCCGCGGAGTGTCCCGCGACGTTCTCGCACGAGCACCCGGCCTCCGCCCGGTTCCTGCTCCGCGTGCGCCGCGACGAACTCCTCGGCGCCGCCGACGTCCCGGCCGAGCTGGCCGACGAGTTGCGCCGACTCGACGACGACCTCGCGCACCTATTTATCGAACTGGCCGAAAAGGTCTGGGGCAGAAGGGATCAACAGGCGGTGGGGGCCATTCGCACCTGCGTTGTCGAGTTGCCCACCGCCCTGCTGATCGATGCCGACGCCCTGCGCGACGCGGCGGCGCTGCAACGACTCGCCGCGGCGGTACGCGCGGTGCTGGCCCTCACACCACCCACCACGTCCCCGAAACCGAAACCGCGCCCGACTCAAACGAAAGGGGCACCCCGATGACGTCCAAGACCGGCTCAGCGCCGATCAGCACCAACCTCAAGATCTGGAACATGCTGCAGCGCTTGCCGTTTGGCAATCGAATCTTCAGTCAGGCGGTATGCTTCAAGGCGCCCTACTTCAGCACGGTCCATCCGGTCATCGTCGAACTGCGGCCGGGACTCTGCCGCGCCAAGGCCCCCAACCGGCGGGGTGTGCACAACCACCTCGGCTCGTTTCATGCCATCGCATCGTGCAACATGGCCGAACTCGTCGCCGGCGTGATGACGGAGGTGACCGTGCTGCCCACCCACCGCTGGATCCCCGCCGGCATGACCGTCGAATACAAGGCCCAAGCCCGCACCGCGGTGACCGCGACCGCACGCCTGGACGCCATCCCCGAGTTCACCGACGAGCCATTCGAATTGGTCGTGCCCGTCGACGTGTCGGACGCCGAGGGCAATGTCTTCGTCACCGCCCGCATCACCATGCACGTGTCACCGCGACCGCGCTGACGAAAAGCTCACCGACTGATTGCGTGCGCGCGCACTGAGGGCGCGACCCAGTCCCGCAGGAACCGTCGCAGCTCCGCGCCGGTGCGCGGCGGGCGCCCCGGATCGACGATCAGTGACTGCAGTGTGCGCAGCATGACCTCGACCAGTTCGTCGAGCCCGGCGTCGGCGAATCCTGCTGCGCCCCAATCGACTTCAAATCGCTGCAAGATCGACCTGCCGAACGAGATGGCGATGTCGGAGGTGACCCCGGCGGTGAAAGCGCTGGCCTTGCCGGGCTGGAACACCAGGCTCAGGTACCTGTCGTGCGCGAGCTGCTCGAAGGTGTAGGCGATGCCCTCCACCACCGCCTCGGTGGGATCGGTGATCGAACCCAGGTGGGCCGCAAGGCGATCCAGAAACCCCTCCACCGCGGACAGCGCCGTCGCACCCAGCAGCGCCTCGTGGGTGGGGAAGTACCGGTAGATCGTCTGCCGCGTCACGCCCAGCGTCGACGCCACCTGCGAGACGCTCACCGTGCCGCGTTCGTCGATGGCGCGTCGCGTCGCGGTCAGGATGCGCGCAACCGCCTCCTCGTCGTCGGCCGGGATGTCACCCGACCAGCCGTGCCGGCGCATGGCGTGATCGTCGCACACACCGGGCCGGGGCCTTGACAATACAAACGGTGGTGATTGTATGGTCCGGGAGGTCGACGGCGAAGGAGAAGCGAGTGGCCCCCATCAACAGCCCGGTGAGCGGCACCGACGAGGCGTTGACGCGGCGGGGGCTGCGTCACGCCCTGGACAAGACGACCGACCTGGCCGAGCGGGAACTGCGGGTGCCGCTGCACTACTACCGCGACCCCAAGATCACCGAGATCGAGGAGGGGCAGATCCTGCGTCGGGTCCCGCTGGCCATCGTCCCGTCGGCGCAGCTACCGAACACCAACGACTACATGGTGCGCTCGGTGCTGGGCGATTCCCTGCTGGTGACCCGCGACCGTTCCGGGGCCAGTCACGTCCTGCTCAACTACTGCCGGCACCGGGGCGCGATGCCGGCCTGCGGCTCGGGCAACGCCGCCCGGTTCGTGTGCCCGTACCACGCCTGGACGTACAAGAACACCGGCGAACTGTTCTCGGTGCCCGGCAAGGCCGGCTTCGACTCGATGAACACCAAGGACTACGGCCTGGTGGAGCTGCCCTCCGAGGAGCGGCACGGCTTCATCTGGGCGGTGCTGACCGCCGACGCGACCATCGACCTCGACGCGCACCTGGGCGACTTCGGAGCCGAACTGGCGCTGTGGAATTACTCCTCCTACGGCTATCACACCCAGCGCGAATTCACCTCCGAGGTGTCCTGGAAGGGCGCCCTGGAGGCATTCGCCGAGGGCTACCACTTCCCGTACGTCCACGGGCAGAGCCTGATCGGGCAGAACACCCTGGCCAACACCATGGTCTACGACGAGTTCGGCAAGCATCACCGGATCGGCTTCCCGTTCACCTGGATCACCAACGCCGCCACCGACCCTGCGGCGTCGCTGGAACCGCTGGCCAACATGGGCGTGATCTATTGGGTGTATCCGAACCTCATCCTGGCCAACAGCCCGGTCGGGGTGGAGATCATCGACATGCTGCCCGCCGGTGCGCCGACCCGCTGCACGGTGCGGCACAGCTGGATGGCCCGCGTCCCCGCCGCCGACGACGAGATGCGCGCGGCCTACGACGCGGTCTTCGAAGGCGTGCACGCCGCGGTGCGCGACGAGGACTTCGCCATGCTGCCCCAGTGCGGCGAGGGCGTCCGGCACGGCCAGCACGACCACATGATCATCGGGCGCAACGAAATCGCCGTCCAGCACATGATCAGGGTGTTCGCCCACGAGCTGGGGGTGGCACTGGCCTGAGTCGAGGCGGTTGGAGTGGCCGCAGGCCGGCGCGGGTACAGATGCTCTGAACCTGATCGAGAGGATCCGATGGCGCACCGCGACCGCGACTCGACCGACGAGCTGCTGCAAGAACTGTTGTGGACCTACGGGCCGTGCGGGCAGGAGGACGCGGTGCGCGCCGTCATCGCCCGCGAATTGGAACCCATCGTCGACGACCTGTGGACCGACGACGCCGGCAACCTGATCGGCTACATCGCCGCCGACGCATCGCGCGGCGATGCCGGGGCGCCCGACCACCGGCACCGGACCGCGGCGATCCCCGGCACCGCCACCCGGGTCATGGCCCACATGGACGAGCTGTCCATGATCGTCAAACGGGTAGAACCCGATGGCACACTGCATTTGACGCAGCTGGGCACCATGTACCCGGGCAACTTCGGGCTGGGTCCGGTCGCCGTGCTCGGCGACAACGAAACCCTCACCGCGGTACTGACTCTCGGCTCCGAACACACCACCAAGGAAAGCTCACGAATCTGGGAGACCAAGCCCGATCAGGGCGACCGATCGCTGGACTGGCATCACGTCTACGTCTTCACCGGCCGCAGCACCGACGAATTGGCCGCCGCGGGAGTGCACGCCGGCACCCGGGTGTGCGTGGACCGCAGCAAGAGATCGGTGGTCGAGATCGGCGACTACGTCGGCGCCTACTTCCTCGATGACCGCGCCGCAGTGACCGCGCTGCTCAACGCCGCCCGGATGCTGCGCGAACGCGGACAACGCCCCGCCGACGACGTGTACCTGGTGTTCACCACCAACGAAGAGATCGGCGGGGTGGGCGGCGCCTACGCCAGCGCCACCCTGCCCGGCGACCTGACCCTCGCGCTGGAAGTCGGCCCCACCGAACGCGAATACACCACCAGCGTCGGCGGCGGCCCGATCGTCGGTTACAGCGACGCGCTGTGCGTCTACGACAAAAGCGTCGCCGACCGGCTGCTGAAAATCGCCACCGACCGCGGACTGTCGCCGCAGCCGGCGGCGCTGGGCGCCTTCGAATCCGACGCGTCGCACGCCAAGGCAAGCGGGCTCACCGCCCGCGCCGGCCTGCTGTGCCTGCCCACGCTGAGCACCCACGGCTACGAGGTGGTCGCGCGCAGCGCGATCGACGACATGGCCGCCATCGTGGTCGATTTCGTGCTGCAGCCGGGCCGGCCGAACGGCTGACGCGGAGTCGGCCAAAACACCTCAACCCCGCTGGTCACCCTGTTAGTCTGGCGACGCTTCCGGACGCAGAACGATGGGGTTGGCATGTGGCACACGTGGGCTCGCGGCTGAGCGAATCACTCGAAAGACAATCCCCATGACACGCCCACGAATTCGGGCACGAGCGCCGCTGCGGATCTCGTTCGCCGGGGGCGGCACCGACGTCCCGCCGTTCCCGACGACCGAGGGCGGCTGCGTGCTGTCGGCGACCATCGACCGCTACGCGCAGGGATCGCTGGCGCCGCGCACCGACCGCCGGGTCTCCATCGAGTCGGTGGACTTCAAGACCACGCACGAGATGACGCTCGACAGCGAGATCCTCTACGACGGCAGCCTGGACCTGATCAAGGCCGCGGTGCGCAGGTTCGGCCGCGACGGCACGGACGGCTACGACCTGGTGCTGCGATCCAGCGCGCCGCCCGGCTCGGGGCTGGGCTCGTCGTCGACCATGATGGTCGCGCTCACCGGCCTGCTCGCCGAGCACTACCGGGTGCCGATGGGCGAATACGAGACCGCCCAGTTGGCGTGCGCGATCGAACGCGAGGACCTCGGCATCGCCGGCGGCATGCAGGACATGTACGCCGCGACGTTCGGCGGGTTCAACTTCATCGAGTTCACCGACCGGGTGATCGTCAATCCGCTGCGGATCCGTGACGAGACCGCCTTCGAACTCGAGCTCAGCCTGCTGCTGTGCTACACCGGCATCACCCGCGACTCCGCGCGCGTGATCGAGGACCAAACCCGCCGCGCCACAACGGGTTCGGACGACACGCTGGCCGGGCTGCGGGCACAGAAGGAGTTGGCGGTCGCGATGAAGGCGGCCCTGCTGACCGGCAAGCTGAACGACTTCGGTGCGCTGCTGGGCGAAGCGTGGACCGAGAAGAAACGAATGTCGCCCTACATCACCAATGAGCGCATCGACGACCTCTACGAGCTGGCCCTGAAAAACGGTGCGCTGGGCGGCAAGCTGACCGGCGCCGGCGGCGGGGGATACATCCTGCTGTTCTGTGACTTCGCCAAAAAGCACCGGCTCATCGAGGCGCTGGAAGGAGCCGGGGCCGCCGTCACCGAATTCGCCTTCGAGAGCAAGGGATTGACGACATGGCAGGCATGACGGGGCCCGATGTGGTGCCGCCGAGCGTGGAGTTGGTGCAGCGGCGACTGGCCGAGACCATCGCGGTCAAGCAGCAGATGCAGAACGGCGTCGTCGCCGCCCAGGCCGTCGAGGTGGCGCGCGCGATGATCGACTGCCTGCGGGCCGGCGGAAAGGTGATCCTGTTCGGCAATGGCGGATCCGCGCAGGACGCCGGACATCTGGCCGCAGAACTCATGGGCCGCTTCGCTTTCGACCGCCCGGGCCTGGCGGCCATCAGCCTTCCCGACGCCACCGCGGCGATCACCGCGATCGGTAACGACTACTCCTACGACGAGGTGTTCGCCCGCCAGGTGCTGGCCGCCGGGCGGGCCGGGGACGTGGTGGTCGGACTGACCACATCGGGCAACTCCGCCAACGTCGTTCGCGCGCTCGAGGCCGCCCGCCAGGCCGGGATGACGACCGTCACCCTCACCGGTGCGGGCGGCGGCAAGGTGGCCGACGTCGCGCAGATCTGCATCCGAATCCCCAGCGACGACACCGGCCGGATCCAGGAAGCGAGCCTGCACCTGGGGCATTCGATTTGCGAAATGGTCGAAGCGGCACTGTTTCCCCGGCCGTCCTGACCGCGACGATGCCCGCACCCGAGCTGCGCGACGTCCGCACGGTTTTCCTGGACCGCGACGGCACCGTCAACGTCAAGGCCGCCGAGGGCGAGTACATCAGGTCCCCGGCCGAGCTGGTGCTGTTGCCCGGTGCGGCCCGGGCGCTAGCCGCGCTGAACGCCGCGGGCCTGCGGACCGTGCTGGTCACCAATCAGCGCTGGCTCTCCGAGCCGACGGCGGCGCCGGCCGATTTCGCCGCCGTACACGACCGGCTGATACGACTGCTCGCCGACCGGGGCGCGCGCGTCGATGCCGCTTACCACTGCCCGCACCCCGCGAACAGCTGCGACTGCCGCAAACCCGGCCCCGGCATGCTGTTGCGCGCGGCGGCCGAGCACGACGTGGATTTGGCCGCTTCCGTCATGATCGGCGACAGCGACGTCGACATGGTGGCGGGCCGCGCGGCCGGAACGAAGACCATTCTGATCCGCCCCGGCGCTCGGCAGGCCGTCGCAGAGGCCGATTTCGTGGTCGACGACCTGGCCGCGGCCGTCGAACTCATCCTGAATGCCGGAAAAACCCCGCCTGCCGGGTGATCGGCGCTGCCTGCTTGCCGCGGTCGTGACCTGCTCATAACCTTGGCAACATCCGAGCGCGTCGGGGAGCGTGGGGCCTGGCGCAACCGACAAACGGCGGGCAGGTCATGGCATCACCGCGACAGGCAGACCGGTGCCGTGCTGCCGCGGGCGGCGGTCCCTGACGGTGGCCGGACTGACCGGCGCCCGGGCCGACGAGCTGGCGACGATGGACATCTTCGCGGGATGTCCCGCCGAAGATCTCGCCCCGTTGGCGCGCCGGCTGCGGCCGTTGCGCGCCCCGGCCGGCCAGGTGCTGATGCGCCAGGGGGAGCAGGCTGTCGAGTTCCTGCTGATCTCCTCGGGCAGCGCCGAGGTCAAACACGTCGGCGACGACGGCGTGGTGATCACCGAGCACACGTCCCCCGGCATGATCGTCGGCGAAATCGCCCTGCTGCGCGACATTCCGCGCACCGCCACGGTGACCACCGCCCAACCGCTGACCGGCTGGACCGGCGACACCGAGGCCTTCGCCAGCATGGTGCACATCCCCGGCGTCATGCCGCGGCTGCTGCGCACCGTGCGGCAGCGCCTGGCGGCGTTCATCACGCCGATCCCGATCCAGGTCCGCGACGGCACGCACCTGCTGCTGCGCCCGGTGCTGCCCGGCGACAGCGAGCGCACCGTGCACGGCCACATCCACTTCTCCAGCGACACGCTGTACCGGCGGTTCATGAGCCCGCGGCTGCCCACCCCGGCGTTGATGCACTACCTGTCGGAGGTCGACTACGTCGATCACTTCGTGTGGGTGGTCACCGACGGCGCCGACCCGGTGGCCGATGCTCGCTTCGTGCGCGACGAGAACGATCCGACCGTCGCCGAGATCGCCTTCACCGTCGCCGACGCCTACCAGGGCCGCGGCATCGGCACCTTCTTGATCAGCGCCCTGTCGATCGCCGCCGAGGTCGACGGCATCGAAAGGTTCTCCGCGCGAATGCTTTCCGATAATGTGCCGATGCGCGCGATCATGGACCGCTACGGCGCAGTGTGGCAGCGCGAGGACATCGGCGTCATCACCACCGTCATCGATGTGCCGCACCGGCGCGACCTGCCGTTCCGCAAGCACGAGGCCGACGAGATCCGGCGGGTCGCGCGGCAGGTGATCGAGACCGTCGGCTGAGCCGCCGGCGTGGTGCGCGAGCACGCCCTGTCTGCCGACCATGAGGTGACGTTCGAATCCGCTAGCGCCTGCGGTAGCGCGTTCGAAAGTGACGTCGTGCTTGCACTCGGGTGACGGCAGGCCCAGACTTTGGCGTGGCAGGGCTGGATATGGCGGCGTCCTGTGCTATCAACTCCTGATGCGGCCGTTCGGGATTGGCCCGGCGGTGACCACCGTGCTCACGCTGATGGTCGCCGGGTGCGCTCACCCGCCCGCGCCCAAACCGCCGGCCGCACCGGCACAATCGCCGCCGAGCAACACGGCCGCCGTCAACCCCGCCAACATCAAGCGGGTGGTCCGCGACCTGCCGCCGGGCTACGAGGTGACGACGGGAATTCCCGTCGCCGCCGCACCGAAGGTGATCTGGGGCCTGGCCGCCGACGCGCGGGCCAAGCCGCCCCGATGCGCCGTCCTGGCCGACCCCGGCAACGGACGCGACCAGTCGGCGCAGGGCGTGTCGGGGTCGGGCAGCGGCGGGATCGTCGACGCGGTGGTGGTGGCTTTGCCGGAGCCCGTGGACTTTCCGCGGGATCTGCTCGGCGCGTGCCAGCAGTGGTCCGAGACCGCCGGGCACACCACCGTCCGCGTCCGCCTCACCGACGGCCCACACATCGACGGCGTCGAAACCCTGGGCATGGTGGCCGACATCACCTCATCGGTCGAATCGGGCACCGAAATCGATTCGCGCAGCTACACATTCATCGCCTATCTGGGCGACTACTACGCCTTCACCACCCTGACCACCGATCCCGGCGCGGCGGTTCCGGTGCTGCCACCGCAGTTCGCCGCGGATCTGCTCGCCAAAACGGTGTCCACGTTGCGCAGCTGAGCCACCCGCTTGGGTAGATTGGCCACGATGTCCAAGCTGTTGCGCGCGGTGGCCGCTGTCTGCGTCCTGGCCGGCTGCTCATCGGCCACTCACCCGGCGAAGGTGGACATCGCCAAGGTCGCCGAGGTGAAACCCAGCTTCGGACCCGACTACAAGGTCAGCGACACCGGCGAACGCGGCATCGACCCCAAGCTGCTGGCCGGCCGCAAGCTGCCCGACGGCCTGACCTTCGACCCCGCCCAGTGCGCGAAAGTGGCGAGCGGGCCGGATCTGCCGGCCGATCTGCAGGGCAACATGGCCGCGGTGACCGCCGAGGGCCGCGGCAACCGCTTCGTGGTGATCGCGCTCGAGACCTCAAAAGCCTTGCCGTTCAACGACCCCGGGAAGGACTGCGCCAAAGTCACCTTCTCCGGTGCGCAACTGCGCGGCGGTGTGCAAGTGGTCGACGCGCCGCAGATCGACAGCGCGCGCACACTGGGCGTGCACCGGGTGCTGCAGGCGCTGACACCCGGCGGCCCGCGCACCGGCGAACTGTACGACTACTCCGCGCAATTCGGCGACTACCAGGTGATCGTCATCGCCAACCCGCTGGTGATCCCGAACCAGCCCGTTGCTCCCGTCGACACCCAACGCGCGCGCGACCTGCTCGTCAAAGCGGTGGCATCGGTGCGTGCTCAATAGTCAGCGCACGCCGCGCGGGCGGAATTGGATGCTCACCCGCGGCCCGACCGGCGCCGTCGTCTTGGGCACGGCATGCTCCCAGGTGCGCTGGCACGAGCCGCCCATCACCAGCAGGTCCCCGTGCGCCTGCGGCAGCCGCAGCGACGGGCCGCCGCCGCGGCGCCGCAGCGCGAACGCGCGGGTGGCGCCCAGGCTGACGATCGCCACCATGGTGTCCTCGGAACTGCTGCGGCCGATGGTGTCGCCATGCCAGGCCACGCTGTCCGAGCCGTCCCGATAACAGCACAACCCCACCGTGGTGAACGGCTCGCCGAGTTCGCCGGCGTAGATGTCGTTGAGCCGGCGGCGCAGCCGGGACAGCATCGGATGCGGCGGCTCGTCGACCGTGAGGTCGTGAAAGCTCACCAGCCGCGGCACGTCGACCACCCGGTCGTACATCTGCCGGCGTTCCTCCCGCCACGGCACCGTCGACAGCAGGGCATCGAGCAGATCATCGGCGTCGGTGAGCCAGCCGGCGCGGATTTCGATGAAGGCGCCGTCGCCGAGCTGCCGGCGCTCGGTGTGCTGGAACAGGGAGCCTTGAACCGCGATCTCCACGCGACCCAGTTTATCGCACATCCGTTCGATCCTGAGGCGGCGGCGGCGGGCGTGTGACGGCCCATGCCGCCCCTGCGCGCCGCTACGGTTGAACCTGTGGGCGTGGTCGAGCTGGGCACCAATTCCGAGGTGGGCGCGCTGCGGGTGGTCATCCTGCACCGCCCGGGCGGCGAGCTGCTGCGGCTCAACCCGCGCAACGTCGACCAGCTGCTCTTCGACGGCCTGCCGTGGGTGGCCCGCGCACAAGAAGAGCACGACCAGTTCGCCGAGCTGTTGCGCTCGCGCGGGGTCGAGGTGTTGTTGCTGTCGGATCTGCTCACCGAGGCGCTGACGCACAGCGGGGCCGCGCGAATGCAGGGGGTCGCCGCAGCGGTCGATGCGCGACGGCTGGGAGTGCCTCTGGCGCAAGAGCTTTCGGCCTACCTTCGCGGGCTGGAGCCGGCCCGGCTGGCCCAGGTGTTGATGGCGGGGATGACGTTCAACGAGTTGCCGGCCGATACGCGCACCGACGTGTCGCTGGTGCTGCGCATGCACCACGGCGGCGACTTCGTCATCGACCCGCTGCCCAATTTGGTGTTCACCCGCGACTCGTCGATCTGGATCGGCCCCCGGGTGGTGATTCCGACGCTGGCGCTGCGGGCCCGGGTCCGCGAGGCCTCGTTGACCGATCTCATCTATGCCCATCACCCGCGGTTCACCGGGGTGCGGCGGGCCTACGAATCGCGCACCGCCCCAGTTGAGGGCGGCGACGTGCTGCTGCTGGCGCCGGGCGTGGTCGCGGTCGGGGTGGGGGAGCGGACCACGCCGGCCGGTGCGGAAGCGTTGGCCCGCAGCCTATTCGACGACGATCTGGCGCACACCGTGCTGGCCGTGCCGATCGCCCAGCGGCGCGCGCAGATGCACCTGGACACGGTGTGCACGATGGTCGACACCGACACCGTGGTGATGTACGCCAACGTCGTCGACGCGCTCTCGGCGTTCACCATCCAGCGCACCCCGTCCGGCGTTGAGATCAGCGAGGCCCCCTTCTTGGAGGCCGCGGCCACGGCGATGGGAATCGACAAACTGCGGGTGATCGATACCGGGCTGGATCCCGTCATCGCCGAACGCGAGCAGTGGGACGACGGCAACAACACGCTGGCGCTGTCACCCGGCGTCGTCGTCGCCTATGAGCGCAACGCGCAAACCAACATGCGCCTGCAGGAGGCCGGCATCGAGGTGTTGACGATCGCGGGATCGGAGTTGGGCACCGGTCGCGGCGGCCCCCGCTGCATGTCGTGCCCGGTCGCGCGCGACCCGCTGTGACGGCACCGCGAAAGTGCAACTGGCAACGCGTTTCCCGAGTGGCGCCGTCGGTAGTTGCACTCTCGCGGCAAGGCGCAGAAGCTAACGCCAGCTGGGCAGCCAGATCTCCATGTTCCAGGTCTGCTGCGAGATCGGCAGACCGGTGAGCACCGGGAACAGCCAGGCGAAGTTGGTCACCACCAACGCCACGTAGCAGCAGACCGCGATCAGCCCCAGGGTGCGCCGCTCGGAGTTCGCCCGCAGCATGCCCGTAGCGGTGGGCGCGTAAAGAATGTCGCCGCAGATCAGCGCGATGGCCATGGCCAGGAACGGCGCCATCGTCGCCGCGTAGAAGAAATACATCTGCCGGTCGATGTCGGCGAACCAAGGCAGCCAGCCCGCGCAATACCCGACCAGCACCGCGGCGTAGCGCCAGTCGCGGCGAACCAGCATGCGCCAGAGCGCGAAAACCAGCACCGGCACGGCCAGCCACCACATCGCTGGGGTGCCCACCAGCATCTCGGCCTTGACGCACGATTGCGCGCCGCAGCCCGGGACGTTCTGCTCGTCGATGGCATACAGCACCGGCCGTAACGACATCGGCCAGCTCCACGGTTTGGATTCCCATGGGTGGTAATTGCCGGCGGAGTTCGTCAAGCCGGCGTGGAACTGAAAAGCCTTGGCGGTGTAGTGCCATAGCGATCGGATGGCGTCGGGCAGCGGCAGCACCGAACGCGGGCCGATGGTCTGGCCCACCTCGTGCCGATCGATGGCCGTCTCGGAGGCGAACCAGGGCGCATAGCCGGCCAGATACACCGCGGCGGGGATGAACCCCAGCGCGTACCCGGTGGGCAGCAGATCCCGCCGGACCACCCCCAGCCAAGGCCGGGTCACCTGGTACTGACGCCGGGCGGCGACGTCGAAAGCCAGCGACATCGCCGCGAAGAACAGCACGAAGTACAGGCCCGACCACTTTGTCCCGCAAGCCAATCCGAGCAGCACGCCGGCGCCGAACCGCCACCACCGCACGCCCAGCCGCGGACCCCACACCGTGTCGGCGCTGCGGCCCTGCAGCAGCGCGGTGTGCAGGCGTTGTCGCACTTGGTCGCGGTCGACGATCAGCGCCCCGAACGCCGCGACCACGAAGAAGGTGAGGATGCCGTCCAGCAGCGCGGTCCGCGACGCCACGAAGCTGACGCCGTCGCAGATGACCAGCACCCCCGCGATGGCACCGACCAGTGTGGAGCGGCTGATTCGCCGCACGATCCGCACCACCAGCGCCACCATGACCACGCCGAGCAGCGCGCCGGTGAACCGCCAGCCGACGCCGTTGTAGCCGAAGAGCGCCTCGCCGATCGCGATCAGTTGCTTGCCGACCGGCGGGTGGACCACCAGGCCGAACCCCGGGTTGTCCTCCACCCCGTGGTTGTGCAGCACCTGCCAGGCCTGCGGGGCGTAGTGCTTTTCGTCGAAAACCGGTGTGCCGCCGTCGGTGGGCGAGCCCAGGTTCACGAACCGGGTCACCGCCGCCACCAGCGTCACCACGCCGGTCACCACCCAGCCGCGCACGTCATCGGTGGGCCCGAAATCGGCCGCCGGAACCAACGGGCCCGGGCTGACGACGGGCACCACGCGTTCGGTCTCGGCGCCGTCGGTGTGCACGGGGGATTCGCGGGGCGGGGCGGACATCGGTGTCGATCGTAGGCTGTCGGTCATGACCACCGGCCGCCTGTTGCTGGGGGCAACGCCGTTGGGGCAGCCCTCGGACGCCTCGCCCCGGCTGCTGGATGCCCTGGCCCGCGCCGACGTGGTGGCCGCCGAGGACACCCGGCGGGTGCGCACCCTGGCCAAAGCGCTCGATGTCGCCATCACCGGCCGGGTGATCAGCATGTTCGACCGGGTCGAGGCCGCCAGGGTGGACTCGCTGCTCGAGGCGATCCGGTCGGGGGCGACGGTGCTGGTGGTCAGCGACGCCGGGATGCCGGTGATCAGCGACCCCGGCTTCCGGCTGGTGACGGCCTGTGTGCAGGCGGGGCTGCCGGTGGGATGCCTGCCCGGGCCCTCGGCGGTGATGACGGCGCTGGCCGTGTCCGGACTGCCGGCGGAGAAGTTCTGCTTCGAGGGCTTCGCGCCGCGCAAGAAGGCGGCGCGGCGCGGCTGGCTGGACTCGCTGGCCGACGAGCGGCGCACCTGCGTGTTCTTCGAATCACCGCGCCGGCTGCCGGCCTGCCTGCAGGACGCGGTGGAGCGGCTCGGCGGTGAGCGGCGGGCCGCGATCTGCCGGGAGCTGACCAAGGTGCACGAAGAGGTGGTGCGCGGCACGCTGGACGAGCTGGCGGCCTGGGCGGGCGACGGTGTGCTCGGCGAGATCACCGTGGTGCTGGCCGGCGCCACCCCGCGCACCGACCTGCCGTCGCTGGTCGCCGAGGTCGAGCAGCGGGTGGCGGATGGCGCCCGGATCAAGGACGCCTGCGGCGAGGTGGCCGCCGCCCAACCCGGCGTGCGGTCCCGTCAGCTCTACGACGCGGTGCTCAAGGCCCGCCGCGACTAGCCCGCCGAGCTCGCCGCCGCGATGGACGGCAGCCCGACGATGGGCGAGGCCTTGTGCAGGCATTCGGCCCACTCGGCGTCGGGATCGGAGTCCGCGGTGATTCCGCCGCCCACGCCCAGCACCGCGCCGCCCGCGGCGTCGAATTCGACGGTGCGGATCGCGACGTTCAGTTCACATCCGGCCACGGGTGAAGCCAAACCGATTGTGCCGCAATATATTCCGCGAGTAGCGGGTTCCCATTTCGAAAGTAGTTGGCGGGCACGGTGTTTGGGTGTCCCGGTGACCGAGGCGGGCGGGAACGCGGCGTCCAGCAGGGCCGACGTCGGCAGCTCGGTGGGGACCTGCGCCGACACCGTCGACACCAGGTGCCACACCCCCGGCGCCCGGCGCACCACCAGCAGCTCCGGCACGCTCACCGTGCCCACCGTCGCCACCCGGCCCAGGTCGTTGCGCACCAGGTCGACGATCATGATGTTCTCGGCGACCTCCTTGGCCGAGGCGCGCAGCGCCGAGGGCCAGGCGTCCAGCGGCAGGGTGCCCTTGATCGGGCTGGACGTGACGACCGTGCCGCGGCGGCGCAGGAAGAGCTCCGGGGACAGCGACGCCACCGCCCCCCACTCGCCCTCGACATAGGCGGCCCGCGCCGGGTCGGTGCGGGCGACGCCGTCGACGAAGAAGTCCAGCGGGGCGCCGCCGACCGTCCCGCGGAATTGCGTGCACACGCACGCCTGGTACACCTCGCCGGCGCGGATGGCTTCCAGGCAGGCCAGCACACCGTCGCGGTGCGCGGCCCGGTCGGCAACGTCCCAGTCGATCCGGCACGGGCGCGGCGGGCCGGCGGGCGCGGCCAGCGCGCCGGCGAGCCACCGCGGCATCGGCGCGCCGGTGAGGCTCTCGTACCACCACTGCCCGTCGCGGTCGCGGCGCAGGACGCAGTCCGTCCAGCCGCCGGCGGCCTCGGGAATCCGGTTCGGCTTGGCGTCGGCGCCGCCGTCCGGATAGGACAGGTAACCGATCCACCCGCCGCCCACATGCGGCGGCTGCGGTGTCCGCGCCGTGCCGACCGCGAACACGTCGCCGGGGGGCACCGGGCGCACCGGCAGGCTCGGCGCGATCACCGCCAGGGCGTCGAACCAGTCGCCTGTCAACGCGGCCGGCGGCGGCAGACCGAGCCGGCGGGTGACATCGCCCACGGCCCGCAGCACCTGGGGTGCGGGGCCGAGGTCGCCGAGCCGGTCGATGCGCACCGCCCTAGCTTGACAGAGCGGCGCGGGTTCGGGGCGAGTCAGCCGCGGCTGACGTCGCGGGCGGTGGCCAGCGCCGCCAGCTTGTGCGGGTTGCGCATCACGTAGAAATTGGTGATCTTGTCCGCCGCGATCTCCACCGTGATGACGCCTTCGAGCCGGTCGCCGAGGTAGAGCAACACCGCCGGGGCGCCGTTGCAGGTCACCGTGTCCACCCGCAGGGTGGCGTACTCCGCGGCCTTGCGGAACAGCCCGGTGATGGCGCGGGCCACCTTCTCGGCGCCGACCACCGGCCTGCGGGCGGCGCTGACCACGCCGCCGCTGTCGGCGGTCCAGGTGGCGTCCGGGGCCAGCATCGCCATCAGCGCCTCCACGTCGCCGCTGGCCGCCGTGGCCAAGAACTGCGCGGTGAGCTCGGCGTTGCGCTTGGGGTCGATCGCCTGCCCGGCGCCGGGGTGGCGCTTGCGCCGGGCCCGCACGTGTTCGCGGGCCCGGCGCGCGACCTGACGCACGGTGGGCGCCGGCTTGCCCACCGCCTCGGCGATCTCGTCGTAGTCGAATCCGAACACCTCGCGCAGCACGAATACCGCCCGCTCGTCGGGACTCAACGTTTCCAGCAACACCAGCATCGCCATCGAAATCGACTCGGCGAGAACGACATCGGTGGACGGATCCTGCTCGTCGAGCAGCAGCGGCTCGGGCAGCCAGGGCCCGACGTACTCCTCGCGCCGGCGCGCGCCGGCCCGCAGCGCGTTGAGCGCCTGGCGGGTGACCAGCTGAGCCAGGTAGGACTTGGTGTCGCGCACCGTGGCCAGGTCGACGGTCGACCAGCGCAGGTAGCTGTCCTGCAACACGTCGTCGGCCTCGGTCGCCGAGCCCAGCATTTCGTAGGCGATGGTGAACAGCAGCGGCCGCAGCAGGGTGAATCGGTCGGCGTGCTCGCTGCCGCTCGGTGCCTGCGTCATCACACCCCGACCCGCTCGTCGGCCGGCACCCGCTGGCCGCCCTTGAGCCAGCGGTACGAGCCGGGCTTGGCGGCCTCGCGCCGGATCGCCCACAGCGTGCCCCGGCATATCGCTTCCTTGAGCTTCGCGGCGGCCCGCCCGCCCAGGTACGCGTTGATCGGGGTGTCGTCGGTGCGCGCCAGCTGGAAGGTGGCGGCCGCCCGGCCCAGGCTGATGCACTGCCCGACGAACGCCTGGTTCAGCGGCGCCGGCTCGGTCCCGGCGATGCGGCCCAACACAGTGTTGGCGGCCTGGGCGCCCAGCGGACCGGCGGCCTGGCAGCTCATCCGCAACGGCCGCCCGGACGGCGCGGCGGCGTCGCCGGCGGCGACGATGCGGTCGTCGTCGATGCTGGTGAGCGTCTCGTCGGTGAGCAGCCGGCCCAGCGGGTCGGTGCGCAGCCCGCTGCGGGCGGCCAGGTCCGGGACGCTGAATCCGGCCGTCCACACGGTGGCCGCGCTGGGCAGCACCACGCCGTCGCTGAGCACCACCTCATTCCAGCGCACCTCGGTCACGGTGACGGACTCCAGCACGCCGACCCCGAGGCGGCGCAGCCGCTTGGCCACCGAGCGCCGGCCCCGCGGGCTCAGCGACGGGCCCAGCACCGGGCCGCAGATCAGGGTCACCGGGCGTCCGAGCTCGGCCAGCTCGGAGGCGGTCTCGATGCCGGTCAGCCCGCCCCCGACCACCGTGATCGGTGCCGGCAGCGGCAGATCGGCCAGCGCGTAGTGCAGCCGCTGCGCGCTTTCCAGGTCGGCTACCGAATGCGCGAACTCCGCGCAGCCCGGCACCTCGGCTACCGCGCCGGTGCTGCCGACGGCGTAGATCAGGTAGTCGTAGTCCAGCCCGGCGCCGGAGGTCAGCACGGCCCGGCGGGCGGTGGCGTCGATGTGGTCGACCGTGTCGACGATCAGCTCGATGCCCTCCCCGAGCAGCGTGGCGTAATCGGCGGTCGCCGTGCCGGTGTCCGCCACCAGCTGGTGCAACCGGATGCGCTCCACGAAGACCGGCCGCGGGTTCACCAGCGTGATGTCGATGTCCGGGCGCTGACGCAGATGGTTGGCGGCCAGCGTGCCGGCGTATCCGCCGCCGACGACGACGACATGTGTTTTGCTGCGGGTCACCTCGGTCATGGCTGTCTCCTGTTCGTGAGGACGTGTGCCCTTGAGACACCGCAGCCCGCTTCCGCGTGACAGGTTCGCCTGCAATTGTGACCGGCCTCACTGCCGCGGGCCCGGCCGGCCCTGCTGAGCTGCGGCGACAGCGCGGCCGAACGTGCGTGATACGCTGCGCTACGCCAATTCGTGGCCCGCCCCGAGCGGAAGACACGCACCAGAGGAACCCCGAAATCCGGGGCCACTTGCCCGCGCATCGGTGTGTATTGGGAGAAGCAAACCGTGACGACGACCATCTCTTCGAGTGGACCCGGCGCGCCGACCGGTCGCGGCGGGTGGTCGGCGGTTGTCCCCGGGTGCGATCTGACGCGCTGACGATGGTGTGCTCATCGGGGAAACGAGCGCTGGCCGCTGTCATCGGCATCGCGGCGGTGCTGAGCGGATGCGGCGGCAAGCCCGATCCGGGGCCGCTGTCGGCCATGGTCAGCCCGGCCATCCCGCCCACCGCGCAGGAGATCCCCAACCCGCTGCGCGGCCAGTACGAGCAGATGCTGAATCCCCTTTTCCCGCAAGGTAATTCGGCGCAGCAACGGTACTCTCCGTGGCCCGCCTCCTACGACGCCAGCCTGCGGGTCTCCTGGCGGCAGCTGCAGCCCGTCGACCCGCGCACGCTGCCCCCCGACGCGCCCGACGACCGCAAGTTCGACTTCTCCGCGATCGACGACGCGCTGGCCAAGCTGGGCGCCCGCAACATGCGCCTGACCCTGGGCGTGTACACCTACCGGTCCTGTTGCAACGACACCTATCCGGACAACACCGCCATCGCGATTCCGGACTGGCTGCGCCCGTCGTCGACGAGTTATCCGCCGCCGAACCAGGCCCCCGGCGTCACCCAGGTGGTGCCGAACTTCAACGACCCCGACTACCTCAACGGCGTCACCGCGCTGCTGGCCGCGCTGGGCCGCCGGTACGACGGCGACGAGCGGTTGAGCGTGTTCGAGTTCTCCGGCTACGGCGACTTCGGTGAGAACCAGCTCGGCTATCCGCGCGATTCGCTGGGCGCACCGGGCCCCGCCCCGGACGACAGCGTGGCAAAGCTGGGTTATTACAGCCAATTCCGCGACCAGAGCATCACCAAGGCCTCCATCGCGCAGCTGGTCGCGGCCAACACCAACGCCTTCCCGCACACCCAGTTGGTGGTGGCGCCGCAAAATCCGGAGATCGTGCGCCAACTGCTCGCCGACGACGTCACCAAGAAACTGTCCGCGCCGGTCGGGATCCGCGCGGATTGCCTCGGGGTGCAGTCGCCGTTGCCGGAATGGGCCGAGGCCAGCGACTCTCACTACGTCCGGTCCAACGACGCCGTCGTCGCGGCCATCAAGCAGCGGCTCGGTTCGGGACTGGTGATCAGTCAGTGGTGCCGGCCGCCCAAGGGCGCCGACTCCCGGTCGTACTACGAGAAGGGGCTGCACGACGTCATCCGCTACCACGTCTCGATGACGTCGAGCGCCGACTTCCCGGACCGGGATGCGACGTCGGCGATGGACCCCGAGCTGTATCTGCTGTGGGGGCAGGCCAATACGTCGGCCGGTTACCGGTACTCGGTGGAGGCCAAGCCCGGATCGCAGTCGATCCAGGGCAAGGTGGCCAGCATCTCGGTGGTGTGGACCAACTACGGCGCGGCGGCGGCCACCGAGCACTGGGTGGCCGGCTACAAGCTGGTGGACTTCTCCGGGGCGATCGTTCGCAGCCTGCCCGCGACGGTCAACCTCAAGACGCTGGTGCACGACGAATCCAGCACGTCACGCGAGGAACCGGTCCCGGAATCGGCCACCGAATCGGTGCACGTCGACGTGACCGGCCTGGCGCCCGGCCACTACACGCTGCGCGCCACGGTGGACTGGCAGCAACACAAGCCGGACGCCTCGCACGTCGTCAACTACGCGCCCATGGCACTGGCCCGCGACGGCCGCGACGGTGCCGGCCTGTATCCGATTGCCACACTTGACATCCCGAGCGACGCGAGCTCGGCAAGCGGTCACTGACCGTCGCGGCTTTTTCCGCAGAATCCCGATCGCCGGGCCGGTGCGTGATACCGTTTCCGCACGTATTTCGGCCCCGTGATCTGGGGTCGGCACCCAGACGGAATGTGCGCCCGTATCGGAGGACTCCGTGCCACGCAGCCTGGACCTGGTGGTCACCTCCGTCGCCACCGCGCTGATGGAGGCCACGGCGTCCACGGCACGCTCGGTCAGCGAAACGGTGCTCGCGCAGCTCGTCGAGCAGTTCGATGTGGACGCCAGCTTCCTGCACCACCACGACGCCGCGGGCCCGGTGCCGGTGGCCGAGTGGCCGCGGCGAACCGATGCCGCGGGCCCGATGGCCGCGCTGCGATCCGAGGACGTCGAATCGGTACTGGCCCAATGCGAGCGGCAGCGCCGGCCGGTGGTCAGCAGCCCGGACCAGGCCGACGGTTGGCTGCGCCGCTGGCTGCAGCGCGACAAGGCAGCCGGCGCGCCCTCGGTGGCCGCCGCACCGCTGGTGTCCGGCGACGCCACCACCGGTGTGCTCGGCTTCGTCAAGTTCGGCGCCCGCAGGTGGAAGCCGGAGGAGATCAACACCCTCGAGGCGGTCGCCGCGCTGTTCGCGCAGCTGCAGGCCCGCATCGCCGCCGAGGAACGGCTTCGCTACCTCGCCGAGCACGACGACCTGACCGGTGTGTACAACCGGCGGGCACTGGTCGCGCATCTGACCGAACGGCTGGCGGCCGGAAACCCCGGGCCGGTGGCGGTGTTCTATCTCGACCTGGACCGGCTGAAGCCGATCAACGACTACCTCGGCCACACCGCGGGAGACTGGTTCATCCGGGTGTTCGCGCAGCGCATCGAGGAATGCGCGGGCGAGCAGAGCATGATCGCCCGGCTGGGCGGCGACGAGTTCGTGGTCATCCCGCACCAGCCGATGGCGTCCGAGGCCGCCGAGGCGTTCGCCCGCCGGCTGTCGACGCTGCTGTGCGACCGGCTGACCATCGGTGGGCACGTGATCAGCCGGACCGTCAGCATCGGGCTGGCGGTGGGCACACCCGGAGCGGACAACTGCACCGACCTGCTGCGGCGGGCCGACGAGGCGGTGCTGACCGCCAAGCGGGCCGGCGGCAACCAGACCGCGGTGTCCACCGATGACATGTCGCTGAAGCGGGCCTTCCGCAACGACATCGAGCTGCACTTGCAGGGCGACATCGAAAGCGAGGGCCTGCTGCTGCACTACCTGCCCGAGGTCGACCTGTGGACCGGCGCCGTCGTGGGGGCCGAGGCGCTGGTGCGCTGGCGGCACCCGATCTGGGGGCTGCTGCTGCCGGACTCGTTCATCGGCGTCGCCGAATCGACCAACCTGGGCGCCGAGCTGGGCGGGTGGGTGATGCGCAGCGCCTGCGCCGATTTCAGCCGGTGGCGGGCCAACGGCGTGGGCCACGGCGCGATGTTGCGCATCAACGTCTCGCCCATCCAGCTGATCAGCCGGGGCTTCGTGGAAACCGTCGCCGACACGATCGGCGAGTTCGGCATCGACGCGGGCTCGGTGTGCCTGGAGATCACCGAGCGCGCGGTGGTGCACGACACCGAGACCACCCGAAAGACGTTGTCGGAGCTCAAGGAAGTCGGTGTGCAGATCGCCATCGACGACTTCGGCACCGGCTACGCCGTGCTGTCCCACCTGAAGTCGCTTCCCGTCGACATGCTCAAGATCGACGCCGGGTTCGTCCGGGAGGTGGGCACCGACGCCGGGGACCTGGCGATCGTGCGGGCCATCATCGGGCTGGCCGAGGCGTTCGGCCTGGAAGTGGTCGCCGAAGGCGTCGAAACACCTGCTGCCGCACTGACTTTGATGCAGCACGGCTGTCACCGGGCGCAGGGTTTTCTGCTGTCGCGCCCGATCCCCGGCGAGGCGATGGAAGCGCTGCTGTCCGCGCGCTGGATGCCGATGCCGTTTCTCGCCGACCGCGAGGCGTCGTCGATGGGCTCGATCTAGCCCCTCGACCCGCTCAGCGTTCGTCCGGCAGGAAGACGAAGTTGTTCACGTACGGGCCCCGGCCGGTCCAGCCGTCCTGCCGGCTGCCGGCGTTGGCCGGGTCCTGGTGCACCGCCGGGTCGAACTCCGCGATCGGCCGCCGCGCGCCGTCCAGCTCGAAGTAGCCCGAGTAGCCGAGACCGGTCAGCAGTCGGGTGATCCCGGCGACGGCGCCGCGGTGGTGGCGCTCCTCGGCTTCCACCACGATCGCCGGCCGGTTGCGCGCGAGCGTCTCTGCGGCGCCGTGCAATACCGCCAGCTCGTGGCCCTCGACGTCGATCTTGACCAGGCCGACGTCGTCGAGATTCAGGTCGTCGAGCCGCTTGACCGGCACGTCGATGACGCGGATCTGGTCCCCGGTCAAATCGCCCAGGCTGTTGTCGGTGTCGATGGTGCTGCGGCCCGGCTCCGACTCGACCACCCGCATGGCGATCGTTCCCGGTTCATCCGACAGCGCCACGGCCTCGACCCGGACCGCGGCCCCGACCGCGTCGAACATCGCCGCCAGATCGCGAGCCTGGGCCGGGCGGGGCTCGAACGCGATCACCGAGCGTGACGACGCCGCCATCGCGATCGTGAACTCGCCGAGGTCGGCGCCGATGTCCAGCGAAACCCGATGCGGGTCGCACAACGACGCCACCAGCTGCACGTCCGGGCGGGACCGGCCGAGCCGGTCCAGAATGCGGAATTTGCGCCGCCAGAACCGGCGCGGCGCGAGCCTCTTCGCCGCGGGCGCGAGCCACCGTTTGGCCGAGCGTGCCAGCGCCATCTGCGGTGATCTCCTGTCCGATTCCCGGGGAGCACCAGCTTAAATGACGCCCGGCGGTGGCGGGGCGCCGACGACGAGCTTTCGGAGAGCCGGGCGGAATCGGGCATGCGCCGCGGGCGCGGGCGCTACCCTGTTGTCACCCTTGGTATCCCACGCATGAATACCCGCGACGGCCGCCGGCCGCGAGCCGCCAGAGAGGTTGCAGCCCCATGATGGAGACGGCGTTTCGGCGAGCAATGCCCGCCGATGCCGTTCCGCAACCAGGGCGAACCGTCGCCGCCGGGCGCGGATCAGCCCGCGCCACGGCGGCGGCGAGAACGAGGAAGATCGTTCTGGTCGTCGGAGTGTGCCTGGCGCTGCTGCTCGACGGGTGCGGTCAGCGCGGCGATCTCGGTCCGCTTTCGCTGATCGTCAGCCCGGCCATCCCGTTGTCGGTGCAGGACGTTCCGAACCCGCTGCGCGGCCAGTACGAAGATCTGTTGCAACCGCTTTTCCCGCAAGGCAATCCGGCGCAGCGTCGCTACCCGGCCTGGCCGGCGTCGCAGGACGCCAGTTTGCGTGTTCCGTGGCGACAGCTGCAGCCCACCGATCCGAGCAGCCTGCCGCCCGACACTCCCGACGACCGCAAATTCGATTTCAGCGTGATCGACGACGCGCTGGCGAAGCTGGCCAGCCGCAACATGCGGTTGACCCTGCGGGTGGTCGCCTACAACTCCTGTTGCGACACCGTCTATCCGAACAACACCAACATCGCGATGCCCGACTGGATGCGCCCGGCGGCCACCAATTACACCGGTGCGCAACGGTATTGGTGGTCACCCGGGGTGACGCAGGTCGTGCCGAACTGGAACGACCAGAACTACCTCAACGCCTTCGGGCAGCTGGTGGCCGCGTTGGGGCGCCGGTACGACGGCGACGAGCGGCTCAGCGTGTTCGAGTTCTCCGGCTACGGCGATTTCAGCGAGAACCACATCTCGTATCTGCGTGACTCGTTGGGCGCGCCGGGTCCGGCGCCCGACGAAAGTGTGGCGAAACTGGGGTATTTCAGCCAGTTCCGGGACCAGAACATCACCGCCGGTTCCATTCGCCAGCTGGTCGAGGCGACCGTAAAGGCTTTTCCCCACACGCAATTGGTGACGACGGCGCTCAACCCGGAGATCGTGCGCCAGTTGATCGCCGACGACATCACCAAGCGGCTGTCCGCCCCGGTCGGCATCCGCGCCGACTGCCTGGGCGTGCAGGACCCGCTGCCGGCCTGGGCGGAAAGGGACGGCTCGCACTACGTGCAGACCAAAGACCCGCTGGTCGGCGCGCTGCGCGACCGGATGGCCGCGGCACCGGTGATCACCGAATGGTGCCAGCTGCCGGCCGGGACCGATCCGCGGTCCTACTACGAAAAGGGCCTGCGCGACGTCATGAAGTACCACGTGTCGATGACGTCGAGCTTCAACTTCCCGGCGGTGGATGCGAGCACCCCGATGGACCCGGCGCTGTACCTGCTGTGGGCGCAGGCCAACGTCGTGGCCGGCTACCGGTATTCGGCCGAGGCGCGGCAGGGATCGCAATCGTTGGCCGACGGCAAGGCGACATTGGACGTCACGTGGACCAATTACGGTTCCGCGGCCGCCACCGAGAACTGGGTCCCCGGCTACCGGCTGGTCGACTTCTCGGGGGCGGTGGTGCGCACGCTGCCCGCGCGGGTGACGCTGAAAACGCTGGTGCCGGGACCGGACGGCGCGGGCAAGGAACCCGCCCCGGTGTCGTCTGTCGAGACCGTTCACATCGACCTGGCGGGCGTGGCGCCGGGGCACTACACGTTGTGCGCGGCGGTCGGTTGGCAACAGCACAAGCCGGGCGCCGAGCACGTGGTGAACTACCCGCCCATGCGGCTGGCGCGCGACGGACGCGACGGCAACGGATGCTATCCGCTCGCCACGCTGAACCTGGCGCGCGAAGCCTCCACCGCCTGATCCCGGCGGCGCACCACCTGGCCGAACACGCCGCCGGAGCCGTGGTGAACCCGCGCAGCGGGACTTCCGATTCCGCCAAACCCCGCCTGACGATGCTGCATAATCTGCAGGAGCAGCGCGGCCGCTACCGGAAAGCCGAAGACTTCGCTTCGCGCTGAAGGCTTTAGAAAGGTTATTAGCCGATGGATTTCCGTACCTTCGTCCGGATTCTCGGCGCGCACTGGAAACTCGCCCTGACCGCCCTGCTGGCGTGTACCGTCGGCGCCGCGTTCGTCACGGCACTGCAGACCAAGCACTACCAGTCGTCGGCCACGGTACTCATCTCGTTCTCCGGTGCCACCGACCTCAACGAGGTGTACAGCGGCACGGAAACGGCACAGGAACGGCTGTCGTCCTACGCCCAGATCGCCGGCGGGCACATCGTGGCCGAGCGGGCCATCCGTCAGCTCCAGCTTCCGATGAGCGCCGACGATCTGCTGAGCCAGACCCAAGTGAAATACACCCCGAAGTCGGTGATGTTCACCATCAGCGTCAAGGACACCGACCCGGCGCGCGCCGCCGCGCTGGCGGGCGCCATGGCGAATCAGTTCAGCGCGCTGCTGCCGACGATCGCCCCGAATACCGGCCCGAACACGGTGGGCGCGCAGGCGACCGCGGGGCCACGACCCGAGGTGGCCGAAACGACACCAGCGCCGGGCCAGCCGCCGGAAGCGCCGGCGGCGGTGGGGCCGACGGGCAAGCCGTGGCCGCTCGCGCGGGCCACCATGGTCGAGCCGCCCCGGGTGCCGAACGTCCCGGTTTCGCCGGTGCCGCTGAGGAACATGGTGATCGGGTTCATCGCCGGTCTGCTGCTGGCCATCGCGGTGGCGTTGACCCGCGAGGCCGGCGATCGCACCGTGCGCACCCGCGCGAAGCTGGAAGAGCTTTCGGGCCTGCCCACTTTGGCCGAGCTGCCCGGACGGCGGGGCGGGACACCGCGGTTCGGCACCGACACCGCATTCGACGACGCGGTGCGCGGCATGCGCACCCGGCTGCTCAGGGCGATGGGCCCCGACGCCCGCCAGGTGCTGGTGACCGGGCCGTTCGGCGGCGAAGGCACGACGACCACCGCGATGAACCTGGCGCTCGCGCTTGCCGAGATGGGCGAGGACGCACTGCTCGTCGAGGGCGACAGCCGCCGGCACGTGATCGCCGGATTGCTGCGCGTCGAATCGGGGGAGGGACTCGCCAGCGCGCTGGCCAACCCCGCCGCCGCGGCCGAAGTCGTGAAGCCGACGCCGATTTCGCGGCTGTTCATCTTGGCGTCGCGGTCGGCTCGCCGCGAAAGTCTGCCTCCCAGTGCGTATTTGCCGGAAGTGGTCGACCGGGTGGTGCAGGAATTGTCCTCGCGCTTCGACCGGATCGTGATCGACGGGCCGCCGGTGCTGGCCACCGCCGACACCGGCCTGCTGTCCGGCGCCGTCCCGGCCACGGTGCTGGTGGTCCGGGCCAAGCGCACCACCGCCGACGAACTGCAGGACGCGTTGACCGCGCTGCGCGCGGCCGGGGCACACGTGGTCGGCACCGTGCTGACCGATGCCCGCCAGTCGCTGCACATCCGGGCCGCCGACCGCGCCTACCGGTCGAAGGTCAGCAGGCCGGCGTGATTCCGATTCCGTACCTGCGGGCTCGGCACCGCCTGGCAGTGGACGGCGCCCTGCTGGCGATGTTCGTGTTCGGGTGCTTCGTATTCGGGGTGCTGTCGGTGCGCCGGACCACCGAGGGGGTGCTGCTGACCGCCGCGTTGTTCTGCGTGGTGGTGTATTGGGTGAAACCCGAAGGGATGGTTGGGGTTACGCTGTTCGGGGCATTCGCGGCCCTGCCCGAAGGGTTGCACGTCGGCAAAGTCTTTGGCCCGCTGACCATTTACGCCTACCACCTGGCCGCCTTCCTGGCGATCTGCTATCTGATCCCGGCCGCCAAACCGCGGTCCTCCGATTTCCTGCTGCCCGGGATCCTGGCCGTCACCGCGGTGTGTTCCACAGTCACCGGGTTCCTGGTCGGAAACTCCGCGCTGGTGGTGACCCGCGAGTCGACCACCATGCTGGAAATGGCCCTCGGTTTCGTGCTCGCGTTGTTCGTCGTCTACAGCGGTCACGTCACCTGGTCGATCCGGGTGATGATCGCGATTCTGTGGTTTTCGGCGGGCATGGCGATCGTGAGTTCGTTGTACTCCATCCGGTTGGCGGGCCGGGCGGAGAGCCTGGAGGGCACCACGGGCGCCGGCCAGGCGATGCGCATCATTCTGTCCACCCAGACGCCGGCCACCGCGGTGCTGAGCGCACTCGTCGCCGCGCCCATCGTCGGCAGGGTGCGGCCCAGGCTGTATCTGGCGTTAGGCCCACCGGCACTGAGCATTTCGCTGCTGTCCTTCTCCCGTAACACGCTGATCTCCATGGGAGTGGCGGCCGCGGTGGCCCTGCTGGGCAGCCTGAGCTGGGCGGCGGTGCGGCGGACGATCGTGGCCGCGACGGTCGGCGCGACCCTGGTCGCGGTGACGGTGCCCGGGTCGCTGTTTTTGCTGCAGCGGTCGAAGACCGGGGCGTGGCTCGCCGACCAGTACGTCGCATTCAACCAGCGGGTGCTGGGCGGGGTGACGTCCAGCGCGCTCGCGGTGGACGATTCGGCGCTGGAACGACTGCGCGAGATCAACCTTCTCAAGGAAACCATCGCCAGCGCACCGCTTTTCGGCCACGGCCTGGGCTACGTGTACCAGCCGCCGACCGGGGACGACGAATTCCACCGATACCTCTATCCGGCGTATTCGCACAACTTCTACCTGTGGTGGTTGGCCAAGGCCGGGGCGGTGGGCATGGCCGCGTTCGTGTTGTTCGCGCTCACGCCGGTGATCCTGGCGCTGCGGTGTACGTCCGGGCCGGCCAAGATCGCGGCGGCGGTGGCCGCGGGCCTGCTGGCGATCTCCGCGGTGTGGCCGTTGCCGGAGATGCCGATGGACGCCCTGGGATTGGGCATGGCGCTGGGGGCGGCGATGGGCTACGCCGGCCTGCGCCGACGGGAGAGGCAGCTCGACGATCGCTGCGCTCCGCCCGTCCCCATCTCCAATTCCCCTGTCGGCGTGGGCACTTCCAGCTAGTCGGGGTCGGCCACGATGATCGCGGTGACACACGTAGGGCCCGACAGGTACAGCATCGGCGGCACGCAGTCCGTCATCCGGGTCATCCACGACAACAACATCGGCGCCGACCGGATTCGCGTGCTGTCGACGTGGAACGGCCCCAACCAGGTCAAGAACCTGTGGCTCACCGCGCGGGCGGGGACCACACTGGCCCGGTCAGCGGCCGGGTCCATCGTGCACTTCCACGTCTCCAACGGCGGCGCCTGGCTGCGCGAAGGACCGTTGATCAGATTGGCCAGTGCCAAGGGGTTTCGGGTGATCGTCACCCTGCACGGCTCCGACTTTCCCGAGTTCGCCCGGAGCCGCCCCCGCTTCGTGGCCGCCATGTTGCGGCATGCGGACAAGGTGATCCTGCTGTCGGAGCAGGCGCGCGCCGCGCTGCTGGAGGTGGCGCCCACGGTGCGCACCGCCGTGGTGCCCAACCCGATCGTGGTCGACGAGGAGGCGCCCGGGGCCGGCTCGACGCCGCCCGTGGTGCTGTTCGCCGGCACCGTGGGGCGCCGCAAAGGGGTGGACCGGCTGGTCGCTGCCTGGCGGCTGCTTCTCGCCGAGGGCATCGAAGGCCGTTGCCGGATAATCGGTCCCATCGACGACTACATCCCGCCGGCCACCGAGCGGCTGACCGTCGAGGGCCCGATACCTCCCGACCGGGTCCGTGCGCTGCTCCGCTCGGTCCGGGTGGTGGCGCTGCCGTCGTTCGCCGAGGGAATGCCGATGATCCTGACCGAGGCGCTGGCCGGCGCGCGGCCGTTCGTGGCGACTCCGGTCGGCGGGACCGCGCAGATCGCCCCCGACCCGGGCATGCTGGTCCCGGTCGACGACGTGCCCGCGCTGGCCGACGCGATCGGCCGGTACCTGCGCGACCCGGAGCTGGCGCAGCGGGACGGGTTACGCGGTCAACAACACATCGCGGCCACCCGCAGCCCGCGCGTCATCGACGCCGAGCTGCGCCGCATCTACCAGGGCTGCGACATTGCGGCGGGTTGAGCTCGCCGGAGGGCAATTGACGGTCAGCGCAATGGGTTTCGGGTGCGGCGCGCTGATGCAGTCGCCGTCGCGCAAGGACCGGATGGCGGTGCTCGGCGCCGCGCTCGACAGCGGCATCACCCATTTCGACACCGCACCCATGTACGGGCTGGGGCGGGCGGAGGCGGAGCTCGGGGCCTTCCTGCGCACCGTCGACCGGGACAGCGTCACCATCGCCACCAAGTTCGGCATCGACGTCGGCGGCGCGGCTCGCCGGCTCGGCCGCTTCCAGGCGCCGGCGCGCGCACTGCTGAAAAAGGCACCCACGCTGCGCCGCATCGTCAAGCGGCAGCAGGAACCCCCGGCGACCGCCCGGGTGTACGACGCCGCCGGCGCGGCGCGCAGCCTGGATCGCAGTCTGACGGCCCTCGGGGTCGATTACGTCGACATTCTCTTCGTCCATGCTCCCCGGCCCCAGGACACGGTCGCCGCCGCGCAACTGTGCGAATTCTTCGAGCGCGCCCGCGGGCAGGGCAAAATCCGCGGCTGGGGGGTTTCCCAGGACGAGGGGCTCGAGGTCGACTTCGCCCGCGCATTCGCCCCGCACGGGATCAGCCAGCTGCGCAGCGACCTGCTCGACCCCGCCCCGCGCGCGGCCGATCTCGCGTTCGCGGTGCTGCGCCGGCCGCACGCCGCCTTGTCCGCGGCCCTGCGGGCCGACCCCGAGCTGGCGGGACGTTGGCGCCGGGCCCTGCAGCTCGACCCGCTGGCACCCGGTGCGCTCGCCCGGCTGATCCTCGCCGCGTCGGCCACCGCAACCGGTTGCCGCGCAATCATTTACAGCACCACCCGGCCGCCGCGGGTGGCCGAGGCGGCGGCCGCCGTCGCTGCCCCGGACGCCGAGACCGTCGCGCGGTTCCTCGCCCTGGTCACCGAATTCCGCGAGGGGCGGGCCGGATGATCCGCGGCGCGCGGGACTTCACCCCCGGCATGACCATCACCACCGACGTGGCGGTCGTCGGGGCCGGCCCGATCGGCATCGTGACCGCGTTGGAACTCGCCGCCTCGGGTGTGCAGGTGGTGCTGATCGAAAGCGGTGCGCAGCGCCCGGACCGCGCGGCGCAGCAACTGGCCGAATTCGATTCGCGGCACGACGACTATTTCCATTCGCGCAGCGGGCTGACGGTGCGCCGGCAGGTGGGAGGAACCTCGGCGCTGTGGGGTGGGCGCTGCGTCAAGTTCGACCGCATCGACTTCGAGCACCGGCTTATCACCGAACAGGCGCCGTGGCCGATCGGATACGACGACGTCGAGCCGTACCTGCAGCGGGCCTGCGACTGGGCGGCCTGCGGCCGGGCGGTGTTCAACGCCCGCGACATCCCCGAACTCGCGCACCGGGACCTGGTCGCCGGGCTGCCCGACGGCGCCGTCCGCAGCACCGACCTGGAGCGCTGGGCGCTGCCCACCCGGTTCGGCCGGCATTATCGAAAAGCGTTGCGGCGCACCGCCGAACTGACGCTGTGGACCGGACTCACCTGCACCGAGATCGTGACCGAGCCGGCCGGCGGCCGCGTCGATCACCTGGTGGTCAAGACGTTGCCCGGCGCCCAGGGCAAGGTGGTCGCCACCGACTACGTCATCGCGACCGGCGGTTTGGAGGCCACCCGGCTGCTGCTGGCCTCCGACCGTTATCACCCCGGCGGGCTGGGCAACACGGGCGGACACCTGGGCCGCTGGTACATGGCCCACGTCGAAGGACGGGTCGCGCGGGTGCAATTCAGCACCGACCGGGTGATCCACGGATATGAACGCGACGGCGACGGCGTGTATGTGCGGCGCCGCTTCACCTTCGACCCGGGCCTGCTGCGCGAAGCCGGAATGTCCAATGCCGCAATATGGTTGGTGAATCCCCCGATCAGCGACCCGAGTCATGGCAGCGGCATCCTGTCCGGGGTGTATCTGACGCTGATCTCCCCGCTCGGCCGGTTCTTGCTGGCGGCAGCGATCCGCGAGGCGCACACCAAGACGGACGGCCCGCCGCGGATACTGGCGCATCTGCGCAACATTGCGGCGGATCTGCCCGGCTCGATCGGGTTCGCGGTCGCGTTCTGCTACGCCCGGTTCGTCCGGCGGGGCAGGAAGGCGCCGGGCTTCTTCGTGCGCAGCGCCGACAACCGGTACCTGCTGCAGTACCACGGCGAGCATCTTCCGCACTGGGAGAGCCGGGTCGAACTGTCCGACGAACGAGATAGCTTGGGCATGAAGCGGATTCGCACCCGCATGCATTTCTCCGACGCCGACTACGCCAGCGTGCGCACGGCGATCGGTGTAATCGACGAACACCTGCGCCGCCACGGGGCGGGACGGGTGGAGTGGTTGACCGACGACGTCGAGGCCTCGGTGCGCGGCTACATGCGGCGGCGGGCCGGTTTCCACCAGGCCGGAACCACCCGGATGTCGGCGTCGCCGAAAGACGGTGTGGTGGATCCCCAGCTGCAGGTGCACGGGGTGCGTGGGCTCTACGTCGCCGCCACCTCGGTGCTGCCGACGTCCAGCCAGGCCAACCCCACGCTGCTCGGGATCGCGTTCGGCGTCCGGCTGGCCGAGCATCTTGCGGCCTCGCGCGCCTACCCGGGCTAAGGGGCGGTCAATTCGTCGATCGGGCCGACACCGGCCAGAACTCGTCGATCAGCGACTTCGTCTGCCGGATGTTCGCCCCGCTGGACGCGCCGAACACGATCGACTGGATCTGCGGCTGGCGGCAGACGTACTCGATGGCCGCACGCGGCTCGATCGCGCCGGACGCCAGCACGGACATCGCGATCAGCCGGCAGCGGCGCTCGCGGATCGTCTTCTCGTACAGCTCGATTCCGCCGCACATCCGGAAGCCGATCTTGTTGAAATTGGCGCACACGATCGGGTTTTCGATCCCTTGCCCGTCCAGGGCGTCGAGCAGCCGCGGCAGGTTCATCGTGATGAAGCCCGGCTCGGCGCCGTACTTGAGCCGGACGTGGTCGGAGAAGAAGCGGAACGCGTCGTGCATGCCGAGCCCGAGCAGCAAGTCGGTGACCACGTTCTGGATGAAGATGACCGGCGTGGACAACCCGGCGAACATCTTCATCTCGGCGTCCACCAACAGCTGCATGATCGGCTCGATGTCCTTGCCGGCGAGGGCGACACCGCCCTTGAACATCGACCGGACCGCCCCGTCGTCGGGCAGGAACCGGCGCAGCGCATCGAGCATGCCGAACTCGGTCACGGCGTTGGCGTACTTGTGCGCATACGGCATGCACGGGTAGAAGACGTAATCGGGGTAGCGGGAACGGTTGGCGCGGAAGTGATCGCAGATCTCGCCGACCCGGTCGTGGGTGGTGCAGACGAAGGTGCGGATGCCTTCCCGGTAGGCGGCGTCGAGCGTGTCCAGCACCGGCCCGAGGTGCTGGAACCGGATCGCCTGGGCGCGCGCCTTCTCCTCGGACATGTGGTTGACCCCGAAGAACTGGTTGTCTCCGAACAGCACCCGGTCCATGCTCACGACGCCCTCATGGCCGCGAGTTTTTTGATGCGCGCGGCGATCTCGCGCCGAAACGCGCCGCGCGGCGACCCGTTGACCGCGGGGAGGGCCGGCGACACGGGGCGCCCGGCCAGGGCGGCGCCGGTGATCATCGCAACGACACGGTCGACGTCGAGCGCGGAGCGGAACGTGTTCTCGCCGTCGCGGCGGTTGTTCTTGACGCTCTGCGCGAAATAGTCGAGCTGCGCCGAATACTCTTCGCCCCGAAGGTAATACCAGACCTCGTCGGTGAGCTCGGTGGTGTAGCGGATCGTCCAGCCCGGCCCCAACTCGGGGAGCCCGGGGTGCGTTTCGCGAAGGTAGATCTGGCACTCCTGGCGATCGGCGACGAGGCGGCCGTTGGTTCCCCACACCGAGATCTTCGTCGACATCTTGCGGAAGCTCTCGTCGCTCCAGTTGACGCACAACTGGCCGCTGGCGCCGTTGTCGTAGCGCAGCGTGCAGTAGACCTCGTCGTCGACGTCGCGGGAGAAGACGCTGTGCCGCACCACCCCGTCGACCGAATGCGGCACACCGGCGATGAAGTTCATCAAATCGATGGCGTGGCAGGCATAGTCGTAGAGGGCACCGCCGCCTTCCTCCTTCACGCCGCGCCAGGTGCTGCCCTTCGGGCGTAGCACGACGGGCCCGTAAGCCTCGGCGCGCACGTGGTGCACCTGCCCGAGCCCGCCGGACGCGACGATGCGTGCCGCCTCCCGGAAGGCGCCGATGAAGCGGCAGTGGTAGCCGACCTGGGTGACGAGCCGATTGGTCTCCGCCAACGTCACCAGGCGCTCGCCGTCGCGGACATCGAGCACGAACGGTTTCTCGCAGAAGACGTGTAACCCTCGGGCAAGGGCCTTTTCGACCATCGGTGCGTGCAGCCGCGACGGCACGGCCACGACAACCGCCTGGGCCCGCGTGTGCGTCAGCATCCGGTCGAGGTCGTCGTAGCAGTCCAGACCCGTGTACTTGCCGAGGATGTCGCGCAGATAGCCCGCGGAGTCACACACCCCGACCACGTCGAGGTCCGGGTGGGTGCGCAGGATCGCCAGGTGCGAAAGACCCATTTTTCCCAGGCCGACCACGGCCGTTCGAATCATGCTTCGCGCCTTCACTCGCTTCCACTGCCGCATCGGCAACGGGTACGGCCCGCCAACACCGTGGACGTTAGCACCGCGGGCGGATCGTCAACGCGAAATCCGGTCGATCTCTTCGTCGTCGGTAATCCCCGAACGTGGGCGGGCGCGGGAGTTAGTCTTTTCAAGGCGATCTCGGCCCCGCCGGCCGCGCGGTGGCATCGGATCGTCGCGGCGCAGCCGGCGGGCCGGCGCGAGCGCCTCAGGTGAGGGGAGACATGGGCCGGCTGCTGCTGATCGCCTCGTCGGGCGGGCACATCTACGAGATGTTCTGCCTGCGGGAGTTCTGGCAGGACAAGGATCGGTTCTGGGTGAGTTTCGCGACCGCCGACGCCCGTTATCTGCTGCGCGACGAGCCGGAGGTCTACTGGGCGGCGCACCCGACCGTCCGTAGCGTTCCCAACCTGCTGCGCAACCTGGTGCTCGCGTTGCGGCTGTTAACCCGCCACCGGCCGGCCATGATCCTGACCACCGGTTCCGGTGTGGCGGCGCCCTTTATCTGGCTGGCCTGGCTGCTGCGGATCCCCGCCGTGTTCGTCGAGTCCGTCACCCGCATCACCGAGCTGTCGCTGACCGCGCGGATGGTCAAGCCGTTCGCCTCCCACCTTCTGGTGCAGTGGCCCGAGCTGGCTGAGAGGATCCCGGCCGCCGAATACCACGGGAGGATCGTGTGATCTTCGTGATCATGGGCATGGAGGTGCATCCGTTCGACCGGTTGGCGCGCGCGGTCGACGAGCTGGCGCGCACGGACGCGGTGGGCGAGGAGTTCTTCGTGCAGCTCGGGACGTGCCGGTTCGAGCCGCGCCACGCCCGGTTCGAGCGCTTCTTGTCCTTCGGCGACGTCTGCGAGCAGATCCGGCGCGCCTCGGTCGCGGTCACCCACGCCGGCGCCGGATCGACGCTGCTGTGCATCGAGCAGGGCAAGCATCCGGTGATGGTGCCGCGCCGTTCGTCGCGCGGCGAGCACGTCGACGATCATCAGCTGCCGTTCGCCGAGAAGTTGGCCACCGCCGGGCTGGCCACGGTGGTGCGCGAGACCACCGAGCTCCCGGCGGCCATCGTGGCCACCCGGTCCCGGTCGGCTCCCGCCGATGCGCTGGGCCGGGCCCGCGAACTCACCGGCTGGCTGGAGACGTTCTGGCGCGGACTGGCCTGAGCATCCGGTCATCCTCGCCGCGCCAGCACCTCGGCGACCACGTCCAAAATGCGTTCCGCGACAAGGTCGACCGCGCACCGGCGCTGGTAGTGGCGTGCGGCCTCGGCACCGTGCCGCGCGGCGGTGACCGGATCGGCCAGCAGGTCGAAGGCGGCCGCGAGCCCGGCGACGTCGTCGATGCCGATGGGGGCGCAGCCCGGCGGTTGATACTCGGGCAACGCGCCGGCGGTCGACACGATCGGCATGACGCCCAGCTGCATGGACAGCGATTGCACACCGCTTTGCGAGGCGCGCCGGTAATGGGCGATCGATCCCTTGGCGGCGGCCAGGGTGGGGATCACGTCGGCGTAGCGGAAGCTGCCGTTGCGCCAGCGGGTGTGTTTGGGCAGGGTTTTCACGTCGAGCGGCCCGTCGCCGATCAGCACCAGGTTGTCGCCGCGCCAGCCGCCGCCGACCACGTGCCGTTGCCAGGCCCCGAGCACCACGTCGACGTTCTTGTAGGGGTTGAGCCGGCCGAACATGACGAAATCCCGGCGCCCCTCGGGACCGACGAACGGCGGAACCCGGTCCAGGTCGAGGTCGCTGGCCAGCGGCACCACGTGCACCGGGGTGCCGGCGACGTCGCGGCGCGCCGAGATGGCCGCCGCCACATAGTCGCTGTAGGCGATGGTGGCGGCCGATCGTGCGCCCCAGCGGTCGAACACGGCCCGTTCGTAGGCCGGTGTCAGTTCGTCGGGGTCGTGCGGCCGGTCGTCGTGCACCACCTGGATGCGCGGGGCCCACCCGGCCAGCGCGATCCAGCGGGGATCGCGGACCAGCTCGGCGAGCACCACGTCCGGCCGGAACCGCCGGACGCGGCGCCAGGCGCGCAGGGTGGGCAGCCAGGTGGCGGCCGTGCGGAATCGCGGGTCGAGCACCAGCTCGTAGTCGCGCGCGGCGTCGGACTCCGGGTGCTGATCGGAGGTGACCAGTAGGACCTCGGCGCCGTGCCGCTGCAGCGCCTCGGCCTGCACCCGCACCGCCGGCCGCGTCCACGGCGAAAGCCACAGCACCCGAGGGGAATTCACAGCACGGCTCCGATCGCGTCCAGGTAGGCATCGGCCATGGCCTGCACCGTGTAGTGCTTGCGCATGCGCTGCTGGCCGCGGCGTCCCACCGCCGGCAGCGCGTCCGGGTCGGCCATGATCCGGGCCAGACATTCGCGCCACCCGGACACGGTCACCGGCTCGACGAGGAATCCGGCCCGCCCGAAATCCAGCATTTCCGGGACGGCGCAGATCGCCGACGCGGCAACGGGCACGCCGCGCGCCATCGCCTCCACGATCACCAGCGGGAACGCTTCGGAGCGGCTGGGCACACACAGCAGGTCGGCGTCGGCCAGTGCCGGGCCGGGGCCGGCCGACCAGCCATGCCAGCGCACCCGATCGCGCAGCGCCGCCGGCGTGCCCGCCTCCAGCCGCTGCCGGTCCGGACCGTCACCGAAAATCGAGAGCCGCCAAGGCATTTCGGCCAGCCCGTGCAAGGCCTCGATCAGCAGATGCGGGTTCTTGTGCTCGACGATGCGCGACAGCATGACCAGGTGCAGCGGCGCACCGTCGGCGCGCCGCCGCGGGGCCGGGTCGCCGGTGACGACCACCCCGTTGGGCGCGATGAAGTGGCGCCCCCGCAGCCGATGCTGGTCGAGCAGCATGTCCCAATGCCGTTGCGCCAGCACGATGAAACCGTCCGCCCTGCGCATCGCGGCGATCAGTGGCCGCGAGTAGATAAGCCGGTCCGGCTCCGGCGGAACATGCGGGGCGACCATCCAGCGCCGGCCGCGGCCGGCGGCCCGCCACAGCGTGGCGAACCCCACCTCGGTGTTGGTGTCGCCGGAGATCAGCACCGCCGGGCCGTCGGCGAGGTCGATGATCGGCGCCCACCACGGCTGGCGGATCACCCGCACCGTGTCCGGGATTTCGGCGATCAGCGGGCCGAACCGCTGCACGCAGACGATGGTGACCGGGTAGCCGCGCCGGTCCAATTCGGTTGCCAGAAGCGCTTTTTGCCGCTCGGCTCCGCCGTAGACCAGGCGGTTGGTGGTGATCACGACCGACGGCAGCTCGGTGCGCCGGCGGTTCGGCCGCCGCAGTCGCCCCCACGCGGCGGCCCCGGCCAGGTACGCATCCGCGCGGTGCACGCCGCGCCGATGCTCGAGCAGGAGGGCGGCGTTGGCGCGCGCCAGGTCACGATTGCGCCGGTGCGCCGCGTCGGTGAGGCGTTGCGGCCCGGTCGCCGTGTGCTCGACGCCGCGTTCGTCGACCGTCAGGACACGCCAGCCCGCCGCGTGGGCCCGGGCCTGCCAGTCGGCCGCCTCGCCGTAACCGAAGAACTCTTCGTCGAAGGCGCCGAGGGCGTTCCAGGCGGCGCGGTTGATCGCCAGGCACGGCGAGCGTCGCGTCACGAGGTTCCCCGGCGTGCGACGGGGCGCGCTCGCCTCGGGAGCCATCGGCGACACGGCCGCCACCCCGGGCCGGCGCAGCAGCTCCCGGGTCCGGGTCAGCGGCCCCAGCAGCCGGGTGTCGGCGGGCAGCAGCAACAGGTCGGCGTCGGGCGGTGCGTGCTCGGCCAGCACGTTGAAGGCGACGGCAGGGCAGACGTCCAGCGGACCCGAAACCCAGTGCACTCCAGGGTATTTCGTCGCCACCTCGGCGCCGTAGGCGTACACGGGCAGGTCGGGCAGGTGCTCGGCGACGCTGGCCAGGCACGTATTGGTGCGGTCGCGGTCGCCGTCGGTGACGACCAACAGCGCCAGCGGCCGCTCGGCCGGCAGCGCGATGGCACCGCCGGCCGGGCGCTTCAGGTATGCCCGGTCTGCCTTCGACGTCATGCCGCCGGCTGCTTCTCACGCAACGAGGCCCGCAACGAGGCCAGGCTGGACCAGGTGATGGGGCCGAACACCGCGCTGGTGGTCAGGTAGGCCACGGCCGCCGCGGTCAGCACCAGGATCACATGGTGGCCCGAAAGCAGCAGCGCCACAACGACACTCGCGCCGGTGGGAACCAGCAGCCGCAGCACGAACGCGACCGGGGTGCGGTAGCCGCAGTGGCGGCGCAGCCACCAGGTGGAGACGGCCATGTTGAACAACTCCGTGCACACCAGCGCCACGCCCGGACCGACGGCGCCGTACCGCCCCGCCAGGGCGAGGTTGAGCCCGACGTTGAGCGCCAGGGTCGCGACCGTCAACCACAGCAGCACCCGTTGGTGATGCGAGGCCACCAGGCCCTGGCCCAGCGTGCCGCCGACGAACCGCAGGGCCGCCGCGACGAACAGCAACGCCAGCGTGGGCGTGCCGCGCTCGATGAACGCGCTCTTGCCGAACAATCCGATCAGCGGCCCGGCGAGCAGCGCGCCGACCACGGCGACCGGGACCGCCACGAAGGACATCAATTCCACGCTGCGGCGCAGGAAGCCGGCGAATGCGGCGACGTCCCGCGCGAACAGCTCGGTGGCCGTCGACAACGTCGACTTGTGGAAGATCAGCGAGACCACGATCGTGTTGAACGCGATTGTCAGGGCCAGGCCGTAGACGCCCACCTCGGAGTGGGTGCTCAGCAGGGACAGGATCACGCCGTCGGCACGGCAGTACAGCAGCCCGACGATCAGAAAACCGATCAGCGGCAAGCTTTCCCGCAATAAATCGGCGGCCTCTCGCGGGGCGAACAGCGGCCGCACCGAGATGTGCCGCATCGCGGCCGCGCCCTGGATCAGCAGCTGCACGGCGGGCGGGATCAGCTGGGCGACGGCGAACCAGATCACGTTGGCGTGCGCCGCGACCAGGCAGGCGACCATGGCCAGGGTGCCCACCCGGGCGGTGACGTCGGAGATTGCCACCGCCGAGAACCGGACGGTGGCAAGGAAAACCGGCTCGAATCGCGTCGTCATGGTCTGCAGCAGCAGTCCACCCGACAGCACGACCAGCATCACCCGCACCTCGGTGTCGTGATAGATCAGCAACCCCGACCCTGCCGCCAGCGCCGCGAGCGGAACGCAGTACAGCAGGGCCAGGCCGCTGTTGATGCGCACCAGGCGCTCCAAATCGCCGCGGCCGGAGGTCACCCGTCGCACGATCACGGTGGCGATGCCCAGATCGGCGAAGCTGGTCCACATGGCGACGAACGCCACCGCGATGGTGAGCTGGCCGTAGCGTCCGGGACCCAGATAGCGTGCGGTCATCGCCACCGAAACCACCGAGGCCAGCATCCCCAGTGCGCGGCAGATCAACTGGACCGAGAACGCGTGGGCCATCCGGGCCAGCGGCACCGAGGGCACGACCGCGGCGGCTGCCGTCGGCTCACTCATGGGTGGCGAGTTTAATAGGCGCCGTGGCTCGTCAAGACGGCTTTGACGGTCTTGGCGATGATCATGAGATCGCCCGCCATGGACCAGTTGTCGACGTAGGACAGGTCCAGCCGCACCGATTCTTCCCAGGACAGGTCGGAGCGGCCGCTCACCTGCCACAGTCCGCTCACGCCCGGCTTCACCAGCAGCCGCCGCTTCACGTCGCCGTCGTAGCTTTCGACCTCCCGCCGCAGCGGGGGCCGCGGCCCGACCACGCTCATGTCCCCTTTGATCACGTTGATGAACTGGGGCAGCTCGTCGATGCTGAACCTGCGCAGGATCCTGCCGACCGGGGTGACCCGCGGGTCCTGGCGCATCTTGAACAGCACCCCGGCGCCCTCGTTCACCGACAGCAGCTGCTCGAGCTGGGTGTCGGCGCCGTCGGTCATGGTCCGAAACTTCAGCATGGTGAACGGCTTTCCGTCGAGGCCGATCCGCTCGGACGGGTAGAAGACGGGGCCCTTGCTGGTCAGCTTGATGGCGAGGGCGGCCGCGAGCATCACCGGCGCCGCCGCGATCAGCGCGGCCAGCGAGAACACCATGTCGAAGGCCTGCTTCTGGAAGCGTTGCGTCCCTTCGTATTGCGGCTTTTCGACGTGCAGCAGGGGCAGCCCGGCGGTGAGGCGCAGGGTCAATCGCGCTTCGGCGACGTCCATCACCCCGGGCGACACCACCAGGTCGACGTCCATGGTCTCCAGCTGCCACATCAGCTCCCGGATTCCGTGGACACCGAAATGCTCGGTGCGGGTGACCGCGACGGTGTCCGCGCCGGTGCTGCAGATCGCGGCCACCGCGTCGGTTTCGTCACCGAGAATCGGGACCTCGTGCCCGGCGACGGTCAGGATCTCGCCGCGGGGCGGGCCGTATCCGGGGATGCAGACGCCGACCACGGTGCAGCCGTTGCGCGGGTCGCGGACCAGTTCGTGCGCCAGGTGGGTGACGGCCTGGCGGTCGCCGATGGCGAAAACCGTTGACTGGCAATGCCCGTGGGCACGCTGACGGGAGATGTGCTGGCGCCACAGGCTGCGGCTGGCCAGCAGGCCCAGGGTGCCGACGGGTAGGGCGATCGCCAGGTAGCCGCGGGCCAGATCCACTTTGGCCAACAGGGTGACCATCGCGATGATGCCGAACGTCCAGAACGACGCACTGCCGATCCGGCGGTATTCGTCGATTCCCGAACCGATGATTCGCGTCGAGCGGGTCTGGAACACCGCCAGGGCCGACAGCCAGAGCAGCGCGAACAGCACGGAGAACAGTGTCATGACCGGGTCGGAGTAGCCGGAGGTGTTCGCGACCTCCCCGAATCGGACGTACTGCGCGAGCAGCACCGAGACGAATACGATCACCGAGTCGGTGACCCGCAGGCCCTGCGAATAGTGGTCCTGCCACCGCCGTACGGCGGTGCCGGCGGCCGGGCACCGGTTCCGTCGCGCGCCACGGCGGTGAGGGCCGCCGGCCGGTGCTTCGGCGACCACCGAGCGGGCATGGCGTCCACCGTGTTACGGATCATCACCGACTGAGGCATGGTGCCACCTGTTCCATTGGTGCCAATCTGGTCTGGGCTGAGGGCCAGCTCGCGTCCTGCTCGGAGATGACCGTGACCGGTATCGGCCAGGTGACTCCGAATTCCGGGTCGTCCCAGCGCAATCCCTGCTCTTCGGCCGCCGCGTGCCGCCCACTGGTGTGGTAGGTGACCTCGGTGTCGTCGACCAGCGTCTGGAAGCCGTGGGCGACGTAGGGCGGCAGGAACAACGTCCGGTGGTCGTCGGCGGTGAGCTCGATCATCACGTGGTCGCCGTAGGTCAGCGAGTCGGGGCGGACGTCCACCGCGGCGGCGACGATGGCGCCACGGGTGCAGCGCAGCAGCGTGGCCTCGGCGTGCGGCGGCACCGTGCGGTGCAGCCCCCGCACCGTGCCGCGGGTGTAGTTGAAGACGATATTCGTCTGCGCCACATCGAGATTGAGCCCATGAGCGGCGAAGTCGCGGGCGCAGAACGACCGCCAGGTAAAGCCGCGATGGTCGCGACGGAGTTCGAGGTCGATGATCGTCACCCCGGCGACCTTGGTGGGTGTGTACTTCACGTACCGCTCCTTCTTCCCGGCGGGGCTCAGGCGTATCCGGCGGACGGTGGGCGGGTCATCACGGTCGGGATGACGCCGTAGCGCGGGCCGAGCGTCTTGCCCGATGCGGCGGCCAGCCGCGGCAGCGAGCCCATGACGCTGGGCGGCACGTTCGCGCCGGCGAGGTTGATCGTCGGCAGCGCGGAGACGGCGCTGTGGGCGGCCGGGATCACGCTCGTCCAGCTCGCCGGCACCGCCAACGGTCCCAAGGCGGCCGCTTTACCGAGGGTGCCGAGCACGCCGGAGCCCAGCGATCCGAGTGCCCCGGCCCCGGAGCTGGCCGCACTCGCGACCCCGGACGCCGCGGCCGCCACACCGTCGCCGGCGGCCTTGGCCAGGCCCTGGGCGGTCTGGGCGATGCCGAGGATGGACGACATTCCGTACAGGGGCGTGGCCGCGGCCGAGAAGGCGCTGGGAATGGCGCCGGGTATGCCCGAAGCCAGGCCCGTCATGATCGACGACGTGGTCGAGTTGGCCGCCCCGGCCGCGGCGCCCCCGGCGGCCCCGCTGCCGGTGTCCGTGACCGTGTCCAGCCCGGCGGTCATCGGTGAGGAAAGCCCCTGCAGGGTGGCGGGGATCTTGGACACCGTGTGGTTGAGTTCGGCCTGGGTGGTGACCTGCCCGACCACCGCGGCCTGGCGGGCGACGCCGGCCTCGTCGGTGGTGTCGGGCGGCGGGGTGAACGGCGTGACCGAGCAGGCGGCCGCCGAGCCGGCGGCGTATTCGTACATCGCGGCGGCGTCCTGCGCCCACATCTCGGCGTATTCGGCTTCGGTGGCGGCGATCGCCGCGGCGTTCTGGCCGAAGAAGTTGGTCGCGATCAACGTCGCGAGCTGGACCCGGTTGGCGGCGACCGCCGGCGGCGGGACCGTCATCGCGAAGGCGGCCTCGAAGACCTCGACGGCGAGCCGGGCCTGACCGGCCGTCTCGGCGGCCCGACCGGCGGCGCCGGCCATCCAGGCCATGTACGGCGCGAACGCGGAGGCCATCGCCAGCGACGACGGCCCCAGCCAGCGTCCGGTGGTCAGCCCGGCGATCACCGAGCGGTAGCAACTGGCCGCGGCGTGCAGCTCGGCGGCCAACGCGTCCCAGGCCACGGCGGCGGCCGTCAGGGACAGCGGGCCGGGCCCGGCATACATTCTCGCGGAGTTGACCTCCGGGGGAAGCGCTCCGAAGTCGATCACGTCAGCTCCCGGCCCTGCGCAGGACCGCGGCGGCGGCGCCGGCACCGCCCCACACCGTCGATGCAGCGGAAAAGTCCTGGTCAGCCGAGGTCTGTGGCCCCTGCGGGACCGGTGATCAGCGGTTCGCCGTGACGAACGACATGTGTTTCCCCTTACGCGGAAAAGACGACCGAGACGTTGTTTAGCCCGTCTGCAAACTGACCATCACACAATAGCGTACAAAACATACTAATAGTTTGACAACACGGTGTGACCTAGACCGCAGGTATTTAAGAGCGCGTCAACCAGGACAGCCGTATGACTGCTAACCTCTGTGGTGGGCTAAATGTCTCGAGCGACGCGAATCCGTGTTCGCTCCGATCCCCTAAAAGAACCGAGGTACTTGTGCCCTGCTCGAGCAACGGCGTCGTCAACGCGACGGCCGGCGCCACGGCCCGCGGCGCCGGGCCCGGCAGGAACGCGTGCCTCATCACCGCCCCCACAGGGGAGCCGAGCTTTCGAACACGATGACCACCCATTCGACCGACGGACGAGCGGATGCGACCCGGCAACAGATCCTGCGGGCCGCATCGCACCAGTTCGCCCGGCGGCCCTACCACGACGTCGGCCTCGACGACATCCTCGCCGAGGCCGAGCTGACCAAGGGCGCGATGTACTTCCACTTCAAGTCGAAGCACGCGCTAGCGGTCGCGATCATCGAGAGCCAGACCGCCAGCGGCGCCGTCGCCGTGCAGGACCTGCTGACCCGCGGGCTCTCCGGCCTGGAGACGCTGATCGACTTCTCCTATCTGATCGCCGTCAAGGACATCAAGACGGACCTGGTCCGGTCCGGGCTCAACCTGATGGAGTCGGTCGGGCTGTCCGACGGGTTGCAGGAGAAGCTGTTCGACCGGTGGATCAAGGCCCTGGCCCGGGTGGCCGAGCAGGCCAAGGGCGAGGGCGACATCAACGAGCACTGCGATCCGCAGGACATCGGCCGGTTGATGGTGTCGCTGCACATGGGGCTGCGCAAGACCAGCAACCTGGACGACCCGGAACGGTTCCTGCGTGATCTGGAGAAGTGCTGGTCGCTGCTGCTCACCGGGATCCTGCAGCCGGACCGCACCGAGTACTTTCAACAGTTCCTGCGCAGGCGTGCTGCCCTCGCGATCAACACCAGTGCAACCGATGATGACGAGTCCTAGCAGCCGGGCCGACGCGCGGTCTGCACATCCGACGAGCCTGCGGGGGTGCGGGGGCGATGGCCCGCCAAGTTCGGTCTGAGGCCACCCGGCAGAAGATCCTGGACTCGGCGATCGAAGTCTTCGGCGAGGTCGGTTACGCCGCGGCCGGGTGGAGCACCATCATCGAGCGGACCGGCATGACCAAGGGCGCCCTGTATCACCACTTCGATTCCAAAGAATCGTTGGCGTCCAACATCATCGAGGAGGGCTCCGACCGGCTGCTCAGTGCGTTCCGCAACGTGTGCGGGTCATCGTCGCCGGGGCTGGAAAACCTGGTGCACGGCACCTTCACCATCGTCGAGGTTTTGCGGTCGGACAAAATGGTGCGCGCCGCAGCGCAATTGGCCACCGCGCTAAGCGGATTCAACGGTGCGGCATCGCGCTTCTACGCGAATTTGGTGCTGGAAACGGCGCAGGAGGCGCGGCGGGCGATCAAGGAAGGCGACCTGCGCGACGACATCGACCCCGACGTGCTGAGCGCGTCGCTGATGGGCACCATATTCGGGGCCCGGTTGATAGCGAGCACCATTTCCGGTCACGGCCGAATCGGTGACATCATCGGCGACCCCACCGCGCGGTTGCACCAGATCTGGAGCCTGCTGCTGCCCGGCATCGTCTCGCAGGCATCGCTGCCGTATTTCGAGCAATTCCTGCGCCGCGAGGGAATGCGCCACGCCACAGCCAACCCCGGCGCGGAACCGGAAGGCGAATAGCCTTCGGCGAGAGCCGTTGCCCGGGTGCCGCTTCGGTCGTCACGATCGCATTTCCGTTATTGGGGTTGAAGCGCTTTCAACAATGCATACTGTTCCGGTGAAGTTGCGGAAATCCCTCGGCCGGGTAATCGCACTGGCCGGTGTCGTCGGATTCTTGGTGAACAGTGTCCCGGAATCCTGGGCCGCGCCCGCCGATCCGAGCGCCCCCTCGGACTCGACGGCGAGCACGACCACCACCACCACGACGCTGTCGATGCCCGACCTCGGGTCGTCGTCCACCCTGGAATTCTGGGGGCTGACCAGCACCCAGCAGTTGTCGCTGCCGGTGCTGCACGGGCTGACCCCGACCGCGCTGAACGCGACGGTGGAACTGCCGATCAACCTGCGGTCCGGGTTGCTCACCGTCACCCAGGGGGAGCGCACCATCGCCAGGCTGAACCTGCCCACCACCGACCAGGCGCCGCTGGTCGTCCCGCTGAACGGGGCCGAGGTGACCGGCAATTGGCTGAACGTGACGTTGCGGGCCTACCTGGTGCCGTTGGACGGCTACTGCCTGTACCCGGAGAGCCCGCTGCGGCTGGTCAACGGGACCGTCAACTACACCGGCACCGAGCTGCCGCCCACCACGGTGTCCCACTTCCTGCCGCCGGTGCTGCGCAAGCTGACCATCTATCTGCCGCAATCGCCGTCGACGGCGGAGTCCGACACGGCGATTCAGCTGGCCACCGCCGCCGCCGCGCACTACGGCAAGCAGGCTCCCGACATCGTGGTGGTCCCATTGCAGGAAGGGCAGGCGGCTCCGCCGGCGCCGCCGCAATCGCTGGAACGCCAGGTCGTCATCAAAGAGGGCCCGGACAACGGGCTTTCGTTGCAGGGCTCCGCCGGGGTGCCGTGGTTGCTGGTCTCGGGGCCGCTGAACCGCACCGACGAATCGGACACCGCCCTGCTGTTCAGCGACCTGTCGGATATGGCCCTGGCGTCCAAGGTCGCGGTGGAATCACCCAAGCCCAAGCCCCAATTGCCTTCGGACAGCGCCACTTTGCGCGAACTGGGCCAGTCGGTCGTCAACGCGACGTCGCTGCAGCCCCGGGTCTCGATCGGGCTGGACCAGACCCGCTTCGGCAGATCCGTGCATTCGGTGCGGGTGCATCTGCAGGGTTCGTACACGCCGACGCCGAGCAACATCGCCGGCCAGATCGCCGTCACGGTCGGCCGGGAGACCATCGACCACTGGCCGACCGACGGCCACGGCACCATCGACCGCTGGGTCGACGTGCCCGATCGGCTGCTGCAGCGCTACACCAGCCTGGACCTGGTTCTCGACGTCGCGAGCAACGTCGGGCATTGCGGAGACTTCTACACCGCCGGCCCCGGCAACCAACTGCTGACGCTGAACATCAACGGCGACAGCGTCATCCAGAGCAGCCCGGCCGCGCCGCCGGTGCCGGACGGGTTCCAGTCGATGCCCCAATCGCTGTTGCCCCGCCTGCAGGTCGGCATCGCCGAGCACTCGTTCGTCGACACGGTGCGCGCGCTCGATCTCCTGGTGGGCCTGCAGCGGATCAGCGCGATACCGATCGACACCACCGTCACCACCGTCAAACAAGCGATCGACTCGTCGAATCCGGCGCTGCTGATCTCGGCCGACGGGTGGAACCAGTCCGACGTGACGCTGCCGGTGGCCGCCGGGCCCAGCGGCCCGATCACCGTCAACGCCGTCAACTCCGGCGACAAGCCCACCAAGCTCACCTTGGACCCGGTGCTGCGATTCGCTTCTCTGCAAATGGTTTTCCACCACGGCAGGTCGCTGCTGATCGCGACGTCCAACGGCGCGGCCGGGCAGCTCGACGAGCTGATCCGGTGGCTCAAGAGCGACACCGACAAGCACTGGCAGCGGCTCAACGGCGTCGCGGTGGTGTCGGTGCCCGGGCAGGATCCGGTCACCGTCGACCATCCGCCGCTGGCCGCCGGTGCGTCCGCCGCGGGCGCCGGGCATCACTCCGACCTGGACTGGCTGTGGTGGTTCGGCGCGGGCTGGCTGGCGGTGGCCGTCGTCGGCGCCGGGGTGATCCTGTGGCGGGTGCGACGCGAATCATGGCTGCGCCGCTAGGGTTTCGGCCCCGAGGGCACGCTTGAGAGCCATCGCGACGCGCGCGACCGTCAAGAACGCGGCGGCCGCATTGCTGTGCGCCGCCGGGGTCGACGCGCTGGGCCGGCGGCGACACCGCGACGCACTCGCCATCCTGATGTTCCACGGGGTGGAAGACCGACCGCCGTTGCCGCCCTGCTGGCACGTGTCGGGCGCCGCGCTGTTTCGCCGCCAATTGCGGTACGTGCGCGCGCATTTCAACGTGCTCGCCCTCGAGGATGCCCTGGACCGGCTGGCCGGCGGGACGCTGCCGCCGCGGGCCCTGGCGATCACCTTCGACGACGGCACCCGCAACCTGGCGACCCACGCGATGCCGGTGCTGCGCGAGCTGGAGCTGCCCGCGGCGGTGTTCTTGGCGACCGGCCCGATCGGCACCGACCGAACGCTGTGGCCCGACCGGCTCTGGCTGGCCATCGCCCGCAGCCCGGCACGCGAAATCGACTTGACACCATGGGGATTGGGAACCCGCCCGCTGAAAAGCAACATCGAGCGCGGCGCGGCCTATACGGTGGTGGTCGAGAAACTGAAAAACCTGCCCGACCCGCGGCGCATCGCGGCGCTGGACGAGATCCTCTGCGCGCTCGGCCATCACGACGACGGCGACGGCGGGCCGTTCCGGATGCTCAGCTGGGAGCAAGCCCGCCAATTGGCCGCCGACCCGCTGGTGACGCTGTATCCGCACACGGTGACCCACCCGATCCTGGCCCGTTGCGATGACGCCAAACTGCACCGGGAGATCACCGAGTCGTGCGCCGTCATCGAGCGTGAGACAGGCTCGCCGCCAACGGTTTTCGCCTACCCCAACGGCCGGTTGCAGGATTTCGACGAGCGGGCCAAGGACGTGTTGCGGGCCCGCGGGGTGCGCTGGGCGCTGTCCACCGCACCGGGATTCGCCGACCGGAGCTGCGACCCGCTGGCGTTACCGCGGTTGGCGGTGGGCGGCGACGCGTCGTTGAACTACTTCAAGCTGCTGGTCTCCGGCGGACTGCGGCGCCGTTAGCGCGCCTCTTCCCAAAGCTGTTCGGTCAGGTCCTGGAACGCGGCCAGGGCGAACTGGTCGTCGGCGCGCATCACCGCCGACTTGCTCATCATCGCGCGAACCACCGACCCGTCCCGGTGCGCCAGTTCGACCACCATGTTCGCCAGCGCATGCACCGTCGCCAACAGCGACTCCGACGCCGGGGCGTGATGGAAGATCTGCTCGAAGCGCAGCGCCAGTGCCTCCTGGGGCTGGTAGCCCAGCATGTCGGCAAATGCGGTGTTGGCGAACAAGATACTGCCGTCACCCGCGATGGCCAGCACGGGAACCGGGATCCGCTCCAGCACGACCAGTGCGGGCAGCTCCCTGAGGGTGGTCATCGGCGATTGGCTGTGTTGCCGGTTCTGGCGTCGTTCCACGAGCCGATTATGGTCTATGGCACAGGTTGGGTTGGAGGCTTTCGTCCAACGCCGCTCAATCGACTTTCTCCGACTCCGCCTGGTAGCGGGGAAACACACCGGTCGGAGGCGGCAGCACCGTACCCGGAGCCAGCCGCGCGCCCAGCGCGTCGAACGCCCGCCGATCTTGGCCCTGCCCCAGCAGATCCAGCAGCTTGCCGGCCGATTCGGGCATGACGGGCTGCACCAGCAGCGCGGCGATGCGGACCACCTCGCAGGTGACGTACAAGACGGTGCGGAACCGGGTCTGATCCGCCTCGGACTCGCTCTTGCGCAACACCCACGGCTGTTGCGCCGAGAAGTACTTGTTGGCCTCACCGAGCATCAGCCAGATCGCTTCCAGGCCCAGGTGCATCGCCTGCGAGTCGGAACTGGCGCGCACCCGCGGCAACAAACCGTCGGCCGTCTGCAGCAGTTCACGGTCGTCGCCGGTGAAGTCACCGGGTTCGGGCACCACCGAGTGCAGGTTCTTGGCGATCATCGACAACGAGCGCTGCGCCAGGTTGCCCAGCTCGTTGGCCAGATCGGTGTTGATCCGGGTGATGATCGCGTCCTCGGTGTAGCTGCCGTCCTGGCCGAACGGCACCTCGCGCAGCAGGAAGTAGCGCAGTTGGTCGACGCCGAAGGTGTCCACCAGCGTGATCGGGTCGACGATGTTGCCCACCGACTTGCTCATCTTCTCGCCGCGGTTGAGCAGAAACCCGTGCGCGAAAACCCTTCGGGGCAGCTCGATTCCGGCCGACATGAGAAACGCCGGCCAGTACACGGTGTGGAACCGGATGATGTCCTTGCCGATCATGTGCAGGTCGGCCGGCCAGTAGCGGCGGAACATCTCCGATTCGGTGTCCGGGTATCCCACCCCGGTCAGGTAGTTGGTGAGCGCGTCGACCCAGACGTACATGACGTGGTCGGGATGATCGGGCACCTTGACGCCCCAGTCGAACGAGGTGCGCGAGATGGACAGGTCGCGCAGGCCGCCGGAGACGAAGCTGACCACCTCGTTGCGCCGCACCTCGGGGGCGATGAAATCCGGGTTCGCCTCGTAGTGGGCCAGCAGCTTGTCGGTGTAGGCCGACAGCCGGAAGAAATACGTTTGCTCCTCGGTCCAGGTCAGCGGGGCGCCGGTTTCGGCGGCCACCCGCGTCCCGTCGTCGAGCACCTTGGTCTCCGATTCGACGAAGAACCGCTCGTCGCGCACCGAATACCAACCGGAATAGCTGTCCAGGTAGATGTCGCCGGCCGCCTGCATCCGCCGCCAGATCGCCTTGGACGCTTCGTGATGATCGGGGTCGGTGGTGCGGATGAAGCGGTCGAAGGAGATGTTCAACCGCTCCTGCAGCCGCTGGAACACATCGGAATTGCGCCGGGCCAGCTCGGCCGTGTCGATGCCCTCGGCCGCCGCGGTCTCGACCATCTTGAGGCCGTGCTCGTCGGTGCCGGTCAGGAATCGCACGTCGAAGCCGTCGAGCCGCTTGAACCGGGCGATGGCATCGGTGGCGATGTACTCGTAGGCATGCCCGACGTGCGGGTCGCCGTTGGGGTACGTGATCGCGGTGGTGACGTAGAAGGGCCTCATCGAGAGTCCACCTTATTGTGTGCGCGTGAGCTCCAACCGACGAGAACGACAAGCCCCGCCCGCCCCGGAGCCGCTGGCGCCCCTGATCGACGCCCACACCCACCTCGACGCCTGCGCCGCCGGACCGGAGACGGGAGCCGCCGGCGTGCGGGCCATCGTGGACCGCGCGGCGGCGGTGGGGGTGCAGGCGGTGGTCACCGTCGCCGACGATCTGGACTCGGCGCGCTGGGTCACCCGCGCGGCGGAGTGGGATCCGCGGGTGTACGCGGCCACGGCGCTGCATCCCACCCGCGCCGACGCGCTGGACGACGCGGCGCGCGCCGAGATCGAGCGGCTGGCGGCCCACCCCCGGGTGGTGGCGGTCGGGGAGACCGGCATGGACCTGTACTGGCCGGGGCGGCTGGACGGCTGCGCCGAGCCGCCCGTGCAGCGCGAGGCCTTCGCCTGGCATATCGATCTGGCCAAACGGTGCGGGAAACCGCTGATGATCCACAACCGGGAGGCCGACGCCGAGGTGCTCGACGTGCTGGCCGCCGAGGGTGCCCCGGACGTGGTGATCTTCCACTGCTTCTCGTCGGATGCGGCCATGGCCCGCCGCTGCGTGGACGCCGGCTGGCTGCTGAGCCTGTCCGGCACCGTGAGCTTCCGCAACGCCCGCGCCCTGCGCGAAGCCGTGCCGTTGATACCGCCCGGGCAGCTGCTGGTGGAAACGGATGCGCCGTTTTTGACCCCGCACCCGCACCGGGGGAGGGCCAATGAGCCCTACTGCCTTCCTTATACTGTTCGGGCGATCGCCGAACTGGTGGATCGCCGCCCCGAAGAGCTGGCCGCGGTGACGACGGACAATGCTCGACGGGTGTACGGACTGGCCTGACGATCAGGGCCGGCGAACGGGTGATTCTTTTAACATCGCCGCGTCGGAGTTGCCCAATATTGGCCGGTTCGTTACCGTCTTGTGATCGAACGGGTGGGCCTGCGGGCCCTTCATTTCTGAATTGCCGCTGAGTGAGTGGTTGCTGAGGTTGGGTAGCGCGCGTTGAGTGTATTGACAAAACTTCATCAGAACCCTTCGCCGATGTTGCGGCTCGTGGTCGGGGGGCTGCTGGTAGTCCTGGCATTCGCGGGCGGATACGCGGTTTCGGTGTGCAAGACGGTGACGTTGACCGTCGACGGTGTCGCCATGCGGGTGACCACGATGAAGTCCAAGGTGATCGACGTCGTCGAGGAGAACGGCTTCGTCGTCGACGACCGTGACGACCTGTACCCCGCCGCCGATGTCGCGGTGCACGACGCCGGCAAGATCGTGCTGCGGCGCAGCCGCCCGCTGCAGATCTCCCTGGACGGCCACGACAGCAAGCAGGTGTGGACCACGGCCTCCACGGTCGACGAGGCGCTGGCCCAGCTGGCCATGACAGATACCGCCCCGGCCGCGGCCAACCGCGGCAGCCGGGTGCCGCTGGCCGGCATGGCCCTGCCCGTCGTCAGCGCCAAGACGGTGCGCATCAACGACGGCGGCGCCGTGCGCACCGTGCATCTGGCGGCACCCAACGTCGCGGGCCTGCTCAGCGCCGCCGGCGCGCCGCTGGCCGAAAGCGACCAGGTGGCGCCCCCGGCGTCGGCGCCGATCGTCGACGGCATGGAGATCCAGGTGACCCGCAACCGGATTCAGCAGGTCACCGAGCGCATGCCGTTGCCGCCCAACGCCCGCCGGATCGAAGACCCGGACATGAACATGAGCCGCCAGGTGGTCGAGGATCCCGGCAGCCCGGGCACGCAGGACGTCACCTTCTCGGTGGCCACCGTCAACGGCGTGGAGACCGGCCGGCTGCCGATCGCCAACACGGTGATCACCCCGGCCCGCGAATCGGTGGTCCGGGTCGGCACCAAGCCCGGCACCGAGGTCCCGCCGATCAGCGACGGCTCCATCTGGGACGCCATCGCGGGCTGCGAAGCCGGCGGAAACTGGGCGATCAACACCGGTAACGGGTATTACGGCGGTGTGCAGTTCGACCAGGGCACGTGGGAGCGCAACGGCGGGTTGCGGTTCGCCCCGCGCGCCGACCTGGCCACCCGCGAAGAGCAGATCACCGTCGCCGAGGTGACCCGAGAGCGCCAGGGTTGGGGTGCGTGGCCAGTGTGCAGCGGAAGAGCTGGTGCGCGCTGACCATCCGGCTCCTCGGGCGCACCGAGATCAGGCGGCTGGCCAAAGAACTTGAATTTCGGCCACGGAAATCCCTCGGCCAGAACTTCGTGCACGACGCCAACACGGTGCGCCGGGTGGTGTCGACGTCCGGGGTGAGTCGCTCCGACCACGTCCTGGAGGTCGGTCCCGGGCTTGGCTCGCTCACGCTGGCGTTGCTGGACCGCGGCGCCCACGTCACCGCCGTGGAGATCGATCCGGTGCTGGCCGAGCGGTTGCCGCACACCGTCGCCGAACACTCGCACAGCGAAATCCAGCGCCTGACCGTGCTCAACCGCGACGTGCTGACGCTGCGCCGCGACGAGCTGGCCGAGCCGCCGACCGCGGTGGTGGCCAATCTGCCCTACAACGTCGCGGTCCCGGCCCTGCTGCACCTGCTCGCCGAATTCCCGTCCATCCGGACGGTGACGGTCATGGTGCAGGCCGAGGTGGCCGAACGGCTGGCCGCCGAGCCGGGCGGCAAGGAGTACGGCGTGCCCAGCGTCAAGGTCCGCTTCTTCGGCCGGGTCCGCCGGTGCGGCATGGTGTCGCCGACGGTGTTCTGGCCGATTCCCCGGGTGTATTCGGGGCTGGTGCGCATCGACCGCTATCCGACCTCGCCGTGGCCCATCGACCCGGCCTTCCGCCGGCAGGTGTTCGAGTTGGTGGACATCGCCTTCGGCCAGCGGCGCAAGACCTGCCGCAACGCGTTCGTCGACTGGGCCGGCTCGGGCAACGAGTCGGCGGATCGCCTGCTGGCCGCCAGCATCGACCCGGCGCGCCGCGGCGAGACGCTGTCCATCGACGACTTCGTCCGGCTGCTGCAGCGGTCCGCCGATCGGGGCGGGACCGACCGCGAGGGAACCAGCCCGCCGACCGCCGGACAGGGCGCCCCGGCCCGCTGACCGCGGGACGCCCCGGGTCGCGATGCGTGTGCAAGGCGGCCGGCAGCGATAGTCTGCTGCGGTGGGTAACGATGTCTGACGGCAACACCGCCGCGGCTTGGGTGCCCACCGGGTCGGTCACCGTCCGGGTGCCCGGAAAAGTCAACCTCTACCTGGCCGTCGGCGATCGCCGCGAGGACGGCTACCACGAGCTGACCACGGTTTTTCAGGCCGTCTCGCTGCTCGACGAGGTGACCGTGCGCAACGCCGACGTGCTCTCGCTCGACATCGTCGGCGAGGGCGCCGACAAACTGCCCACCGACGAACGCAACCTGGCCTGGCAGGCCGCCGAGCTGATGGCCGAACACGTCGGCCGGGCGCCGGACGTGTCGATCATGATCGACAAGTCCATCCCGGTGGCCGGCGGGATGGCCGGCGGCAGCGCCGACGCGGCGGCAGTGCTGGTCGCGATGAACTCGCTGTGGGAGCTCAACGTGCCCCGCCGCGATCTGCGCATGCTCGCCGCGCGGCTGGGCAGCGACGTGCCGTTTGCGTTGCACGGCGGCACCGCGCTGGGCACCGGCCGCGGCGAGGAGCTGGCGACGGTGTTGTCCCGCAACACCTTTCACTGGGTGCTGGCGTTCGCCGACGGCGAGCTGCTGACCCGCAAGGTGTTCGCCGAGCTGGACCGGCTGCGGCGGGCGGGCGATCCGCCGCGGCTGCCCGGGCCGGGCCCGGTGCTGGCCGCGCTGGCCGCCGGCGACGCCGACCAGTTGGCGCCGCTGTTGGGCAATGAAATGCAGGCCGCCGCGGTGAGCCTGAACCCCGGCCTGCGCCGCACCCTGCGCGCCGGCGTGCAGGCCGGCGCGCTGGCGGGCATCGTGTCGGGCTCCGGCCCGACGTGTGCCTTCCTGTGCCCGTCGGCGGCCGCGGCCGTGGACGTCGGCACCGAGGTGTCCGGGGTGGGGGTGTGCCGCACGGTGCGGGTCGCCAGCGGACCGGTGGCCGGTGCCCGCGTGGTCCCGGCACCGACCGAGGTGTGACACCCGAGCAGCGCGGCTGTGAAAAGAGCCCCAATTTCGCCATTAGTTTGGCGCTTCCCTAAGAGGAGTTTAAGATAATCCGCGGTGACGGGAAGCGTTGAGCAGAAACACTTAATCTCATCGTCCGCCGGGCGTTCCGGCGGACGATTGATGAATCGGGCCCGACAAGGTTTTTCGGGCCCGATTCGCGCTTGTCGGACGACCGGGCGCCGCGTCTTTGCCGCGGCCGGCGACGCATCACCGATCCGAGACCGAACCGCCGCCGAACTGTGCTTACCCGCCTGCGTCGCGGGGTGGCCCGGCGGGCGGAACATGAGATTTCGGGTGCTGGGGCCAGGGCTGGAACCGAGGAGGTTTTCGTGAGCAGGTTTACCGAGAAGATGTACCGCAATGTCCGGACCGCGAAGACGGGCATGGTCACCGGTGAACCCCACAACCCGGTCCGTCATACCTGGGGCGAGGTGCACGAGCGTGCCCGCCGCATCGCCGGCGGCCTGGCCGCCGCGGGCATCGGGCCGGGTGACGCGGTCGGCGTGCTGGCCGGTTTCCCGGTGGAGATCGCCCCGACCGCGCAGGGCCTGTGGATGCGCGGCGCCAGCCTGACCATGCTGCACCAGCCCACCCCGCGCACCGACCTGGCGGTGTGGGCCGAGGACACCATGAACGTCATCGGCATGATCGAGGCGACGGCCGTCGTCGTCTCGGAGCCCTTCCTGGTCGCCATCCCCGTCCTGCAGGAGAAGGACATCAAGGTCCTCACCGTCGCCGACCTGCTGGCGTCGGACCCGATCGACCCGGTCGAGGTCGGCGAGGACGACCTGGCGCTGATGCAGCTGACGTCCGGCTCCACCGGGTCCCCCAAAGCCGTGCAGATCACCCACCGCAACATCTACTCCAACGCCGAGGCCATGTTCATCGGCGCCCAGTACGACGTCGACAAGGACGTCATGGTCAGCTGGCTGCCCTGCTTCCACGACATGGGCATGGTCGGCTTCCTGACCATCCCGATGTACTTCGGTGCCGAGCTGGTCAAGGTCACCCCGATGGACTTCCTGCGGGACACCCTGCTGTGGGCCAAGCTGATCGACAAGTACAAGGGCACCATGACCGCGGCGCCCAACTTCGCCTACGCGCTGCTGGCCAAGCGGCTGCGCCGGCAGGCCAAGCCCGGCGACTTCGACCTGTCGACGCTGCGCTTCGCGCTGTCCGGCGCCGAGCCCGTCGAACCCGCCGACGTCGAGGACCTGCTGGACGCGGGCAAGCCGTTCGGGCTCAAGCCGTCGGCGATCCTGCCGGCCTACGGCATGGCCGAAACCACGCTGGCCGTGTCCTTCTCGGAGTGCAACGCCGGCCTGGTGGTCGACGAGGTGGACGCCGACCTGCTGGCCGCCCTGCGCCGCGCCGTGCCGGCCACCAAGGGCAACACCCGCCGGCTGGCCACGCTCGGCCCGCTGCTGCAGGACCTGGAGGCGCGCATCGTCGATGAGAACGGCGACGTGATGCCGCCGCGCGGGGTCGGCGTCATCGAGCTGCGCGGCGAGTCGGTGACGCCCGGCTACCTCACCATGGGCGGCTTCATCCCGGCCCAGGACGAGAACGGCTGGTATGACACCGGCGACCTCGGCTACCTGACCGAGGAGGGGCACGTGGTGGTGTGCGGCCGGGTCAAGGACGTCATCATCATGGCCGGCCGCAACATCTATCCCACCGACATCGAGCGGGCCGCCTGCCGTGTGGAGGGGGTGCGGCCCGGTTGCGCGGTGGCGGTGCGCCTGGACGCCGGCCACTCCCGCGAGACGTTCGCGGTGGCGGTGGAGTCCAACGCCTTCCAGGACCCGGCCGAGGTGCGTCGCATCGAGCACCAGGTCGCCCGCGAGGTGGTGGCCGAGGTCGACATGCGGCCGCGCAACGTGGTGGTGCTGGGCCCGGGGACCATCCCCAAGACGCCGTCGGGCAAGTTGCGGCGCTCCAACTCCGTCACCCTGGTGACTTAGTCAGGCGAGCAGACACAAAAGCACCCAAAACATCGGCGTGTCGGGTGCTTTCGCGCCTGCTCGCGGTTCCTGCGCTACCAGGCGTGCACCCGGTTCTGGGCGGGCTCGAGCCCCAGTTCGATCAGCAACTCGGTGGCGTCGGCGGCCTGCTCGCAGATGGTCGGGACGTCGGCGCGTTCGGTGCTGGTGAAGTTCTCCAGCACGAAGGCCGCCGGGTCCTTGCGCCCCGGCGGGCGGCCGATTCCGATGCGGACGCGTTGAAAGTCCTTGCTGCCCAAGGCGTTTGCCACTGAGCGCAGGCCGTTGTGGCCACCCTCGCCGCCGCCGATCTTGAGCCGGATGCGGCCGAAGTCCAAGTCGAGATCGTCGTGGATGACGATGATGTCGCCCGGCGGCACCGAATAGAACTTCGCCAGCGGGCCGACCTGGCGGCCGGATTCGTTCATGTAGCAGCGCGGCTTGGCCACCACCACGGAGCGCCCGGCCAGCCGGCCGCTGACGATCTCGGCGCCGGACCGCTTGTGCGCCTTGAACTTCGAACCCATCCGCGCCGCCAGCAGGTCGGCGACCATGAACCCGACGTTGTGCCGGGTGCGGGCGTAGTTGTCTCCGGGATTGCCCAGGCCGACCACCAGCAACGGCTCGGCCACGATGCGACCCGCCTACTCGGACTCGGCTTCGGCGGCCTCTTCTTCGCCGGCCTCTTCCGCCTCGGCCGCCGCGGGCTCCTCGGTGACCTCGCCAGCGCCCTCCTCGGCGAGTTCCTCGGCCGTCGGGGCGTTGACCACGTTGACCACCAGCAACTCCGGGTCGGAGATCAGGTTGACGCCCTTGGGCAGGGCGATCTGCCCGGCGGTGAACTGGGTGCCGGGTTCGGCGTCTTCGACCGACACGGTGAACTGCTCGGGAATCGAGAGGGCCTCGGCCTCGATCTCGATGGTGCTGGCCTCCTGGGTGACCAGCGAGCCGGGCGCGGCGTCGCCCTCGATGACGACGGTGACCTCCACGACCACCTTCTCGCCGCGGCGCACCACCAGCAGGTCGGCGTGCTGAATGGTGCGGCGGATCGGGTGGATGTCGAGCGCCTTGGTCAGCGCCAGCTGTTCCTTGCCGTCGATGTCGAGGGTGAGCACCGCGTTGGTGCCGGCGTGCCGCAGCACGGCCGCGAAGTCGTGGCCGGGGAGCTCCAGGTGCTGGGGATCGGTGCCGTGGCCGTAGAGGACGGCGGGGATCTTGCCGGCGCGGCGGGCCCGCCGGGACGCGCCCTTGCCGGTCTCGGTTCGCACCGCGGCCGTCAGTTGGTTGAGTGCTTGCTTGGCCATCGTGTCGCTCCTGTGTGCTGTTGCGCTGTGTTCGGGGCAAGGCCAGGACGCGACAGTCGTCGGTCTCCGTCGATAACGGTGCTGGCCAGCCAGCCACCCTCGCCGTGACGCCCGGCCAGGTTAGCGCATGCGCACCTCAGAGCGGAAATTCGGTCTTGGTGAGCTGCTCGGAGAGCGCCCACAGCGCCGCCGCCATGCCGGCATCTTTGGCCCGCCGGCTGCGTCCGACCGGTTGGGTGCGGCCCAGGTAACCGAAGCGGGGGCCGACGAAGGTGTCCCCGGGCAGATCCTGGGACGCCGCGTACAGGGTTTGCCGGGCGCCGAAATCGGCGTCGGTGGCGACGACCCGCGTCGCCGCCGACATCAGCGCGTCGCCCAGCTTGCGGCCCGAGGCGCCCTGCAGGTTGGTGTGCGAGTAGCCGGGGTGGGCGGCCAGCGCGCGCAGCGGGGAACCGGCGGCCGTCAGGCGGCGCTGCAGCTCGCTGGTGAACAGCAGGTTGGCCAGCTTGGACTGGCTGTAGGCCAGCCACGGCGAGTACCGGCGCGACCGCCAGTTCAGGTCCTCGAGGTTGATCCGTCCCGGCCAGTGCGCCATCGACGACACCGTCACGACGCGGTCGGTGAGCCGGGGCAGCAGCAGGTTGGTCAGCGCGAAATGGCCCAGGTGGTTGGTGCCGATCTGGCTCTCGAAGCCGTCGACGGTCAGCGCGTACGGGACGGCCATGATGCCGGCGTTGTTGATCAGCACGTCGGCCCCGCTCACCCCGTCGGCGAACCGGCGCACCGACGACAGATCCTGCAGGTCGAGTTCGCGGACCTCGACCTGGCCGGCCATCGTCCGCGCGGCCGCCTCGCCCTTGCGGGTGTCGCGCACGGCCATGATGACGGTGGCCCCCCGTCGCGCCAGCTCGCGGGCGGTCACCGCACCCAACCCGCTGTTGGCGCCGGTGATGACGACGGTTCGCTGCGCGAACGACGGTAGGTCTGCGGCGGTCCAGCCTGTCATGGCTGCTAACACTAATCGCCGCGGCCGCCGGGCGCCGGGCGGCTACTTCGCCGCCACCACGAAGCCGTGGATGATCGCCTCGATGTCGGTCGACTCCGCGGCGGCCTGATCGGCCAGGCTGGTGATCGTGAGCTGCACCAGATAGCGCTGATGCGCCGGCGGCGATCCGGTGGCGATGACGATCCGGTTCCAGCTGTGCAGCCGCATGCCGTCCAGGTCGTAGCTGCCCTGGATCATCGACGAGGGAAAGCCGTTGTACGGGGCGCCGGACGCGTCCAGCTGCTTGAAGTTCTCGAACAGCTGCGCGTCGTCGTTGCCGTGCTTGATGACTTGGGCCGGGTCGAAATCGCCGCTCAGCTTGAAGACCACCAGCCGCGCCGTGGGGAACTTGCCGCCCTTGGAGATCATCACCGTCTGCGGGCTGATGTTCGGGCTGCTGAACGGCGCCCAGCCCGGCGGGGTCGGGATCGACACCGTCAGATCCGGCAGCGACGCCGGGGCCACCTGCTGCCCGGTGACACCGATGCTCTGCAGATACTGCGACAGCGGGACCGGCTTCGCCGTGGCGCTGGTGGTGGTGGTGGTCGTCGTCGGCGTCTTCGACAGGATCGATTGGTAGTCGGGCGGTTTCGGTGCGCAGCCGGCGGTGGCCACGGCCAGTGCAACCGCCGCGGCGACGGCCGCGCAGCCGCGGAGTCGGTTCACAGAATCTCGCGGACCGCGTCGATCGGGCGGGCCAGCCGAGTGCCCTTCGGCGTGACGACGAAGGGCCGTTCGATCAGAATCGGGTGTTCGATCATGGCGTCGAGCAACTGCTCGTCGGACGCCTCGGCCAGGTTGAGCTCGTCATACAGCGACTCGCGCTTGCGCACCGCGGTGCGCACGTCGATGCCGGCGTCGCGGATCATCTTCACCAGTTCGGCGCGCGACGGCGGGGTCTTCAGGTATTCGACGATGCTCGGCTCGAAACCGTTGTCGCGCAACAACTCCAACGTCTTGCGGGAGGTGCTGCAGCGGGGGTTGTGGTAGATGGTCGCGCCCTGAGCCATCTAGGCGTCCCCGTCGAAAAGCCCTGTGACCGAACCGTTTTCGAAGACCGCCCGGATGGTGCTTGCCAGTAGCGGCGCGATGGACAGCACCGTCAGCTGCGGGAACCGCTTTTCCTCGCCGATCGGCAGGGTGTTGGTCACGATCACCTCCCGGGCGCCGCAGGAGGCCAGGCGCTCGGCGGCCGGATCGGAGAGCACACCGTGGGTCGCGGCGATGATCACGTCGCCGGCGCCCTCGTCGCGCAGCAGCTTGACCGCGCCGGCGATGGTGCCGCCGGTGTCGATCATGTCGTCGATCAGCACGCAGGTCCGGCCGGCCACCTCGCCCACCACGCGGTTGGACACCACCTGGTTGGGCACCCGCGGATCGCGGGTCTTGTGGATGAAGGCCAGCGGCACGCCGCCCAGCGCGTCGGCCCATTTCTCGGCGATGCGCACCCGGCCGGAGTCGGGGGAGACGACGACCATGTTGCCGTCGGGGTAGTTGTCGCGGATGTAGCCCGTGAGCAGGTTCTGCCCGCGCATGTGGTCGACCGGCCCGTCGAAGAAGCCCTGGATCTGATCGGTGTGCAGGTCGACGGTCACGATCCGGTCGGCGCCGGCGGTCTTGAGCAGGTCGGCGACCAGGCGCGCCGAGATCGGTTCGCGGCCGCGGTGCTTCTTGTCTTGGCGGGCGTACGGGTAGAACGGCATCACCGCGGTGATCCGCTTGGCGCTGCCCCGCTTGAGGGCGTCGATCATGATCAGCTGTTCCATCAGCCAGCTGTTCACCGGCGCCGGGGCGGACTGCAGCACGAACGCGTCGCAGCCGCGCACCGATTCGTGGAACCGCACGAAGATCTCGCCGTTGGCGAACTCGCGCGCGGTCTGGGCGGTGACGTGGACGTCGAGTTCCTTGGCCACCTGCTCGGCCAGCTCCGGGTGCGCACGACCGGAGAAGAGCATCAGATTTTTGCGGTTATCGGTCCAGTCGTGGCTCAACGCACTGCCCTCGCCATGTCGGGGTCGAGATGAGGATCAAAAGAAGGCCCCATCGTACGAAGCGAATAGTACGGAAATGTCGCCGGGTTGCCAGCTACCCAACCCGCGGTGTCTATTCGGCCTCCCCGGCGGGACGGCCCCCGGCGGCCTTCTCGGCGGCCTCCGCCGCTCGCGCGGCCGCGCTGCCGGGGCGTTTGCGGCGCACCCAGCCCTCGATGTTGCGCTGCGGACCGGCGGACACCGCCAGCGCGCCGGGCGGCACATCCTCGCGCACCACGGTGCCCGCCCCGGTGTAGGCGCCGTCGCCGACCGTGACCGGGGCCACGAACATGGTGTCGGACCCGGTCCGCACGTGCGAGCCCACGGTGGTGCGCCGCTTGGACTCGCCGTCGTAGTTGACGAACACGCTGGAGGCGCCGATGTTGCTGTGCTCGCCGATGTCGGCGTCGCCCACGTAGGTCAGGTGCGGCACCTTGGTGCCGGTGCCGATGGTGGCGTTCTTGGTCTCGACGAACGCCCCCAGCTTGCCGTCGTCGCCCAGCACGGTGCCGGGCCGCAGATAGGCGAACGGGCCGACGGTGGCGCCGGCGCCGACGGACGACCCGGTGCCGTGGGTGCGCACCACCGACGCGCCGTCGCCGACGCTGACGTCGGTCAGGGTGGTGTCCGGCCCGACGACGCAGTGGCCGCCGATCTGGGTGCGGCCCAGCAGCTGGGTGCCCGGGTGGATGACGGTGTCGCGACCGATGGTGACGTCGACGTCGATCCAGGTGGTGGCCGGGTCGACGACGGTCACGCCCGCCAGCTGATGGGCGGCCACGATGCGGCGGTTGAGCTCGGCGCCCAGCTGGGCGAGCTGCACGCGGTTGTTGACGCCGGCCACCAGCGCGCTGTCGTCGACGTGGCGGGCGCGGATGGGCAGGCCGTCGCCGCGCAGGATCGCGATGACGTCGGTCAGGTACAGCTCCTGCTGGGCGTTGTCGGCGCTCAACCGGTTCAGCGCCGAGCGCAACGCCGCCGTGTCGAAGGCGTACACCCCGGCGTTGACCTCGCGGATTTCGCGTTGCGATTCGGTGGCGTCGGCGTGCTCGACGATCGCCGTCACCTCGTTGTCCTGGGTGCGCAGGATGCGGCCGTAGCCGCTGGGGTCGCTCAGCGTCGTGGTCAGCACGGTGACCGCGGCCCGGGTCGCGGTGTGGCCGGCGATCAGGTCGGCCACGGTGTCGGCGTCCAGCAGCGGGGTGTCGCCGGAGGTGACGACCAGGACGCCGGCGTAGTCGTCGGGCAGCGCCGACAGGCCACACCGGACGGCGTCGCCGGTGCCGCGGGGCCGTTCCTGCAGCGCCACGTCGATGGGGCGGCCCAGGTCGTCGGCCCAGTCGGCGATCAGCGGGGCGATGCGCTCGTGGTCGTGGCCCAGCACCACGGCCAGGTGTTGCGGCGCCACCTTGGCGATGGCGTGCAGCAGATGGGACAGCATGCTGCGGCCGCCGAGCGTGTGCAGCACCTTCGGGGTGTCCGACCGCATCCGGGTGCCGGGCCCGGCCGCCAGCACCAGGACCGCGGTATCACCAGGAGACGACATCGACCCTCCTCAAACCCCGGCGCGACGGTGCCCGTCGGTGCGACGACACGCCGTCAAGCGTGGCACTTGCGGCACGCTCGAGGCAAAAGGGCTCGTGCCTGTTGGTGCTCCGTCGCCAGGACTCGAACCTGAACTCTCAGAACCAAAATCTGATGTGCTGCCGATTACACCACGACGGATCGCCGGGCCCCTAGGGCCGCGCCAACCCAAGACTTTAGACGCTGCGGGCCGATCGCGGCGCCGCGGGAAAGACGGGCGGCACGGCGCGGGCGACGCTATACGCTGATTGACGTGGCCGTGCTGGACTCGCAAACCCACAAGGACCCGGACAAGGAGGTGCGGGCGCCGCGCGCGCGGATGACCGGCAGCGAGCGCCGGCAGCAGCTCATCGGCATCGCGCGCTCGCTGTTCGCCGAACGCGGCTACGAGGGCACCTCGATCGAGGAGATCGCGCTGCGCGCCAACGTGTCCAAGCCGGTGGTCTACGAGCATTTCGGCGGCAAGGAGGGCCTGTACGCCGTCGTCGTCGACCGGGAGATGTCGGCGTTGCTGGACGGCATCACCTCGTCGCTGACCAACAACCGGTCCCGGGTGCGCGTCGAGCGGGTCGCGCTGGCGTTGCTCACCTACGTCGAGGAGCGCACCGACGGCTTCCGGATCATGATCCGCGACTCGCCGGCCGCGATCAGCTCGGGCACCTACTCCAGCCTGCTCAACGACGCCGTCAGCCAGGTCAGCTCCATCCTGGCCGGCGACTTCGCCCGGCGCGGCCTGGACCCCGACCTGGCGCCGCTGTACGCCCAGGCGCTGGTGGGTTCGGTGTCGATGACGGCGCAATGGTGGCTCGACACCCGCGAGCCCAAGAAGGAAGTGGTGGCCGCCCACCTGGTCAACCTGATGTGGAACGGGTTGACGCATCTGGAAGCCGACCCCCGGCTGCAAGACGAGTGAGCGTTCCGCGGGTGTAACGCCACGGCGGTCTCCGGCCGGATTCGGCCGCCGTGGCGTTACGAGCGGCGAGCCAGGGCTACCCGCGGTCGCGGGCCAGCAGGTCGGCCACGGTTTCGCGGCGGACCAGTTCCCGGGCCCGGCCCTCGCTGACCGCCACCAGCGGCGGGCGCCCGACCATGTTGTAGTTCGACGCCATGCTGTGGTGGTAGGCGCCGGTACAGGCCACGGCCAGCAGGTCACCCGGGCGCAGATCGGCGGGCAGCCCGACGTCGCGGGCGATCTCGTCGCCGGACTCGCAGTGCCGGCCCGCCACCGTGACCCGCTGCTTGAGGCCCAGCGGATGCCGGTTGGCCAGCGCGACGGCATACCGCGCGCCGTACAGCGACACCCGCGGGTTGTCGCTCATGCCGCCGTCGACGGCGACGAAGGTCCGCCCGCCGCATTGCGTCTTCACCGAGCACACCCGGTACAGGGTCACCCCGGCCCGACCGCTGATGGCCCGGCCCGGCTCCACCACGATCTGCGGGCGGGGGAACCGCTCGGCGGCGCACGCCTCGTCCAGGGCGTCCTCGATCACGTCGGCCAGCTGGTCGAGGTTCAGCTCCGGGTCGCCGGACGCATACGGAATGGCATGTCCCCCACCGATATTCAGCTCGGTCAGGATGACGCCGTGCCGGGCCCGGACATCGGCCATTGCGGCGATCATCCGGCGGATCGCCTCGCCGTACAGGGCGGGGTCGGACACCTGCGAGCCGAGGTGGCAGTGCAGGCCGACCAGGTCGAGGATGGGGTGGGCCAGCACCCGGCGCACCGCGTCGGCCGCGTGGTCGCCGGCCAGGGTGAAGCCGAACTTCTGGTCGCTGACGCCGGTGGTGACGGCGCGGTGCCCGTGGATGTCGATGTCGGGGGTGACCCGGATGAGCACCGGCTGGCGGCGACGGGCCAGGCCGGCCAGATACGCGATCTCGATGGTCGAATCCAGCACGATGCGGCCCACCCCGACGCGCACCGCCTCGCGCAGCTCCTCGGGCGATTTCGCGTTGCCGTGCATGACGATGCGGGCCGGGTCGACCCCGCCGGCCAGCGCGGTGGCCAGTTCACCGGCCGAGCAGACGTCGACGCCGAGGCGCTCCTCGCGGGCCCACCGGGCCACCGCGGTGCTCAGCAGCGACTTGCCGGCGTAGACCACCTCGACGCCGCGCAGCGCCCTGCGGTACCGGCGGGCGCGGCACCGGAAGTCGGCTTCGTCGACGACGTAGACCGGGGTGCCGAACTCGTCGGCGACGTCGCCCAGCGGCACGCCGCCGACGCACAGCCGGCCCTCCTCGTCGGGATGGGCGGTGACGGGCCAGATCGCGGGATCGAACCGTGGGGGAGCCGCGTGACCCAGCGACGGCAGGATGTCCAGCAATGTCATGCATCCAACCTGCGCGCGCGGGGCGCCGGCCGGTGCGTTTCTTACGCTCCCTTGACGGCGACGAGCTCAATATTGACGTGGTTCGCCCCCGTCCGGCGGTCCCGCCCGGCGGCGGCGAGCGCCGCGTCGGCGGGAGCAGGGAGCCGGGCGCGCCGCCCTAGAATGGAATTCATCATGACCGCACCGGGGGCTGCTCGCCCAGAAACCCCGATCGCGGGGCTCGTTGAATTGGCGCTCACCGCGCCGACCTTCCAGCAGTTGATCGACACCGCGGCCGCATCGCCGGCCGACCTGAGCCTGGTGGGTCCAGCCAGCGCGCGACTGTTCGTCGCCAGTGCGCTGGCGCGGTTGGGCCCTTTGCTGGTAGTCACCGCGACCGGGCGCGAAGCCGACGACCTGACCGCTGAACTGCGCGGCGTCGTCGGCGATGCCGTGGCCGTCTTCCCGTCCTGGGAGACGCTGCCGCACGAGCGGCTCTCGCCGGGCGTCGACACCGTCGGCGCCCGGTTGACGGTGCTGCGGCGGCTGGCCCACCCCGACGACGCGAGGCTGGGGCCGCCCCTGCAGGTGGTGGTGACCGCGGTCCGCTCGCTGCTGCAGCCGATGACCCCGCAGCTGGGTCTGGTGGAGCCGGTGACGCTGAGCGTGGGCCAGGAGATCGAATTCGAGCACGTGATCGCGCGGCTGGTCGAGCTGGCCTACAGCAGGGTCGACATGGTGGGCCGGCGCGGCGAATTCGCCGTGCGCGGCGGCATTCTCGACGTCTTCCCGCCGACCGCCGAGCACCCGGTGCGGGTCGAGTTCTGGGGCGACGAGGTCAGCGAGATGCGGATGTTCTCGGTCGCCGACCAGCGTTCCATCCCCGAGATCGCGGTCGACACCGTGATCGCGGTGCCCTGCCGCGAGCTGCTGCTCACCGAGGACGTGCGGGCCCGCGCCGCGGAGCTGGCCGCCCAGCACCCGGCGAGCGAGCCGGCCATCACCGGCAGCGTCAGCGACATGCTGGCCAAGATCGCCGACGGCATCGCGGTCGACGGCATGGAGGCGCTGCTGCCGGTGCTGCGGCCCGGCAAGCAGGTGCTGCTCACCGATCAGCTGGCCGAGCGCACCCCGGTGCTGCTGTGCGACCCGGAGAAGATCCGCACCCGGGCCGCCGACCTGATCAAGACCGGCCGCGAGTTCCTGGAGGCCTCCTGGTCGGTCGCGGCGCTGGGGACCTTGGAGAATCAAGCGCCGATCGACGTCGAGCAACTGGGCGGATCGGGCTTCGCCGAGCTGGACGAGGTGCGGGCGGCGGCGGTCCGGGGCGGGCACCCGTGGTGGACGCTGAGCCAGCTGTCCGACGAGTCGGCGGTGGAGCTGGACGTGCGGGCGGCGCCGTCGGCGCGCGGCCATCAACACGACATCGACGGCATCTTCGCGATGCTGCGCGCCCACGTCAGCACCGGCGGCCACGCCGCCGTCGTCGCGCCCGGCACCGGGACCGCACACCGGGTGGTGGAACGGCTGGCCGAATGCGACACCCCGGCCGCCATGCTGGAATCCGGCGCGGCGCCCCGGGCCGGCGTCGTCGGGGTGCTCAAGGGACCGCTGCACGACGGCATCGTCATCCCCGGCGCGAACCTGGTGGTGATCACCGAGACGGATCTGACCGGCAGCCGGGTCGCCGCCGTGGAGGGCAAGCGGCTGGCAGCCAAGCGGCGCAACACCGTCGACCCGCTGGCGCTGACGGCCGGTGACCTGGTGGTGCACGACCAGCACGGCATCGGCCGGTTCGTGGAGATGACCGAGCGCACGGGCGGCGGGGCGCGGCGCGAGTACCTGGTGCTGGAGTACGCGTCGTCCAAGCGGGGCGGCGGTTCCGACAAGCTGTATGTCCCGATGGATTCGCTGGACCAGCTGTCGCGCTATGTCGGCGGGCAGGCGCCGGCGCTGTCCAAACTCGGCGGCAGCGACTGGGCCAACACCAAGACCAAGGCGCGCCGCGCGGTGCGCGAGATCGCCGGCGAACTGGTCTCCCTGTACGCCAAGCGGCAGGCCAGCCCCGGGCACGCGTTCTCCCCGGACACCCCGTGGCAGGCCGAGATGGAGGACGCCTTCGGCTACACCGAGACCGTCGACCAGCTGACCGCGATCACCGAGGTCAAATCGGACATGGAAAAACCGATCCCGATGGACCGGGTGATCTGCGGCGACGTCGGCTACGGCAAGACCGAGATCGCGGTGCGGGCGGCGTTCAAGGCGGTGCAGGACGGCAAGCAGGTCGCCGTGCTGGTGCCCACCACGCTGCTGGCCGACCAGCATCTGCAGACCTTCACCGACCGGATGGCCGGCTTCCCGGTGACCGTGAAGGGCCTGTCCCGGTTCACCGACGCGGCCGAATCCCGCGCGGTGATCGAGGGGCTGGCCGACGGCTCGGTCGACATCGTGATCGGCACGCACCGGCTGCTGCAGACCGGGGTGCGCTGGAAGGACCTCGGCCTGGTGGTGGTCGACGAGGAGCAGCGATTCGGCGTCGAACACAAGGAGCACATCAAGAGCCTGCGCACCCACGTCGACGTGCTGACCATGAGCGCCACGCCCATTCCCAGGACGCTGGAGATGAGCCTGGCCGGCATCCGCGAGATGTCGACGATCCTGACCCCGCCGGAGGAGCGCTACCCGGTGCTGACCTACGTCGGCCCGCACGACGACAAGCAGGTGGCGGCGGCGTTGCGGCGCGAGCTGCTGCGCGACGGGCAGGCCTTCTACGTGCACAACCGGGTCAGCTCGATCGACCGGGCGGCGGCCCGGGTGCGCGAGCTGGTGCCCGAGGCGCGGGTGGTGGTGGCGCACGGGCAGATGCCCGAGGAGCGGCTGGAACGCACCGTGCAGGGGTTCTGGAACCGCGAGTACGACATCCTGGTGTGCACCACGATCGTGGAGACCGGGCTGGACATCTCCAACGCCAACACGCTGATCGTCGAGCGCGCCGACACGTTCGGGCTCTCGCAGCTGCACCAGCTGCGCGGCCGGGTGGGGCGCAGCCGCGAACGGGGTTACGCCTACTTCCTGTATCCGCCGCATGCCCCGCTGACCGAGACGGCGTATGACCGGCTGGCCACCATCGCCCAGAACAACGAGCTCGGCGCGGGCATGGCGGTCGCGCTGAAGGACCTGGAGATCCGTGGCGCGGGCAACGTGCTGGGGGTGGAGCAGTCCGGGCACGTCGCCGGCGTCGGCTTCGACTTGTATGTGCGGCTGGTGGGCGAGGCCGTCGAGGCGTACCGGGCCGCGGCGGACGGCCAGACCGTCACCACCGCCGAGGAGCCCAAGGACGTGCGGATCGACCTGCCGGTGGACGCGCACCTGCCGCCGGACTACATCGCCAGCGATCGGCTGCGGTTGGAGGCGTATCGGCGGCTGGCCGCCGCGGGCTCGGACGACGAGATCGACGCGGTGGTCGAGGAACTCGTCGACCGCTACGGGGCGCTGCCCGAACCGGCCCTGCGGCTGGTGGCGGTCGCCCGGCTGCGGCTGCTGTGCCGCGCCGCCGGCATCACCGAGGTGTCGGCGCCGTCGGCGGCCACCGTCCGGCTCTCGCCGATCACGCTGCCCGATTCGGCCCAGGTGCGGCTGAAGCGGATGTATCCGGCCGCCAGCTACCGGGCCACCACGTCGACCGTGCAGGTTCCCATCCCGCGCGCCGGCGGGGTGGGCGCGCCGCGGCTGCGTGACGTCGAGTTGGTGCAGATGGTGGCCAACCTGGTGACGGCGCTGCAGGGTAAACCGCAGACGGATGTCGGCACCGGCGCGCCGGTGGCGGCGATGGCCAGTGAGGAGGGGCGCGGGTGATTGTGATCTTGTGCGACCCGCGCCGGCCGTCGCTGGTGCCGGTCGAGGCCGTCGAGCATCTCACCGGCGAGGTGCAGTACACCGAGGAGATGCCGATCGCGGTGCCCTGGTCGCTGCCGGCGGCGCGCCCGGTGCACTCCGGCGACCCCGATGACCCGGCGCCGGTGCTGCTGTCGTCGGACCGCGACCACCCCGCCGTCACCGCCCGGCTGGCCGCCGGGGCGCGGCTGATCTCGGCGCCGGACGCCCCGCGCGGCGAACGGCTGGTCGACGCGGTGGCGATGATGGACAAGCTGCGCACCGCCGGACCGTGGGAAAGTGAGCAAACCCACGAGTCGCTGCGCCGGTTTCTGCTGGAGGAGACCTACGAGTTGCTGGACGCGGTGGCCGGCGGCAACGCCGAGGCGTTGCGTGACGAGCTCGGTGACGTGCTGCTGCAGGTCCTCTTCCACGCCCGCATCGCCGAGGACGCCCCGCAGTCGGCCTTCACCATCGACGACGTCGCCGCCGCGCTGATCCGCAAACTGGGCAACCGGGTGCCGGGAGTGCTTGCCGGGCAAACCATTTCGCTCGAAGAGCAGCTGGCGCAGTGGGAAGAGCGCAAGGCGGCCGAGAAGCCGCGGAAATCGGTGATGGACGACGTGCACACCGGGCAACCGGCGCTGGCGCTGGCGCAGAAGGTGATCGGGCGGGCCGAGAAGGCCGGTCTGCCCGCCGACCTGATCCCGCCGCAGGTCACCTCGATCGCAATATCGGCCGACGTGGACGCTGAAAGTGCTTTGCGCACAGCGGTTTTGGATTTCGTGGCAACCGTCCGCGGTGTCGAGCGCTCGATCGCGGCGGCGCGCCGCGGCACCAGTGTCCCCGACGAGTTCGACATCGCCCCGCTCGGTGAGATCTCCGAGCAGGAGTGGCGGCAGCACTGGCCGGCGGGCGACACCGATCCCGAGCCGGCCCCCGCCGAGCAGCTCACCGACGACGCCGGCGGCGACGAGAACTGAGCGGCCGGTCCCGTTGGCCATCGGCCCGTGGCGTGTTCACCGCCGCCGAGAGCGATCACCGCATTGTTTGCCGGATTTAGCACCCGCGCCTCGGTAATATCGCGGATGAGGTTGCGAATCCCCGTGGTCGGCCTCGGTCTGACCGCGCTAGCCAAGGCGACCGTCAGCTAATCGACGATTAGCTGAACGCGGCGACAAATCGGTGCCCGCGGGCCCGGCGCAACCGAGCGGTCCCGGAATGCATGGGACGATGGTGGGGCGGAAGTTGGTGCAGGCGAGTTTTAGGGGAGCTCAGGAAAGCATGGTGTCGCCGAGGCGTTGGATGCGCGCGGCCGCCGTGATCGGCGCGACCGCGATCGTGCTGGCCTCCAGCTGCACCTGGCAGCTCAGCCTGTTCATCCCCGACGGGGTCCCGCCGCCGGCCGGCGACCCGGTGCCCCCGGTGGACACCCACGCCAGCGGTCGACCCGCGGATCAGTTGCACGACTGGGCCGCGCAGCGCGCGGCCGGATTGGAGATCCCGGTCATCGCGCTCGAGGCCTACGCATACGCGGCGCGGGTCGCCGAGGTCGAGAACCCGAAGTGCCACATCGCCTGGACCACGCTGGCCGGCATCGGGCAGGTCGAGAGCCACCACGGCACCTACCGCGGCGCGCGGCTGGCGCCCAACGGCGATGTGAGCCCCCCGATTCGGGGTGTCCGCCTGGACGGCAGCGGCGGCACGCTGCGCATCGTCGACAACGACGAGGACGTCACGGACGAGGACGGCGTGACGCGCGCGATGGGGCCGATGCAGTTCATCCCGGAGACCTGGCGGCTCTACGCTGTCGACGCTCACAACGACGGCCGGGTCAGCCCGGACAACATCGACGACGCCGCGCTTGCCGCGGCGGGTTATCTGTGTTGGCGCGGAAAGGATCTCGCCACACCGCGGGGGTGGATCACCGCGCTGCGCGCCTACAACAACTCCGGTGTCTACGCCCGGGCGGTGCGCGATTGGGCGACCGCTTACGCCAAAGGTCACCCGCTGTAGCAGGATGTATCGCTGACGACGAGTGCACGCACCGGCTACGGATACAAGGAGAACTCAGTGCCGATTATCGAGCAGGTCGGGGCCCGCGAGATCCTCGACTCCCGCGGTAACCCGACAGTCGAGGTCGAGATCGCCCTGACCGACGGAACGTTCGCCCGCGCGGCGGTGCCGTCCGGGGCGTCGACCGGTGAGCACGAGGCTGTCGAACTGCGCGACGGCGGGGAGCGGTACGGCGGCAAGGGCGTGCAGAAGGCGGTGCAGGCCGTGCTGGACGAGATCGGCCCGGCGGTGATCGGGCTGAACGCCGACGACCAGCGCCTGGTGGACCAGGCGCTCGTCGACCTGGACGGCACCCCGGACAAGTCGAGGCTGGGCGGCAACGCGATCCTGGGCGTGTCGCTGGCCGTGGCCAAGGCGGCCGCCGATTCCGCGGAGTTGCCGCTGTTCCGCTACCTGGGCGGGCCCAACGCGCACATCCTGCCGGTGCCGATGATGAACATCCTCAACGGCGGTGCGCACGCCGACACCGCCGTCGACATCCAGGAGTTCATGGTCGCCCCGATCGGCGCGCCGAGTTTCGCCGAGGCATTGCGCTGGGGTGCGGAGGTGTATCACTCGCTGAAGTCGGTGCTGAAGAAGGAGGGCCTGAGCACCGGCCTGGGCGACGAGGGCGGCTTCGCCCCCGACGTGGCGGGCACCACCGCGGCGCTGGACCTGATCGGCCGGGCCATCGAATCGGCCGGCTTCAAACTCGGCACCGACGTGGCGCTGGCCCTCGACGCGGCGGCCACCGAGTTCTACAGCGACGGCACCGGCTACAAGTTCGAGGGCAGCACCCGCACCGCCGAGCAGATGGCCGAGTTCTACGCCGGGCTGCTCGGCGCGTATCCGTTGGTGTCCATCGAAGACCCGCTGTCCGAAGATGATTGGGACGGCTGGGCGGCGCTGACCGCGTCGATCGGCGACCGGGTGCAGCTCGTCGGCGACGACGTCTTCGTCACGAACCCCGAACGCCTGGAAGAGGGTATCGAGAAGGGCGTCGCAAATGCGTTGCTGGTCAAGGTGAATCAGATCGGCACGCTGACCGAGACGCTGGACGCCGTCGCGCTGGCCCACCACAGCGGCTACCGCACGATGATGAGCCACCGCAGCGGTGAAACCGAGGACACCACGATCGCCGACCTGGCGGTGGCCGTCGGCAGCGGGCAGATCAAGACCGGAGCGCCGGCCCGCAGCGAGCGGGTGGCCAAGTACAACCAGCTGCTGCGGATCGAGGAGGCGCTCGGCGACGCCGCGCGTTACGCCGGCGACCTGGCCTTCCCGCGGTTCGCGTTGGAGACCAGATAGCTTGCCCGCCAAGCCCGATCCGAAGCGCCGCTCCCCGGCATCGCGGCCGGGGAAAGCCGGCGATTCGGTTCGGCGCCGTCGCGCGGCCAAGCCGTCGCAGACCGTCACCGCCCGCAAGACCGCCCGGGCGCAGCACGAGCCGGCGGTCGAACCCATCGTGCGGCAGGCCGCCGAGTCGGTGGAGCAGCGCTCCGAGCAGCGGCTGGGTTTCACCGCCCGGCGCGCGGCGGTGCTGGCCGCGGTGATCTGCGTGCTGACGTTGACCATCGCCGGGCCGGTGCGCACCTATTTCGCCCAGCGCACCGAGATGAATCAGCTGGCCGCCAGCGAGGCGGCGCTGCGTCGCCAGATCGCCGACTTGGAGCAGCGCAAGGCCAAACTCGCCGACCCGGCCTATATCGCGGCCCAGGCCCGCGAGCGGCTCGGCTTCGTCAAACCCGGCGACATCCCGTTCCAGGTTCAGCTTCCGCCGACCGCCGCCGAACCCACCCAGCCGGGATCGCCGTCGGCGAAGCCGGTCAACAACGACCCGTGGTACACCTCGCTGTGGCACACCATCGCCGATGCTCCGCACCTGCCGCCGGCCAATCCTGCTGTCCCGCAAGCTCCGCCGGCCGAACCGGGTCCGCCCGGTCCGGTTCCGCCGCCCGCGCCGAATCCCGCGGGTCCCGGTGGTTGATCGCGCCGACCTGGATGCGGTGGCGCGTCAACTCGGGCGTGAACCGCGCGGGGTGCTCGCCATCGCCTACCGGTGTCCCAACGGCGAACCCGGTGTGGTGAAGACCGCGCCGAAACTCCCTGACGGAACACCGTTTCCGACGCTGTACTACCTGACGCATCCCGCGCTGACGGCGGCCGCGAGCAGGTTGGAGACGACGGGGTTGATGCGGGAGATGACCGAGCGGCTGAGTCAGGACGCGGAATTGGCGGCCGCGTACCGGCGTGCCCACGAGTCGTATCTGGCCGAACGGGACGCGATCGAACCCCTGGGCACCACGTTTTCGGCCGGCGGCATGCCGGACCGGGTCAAGTGCCTGCACGTGCTGATCGCTCATTCGCTGGCCAAGGGGCCGGGCGTGAATCCCTTTGGGGACCAGGCGTTGTCGATCCTGGCCGCCGATCCCGCGCTGGCCGGAGTTTTACAGGAGGGCCGATGGTGACCGGCAGGCTCGCGGGAATCGACTGCGGCACCAACTCGATCCGGTTGCTGATCGCCGACGTGCGCGACGGCCGGCTGCGCGACGTGCACCGGGAGACCCGGATCGTGCGGTTGGGTCAGGGTGTGGACGCGACCGGGGAGTTCGCGCCGGAGGCCATCGCGCGCACCCGCGCGGCGCTGAGCGACTACGCGGATCTGCTGAAACAACATGGTGTGCAGCGGGTTCGGATGGTCGCCACGTCGGCCGCCCGGGACGTCGGCAACCGGGCCGACTTCTTTTCCATGACGGCCGACGTGCTGGGCGCGGTGCTGCCCGGTGCGGTGGCCGAAGTGATCACCGGCGCCGACGAGGCCGAGCTGTCGTTCCGAGGGGCGGTCGGCGAATTGGACAGTGCGGCTGGTCCTTTCGTGGTCGTTGACCTGGGCGGCGGGTCGACGGAGATCGTGGTCGGCGGCAGTGACGGGGTGACGGCGAGCCACTCGGCCGACATCGGCTGCGTGCGGTTGACCGAGCGATGCCTGCATTCCGACCCGCCGACGCCCGAGGAGGTGGCGCTGGCCCGTCAGGTGGTGCGCGAACGGCTCGAGGTCGCGCTGGGGGTGGTGCCCGTGGAAGGGGCGCGAACCTGGGTCGGGGTGGCCGGGACGATGACCACGCTGTCGGCGCTGGCTCACGATTTGCCGGCGTATGATTCTGCGGCCATTCATCTTTCGCGGGTGAGCGGGCGGGATCTGCTGGCGGTGTGCGAACGGCTGATCGGCATGACGCGGGTCCAGCGCGCGGCGCTGCCGCCGATGCATGCGGGGCGGGCCGACGTGATCGCCGGAGGCGCGGTCGTGGTGGAGGAACTGGCGCGGGAGTTCCGTGCCCGCGCGGGCATCGACGAGCTGACGGTCAGCGAGCACGACATCCTGGACGGCATCGTGCTGTCCATCGCGGGGTAGGCCACTTCGGTCACGGGCGTCTCCGCTGGAGGTCCCTCACGGACGTCCCCGCTGGAGGTCCCTCACGGACGTCCCCGCTGGAGGTCCCTCACGGACGTCTCCGCTCGATGTCCCTCACGGACGTCCCCGCTCGATGTCCCTCACGGACGTCCCCGCGGGAGGCGAGGTGTTAAGTGCCCGCCTCTGAGCGACAACCGGGGATGTCACACCCGTGTGGGACGGTTCGGCGATGAATCGACTACTACTCAAGGGCATAGAGCTGCGCTATGTGCTGGCGATGCAGTTGGCCGTGCACGGACCGGCCGACATCGGCGAGCTGATCAAAGCGCTTGACTGGCATGGCTTTTGCGTGCAGGGCCGGCCGTCGAAGGCGGTGTCGGATGCGCTGCGTTGGGAGATCGTGCATGGGCGGGTACGCCGGCTCGGCCGGGGCCGATACGGCCCGGGCGGCATGCCGCGCTCCACCGAACACCGAATCCATCAGCGTGTCTTGGCCCTGCGTGAGGCGGCCCGTTGTCGCTGTGAGGCGGGCACTTAACCGATTGCCCGGCGCGGGGACGCGAGTGGCCGGTGGGGCTGGCGAGGCGGTAGTGCCGGCCGCAGCCCCGCACCGCAATCGCCTCGCTCACGCCTCGAATCGATACCCCATGCCCGATTCGGTCAGCAGGTGTTTGGGGTGCGACGGGTCGTTTTCCAGCTTGCGGCGCAGCTGCGCGAGATACACACGCAGGTAATGGGTTTCGGTGGCATACGCCGGCCCCCAGACCTCCTTGAGCAGCTCCTCGCGGCCGACCAGCTTGCCCCGATTGCGGACCAGCACCTCGAGCATGCCCCACTCGGTGGGGGTGAGGTGCACCTCGCTGCCGTTCTTGGTGACCTTCTTGGCGGCCAGGTCGACGGTGAACGACTCCGTTTCGACGACCGGCTGTTCCATCTCGGAGGCCGCGGTGTTGCGGCGCACCGCCGCCCGCAGCCGAGCCAGGAACTCGTCCATCCCAAAGGGTTTGGTGACGTAATCGTCGGCCCCGGCGTCCAGCGCTTCGACCTTGTCCGACGAATCGGTGCGGGCGGACAACACGATCACCGGCGCGGTGAGCCAACCGCGCAGCCCCGCCAGCACGTCGATCCCGGAGATGTCCGGCAGCCCGAGGTCGAGGATCACCACGTCGGGTTTGTGCTCGGCGGCGGCCCGCAACGCGCCCGCGCCGGTCGACGCGGTGACCACCTCGTACCCGCGCACCGACAGGTTGATGCGCAGCGCGCGCAGGATCTGCGGCTCGTCGTCGATCACCAAAACTCTGGTCATCTGCGCCGCTCCTCAGCATCGCTGCGCTCTGCATCGTCGCCGGCGCGCGTCATGCGGCGCCTTCGGATTGCGGCGCAGCCATATCCACCATCACCGTGAGCCCGCCGCCGGGAGTGTCGGTGGCCGTGATCGTCCCCCCCATCGCCTCGACGAAGCCGCGCGCCACCGACATGCCCAACCCCACCCCGGTGGTGTTGTCGTGATCGCCGAGCCGCTGAAACGCTTCGAAGATCTGTTCCTCGGCGCCATGCGGTATCCCGGGCCCTTCGTCGATGACGTTGATCAGCACCCGATCGCCGACCTGCCCGGCGTTGACCCGCACCACACAGTTGGGCGCGTAGCGCAGCGCGTTGTCGATCAGGTTGGCCAGCACCCGCTCCAGCAGCCCGGCGTCGGCCATCACCATGGCATCGCCCACATCGACCTTGACCCTATCGATCGCGGAGCGGAAGAAGCCGGTGGCGCCCTTGCCGATGCTGACCAGCGCGCGTTGCACGGCCTCCTCCAGATACACCCGGCGCAGATCGGGGTGAATCGCCCCGGCGGCCAGCCGCGACGAATCGAGCAGGTTGCCCACCAGCGCGGTCAGCTGGTCGATCGACTCCTCGATGGTGGCCAGCAACTCCGCGGTGTCGGTGGGGGAGAAGGCGACATCCTCGGCACGCAGGCTGGAGACCGCCACCTTGGCCGCCGCCAGCGGGGTGCGCAGGTCGTGGCTGACCGCTGACAACAGCGAGCGGCGCAGCTCGTCGGCCCGCACGATCGCCTCGGTGCGGCTGGCCTCCTCGGCGAGTTCGCGCTGCCGGATCAGCCCCGCCGCCTGCCGGGCCACGGCGCTGAGCACCCGGCGGTCCCGCGCGGACAGCTTGCGGCCCGCCAGCAACATCTGAAATTCGCTGGAATCGGGGCCGCCCACCTCGATCGCGGTGTCCGCGGCGTCGACGCTGACACAGGGATCCCGGCCCACGCAGGCAACCACCTGGGTCTTGGTGCCGCCGGCCCGCGCGTCCTCCGACTCGCGCAGCATGCTGACCGACCGCTGGGCGTAGGTCTCGCGCACCCGCTCCAGCAGCGTCTCCAGATCGGCGCCGCGCAGCACCGAACCCGCGAACAGCGTCAGCAGCTCGGCCTCCTGGGAAGCGCGCCGGGCCTCCCGGGTGCGCTTGGCCGCGAAGTCGACCAGCACCGCGACCGCCACCGCGATCAGCAGCAGCACCAATTCGGTGATGGCACTGTTGGGTTCGGCGATGGTGAAGCTGTGCCGCGGGGCGATCAGGTAATAGTTCAGCAGCAGCCCGGACAGCACCGCCGAAAGTGCCGCCGGCGCAATGCCTCCCAGCAGGCCCACCAGCAGCACCCCGACGAAGAACAGCGCGCTCTCGCCGCCGGTGTCCAGGTAGGGGTCCAGCCACGTGACGGTGACCGCGCAGATGACCGACGGCACGATCAGCGCCGCCAGCCAGGACGCCACCCGCCGCTCCCGCGGCGCCAGCGAGGACGCCCGGAAGCCGCGTTTGGATTCCTCGTGGGTGACCAGGTGCACGTCGATCTTGCCGGACAATTCGACGATCCGGGGGCCGATCCCCTCCTCGAACAGCCGCGCCCAGCGGGACCGCCGCGAGGTGCCGATCACCAGCTGGGTGGCGTTCATCTCGCGGGCGAACTCGAGCAGGGCCGCGGGCACCTCGTCGCCGACGATGGTGTGCAGCGACGCGTCCAGGCTGCTGGCCAGCTCCCGGATCTTGGCCATCCGCGATTCCGACAGGCCGGCCAGCCCGTCGCCCCGGATGACGTGCACCACCATCAGTTCGGCGCTGGACTTCGACGCGATGCGCGACGCCCGTCGCACCAACGTCTCCGATTCCGGACCGCCGGTGACCGCCACCACGACCCGCTCGCGGGCCTCCCACGTGTCGGTGATCTTGTTCTCGGCGCGGTATTTGGCCAGCGCCGTGTCGACCTGGTCGGCCAGCCACAGCAGCGCCAGTTCCCTTAGCGCGGTGAGGTTTCCACGCCGGAAGTAGTTGGACAGCGCCGCATCGATCCGATCCGGCGCATAGACATTCCCATGAGACAGCCTGCGCCGCAACGCTTCCGGTGTGATGTCGATGAGCTCGACCTGCGAGGCCTGGCGGACGACCGAATCCGGCACGGTCTCTTTCTGCTCGATGCCGGTGATCTGGGCGACGACGTCGTTGAGGCTTTCCAGGTGCTGCACGTTGACGGTGGAGATCACCGTGATCCCGGCGTCCAGAAGCTCCTCGACGTCCTGCCACCGCTTGGGGTTCTTGCTGCCCGGGGTGTTGGTGTGTGCGAGTTCGTCGACCAACACCACCTGGGGGTGACGGGCCAGCACGGCCGGCACGTCGAGTTCGGGGAAGCGGCCGCCCCGGTATTCGATGTAGCGCGGCGGAATGATCTCGATGCCCTCAAGCAGCTCAGCGGTTTTCGCGCGCCCGTGGGTCTCCACCACCCCGGCCACCAGATCCGTGCCGCGCTCCAGCCGCCGATGTGCCTCACCCAGCATCGAATACGTCTTGCCCACCCCCGGGGCCGCACCCAGATAGATGCGTAGTTCCCCGCGCTTGGGATGGTGGTCGCGGACGTCGGTCACGTCAACCATCATCCCCCCTCGCCGCTAGCTGGTGACCGGATAGCGGTGGTCGAGTTGCAGATTTAGCTGCAGCACGTTGACGCACGGTTCACCGAAAAAGCCCAACGCGCGCCCGCTGCTGTTCTGCGCCACCAGCTCCCGGATCTGCTCCGGGCGGACGTGGCGCACCTTGGCCACCCGCGCCACCTGGATGTCGGCGTAGGCGGGCGAGATGTTCGGGTCCAGGCCGCTGCCGCCGGCGGTGACCGCGTCGGCGGGCACGGCCGGGGCCGCCGGTGCCGCTCCGCGGATGGGCACGATCTGGCCGAGCGAATAGTCCTCCCCGGTCTTGGCGCATTCGACGCGCACCCCCTCGTAGAGGCTCACGAACGGTGTCGGGGTCGATTCGCACGGTTCGTTGACGCTGACCACCCGGGCCGGGTGGGTGACGTTGCCGCGCTCGTCGCGCGGCCCGATCACCGACAGCACCGCCCCCACACCGCCGCCGGTGCAGAACGGCCGCGACCCGTCGACGCCCTCCAGTTCGGCGACGGCGGCGCTGCGCGAGCACACCGTGGTCAGCAGGCCGGGTTTGCCGGGTGCGTCGACGATGCTCTCCGGCCCCAGGTTGCTGCCGCCGCTGGAGGTCGGGTCGTAGCCGGTGCCGGCCGCCGAGGGGCGACTCTGAAAGTACTGCGGCAACGGGTTGCCGTCCTTGTCGGTGAACAGCTGGCCGATCAGTCTGCTGCCCACCGGCTTGCCGTTGGCGGTCAGGATCGACCCCTCGGCGTGGTCGCGTAATCCGGGGAACTGCGCCACCACCCAGACGAGCAGCGGATAGGCCAGGCCGGTGATCACGGTCAGCACCAGCAGCGCCCGCAACGCCGCCCAGTGCAGGCGAATGAAGTTCGACAGTGTCATGTCAGGACATCCCGGGGACGAATTGGACGATCAGGTCGATCGCCTTGATTCCGATGAACGGGGCGACGATGCCGCCCAGGCCGTAGATATACAGGTTGCGGCTCAACAGCTTTGACGCGCTGCTTGGCGTGTACCGCACACCGCGCAGCGACAGCGGGATCAGCAGCACGATGATGATCGCGTTGAAGATCACCGCCGACAGGATCGCCGACTGCGGGCTGTGCAGCCGCATCACGTTGATCAGATCCAGGCCGGGGAACAGCGCGACGAACATCGCCGGGATGATCGCGAAGTACTTGGCGATGTCGTTGGCGATCGAGAAGGTGGTCAGCGCCCCGCGGGTGATCAGCAATTGCTTGCCGATCTCGACGATCTCGATGAGCTTGGTGGGGTCGGAGTCGAGATCGACCATGTTGCCGGCCTCTTTGGCCGCCGACGTGCCGGTGTTCATCGCCACCCCCACGTCGGCCTGGGCCAGGGCGGGCGCGTCGTTGGTGCCGTCGCCGGTCATCGCCACCAGCTTGCCGCCGGCCTGCTCCCGCTTGATCAATTGAAGCTTGTCCTCGGGGGTGGCCTCGGCGAGGAAGTCGTCGACGCCGGCCTCGTCGGCAATTGCCTTGGCGGTCAACGGATTATCGCCGGTGATCATCACCGTCCGGATGCCCATCCGCCGCATCTCGTCGAACCGTTCCCGCATGCCCTGCTTCACCACGTCCTTGAGGTGGATGACACCGAGCACCCGTGCCCGGCCGTCGACGCTCTCGCCGACGACCAGTGGTGTGCCGCCGCCGGCGGAGATGCCGTCCACGATCTCGCCGAGCTGGTGCGGGACGCTGCCGCGTTGGCTGCGTACCCATTCGGCTACCGAACTGGCCGCGCCCTTGCGCAGGGAGTGCCCGTCCAGGTCGACCCCCGACATCCGGGTGGTGGCCGAGAACGCCACCCACTGCGCCTGGGACAGCTCGCCGGGGGTGCGCGCCCGCAACCCGAAGTGCTGCTTGGCGAACACCACAACCGAACGGCCCTCGGGTGTTTCGTCGGCCAGGCTGGACAGCTGCGCGGCGTCGGCCAACTCCTCGGGGGGCACGCCGGCCAGCGGGATGAAGGCGGCGGCCTGCCGGTTGCCCAGCGTGATGGTGCCGGTTTTGTCCAGCAGCAGGGTGTTGACATCACCGGCAGCCTCCACCGCCCGCCCCGACATGGCGAGCACGTTGCGCTGCACCAGCCGGTCCATGCCGGCGATGCCGATGGCCGACAGCAGCGCCCCGATGGTGGTCGGGATCAGGCACACCAGCAGCGACACCATCACGATGCCGGTGACGCCACTTGTGTTGAGCGCCTGGGTATCCGGGACGCCCGGGTTGTTCACCTTCGAGTAGATGGCCAGCGGCTGCAACGTGGCGACGGCGAACACGAAGATGATCGTCAGCGCGGCCAGCAGGATGTTCAGCGCGATCTCGTTGGGTGTCTTCTGCCGGTTGGCGCCCTCGACGAGGGCGATCATCCGGTCGATGAAGCTTTCGCCCGGCTTCTGGGTGATCTGCACGACGATGCGGTCGCTGAGCACGGTGGTGCCGCCGGTGACCGCCGATCGGTCCCCGCCGGACTCGCGGACCACCGGTGCGGACTCGCCGGTGATGGCCGATTCGTCCACCGACGCAATGCCTTCCACCACATCACCGTCGCCGGGGATCACCTGCCCGGCCTCCACCACGACGATGTCGCCCTGTTGCAGCGCGGTGGCGGCGACGGCCTCCTCGATCCCGGTCGAGCCGGGCGCCCAGTCGCGCAGGCGCCGCGCCATGGTCTGGGTTTTGGCCCGGCGCAGGGTTTCTGCCTGGGCCTTGCCCCGGCCCTCGGCCACCGCCTCGGCGAGGTTGGCGAACAGTACGGTGAGCCACAGCCAGATCACGGTCAGCCAGGCGAACCAGGTCGGGCCGACGATCGCCAACACCGTGCTCCACGCCGCGCCGATTTCGACGATGAACATCACCGGGTTGCGCCACAGCGTGCGCGGGTCGAGTTTGCGCAGCGCGTCCGGGGTAGAGCGCCACAGCATCTTCGGGTCGAGCAGGCCGCCCTGCACCCGCTTGGTGCCGGCCGACGGCGCCGGATGCGCCTGCTCGGCCGGGTCGATCGCGGTCACGGTCATCAGTGGATTCCTTCGGCGAGAGGCCCGAGCGCGAGCATGGGCAGGAACGTGAGGGCGACGACGATCAGCGTGACGCCCGCGACCATGCCGACGAACTGGGGCCGGTGGGTGGGCAGGGTGCCCGCCGAGTCCGGGGTGCTGCCCTGCCTGGCCAGCGAGCCGGCCAGCGCCAGCACCAGCACGATGGGCAGGAACCGGCCGAACGCCATGGCCAGGCCCAGGGCCGTGTTGTACCACTCGGTGTTGGCGCTCAGTCCGGCGAAGGCCGACCCGTTGTTGTTGGCCGCCGAGGTGAACGCGTACAACACCTCCGACAAACCGTGCGGACCGCTGTTGGCCATGCCGGCGCGTTCACCGGGCAGCGCCATCGCGATCGCGGTGCCGGTCAGCACGATCAGCGGCGTGACCAGGAAATAGCTTGCAGCGAGCTTGATTTCGCGCGGGTTGATCTTCTTGCCCAGGTACTCCGGGGTGCGCCCGACCATCAGCCCGGCCACGAACACCGTGATCACCGCGAGCACCAGCATGCCGTACAGGCCCGAGCCGGTGCCGCCGGGCGCCACCTCACCCAGCTGCATATTGAACATGGTGATCATGCCGCCGAGGCTGGTGAGCGAGTCGTGCGCGGAGTCCACCGCGCCGGTGGAGGTGAGCGTCGTCGCCGCGGCGAACACGCCCGAGTCGGGGACGCCGAACCGCTGTTCGACGCCCTCCATCGCCGCGCCGACCGCGCTGGGCACCGTGCCGTGATGCTGCAGCTGGAACCACAGCATGAAGCCGGTGCTCAGCAGGTACAGCGACGCCATCACCGACGCAATCGCGTAGCCCTGCTTGGGGTTACCCACCATCCGCCCGAAGGTGCGGGGCAACGAGAAGCCGATCACCAGGATCAGGAAGATCTCCAGCCAGTTGGTCCAGGCGGTCGGATTCTCGAACGGGTGCGCGGAATTGGCGTTGTAGAAGCCGCCGCCGTTGGTGCCGAGTTCCTTGATCACCTCCTGGCTGGCCACCGGGCCGCCGGGGATGGTCTGTGCGGTGCCGCCCAGCGTGGTGACGACCTGGTCGTGCAGATGGAAGTTCTGGATCGCCCCACCGGCGACCAGCAGCACGGCGCCGACGATCGAAATAGGCAGCAGGATGCGCAGCGTCCCGCGCACCAGGTCGACCCAGAAGTTGCCCAGCTCGCCGGTGCGCCGGCGGGCGAACCCGCGCACCAGGGCGACGGCCACCGCCATGCCGACGGCCGCCGAGACGAAGTTCTGCACCGCCAAGCCGGCCATCTGCACCAGGTGGCCCTGGGTGGTTTCCCCCGAGTACGCCTGCCAATTGGTGTTGGTGACGAAGCTGACCGCGGTGTTCCACGCCAGCGAGGGCGTCATCTTGGTGGCCGGGTCATGCAGGTGCAGCGGTAGTTTGCCCTGCACCAGCTGCAGCACGAACAGGAAAATGATGCTGACCGAGGAGAACGCCAACACACCGCGGGCGTAGGCGCCCCAGGTCTGTTCCGAGCGCGCGTCGACGCCGATGAGCCGATAGATCGTTCGCTCGGCGGCGAGGTCCCTGTCGGTCGTGTAGACACGAAACATGTAGTCGCCCAAGGGAACATGGACCACGACCAACGCCGCGACGAGGACGGCGAGAAAGATCAGTCCCGCGGTTGTGCTGCTCACTTAGAACCTCTCCGGGAACAACAGCGCGCCCGCGAGAAAGAGCGCGATGAGAATGGAAAGCACCAAGCCGACCGTGTTTTGGTAGTTCATAGCCGTTCGACCAGCTTCTGGGCCACGCCGAGCGCCGCGAACACCGCCACGGTCAGCACCAGATACACCGCCACGCCCATCCTGTCTCCGTTCCGCGCCGATCACCTGCATACGAAAAGGGCTCCGTCGAGCCGGCCCGAAGCGGGGCTCTCGAGGCGAAGTCAGCTTGAAATTAATCGGGCCCGGGCTGCCAGGGCCTTTGGTTGACGGTTTCCTAACGGGGCCGTAGTGCACCTTTACGGTTTGTTAACGCCCCTTGCGGCGGGGCCGTCAAAGACCCGCTGCACCAAGGGTTCCCGGTCCGTCGATCAGCGGGAGCCGGACCCGGAACACCGTCCTGCCCGCGGTGGATTCGACGCCCACCGAGCCGTGGTGGGCCTTGACGATCGAGCTGACGATGGCCAGCCCCAGCCCGTGGCCCGAGCCGTCGGACCTCGACTTGTCGGCCCGGACGAACCGCTCGAACAGGTTGGGCAGCAGGTCCGCGTCGATGCCGGGGCCGTCGTCGGTGACGGTCAGCTCGGCGAACGGCGCCTCGCGGCCGCCGCGGTGACAGCGGATCGCGGTCGTCACCGTGACCCCGGGCGGGGTGTGCACGCGGGCGTTGCCGAGCAGATTGCTGACCAACTGATGCAGCCGGGCCTGGTCGCCGCGCACCCATACCGGTTCGTCCGGCAGGTCTTTGACCCAGTGGTGGGCGGGGGCGGCCACCATCGCGTCGTTCACCGCGTCGCTGACCACCTCGGTCAAGTCGACGTCCTCGGACTGCAGGTCCTGGCCCTCACCCAGCCGGGAAAGCAGCAGCAGCTCGTCGACCAGGAGCGCCATCCGCCGCGCCTCGGACTCGATGCGGGCCAGCGCGTATTCGGTGGTGGGCGGCAGCGCCGAGCTGTCCTGACGGGTCAGTTCGGCGTAGCCCTGAATGGCGGCCAGCGGTGTCCGGAGCTCATGGCTGGCGTCGGTAATGAATTGGCGCATCCGCAGATCGGAGTCGACCCGATGCGCCAGGGCGCTATCCACGTTGTCCAGCAACCGATTCAGCGCATGCCCGACGATCCCGACCTCGTTTTGCGGGTCGGTGTCCTGCGGTTGCACCCGGACCGTGATCCGGTGGTCGTCGTCGGTGAGCGGCATCGCGGCGACGTGGGCGGCGATCGCCGCCAGCCGGCGCAGCGGGCGCAGCGTGTAGCCGACCACCCACACCGTCAGCCCGGCGGTGAGCAGCAGCGCCGATGCGGTCAGCGCCACGGTGGTGAGTTGTTTGCGCGCGATGATCCGGTCGGCCAGGTTGTGTGACACCCCGACCACCAGCACGTCCGAGCCGTTCACGGTGCTGTTGACCCGGTACGGCCCCAGCCTGCCCAGGATTTCGGTGCGCGGCGGGCTGTCCTTCCACGACTGGGCGGCGAGGTCGCGGACGACGTCGGGGGGTGCGGGCCGGGGTTCGTCCTCGGAGAAGACCGCCGAGCCGATCACGGCGCCGTTGCGCAGCACCGCGATCAGGTTCCCCGGCGTCTGGCCGGTGAATTCCAGGATGGCCTGTTGGATCGGCGGGGTGCCCGGATGTGGCGAAACATGTTCGCCGTTGCGGTATTTGGTGTACTGGTGGCTGAACGCGTCCAACGATTCGGCGGCGTCGGCGTCGCTCATGGCGTTGACGTAGCCGCGCAGGCTCAACACCGAGACGAAGCCGACCGTCACCAGCACCACGCTGACCACCGCCAGCACGCCGAACAGCAGTTGGCGGCGCAGCGAGGAGGGAAACCACCGGGGAAATCCCCCGGATGCGGTGTCGCGGTCTCGGGTCATTCCGCCGGCCGCAGCATGTATCCGACACCGCGGACGGTGTGGATCATCGGCTCGCGGCCGGAGTCGATCTTCTTCCTCAGGTACGAGATGTACAGGTCCACGATGCTGGTGCGCCCGGCGAAGTCGTAGTTCCACACCCGGTCCAGGATCTCGGTGCGGCTGAGCGCGCGGCGGGGGTTGCGCATCAAAAAGCGCAGCAGCTCGAACTCGGTGGACGACAACGATACCGGTGTGTCGCCGCGGGTGACCTCGCGGCTGGCGGTGTCCACCACCAGGTCGCCGACCTTGAGGGTTTCGGCGGTCGGGGCGGGCTGCTGGCTGGCGCGGCGCAACAGCCCGCGCAGCCGGGCGACCAGCTCCTCGAGGCTGAACGGTTTGGTCATGTAGTCGTCGGCGCCCGCGGTGAGGCCGGTCACCCGGTCCATCACCGAGTCGCGCGCGGTGAGGAAAAGCGTTGGCGTGTAGGCGTCGGACTGGCGAACCCGCTCCAGGATCCGCAGGCCGTCCACGTCGGGCAGCATGATGTCGAGCACCAGCACGTCGGGGGCCGCCCGGTCGAACTTGGCCATGGCCTCGCGTCCGTTGTGGGCGATGTCGACCACCCAGCCCTCGTAGTGCAGCGCCATCTTCACCAGGTTGGTCAGCGCCGGCTCGTCGTCGACCAGCAAAACCCTGATCGGTGACCCGTCGGCGCGGTAGATCCTGGGCAACTGCCCCAGGATGGCCTGGCGTGGCCGCTGCGCGGCTGATTGTCCCGACATTACGGTCATGCTCCTACATTCTGGCGACGCACACATAGGACTGTCACCGAGTTCATAGAGTTCTCAAATGTGGGAGCCGGGGTGTCGCGGCCGGCGCGGCTATTTCCGCGCGGCGGCGACCGGATCTAAAAGCCTTGCCGCACAGGCGTATTAGTGTGCTCTACCGACGAAAAACGGGGCCGCGCACCAGGCGCGGCCCCGTTTGTTTCGAGACGGTTGTCAGGCCCAGCTGGACCCGACGGCGCTGTCGGTGCTGGCCATGTTGCTGCCCGCGGTCTGGACCTTCTGGCCGTGGGCGTTGGCCTGCTCGTAGATCACCTGGAAGTTGCGACCCAACTGGGTGATGAACTCCTGGCAGGCCACCGAACCGGCACCGCCCCAGAAGTCACCGGCAGCCAGCACATCACGAATGATGGCCTGGTGCTCGGCCTCCAGGGACGCGGCCTGGGCGCGGATGAGCGCACCGTGGGCGTCGACATCGCCGAACTGGTAGTTGATGCTCATAGCGATTGCTCCTTAAAAGTGTTGGACGGCAGCAGTTCTGGGCTAGCTGCTGAGGATCTGCTGCGAAGCCTGCTCTTGCTGCTCGTAGTTGTTGGCGTCGCGGATCAGCCCGTCACGCACCCCGTGCAGCATGTTGACGATGTTGCGGAAGGCCTGGTTGACCTGACCCATCGTGTCGTACGAGGTCGCCTGGGCCTGACCACTCCAGCCCGCACCGGCGATGTTCATCGACGACGCCCACATCTTGCGGGCCTCGTCCTCCACGGTCTGGGCGTGCACCTCGAAGCGGCCCGCCATCGCCCGCATTTCGTGCGGGTCAGTCATAAAACGTGTTGCCATCTCGGCTGTCTCCTATCTTGAAGCTTCAGTTCGCCGAAGTCTTAACAGTTGTAATTGATGCGGTGGTGGCCGCGTTGGAAATAGATTACGGCCTGCCGGTTAATTGCTCGCCTCAAACGGGTGACATCTACCCCCTTATTCGCCTTATCCGCGGTCTCATCGTTAGACGACGACCTGTTTGGGCATGACGATCGGCTTGAAGCCGTACCGGGGTCCGCTGCCGTAGGCGCCGGCGCCCTTGGCCGCGGCCGCCGCCCCCGGCATGCCGGGCATCGCGGTGACCGGCTCGGCCTCGGAGGCGACGGTCCAGCCCGAGCCCTCCAGCGGGGCGGCCGACGAGGCCAGCGATGTGGCCGGCGCGGCCGCCGACCAGCTGGCGGGCACCGACAGCCCGCCCACCGCGGACGCCTCGCCCACCGCCGCCGACGCACCGGCGCCCGTCACCGAGCCCACCATCATGCCCGGCGTGATGGCCGCTCCCGCCGCCGGCGCAACCGAGTCGGTGAGCGAGAACGGGATCGCCGGCACGGTCCCCAGGGTCTTGCCCAGCGACACCGCGTTCGGGATGGTGGCACAGACCCACCAGGCTGCGGTGTTGATCGCGCCGTTGGTCGCGTTGAGGAACGACGGGGTGCCCAGCAGATCGTCGATGGACTGCAGCAGGCCGTCGGTGGGGGGCGACGTGATCAGCGACGAGAGGTCCAGACCCGCCGTCTGCGCCGTGCTGTTCGTCGCGTCGAAGGCGACGGCGCCGTTGTCAACGGCCGCGGCCGCTCCGGGGTTGGTGGTCGAGGTCAGCGGCGTCACCGGCTGCAGCACTCCGGCGGCCGCCGAGGCCGCCTGGTAGGTGGCCATCATGGTGGCGTCCTGCACCCACATCTCGGCGTACTGCGCTTCGGTCGCCGCGATGGCCGCCGAGTTGACACCCAGGAAGTTGGTCGCCACCAGCGTTGCCAGCAACGACCGGTTGGCGGCGATCACCGGCGGCGGCACCGTCGCGGCGAACGCCGCTTCGTAGGCGGCCGCCGACGCGGTGGCCTGCGCGCTGGCCTGCTCGAGCGCGGCCGCCGTGGTGGTCAGGTAGGACACGATGGGCTGCGCCGCGGCCGCCGCCGCGGCCGACCCGCCGCCCGTCCACTGTTCGGTGGTCAGCAGCGAGATGATCGACTCCCATTGGCTGGCGGTGCTGCTCACCTCGGCGGACAGGTTGGCGTACGCCGTCGCCGCCGCCATCAGCGGGCCCGAGCCCGCGCCGGCGTACATGAGCGCCGAGGTGATTTCCGGTGGAACCGCCGCAAAGTCAAGAACCATTTTGTGTATCCCGCTCCTCGAATCGGTTGAAAACTGTTGCCTGGGTTGCCTAGACCGTCGCCGGCTTGGGCATGACGATCGGTTTGACGCCGTAGCGTGGCGCCCCGAAACCGGCGCTGTTGCGCGCCATGGTCCCCACCCCGGGCATGCCCGGCACCACCGTGCCGACGCCGGCCTGCGGAGCTGCGGCGGTCCAGCCCACCGTTTGCAGCGGCGCGCTGCTGGAACCGACCACCGGGGTGGCGCCGGCCCAACTCGGTGGCACGGACAGTTTGCTGACGGTGGTCGCCTGGCCCATCGCGGCGGCCGGCATCGCACCCATGCCCGCCACGCCACCGACACCGGCCCCGCCCACGCCGGTTTCCACCGGTGCGGTCGAGGTGGCCAGGTCGGCGCCGGCGGCGGCGTCGGCGCCGGAGGTGTCCAGCAGCCCACCACCGGCCAGGCCGAGCAGGTTCGAGGTGGCCGACGCCCAGTTGCCGATACCGATGTTGCCGATGTTGGCGCCGTTGCTCGACAGGCCGAACATGCCGCCCAGACCGCCGCTGGACTGGCCGTTGAAGCCCAGCAGCCACGCCAAGATGTCGATCGGGTTGGAGCCGGTGGCCGCGCTGGCGGTGGGGTCCGCGGCGCTCAGCGCCTGCATCGCGGTCTGGCTGGCGTTGACGGCCTCGGTGTCGCCGTAGCTGTTGGAACTGATGCCCAGGGTCTGCGAATACTGTTCCAGCAGCGTCTGCGCCTCGGACGCGATCGCCTGGTACTGGGTGCCGTAGGCCGAGAAGATGGCCGCCTGCTGGGCTGACACCGGGTCGGCGGCGGCGGGGGCGATGGCGGTCGTCGCCGAGGCCGCGCCGGCGTTTTGCGCCGCGAGATTGCTGTTGATCCCACTGAGCAGCGCCTCGGCGGCTAACATCTCCTCAGTCGTTGTCGTCAGAAATGACATCCATTGCTCCTCGTGCTCAAGCTGGCCGACCCCCGGTGTGGATCGACCCGTGCGCTCGCCTCGCGGCCGCTGTGCGTGGGCAAGACGCTATCGATCCACGACTCCACGTTCCCGATCGAAAGGCCTGAGATGACAGCCGTTTACGGCTTCTTAACGACGAGGGCGGCAGTTTTAACACGGTCCTGTCGGACGACATCCGCCTGTCATCTGGAGTAAACGCTCGCCGGAAGTAATCGCGCGCGGCGCGCGGATCCTAATACACGCTCAGCGGAACCGCATGTTGTACGTCTGGCAAATTGCCGACCCGACGCGGTGCGGTGAAACCAGCCGCCACGCGCTAGATTCGCCGCCGGGCCCCCATAGCCCAATTGGCAGAGGCAGCGGACTTAAAATCCGCCCAGTGTCGGTTCGAGTCCGACTGGGGGCACCGAAACTCCCGGCCGGACGCGCCGGGTCCGTGACCGTCCGGGGCGCCGCGCCGCCCGGTGGCCGAAATGAGCACCTAATCGCTTGGCGCAGAGGCGAATTCGAAGTATCCGCCCGGGTGGCCAACGACGAGCGGGCTCGCAGCCGTCCGGCCGAGTAAGTTGGTCGCGAGCGGTGCGCGACCGAGCACCACGAAGGAGCCAGCGCGACGGTGTCCGAGGATGCACGGGCCGACGGTGTCTCGCGCCAATACGATCGCTGGCAATACCCGCCGCCGGTCACCGACCTCGACGCGTGGACGACAAACCACTGGGACTGGTTCGACCCGTTCTGGGCGCATCGGCTGCTGTGGCCCGACCGCGACTACCGACCCGGCCTCGACATCCTCATCGCGGGGTGCGGCACCTTCCAGGCGGCCGTCTACGCCTACACCAATAGGGCCGCCAAAGTGGTTGCCATCGACGTCAGCCGGACGGCGCTGGACCATCAGCAATTCCTGAAGGACAAGCACCGGCTGCACAACCTGGAGCTGCATCGGCTCGCGATCGAAGAGGTCGCCGCGCTGGACCGCGACTTCGATCTCATCGTCTCCACCGGCGTGCTGCATCATCTGGCGGATCCGCTGACCGGGCTGACAGCGCTCGGTCGATGCCTGCGGCCCGACGGGGCGCTCGGCGTCATGCTCTACGCCAGCTACGGCCGGATCGGCGTCGAGATGCTGGCATCGGTGTTTCGCGACCTCGGACTCTCCCAGGACGAGGCCTCGGTGGAACTGGTCAAAGAGGCGGTGGCGGCGCTCCCGGCAGACCACCCCGTGCACACCTATCTGAAGGGGGCCCGCGACCTGTCGACCGATGGCGGGCTGGTCGACACCTTCCTGCACGCCCGGCAACGCAGCTACACCGTCGAGCAATGCCTGGAGCTGGTCGCCGCGGCCGGGCTGGCGTTCCAGGGCTGGCTTCGCAATTCGCCGTACTACCCGCACGACGCCCTCTTCGGGAGCGCCGCAACCCAATTCCAGTCGGCCCTGAACCGGTTGCCCGACACCACGTTGTGGTCGGTGATGGAGCGCCTGCAACCGGCCAACGCCACCCACTTCTTCCTCGCCTGCCGGCCGGAGCGCCCACGGGAGCGTTACAGGATCGACTTCTCGTCGCCGACGTATCTCGGCTACGTCCCCGTGCTGCGGACGGCATGCCTGCTGTCCGGTGACCAGATCCACCTGCCCGGCGCCAAACTGACGCTGACCCCGGCCCAGCTGCCCTTTGTCCAACAGGTCGACGGCCGGCGCAGCATCGCCGAGATCATCGACGGGGTGGCGGGCGCCGGCCGGGATGACCGGGCGCGGGAGTTCGGTCGTCGACTGTTCGAGTCGTTGTGGCGCCTGGACTTCCTGGCGATGGGGCTGGCCCCGGGCCGGTAGTGGACCAAGAGTTTGGGCCAGCCGCCGGCGGCGGCGCCGACGGCCACTCATACACTGACCCAGCATGGGCATGCTGTTCGGCCTCGCGCCGTGGATTGTGTATTGGGTGTTGGTCGGTAACGTTCCGTTCGTGGCGGCCGTGCTGGTCGCGCTGGCGCTCGCCGCGGTCAGCCTGGGTCTGGGCGGGGTGCTGCGCAGGCGCTGGCAGCTCTTCGACTTCGCTTCTGTGGCAGTGCTTTTGGTTCTCGCCGTGCTGGCCTTCACGCTCAGCGAGTCGTTTCTGCAGCGGTGGATCCTGCCGCTGAGCAACGCCGGGATCTTCCTGGCGGCGCTGGCGGGGATGCTGATCGGGAAGCCCTTCGTGGCCGAGTTCGCCGCCGCCGAACAGGCTCCCGACGTCGCCAAGACCGAGTTGTTCGGCCGGATCGTGAAAATCCTCGGCTGGATCTGGGTGGCGACGTTCGCCGGGATGACGGTGTCGTCGGCGATCCCGTCGGTGCTGCAGGGATCCGCCGGGGCGGCGCCCGCCTACATGCTGGACACCAAGACCCCGCTGTCGTTCCTGTGCTACTGGATCATTCCCTTTGCGCTGCTGGGCCTGGCGGCGGTGGTCTCGCGGCTGCTGCCCGACCGGATGCTGATCGGCATCGACGACCTGGAGCGGGAAACCTCGTTCGTCGCCTACGACGAGGCCACCATCGACGAGCTCTACTTCCTGGCCCAGGAACACGCCAATCGCGAGGTCGGCCCCGGCAAGGAGGCCTACGCCGTCAAGGTCGGCGGCATGGGAACTCCGTTGACCGGGGACGAATCTCGAAAGTCGTGGCCGTCCACCTACAAGGTGCGCGACAAACGGCGCTGAGGGCTACGTTGTGGTGATGGACGCGCCCAGCCCCGACGCCATCCGCGCCGAGACGATCACCATCACAGGCCGCGGCGGCGACGAGATCGAGGCCTACCGGTCGGAGGCCACGGCGATCACGAGGACGATCGCCCACGCGCCGGCCGGACTGGCCGCCAAGGACCAGTAGGGCCGACGATGCCCGCCGAACCGGACTACCCGCAGATGGCGGCCGCGCGGGGCCGGATCGAACCGGCGCCGCGGCGGGTCCGCGGTTATCTGGGCGACGTGCTGGTCTTCGACACCACCGCCGCCCGCTACGTGTGGGAGGTCCCCTACTACCCGCAGTACTACATTCCACTGGCCGACGTGCGCACCGAGTTGCTGCGCGACGAAAACCACGCTCAGCGAGTGCAATTCGGTCCGTCGCGGCTGTACTCCGTGGTGGCCGGCGACCGCACCTGTGAGTCGGCGGCCCGGGTGTTCGACGCCGACGGCGACGGCCCGCTGGCCGGTACCGTGCGGTTCGAATGGGATCCGTTGCGCTGGTTCGAAGAAGACGAACCGATCTACGGCCATCCACGCAACCCGTACGCGCGGGTGGACGCGCTGCGCTCACACCGACATGTTCGCGTCGAACATGAAGGAATCACGTTGGCGGACACCAGATCTCCCGTCCTGCTGTTCGAAACCGGTTTGCCCACCAGGTATTACATCGATCCCACCGACGTCGACTTCGCGCATCTGGAGCCCAGCGCCACCCAGACGCTGTGCCCGTACAAGGGAACGACGTCGGGCTACTGGTCGGTGCGGGTCGGCGACGTCGTGCACGAAGACCTGGCCTGGACCTACCACTACCCGCTGCCCGCGGTCGCCCAGATCGCCGGGCTGATCGCGTTCTACAACGAAAAACTGGACATCGTCGTCGACGGGACCCCGCTGCCGCGCCCGCACACCCAATTCAGCTGAGCCGGCCCCGATGTGATATTCGCCTCTCTTACCGCCGATGCTGAGAATTCCTCAGCAAAGCAGCCCGCGAACATGCGCGGGCGCGGTTAGCGGCGCGGATGAAATCCCCCGCATGCGCGTTTGCGACGGTTTCGCTGCGGGTAAGCGACTGCGATACAGCGTGATTGGAAGTCTGAGCAGAACCTGAGTGCACCGAGTGACGTAGCTAACGTCGAGCATTTTCGAGCTGCAGTGAGGCGAATTTTGGCCAGTAGACTACCGAAAACCAGTCTCGTCAGTGCCTTTCGGTGCTGAAAGCCGGTGAATCCGGGGGCCAATTCGCCGCGACCGTATCGGCGGCTACGCCACCTGGCCACCCGGGCCGACAAACACAGCAAAGGCGGTACCAGCGTGAGTGATGCAAACGGGCCTACGGCCCGATTCGGGATCGACAACACCGCGGTGGTCAAAGTCCCTGTTCACCACGGCCCGATCAGCGACATCGACGTCAGCCCCGACGGGCGCCGGCTGCTGGTGACCAACTACGGCCGCGACACCGTGTCGGTGATCGACACCCACACCTGCCGCGTCGCGAGCACCATCGCCGGTCTGAGCGAACCGTTCGCCGTGGCAATGAGCGCCGCCGACCCGAACTACGCCTATGTCAGCACCGCCACCGCCGCCTACGACGCGATCGAAGTCATCGACGTCGTCACCAACTGGCGCATCGCCACGCATCGGCTGGCGCACAGCCTGAGCGATCTGGCGGTCAGCCCGGACGGGCGGTACCTCTACGCCAGCCGCAACGCCGTGCGCGGCGCCGATGTGGCGGTGCTGGACACCACCACGGGCGAGCTCGAGGTGATCGAGCTGGCCGCCGCGGCCGGGACGACCACCGCCTGCGTGCGGGTCAGCGCCGACGGGCGCCGGCTGTTCGTCGGCGTCAACGGGCCCAACGGCGGCGGCCTGGCCATCATCGAAACCCGCACCCGCACCGACGGCCGCCGGGTCGGCGGCCGCTCCCGCCTCGTCGGCACCGTCGAGCTCGGGCTGCCCGTCCGCGATGTGGCGCTCGGCAACGACGGCAACACCGCGTATGTGGCCAGCTGCGGCCCGGTGGTGGGCTCGGTGCTCGACGTCGTCGACACCCGGGCCGCCACCATCGTCAGCACGCACAAGATCAACGAGATCACCGGGCCGCTGACCCGGATGACGCTGAGCCGCGACGGCGAGCGCGCCTACCTGATCAGCGACGACCGCGTCACGGTGCTGGGCACCCGCACCCAGGACGTCCTCGGTGAGGTCAGGGTGACCAAGCACCCGTCGGCCCTGGTGGAAAGCCCCGACGGCAACTACCTGTACGTCGCCGACCACGCCGGGGTGCTCAGCGTGGCCCGGCTCCCCTCGGGGACCGCACCGGCCGCGCCGTGCAGCGGCGCCGACGAGGACGACGACGCGACCACCGGTTGGCTGCCCGAGCTGGCGCCGTGGGAGCCGGTGCTGGCCTAGCTGCACCCACCGCCCGAGCCGGCCGCCAAAGTCGGGCCCGCCGAACGGGATCGGGGCCGTGCGGCCCGCTCGGGGTCTGCCACAATCGCCGGATCCGGGCTTAGGGTGGGAAAGCGGCCGGCGGTGCGGCGCCGTCGGCCCCGATGCGGAGGCGGTGCGCAGTGGACGGCACGATGCAGGACTTTCCGTTGACGATCACCGCGATCATGCGTCACGGCTGCAGCGTGCACGGGGCGCGCACCGTGACCACCGCGACCGGAGACGGTTACCGGCGCACCAGCTACCGCGAACTGGGCGACCAGGCCGCCCAGCTGGCGAACGCGTTGCGCGGGCTCGGGGTGACCGGGGACCAGCGGGTGGCCACCTTCATGTGGAACAACGCCGAGCATCTCGCCGCCTACCTCGCCGTGCCCTCGATGGGCGCGGTGCTGCACACCCTGAACATCCGGCTGTTCCCCGAGCAGATCGCCTACGTCGCCAACGAGGCCGAGGACCAGGTGGTGCTGGTCGACGCGTCGCTGGTCAAACTGCTCGCGCCGGTGCTGCCCGGCCTGCACACCGTGCACACGGTGATCGTGGTTGGCGACGGCGACACCGAGCCGCTGCGGGCATCCGGCAAGACGGTGCTGCGCTACGCCGACGTCATCGGCGCCGAGCCGGCCGAATTCGACTGGCCGCGCATCAACGAGAACTCCGCGGCCGCCATGTGCTACACCAGCGGCACCACCGGGAACCCGAAAGGCGTTGTGTACAGCCATCGTTCGAGTTTCCTGCACACCATGGCCGCGTGCACCGCCAACGGCATCGGGATCGGGGCCACCGACAGCCTGCTGCCGATCGTGCCGATGTTTCACGCCAACGCCTGGGGCCTGCCCTACGCGGCGCTGATGGCCGGCGCGGACCTGGTGCTGCCCGATTGCCACCTCGACCCCCGCTCGCTGGTGCGGATGATCGAAGACCTGCGGCCCACCGTGACCGGTGCGGTGCCGACCATCTGGAACGCGGTGCTGCACCACCTGGAAGACGACCCCGACCACGACATGTCGTCGCTGCGGCTGGTGGTCTGCGGCGGCTCGGCCGTACCGGTGTCGCTGATGCGCACCTTCGAGGAGAAACACGGCGTGCAGATCCGGCAACTGTGGGGCATGACCGAGACGTCGCCGCTGGCCACCATGGCCTGGCCGCCGCCGGGAACGCCGGAGGACCAGCACTGGGCGTACCGGGGCACACAGGGCCAACCGGTCTGCGGGGTCCAGATGCGCATCGTCGACGACGACGGCCGCGTCCTGCCAAACGACGGCACCGCGGTGGGGGAGGTGGAGGTGCGCGGCCCGTGGATCGCCGGCTCCTACTACCTGGGACGCGACGACTCGAAGTTCGACTCCGGCTGGCTGCGCACCGGCGACGTGGGCCGCATCGACGAGCGGGGCTTCGTCACGCTGACCGACCGGGCCAAGGACGTCATCAAATCCGGTGGCGAATGGATCTCCTCGGTGGAGCTGGAAAACTGCCTGATCGGCCACCCCGACGTGGTCGAGGCCGCGGTGGTGGGAGTGCCCGACGAGCGGTGGGAGGAACGCCCGCTGGCCGTGGTGGTGGTCAAGGACGGCGCCTCGGTCGACGCCGACCAGCTGCGAAAGTTCCTGGCCGACAAGGTGGTTCGCTGGTGGCTGCCGGAGCGGTGGACGTTCGTCGACGAGATACCGCGCACCAGCGTCGGCAAGTACGACAAGAAGGCCGTCCGCTCCCGCTACGCCGACGGCGGCTACCGGGTCATCGAAGCGCGCGACTGAAAGGCTTGGCACAGTGGCAGATTCACTCGTCGTCGCCCAATCCGTCGTCGCCCCCGTCGCCGCGCCGGACGCGTTCGGACGCACGCTGCCGATGCCGCTGCCGACGCTGTTCAACCGGTGGTACGGCCCCTTCCCGCCGATCAGGGAGGTGCGCGGACAGACCGGGGACTGGGACGCGGCGGGTCGCCAGCGCATCGTGCACCTGGCCGGCGGTGCGAGCATGCGCGAGGAACTGACCAGCGTCGACCCGCCGCGGTCGTTCGGCTACCGGCTCAGCGGCATCACCGGCCCGATGGCGCTGCTGGTGAATCATGTGCTGGGCGAATGGGTTTTCACCCCGGCGGCCGGCGGAACCGAGATCACCTGGCGTTGGGACATTCATCCCAGGTCGCCGCTGACCGCCTGGGCGCTTCCACTGCTGGGCAGGATGTGGAAGGGCTACGCGCGACGCGCGCTGGACAATCTGGTGGCCTTGCTCACCCGCTGAGTTCCCCGGCCGTTACGGTAATAGCCCATGTGTCGACTCTTCGGCCTGCACGCCGGGACACGCGCGTGCACCGCGACCTTCTGGCTGCTCGACGCGCCGGACAGCCTGGCCGAACAGAGCCGGAGAAACCCCGACGGCACCGGCCTGGGGGTGTTCGACGAGCACGCCCGCCCGCAGCTGCACAAGGAGCCGATAGCCGCCTGGCGGGACGCCGCGTTCGCGCGCGAAGCGCATCAGCTGACCGGCACCACCGTCATCGCCCACGTCCGCTACGCGACCACCGGGTCGCTCGACGTCCGCAACACCCACCCGTTTCTGCAGGACGGCCGGATCTTCGCGCACAACGGGGTGCTGGAGGGGCTCGACGTCATCGACGCGCGGCTGCGTGAGGTCGGCGTCGACGGGTTGGTGTTGGGCGACACCGACTCCGAGCGGGTGTTCGCGTTGATCACCGCCGCGATCCGGGCCCGCGACGGCGACATCACCGCGGGCCTGGTCGACGCCGTCCGATGGCTGGCCGAGCAGGTCCCGATCTATGCGGTCAACCTGCTGCTGAGCACCGCCACCGAGATGTGGGCGCTGCGCTACCCGCACACCCATCAGCTCTACGTGTTGGATCGCTCCGCCGACGCGGCCCGGCAACCCGAATTCGACTTGCACACCATACGAATTCACGCGCGCTCCCAGCAGCTGTGCACCCGGCCGTCGGTGGTGTTCGCCACCGAACGCATGGACGCCGACCCGCGTTGGCGGCTGCTCGAGCCGGGGGAGCTGGTTCACGTCGACGCCGGGCTGCGAGTCACCCGCCGCCTGGTGCTGCCCGACCCGCCCCGGCGGCTGCTGCGCCGCGACGAGCTGAGCACCCCGGTGCGGGACTCCCAGCACGCACTGCCCGACACCCGGCGGGCCGGCTGAGGCCGTTTGGCAGAGTGGTTCGACGTGACAACCAAACGCGCCCTGGTGCTCGCCGGCGGCGGGATCGCCGGAATCGCCTGGGAGACAGGTATTCTGCGGGGCATTGCGGACGAGTCGCCGGCGGCGGCGCGGCTGCTGACCGAATCCGACGTGCTGGTCGGCACGTCGGCGGGCTCGGCGGTCGCCGCCCAGCTGTGCAGCGGCCACACCCTCGACGCGCTGTTCGATCGGCAGGTCGCCGCCTCCTCGCCCGAAATCGATTCCGGGGTCGACGTCGAGGCCATCACCGAGCTGTTACTGACCGCCCTGGCCGAACCGTACGACGACTCGGAGGACAAGACCCGCCAACAATTGCGGCGCATCGGGGCGGTGGCGCTGGCCACCGACACCGTGCCGGCCCCGGTGCGCCGCCGGGTGATCGCGGCGCGGTTGCCGTCGCACCGGTGGCCGCGACGGGCGTTGCGGCTCACCGCAATCGACGTCGACACCGGCGAGCTGACCGTGTTCGACCCGGCGTCGGGCGTCGACCTCGTCGACGCGGTGGCGGCCAGTTGCGCGGTGCCCGGGGCGTGGCCTCCGGTGGCCATCGGCGGCCGCCGCTACATGGACGGCGGGGTGGCCAGCTCGGTGAATTTGGGGGTGGCCGCCGACTGCGACGTCGCGGTGGTGCTGGTGCCCTCGGGCGTCGACGCGCCGTCGCCGTTCGGCGCCGGCCAGGCCGCGGAGATCGCGGCGTTCCCCGGCCGGGCGTTGGCCGTCTTCGCCGACGACCGCTCGCTGGCGGCGTTCGGGCCCAACCCGTTGGACCCCGACTGCCGGGTGCCCTCGGCGCGGGCCGGCCGCGAACAGGGCCGCCGCGAAGCCGCGGCCGTCGCCGAATTCCTGGGTGTGTGACGAATCCCGTTGCCGGGCAATCGGTTCAGCGCTCGACCGCGGGGCGGTCGTCGTCGCCGTCCTCGAGGGCGTCGAGGGCTTGGTCGGCCAACGCCCGCCCCGCGTCGATCACCTCCACCGCCCGGTGGAATTCCAGGCCCCGGCAGATCGAGCGGGGGACCTCGATGAGCAGGTCGGGCGGGTAGACGGCCAGCGTGTGCCGCGCCAGCGCCGCCTGGGCGATGTCGATGGTGCGGTTCATCACCTCGAAGCTGCCCAGTTTGGGCACATCCGTTGCCGCGCCGGACAATTCGACGGCCTCGTCGTCGTCATCGGCGAGCACCGGCTGGTCGGGTTCCTCGGGATTGTCCGGCCAGGCGTCGGCGTCGCCGCTCGGCCCGCCCAGCCGGCTCAGCACCGCCCGCGCGGTGGGCCGATCGAGCAGCGAGCGGGCGGCGGCCGTGTCGAACAGCGCCGAGGTGCTGCGCATCATGCGGGTCAACCACTCGGCGGTGGCGGCCGGTTCGGCCTCGCGACGGGTGATCGCCTCGCTGCCGGACAGGTTCACCGCGATGGTCAGATCGGCGTTGACGGCCGAGAGCGGGGCCATCGGCAGCGGGTCGAGGATGCCGCCGTCGGCCAGCAGCCGGCCGTCGAGGGTGTGCGGGGCGATCACCCCGGGGATCGCGATGGACGCGCGGATCGCCTCGTCCAGCGGCCCGCGCTGAAACCACACCGACTTGCCGGCCAGCAGGTCGGTGGCCACCGCGGTGTAGGGGATGCGCAGGTCCTCGATGGCCACCGGCCCCAGGATGTCGCGCACCGCGTCCAGGATCTTGCCCGCCCGCATCACCCCGGCCGCGCTGATGGACGGGTCCAGCAGCCGCAGGATGGTGCGCTGGGTCAGCGACTTGGCCCACTCGGCGAACTCGTCGAGCCGTCCGGCCGCTTGCAGGCCGCCGACCAGCGCGCCCATCGACGAGCCGGCGACGCCGACGATGTCGTAGCCGCGGTCTTGCAGCGCCTCGATCACCCCGATGTGGGCGTAGCCGCGGGCGCCACCGCTGCCGAGCGCGAGTGCCACCCGAGTCGGTGCTGATCGACGTTCCTCAGGCACCCCTCCATTTTGCGCGGCCGCCGGCCGCCGGGGGTGCGCGGCGGCCGGCGGTGGGCGCTCGCGGCGGTCGGCGGGCGCGGCCCGGGCAGTTTTTTCAACCGTGATCGCAATTGTCTTTGTCCAACCGGGGTGCCGTCACCCGCATTCGCCGTTCGCGGCCGCCCGGGCGGCGACGATCACGGCCGCCTGCCGGGCCGGCGCCAACGCCGACCACGGCGTGTTCCAGCTGCCCGCGGTGCCCGACGGCGACGCCTGCACCATCGACAAGTACGGCTCGAACAGCGACGCACCCGTCTTGGGCTGGGCGTCCATCCACTCCTTGGCGGCGTGACAGGCCTGGTAGTACTCCTCTTCGGTGGAGTCCGCCGGGATGTCGATCCGGGTCGTCACGCCGCCCGGGGACAGCCCGACGGCGCCCGGCGGCGCCGCGGCGGGGCCGGCGGGGATACCCGATTGCCGCGCCGGTGCGGGCGCCGGCGCGCCGCGCGGGGCGCCGTGCGAGCACCCGGGGGCCGCCGTCACAACCCCCAGCACGATGCCCACCAGAACGACCGCGCCCCGTCGCCGGGACCGATCACCGCGCCAGCGCACGATCCCAATCTATGCAACACTGGCTGCCGTGATGGAGCGCTTCGGATTTTGCGAGTGTTGTCGGCCGTAACACGCCGCCGCCCGATCCGTTCTCGCTTCCCGGAGTTCGTTCCTCATGCCTGTGCCCGCCGCCACCCTGGCTGCCCTGCGCCCGCCTTTCCCGTCGTCGCCGTCGCCGGGTCCGACCCGGTTGCGGGTGCCCGACCTGCTCTATGCCACCGATCAGGCCGCCGACGACGTGCTCAGCGGGCGCTGCGACCACCTGCTGCCCCCGGGCGGCATCCCGGCGTCGCGGCGCTGGTTCACCCGCATCCACGGCGACGAGGAGCTCGACGTCTGGCTGATCAGCTGGGTGCCCGGCCACCCGACCGAACTGCACGACCACGGCGGGTCGCTGGGCGCGTTGACCGTCGTCTCCGGATCGCTGAACGAATACCGTTGGGACGGTAGGGCTTTGCGACGCCGCCGGCTCGATGCCGGCGATCAGGCCGGCTTCCCGCTGGGCTGGGTGCACGACGTGGTGTGGGCGCCCCGGCCGGTCAGCGGGCCGGTCAGCCGTCGGGCCGTCGCCGCCGCCCAGGCGGCGCCGACGCTGAGCGTGCACGCCTACTCGCCGCCGCTGACCGCGATGTCCTACTACGACATCACCGAGCGCAAGACGTTGCGTCGGCAACGCACCGAACTGACCGACCAGCCGGAAGGATCGTGATGAGCCGCATCGACGTCGTGTTGAGGTCCGCCCGGCGCCGGTTCCGCCGGCTGCCCGCCGTCGAAGTGCCCGACGCGGTGCGCCGCGGCGCGGTGCTGGTCGACATCCGGCCGCAGGCCCAGCGGTTCCGCGAGGGCGAGGTGCCCGGCGCGCTGGTGATCGAGCGCAACGTGCTGGAATGGCGCTGCGACCCGACCAGCGAGGCCCGGCTGCCCGAGGCCGTCGGCGACGACGTCGAATGGGTGATCATCTGTTCGGAGGGCTACACGTCCAGCCTGGCCGCGGCCGCGCTGCTGGACATCGGCCTGCACCGCGCCACCGACGTGATCGGCGGCTACCACGCGCTGGCCGGGGCCGGGGTGCTGAGCCGGCTGGCCGGCGGTCCGGCCGGCGCCCCGCTGGCCAACACCGGCGCCGGCGAGCGCCGCTGGATCTAGCCGTTGGCGTGCAGCAGCGGCCGCAGCCGGTCCGTCTTGTCGGGTGTCCACCCCGGCGGTGACAGCACCGCCGCCCAGGCGTCGGCGACGTCGGCGACGTAGTGGTGGCCGTGCCCGTCGGGCACGTTCTGGGCGACCGCCATGTCCGCCGAGACCTGCAGGAACGTCACCACCGGGATCCAGGTGGTCTCCGGCAGCACGTCGTAGCCGCGGCGCTCCTTGAGCCAGTCCGGCCGGGCGAACAACAGGTCGGTGGTCCACCAGGCGATCGGATCCGAGGCGTGCTGCAGGTAGACCACCCGCGGGTGATCCCACGGATCCTTGGGCCGCGCCAGGTTCGCCGCGCGCGCCACGAAGCGGACATTGCGGCCGTCGTTGTAGATCGGCAACCACTCCGGTGACCCGGCGTCGCGCGTCGACGTCAGATCGGTCCAGATGGTGTTGTTGAACGTCGGGCCGCTGAACAGGGCGCCGTCGGTGCGGGCCAGCACGTTGTTCAGGCTCATGAACGGCGCCTCGCCGCCGAACGAGCCCAGGCTCTCGCCGAACACCACCAGCTTGGGGCGCTGAGCCTCGGGCAGCTGGCGGACCAGCCGGTCGACCGCCTCGAACAGCGCCTGACCGGCGTGCCGGGCGTTCTCCTTGTCCACCAGGAACGACAGCCAGCTGGGCAGGAACGAATACTGCATGCTGACGATCGCGGTGTTGCCGTTGTACATGTACTCCAGCGCGGTGGCCTCGGCCTCGTTGATCCAGCCGGTGCCGGTGGTGGTGGCCACCGCGACGACGGCGCGCCGCAGCCCGCCGGTGCGCTGCAACTCCCGGGCGGCCAGCTCGGCGGTGGCGGTGATGCCGTCGGCGGAGTTCAGCCCCGCGTAGGCGCGGATCGGCTCGGTGGCCGGGGCGCCGTTGAACGCGGTCAGCTGTTCCACCCGCGGCCCGCCCTCGATGAAGACGCGGCCCTGGTGGCCCAGCGACTCCCAGGACACCAGCGACTCCGGGCCGCCGGAGCGCAGCGGGGTTTTCGGCGGCGCGGTGTCCGGGCTCATCTCGTTGTTGGCCGAGGCGAAGGTGTTGTTCATGGTGCGCATGGCGAACTTCAGCACCACACCGTTGAGCAGGGTGATGGTGAGCACCACCAGCAGGGCCACCACGATGGTCGCCGACAGCCGAAACGGCGCGATCCGGTCGAGCCGGCCGACCAGGAAGCTGACCAGCCAGCGGGTGAATTGGCCGATCTCGACGCAGGTGAACAGCACCACTAGTGACAGCACCCCCGCCACCGGGTAGTCGTACCACTTCAGGTGCGCCACACCCATCAGGTCGCGCACCTTGTCCTGCCACACGTGGAACCAGATCGCCATCAACACCATGCCGACCGCGCCGACCGGGATCAGGATCTTCCAGGCCCAGCGCGGCGGCGGGGGACTGGACGGTTTGGCCCACAGGTACCGGTAGAGCCAGACGGCGAAGACGCCCAGCCCATAGCCGATGGCGCCGGAGATGCCGCTGACCAATCCCTGGAATATCGCCCCGCGCGGCAGCAGCGACGGGGTCAGCGAGAACCAGATGAACACCAGCCCGACCGTCGTGCCGGTGAACGTGTAATGCCTTACCCACCAAGGTTTTTCGGGCTGCTGTGTGCCGGGTGCGGGCGCTTTCGGTTCGGGGTGCTCCGCGACGGCGGTCTGCGCGCCGGTTCGGGTCCCGTCCGGCGCCGTTTGCTGTTGCGCCGGCTCGTCGCCGGTGTCGGTGTCGGTCGCGGAACCCGGTTCGCTCATCGAGGCGTCCTAGCGGTGGGTGAAGTTCGGCGCACGCTTCTCGACGAAGGCCGCCATCCCCTCGGACTGGTCGGCGGTGGCGAAAGTAGAATGGAACAACCGGCGTTCGTAGAGCAGCCCCTCGGCCAGGGTGGTTTCGAATGCGCGGTTGACGGCCTCCTTGGCCATCCGGGCTGCCGACCGCGACATCTGCGAAATCGTGGTGGCGACCTTCTTGGCCTCGGTCAGCAGGTCATCGGCGGGCACCACGCGCGAAACCAGGCCGCTGCGTTCGGCTTCCGCGGCGTCGATGGTGCGGCCGGTCAGGATCAGGTCCATCGCCTTGGCCTTGCCGATGGCGCGGGTCAGCCGCTGCGAACCGCCCATGCCGGGCAGCACCCCGAGTTTGATCTCGGGCTGGCCGAATTTCGCCGTGTCGGCGGCGATCAGCACATCGCACATCATGGCCAGCTCGCAGCCGCCGCCCAGTGCGTGCCCGGCCACCGCGGCGATCGTCGGGGTGCGCACCGCGGCGAGCTTGCCCCAGGTGGCGAAGAAGTCGGCGCCGTAGGCGTCGGCGAAGGTCAGCTCGGCCATCTCCTTGATGTCCGCGCCCGCGGCGAACGCCTTGGCCGATCCGGTGATGATGATCGCGCCGATGCCGGGGTCGGCGTCGAAATCCGTTGCCGCGGTGGTGACCTCGTTCATCACCTGGGTGTTGAGCGCGTTGAGCGCCTTGGGCCGGTTCAGGGTGATGATGCCGACGCGCTCCTCGCGCTCGACGAGGATGGTTTCGAAGGTGCGGTCGGTGCTGTCGGTCATCCAAATCGCCTTTCTAGAAACTCAAGTCGTCGTCCACCGGGGCGAAATACGCCTCGACGTCGGCCGCGGTGACGTCGGCCAGCCGGGCGGGCGACCACTGCGGATTGCGGTCCTTGTCGATCAGCTGCGCCCGGATGCCCTCCACCAGATCGTGTGAGCGCAGCGACGCCGACGACACCCGATAGTCCTGCACCAGAACGTCTTTCAGTGTCGGTAGGTCGGCCGCTCGGCGCACTGCCGCCAGGGTCACCGACAGCGCGATCGGTGAGCGGGTGGCGATCAGGTCCGCGGCGTCGTGCGCCGGGCCCGCGCCATGCGCGCGCAGCGCGGCGACGATGTCCTCGACGGTCTGCCCCGCATAGCACTCGTCGATCCAATCACGTTGGGCCGCAAGCTCACCGGGTGGCGGCTCGACGGCGTATTTGGCCAGCGCGCTCTCGACGCCGTCGGCGGCCACCGCGCGGCGGAACGCCTCGACGTCGGCGTGCGGCACGTAGTGGTCGGCGAATCCCATGGCGATGGCGTCGGCGCCGGAGAACGGCGCCCCGGTCAGCGCGGCGTGCAGGCCGAGCCCGCCGGGCGCGCGGGACAGCAGGTAAACGCCGCCGACGTCGGGGATGAACCCGATGCCGACCTCGGGCATGGCGACCTTGGAGGTGTCGGTGACCACCCGGGTGTTGGCGTGCGCGCTGACGCCGACGCCGCCGCCCATCACGATGCCGTCCATCACCGCGACGTAGGGCTTGGCGAACTCCGAGATCTGGGCGTTGAGCTGATATTCGTCGCGCCAGAAGCGTCGCGCCTCGACGCCGTCCTTGCGGGCGCTGTGATAGATGGACACCACGTCGCCGCCGGCGCACAGCCCGCGCTCGCCGGCGCCGGACAGCAGCACCGCGCGCACCTTGTCGTCGCGCGCCCAGTCGGTGAGGACGGCGCTCAGCGCGTCGATCATCGGCTGATTCAGCGAGTTGATCGCCTTGGGGCGGTTGAGCGTGATCAGGCCGACGTTTCCGTCGACTTCGGTGAGAACCTCGTCGGATCCGTCGGTCACGCCTTCGCCTCCCATCGCCGGTTCAGCCTCGAGGAAGAAATCTAGATCGTCACGACCGGCGCGGTATCCGCGGGTAAGGGTTATCTTTAACGCGACGACAACGGTGCAGGCTCTCCAACTCGAGAAACGCCCAGGTCCGCTGGGAACCGGGGGGAGCCGCTGATCGTTGAGATGGTGTTCGCACAGCTCGATGCCAATCAGAGAGGATCCGACGGTGCGGGAGACAAGCAATCCGGTATTTCGTTCGCTGCCTAAGCAGAGCGGCGGATACGCGCAATTCGGCACTGGCGCGGCCCCCATGCAGGGCTATCAAGCCGACCCCTACGCGGCTCCCTACGCGACTCCGTACCAGGAGACCAGGGCGTCGCGACCGCTGACCATCGACGACGTCGTCACCAAGACCGGCATCACGCTGGCCGTGCTGGCGGCATCCGCGGTCGTCTCCTACTTCCTGGTGCTGTCGAATGTGGCCCTTGCGATGCCGCTGACCCTGGTCGGCGCGCTGGGTGGGCTGGGCCTGGTGCTGGTCGCGACGTTCGGGCGCAAGCAGGACAGCCCGGCGATCGTGCTCAGCTACGCGGTTCTCGAGGGCCTGTTCCTCGGCGCCCTTTCCTTCGTGTTCGCCAACTTCTCGGTCTCCAGCGCCAATGCGGGCGTGCTGATCGGTGAGGCCGTCATGGGCACCTTCGGGGTGTTCTTCGGGATGTTGGTGGTCTACAAGACCGGCGCCATTCGGGTCACCCCCAAGTTCACCCGGATGGTGGTCGTCGCGTTGTTCGGCGTGCTGGCGCTGATGCTGGGCAACTTCGTGCTGGCCATGTTCGGTGTCGGCGGCGGCGCCGGCCTGGGCCTGCGCAGCGGCGGCCCGCTGGCGATCATCTTCTCGCTGGTCTGCATCGGCATCGCGGCGTTCAGCTTCCTGATCGACTTCGACGCCGCCGACCAGATGGTGCGCGCCGGTGCCCCGGAGAAGGCGGCGTGGGGGATCGCGCTCGGCCTGACCGTGACGCTGGTCTGGCTGTACATCGAGATCCTGCGCCTGCTCAGTTATCTACAGAACGACTAGCTCTCTCGGCATCCGAGAAAACCGGCGCGCCCGTTGGCGCGCCGGTTTTTTCATGCGGTGCGGGTCGAGTGTGTCGAGTGTGTGGTGGTGGCGTTCGGTGTTGCACCGCGGCGCGTGTCGTCGGCGTGTCGTCTACCAGGATTCACACTCGACGACGCCGGAAAGACGGACGCCGGGAAGACGGACCCCGGAGACATCGCGACGCCTCAGCTGAGGCGCTCGATCACCATCGCCATGCCCTGGCCGCCGCCGACGCACATCGTCTCCAGGCCGAACGTCTTGTCGTGGGTCTGCAGGTTGTTGAGCAGCGTGGTGGTGATCCGGGCGCCGGTCATGCCGAACGGATGACCCAGCGCGATCGCGCCGCCGGACACGTTCAGCTTGTCCTCGTCGATGCCCAGCTCGCGGGCCGAGCCCAGCACCTGGACCGCGAACGCCTCGTTGATCTCGAACAGGTCGATGTCGCTGACCGACATCTTGGCGCGGGCCAGCGCCTTCTTGGTGGCCTCGATCGGGCCCAGGCCCATGATCTCCGGCGACAGGCCGCTGACGCCGGTGGACACGATGCGCGCCAGCGGCGTCAGGCCGAGCTCCTTGGCCTTGGTGTCGCTGGTGATCACCACCGCCGCGGCGCCGTCGTTCAGCGGGCAGGCGTTGCCCGCGGTCACCGTGCCGTTGGGCCGGAACACCGGCTTGAGCTCGCGGATCTTCTCGTACGTGGTGCCGGGGCGTGGGCCGTCGTCGGTGCTGACCGTGGTGCCGTCCGGCAGCGTGACCGGGGTGATCTCCCGCTCGAAGAACCCGCTCTTGATCGCTTCCTCGGCGCGGTTCTGGCTGCGCACCCCCCAGTGGTCCTGGTCCTCGCGGCTGATGCCGGTCAGCAGGGCGACGTTCTCGGCGGTCTGCCCCATCGCGATGTAGATGTCGGGCAGCTTGCCGTCGGCGCGCGGGTCGTGCCACTCCTCGGCGCCCTCGGCCGCGGCGGCCGACCGCTCCTGCGCCTCGCTGAACAGCGGGTTCTTGGTGTCCGGCCACGAGTCGGCGCTGCCCTTGGGGAACCGGGATACCGTCTCCACCCCCGCGGAGATGAACGCGTCACCCTCGCCGGCCTTGATCGCGTGGAACGCCATCCGCGAGGTCTGCAGCGACGAGGAGCAGTACCGGTTGACGGTGGTGCCCGGCAGGAAGTCGAAGCCCAGCTCGACGGCGACCACCCGGGCCAGGTTGAATCCGGACTCACCGCCGGGCTGGCCGCAGCCCAGGATCAGGTCGTCGATCTGGTGCGGGTTCAACGCCGGCACCTTGTCCAGCGCGGCGCGCACGATCTGCACGGCCAGGTCGTCGGGGCGCATGCTGACCAGCGATCCCTTCATCGCGCGGCCGATCGGCGAGCGAGCAGTTGAGACGATGACGGCTTCAGGCATGGTTGTTCCCTTCAGACCCCTGCGGGTCCCTCGAATGGGGCTGGCTCGCGTCACCACCGGGTAGGTCCACCCCGACGGGCGAGAACAAATCTAGTCGCTGCCGACCTCGGGGCACGACGACGGGGCGGCACCGGGCGCCGGACGGCGCCACAGCCGCGACATCACGCTGCTGCGGGTGTGCCGCTGCCCGAGCACCGGCTGCGCCGAGGGCACCGGCTGGTTCAGGGGCGGACGCTCCACCTGCTCGCCCAGCGCCTCGCACAGCGCGAGCAGCAGCGCGTCGGCCGCCAGCGCGTAGGCCGGGGCCGAGGGGTGGTAGCCGTCGGCGGAGAACATCGCCTCCGGGGTGGCCCGGAACTGCGGCGCCATCAGCTGGGCCAGCGGCACCGGCACCCCGCCGGCGGCGCGGACGGTTGCCGTCTGGGCGCGGGCGAGTTGCAGGCACCGCTCGTGCGCCAACGATCGCAGCGGTTGCGGAATGGCGCTGATGAACCCCAGATCCGGGCAGGTGCCCACGATCACCACCGCGCCGCGGTTCCGCAGTTTGCGCACGCACAACCCCAGCCGGTGCGCCGACTGGCTGACACCGTTGAGCGCCGTCACGTCGTTGGCGCCGACCATGATCACCGCCACGTCCGGCGGCGGACCGGCCACGAACATCGCATCCACTTGGCCGCACACGCCTTTCGACGTGGCGCCCACAATGGCCTTGGTGCTCAACCGGATTCGCTTGCCGGTCTGCTCGGCCAGGCCCCGCGCGATGCGCACCCCCGGCACTTCGTCGGCGCACATGCAGCCGTATCCGGCGGCGGTGGAATCGCCGAAGATCATCAGGTGCAGGTCGACGGCCATGCCGCGGTGCCAGCGCTGCACCGGCCCGCCGCCGCGGGTGTACACGCCGTCGGCGCGCGGCGGGATGTCCCACGACTTGGGGATGACGGTGCGCGCGTGGGTGGCCTGGCCGACCAGCAGACTGCGTGCCCCCAGGTAGGCGGTTCCTGTCGAGGCCAGCGCGCCCGCTGTGGCCAGGGCGATCGCCGAACGACGTGGCACCCGAATGGTTACGGCATCAAGTTTAGAGGCGCTTTGGAGTTTGCGGAGGCGGCTGAAAAACGAACTGATCACGGTGCGAAGCAAAACTGGTATCAAATCAGAGATTTCATACGTTGTGCTAAGCAACGGCTGTCAAGCTGAGAGCGAGGGGATGGCTGAGCGCCTTGGCACACGGCTGAACCAGACGCTCAACAGCCTCGTCACATGCTGTATCGCACTACAACGGCGTAGGAAGTGTTGAGCATGACCGCACCGAGCGAGGTATCGGGATCGCAGAGTCCCGTCCGTGTCCACGACGTCCTCAAGGCGCGCCGCGCGCGCATCCGCAAGTTCGCGATCAGCGACGGCGCACCGGTCGAGGTTCTCGAATCCGGACCCAGCGTTGCTGCGCGACTGGCCAACCTGACCTCACGGCTGACCATCCGGCCGATTCTGGCCGTCGGCAGCCACGCCCCCAACCTGCCCTGGCCGTGGGGTCTGATCGACCTCACCGCCCGGGTGCTGCTGCCGGTGTCGGCCACCGTGCGCGAGACGGTGGCGCTGCCGCACGCGTCGGCGCAGCTGGTCCGCGCGCCCGGGGTGCTGCCCGCCGACGGCACCCGCCGCGTCGTGGTCTACCTGCACGGCGGGGCGTTTCTGACCTGCGGGGCGAACTCGCACGGCCGGCTCGTCGAAGCCCTTTCCACCTTCGCCGACGCGCCCGTGCTGGTGGTGAATTACCGTCTGCTGCCGAAGAATTCGGTCGGCATGGCGCTGCAGGACTGCCATGACGCGTACCAGTGGCTGCGGCTGCGCGGCTACCAGCCCGACCAGATCGTGCTGGCCGGCGACTCCGCGGGCGGCTACCTGGCGCTGACGCTGGCGCAACGCCTGCAGCGCGAGGGTGAGGAACCCGCCGCGCTGGTGATGATCTCGCCGCTGCTGCAGCTGGCCAAGAAGCCCAAGCAGGCCCACCCCAACATCGACACCGACGCGATGTTCGGCGCCGGCGCGTTCGACGCCCTGGCCGAGCTGGTGGCCGGCGCGGCGGCGAAGAACATCGTCGACGGCAAGCCCGAGGAGATCTACGAGCCGCTCGAGCACATCGAGCCGGGGCTGCCGCGCACGCTGATTCACGTGTCGGGCTCCGAGGTGCTGCTGCACGACGCCCGGCTGGCGGCGAGCCGGCTGGCCGCGGCGGGCGTGCCGGCCGAGGTGCGGGTGTGGCCGGGACAGATCCACGACTTCCAGCTGGCCGCGCCGATGGTGCCCGAGGCCAGGCGGTCGCTGCGCCAGATCGGCGACTACATCCGCGAGGCCACCGGCTGAGTCCTTGTGCGCCGCGGGAAACCGCCTGAGACGATGTGACGCATGCGGATCGCGCAGCACATCAGTGACCTCATCGGCGGCACGCCGCTGGTGCGGCTGAACTCCGTCGTGCCCGACGGCGCGGGCATCGTGGCGGCCAAGGTCGAATACCTCAACCCCGGCGGCAGCTCCAAGGACCGGATCGCGGTCAGGATGATCGACGCCGCCGAGGCCAGCGGTGCGCTGAAGCCCGGCGGCACCATCGTCGAACCCACCTCGGGCAACACCGGTGTCGGGCTGGCGCTGGTGGCCCAGCAGCGCGGCTACAAGTGCGTGTTCGTCTGCCCGGACAAGGTCGGTGAGGACAAGCGCAACGTGTTGATGGCGTACGGCGCCGAGGTGGTGGTGTGCCCGACGGCGGTGCCGCCCGAGCATCCGGACAGCTACTACAGCGTCTCGGACCGGCTGGTCACCGAGATCGAGGGCGCCTGGAAGCCCGACCAGTACGCCAACCCGGAGGGCCCGGCCAGCCACTACGCCACCACCGGCCCGGAGATCTGGGCCGACACCGACGGCAAGGTCACCCATTTCGTCGCCGGCATCGGCACCGGCGGCACCATCACCGGCGCGGGCCGCTACCTCAAGGAGGTGTCCGGCGGCCGGGTCCGCGTCATCGGCGCCGACCCCGAGGGATCGGTGTATTCCGGCGGCACCGGCCGGCCCTATCTGGTCGAGGGTGTCGGCGAGGACTTCTGGCCGCAGGCCTACGACCGCACGGTGCCCGACGAGATCATCGCGGTCTCCGACTCCGACTCGTTCAACATGACCCGGCGGCTGGCCCGCGAGGAGGCGATGCTGGTCGGCGGGTCCTGCGGCATGGCCGTGGTGGCGGCGCTGCGGGTGGCCGAGCAGGCAGGCCCCGACGCGCTGGTGGTGGTGCTGCTGCCCGACGGCGGGCGCGGCTACATGGCGAAGATCTTCAACGACGCCTGGATGTCCTCCTACGGGTTCCTGCGCACCCGGCTGGACGGGTCGACCGACCAGTCCCGCGTCGGCGACGTGTTGCGCCGCAAGTCCGGTGAGCTGCCCGACCTGGTGCACACCCACCCGTCGGAAACCGTGCGCGACGCCATCGGCATCCTGCGCGAGTACGGGGTGTCCCAGATGCCGGTGGTCGGCGCCGAGCCGCCGGTGATGGCCGGCGAGGTCGCCGGCAGCGTCTCCGAACGTGAGCTGCTGTCAGCGGTTTTCGAGGGCCGGGCGAAGCTGGCCGACGCGGTCTCGCTGCACATGAGCCCGCCGCTGCCGATGATCGGCGCCGGCGAATCGGTCAGCGCGGCGGGCAAGGCGCTGCGCGATTGGGACGCCCTGATGGTGGTCGAGGAGGGCAAGCCGGTGGGTGTGATCACCCGCTACGACTTGCTCGGTTTCCTCTCCGAGGGGCCCCGCGGATCGGGCGGGCGGCGCTAGGTCGCGCGTCTCGCTCGGACGTCGAACCCTCGGGTACTGTTTCGGCCTAGTTCGACTGATGTCCAGCTGACCCGGAGTGGAAGGTTGCCCATGACCGATCAACCGCCGCCCGGCGGCGCCTACCCGCCACCTCCCTCGTCGCCCGGGTCGCCCGGCGGTCAGCCGACTCCGCCCCCCGGTGGGCAGCAGCCACCGCCTCCACCCGGCGGGTCTTACCCGCCGCCCCCGCCGCCCGGCGGGTCCTATCCGCCACCGCCGCCGCCGTCGGGGGGATACGCGCCGCCGCCCCCGGGACCGGCGATCCGCACCCTGCCCACGCAGGACTACGCGCCGTGGCTCACCCGCGCGCTGGCGTTCGTCATCGACATCCTCCCGTACGTCGTGGTGCACGGCATCGGCACCGCGATCCTGGTGGCCACCCAGCAGACCGCCTGCATCACCGACGTCACGCAGTACGCGGTGAACCAGTACTGCGCCACCCAGAACTCGACGCTTGGCCTGGTGGCGCAGTGGTTGGCGTCGATCGTCGGGTTGTTCTACCTGATCTGGAATTACGGCTACCGGCAGGGCACCACCGGGTCGAGCGTGGGCAAGTCGGTGATGAAGTTCAAAGTGGTCAGCGAGGTCACCGGCCAACCCGTCGGCTTCGGGATGTCGGTGGTGCGGGCGCTGGCGCACTTCGTCGACGCGATCATCTGCTTCATCGGATTCCTTTTCCCGCTATGGGATTCCAAGCGGCAGACGCTGGCGGACAAGATCATGACGACCGTGTGCCTGCCGCTCGACGGCTCCGAAAGCCCGCCGAGCTAGGGCCGGCGACCGCGGCCGTCCCCTAGGCTGATCGTCGATGAGCGACGACGGCAACGCACACCCCGAGTTCAGCGGACTGGCCACCAAGGCGATTCACGCCGGCTACCGGCCGGACCCGGCGACCGGAGCGGTCAACACGCCGATCTACGCCAGCAGCACCTTCGCCCAGGACGGGGTGGGCGCGCTGCGCGGCGGGTACGAGTACGCCCGCACCGGCAACCCGACCCGGGCCGCGCTGGAGGCCACGCTGGCCGCGGTGGAGGCCGGCAGCCACGGGCGGGCCTTCGCCTCCGGCATGGCCGCCACCGACTGCGCGCTGCGGGCGGTGCTGCGGCCCGGCGACCACGTGGTGATCCCGAATGACGCCTACGGCGGCACCTTTCGGTTGATCGACAAGGTGTTCACCCGCTGGAACGTCGAATACACGCCGGTGCCGTTGCATCAGCTCGACGCCGTGGCCGCCGCGATCACGCCGCGCACCCGGCTGATCTGGGTGGAAACCCCGACCAACCCGTTGCTGTCGATCGCCGACATCGCCGCGCTGGCCCAGCTGGGCCACCAGCACTCGGCAAAGGTGTTGGTGGACAACACCTTTGCCTCGCCGGCGCTGCAGCAGCCGTTGACGCTGGGCGCCGACATCGTGCTGCATTCCACCACCAAGTACATCGGCGGGCACTCCGACGTGGTGGGCGGTGCGCTGGTCACCAACGACGCCGAGCTGGACGACGCGTTCGGGTTCTTACAGAACGGGGCGGGCGCGGTGCCCGGCCCGTTCGACGCCTACCTGACCATGCGCGGGCTGAAGACGCTGGTGCTGCGGATGCAGCGGCACACCGAAAACGCCTCTGCCGTAGCGCAATTCCTCGCCGGGCACCCCGCGGTGAGCGCGGTGCTCTATCCCGGCCTGCCCGGCCATCCGGGCCACGACGTCGCCGCCCGGCAGATGTCGGGCTTCGGCGGCATGGTCTCGGTGCGGATGCGCGGCGGCCGGCAGGCCGCCCGAAAGCTGTGCGCCAACACCCGGGTGTTCATCCTGGCCGAGTCGCTGGGCGGGGTCGAGTCGCTGATCGAGCACCCCAGCGCGATGACGCACGCGTCGACGGCGGGGTCGCAACTGGAGGTGCCCGACGATCTGGTGCGGCTGTCGGTCGGCATCGAGGACGTCGACGACCTGCTGGCCGACCTCGATCGGGCGCTCAGTTGATACGCCGAGCGCTCGGACTCAGGAGTGGTAGGGCTCCGCGCTGACCAGCGTGACCTCGACGGTGCTGCCGTTGGGCACGGTGTAGCTGCGGGTCTCGCCCACCTTGGCGTCGATCAGCGCCCCGCCCAGCGGTGAATTGGGCGAGTACACCTCGAGCTTGCCGTCGTTGACGCCCTCCTGGCGGGTGGCGATGAGGAACGTCTCGGTGTCGGACTTGTCGCCGTTGTAGTAGACCTTGACCACCGAGCCGGGCAGCGCGACACCGGACTGCTTGGGCGCCTCGCCGACCTTGGCGTTGTTGAGCAGATCCTGCAGCTGGCGAATCCGGGCCTCCTGTTGGCCCTGCTCTTCGCGCGCGGCGTGGTAGCCGCCGTTCTCGCGCAGGTCACCCTCCTCGCGGCGGTCGTTGATCTCCGCGGCGATGACCGGACGATTCGCGATCAACTGATCGAGCTCGGCCTTGAGCCGGTCGTGCGACTCCTGGGTAAGCCAGGTCACGGAAGTATCCGTCATCTCGTCGTGCTCCTCGTATGTTGTTCCGCGAGTTCGCGTAAGTCCTGTTAACTCCGTCGCCCAGAGCGTGCGGGTGCCTCCCCGTGTGCTGCCGCCCCGTTTTGCTCACGGCCGCTAATGCAGCAACACGGCCCCAACCGGAACCGTGCATTCATCCATGTTACCACCGCGCAAACAGTCGATGACTCCAAATTCGCAGTTCGGCGTCGATCCGGGCCGGTCAGGACGGCCGCAGATAGCCGGGCACGTCGGTGCCGCAGCCGTAGACGTCGGCCACCACCGGCGGCTGGAAGGACTTCACCGTCGTCGTCACCTCGACGGTGGCCGCCCCGGACGGCGGGACCAGCAGCTCGCGCCGGCCGGTCTCGCCGCCGTCGTGGGAGCGGACCCGCACGATGCAGTCCACCGGGCGGGACGGATCCGATCGCGTCACGCTGATCGTGATCGACGCGGTCTGGTCGTCGAGCACCCGGTACCCGACCATCGTCGCCTTGACGTCGCTGGTGCCGAACCGGTGATAGCCGACGACGGCCACCGCCAGCCCGGCCGCCACCACCAGCACGCCCAGCGCGGCGATCACCCACCGCCGCGGAATGCGCGACAGCGGCGAACGGCCGTAGCGCTCGCTCGGGCGGGTTTCGGTCATGGTGGTTTTGCCTGGTCATCGGGCGCCGGCAGCGGCCGGCAGCGGGCACGGATGCGGAACTGGAATTATAGGGTCAGACCGGGCGACCACCGGAAGTGACAAGGGAGCACGTGAGCGAATTGCGGTTGATGGCGGTGCACGCCCATCCCGACGACGAGTCCAGCAAGGGCGCGGCCACCCTGGCCCGCTACGCCGACGAGGGCCATCGGGTGCTGGTGGTGACGTTAACCGGCGGCGAGCGCGGCGACATCCTCAACCCGGCGATGGACCTGCCCGAGGTGCACGGCCACATCGCCGAAATCCGGCGCGACGAAATGGCCAAGGCCGCCGAGATACTCGGCGTCGAGCACATCTGGCTGGGCTTCGTCGATTCGGGATTACCCAAGGGCGACCCGCCTCCTCCGCTGCCCGAGGGATGTTTCGCCCTGGTGCCGCTGGAGGAGTCGATCGAGGCGCTGGTCCGGGTGGTCCGCGAATTCCGGCCGCACGTGATGACCACCTACGACGAAACCGGCGGCTACCCGCATCCCGATCACATTCGCTGCCACCAGGTTTCGGTCGGCGCCTACGAGGCGGCCGGCGACTACCGGCGCTTCCCGGACGCCGGCGAGCCGTGGACGGTGTCCAAGCTGTACTACAACCACGGCTTCCTGCGGGCGCGGATGCAGCTGCTGCACGACGAAGCGGTCAAACACGGTCACGAACCGCCGTTCAAGAAGTGGCTCGAGCATTGGGATCCCGCCCACGACCCGTTCGAGTCCCGCGTCACCACCCGCGTGGAATGCTCGGCCTATTTCAGCCAGCGCGACGACGCGCTGCGGGCGCACACCACCCAGATCGACCCGGACCACGACTTCTTCGCCGCCCCCATCGCATGGCAGCAACGGCTTTGGCCCACTGAGGAATTCGAGTTGGCCCGCTCCCGGGTCCCGGTCCGGTTGCCCGAAGACGACCTGTTCGCCGGAATCGAGCCCGACGCGTGAACCACCTCCTGGTGCTCTCCGGTGCGGTGGCCGACGGCGCACCGCACCACACCGGACCCGACTTCGGCAAGGCCAGCCCGGTCGGGTTGCTGATCGTCGTGCTGCTGTTGATCAGCACGCTGTTCCTGCTGCGGTCGATGAACCGGCAACTGCGCAAGGTGCCCGAATCGTTCGACCCCCAACACCCCGAGCCGGATCAGGCCGCCGACGAGGGCACCGACGCGGTCGACGCGGAGGGCGCACCGGACGCCGATCCCGGCCCGGACCAGGCCAACGGGTCACCGCGACCCCCGGGATCCGGCGATGAGCCCGGCTGACCCGTCGGCCACGAATACCCTTGGGCGGGCGACCAGCCCGTATCTGCGTCAGCACGCCGACAACCCGGTGCACTGGCAGCAGTGGACCCCGCAGGCACTGGCCGACGCCGCCGCCCGCGACGTGCCGATCCTGCTCTCGGTGGGGTACGCCGCCTGCCACTGGTGCCACGTCATGGCCCACGAGTCGTTCGAAGACCCCGACGTGGCCGCGGCGATGAACTCCGGATTCGTCTGCGTCAAGGTCGACCGCGAGGAACGCCCCGACATCGACGCGGTGTACATGAACGCCACCGTCGCCCTGACCGGGCACGGCGGTTGGCCGATGACGTGTTTCCTGACACCGGACGGCCGGCCCTTCTTCTGCGGCACCTACTATCCCAAAGACGCCTTCCTGCAACTGCTTTCGGCTGTCTCGGCCACCTGGCGGGAGCGCCGCGGCGAGGTCGAGGAGGCGTCGGACCGCATCGCCGGCGAGCTGCGCAAGATGACCTCCGGGCTGCCCGCGGGCGGTGCGGACCTCGCGGCGGCGCTGTGCGACGAGGCCGTCGCCGCGATCATCGCCGACCGGGACACGGTGCACGGCGGGTTCGGCGGCGCCCCCAAATTCCCGCCGTCGGCGCTGCTGGAGGCGCTGCTGCGCAGCTACGAGCGCACCGGGTCAGCAGCGGTGCTGCAGGCGGTGGCGCACACCGGTGCGGCGATGGCCCGCGGCGGGATCTACGACCAGCTGGGCGGCGGCTTCGCCCGCTACAGCGTCGACAACGCTTGGGTGGTACCGCATTTCGAGAAGATGCTGTACGACAACGCGCTGCTGCTGCGGGTCTACGCGCATTGGGCCCGCCGCACCGGCGACCCGCTGGCGGCGCGGGTCACGGCCGAGACCGCGCGGTTTCTGCTCGACGACCTCGCCGACGGCGACATGTTCACCTCGTCGCTGGACGCCGACGCCGACGGCCGGGAGGGCTCGACCTATGTGTGGACGCCGGCACAGCTGACCGAGGTGCTCGGGCCCGACGACGGGCGTTGGGCCGCAGCTGTTTTCGGGGTCACCGAGACCGGAACGTTCGAGCACGGCAGCTCGGTGCTGCGGCTGCCCGCGGACCCGCCGGACACCCCGCGGTTCGACCGGGTGCGCGCGGCGTTGCTGGCCGCCCGGCGCAGCCGAATCCAGCCAGGCCGCGACGACAAAGTCGTCACGTCCTGGAACGGCTTGGCCATCACCGCTTTCACCGAGGCCAGCGTCGCGCTGGACGACCTCGGGCTCGCCGACGCCGCCCGGCGCTGCGCACGGTCTGTGCTCGACCTGCACGTCGTCGACGGCAGGCTGCGACGGGCCAGCCTGGGCGGGGTGGTCGGCGACAGCGCCGCCATCCTCGAGGACCACGCGATGCTGGCCACCGGCCTGCTGGCGCTGTATCAGCTGAGCGCCGAGGACAGCTGGCTGACCGCCGCGACCGACCTGCTCGACACTGCCCTGGCGCATTTCGCCGATCCGCAGCGGCCCGGCCGCTGGTTCGACACCGCCGACGACGCCGAGCGGCTGATGCTGCGGCCGGCCGACCCGCTGGACGGGGCCACCCCGTCGGGCGCGTCGTCGGTCACCGAAGCCCTGTTGACCGCCGCGCACCTGGTCGGCGGCGAGCGCGCCGAGCGGTACCTGCGCGCCGCCACCGACGCGCTGCGCGCGCAGGCGGTGCTGCTGGAACGCGCCCCGCGCACGGCCGGGCATTGGCTGGCCGTCGCCGAGGCCGCGGTGCGCGGGCCGCTGCAGATCGCGGTGGCCTGCGACCCCGCCCGCTCGGCGCTGCTGGCCGACGCGCGACGGCTGGCGCCCGGCGGGGCGATCGTGGTGGGCGGCCCGCGGGATTCGTCGGAGCTGCTGTCCGGCCGCGACCGGGTGGCCGGCGCCGACGCCGCCTACGTATGCCGCGGCCGGGTCTGCGACCTGCCGGTCACCCGCACACCCGAACTGGCCGCCGCCCTGGGTGCGCCCGCGCCCTGACCGCGAGATACCCTGCGTCGCATGCCGAATGACGCCAAGACCGACGCGATCAGGAACACGGTCCACCGCTACATCGAACTGGTCGCCAAGGGCGGCGCCGACGACTTGGTCGAGCTGTACGCCGACGACGCCACCGTCGAGGACCCGGTCGGCGGCGAGGTGCACATCGGCCGCCAGGCCATCCACGGCTTCTACTCCGCGCTCGACAACCTGCAGCGCGAATGCGAGCTGCTGACGCTGCGGGTGGCCGGCAACGAGGCGGCGTTCCACTTCCGGCTGACCGTGACCGCCGGCGAGCACCGGATGGTGATCGAGCCGATCGACGTGATGGTGTTCGACGGCAACGGGAAGGTCGCCGCGATGAAGGCGTACTGGTCCCCGGACGACGACGTCAGCCGGCCGTAACCCGGACGATCATGCCGTGGCCAGCCACGCATGGTCGCCGGTGTAGAACACGGCGAACCACATGGCGATGTAGTGCAGGATCGCCGCGATCGCGGTGAGGGCGTGGAAGAACTCGTGGTAGCCGAACGTGCTAGGCCACGGATCCGGCCAGCGCAGCGCGTAGAAGATGCCGCCCACGCTGTAGAGCACCCCGCCCACCGCCAGCAGCACCATCGCGGCCACCCCGGCCTGGTGCAGGATCGTCGGCGCATACCAGATGGCCACCCAGCCCAGCAGCAGGTACAGCGGCACCCCCAGCCAGCGCGGCGCGGTCGGCCAGCAGACCTTGAGCGCGATGCCCGCCAGCGCGCCGCCCCACACGATGCACAGCACCACCACCCCGGTGTTCTGCGGCATCACCAGCCGGGCGAACGGGGTGTAGCTGCCGGCGATGAACACGAAGATCATCGAGTGGTCCAGCCGCTTCATCCGGGTGCGGGCGGCCTCGGTCTTCCACTTCACCCGGTGATAGGTGGCGCTGACCGCGAACAGTGCCACCGTGGCCGCGGCGTAGATCAGCGTCGAATGCCCGGCGCGCGGCGAGGCGGCCGCCCACGACACCGACACCAGCGTGGCGCCGGTGATGACGGCCAGCCACGCCGAGTAGAAGTGGATCCAGCCGCGCATCCGCGGCTTGCCCAGAACCTGGGCGGCGCCTTCGACGAGCTGCTCGACGGTGTTGCCCGGGACGATCGCCTCGTGATCGGGCTCCGGGTTGGGGGCGGTGCTGGTCTGGCTGCTCATGTCTCCTGGGGGTGGTCTGCCGGATAGGGATGCAAGGGATGCGGCCGGCGGCTGCTCACCAGTCAGAGTAGCCAGGAACGGCCGCGGCGCCGTCGCGAGCTGTGCGGCGACGGCCCGCACGACGCGGCCGAAATCAGCACCGGTGAAACGATCGCCGCTGGCAGTAGGGTGTGTGTTCGTGGAAATCATTCCGCCGCGACTCAAGGAGCCGCTGTACCGCATCTATGAGATGCGGTTGCGCCAGGAGCTCGGTGCCGCGAAGGCCGACCTGCCCCGCCACATCGCGGTGCTGTGCGACGGCAACCGGCGCTGGGCGCGCGACGCCGGGTACGACGACGTCAGCTACGGCTACCGGATGGGCGCGGTCAAGATCGCCGAGATGCTGCGCTGGTGTCAGGCAGCCGGCATCGAGATGACCACGGTGTACCTGCTTTCCACGGAGAACCTGCAGCGCGACCCCGACGAGCTGGCCGGGCTGATCGAAATCATCACCGACGTCGTCGAGGAGATCTGCGCGCCGGCCAACCGGTGGAGCGTGCGCACCGTCGGCGACCTCGAGCTGCTCGGCGAGGAGCCGGCCCGCCGGCTGCGCGGCGCCGTCGAGTCCACCCCGGTCGAGGCGTCCTTCCACGTCAACGTCGCCGTCGGCTACGGCGGCCGGCGGGAGATCGTCGACGCCGTGCGCTCGCTGCTGAGCAAGGAACTGGCCAACGGGGCGACGGCCGAAGAGCTGATCGAGGCGGTCACCGTCGACGCGATCTCGGAAAACCTGTACACCTCGGGGCAACCCGATCCGGACCTGGTGATCCGCACCTCCGGCGAGCAACGGCTGTCGGGTTTTTTGCTGTGGCAAAGCGCCTACTCCGAGATGTGGTTCACCGAGGCGCACTGGCCGGCCTTCCGCCGGGTCGACTTCCTGCGGGCGCTGCGCGACTACAGCCAGCGGCACCGCCGCTACGGCAAATAACCCGCTGCCCGGAAGGCCTTAAGCACCCGTCGACCTGCGTGCCACACTTGGTGCATGGCTGCGCTGTCGGCGGTGGTGTTCACGCTGAGCGCCTGGCTGGGCCTGTATCTGGCCGCCCGCGATCCGCGCAAACCCGTCCTGGTGCTGGCGGCGATCGGACTGTGCGGGTTCGCGCTCGTGGTGGGGCTGGACGCGGTCCGCACCGCCAGTCCCGCGCACGCCCCGCTGCTGAGCCGCGTCGAGATCTACCTGACGGCGGTGCCCGGCGTGGCCTGGTTCGCGGTGCTCGTGGAGCTGTCCCGGCCCCCCGACGGCTGGCGCAGCCGCACCCGCGAGGTGCTGCTGGTGGCCGGGGTGGCGGCGCTGACGCTGCTCGGCGCGGCGCTGGCCGGCAGCGTGGACGGGCCGCTGCGGCCCGGCCACTGGCTGATGATGGCGGCGATCTCGGTGTCGACCCTGGGCGCGATGGCCGTTGCGTTGCGCCGGCCGCGGCGGCCCCGGCCGGCCGTCGGGCTGGCCGTCACCGCCACCTTGTTCTTCGCGCTGGCCAACGCGATCCTGATCATTCCGCTGGGCCTGGTGCCCAGCTGGCTTGCGCTGGCCTCGACGAGCTGCGACGTGCTGGGGCTCGGCGTCGCCGTCGCGCTGTGGGACGCGTTCGACGAGGGGCACGCGCTGCGCGCCGACATGCTGCGCTCGTTCGCCGGTTCGGTGGCGGTGGCCGTGCTGTTCGGCGGCCAGGCGCTGATCGGGCTGGCGGTGACCCGCGCCGATCCCGGCGCGCGGACCGCGCTGACCGTGCTGCTGTTCACCAGCCTGGCGATCGCGATCACCGTGCAGGTGCTCGCGGATCCGCTGGCCGGGCTGCTCGACCGGCTGGCGTTCTCGAAATCGCCTGCGCTGCGGGCGGATCGGGCCGCGCTGCGGCACACCGGCGCGGCGCTGCCGCTGCGCCAGGAGCATCCGCTGGACGGCGTCGACGACGTCACCTTCGCCAGGCTCACCCGTCGGGCACTCGGGCACTACGGGGATCTGACCAAGCTGGTCGCCAGCCCGCTGACCGCGTTGCCGGTGATCGACGAGCGGCTGGCCGCCCGCGGGGCCCCCGACCAGCCGATCGAGCGGGCCACCGAGCTCAAGGCCGTGCTGGCCGACGCCATCGCCCGGCTCAAGCCGCGCGACGGCGGCGACTTCGGGACCACCGAGGAGTGGCGCCACTACAACTCGCTGTATTTCCCCTACGTCGTCGGGGTGCGCGCCTACGCCCAGAACGCCACCGCGTCGGGCCTGGATCCGACCGCGCGGCAGGCCTGGCAGTGGTTCGTCACCGAGGTTCCCCAGCGCTCGTTGCACAACTGGCAGAACGCCGCCGCCCGGCTGATCGCCGCCGACCTTCGCGGGCGGGTCCCGGTTCCCAGCGAGTAGAACGGGTACTGCAGTCACCGCGGTCGCCGGACGGCACAGCGCTGTGCCCCGCGCCCGTGACCAGGCCACTAGCCGACACGGACTGGCGCGTGTCAAATATTTACCCGCTGACGGGAATAGCCGGGTGAACCAGCTGGTCATACAACTCGTGGCAGCAGTTGGCAGCGCCACGAGTCGATATGGCAGTGCTCCGGCGGCACGCTCAAACCTGTTCGACACCAACCCGCCATCGCGAGGAGTAATCACATGAGCACTGTTTCCGGGGTATCCGGCGTCACCGTCCGGCCCCTCTACGACTCGACCGACTCGCTGTTGCGTTTCGCGGTGCGCGCCGACGCCACGCTGACCGGATTGTGCGGTCTGGCCGTCGCCGTCGCCGCCGATCCGCTCTCGTCGCTGACCGGCCTGACGTCCTTCCAGGAGTACATCGGCGGGGCCTTCTTCGTGCTCTATGGCCTGGTGGTGTTCAGCCTGGGCGCGCTGCCGGACCTGCGCCGCGCGGGTATCAGCATCGTGGCGGCCAACGCGGTGTTCACGCTGGCCGCGATCGTGGCCGCCGGCGTGTTGCCGCTGACCGGCGCCGGAGTCGCCCTGACGCTGGCCAGCGCGGCCTACACGGCGGCGTTCGCCGCCGTGCAATACGCGGGAGTACGCCGCCTCGAGACGGCCTGACCGCCGGCCGGCGCCGGGCTCACAGCTTGCGCAGCCGCAGCCGGTTGATCGAGTGGTCGGCGTCCTTGCGCAGCACCAGGGTGGCCCGCGGCCGGGTGGGCAGAATGTTCTCCACCAGGTTGGGCCGGTTGATCGAGCGCCAGATCTCCCGGGCCGCGGCCACCGCCTTGGTGTCGTTGAGCGCCGCGTAGTGGTGGAAGTGCGACTCGGGATCGGCGAAGGCGGTGCTGCGCATCGCCAGGAACCGCGAGATGTACCACTGCTCGATGTCTTCGATCCGCGCGTCGACGTAGATGCCGAAGTCGAACAGGTCCGACACCATCAGGGTGGGCCCGGTCTGCAGGACGTTGAGGCCCTCCAGGATCAGGATGTCGGGATGGCGGACCACGTGCTTGGCCCCCGGGATGATGTCGTATTTCAGGTGTGAATACACCGGCGCGCAGGCGTAGTCCGAACCGGACTTGACCGACGTCACGAACCGCATCAGCGCCCGGCGGTTGTAGCTTTCCGGAAATCCCTTGCGGTGCATCAGGTTTCGCCGGTCCAGCTCGGCGTTCGGGTACAGGAACCCGTCGGTGGTCACCAGGTCCACCCGCGGGTGGTGGTCCCAGCGGGCCAGCAGCGCCTGCAGCACGCGCGCGGTGGTCGACTTGCCGACGGCCACGCTGCCGGCCACCCCGATGACGAACGGCACCGGCCGGTCCGGGTTTTGCTGAGGTTCGCCGAGGAACTCGGCGGTGGCGGCGAACAACCGCTGCCGGGCGGCCACCTGGAGGTGGATGAGCCGGGCCAGCGGCAGGTAGACCTCTTCCACTTCCAGCAGGTCGATTTGTTCGCCCAGACCGCGCAGGCCGACCAGTTCCTCCTCGGTGAGGGCCAGCGGCGTGGACATACGCAGCGCACGCCATTGCTTTCGGTCGAACTCCACATACGGGCTCGGCTCGCTAAGCCGCGGCATAGTGCAAGTGTGGCAGGGGCTCGCCCGCGCCCGACGGCAGGGCTGGCGAAAAGCCGGCCCTGGATAGACTGGCGCCGTGACTGCTGCACCTGACGCTCGCCCCACCGCATCCGACACGGCGTCGCTGATGTCGGCGCCGCTCGCCGACATCGACCCCGACATCGCCGGGTTGCTGGGTCAGGAGCTGGGCCGCCAGCGCGACACGCTGGAGATGATCGCCTCGGAGAACTTCGTCCCGCGCGCGGTGCTGCAGGCCCAGGGCAGCGTGCTGACCAACAAGTACGCCGAGGGGCTGCCCGGCCGCCGCTACTACGGCGGCTGCGAGTACGTCGACGTGGTGGAGAACATCGCCCGGGATCGGGCCAAGGCCCTCTTCGGCGCCGACTTCGCCAACGTGCAGCCGCATTCGGGTGCCCAGGCCAACGCGGCCGTGCTGCACGCGCTGATGACGCCGGGGGAGCGGCTGCTGGGTCTGGACCTGGCCAACGGCGGGCACCTGACGCACGGCATGAAGCTGAACTTCTCCGGCAAGCTCTACGACGTCGGCTTCTACGGCGTCGACCCGACCACGCACCTGATCGACATGGACGCGGTGCGGGCCAAGGCCCTCGAGTTCCGTCCCAAGGTCATCATCGCCGGCTGGTCGGCCTACCCGCGGGTGCTGGACTTCGCGGCGTTCGCGTCGATCGCCGACGAGGTCGGCGCCAAGCTGTGGGTCGACATGGCACACTTCGCGGGCCCGGTCGCCGCCGGGCTGCACCCGTCCCCGGTTCCGCACGCCGACGTGGTGTCCACCACCGTGCACAAGACGCTCGGCGGCCCGCGCTCCGGCCTGATCCTGGGCAAGCAGGAGTACGCCAAGTCGATCAACTCCGCGGTGTTCCCGGGCCAGCAGGGCGGGCCGCTCATGCACGTCATCGCCGCCAAGGCCGTCGCGCTCAAGATCGCCGGCACGGAAGAGTTCGCCGACCGGCAGCGGCGCACCCTGTCCGGGGCGCGCATCCTCGCCGAGCGGCTGTCGGGCGCCGACGTGGCGGCCGCCGGCGTGTCGGTGGTCAGCGGCGGCACCGACGTCCACCTGGTGCTGGTCGACCTGCGCAACTCGGAGCTCGACGGCCAGGCCGCCGAGGACCTGCTGCACGAGATCGGCATCACCGTCAACCGCAACGCCGTGCCCAACGATCCCCGGCCGCCGATGGTCACCTCCGGGTTGCGGGTGGGCACGCCGGCCCTGGCCACCCGGGGCTTCGGGGACGCCGAGTTCAGTGAGGTCGCCGACGTCATCGCCACCGCGCTGGCGGGTGGCCGCGGGGCCGATCTGGCGGCGCTGCGGGACCGGGTCACCCGGCTGGCCAGGGATTTCCCGCTGTACGAGGGCCTCGAAGACTGGTCGCTGGTCGGCCGGTAGCCGGCCGCTGGGGACCAAAGTCACCACTTTGCCCGCGGCGGCGCGGACGATTTCACGAACCTGTGTACGCAAGTTACAGTTATCTCCATGGCCGAAAGACCTGTCGCTAACGCGCTGACCCTGGAACTCGAGCCGGTTGTCGAAGCCAACATGGATCGACACCTGTCCACCGAGGAACTCTGGTTCGCCCACGACTACGTGCCGTACGACCGGGGCGAGAACTTCGCCTTCCTCGGCGGACGCGACTGGGATCCGTCGTCGGCCACGCTGCCGAGGCCGCTGACGGACGCCTGCGAGATCATGCTGCTACTCAAGGACAACCTGGCCGTACACCACCGCGAGCTCGTCGAGCACTTCATCCTCGAGGACTATTGGGGCCGCTGGCTGGGCCGGTGGACCGCCGAGGAGCACCTGCACGCCATTGCGCTGCGGAATTACCTGGTGGTGACCCGCGAGGTCGACCCCACCGCCAACGAAGAGGCCCGCGTGCAGTACGTGATGAAGGGCTACCGCGCCGACACTTACAGCCAGGTGGAGACCCTGGTCTACATGGCCTTCACCGAACGCAGCCACGCCGTGTTCTGCGAGAACCTGTCCGCAAAGCTCGAGGAGCCGATCCTGTCCGGGCTGGTCGACCGGATCTCCCGGGACGAGCGGCGCCACGAGCTGTTCTTCTCCAACCTCGTCGCGCACTGCCTGGAATACACCCGCGACGAGACGATCGCCGCGATCGCCGCCCGCGCGGCCGAGCTGCAGGTGCCCGGCGCCGACATCGACGCCTACCAGGACAAGCTGCGCAACGTCGCCGAGGCCGGCGTCTTCACCGAGAATGACCTGCGCCAGGTGATCTCCGACCGCATCCGCGCATGGGGTGTGGCCGACGAGCCCGCCCTCAAGCCGTTCGTCATCGGCTGACCCTTCTTCGCGCGCCGGCGCGCACCCGTCGGCGCGCCTGCGCTGCTGCGCAGCGGCCACGAGAGTAGCGTCGTTCTCGATGGCCAGCGTCATGCTCTGCTGCCAGGGCGGCACCTCCCGTCACCACAACGGAAGGACCGGCCCCGGTCCTGGTGCTGCGGTTCCCGTCGACATGCCTGCGCGGGTCCGCGCGGGCTCATCCCGCTCGAGGAGCGCTACGTGACCGATATCCGGACCTACGTGATCGACACCTCCGTGCTGCTGTCCGACCCGTGGGCGTGCAGCCGGTTCGCCGAACACGAGGTGGTGGTCCCGCTGGTGGTGATCAGCGAACTGGAGGCCAAACGCCACCATCACGAGCTGGGATGGTTCGCCCGCCAGGCGCTGCGTCTGTTCGACGATCTGCGGCTGCTGCACGGGCGGCTGGATCAGCCGATTCCGGTTGGGACGCAAGGCGGTTCGCTGCACGTCGAGCTCAACCACACCGACCCGGCGGTGCTGCCCGCGGGTTTCCGCAGCGACAGCAACGACTCCCGGATCCTGAGCTGCGCCGCCAATCTGGCCGCCGAGGGCAAGCGAGTCACCTTGGTGAGCAAGGACATTCCGCTTCGGGTCAAGGCCGCCGCGGTGGGGCTGGCCGCCGACGAGTACCACGCCCAGGACGTGGTGGCCTCCGGCTGGTCGGGGATGCACGAGCTCGAGACCGCGACCGAGGACATCGACGCGCTGTTCACCGAGGGCGAGATCGACCTGGCGGAGGCGCGAGACCTGCCGTGCCACACCGGAATTCGGCTGCTCGGCGGAAGCTCGCACGCGCTGGGCCGGGTCAACCCGGACAAACGTGTGCAGCTGGTCCGCGGCGATCGGGAGGCGTTCGGGCTGCGCGGGCGTTCGGCCGAACAGCGGGTGGCGCTGGACCTGCTGCTCGACGAGTCGGTGGGCATCGTGTCGCTGGGCGGCAAGGCCGGCACCGGCAAGTCGGCGCTCGCGCTGTGCGCGGGCCTGGAGGCGGTGCTGGAACGGCGCACCCAGCGCAAGGTGGTGGTCTTCCGTCCGCTCTACGCCGTGGGTGGTCAGGAGCTGGGCTACCTGCCCGGCAGCGAGAGCGAGAAGATGGGCCCGTGGGCGCAGGCCGTCTTCGACACCCTCGAGGGTCTGGCCAGCCCGGCGGTGCTCGACGAAGTGCTGTCCCGCGGCATGCTCGAGGTGCTGCCGCTGACCCACATCCGCGGCCGCTCGCTGCACGACTCGTTCGTCATCGTCGACGAGGCGCAGTCGCTGGAGCGCAACGTGTTGCTGACCGTGCTGTCCCGGCTGGGCACCGGCTCGCGGGTGGTGCTCACCCACGACATCGCCCAACGCGACAACCTGCGGGTGGGCCGCCACGACGGGGTCGCGGCGGTGATCGAAAAGCTCAAGGGCCACCCGCTGTTCGCCCACATCACCTTGCTGCGCAGCGAGCGGTCGCCGATCGCCGCGCTGGTCACCGAGATGCTCGAGGAAATCGCCGGGCCGCACTGACGGCGCCTGCTTTCGCGGGGCTCGCTCGTAACGCCACGGCGATTCCGGGGCCCGGTTTGCGCCCTGCCGTTACGAGCGGCGGCCTCGCCGCCCCGGGGTGTGCGGCCGCTTTCGATAAACTTCCACGGTGGCGAAACGACCCGACACCCTGGCCTGGCGCTACTGGCGCACGGTCGTCGGGGTGCTGGCGGCCGTCGCGGTGCTGGTGATCGGTGGGCTGACCGGCCACGTCACCCGCGCCGACGACCTGAGCTGCTCGGTCGTCAAATGCGTGGCGCTGACGTTCGACGACGGGCCCGGCCCGTTCGACGAGCGGCTGCTGCAGATCCTCAAGGACAACGACGCCAAGGCCACCTTCTTTTTGATCGGCAACAAGGTGGCCGCGAACCCGGCCGGCGCCAAGCGCATCGCCGATGCGGGAATGGAGATCGGCAACCACACCTGGGAACACCCCAACATGACCACCATCCCCACCGAGGACATCGCCGCCCAATTCACCAAGGCCAATGACGCGATCCACGCCGCCACCGGCCGCACCCCGAACCTGTACCGCCCCGCCGGCGGGCTGTCCAACCCGGTGGTGCGTCAGACCGCCGGTCAATTGGGGCTAGCCGAAATCCTTTGGGATGTAATCCCTTTCGATTGGGCCAATGACTCCAACACCGCCGCGACGCGGTACATGCTGATGACCTACATCAAACCGGGCTCGGTGGTGTTGTTCCACAACACCTACTCGAGCACCGTCGATCTGGTGTACCAGTTCATCCCGGTGCTCAAGGCCAACGGCTACCGGCTGGTGACGGTCAGCGAACTGCTGGGGCCGCGAGCGCCCGGCAGCAGTTACGGCAGCCGGGAGAACGGCCCACCGGTCAACGGGCTGCGCGACATCCCCGCCTCCGACATCCCCAAGCTGCCCGACACGCCCTCGCCGAAGCCGATGCCCAACTTCCCGATCACCGACATCCCCGGGCAGAACTCCGGCGGGCCGAACAACGGTGCCTAGCACGCGGGCAGCTACAGAGGAGCGAAAGTCCGCTCGGCGGTGGCTGTTTCGCTACGGGCTGGACATGAGCCTGTCGTATGTGCTGGCCGTCGGCGAAGCCGCGGCCATCCTGATCCCGTTGCGCGGCCACACGTCCGTCGGAGTCAACGCCGACTTCGCGCGGCAGAACACCGGGCCGGTGCTGGCGCTCATCGCGCTGGGCATCATCGGCGTCGCGGTGGCCGGCGCGCTGAGCCTGGCTCCCACGCTGCGCTGGTATGTCGCGGGCGAGGAACCCACGCCGCAGCAGCGCGACGCGGTGATGAAGCTGGCCGGCCGCCAGTCGGCGATCCTGGTGACCGCCTGGGCGGTGAGCGGTGGGATCTTCCTGCTGCTGAATCTGGCTGGGGGAGCACGACTTCTGCTGCCCATCGCGCTCGGCGCGTTGCTGGGCGGCTCGGCCGCCGCCGGCACCGGGATGCTGCTCGCCCAGCGCACGCTGCGGCCCATCATGCGGGCGGCCACGCTGGGCGCCGAGCCGCGCCTGGCGGTGCCCAGCGTGTACGCGCGGCTGGTCCTGCTGTGGTTCCTGTGCAGCGCGTTCCCCATCGCCGTCATCGCGGCCCTGGTGGTGCTGCGCTCGTACGGCTGGTTGGTCGAGAAGTCCGCGTCGCTGGATGTGCCCATCCTGGTGGTGTCGCTGGCGGCGCTGGTGCTCGGGCTGCCGACGATGATCTTGACGTCGCGCTCCATCTCCGATCCGATCGGCGAGGTCGTCGATGCGATGGCCGAGATTGAGCACGGCCGGATGGAGACCTACGTCGGCGCCTACGAGCGCTCCCAAATCGGCAGGCTGCAAACGGGTTTCAACCGGATGGTGGCCGGGCTCGCCGAGCGTGACCGGCTGCGCGACCTGTTCGGCCGGCACGTCGGCGCGGACGTCGCGCAGCGCGCCATCGAAGAGGGGGCGTCGCTGTCCGGGGACGTGGTGGAAGCGGCGGTGCTGTTCATCGATCTGGTCGGCTCCACCCAGCTCGCGGAAAGCCGCCCCCCGCAAGAGGTCGCGGAGGTGCTCAACGACTTCTTCCGGATTGTCGTCAACGCCGTCGACGAACACCACGGTCTGGTCAACAAATTCGCCGGCGACGCCGCGCTGGCCGTCTTCGGGGTGCCGTTGCCGACCAATGAGCCGGCGTCTGCGGCGCTGGCGACGGCCCGCACGCTCGGTACCCAATTACGGCAGTTGCCGGTCGATTTCGGGATCGGTGTGTCCGCGGGCCGGGTCTTCGCCGGCAACGTCGGCGCCGAGAACCGGTACGAATACACCGTGATCGGTGACGCCGTGAACGAGGCGGCGCGGCTGGCCGACCTGGCCAAGACCGCCGACCGCAGAATCCTGTGTTCGGCGGCGGCGATCGAGGCGGCCGGCGAAGCCGAACGCGGGCACTGGGCCGAATGCTATTCCACCGTGCTGCGCGGGCGGTCCGAGACCACCCACGTCTCGGCGCCCACCGGTTAGGACTTCGCGACCTTCAGCGCGGCGATGATCTTGCCGATCAGTCCGGCCGAGGCGCTGTCACCGATCGGTGTGCTGCCGATGAACACGCTGACGGGTTTGGTGTCGACCGCGATGATGGTGACCGAATCGCCCTTGACGTTGCGGGTGGGGTCGGCGATGGTGACGTCGGCGTCGGCCCGGACCGCCTTGGTACCGTCGACGGTGATCGGTGACGTCTTGATCGGGCCCAGGGTGGGCATCGCGTTCGCATAGCCGGGCCCGTTGGCCAGGCACTGCATCAGTTTGGTGGCCTGCGCGGTGAGGTCCATGCTGGGGACGAAGTTGGTGACGCCGACCTCGGCGGTCATCATCCACTGGTTGGCCCCCGGCACATCCTGGGCCACGCCCAGCGCACCGATCAGGTTCGGGCCCTGGTCGTCGGAGAACACCGTCCACCCCGACGGCGCCGCGTTGGCCGGGAACGAAAGCTTGCCCGCGGCGATGGAGTCGGACCGGGGCATGTCGCCGCCGGACACGTTCGGGGTGCAATCGGTGGCGTTCTGCGCCGAGTTCTTCGGCTGCGACACCGAGGTACTGGTGGACGACGGCGTGGCGCCGGACGGCTTGCTGCCGTGCCCGCCCTTCATCACCACCAGGGTGGCCACCAGCGCGATCACCGCCAGCACGACCAGTCCGGCGACGATCAGCCAGGGCAACTTGGAGCCGGGGCCGCCGGGCGGCGGTCCCGGCGAGTAGGGCCCGCCGGGACCGAACGGCTGTCCGGGACCGGGATACGGCGCACCCGGGTACGGGCCGCCCGGGTAGGGGCCACCCGGGTACGGGTAGCCGCCGCCCGGCGGCGGGTAGGGATACGGACCGCCGGCCGGATACTGCCCGGGCTGCGGATAGGGGCCGCCCTGTGGCTGGCCGCCCTGTGGCTGACCGCCTGGTGGCTGGCCGCCCCAATTCGGCTCCTGCCCATACGGATTGCTTCCGTAGGACCCCGGGCCGTAGGGACCGCCGGGAGGAGCCGTCATCGAAAAACCATCCTTACTGTCATCAACCGCCGTCACCGAACGGTTGGCTCAGTCCTGCGGCTTGACCTTGGCCATGGCCAGCACGTCGAGCCGGCGGTCGAGCTCCTCGAGCGACAGCTTGTCGCCGATCAGCCCGCGGTCGATGACGGTCTGCCGAATCGTCTTGCGCTCCTTGAGCGCCTGCTTGGCCACCGCCGCCGCCTCCTCGTAGCCGATCGCCGAGTTCAGCGGCGTCACGATGGACGGTGAGGATTCGGCGAGCTCGCGCAGGTGCTCCACGTTGGCGCTCAGCCCGCTGATGCAGCGCTCGGCGAACAGCCTCGACACGTTGGTCAGCAGCTTGAACGACTCCAGGATGTTGCGGGCCATCATCGGGATGTACACGTTGAGCTCGAAGGCGCCCGACAAGCCGCCGACGGCCACCGCCGCGTCGTTGCCGATCACCTGCGCAGCGACCTGCGTAACCGCTTCGGGGATAACCGGATTCACCTTGCCCGGCATGATCGAGCTGCCCGGCTGCAGATCGGGAAGGGCGATCTCGGCCAGGCCGGTCAGCGGCCCCGAACCCATCCAGCGGATGTCGTTGGCGATCTTGGTCAGCGACACCGCGATGGTGCGCAGCGCGCCGGAGGCCTCGACCAACCCGTCGCGCGCCGCCTGGGCCTCGAACGAGTTTGTCGCCGTGCGCAATTCGCTCAACCCGGTGGAGGCGATCAGCGTCTCGACCACCTTGGCGCCGAAGCCGTCGGGAGCGTTGAGGCCGGTGCCCACCGCGGTCCCGCCGATCGCCAGCTCACCCAGCCGGGGCAGCGTGGCCCGCACCCGCTCGATGCCGGCCTCGATCTGGCGGGCGTAGCCGCTGAACTCCTGGCCGAGCGTCACCGGCACGGCGTCCATCAGGTGAGTGCGGCCCGACTTGACCACGGTGTGCCACTCGCGGGCCTTGCTCGCCAGGGCGTCGTGCAGCACCTGCAGCGCCGGAATCAGATGGCGCACTGCGGCTTCCGTGGCCGCGATGTGGGTTGCGGTGGGGAAGGTGTCGTTCGACGACTGCGACATGTTGACGTCGTCGTTGGGATGCACGGTCACCCCGTTGGCGGCCGCGATGGACGCGATCACCTCGTTGGTGTTCATGTTCGAGCTGGTGCCCGAGCCGGTCTGGAAGACGTCGATGGGAAACTGGTCGTCGTGGCGACCGTCGGCGATCTCGGCGGCCGCGGCGATGATCGCGTCGGCCTTCTCCGGCGCCAGTAACCCCAGATCCTTGTTGACCTGCGCGCAGGCGCCCTTCAGCAGGCCCAGGGCGCGGATCTGGGTGCGTTCCAGGCCCCGGCCCGAGATCGGGAAGTTCTCGACCGCGCGCTGGGTTTGCGCGCGCCACAACGCTTTTGCGGGTACCCGGACCTCGCCCATGGTGTCGCGCTCGATGCGGTAGTCGGTGTCGCCGTCGTCAGTGGCCATACAGTGGCTTCCTCGTTCTCGGGTCGGTTCTCAGGGCAGGGGATAGGCGGCAGAGCTGTCGCCGGTGAAGTCGATGGCGGAGTACTCGTTGAGCTTCGACAGCCGGTGGTAGGCCTCGATCATCCGGACGGTGCCCGACTTCGATCGCATGACGATCGACTGGGTGGTGCAGCCGCCGGGGTAGTACTGCACACCCTTGAGCAGGTCACCGTTGGTGACCCCGGTGGCGCAGAAGAAGACGTTCTCACCGGAGACCAGGTCCTCGGTGGTCAGGATCTGGTCCAGGTCGTAGCCGGCGTCGATGGCCTTCTGGCGTTCCTCGTCGTCGCGGGGGGCCAGCTGCGCCTGGATGGCGCCGCCCATGCAGCGGATGGCGGCGGCGGCGATGATGCCCTCCGGGGTGCCGCCGATGCCGGCCAGCATGTCGGTGCCGGAGTGCGGGCGGCAGGCCGAGATCGCGCCGGCCACGTCGCCGTCGGTGATCAGCCGGATCCGGGCCCCGGTCTCGCGGACCTCGTCGATGAGCTTCGCGTGCCGCGGCCGGTCCAGGATGCACACGGTCATGTCGCGCACCGACAGGGCCTTGACCTTGGCGACGGCCTTGATGTTCTCGGCGATCGGCGCGGTGATGTCGAGCACGTGCGCGGCCTCGGGCCCGACGGCGATCTTGTTCATGTAGAACACCGCCGACGGGTCGAACATGGCGCCGCGGTCGGCCACCGCCAGCACCGAGATGGCGTTGGGCATGCCCTTGCTCATCAGCGTGGTGCCGTCGATCGGGTCGACGGCGAAGTCGCACTCCGGGCCGTCGCCGTTGCCGACCTCCTCGCCGTTGTAGAGCATCGGCGCGTGGTCCTTCTCGCCCTCGCCGATGACCACCACACCGCGCATCGACACCGTGTTGACCAGCTCACGCATCGCGTCGACCGCCGCCCCGTCACCGCCCTCTTTGTCGCCGCGGCCGACCCAGCGGCCGGCGGCCATGGCGCCGGCCTCGGTGACGCGGACCAGTTCCAACGCCAGGTTGCGGTCTGGTGCCTCGCCGCGCGGCCGGCCCTGCGCCGGGGGCCGGCCGGCGGCGGCGGACGAGCGGTCGCCCTCAACTGTCATGGTTGCTGATTGTCCCAGAAGCGGATCGGTCCGCGAGAACTGGGATACTTGGAGGATGACCGAGCAGCCGTCGCTGAATGCCAGCTCGCCAGGCGAGTCTGCCGCGGCGGCCGGGCCCGTTCCCAGGCCGGAGAAACCGCGGCTGCTGCAGGACGGCCGCGACATGTTCTGGTCGCTGATACCGCTGGTGATCGGGTGTGTCGTGCTGGCCGGGCTGCTGGGCATGTGTTCGTTGCAGCTGCACAACAGACCGGGGCCCATCCCGTCCTACGACGCCGCGGCGGCCCTGCGGGCGGACGCCGCGACGCTGGGCTTCCCCGTCCGCCAACCGGCGCTGCCGGCCGGCTGGCAGGCCAACTCCGGCCACCGCGGCGGCATCCAGAACGGCCGGACCGACCCGTCGACCGGTCAACGGCTCAATGCCCCCACCTCGGTGGTCGGCTACATCAGCCCGACCGGGATGTATCTGAGCCTGACGCAGAGCAACGCCGACGAGGACAAGCTGATCAACTCGATTCATCCGTCGGCCTACCCGACCGGAACGGTCGACGTCGCCGGAACCAGCTGGGTCATCTATCAGGGTTCCGGTCAAAGCGGCGCGGACGCCGAGCCGGTGTGGACGACCCGGCTGACCGGCGCGGGCGGCGCCACCCAGATCGCGATCACCGGCGCCGGAAACGCCGAGCAGTTCCGTACGTTGGCCTCGGCGACCCAGTCGCAACCGCCGTTGCCCGTGCGCTGACGAAAGGCCGAGCATGACTGCACCAGAGGCTGATCTGTCCGGCTGGTCGGTGGCACCGTTCAGCGGTGGCGGCTACACCCACGACGTCTACCGCAAGGGCGTGGGCCCGGGCGTGGTGCTGATTCCGGAGCTGCCGGGGATTCATCCCGGGGTGTTGGCCCTGGGTAATCATTTGGTGGACAACGGTTTCACGGTCGCGATGCCGTCGCTGTTCGGTGAGCCGGGCAAGCCGGTGTCGCCGGGCTACCTCGTCGCGGGCATGACGAGGGCCTGCGTGGCAAGGGAATTCGCCGCGTTCGCCACCAACAAGCAGCGGCCGGTGGCGTTGTTCCTGCGGGCGTTGGCTCGTGACCTCAACGCGTCGACGCCGGGTGACGGGGTCGGGGTGATCGGCCAATGCTTCACCGGCGGTTTCGCGTTGGCCGCCGCGGTCGACGAGAGCGTGCTGGCACCGGTGCTGTCGCAGCCGTCGGTGCCCTTCCCGCTGGGCGCGACGCGGCGCCGCGACCCCGGCGTGAGCGAGGCCGAGCTGGCCACCGTGGCCGACCGGTGCGCCAATGAGGGCTTGTGCGCCATGGGTTTACGGTTCGGCGAGGACTGGACGTCGCCGCGTGAGCGGTTCACCGCACTCAAACAGCGGCTCGGCGACGCCTTCGAGGTGATCGAGATCGACTCGCGCCCGGGCAACGAACACGGCTTCGGCAAGACGGCGCACTCGGTGCTCACCCTGGAGGTCCGCGAAGTCGACGGCCACCCCGCCTACGAGGCCCGCAAGCGGGTGGTCGAATTCCTCACCCAGCGGCTGGGCGCGCGCTAGGCGAACCGCCTCGGGCTGCGCGGCTCATCGACCATAATGAGGCGACGCCGTTTTCAGTTTCTTCCAGGAGGTTTTGTGCGCATGGCGGTCGATGACCTCGTGGTGGAAACCGGTTACGGCCCGGTCCGGGGCGTGGCAGTCGACGGTGTCAAGGCGTGGAAAGGCATTCGCTACGCGGCGCCGCCCATCGGCGACCTGCGCTTCCGTGCGCCTCAGCCGCCCGAGCGGTGGACCGAGGTGGCCGACGCCACCGTCTTCGGCCCCGCCTGTCCGCAGCCGGTGTTCCCGAACATGCCGCTGGATTTGGGTGCGCCCCAAGGCGAAGACTGCTTGCGGCTCAACGTCTGGGCATCCGCCGACACCCAACCCGGGGACGCCAAGCCGGTGATGGTGTGGCTGCACGGCGGCGCCTACGTGCTGGGGTCGAACAGTCAGACGCTCTACGACGGCCGCCGGCTGGTCAGCCACGGCGACGTCGTGGTGGTGACGGTCAACTACCGGCTCGGCGCGCTCGGCTTTCTCGACCTGTCGGCGCTGAACAGCGCGGGGCGCAGCTTCGACTCCAACGTCGGGCTGCGCGACGTGCTGGCGGCGCTGGAGTGGGTGCGCGACAACATCACCGCATTCGGCGGCGACCCGCGGCGGGTCACCCTGTTCGGCGAGTCGGCGGGGGCGGGGATCGTCACCACGCTGTTGGCCAGCCCCGCCGCCGCGGGCCTGTTCGCCGCTGCCATCGCGCAGAGTTCGCCGGCCACCTCGGTGTACGACCGTGACCGCGCCGCCCGTGTCGCCGAAGCCTTCCTGGGCAAGCTGGGCATCACCGCATCGGAGTCACGACGGCTGATCGACATGCCGATGGCGGCGATCCTGGCCGCCTCCCAACAGGTGTTCGACGAAGTGCCGGTGCGCAATCCGGGGACGCTGGCGTTCGTCCCGATCGTCGACGGCGACGTGCTGGCCGACTATCCGGTGAAGGTGGCACAACAGGGCGGCTCGCACCCGGTGCCGCTGATCATCGGTACCAACCAGCACGAGGCGGCGCTGTTCCGGCTGATGCGCTCGGCGCTGATGCCGATCACCCCGCACGCCATCGCCTCGATGTTCAACCAGATCGCCGCCGAACAACCCGACTTGCAGCTGCCCACCGAAAAGCAGATCGGCTCCGCCTATTCCCGATTCCGGCGCAGGGCAAGGTATTTGAGCATCGCCACCGACGTGGGCTTCCGGATGCCGTCGGTGTGGCTCGCCGAGGGGCACGCCCGGGTGGCGCCGGTGTATCTGTACCGGTTCGACTACTCCACCCCGCTGCTGAGGCTGCTGATGGTCAAGGCCGCGCACGCCACCGAATTGCCTTATGTCTGGGGCACTCTCGGTGCGCCCAAGGATCCCACCCTCAAGCTCGGCGGCAGCAAGACCGCCAAGGCGGTGTCCAAGCGGGTACGGACCCGATGGATCAACTTCGCCGCGCACGCGAAACCGGCGGGCCCTGCCGGCAGCCCGGAGTGGGCGCCGTATCAGGAGCAGGACCGCGCCTGCCTGATCATCGGCAAGAACGACGTGCTGGCCCACGACGTGGACGCCAAGGCCCGTGCCGCCTGGGGCAGTGAGATGGTCAGCTTCCGCTAGGCGGATGCCTTGCCCGCCAAGGCTTGTCGCTTCATCTGTTCGAACATGCCGACGTAGTACGGCAGGCATTCCGACATCGCCTGCTCGGTGGTGAACAGCGGCTGATAGCCGAGGTCGCGCGAGGCCTTGGCGATGGAGAAGAAGTTGTCCAGATACAGCCGCTCGACCGCGAGCGGCTCGAGCAGCGGCGCCGGGATCCCGAACCTGAAATGCAGCCGCTGCCAACCCGTCATCGCCGCGCGCACGATGGGGCCGTTGACCCGGACCCGGGGCCAGTTCACGCCGCAGGCCTCGACCACCGGCCGGGCGAACTCGAACATGTTGATCGGCTCGGCGTCGTTGATGAAGTACGCCTGACCGGGCGCGGTGCCGCCGGGCGTCAGGTGCTGGGCCGCCAGGATGAAACCGTGAATCAGGTTGTGCACGTAGGAGTTGTCCAACCGGGCGGATTTGCGGCCGATCAGCACCTTGACGTGGCCGGCGATCACGCTTTCGAACAGCTTGCGGAACATGGTTTGGTCGCCCCGGCCCCAGATGCCGCTGGGCCGGATCGCACACGTCAGCATGCCGTCAACGCCGTTCTGGCCCAAGACGAATCGCTCGGCGAGCACCTTGGTCTCGGTGTAGAGGTCGTTGAACCGGTCGGTGTAGGGCAAGGTCTCGTCGCCGCCGACGATGTTCTGGCCGCCCATGACGACGCTGTTCGACGAGGTGTAGACGAAGCGCTGCACGCCGGCCGCCTGCCCGGCACGGACCAGATTCTCGGTGCCGCCGACGTTCACCGCGAAGCTGCGCTGCCGGTACTCCTCGGTGACCGAGGCGCCGCCCATCAGGTCGATGATCGCCGCGGTGTGAAAGATCGTGTCGATGCCCTCGACCGCGGCGGCGCACACACCGGCGTCGGTGATGTCGCCCTGCAGCACCTCCAGGTGTGGGTGCGCCGGCAGCGGCGAGGGGGCGCGGTCGAAGGAGCGAACCTGATATCCGCGCTCGAGCAGGGTGGTCACCAGGTTGGCGCCGACGAACCCGGAGCCCCCGGTGACCAGAACGCGACCCAGTTCGGCCGTCAGCGATGGATCACCCATGGGGCCGATCATAACTGAAACGTGTTCCAGTTTCGAAAAAGTGTGGCAACGAAGCTCTCCAATAGGGTCGAATTCAGTCGTCGTCAGCCTCGCCCGCGGCGAGGGCGTCTTCGATTCTCTTGCGCGCTCCAGCTAAGTGCTCTTCACAGCGTTTAGCCAGCTGTTCGCCTCTTTCCCACAAGTTCAGCGACGCGTCCAGGTCCAGGCCGCCCTGTTCCAGTTGCCGCACGACCTCGATCAGTTCGCCCCGGCACGCCTCATAGCCCAGTCGACTAATAGGTGTAGCCGCGGCGGCCTGCTCGTCCTTCTTGTTATTCGCCATCGGTCGGTCCCTCGCTCAGCGCCGCCACGGCGCCGTCGGCGACCCGGACCCGCAGCCGGGTGCCCGCCGGCGCGTCGCCGACCGTACGCAGCACGTGGGGGCCGCCGGCGCCGACGGTCTGCACCACGGCGTAACCGCGGGCCAGGGTGGCCGCCGGGCCCAATGTCGCCAGCCGGGCGCGCAGGTGGCCGATCCGCTCGGTTTCGGCGGCGGTCAACCGGGTGACGTCGCGCCGAATCGCCGACCGGGCGCGGTGCACCTCCTCGGCGCGTGCGGTCAACGCGCGCAGCGGCTCGGCCAGCACCGGGCGGCTGCGGATCTGGGCCAGCGCGCGTTGCTCGCGAGATACCCAGTTGCGCAACGCCTGTGCGCTGCGCCGCCGCAGGTCGTCGATCAGCCGCTGTTCGGCCGCGGTGTCGGGCACCACCTTCTTCGCGGCGTCGGTGGGGGTGGCCGCGCGCACGTCGGCGACCAGATCGCACAGCGGGTTGTCGGGTTCGTGACCGACCGCGCTGATCACCGGGGTGCGGCAGGCGGCGATGGCGCGGCACAGCGTCTCGTCGGAGAACGGCAACAGGTCCTCCACGCTGCCGCCGCCGCGGGCGAGCACGATGACGTCGACCTCGGGGTCCCGGTCGAGTTCGCGCAGGGCCTCCACGATCTGCGCGACCGCGTTGGGTCCCTGCACCGCGGTGTTGCGCACGGCGAAACGCACCGCGGGCCAGCGCCCCGCCGCGACGGTTTTCACGTCCCGCTCGGCGGCGCTCGCCCGGCCGGTGATCAGCCCGATCATGTTGGGCAGGAAGGGAATTGGCCGCTTGAGGCGAGGGTCGAAAAGCCCTTCGGCGTCCAGCAGTCGGCGTAGCCGCTCGATGCGGGCCAGCAGTTCGCCCACCCCGACGGCGCGGATCTCGGACAGCCGCAGCGAAAACGTGCCCCGGCCGGTGTAGAACGAGGGCTTGCCGCACACCACCACCTGGGTGCCTTCGGCCAGTTTCACCGGGGCGTTGAGCACCAGGTCGCGCGGGCAGGTCACGGTCAGCGACATGTCGGCGGCCGGGTCACGCAGCACCATGAACACGGTTTTGGAGTCCGGCCGCAGCGACACCTGGGCCAGCTGACCCTCCACCCATACCGTGCCCAGCCTGTCGATCCAGCTCGCGACCCGAATTGCCACCGCGCGCACCGGAAATGGGTTCTCGGCGGAGTTCGGTTCGGAGGTAGCGGCCCGGGTCACTTCGCGTTCGCGCGGGTGATCCTGTTGGCCAGCAGCGTCTGAAACGGCGCCCGGCCCTTGGTGGCCTGCTCGTAGGCCAGCAGCGCCTCGAGTTCGTCCACGCTCAGCGATTGCAGCCGGGCCCGCAGCTGGGCCAGCGTCAGCGCCGAGTAGTCCAGTTCGGTGACCACCGCCGGTGTCGGGACCGACGCCTCGGCCGCCGGCTTCGCGGACGGGCGGGCCGACCTGGTCAGGGCGCTGGCGTCGTCGTGCGCGTCGGCCACCGAGTAGAGCGCGAATCGGCCCTCGGCCCGGCGCTCGCCCTCACTGCCGTCGGCCGGGTTGGCGTAGCCGTCGGCCGCGTCGTCGATGTCCTCGTCGAAGGTCGCCCATTCCGGCTTCTCGTCCTTGGGCGGAAAGATGGATTCGAGGGTGCTGTCCCCCTTGATCACCAGCTCTGCGAGGTTCTGCTGAAAGCGCATCACGATGTGGGCGGCCTGGCTGGCCAGCGTCATCGGATACATCAGGATGGTTTTCGGCAGCCGCATGGTCTCCTCAACGGCGACTGTCGCCGCGCCGACCAGCAGCCGAACTCCATACGGTGCAGTAGCCATGGGTCCAAGATTGCCTCAAGCGGCGGCTAACTCCAAGCCCGCCGGCGCGAGCTGGCAAGCCCGTGTCGGCAGAACGTACCCTGGATGCCATGCCGCCGACCGTCGACATGGGGATTCCCGGCGCATCCAGCTCCGTAGCCGTCAACCCGTCCCGCAAGCGCGTGCTCCTGGCCGAGCCGCGCGGATACTGCGCGGGCGTGGACCGGGCCGTGGAAACCGTGGAGCGCGCACTGGAGAAGCACGGCCCGCCGGTGTACGTGCGCCACGAGATCGTGCACAACCGGCACGTGGTCAGCACCTTGGAGAAGGCCGGCGCGGTGTTCGTCGAGGAGACCGACGAGGTTCCCGAAGGGGCGATCGTGGTGTTCTCCGCGCACGGCGTGGCGCCGACGGTGCACGCCGCGGCCGCCGAACGCAACCTGCACACCATCGACGCCACCTGCCCGCTGGTGACCAAGGTGCACAACGAGGCGCGCCGGTTCGCCCGCAACGACTACGACATCCTGCTGATCGGCCACGAGGGCCACGAGGAGGTGGTCGGCACCGCCGGGGAGGCGCCCGACCATGTGCAGCTGGTCGACGGGGTGGCCGCGGTGGACAACGTGACGGTCCGCGACGAGGACAAGGTGGTGTGGCTGTCGCAGACCACGCTGTCGGTCGACGAGACCATGGAGATCGTCGAGCGGCTCCGGCAGCGGTTCCCCAAGCTGCAGGACCCGCCGAGTGACGACATCTGCTACGCGACCCAGAACCGCCAGGTGGCGGTCAAGGCGATGGCGCCGGAATGCGACCTGGTGATCGTTGTCGGCTCGCGCAACTCGTCGAACTCGGTGCGGCTGGTGGAAGTGGCGCTGGGCGGCGGGGCCGGTGCGGCCCACCTGGTGGACTGGGCCGACGACATCGACCCCGCGTGGCTGGAAGGCGTCACCACGGTGGGCGTCACCTCGGGCGCGTCCGTCCCCGAGGTCTTGGTGCAAGGCGTGCTCGAGCGGCTGGCCGAGTGCGGCTTCGACGTGGTGCAACCGGTGACGACGGCGCAGGAGACCCTGGTGTTCGCGTTGCCGCGGGAGATCCGCTCAGCGCGCTGATCGCCTCAGGCTGACGTCAGGCGTCGTACTCCCAGGACTCCGCCGGCGGCCGACCCTGCGTCCGGCCCGGCGTCCGCGAACGGGTGCGGCGCTCGGTGTGCGGTTCTCGCGGCTGGCCCGGCGCGGCGGCGCCGCGGTAGCGGACCTGCGAGATGGGGTGATGCGTCCCGTTGGCGCCGGTCGACGCGGGGCGGCGGCGCCGGGGCTCATACGGCGGCTCGGGGGTGTCGTAGCGGCCCAGGTTCTCCGGCCCGCTCGGCGGGTCGTAGCCGTCGAAACGGCTGCTGCGCGGCACGGGTCGTTCGTAGGGACTGCGCCGGGGCCGCGGCTCGCGACGCGGCTCGCGCGGTGGTTGGCCGCGCAGCTCGGGGTCGGCGTCGGGCCGGGGGCGGCGGCGCGTGCGCCGCGGCGGTTCGGCGGCGTCGTAGTTGCGGCCGGCGGTGTCGTAGTTGCGGGCCGCCGCGCTGCGCCGGGCGGCGCGCCGCGGCCGTTCGGGGCGTTCGGCCGGTTCGGCGGCGTCGTCCAGCGGCGGGCGCGCATGCCGCGAGCGGGTACGCGAACTGCTTGCCGACGAGCGAGTGCTGCGCGCGGTGCGCCGCGTTCTCGACGACGAGCCCGACCGGCGGGTGCGGCGCCGCTGTGCGCTCTCCTCGGTGGTATCGCCGTCGGAGTCGGGGTGCAGCGCCGCCCGCACCTTGGCCACCAGGCCGCCGACGAGGGACTGGATGTCGACACTGGGGCCGGCGGCGGCGTCGTCGGAGCCGGCCGCCGTCGTCGACCGTTGACCGTGCCCGAAATACCAGCGGACCAAGCCGATCGCCAGCACGGCGCCGGCGGTACCCAGCATCAGCGGGAACCGCTCGATCAGCGGATAGCCGCAGTTGATCAGCAGGTCTTTGAGCCGGCCCACCTTGGCGTCGTGGAACAACCAGTAGGCCCCGGGCACCGCGCAGAACAGGATCAGCGGCGGCTGGATGATCGTGGTGAAGATGCCGTCCTGGCGCACCGCCAGCACCGCCGCCACGCAACCGGCTATATAGAAGCCCGCGAAGACGTGGGTCAGCTCCTTGTGACCAGCGTCGATTCCATAGCCGATGGCGGTCGCGGTGACGGCGACAAGCACGGCCGCGTACCAGGGGAGGCCTGGGATGTTTGGGTGGATCGAACGGTGGGCGCTCGCCACCGTCGAACTTGCCCGCTGTGCTGACACATGTAGACCGTACCGGGAATGGACCGAAAGGCTCGTAAATACCTCGTAGCGATCGCGGGCGTGCCACGGCGTGGCGCAGGAATGGTCGCCCGGATGGTCGCCGGCGCCGGGCCCCTAGACTTGATTCCCTGTGAGCCTGAGCCTGGGAATAGTGGGCCTGCCCAATGTCGGCAAGTCGACCTTGTTCAACGCGTTGACCCGGAACAACGTGGTCGCGGCCAACTATCCGTTCGCGACGATCGAGCCCAACGAGGGCGTGGTGCCGCTGCCCGACCCGCGGCTGGACAAGCTGGCCGAGATGTTCAAGTCCGAGCGCATCGTGGCGGCGCCGGTCACCTTCGTCGACATCGCCGGCCTGGTCAAGGGCGCCTCCGAGGGGGCGGGGCTGGGCAACAAGTTCCTGGCCCACATTCGCGAATGCGACGCCATCTGCCAGGTGGTGCGGGTGTTCGCCGACGATGACGTCACCCACGTCGCCGGGCAGGTGGACCCCAGGTCCGACATCGAGGTCGTCGAGACCGAGCTGATCCTAGCCGACCTGCAGACGCTGGAGCGCGCGGCGGGCCGGCTGGAGAAGGAGGCCCGCACCTCCAAGGAGCGCCGGCCGGTCTACGAGGCGGCGCTGGCCGCGCAGGAGACGCTGAACGGGGGCAAGACGCTGTTCAGCGCGGGCACCGACACCTCCCTGCTGCGCGAGCTGAACCTGTTGACCACCAAGCCTTTTCTCTATGTCTTCAACGCCGACGAGTCGGTGCTGACCGATCCCGCGCGCATCGCCGAGCTGCGCGAGCTGGTCGCGCCGGCCGACGCGGTGTTCCTGGACGCGGCCATCGAATCCGAGCTGATCGAACTCGACGACGAGTCGGCGGCGGAGTTGCTGGAGTCGATCGGGCAGACCGAGCGCGGCCTGGATGCGTTGGCGCGGGCCGGTTTTCACACGCTGAGGCTGCAGACGTTCCTGACCGCGGGGCCCAAAGAGGCGCGGGCGTGGGTGATTCACCAGGGCGATACCGCGCCGAAGGCCGCCGGGGTGATTCACAGCGACTTCGAAAAGGGTTTCATCAAAGCCGAAATCGTCTCCTACGACGACCTGATCGCCGCGGGGTCGATGGCGGCGGCCAAGGCCGCCGGCAAGGTCCGGATGGAGGGCAAGGACTACGTCATGGCCGACGGCGACGTGGTCGAGTTCCGGTTCAACGTGTAGCTCGGCGCCGCCGCCGAGCGTGGGGGATATGCAGGCAGCTGGTGCGATTTTCGTACGTTAGACCCACGCTCGACGATGCGATTGAGCAGCCGCTCGGCTGCGACGTGGTATCTCGCCAAAAGGCCGAAACCACTCGTAATGCTTTGCTACCGTCCGGTTCGCTAAACGGAAGACTCTGCAAAGGGATGCTTGACTCGGCATGGAAGCTTTCGTAACGATCGTCTTAATTGGGCTTGCGGCCATCGTCCTGTACAGGGTCATTCTGTACATCCTCAAGGAGCGGTACTTCGCCAGCGAGGAATTCCTGGCCCACAAGAAAAAGATCGCATCGGTGGTCGCCGAGCACAACGAGGTCGCCGATTACGTCTCGGAGATCCGCAGCGGTGGGTCGTTCAGGCTTGGCGCGTCATCTGCCGGCGCCCAAGCACATCTGGCGTCTTTTCAGAACACCAGCCATTGGAATTACCGCCGGGACCGGAACGTAGCGAATTACGAAGCGCCGGACGTACACAACTGTTCCCTACAGGTTGTCCGCAACGCCAAGGCCGATCCCCTCAAGTACGTGATGAAGTACTTTGGAATTAAAGCTGACGAGGCCCATCTCGCCGAGGTGGAAAACTTGGGCGATAGCATCACGCGACTGGAAGATGCGGTCAACAACCTTGCGCAGCGCGAGGCGAGCATCACCAAGTCTTTCAATCCGCCTGCGTTCATCTTGAAGCACTACTTCGGTGAGTTTATGAAACACGTCGGTGTTGAGTTGTCCCCGATCAGGGTTCCGTATCCTGTGTACGTCTTTGAGTACGTCAGTGCCGGCGGAAATAGTTCGCAGCGCACAACCGTCACGTTGGACACCCCAGCAATCGACGCGCTCATCGAGACACTGTCGCAGAAGATTCGCTGGAGAAAGAGTGCTGCCGGCCAGCGGGCGCTAATGACCTCGAGGCTGCGCAACTCCATAAAGGTGCGTGATCATTACACCTGCCGGTACTGCTCGGTGTCGCTCGCGGCTGAACCTCACCTACTTCTCGAGGTGGACCACATCGTGCCCATCTCCAAGGGCGGCATGTCTACTCCCGACAATCTTCAGACTCTGTGCTGGCGCTGCAACCGCACGAAGTCCAACAAGGTCGCGACCGCCTGACGGCTTGCTGCATACGTTCCCGGAGGCGGTGTGAAGGGACATCCGAAGCATCGTTTGGTTCCGGTTCAACATCGATCTCGATGCCTGTTCAACAGTCGTCGCGCGTCGCTATGCCGCTTAAAGTGTGGCATCATTGGATGCATCAATGATGCTCATGGAGGTGTCTAAATGAGGACGACGGTGACGATTGACGACGCCTTATTGGCAGAGGCGGCCGAACTGACCGGGGTGACAGAGAGCGTGGCGCTCCTCCGTCAGGGACTGCAGACACTCGTTCGGGTAGAGAGCGCCCGTCGGCTGGCGGCGCTCGGCGGCACGGATCGGAAGGCATCGGTCGGCCCTCGCCGGAGGACACCCGCCGATGATTCTCGTTGACACGTCGGTATGGATCGATCATCTGCACGTCGCCGACAAGCGACTCATAGAGTTCCTGACCAACGACGCAATCGGTTGCCACCAAATGGTGATCGAGGAGTTGGCATTGGGTGCGATCAGGCGGCGCGCCGATCTATTGCGCCTGCTGTCCAATCTTCGGGCGTTCCCGTTGCTGACGCATGCGGAGGTCCTTCATCTCGTCGAATGCCACCGCTTGTGGGGCCGCGGACTGAGTGCGATCGACGTCCATCTTCTCGGGTCGGTTGCTCTGGTCGACGGTGCACGGCTATGGACCAGGGACAAGAATTTAAAAGCGGCGGGCTGGGACGTGGGTATCGCGATCGTCGACGAGCTCTGATGTTGCGTCGACGCCCTCGCCGGTAGGCGTCCGACGCACTTCAGAACACCGTTGTTGGAACGCTGGATAAGTGCGACGCCACTGACGAGACTGACAGTTATGAGTTTCGTAGAGGAAAAACTGCTCCCACAGGTGCTGCGGGTGCACGACACGGTCTACCGCAAGACCAACGGCTGGATCGGTCACCGCACGCTGTGGATACCGAGCCTGCTGCTGCACACCGTCGGCGCCAAGACCGGCAAACCGCGCACCACGTCGCTGACCTACGCCCGCGACGGCGAAAACTATTTGGTGGTCGCGTCCAAGGGCGGCGCGCCCGAGGCCCCCGGCTGGTATCACAACCTCAAAGCCAAGCCGGAAGCCGAAATCAACGTGGGCCCAAAGCGTTTCGCCGTCACCGCGCGGATCGTGCCGCCCGGCGACGCTGACTATGCCCGGCTCTGGGAGATCGTGAACAAGAACAATCAGAACCGCTACGCCGAATACCAGAAGCGGACGTCGCGCCCGATCCCCGTCGTCGTCCTGACACCGAAAAGCTAGAGCGCACAGCAACATTCGGTACCCGATGCGCCCGGCGAAGCGGAGGCCGACCGCCGGCCTTCACGTCAGATGGCCGAGGTGCCGCCGTCGACGGCCAACTCAACCCCGTTGACGTAGCCCGAGTCGTCGGAGGCCAGGAACAGTGCGGCCGTCGCGATCTCCTCGGGACGGCCCATCGTACGCCGCGGAATCAGGGATTCGAACTGCCGCTTGGTCTCCGCGTCGAACATCTTCTCCTGAATCGGTGTGGCGACCTGGCCCGGGCTGAGCACGTTCACGCGGATCCGGCGGTCCTTCAGCTCGTTGAGCCACGTGCGGGCGAACGAGCGCAGGGCGGCCTTGCTCGCCGAGTACACGCTGTAATCCGGCCAGCCCTTGACCGAGGCGATAGACCCCGTCATCAGGATCGACCCGCCATCGTTGAAGAGCGGCAACGCCTTTTGCACCGTGAACAGGGTGGCACGGGTGTTCAGCCCGAAGACCGTGTCGAAGTCCTGCTCGGTGATCTCACCGAGCCTGCGCGCCTGCCCTCCGGTGCCGGCGCTGGCGAAAAGTATGTCGATGCTGCCCTTCTCCCGCTTCACCGTGTCGAACAGCCGGTCCAAGTCGTCGAGGTTGGCCGCGTCGCCCTGCACGGCGGTGACGTTGCGCCCGATCGACGCGACGGCCTCGTCCAGAGCGTGCCGCCGCCGGCCCGTGATGAAGACGTGAGCTCCCTCGTCGACGAACAGCTTGGCGGTGGCGAGCGCAAGACCGCTCGAGCCACCCGTAATCACCGCCACCTTGCCGTCGAGCTTCCCCACAACGACCCTCCGTGCCAAGATTATGCATACTGATCTGTGTACTTAAGCTACCGCACGGCGCGTGCGAACGCCAGCTAAGTACACTGAGCGTTACCATGGACGGCGTGACCGAGCTGGAGAAGGGCCCGCGCGGCCGGCGACGGGGCCGGGGTGCTCGCGAGCGCATCCTCGGCGCGGCGCAGCAGCTGTTCCGCGAGCGGGGCATCAACAACACCGGGATGGACCTGCTCTGCGCGGCGGCGCAGGTGTCCAAGCGCACCGCCTACCAGCACTTCGGTAGCAAAGACGAGCTGATCGCTGAGTACCTGCGGCGTCTTGACGTCGACACCACGTCCGAGGTCTTCGAGCGCGACGATCTCATGCCCCGCGAACGACTGCTCGCGGTATTTGCGACGCCGCCTGCGTTCACCGACGAGCCGATGCCCCTCTGCCCGTTCATCGCCGCCGCCGTGGAGATCTCCGATCCGCAGCATCCCGCGCGCGTGCGGGCCCGCGAGTACAAGACCTCCGTCGCCGCCCGCCTGAGCGAGACCGCCCGGGAGGCCGGCGCCGCCGATCCAGAACTCCTCGGTGAGCAGCTGGCGCTGTTGCTCGATGGCGCCTCGGTTCGGACCAGGGCCTTGGGCACCGACGCCTTCCCGACGGCTGCCGGGATCGCGGCCGCCCTGATCGAGCGCGCCATACCCCCGACGGCAGGGTGAATCTCGCGCCTACCGGCCCGACAAAACGGCCGCTCGGTTGTCAGAGGCAGCGCCTAATGTGCTTGGGCGACACCACATCCACCCCTTCGAGGAGCACCCGCATGAAGTTCGTATCGACCCGCATCATCACCGCCGACGTGCAGCGCCTCGTCGGTTTCTACGAGATGGTCACCCGAGTCTCGGCCGTGTGGGCAAACGAGCTGTTCGCCGAGATTCCGACACCGGCGGCCACGCTGGCCATCGGCAGCGACCAGACGGTACCCCTGTTCGGTGCCGGATCCGCCGAACCCGCGGCCAACCGCAGCGCGATTGTGGAGTTCATCGTCGATGACGTCGACGCCGAATACGAGCGGCTCCGCGAGCAGCTCACCGAGGTCGTGACGGAGCCGACGACCATGCCGTGGGGCAACCGCGCGTTGTTGTTCCGGGATCCGGACGGAAACCTGGTCAACCTGTTCACTCCGGTGACGCCGAAGGCGCGGGCCAAGTTCGGGGTATGAGCCCTAGAACCCGCGACGACTCCGAATTGCCACTTGCCCCGAACCTCGCCACGGGAAAGTCTTAGGGCATGACGACGGAAAAGCGCACGGCGGGTTGGGCGGCGAGCGTGGTGACGGGCGGCGCGTTGGCGATGTCCGTCGTCGGTCTCGCCGACGGCCCCGTCGCCGCGGCGGCCCCGGCCCCCGCACCCACCGGGCATTGGTGTCCGGGCGATCCGTGGAACCCGTCCTGGGGCAACGTCTTGGACTGGGACTGGCATCAATGCCACGATTGGCAACACCCCGGTGGCCCCACCGGCCCGGCGGGCTGGGGGCCCTGGGGACCGCCGCCGGCGTGGGCACCGCCCCCGCCACCGCAACCGGCCTGGGCGCCCGGGGCGCAAATGATGTGGAATCCGACCGGCGCCGGTAACTGGGGAATCTGGAACAACGGAGTGTGGACCCCGCTCTGAGCACCCGGACCCGGTGCCGGCGGCGCTCGACGCGTCGAACGGTCGGCCGCCGCAGGGTTAGGGTGAATTGTGGCCGCAGAACACTGGGCCGAGCCTCCCGAGGAATCCGAGCGTCGGTCCGACGCGCTCGATCAGCGCGAGAAGGCCCTGGCCCGGCGGGAGGCCGACGTCAGACGACGTGAATGGCTGGCGGGTCGACGAGACCGGGTCGCCGATCAGCGCGAGCAGATCGCCGACGAGCGCGAGCGCCTGGCCGACGAACGCGAGCAGCTCGCCGACGAACGCGAGGGCACGGTCGCCGAGCGGGAACGGGCGCGACTGCGCCGCATCGACGAACGGGTCAAGCGCACGCGGGCGCGCGCTAACCGGGAGCAAGCCGAGGTCGACCGCGAGATCGCGGAAAGCGAGCGAGACGACGCGTAAGGCCGGGTCGCCGAAGGCGTAAGCATTTTGCTGCGGCAAATATACCCGTGTGTAATATATTGGCTCAGTCTGCGGCGCACGTCATTGTCCGTTTAGCGAATGACCTGTGCCACAAATTTTGGATCGCAATAAACCTTATTGCTAGCCTCCCTGGCCATGGTCGTTATTGCAACATTGATGTCGTTGATCAATCAGGTCTCCGGCACGCCTTATATTTCGGGTGGAGATTCTCCGGCTGGGACCGATTGTTCGGGACTTGCTTCGTGGATTGCGAATGCAGCAACTGACAGGCCAGTGTTCGGAGACCGGTTCAATACCGGAAACGAGGAAGCCGCGTTGTTGGCCCGGGGCTTCCAATACGGCACCGCCCCCAACGCCTTGGTGATCGGCTGGAACGGCGGCCACACCGCGGTGACGCTGCCGGACGGGACGGCGGTGTCCAGCGGCGAGCACGGCGGCGTCCACGTCGGGGGCGCCGGTGCCTACCAGGCCGGATTCACCCACCACATGTTCCTGCCGATGCCCCCCGAGGACGGCGGCGCGCCGCCCCCGCCGGACGCACCGCCGCCCCCGCCGGACGCACCGGCTCCGCCGCCCGACGCGCCGCCTGCGCCGCCGGAAGCGCCCGCCGTTCTGATCGATGCGCCGGCGCCCGTGCCGCCGCCCCCGCCGGGCCCCTGAATTACCTTTTCCCGGCGACGCAGTAATTGCGAATCCATAACGAATAAAACGCGGCCGTACAAGTGATTGTTACCCGGTTTCGGCGCCCCGGTTCGCGACCATTCTCTGTTCCGCAAAGTGAAATAGCGCGGATATCCGTGCCCATGTGAGCTGGGCCACTACGTGTGCGACCGGGTGGCGCGCGGCAAAAGCGGGCTGATGTGTCGCCTGTGACGGATGAGCCCACTTTGCTGTGATTATTTCGCCCAAAAAAGCGACCTGCCATCGCGGCCGGGGCCGGGCCGCGGTGGCGACCCGGCCCGATAGGCTGGCGCTGCCCGCGGGCAGGGGCGGGCGTCATCCCAAGTCGTCCCAAGTCATCCAGAGCGCCATCCCAAGTCATCCCAGCAGCGAACCGAGGCGGGGCCGCAATGATCTTCATCGTCGTCAAGTTCGAGACCAAACCCGAGTGGGCCGACCGCTGGCCGGACCTCGTCGCCGCGTTCACCGCGGCCACCCGGGCCGAGGAGGGCAACCTGTGGTTCGAGTGGTCGCGCAGCCTGGACGACCCGGCCGAGTACGTGCTGGTGGAGGCGTTCCGCGACGGTGACGCCGGCAGCGCTCACGTCAACAGCGACCACTTCAAGCGGGCGATGCAAGAGCTCCCGCAGGCGCTGAAGTCCACGCCCAAGATCATCAGCCAGACCGTCGAGGCCACCGGGTGGTCGCGGATGGGCGAGATGACGGTCGACTAACCCCTCACCGATCGACCGCGATCTCGATCTCGTCGCCCAGCGCATAGCCCGGCGTGAGCGGAAGCTTGTCGCCGCTCCAGAACGAGCCCGGGTCGAACCAGTTCGAGTACTTCTCGGTGGTGAGCAGACCCATTTCCTCGTAGGTGATCGCCACGGTTTCCGCGCAGTAGGCCGCTTCCAGACCGAGCCGTTGACGTTCCTTTCGTCGGCGCGTTGTCTCCCGAATCTTCTTGTCCACCACGGGGATTCCGCGTGCCCAGTCGTAGGCGGTGGGCAGTCGGCCGCGCAGCCACCGGCCGGTGAGGCGCATGGTGGTGGGAAACGCGGTGCCGTCCATCCGGGCGATCACGCGCAGCAGCCTGTTCTCCTGCTCGCGGGTGGCCGGCGGCGTCAGCTGGCGCAGCCAGCACCGTTGGCGGTAACGCTGCGTCCACTGCAACACCGACTGGTGCAGATCGTTGAGTTGCACGCCACGATGATTCGTCCCGGTCCACAGGTCGACGAGCTTGTCACCCAGCTCGGCGTGCCAGATCAGCGGCGGCAGGTCATCGATGGCCACCGTCATGCCGACGTGATTGACGGGGCTGTTGGTCAACGTCTGGATGGCGCGGTCGGGACCCGAACCGCCGCGAAACAGCCACAGGTCACCGGTCCGGGTCTCCTCGAGCGCTTGGTTCAAGGTGAGCATCGTGTAAGCCCGTCTCCCGCTGCAGTTTTCGCCGACGTCGCCGCCGCCCCGCCCCGCTTCTCGCGGGTAAGGCCATGCGGGGATCCAGTCAATCACAACTACGCCTAGCCTGGTGGCATGCGCAGCATGTGGAAGTGGCTCGGGCTGGCCGGTGCGGCCGGCGTCGTCGCCGGCGGCGTGCTGGTGGTCCGCGACCAACGCAAACGCCGGGCCTATACCGCCGACGAGGTCCGGGATCGTTTGCATCAGCGGCTGGCCGAATACGATGCGATTCAGCCGGGATCGGGCGAGGCCAGCACGGCGAACAACCGGTAGGTGCCGGAGAATCCCTTGAGCTCGACCTCGCGTCCGTCATCGAACCGGATCCCGTCGGAGCGCGAAAGCGCGTCTCGCACCGGCTGACTCACCAGGATCTCCCCGCCGGCGGCCTGGGCGGCGACCCGCGCCGCCATCGCGACGTTGCGGCCGAACAGGTCGTCACCGCGGCGCACCGAGCGGCCCATGTGGATCCCGATCCGGACCCGAATCTCCTCGTGCCGCTTGCGGTTTGCGTTCCGGCGCAACGCGCGCTGCAACTCGATGCCGCACCGCACCGCCTGCTCGGGCCGGGCGAAGGCGACCATGAATCCGTCGCCCTGGCTCTTCACCACGTGACCGGATTGGCGCCGCACCAGATCCGAGACCAGCTTGTCGTGCGAGCTGATCAGCTTGACCCAGGCCCGGTCGCCGATCCGCTCGTTGAGCGCGGTCGATTCCTCGATGTCGGTGAACAGGATCACCACCCGGCCGTCCGGGGTCACCCGGGCCAGGTCGGGCCGCTCCACCTCAGCCCAGTCCGCGAGCTCCTCGATCGAGCTGCGCACCGCCGCGCCGAAACCCTCCTTGCGCACGAGATTGGCGGTGTTCCATACCGTCTTGACCGCTTCCCGCCCGCCCGCGAGCAGCCAGTTGCGGGCGTCGGTGCGCTGACGCAGCTCGTCGAGTTCGGCGCGGCTGCGCACCAGCCGCCGCCACAGCACGGCCAGCGCGCCGGCCTCGACGGCGGCCAGCCCGGCCAGGATGTAGACCGTGACATGCAGCACGTCACCCATGCCGGTCATCCTGTCAGGCGGCGCCGCGGTCGGGCTGGCGCCCCTGCCGGGCTGTGTCTAGTGTTGAGTCCGCCGGCCGCGGGTAGTGAGTCTCAAGGGAGCCGATCGGGTGACTTTCGGGAGGAGCGGTCTTGGCCGACGATGACAGCCATCCATCCGACCTGCTGGTGATCTTCGGAATCACCGGGGACTTGGCGCGCAAGATGACGTTCCGCGCGCTCTACCGGCTGGAGCGCCGCGAGGAGCTCGAGCACCCGATCATCGGCGTGGCCAGCGACGACATCACCCTCGACCAGCTGCTGGACCGCGCCCGGGAGGCGATCAAGGCCACCGGTGAGACGTTCGACGACGCAGTGTTCGACCGCTTGGCGGGCCGGCTTTCCTACCTGTCGGGCGACGTCACCGACACCGGGCTCTACAGCGAGCTCGCCGAGAAGATCGGTGGCGATTCGCGTCCGCTGTACTACCTGGAGATGCCGCCGTCGTTGTTCGCGCCGATCGTGGAGAACCTGGCCAAGGCCGACCTACTGGAACGCGCCAGGGTGGCGGTGGAAAAGCCGTTCGGCCACGACCTGGAATCGGCGCGCGACCTCAACGCCCGGCTGCGCGCGGTGCTCGACGAAGACCAAATCCTGCGCGTAGACCACTTTTTGGGCAAACAGCCGGTCGAAGAACTGCAATACCTGCGGTTCGCCAACAACGCCCTGGCCAAGCTGTGGGACCGCGACAGCATCTCCGAAATCCACATCACCATGGCCGAGGACTTCGGCATCGAGGACCGCGGCAAGTTCTATGACGCGGTGGGGGCGGTGCGCGACGTCGTGCAAAACCATCTGCTGCAGGTGCTCGCGCTGGTCGCCATGGAACCCCCGGTCGGGGCCGGCGCCGACGACCTCAACGACAAGAAGGCCGAGGTGTTCCGGGCCATGCCGTCGCTGGACCCGGAGCACTGCGTGCGTGGCCAGTATCGTGGCTACACCGAAGTCCCCGGTGTGGCAAAGGATTCCACCACCGAGACCTACGTCGCGTTGAGGACCGAGATCGACAACTGGCGCTGGGCCGGGGTGCCGATCTTCCTGCGCGCCGGCAAGGCGTTGCCGCACAAGGTCACCGAGGTCCGGATGTTCCTGCATCACGTGCCCGGCTTCTCCTTCCTGCCCAACCGCCGCCCGCCCGAGCCCAACCAGATCGTGCTGCGCATCGACCCCGATCCCGGGATGCGCCTGCAGCTGTCCGCTCAGGTCGGCGACTCGTGGCACGACGTCCACCTGGACTCCTCGTTCGCGGTGGACCTCGGCGAACCGGTGCGGCCCTACGAACGGCTGCTCTACGCCGCGTTCAACGGCGACCGCCAGCTGTTTGCCCGCGAGGACGCCATCGAAGAGACCTGGCGGATCGTGCAGCCGGTGCTGGACAAGCCGAGCCGCATCCACCAATACGAGCAAGGCTCCTGGGGACCCGAGGCCGCGCAGGCGCTGGTGCACGGTCGCCACGCCTGGCAGCAACCGTGGCTGCCGCAGAGCACGTCCACGAAACGATAAGGAGGCTCGAAACACGATGCAGCTGGGGATGATCGGCCTGGGCCGGATGGGTGCCAACATCGTCCGCCGGGTGGTCAAGGGCGGACACGAATGCGTTGTCTACGACCACAATCCGGACGCGGTCAAGGCGATGGCGGGGGAGGAGAAGACGACCGCGGTCTCCTCGCTGCAAGAGCTCGCCGCGAAGCTGAGCGCCCCGCGGGTGGTGTGGGTGATGGTGCCGGCCGGGACGATCACCACCGGGGTGATCGAGGAGCTGGCCACCACGCTGGAGCCCGGCGACATCGTCATCGACGGCGGCAACTCCTACTACCGTGACGACATTCGTCACTCGAAGACGCTGTCGGAGAAGGGGATTCGGCTGCTGGACTGCGGCACCAGCGGTGGCGTCTGGGGTCGGGAACGCGGTTACTGCCTGATGATCGGCGGCGACGAGGAGGCGTTCGCGCACGCCGAGCCGATCTTCGCCACCGTCGCACCCGGGGTGGACGCCGCGCCGCGGACGCCGGGCCGCGACGGCGAGGTCACCCGGTCGGAGCAGGGGTATCTGCATTGCGGGCCGTCCGGCGCCGGGCACTTCGTGAAGATGGTGCACAACGGCATCGAGTACGGGATGATGGCCTCGCTCGCCGAGGGACTCAACGTGTTGCGCAACGCCGACATCGGCAAGCACGTGCAGGAAGGCGACGCCGAAACCGCGCCGCTGTCCAATCCCGAGTTCTACCAATACGATTTCGACATCCCCGAGGTCGCCGAGGTGTGGCGGCGCGGCAGCGTCATCGGATCCTGGCTGCTGGATCTCACGGCGATCGCGCTGCACGAATCACCGGAGCTCAAGGAGTTCTCCGGGCGGGTCTCCGACTCGGGGGAGGGCCGCTGGACGTCCATCGCCGCGATCGACGAGGGGGTCCCCACGCCGGTGCTGACCACCGCGCTGCAGTCCCGCTTCGCCTCCCGGCATCTCGATGACTTCGCCAACAAGACGCTCTCGGCGATGCGTAAGCAATTCGGCGGGCACGCCGAGAAGCCGGCCAACTAGCCGCGCGGATTTCTCAGCGGCGCTTGACGAACGCCACCACGGCGTCGCTGAACGCGTCGTTGTCGTCGCCGGCCGCGGTGTGCCCGGCGTTGGACAGCTCGACGAACTCCGCGCGCGGCACGGTGGCCAAAAAGTGCCGGACCCCCTCGGGGCTCACCACATCGGAGAGCTTGCCGCGGATCAGCAGGACCGGGATCGACAGGTTCTTGGCGGCCTGCTCGAAGCTTTCGGTGCGCAGTTCGGGATCGTCGCCGGGCTTGGTCATGAACGCCGGGTCCCAGTGCCAGCACCAGCGGCCGTCGCGCAGCCTCAGATTCTTCTTCAGCCCCTCGGGGCTGCGCGGCTTGCTGCGGTAGGGCAGATAGGCGGCGACGGCGTCGGCGGCCTGCTCCAGCGAGTCGAAGCCGTCCAGGCCGCTGATCATGAAGTCGCGGATGCGGGCGCTGCCGTCCTTCTCGAACCGGGGCACCACGTCCACCAGCACCAGGCGGGTCACCTTCGCCGGCCCGGCCCGGTGCGCGGCCAGGATGCCGGTCAGTCCGCCCATGCTCGCCCCGATGATCGTCACCGGCCGCCCGATCGCGTCCAGCACCCGCAGCACGTCGGCTGTCAGCGTCTCGATCTGGTAATCGGCCTGCGGCGAGCGATCGCTGTCGCCGTGCCCCCGGGAATCCAGTGCCACCACGTGCAGCCCCTCGTCGGCCAACGTCTGCCCGGTGTTCTTCCAGGAAAAACGGTTCTGGCCGCCGCCGTGCAGCATCAAGATGCTCGGCCGGCCGGCGCCGTCGGAGCCCCGATTCCATTCGTCGGCGACCAGGGTGATCCCGTCGACGCCGGCAAACTCCACCGTCTCGGGACTGCTGCTGACGGTACTCATGGGTCCTGACGTTACATAGGTGGCATAAGCACTCTTGCGCGGGCCGACGACGCGATGAGTTTCCACGGCCGCCGGGGTCTACCCCAGCACAACCAACCAGCCGGCGAGGAGGCCCGCGGACATGCCATCGATCACCCCGTCCTTGTGGTTTGACGACAACCTGGAGGAGGCGGCCACGTTCTACACCGCGGTGTTCCCGAACTCGCACATCGAGGGGTTCAACCGGACCACCGAGGCCGGCCCGGGCGAGCCCGGGACGGTGCTGTCGGGCAGCTTCGTGCTGGACGGCTCGCGGTTCATCGGGATCAACGGCGGCCCGCACTTCCGGTTTAGCGAGGCGGTGTCGTTCACGGTGCACTGCAAGGACCAGGACGAGGTCGACTACTACTGGGACCGGTTGAGCGACGGCGGCGAGGAATCCCAATGCGGCTGGCTCAAAGACCGCTTCGGCCTGAGCTGGCAAATCGTCCCCGACCGGCTCTTCGAACTGATCGGCGACCCCGATCGCAGCAGGGCGGCGGCGGCCACCCAGGCGATGTATGGCATGCGCAAGATCGTCATCGCCGAGCTGGAGCGGGCCGCGGCATCCTCGTAGCGAAACCCGCTGACGCAGTGACGGTTTGACTTCATACTTACTGCGGTCGGTGCGTCTCGACGACACACGGGTTAGGTTGGTCCGTGCGGACGCGCCGAGCAGGGAGTGAAGATGGCTGAACCAGGCTGGATCGACGTGACCGGCCCTGCGGGGGACCTGAAGGCGCTCACCTGGGGGCCGCCCGACGGCCCGCTCGCGTTGTGTCTGCACGGCTTCCCCGACACGCCGTACGGGTGGCGCAAGCTCGCTCCCCGGCTCGCCGACGCGGGGTGGCGGGTGGTCGCGCCCTTCATGCGCGGATACGCGCCGTCGGCGATCCCGTCCGACGGCAGCTACCACGTGGGTGCGCTGATGGACGACGCGCTGCGGGTGCGCGCGGCCGCCGGCGGTACCGAGAACGACGTGGTGATCGGCCACGACTGGGGGGCGATCGCGGCCACCGGCCTGGCCGCCATGCCCGACAGCCCGTTCGCCAAGGCGGTGCTCATGTCGGTGCCGCCCTCGGCGGCGTTCCGGCGGCGCGGCGGCAGCGCGGCCGAGCGGGGCCGGCTGGCCGCCCATCTGGCCCGCCAGGTGTTCCGCAGCTGGTACATCATGTACTTCCAATTGCCTTGGCTGCCTGAGCGTTCCGCTTCCTGGGTGCTGCCGCTGCTGTGGCGGCGCTGGTCGCCGGGCTACCGCGCCGAGGAGGATCTGCGGCACGTCGACGCCGCGATCGGGGCGCCGGAGAGCTGGCGGGCGGCGCTGGGCCCCTACCGCGCCACCATCCGCAACACCGCACCGCCGGCCCAGTACGCGACGTTGCACCGACTGTGGACCGAGGAGCCGGTGCTGCCGTGTTTGTACCTTCATGGCCGCGACGACGGTTGCATGACATCGGCTTTCGCTCACCAGGTGGAAAAGGTGCTGCCCCCCCGGCAGCGAAGTCGACATCGTCGAACATGCCGGGCACTTCCTGCAGCTCGAACAGCCCGACAAGGTCGCCGGCCTGGTGCTCGGGTTCATCGGCTCACCCGGCTGAATGACGGGCCACCGGATGGCGGCCGTCGATGCGCAGTTCTACTGGATGTCGGCCAAGATCCCCAACGACGAGTTCCTGCTGTACGCCTTCGACGGCGAGCCGGCCGATTACCCGGCTGCCGCCGATCAGCTGCGCCGGCGGGCCGACGCGGAGCCGGCGCTGAGCATCCGGGTGCGCGACCGCGGCCGGCTGCGCTACCCGCACTGGGTGCCCGCGGCCGTCGCCCCCGAGCAGGTGGTCCGCCACGAGTTGGCCGAGCACAGCTGGGACGGGTGCCTGGCCGCTGTCGCCGGGCTCGCCGACGACCAACTCGACCTTCGCCGGATGGCCTGGCGGCTGCACGTTTTCGGCCCGGTCGACGGCATTCCGGGGGTCCGCGGGCCGGGCACGGTCGCGGTGCTGCAGGTCGCGCACGCGCTGGCCGACGGCGCCCGCGCCGCGGCGTTGGCCGCCCGGCTTTTCGGCCGGGCCGCCCCGGTGCCCGAGGTGCCCGTCCCGCGGCCGGGCTGGTTGCCCTGGCGGGCCGCGGTGGCCGCGCGCACCCACCGCCAACTGGTGCGCGACACCCGTGCCGGGCGGCTGGCCCCCGGGGCGGGGCCGCGTCCGCTGCTGCCGACGAACGCCCGGCCCGCCGGTGTGCGTTCGCTGCGCACCCTGGTGCGGCACCGCGCGCAGCTGCCCGGTCCGACCGCCACGGTTGCGGTGCTGGGCGCGGTGGCGCAGGCGTTGTCCGATCTGCTTGGCGATCAAGCGGATTCGCTGGGCGCCGAGGTTCCGATGGCCAAACCCGGTGCACCGCAGGCGTACAACCACTTCGGCAACGTCGTGGTGGACCTGCATCCGAGGCTGGGGGCCCAGGCCCGCGCGGAGCGGATCGCGGCCGGCCTGGCCGCCGGGCGGCGCCGCTTCGGGCACCCGGCAACCCGGGCCGCCGACCGCGCATTCGCCGCGGTGCCGGCCGCGCTGTTGCGTTGGGGCGTAGACCAATTCGACGCCGACCAGCGTCCGTACCAGGTGGCCGGCAACACCGTGGTGTCCAGCGTCAATCGCGGGCCGGCCGATTTGAGCTTCGGCGGCGCGCGGGTGGTGCTGACGGCGGGCTATCCCGCGCTGTCGCCGGTGATGGGGCTGACGCACGGCGTGCACGGCATCGGGGACACCATCGCGATCAGCGTGCACGCGGCGGCGTCGGCGGTTCCCGACGTCGACGCCTACCTGGCGTTGCTCGACGCGGCGCTATGACTATTGCGCGTCACCGGATCTGGCGGCTTCCTGCCTGGTCAGGCCGACGGCGACGATGAGCTCTTCGTGCAGTTCGAACCACACCGTGTGGTAGGAGTCGATCAGCGGCCTGGTCAGCCACGCCGTGTCGCCGGCCCGCACCTTGCCCAGGGCCGCGGCCAGTTTCGCCGCGTAGCGGTTCAGCCGCGGCAGTTGGGCGGCCGCGGCCTCGATGACCGGCGTCACCCGCGCGTGCGCGTCGTCCAGGCGGGCCAACACGGCGGCGTCGTACTCGGCCTCGTCGTGGCGGTTGGGCGCGCCGTCCTTGAGCTGCCAGTCGGTCACCAGGCGCTTGAAATCGGCGTTGATCGCCCGAAAGTCGTCATAGACGGCGGCCATCGCGGCGGCATCGATGCCCCGGCGCTCCTCGGCGAGCAGCGCCGTGAGCCGGGCGCTGCCGGCCGGGGTGATCCGCAGGGTGGCGTCCCCGGTCACCAGGCCCGCCGCGCTCAGCCGCTCGACCGTGCCGGCGATTTCGTCGGGATCCGTGCCCAGGGTGGCGGCCAGGTCGGCTCGACTGACCCGGCCCTTGAGCCGAATCGCTTGCAGCACAGCCAGTTCGGTCACGGCGCGCCCTCGCGCAGCGCGGTCAGCATGACCAGCAGTGGGGTGGGCGAGACCACGTCGGTCTGCCCGGCGGCCAGGGCCGCGCGCACCGCACTCTCGGAGTCGTCGTCCAGCCGCGGATGGTCGCCGCCGGAATGGGCGCGCAGCGGGCTGATCCGCCGCGCGATCTCGGCCAGCTCGCGCAGCTCCGGGGTATCGTTCTCGGACCACGCGGACAGGGACAATTCGCCTTCGCGCACTTCGCCTTCGGCGCCGTCCACGGTGATCCGCCGGCCCGCCAGCATCGCGGCCACCCCGGCGCCGCAACCCACCACGGCCACCCGGCCCAGTTCCCGGCTGACCACCGCCGCATGGCTGGCCGCGCCGCCCACCTCGGTGACGATGCCCCGCGCGGCCAGCATGCCCGACACGTCTTCGGGCCGGGTGTGGTCGCGCACCAGGATCACCGGTTCGCCCCGCTCGGCGGCGTGCAGCGCCTCGTCGACGTCGGCGTAGGCCGTGCCGGATACCACGCCGGGGCAGGCAGGTAGGCCCTTGGCCAGAAGTGGTGCCGCCAAACGTATTTCGGGTTGCAGAGCGGGCATCAGCAGCGGCCGCACGTGCGCCGGGGTGACCCGCCGCAGCGTCTCGGCCTCGTCGATCAGCCCCTCCCGTCGCAGCTGCAGCGCCGAGCGCACCGCCGCCTGCGCCGAGCGTTCGGCCGCCCTGGTCTGCAGCAACCACAGGGCGCCGTCCTCGACGGTGAACTCGATCTCCTGGACGTCACGGTCCAACCGCTCCAGCGTCCGGGCGGCGGCCATCAGCTGGTCGTAGACGGCCGGCTGCTCGTCGCGCAGCGCGGCGATCGGTTCCACGTCGACCGATCCCGACACCACGTCGTCGCCCTGGCCCCCGGGCAGCCACTCGCCGAACGGCTCGTCGTCCCCGGTGATCGGATTGCGCGAAAAGAACGCTCCCGCACCGGAATTGGGGCCGTGATTGCCGAACACCATGGCCTGCACGACGACGGCGGTGCCGTGCCGGTCGGCGAAACCGTAATGGGCGCGGTAGGCGCGGGCGCGCGGGGAGTTCCACGACGCGAACACGGCCTCGATGCCGGCGCGCAACTGCGTGTACGGGTCGGACGGCACCGGCCGCTCGACACCCACGATGCGCCGGTACATCTCGCGGAACCGCCGGTGGGTGTCGCGGGCGAACGCCGGGCCGTGCTCGGCGGCCAGCGCCTGCTCCACGGAGTCGTTGATGCCGAGGTTCAACAGGGTGTCCATCATCCCGGGCATCGACTGGGTGGCCCCCGAGCGCACGCTGACCAGCAGCGGGCGCGGGCCCCGCCCGAACGTGCGCGAGGTCTGCGCCTGCAGCCAGCCGATCCGGTCCAGCACGTCGTCCCAGACGGCGTCCATCGTCGCCGCGGGGTCGGCCAGATACCGCAGGCCCACCGCGGTGGTGAGGCAGAACGCGGGCGGCACCGGCAGGTGGTGGCGGCGCATCACCTCGATGCCGTGGCCCTTGTTGCCCAGCAGCTCGCGGGGGTGACTCGATGTGCCGTCCAGCAACACCACGGACTGCTCGGTCGGCGCGGCGTCCCGGTCGCGTGACGCGTTGCGGTGGGCGCCGCTACCTGGTGCGGTGCGAGCCGTGGTGCACCCCCTTCGTGGTGTCGCTGCTGATTCGGGCAACCCCGGAACGCCCGCTATGTTCCCACACGGGCCGGCGGGTGGACTCAGCCGCGCGGCGGTCCTGTCCTCCCCGGCGGCCGATGATCTAGGTTTGCACCTATGACTCCCTACGACGTCGGGTTACTGATCCTGCGGCTGGTGTTGGGCGTGACGTTGGCCGCGCATGGCTACAACAAGTTCTTCGGCGGTGGCCGTATCCCGGGCACCGCCCGGTGGTTCGAGAGCATAGGCATGAAGCCGGGCAAGTTCCACGCCACCGTGGCGGCAAGCACGGAAATGGCCGCCGGTCTGGGCCTGGCCGCCGGGTTGCTCACCCCGATCCCGGCGGCGGGCTTCGTCTCGCTGATGCTGGTCGCGGCGTGGACGGTGCACCGCCCCAACGGCTTCTTCATCGTCAAGGAGGGCTGGGAATACAACCTGGTGCTGGCGGCCAGCGCGGTGGTGGTGGCCACCCTGGGCGCCGGCCGGCTCAGCCTGGATTGGCTGGTCTTCGGCAAGAACTGGATGGACGGCTGGAACGGCCTGCTGATCTCGCTGCTGCTCGGCCTGGCCGGGGCCATCGGCCAGCTGGTGATCTTCTACCGGCCGCCCGCCAAGCAAGCCGGGTAGCCCCGGCGCGCACCGGTCCAGCGTCGACTTGTTGCGCCGACACGCCGGGTGATCGCGCAACTAGTCCACGCTCGAGGGCGCGGCCGGGGCCTCGGCCGCGCCCGGGTGTCGCCGCGTTGCCCGAGGTTGCCGGGCGTGTTCCTAGAACGCGTTCTAGTCTTTGACACCATGGGATTTCTGAAGCCCGAGCTGCCGCAGCTCGACATGGCCGAATGGAGCAAGGGCACCCGTAGCGACAAGATCCGCCCGATGGCCAAGCACTGGGCCGAGGTGGGCTTCGGCACCCCGGTCGCCCTGCACCTGTTCTACGTCGTCAAAATCCTGCTCTACATCCTGGGCGGGTGGCTGTTCGCCTCGGCCACCCGGGGTCTCGGCGGCTTCACCCACGTCGCGTCGTGGTGGTCGGAGCCGATCGTCTTCGAAAAGGTCGTGCTCTACACGATGCTGTTCGAGGTGATCGGGCTGGGCTGCGGCTTCGGCCCGCTGAACAACCGCTTCTTCCCGCCGATGGGCTCGATTCTGTACTGGATGCGCTTCGGCACCATCCGGCTGCCACCGTGGCCGGACCGGGTCCCGTTCACCGCCGGCACCAAACGCAAGCCGGTCGACGTCGCGCTGTATGCGCTGTTTCTGCTGCTGACGCTGGCCGCGCTGTTCGCCGACGGCACCGGGCCCGTGCCCGAGCTGGGCACCACGATCGGCCTGCTGCCCGCCTGGAAGATCGTGCTGATCCTGCTGGTGCTGGCGGTGCTGGGGCTGCGCGACAAGGTGATCTTCCTGGCCGCCCGCGGCGAGGTCTACGCCAGCATGGCGGTGACGTTCCTGTTCGGGGCGCCCGACATGATCGTCGGGTCCAAGGTGGTCTTCCTGGTGATCTGGATGGGCGCGGCGACATCCAAACTCAACAAACACTTTCCGTTCGTGATCTCCACGATGATGTCCAACAACCCGCTGGTGCGCCCGCGCTGGCTGAAGCGGAGGTTCTTCGAGAAGTTCCCCGACGATCTGCGGCCCGGCCGGCTGTCACGCTGGATCGCGCATCTGAGCACCGCGATCGAGATGCTGGTGCCGCTGCCGCTGTTCTTCTGTCACGGCGGCTGGCCGGTCACCGTGGCCGCGGTGGTGATGGTGTGCTTCCACCTGGGGATCCTGGTCTCGATTCCGATGGGCGTGCCGCTGGAATGGAACGTGCTCATGATCTTCGGGGTGCTGTCGTTGTTTGTGGCGCACACCGGGATCGGGCTCGGCGACCTTCGGTACCCCGTGGTGGTGGCCGTCCTGTTCGTCGTCATTGCGGGAATCGTGGTGTTGGGCAACATGTTTCCGCGCAAGATCTCGTTTCTGCCCGGGATGCGCTACTACGCCGGCAACTGGGACACCACGCTGTGGTGTATCAAACCGTCGGCCAGCGAGAAGATCAGCCGCGGCATCGTCGCCATCGCCAGCATGCCCCAGGCCCAGCTGGAGCGGTTCTACGGCAGCCCGGAGGCGGCGCAGATTCCGCTCTACATGGGATATGCGTTCCGCGGCTTCAACACTCACGGCCGGGCGCTGTTCACGCTGGCGCACCGGGCGATGGCGGGCCAGAACGAGGACGACTACGTCATCACCGACGGCGAGCGGATCTGCAGCACCGCCATCGGCTGGAACTTCGGCGACGGCCACATGCACAACGAGCAGCTGATCGCCGCGCTGCAGGAGCGCTGCCACTTCGAGCCGGGCGAGGTGCGGGTGGTGCTGCTCGACGCGCAGCCCATTCACAAGCAGACGCAGGCCTACCGGCTGGTCGACGCGGCCACCGGTGAGTTCGAGCGCGGCATCGTGCGGGTCGCCGACATGGTCGTGCGGCAACCCTGGGACGACGACGTCCCCGTGCAGGTGGTGTCGGACGACGCGCCGAGCGTCACGCCAGCGTGACGCCGAAGCCCGAGCGTCACGCTGGCGTGACGCTCGGGCTCGGCGGCTCAGACCCCGGCCCGAACCTCGTGGGCCGCGGCGACCATGTTCTTCAGCGACGCGCTCACCTCGTCGGGGTTGCGGGTCTTGAGCCCGCAGTCGGGGTTGACCCACAACCGTTCGGCCGGCACCGCCCGCAGCGCCGCGCGCAACGACTCGGCGATCTCGGCGGTGCTCGGCACCCGCGGCGAGTGGATGTCGTAGACACCCGGCCCGACGCTGTTGGAGAAGCCGACCGCGTTCAGGTCGTCGAGCACCTCCATGTGCGAGCGGGCGGCCTCCAGGGAGGTCACGTCGGCGTCCAGGTCGGCGATCGCCCCGATCACCTCACCGAACTCCGAGTAGCACAGATGGGTGTGGATCTGGGTCGAGTCGGCGACCCCGGAGGTGGCCAGCCGGAAAGCGCCTACGGCCCAACGCAAATACTCCTCCTGATCGGCCCGGCGCAGCGGCAACAGCTCGCGCAGCGCCGGCTCGTCGACCTGGATGACCGCGATGCCCGCCGCCTGCAGGTCCACCGTCTCGTCGCGGATGGCCAGAGCCACCTGGTTGGCGGTGTCGGCCAGCGGCTGGTCGTCGCGGACGAACGACCACGCCAGGATCGTCACCGGCCCGGTGAGCATGCCCTTCACCGGCTTGTCGGTCAGCGACTGCGCGTAGGTGATCCACTCGACGGTCATCGGGTGGGTGCGCACCACATCGCCGTACAGGATCGGCGGCCGCACGCAGCGGCTGCCGTAGGACTGCACCCAGCCGTTCTGCGTGGCGAAGAAGCCCTCCAACTGCTCGGCGAAGTACTGCACCATGTCGTTGCGCTCCGGCTCGCCGTGCACCAACACGTCGAGGCCGAGCTGCTCCTGCAACGTGATGACGTCGGCGATCTCCTTTTTCATCCGCCTCTCGTACTCGGCCTGGTCGATCTCGCCGGACCGTAATGCCGCACGCGCCTTGCGGATTGCCGAGGTCTGCGGGTAGGAGCCGATGGTCGTGGTGGGCAGCGGGGGCAGGTGCAGCCGGGCGTCCTGGCTGGCGCGGCGCTGGGCCGGGTCGCCGCGGTGCGAACCCGACGCGACGATCGAGTCGATGCGGGCCCGGACGCGGTCGTTGTGCAGGCGGGGGTCGCTCTTGCGGGAGGCGACGGCCGCGTTGGACGCCGCGATCTCGTCGGCGACGGCCTCGCGCCCGTCGCGCAGGGCACGCGCCAGCGTCACCACCTCGGCGACCTTCTCCCGCCCGAACGCCAGCCAGCTGCGCAGCGCGTCGTCCAGGTCGGTCTCCGGCTCCAGCGAGTAGGGCACGTGCAGCGTGGAGCACGACGTCGAAACCGCAACGCGCGCTGCCGAACCCAGCAGCGTGGTCAGCTTGTCCAGCGCCGCCGCCAGGTCGGTGCGCCACACGTTGCGGCCGTCGACCACGCCGGCCACCACGGTTTTGCCGGCCAGCTCGGGCACGGCGGCGACGGCGGTGTCGGGGCCGTACACCAGGTCGACGCCGATCGCCTCGACAGGCGTGCGGGCCAGCCCGGCCAGCGACGCCCCCGGGTCACCGAAGTAGGTGGCGACGTAGATGGCCGGCCGGTTGCTCGCCGAGCCCAGCTTGTTGTAGACCGCCTCGGCCAGGGCGGGCGCGTCGGCGCACATGTCGGTCACCAGCGCCGGCTCGTCGAGCTGCACCCACTGCGCCCCGTTGTCGGCGAGCAGCGACAGCAGCTCGGCGTAGATCGGCACCAACTCCTCGAGCCGCTCGATGGGGGCGCCCGCCCCGTCGACGCCCTTGCTGAGCAGCAGGAAGGTGATCGGCCCGATGACCACAGGCCGGGCCGGAATACCTTGTGCCAGAGCTTCTTTCAGATCCGAAAGCACCTTGTCGGGGTTCAGCGCGAACTTGGTGGTGGGCGCGATCTCGGGGACGATGTAGTGGTAGTTGGTGTCGAACCACTTGGTCATCTCCAGCGGTGCGACGTCGGAGTTGCCGCGGGCGGCGGCGAAGTAGCGATCCAGGTCGTCGGACACCTGCCGGGCCCGCTCCGGCAGCGCGTCGAGCATCACCGCGGTGTCGAGCATCTGGTCGTAATAGGAGAAGGTGTTCACCGGCACCGAGTCCAGGCCGGCGGCCGCCAGGCCCGCCCAGGTGTCGCGGCGCAGCGTCGCGGCCACCTTTTCGAGCTCGGCGCGACCGGTGCGGCCGGCCCAGTAGCCCTCGGTGGCGCGCTTGAGTTCGCGCTTCGGGCCGATGCGCGGCGATCCGACAACCGTTGCGGTGAATGCTTGAGGGGTCACGATATTCGTCCTTCAATCGGCGTGGTGGTCACCGCCCGCGGACGTGCAGCCGACCCGTCGGCGGTGGGTACCCGGTACCGACCGCAACGGCTGCAGCCAAACGCCCATTCCACGAGGCGATGAGCCGCCGGACGCGGCGCGCCCGGCACAGCTGGCAGGTCTCCGGACTCGCAGGCGCGCACCGGATGGTGCGTGCCCGGCCGACGATGCGGTCCCGAAGGGCCGCCGAGGAGCCGGGCAGTTCCTAGTGGCCGTCGCTTCCCAGTCTTGCGACCAGTGCTGGTGACGGCGGTCGTTCCTGCATACCGTTGCGGGACAGTCCCGGATTCTCACCGGGTTCCCTCTTACGAAGCGTTACTAACGTTGCTTCGCTCGATGCTCACGGCGCGGTTGCGACGCGAGCAGACCAGCTGCGTAGCGCAGCTTACCGCGCCGCCGGGCGGGCTCAGCCGGCCAGTGCGACGGCGATCGGCACGTCACCGTTGTTGAAGTCGATGGTGCGCCGGATCGTCGAGTCGTCGGCGAGGGCGGCGGCGGCGACGCTTGCGACGTCGGCGCGCGAGACCTCGCCCTTGCCGCGCCCGACGGCGATGCGGCCGGTGGGCGGGTCCAGGGTGAGCCGGCCCGGCCCCAGGATCGTCCAGTCCAGGTCGCTGGCCCGCAGGTGGGCGTCGGCCGCGGCCTTGGACTCCGCGTAGGGAAAGAACGGATCGTCTTGGGGCACACCATGATCGGGGCCGGCGCCAAAGTAGGACACCATCACGAACCGTTTCACTCCCGACCGGGCGGCGGCGTCGACCACCCGGATCGCCGCGTCGCGGTCGACGGCATACGTGCGGGCCGGGTTGCCGCCGCCGGCCCCCGCGGAGAAGACCACGGCGTCGTGCCCGGCCAGCAGGCCGGCCAGCGCGTCGGTGTCCAGCCTCTCGATGTCGGCCACCACCGGCTTGGCGCCGGTGGCGGCGACGTCGTCGGCGTGATCGGGATTGCGGAACAGCGAAGTCACCGCGTCGCCGCGCTGCGTCAGGATGGCGGACAGCTGCAACGCGACCTTGCCGTGGCCGCCGACGATCACGCCTCGTGCCATGACAGCCGACGCTACGCCGGCCCGGTCAGAGCTTCACGCGGCCCATGATGATGTCGATGATCGGCTTGCCCGGCGGGTAGGCGCCGGTCAGCGACGCCATGGTGTGGCCGTAGTCGACCAGCAGCGTGATCCCGTTGATGCCGAAGGCGGCGGCGCTGTTGAGGAACGCCATCACGTCGCCCATCTGTTCGGGCGTGTGCACCTTGGACCCGGTCTCGTCGCGGTAGTCCTGGGCGAAGGTGAGCCACAGGTCGGCGTTGGCCTGGGCCAGCGGGGTGTCGGTGGGACCGGGGCAGATCGCGTTGATCCGGATGCCCTTCTTCAGCAGCGGATAGCCCTGGGTTGCCACGTAGGCGTTGACGACCTTCTTGGAGAAGCCGTAGTGGATGATGCCTTCCGGCTCGTGTGCCTTGACCCATTCCTGCGCCGTCGCGAAGTCCGGGGTGGCCAGGAACTCGTTCAGCAGGTCCAGGTCGTTCTCCCACCCCATGCCCGCGACCGAGGAGATGAAGCAGATCGCCGAGCCCGACGGCAGCTGGTTGCGTTCCAGCAGCCGCTCGATCAGGTAGCGGTGTCCGAGGAAGTTGATCGCCATCAGGTCGGTGGTGCCCTCGGCGATGCCGGCGGCCGAGAACACCGCGTGCACCGGGCCGTCGAGCTGCTCGAGCGCGGCGTCGATGGACGCGGGATCGCGCAGGTCGACCTGGATGGACTTGGCGACGTCGTAGGTCACCGGGGCGTAGTCCAGCACGATGACCTCGGCGCCCAGCTCGGCCGCGGATTTGGCCGCCGCGGCGCCCATGCCGGTCGCGCCACCGACCACCAGCGCGCGCTTGCCGTCGTAGCGCAGCCGATCGACAATCGTCATGGAAATCCCCTTCTCGTTAATCGCTAACCCGATTCTAATTGCCCAACTGTATGGGGAACGGTTATTTGGTTTCAATACCTAGATATCGACCGAGTTGTCGACCTAGTTGTCGACGGCGGCGCCGCGGACCGCCACGCCACGCAAAACGGTGTCGCGGACATGCAGCAGAGCTGGGCGTTTGCCGATCTCGGCGAGGATGTTCTCCGGTATCCACTGCAGGGCGATCAGGCAGCGCGCCAGCATCGCGGTGGACGGCGCGGCGATGGCGATCTCACCCGTCCGGAGCCCTTCGGAGAGCAGCGATTTCATCTGCCGCAGGCGGGTGGCGTAGGACCAGCCCGGGTTGGCCGTCGGGGGAGAGAGCCGCATCCAGGCGAGCTGGATCCGGAATTCGTCGGAGAACTGGTCCAGCGCGTTGACGTTGACCCAGCTCAACGCGTCCAGCTTCTCGGTGGGTGTGGCGTCGGAGCGCAGCACGCTGACCCATCCCGCCTCCACCTTCTTGCCGAAGGAGCGCATGATCGAGTCCAGCAGCTCGTCCTTGGACCCGATCACCCGATACACCGTTCCGGTGCCCAGGCCGGCCGCCGCCGCGATGTCCCTGATGGTGGTGACTTCATAACCGCGGCGGCCGAATTCGGCGCGTGCCACCGCGCGCACCAGCGCCGCTTTGTCACCGGGATCGGCGTCGCTGTCGTCGGACCAGGTTTCGATCACCTCGTTGGCGGCGACGAAGGCCTTCGACCGGTCCAGCGCGGCGTCGCTGGGCGGCCGGCTTGCCAAGCCCTGCAAGATGATTCGGCACAGCAGTTCGGCGACCTGGTCGGCGGATGCGGTGTGCCGCATGACGTCGAGACCGACCTGCAGCATGGTTTGGCAGATGCGGTCGGCCAGCGTGGGCAGGTCGATGTCGGGTTTGATGTAGCCGCTCCACCGGCCGGCGCGCAGCGTCTGCAGCATCGCCTCCTGGATGGCCACCGGCCGCTGCCGGGTCAGCTTGGTCAGCTCCGGGTCGGTGCCCGGCCCCTCGTAGAACGACATCTGCAGGGCGGCGCGGTGCTCGACGGCGCAGTTGGCGATCGCCGAGCCGAGCTCGATGATCTGCTCCGGGACCGGACGCGAGTCGGGTTCGTCCAACCTGGCCTGGGCGGTCCGGCCGATCCGCTCCAGATCGTCTTGGTAGCGGCGGATCAGCTCGACGAGGATGGCCTCTTTGGACTCGAAGTGGTGATAGAGGCTGCCGGGAAGGATGCCGGCGGCATCGGCGATCTCCTGCAACGACGTTCGCAGGCCCGAGGACGCGATCAGGGACGCGGCGGTGGCCAGGATCTCGGCCCGGCGCGTCGGGGAATCGGCGGTGCTGCCGGTTCGGAGCGACTCGGCTTTCGCCATGGTCAGCGGTGTGCAGATCCGGACGACTGCGGGTGCGTGACCATACGCATTCGTCCTCTTTCCGCCGAACCAAATCTTTGTTAGAGGCTATCAGACCGGACCCGGTGAATGCGCTGCACAAGCCGCCGAAATCCCATCCTAGAGCGGCGGCCCGTCCCAACGGTCGCAGGCGATCACTTCCTGGATCGGCCGCCGCCGCGCGGGCCGGAAGGTGCGCCCGGCCCGCAGCCGGCCCACCGGCAGCAGACAGCCCTGGACGTAGGTCGGCGGAATGCCGAGCAGCTGTGCGACTTGATCTTCGTGATGCAGATGCAGCGTGGTGATGCACGTCCCGTATCCCCGGGTGTGCAGGGCCAGCTGAAAGTTCCACACCGGCGGGAAGATCGAGCCGTACAGCGTGGCCAGGTGGAAGGATTCGTCGCCGTCGATGCGCGGCAAGTAAGGCTCGTAGCAAGGGATTACCAGCATGGGCACCCTGGCCAGGTTCTCGACCAGCCACTCGGTCGACGACATGATGCGGCTCTCGGGTGTTCCGGCGGGCATCAGGCCGGCGAGCAACCGTCCGCCGACCCGCCGCAGATAGGCGTCGCGATACAGCTCGGCGATCCGGGCGCGCAGCGCCGGATCGCTGACCACCAGCCAGCGCCACGACTGCGCGTTCGACCCGTTCGCGGCCTGCAGGCCGATGCGCAGGCACTCGCGGATGTCGCCGGGTTCGACCGGGGCGTCCAGGTCCAGCGACTTGCGCGCCGACGGCGTGGCGGTGAGCAGGTACTCGACATTCATCACGGACTGCCTCTCTTGGCAAGGCGCGCACCGACTTCGGTGAGGTAGCGGTCGGGTCCGCCGAGAAACGCGCTGTAGCCCAGCAACCGCTTGAGATAGAGGTGGGCGTCGTGCTCCCAGGTGTAGCCGATGCCGCCGAAGACCTGGATAGCGGTGTCGGCCACGCCGGCCAGTCGCCCGGCGAACGCCTTCGCCCGCAGCGCGGCCAGATGCCGCTCATCGCCGTCGGGCGCGTCGCTAACCCACAGGGCGTGGATCACCCCGCTGCGGGCCAACTCGACGGTCTCGTACATGTCCACGCACAGATGCTGGACGGCCTGGAACGACCCGATCGGCTGACCGAATTGCGTTCGGGTCTTGGCATATTCGACGGCGAGGTCCATGACGGCGCGGGCGGCGCCGAGCGCGTCGGCGCACGCGGCGATCAGCACGTCGTCGACCACCGCCGCCACGTCGTCCGCCGACGCCGTCGCCAGCCGCCGCGCGGGGGCCGCGTCGAAGGTGACCCGCGACTGTTTGTGGGTCGGGTCGATGTGGTGTTCGGGCCTGACCGCAACCCCGGCCGATCCGGTGTTCACCCCGAAAAGCGCTGTGTCCCCGGCATCTTCGGCCAGAGCCAGCAGGACGTCGGCGGCCGCGGCATCGGGCACGGCGCGGGCCTGCCCGTGCAGCACCGTGGTCTCGCCCTCTCGGGTGGCGGCCATGGGCGGGGTGTCCAGGAAGCAGACGGCGACGTGGGTGGTCCCGTCGGCGATGCCGCGCAGCAGCCCGGCGGCGGTGTCGCCGCCGGCGCACAGCCGGATCAGTGCCCGCGGGGCGGCCACCGCCGTCGACAACCACGGACCCGGATACAGCGCGGCGCCAAGCTCTTCGGCCACGATCCCGGCCTCGACCATCGTCATGCCCGCCCCGCCGTGTTGTTCGGGCACCAGCAGCCCGGTGCAGCCCAGGTCGGCCAGGCCGCGCCATACCGCCGGCTCGATCCCGGTCGGGTCGTCGAGCAGCCGGCGCACGTGGTGTGCGATCGGGGCCTTCTCGGCGAGGAAGCGCCGCGTGGTGTCGCGCAGCGCCACCTGTTCGTCGGTGAGTTCGAGGTTCATTTGCGCGGCAACCCCAACACCCGTTGGGCGGTGATGTTCTTGTTGATCTGCGTGGTGCCGCCCGCGATGGTCAGCGAGCGCGACGTCAGCCGGTAGTTCGCCCACGCCCGCCCGTCGTCGCGGGAGCCCAGCACGTCGAAGGCCAGCGCGGCCAGGTCCTGCCCGATCTCGCCCCACACCGTTTTGGCCAGGCTGGCCGACCCCAGCGCCACCAGTTCCGACCCGCCGTGCAGGGTGGCCGAAATCGACCGCTGGCACAGCACTTCCAGATATTTGATCCGCACCGCGAGTTCGCCGAGGCGCCGCAGCGTGACCGGGTCGTCCAGCGCGCCGGTGCCGGCGGCGGCCAGATCGTCCACCAGCTCTTCCAGCCGCACCTGCATCTCCGCGTACAACCGGGCGGCCCCGGCCCGCTCGTGGCTCAGCGTGGTGGTGGCCACCTGCCAGCCCGCATTGAGCGGGCCGAGCAACGCGTCCGCCGGCACCCGCACGTCGTGAAAGAAGACCTCGGCGAAATCGGCGTCGCCGCCCAGCGTGACCAGCGGACGGGCCTCGATGCCGGGCAGCGTCATGTCGACGATCAGGCACGAGATCCCCTTGTGGTTGGGCGCATCCGGATCGGTGCGCACATAAAGCTGGCACCAGTCGGCGCGGTGGCCCAGCGAGGTCCAGATCTTCTGCCCGGTGACCACGAAGTCGTCACCGTCGCGCACCGCACGGGTGCGCAGCGCCGCGAGGTCGGACCCGGCATCGGGTTCCGACATGCCCTGGCACCAGATGTCGTCGGCGCGCATCATGCGCGGCAGCAGCCGCTGCTTCTGCGCCTCGGTGCCGTACTGCATGATTGCCGGCGCGATGTTGTTCAAGCCAATGACGTTGAGCGGCAAGGGAGCTCGCGCCCGGGTGGTCTCCTCGGTGTAGACCAGCTGCTCGAGCACCGTCGCGCCGCGGCCACCGTATTCGCGCGGCCAGGACACCGCGGCCCATCCCGCGTCGGCCATCGTCTGGTTCCACGCCCGCAGCATCTCGAACGCGGCGTCGTCACGGCCGCCGGCGCGGCGTGCTTTCACCAGCTCGTCGGTCAGGTTGTCCGACAGCCAGTCACGCAGCTCGGTGCGGAACCGTTCCACTTCCGCGGGATAGCAGAAATCCATTTTGCCGGACACTACGTCGGGGCGGATTCGAGGTCAATGACGCGACGCCGCGAGCGGCCGTCGGTGACACGGCGCCACCCGACGGTGAACTCAATCATCATGTGCTCCCGACTCATTGACTGCCGTGCAGCCGGACTCTACGGTTGGAACAGATATTTGGTCAACAAGTCGGAGGTTGAGCATGGGGGATGACGCCTGTGCCGACCAATGGCAAGCCCTGGGCATGCTCGCCTCCGCGCTCGCGGGCCGGGCCGTCGCGGTCGCCGGGCTGCCACCGGGGGAGCCGGCGTGGACCGACGGCCAGACGATCTACGTCGACGCCGGCGCGCCCGGGGCGCTCAAATCCCTAGCGGTGCAGGCGTCGATGATCGCCGCCGGCAGCCTGCGCCCCGACGTCGTGGGCCGGTTGCTGCGGCACCGCAAGCTGGCCCAGCGCTACCTGACCGTCGAAGGCCACCGCGCCCTGGTCGCCAACGCGCCGGTGCTGCCCCGCGTGTTGGCGTCCCTGGGCGACCGTGGCGTCGCCGGCCGCAGCGATTCCCCGCGGGCGTCGCTGGCGCTGGCCGCCGCACAGGTGGCGCTGCCCGACCCGGAGCCGGAATTCGGGGTGATCCGGGCGGGGAAGGTGCTTGCCGCATGCGGGCGGGCCGCCCGGCCGGACCAGCCAGACGACAAGGCGGCACCCGCGCACGTCCCGCGGCGCGACGGGGCCGCCGACCTCGCGGAGCTCGACGACGCGGCGGTCGACGACTCGGACGACCCGGACCTGTTCACCAGCCCGGTCGGCGGGGGCGGCGCCCTCGGCAAGTGGCTGAAGAAGCTGCTGTCGTCGGCGCGCAAGACCGGCAGCGGCGGCGGGCCGCCGGGCGCGGACAGCCCCACGCATCGCACCGATTCCGGAAAGCGCGGTGCCTACGCCGTCGCCTCGCTCGCGTCGGCCCCCGCCGACGAGGGGAACGACGAGGATCCCGCCGACGGGGTGCGGTATCCGGAATGGGACGTGGCGCGCGGGAGTTACCGGCCCGCCTGGTGCACCGTGCGCGAGGTCGAGCCGGCCGTCACGGCGCGGGCCACGCTGGCCGTCGACGACGCCATCGCGGTGCGCCGCCCGCTCGCGCGACTGGGCATGGGTCTGCACCGGCGGCACCGGCAGCCGCAGGGCGACGACATCGACATCGACGCCGCGGTGGAGGCCCGGGTCGAGGTACGGGCCGGGTCGGTGCCCGACGAGGCGGTGTACCTGGACAGCCTGCGGCGCCGCCGCGACCTGTCGGTGCTGCTGCTCCTCGACGTGTCGGGGTCGGCGGCCGAGCCGGGCACCGTCGGGCGCACCGTGCATGAGCAGCAGCGCGCGGCGGTCGCCGATCTCGCTGTGGCGCTTCATGATTTGGGGGATCGGGTCGCGCTGTACGCCTACTACTCGCAGGGCCGGCGCGCGGTGAGCATGGTGCCGGTGAAGCGGTTCGACGACCAGCTCAACGCCCAGGTGATCAGGCGGCTCAACAGCCTCGAGCCCGGCGCGTACTCCCGGCTGGGCGCGGCCATCCGGCACGGCTCCGCGATCTTGGAGGCGCGCGGCGGCACGTCGCGACGGCTGTTGGTGGTGCTGTCCGACGGGCTGGCCTACGACCACGGATACGAGCGGGCCTACGGTGCCGCGGATGCGCGCCGGGCGCTGACCGAGGCGCGCCGGCGGGGGACCGGCTGCGTGTGCCTGACCGTCGGCGCGGGGACCGACGTGCAGTCCCTGCGCCGGGTATTCGGCACTACCGCGCACGCGACGATCGCGCGCCCCGATCAGCTGGCCGGGGTGATCGGTCCGCTGTTCCGCTCGGCCCTGCGCGCGGCGGAGGTCCGCCGCCGCACCACCGCGAACGCGCGTGCCGGTACCGCGACATCCCGCCGGCCGCACACATCGGCGCACGTGGGCGCCGGCTAACAGAAGGGAAGCCATGGTCGACCAGTCCGGACTTGCATACGTCCATGCCGCCGAGGCGCGCCCGTACTACCGGGCGGTCGGCAGCGAGGAGGCCGTCTTCAAGGCCGCGTATCGGCAGGGCCTGGCGCTCGTCCTCAAGGGCCCGACGGGCTGCGGGAAGACCCGGTTCGTCGAAGCGATGGCCTACGACCTGGGCCGGCCGCTGATCACCGTCGCCTGCCACGACGACCTGACCACCGCCGACCTGGTCGGCCGCTACCTGCTGCGCGGCGACGAGACCGTGTGGGTGGACGGCCCGCTGACCCGGGCGGTGCGGGAGGGGGCGATCTGCTACCTCGACGAGGTGGTGGAGGCCCGCCAGGACACCACCGTGGTGCTGCACCCGCTGGCCGACCACCGCCGGCAGCTGCCCATCGAGCGACTCGGCATCACGCTGGACGCCGCGCCCGGCTTCGGGCTGGTGGTGTCCTACAACCCCGGCTATCAGAGCGTGCTGAAGGATCTCAAGGATTCGACGCGCCAGCGCATGGTCGCCATCGAATTCGATTTCCCCGCAGCCGATGTCGAGGAGGGGATCGTCGCGCACGAGGCGGGCGTGGACGCCGCCACCGCGGCCGAGCTGGTCCGCTTCGGGCAGGCCATCCGCCGGCTGGAAACCGCCGGGTTGCGCGAGGTCGCGTCGACGCGGGTGCTGATCGCGGCGGGCAGGCTGATCGCCGAGGGCCTGAGCCTGCCCGAGGCGGCCCGGGCCGCCATCGCCGGGCCGTTGACCGACGACGCGGCGGTGGGCAAGGCCCTGGGCGAGATGATCGGCATCTACTTCGGGTCGGGCGGTTCGCTCGGGTCCGATGATTGACGCTGCATACCGACCCCGCTAGGGTCTGAACAAATATTAGGTTTACAGACCGGCGCGCGCGAATTTGTCCTCGGGAGGTCAGATGTCCTACGAAAGCAGCGCTGAGCCGATCAAGGTCGGCTATCTGATGGACTTCGCCCTGCCGCCGGGGTTCCCCGAGGAGATGAAGGCCGACTTCACCCGCTGTTTCGACCTCGTCTTCGCCGAGGCCGCCGAGCAGGGCGTGCTGGACCGAGCGGTCCAGATGATCTACCGCGAGGTGGAGGGCCTGCCCAAAGGATCGGTCAAAGCGGTCATCGACGCCTTCGGCGAACTCGTCGACGAGGGCTGCCTGGTGGTGTTCGGGCCGCACATCACCGACAACTGCGTGCCCACCCGCGAGGCGATCGAAGAGCGGTTCAAGGTGCCGGCGCTCAGCGTCACCGGCACCGACGACTGGCTGGGTGAATGGACCTTCTCATTCCCGCAGGGGTCGATGACCGACGAGCCGATCTTCATCGCGGATCTCGTTGCCAAGCGCGGACTTTCCGAGATCGGAGTGCTCGTCGAGCAGAACCTGATCGGCGAAAGCTACCTGAAGAACCTGCGCAGCGCCTGCCGGCGCAAGGGCATTCGCATCGTCGCCGAGGCGGCCATCGCGCAAACCGCGCAGGACATCAACGGGGCCGTGCGCACGCTGCACGACGCCAAGTCCGAGGCGATCGTGCATCTGGGTTTCGGGTTCGGCATCGTGTTCATCAATCCGGCATTGCAGGCGGTCGATTGGGATCCGCCGCGCTTCACCACCACCGCCTTCCAGAACGCCTGGGTCAACCCGATCATGTGGAACGCCTTCATGGGCTGGGTCGGCGTCGACCAATACGACGAGGACAACCGGATCGGGCAGGACTTCCTCGACCGCTACGCCGCAAAGTACGGGGGCCGGCGGCCGGAATATTGCGTGCCGGTGGTCAACTGCGACGTCGCCGCCACCCTGGTGCGGGCCTTCGCCGATGCGCATCCGCTCAGCCCGCGCGGGGTCAAGGAGGCGCTGGAGCGGGTGAAGATGATGCCGGCGGCCTCCGGTGCGCCCGGCACCCGGGTGTCGTTCGGCAAGTGGACGCGACGCGCCTGGATGGGCGCCGGGTATCTGGTGGCCAGAACCCTCGACGCGGACGGCGTCAACTCGCATCTGGTCGATCGTTTCGGAGAGGAAGGTTGACCTGATGTCGACCGAACACACCACTTCGCCTGCGGCACAACGGGAATCGGCCGCCCCGCGGCGAACCGGCACACGCGGCTGGGGCGGCTGGGTGGCCGGCGCCGGCTTGGCGGCGTTCGCACTCTTCTTCATCGCGAACTGCCGCGTCGCGCTGGATCCGCGGGTGGCCAACCCGAACGTGCAGGGCCGTCCGCGCCCGGTGAAGTTCATCTTCGGCCTGGATTATATGACGTTCATCCAGATCTCCACCGTGGTCATGCTGATCGTGTTGGTGGTGGTCTTCGTCAGGGGATGGCGCCGCAACCCGGGCAGCCCGGCGATGCTGATGTTCCTGTGCACCACCCTGATCGTGTGGCAGGACCCGATCATGAACTGGGCGCCGTTCGCGGTGTACAACCCCGACCTGATCCACTGGCCGGAATCCTGGCCGCTGGTGTCGTTGTCGCCGACGGTGGAGCCGTTCGTCGTATTCGGTTACGTGACTTTCTATTTCGGACCGTACTTCCCGGCGGTGTGGATTCTGCGCAGGCTTCAGGCCAAGTACGGCCCGCAGTCGTTCTTGGCGCGGCACCCGCTGGTCAGCCTGGGCGTGCTGACCTGCGCGATCGGTTTCGTCTTCGACGCCTGGCTGGAGATCCAGCTGGTCCACATGGGCACGTACATCTATTCACAGGTCATCCCCTGGGGTTCGGTGTTCACCGGCACCACCTTCCAGTTCCCGCTGATCTGGGAGTCGTTCTCGGTGACCTTCGTGATGGTCCCGGCCGCGATCCTGTGCTATCGCGACGACACCGGCAAATCGGTGGCCGAAAAGCTGGCCGCCAAAGCCAAACTCTTCCCGGCGCGGCCGGTGCTCGGCACCTTCCTGGTGATGTTCGTCATCATCAACGTGTCCTACTTCGCCTACGGGGCGTGGTTCGCCGTCATCAAGGCCACCAAGGCGGCGACCTCCGTCGCCTGCCCCTGGCCGTATCCGGAAGCCAAAGTCTATGACCCACAGGGTTTTTACGAGAAGGCCGGCGCGCAGGGCCCATACTCGGTCGGCATCTGGTCGACCTGGATGAGCGGGCAACCCCACGGCCGCCCCGACGTGCAGCCGCCACCACCCGGTGCGGGCGCCTGCGCGACCACCGCGGTCGGGCATGGCTGAGCCGCGCAGCGTCGTCATCACCGGCGCATCCCGCGGACTGGGGTTCGCCTCCGCGCTGCGGATGTATCGCGAAGGGTGGCGGGTGGTCGCCGCCATGCGAACACCGGATCAGGGAATGCCCCTGTTGCGCCGGGCCATTCGCGACGGCACCGGGCAGGACCCCGACGACGATCGGTTGATCGGCGTACAGCTCGATCTGACCGACAGCGCGTCGGTCGCCGCGGCCGCCAAGGCCATCGAGGAAGCCGTGGGCGCACCGTATGCGATAGTGCACAACGCCGGAATCTCGGCCGCCGGAATGGTGGAGGAGACCGATACGGCGTTGTGGCAGCGGATGTTCGCCACCAGCGTGCTGGGCCCGGTTGCGCTCACCCAGGCCCTGTTGCCGTCCATGCGGGCCGCCGGGCGGGGGCGGATCGTCCTGGTGTCCAGCGCGGCCGGGGTTCGCGGCCAGCCCGGCACCGCCCCGTACTCGGCGGCCAAGGGCGCGCTGGAACGGTGGGGCGAATCGCTGGCGGGCGAGATCGCGCCGTTCGGTTTGGGGGTGACGGTGTTGGTGGCCGGCACCTATGACACCGAGATCATCACCGACGCCGGCACCACCGACGACCGCAACTTCAGCGGCCCCTATGCCCGCCTGCACACCACCATGAACACCCGCGGGCGCTTGGCGGTCAGTTTCGCCCGGCCGCCCGAGCGGTTCACCGACGGCCTGTGCAAGGCGCTGGACGACCGGGCGCCGTTCCGCCGCCGCGGGGTCGGCCCCGACGCGTCGATGTTGTTGGCCGCCAACAGGATCCTGCCAGCGTCGGGCATGCACCACCTGTCGCGGTTGGTGCTGGGCATACCGCGGCAGGGATCGATGCGGGACGGGGCGTGGCCGCTGACGCACGGCCAGCGGGCCATGGTGTTGGTGGCGCGGGTGCTTCCGCAGCCGGTGTTGCAGCGCCTGGCCACGCTGGCCGGGCGGTTCTCGTCACCGAAAAGCGCGGCACGTCAAGGGGATCAAGAGGGGTAATCATGGAGCAACTTTTCGACGACCTGGAAGACTTCGGCGCCTTCGACGACGCGGTCTCCGGGGACGTGCGCGACCCGTACACCGAATTGGCCCGGCTGCGCCGCGAGGAGCCGATTCAGCGATTGGACACCTCGGGCATGCCGCACGAGGAATCCAAGCCGGTGTTCATCGTCTACCGCCACGAGGACGCCCAGCAGATGCTGCGCGACAACGAGACGTTCTCCTCGGCCGCCGTCATCGCGGCGTTCGGGCCGGTGCTGGGCGAGCGCGTGATGCTGGGTATGGACGAGCCGGTGCACGGACGGCTGCGGTCGCTGGTGTCAAAGGCCTTCTCGCAGAAGGCATTGGCGCGCTGGGAGGACGAGCTGGTCGGGCGGGTGGGCAACAGCCTGATCGACAGGTTCGCCGGCAACGGCAAGGCCGATCTGGTCAAGGAGTTCACCTTCGACTATCCCAGCCGGATCATCGCGGGCCTGCTGGGCCTGCCCGAGCAGGACTACCCGCAGTTTCAGCGGTGGTCCATCTCGTTGCTGAGCTGGATCCTGAATCCGCAACGCGGGCTTGCCGCCTCGGCCGCGCTGTGCGACTACTTCGCGCCGATCCTGGCGGCGCGGCGCGCAGAGCCCAAGGACGATCTGATCAGCGGGCTGGCCCAGGCCGAGATCGACGGCGAGAAGCTGGAAGACGAGGAGATCTACTCCTTCCTGCGGCTGCTGCTGCCGGCCGGGGTGGAGACGACGTACCGGGCGCTGGGCAGCCTGCTGCTTGCGCTGCTGTCCGATCCGGAGCAGTTGGATGCCATCCGCGCGGACCGCTCGCTGCTGCCGCAGGCCATCGAGGAGGGCGTGCGCTGGGAGCCCCCGCTGCTGACCATCACCCGGGTGGCCACCCGCGACACCGAACTCGGCGGGGTGCCGATCCCGGCCGGCTCCACGGTGATGCCGATGCTGGGCGCCGCCAACCGGCAGGAGGACCGCTACACCGACCCGGACAGGTTCGACATCTTCCGCGCGCCCAAAAGTCATCTGGGCTGGGGGCACGGCGTGCACGTCTGCCTGGGCATGCATCTGGCCCGCCTGGAGATGCGCACCGCCGTCAACCTGCTGCTGGACCGGCTGCCGAACCTTCGGCTGGACCCCGACGCCGACGATCCCCACATCCGGGGCCAGGTGTTCCGGTCGCCGACGTCGGTCCCGGTGCTGTTCGACCCGCAATAACCAGCCCGGCGGCGGCCGCAGCTTGCCAATCGGCTAGTTTCCGGTAAGGCTCTCCGTAGCCCCTCCGCGACCCAGAAGAGAGTGACAGATATGACTGAGGCTGTAAAGGTCCGCTTCGAGCCGAAGATGATGATCGACGGCAAGCTCGTCGACGGGCAGGCCGGCACCTTCACCAACATCAACCCCGCCACCGAGGAGCCGCTCGGCGAGGTCGCCGACGCCTCGAAGGAGGACATGCACCGGGCCATCGACGCCGCCCGGCGGGCCTTCGACGAGACGGACTGGTCGACCAACCGGGAGCTGCGGAAGCGCTGCCTGCTGCAGCTGCACGAGGCGATCGAGTCGGAGAAGGAGGAGCTGCGCGAGGAGCTCATCCTCGAGGTGGGTTCGCCGCGGGCCATCACGTTCGGGCCCCAGCTGGACGCCCCGCTGGAAGACGGGCTCAAATATCCCGCGCGATTGATCGACGAGTACGCCTGGGAGACCGACCTGGGCGACAAGGTGATCAGCCTGACCGGCACGCTGACCACCCGCAAGGTCTGGCGCGAGCCGGTAGGCGTGGTCGGCGCCATCGTGCCGTGGAACTTCCCGTTCGAGGTCACCCTCAACAAGCTCGGCCAGGCGCTGGGCACCGGCAACACCGTGGTGCTCAAGCCGGCGCCGAACACCCCGTTCAACGCGACAAGGCTCGGCCGGTTGATCGCCGAGAAGACCGACATCCCGGCGGGCGTCGTCAACGTCGTCACCGCGTCGGATCACTTTGTGGGAGAAGAGCTCACGCTCTCGCCCAAGGTCGATCTGATCTCGTTCACCGGGTCGACGGTGGTCGGGCAGCGGATCATGGAAAAGGGCGCGGCGACCATGAAGCGGCTGTTCCTGGAGCTGGGCGGCAAGTCGGCCACCATCGTCCTGGAGGACGCCGACTTCGGGATGGCGTGCGCGATCGGCATCGCGCCGTGTATGCACGCCGGGCAGGGCTGCGCCAACCCCACCCGGATGCTGCTGCCGCGGTCCCGCTACGACGAGGGGGTGGCGATCCTCAAGGGCATCTACGAGAACGTCACCTGCGGCGACCCGCAGGACCCGGGAACGCTGTGCGGCCCGGTCATTTCGCAGGTGCAGCGCGACCGCGTGATGGGCTACATCCGCAAGGGGGTCGAAGAGGGCGCCACCGCGCTGGTCGGCGGACCCGACGCGCCCACCGGTTTCGACAAGGGATACTACGTGCGGCCAACGCTTTTCACCGACGTCGACAACTCGATGACGATCGCCCAGGAGGAGATCTTCGGACCGGTGTTGTGCGTCATCCCGTTCGACGACGAGGAGGACGCCATCCGGATCGCCAACGACAGCAGGTACGGCCTGGCCGGCAACGTGATGTCGGGTTCGCTGGAGCGCTCGCTTTCGGTGGCGCGCCGGATTCGGGCCGGCTTCATGGGCGTCAACGGCGGCGCGCCCTACGGCGCCGACACCCCGTTCGGTGGCTACAAGTACAGCGGGGTCGGGCGCCAGAACGGTGTGGCCGGATTCGACCAGTACACCGAGATCAAGTCGGTCGCCTATCCGGCCGGCTAGTAGTCCGATGCCTGGTGCCACGTAAAGGGCTGCCACGCAACGCCTTCGACGATGCGCGCCGGGCTTGGGGCTGACGGCCGTTGGCGGCCGGGCCGCGCCTGCTCAACGGGCCGGGCCTGGGCGTGCTGCGCGGGCGCATGTCCGGTCGCCGCCGGTGACGCCGTCGCCGTCCGACGTGACCTAATTTTTGTTCGACGGCGACACGTCGGCCCGCCGCCGCGCGTCGGGCGGTTCCGCCGATCGGGTGAGTGGTCCATGCGTCCCCGGCCGAATGCGCCAGCACATGCGCTGGCGGATTCGCGCGGGGTGTCATGGTCACCCGCTGGTACGCATGTGGCCGATGTGGCCATGCCGCCGGCCCCGAGCCACCCCGCCCTCCGACCTGCCAACCCCTTGGTTGACAATCGAGGCAAGACTCACTCTTCTCGAAGTCCACGTGTCAAAGGAGACAAGACCATGGCTGAAGCCGTCATCGTCGAGGCAGTGCGCTCACCGATCGGCAAGCGCAACGGCGGGTTGTCGGGGGTGCATCCGGCCGAGCTTTCCGCGCAGGTGCTCAACGGCCTGGTCGACAAGGCCGGCGTCGACCCGGGCATCGTCGACGACGTCATCTGGGGCTGCGTCATGCAGGCCGGCGAACAGGCCCTCGACATCGGCCGCAACGCGCTGCTGACCGCCGGCTGGCCCGAGACCGTGCCGGGCGTGACCGTCGACCGGCAGTGCGGGTCGAGCCAGCAGTCCATCCACTTCGCGGCGGCGGGCGTGATCGCCGGGCACTACGACGTCGTCGTCGCCGGCGGCGTCGAGTCGATGTCGCGCACCCCGATGGGCGCGTCGCTGGCCAACGGCGGGCGGCCCTACCCCCAGGCCTTCCTGGACCGCTACCAGGGCCAGATCCCGAACCAGGGCATCGGTGCGGAGATGATCGCCGAGAAGTGGGGCTTCGACCGCACCGCGCTCGACGAATTCTCCCTGGCGTCGCACGAAAAGGCCGCGGCCGCACAGGATTCCGGCGCATTCGACGACCAGATCGTGGGCATCAAGGACCAGGACGGCAATGTCGTCTTGAAGGACGAGGGCATCCGGCGCGGCACCCCGATGGAGAAGATGGCCTCGCTGAAGCCGGCGTTCAAGGAGGACGGCGTGATTCACGCCGGCAACTCCTCGCAGATCTCCGACGGTTCGGCGGCCATCCTCTTCATGTCCGCGGAGAAGGCAAAGGAGTTGGGGCTCAAGCCAATCGCGAAGGTGCACACCGCGACGCTGGCCGGGGCCGACCCGGTGATCATGCTGACCGCGCCCATCCCGGCGACGCAGAAGGTGCTCAAGAAGTCCGGCCTGTCCATCGACGACATCGGCGTCTACGAGGTCAACGAGGCCTTCGCTCCGGTCCCGATGGCGTGGCTCAAGGACATCGGCGCCGACGAGAAGAAGCTCAACCCCAACGGCGGGGCGATCGCGTTGGGCCACCCGCTCGGCGGCTCGGGCGCCCGGATCATGACCACGCTGCTGTATCACATGCGGGACAAGGGAATTCGCTACGGCCTGCAGACCATGTGCGAGGGCGGCGGGCAGGCCAACGCCACCATCGTGGAACTGTTGTGACCGACGCGCCGGGGGCCCTGGCCGAACGCCGGGGCAACGTGATGGTGATAACCATCAACCGGCCGGAAGCCCGCAACGCGGTCAACGCCGCGGTCAGCATCGGCGTCGGGGATGCGCTCGAAGAGGCGCAACACGACCCCGAGGTGCGGGCGGTGGTGCTCACCGGCGCGGGCGACAAGTCGTTCTGCGCCGGGGCCGACCTCAAGGCCATCGCGCGGCGGGAGAACCTGTATCACCCCGACCATCCCGAATGGGGCTTCGCCGGCTACGTGCGTCACTTCATCGACAAGCCCACCATCGCGGCGGTCAACGGCACCGCCCTGGGCGGGGGCACCGAGCTGGCGCTGGCCAGCGACCTGGTGGTGGCCGACGAGCGGGCCCAGTTCGGGCTGCCGGAGGTCAAGCGCGGCCTGATCGCCGCCGCCGGTGGGGTGTTCCGGATCGTCGAGCAGCTGCCCCGCAAGGTGGCGATGCGGCTGCTGCTGACCGGCGAGCCGCTGTCCGCGGCCGCCGCCCGCGACTGGGGCCTGATCAACGAGGTGGTCGAGGCCGGCTCGGTGCTGGACGCCGCGCTGGCGCTGGCCTCGGCGATCACCGTGAACGCCCCGCTGTCGGTGCAGGCCAGCAAGCGGATCGCCTACGGCGTCGACGACGGCATGGTGGTCGGCGACGAACCCGGCTGGGACCGCACCATGCGCGAGATGCGGGCCCTGCTCAAGTCGGAGGACGCCAAGGAGGGCCCGCGGGCGTTCGCCGAGAAGCGGGAGCCGGTCTGGCAGGCGCGCTGAACCCACGCCCTAGCGGGCCAGGATGTTCACCCCGGCGCGGAACGCGCCGGGCAACAGCGCGCCGGCCGGCACGATGGCGCGCCGCACCGCCCGCGGCGTGCTGGCCAGCACCAGCGCGCGGGTGAGTAGCCGATAGTCGTGGGTGATCCGGTGCCACGCGGCTTCATATGACGCCGGCCTCTCGTCGACGATGGCCCGGACCGCCGCGGCGGCCTGCTTGACCGCCAGGCTGATGCCCTCGCCGGTCAGCGCATCCTCATAGCCGGCCGCGTCGCCGACCAGCAGGACGCGCCCGGCGACGCGGCGGGAAACCACCTGCCGCAACGGGCCGCAGCCACGCGGCCGGCCACGATCGGCGGCGCGCAGTCGCGCGGCCAGCCCCGGGAACCAGCCCAGGTCGGGACGTCCGCGCGAGAGTATCGCCACGCCGACCAGGTCCGGTTCGACCGGCGTCACATACGCCTCACCCCAGCGCGACCAGTGCACCTCGACGAATTCCGACCACGCCGGCACCCGGTAGTGCCAGCGCACGCCGTAGCGCCGCGGCGTCCCCGCCGTCGCCGCGATGCCGACGGCGCGCCGCACGGTCGAGTGCAGCCCGTCGGCCGCCACCAACCACCTCGCGCGCACACCGGCGGCCGACACGCCGTGCGCATCCTGCGCGACGCTGCTCACCCGCGCCCGGATCCATTCGGTGTCTTGCTCTTTGGCGCGCGCGGCCAGTGCGGCGTGCAACGTGGTGCGACGCACTCCGCGGCCGGGCCCGTCACGAAACCGGGCCTGGGCCCGCCGGTGCTCGCTCAGGTAGGCGATGCCCTGGAACGGCATGCCGGCCGGGTCCACACCCAGCGCGGTCAGCGCGGCCAGCCCGCCCGGCATCAGGCCCTCGCCGCACGCCTTGTCGATGGGCGCCTCGCGCGGCTCGGCCACGATCACCGAAAGCCCAAGGCGGCGAGCGTGTAACGCCGTGGCCAACCCGCCCGGACCGCCGCCGACGACCAACAGGTCCGCGTCGTAGGCCATCAGCGCCGCTCCTCCTCGCATCGCTTCGCATCGTCGCCGGCGCGGTCGTTCACGTGTAACCCAAGGCCGAATTCTCCACCCGCAGACGCACTCTCAGCAGCGCGGCGTTGGCCAGCGTGAACACCGCCGCGGTGAGCCACGCCGTGTGTACCAACGGCAACGCCAACCCTTCGGCCACCACTGCAACATAGTTCGGATGGTGCAGCCAACGGTAGGGGCCGTCGCGCACCAGCGGGGCCTGCGGCAGCACGATGACCCTGGTGTTCCACCGTCGGCCCAGGGTGGTGATGCACCACCAGCGCAGCCCCTGGCTGGCCGCCACCACCGCCAGCATCGGCCAGCCCAGCCAGCCGAGGAACGGCCGGTGCAGCGCCCACGGTTCCACCAGGCAGCCGGCCAGCAGCGCGGTGTGGATGAACACCATTACCGGGTAGTGGGAGCGGCCAAACTCCTTGCCGCCCTGGGTAAACGACCAGCGCGCGTTCCGGGTGGACACCAGCAGCTCGGCGACCCGCTCCAGCCCGACCGTCAGCACCAGCAGGTAATACATGGCTACAGTCTTTACCAGTCCTAGAAGGCCAGCAGCACCAGCTCGGAGCAGAACGCCGGGCCCATCGCGATCATCAGGCCGATCGAGCCGGGGGCCGGCGGATCGGCCAGGTTGGCCGCGAGCACGTCCAGCACTGATACCGAGGAAAGATTCCCGTTCTCGCGCAACGAGTTTCGTGTGTGGTCGAGTGCGTCGGCGGGCAGGTCCAAGACGCTCTCGACGGCCTCGATCACCCGGGGCCCGCCCGGGTGGCACACCCACGTCGTCACGTCGCGAGGCGCCAACCCGTGGTCGGCGAGGAAGTCACGGACGTCCTCGCCCAGGTACTTCTCGGCGATGTTGGCGACGTCGGCGGACAACACGATCCGGAACCCGTCGCCGCCGATCTTCCAGCCCATGACTTCCTCGGTGTCGGGATAGATCCGGCTGCGGGTCGCCAGGATGCGCGGGCCGGTGTGTTCGGCGCCGGCCCGACGGGCGCCCTCGGTGATCACCGCGGCCGCACCGTCGCCGAAAAGGCTGGTGGCGACCAGGTTGGCGATCGAGGTGTCGTGCCGCTGGATGGTCAGCGAGCACAGTTCGACCGCCAGCAGCGCGGCCGTCTGGTCGGGGAACGCGCGCAGGTAGTCGTGCATGCGCGCCACTCCGGCCGCACCGGCCACGCAGCCCAGGCCGAACAGCGGGACGCGCTTGACATCCGGCCGCAGCCCCACCCGCGTGGCCAGCCGCGCCTCCAACGTCGGTACGGCCAGCCCGGTGACCGTCGTCGAGAAGACGATGTCGACCTCCGACGGCTTGACCTTGGCCCGGTCCAGCGCCGCCACCAGCGCCTGCTCGCCGAGGTCGAGCGCGACCTCGAGGTAGGCGTCGTTGGCCTCGCTGAAGCCGCTCAACTCGCGGTAGCGCGGCAGCCGCAACGCGGTGTTGCGGAACTCGACTCCGCTGCTGCGCGCGAAACGCCGAAACTCCGGGCCGGCAATGTCGGTCAGCGCCCGGATGGCTTCGCTCTGCGTGTAGCGGTTGGGCGGAAACTTGACCGCAACACCGGTGATCGACGGACTTTCCCCCACGATGTCCCCTGAAACTGTGCTCGTGCCGACGAAATCGCGGCTCCCCCTTTGATCCATGTACCGGTGACGACGGGGCCGCGCCGATGGTTCAAACGCGCCTCGCCTCGCCGCGCCCGTAACGCCACGGCGGGAATTCGACCCGAAAATCGCCCTGACGTTACGGACGCGGTGGGAACCCCGCCTCCGTACGCGGTGGGAACCCCGCCTCCGTACGCGGTGGGAACTCCGCCCACGTACGCGGTGGGAACTCCGGCCCGCCGCCGGGCTGGGCTAGGGTCGGGGGTTATGCGGGTTCTGGTCACCGGCGCCACCGGCTACGTGGGATCGCGGCTGGTCACGGCGCTGCTGGCGGGTGGGCACGACGTCTTGGCCGCGACCCGAAACCCGTTGCGGCTCAACCGTTTCGGCTGGTTCGACGAGATCACCCCGGTGCCTCTCGACGCGGCCGATCCGGCGTCGCTGCGGTCGGCGTTCGCAGGATGCGGCCCGGTCGAGGTGGTGTATTACCTGGTGCACGCCATCGGCCAGCCCGGTTTCCGCGACGCCGACAAGGCCGCGGCCGCCAACCTCGCCGCCGCGGCCAAGGACGCCGGGGTGCGGCGCATCGTCTACCTGGGCGGCTTCGTGCCCGCCGGGGAGGTGCTGTCCGAGCATCTGACCAGCCGGGCCGAGGTGGCCGAGGCGCTCGCGGTGCCGGACGGCCCGGAGCTGGTGTGGCTGGGCGCGGCGATGATCATCGGCGCCGGCTCGACGTCGTTCGAGATGATGCGGTATGTGGGAGATCGCTTCCCGCTCATGCCGATACCGAGCTGGATGGACAACCCCATCGACCCCATCTCCATCCGCGACGTGCTGCACTACCTGCTCGCCGCCGCCGACCGTGACCTGGTGCCCGCCGGCGCCTACGACATCTCCGGCCCCGACACCACGTCCTACCGGCGGCTGCTCAAGACCTACGCGCGGCTGTCCGGCCGGTGGCATACCGGGCTGCCGGTGGGTCGGGTGGACACCGGGCTGGCGTCACTGGTCACCGGCGTCGCGCTGCCGGTGCCGCCGGGGCTGGCCGGCGACCTGGTCGAGTCGCTGGACCACCCGATGGTGGCCTCCGGCAGCGATCTGCGGCAGCGGGTCCCCGACCCGCCCGGCGGGCTGCTCGGCGTTGACGACGCCATCGCCCGGGCGCTGGACGACCGGTCGTACCGGCGGCCCCGGCCGGTCAACGCGCTGGCCGATCCGCACCACCTCGCCGACACCGATCCCGGGTGGGCGGGCGGCGACGCGCGGCGCATCCGCCAGCTCGCCGGGCGGGTCACCCCCGCCATCGCACGGCCGACCCTGGGGCTGGTGAACAAGGTCCCCGGTCCGGTGGCCGGAGCGGTTCGCACCGGCCTCGACATCCTGATCGCTCTGACCCCGAAGGTGCGTCCCGCATGAGCCAGTCAACGAGCCCGTACCACACCAGCGTCTTCGCCGAGCTGCGCCGCGCCATCACCAATGTTGCTGTGCCCCACAATGAACCGCCGGCCATCGTCCGGCGCCGACGCGTCGTCGTGGCGATCACCCTGGTGCTCGGGGCCGCGGTGCTGGGCTACTCGTTGCGCCGCCATCCGGGTGAGTCCAGCTTCTACTGGCTGACACTGGGCCTGGCGGCGGTGTGGACCGTCGGGGCGCTGAGCTCCGGCCCGCTGCACCTGGGCGGCATCTGCTGGCGGGGCCGCAACCAACGCCCCGTCATCACCGGGACGACCGTCGGGCTGTTGCTGGGCGGCGCGTTCGTGGTGGGCGGGCTGATCGCCCGGGAAATCCCGGCCGTGTCCGCGTTGATCACCCGGGTGCTGCTGTTCGCCCACCACGGATGGTTACCGCTGGTGGTGGCGATCACGGTGATCAACGGCATCGCCGAGGAACTGTTCTTCCGCGGCGCGCTGTACACCGCGCTGGGCCGGTATCACCCGGTGCTGATCTCGACCCTGCTGTACACGGCGGCGACCATGGCCGCCGGCAACCCGATGCTCGGATTCGCCGCGGTCATCCTCGGTACGGTGTGCGCGCTGGAACGCCGGGCCAGCGGCGGCGTGCTGGCGCCGGTTCTGACGCACTGCGGGTGGGGCCTGATCATGGTGCTGGCCCTGCCGCCCGTTTTCGGGCTCTGACCAATCCGTTGCGCCGTTGCGGCGCAACGGGATTCAGCGATCGGTGAAGTTGGGGGTGCGCCGCTGCTGGAAGGCGGTGGCGCCCTCGACGAAGTCGGGGGACTTCAGCAGCACCGACTGTCCGTCGAATTCACGCTGCAGGGCCGGGTCCAGTTCGGTGAGCGTGGCCGCGTTGATCGCCAGCTTGGTCTTGGCGAACGCGACGGCCGGGCCGCTGAGCAACCGTGCGATCACCTTGTCCACCTCGGCCTCGAACTCGTCGGCCGGGTAGACCGCGGTGACCAGCCCCCAGGACAACGCCTCGGCGGCCGGCAGCCGTTCGGGCAGCAGCGCCATCTGCATGGCCCGGATCCGGCCCACCGCGGCGGCCACCAGCGCCGACGCGCCGCCGTCGGGCATCAACCCGATCTTGGTGAAGGCAAGCATGAAAAACGCGTTCTCCGAAGCCAATACGACGTCGCAGGCCAACGCGATGGAGACGCCGACGCCGGCCGCCGGGCCCTGCACGACCGCGACCACCGGGTGGGGCAGCGCGGCGATCGCCCGCACCAGCCGGTTGATCTCGAGGATGATCTCGTCCGGCGGGACGCCGCCGCCGTCGGAGACGTCGTCGGCGCTGATGCCCGCCCCGGAGCTGAAACCGCGGCCCGCCCCGCCGATCCGCACCACCTTGACCTCGGGGTCGGTGGCGGCGTACTCCATCGCGTCGGCGATCCCGGTGATCACCGGAACGGTCAGGGAATTCAGGCTGTCGGGCCGGTTGATGGTCACCGAGAACACGCCGTCGGACAGCGTGACGTCGAGGCCTGCGACGGGGGCGAGGGTGGCGATCGCGGATGAAGGCATGGCTCACCATAAGTGACCGGGGTGCGCGGGCTTTCGGCACGGCTGCGAAGATGTCGATCGACCGGTTGTTAGAGGCGAACGGTCGACGGCGTCAGAGCGGACGAAAGGTCGATGGATCATGGCTGGACCGTTGCAGGGACTGCGTGTTGTCGAGTTGTCCGGCATCGGGCCGGGCCCGCACGCCGCGATGATCCTGGGGGACCTGGGCGCCGACGTGGTGCGCATCGACCGGCCATCCGGCGCCCCCGGCGGTGTCGTCAAGGACGCCATGAGCCGCAATCGCCGCATCGTCACCGCCGACCTGAAATCCGACCAGGGGCGCGAGCTCGTGCTCAAACTCGTCGCCAAGGCCGACGTGCTGATCGAGGGCTACCGCCCGGGCGTCACCGAGCGACTCGGCCTGGGCCCGCAGGACTGCGCCAAGGTCAACGACCGGCTGATCTATGCCCGGATGACCGGCTGGGGTCAGACCGGCCCGCGCAGCCAGCAGGCCGGCCACGACATCAACTACATCTCGCTGAACGGCATCCTGCACGCCATCGGCCGGGCGAACGAACGCCCCGTCCCGCCGCTGAACCTGGTCGGCGATTTCGGCGGCGGCTCGATGTTCCTGCTGCTCGGCATCCTGTCCGCACTGTGGGAGCGGCAGAGCTCCGGCAAGGGCCAGGTCGTCGACGCCGCCATGGTGGACGGCTCCAGCGTGCTGGTCCAGATGATGTGGCAGATGCGGGCCTCGGGGATGTGGACCGACGCGCGCGGCACCAACCTGCTCGACGGCGGCGCGCCCTACTACGACACCTACGAGTGCGCCGACGGGCGCTACGTCGCGGTCGGCGCCATCGAGCCGCAGTTCTACGCGGCGATGCTGGCCGGGCTGGGCCTGGACGGTGCCGACCTGCCCGGGCAGAACGACGTCAGCCGCTGGCCCGAGCTGCGCGCCGCGCTGACCGAGAAGTTCGCCAGCCGCGACCGGGACCACTGGGCCAAGGTGTTCGCCGACTCGGACGCCTGCGTGACGCCGGTGCTGGCCTTCGGCGAGGTGCAGACCGAGCCGCACATCACCGAGCGCAACACCTTCTACGAGGTGGACGGGGGACTGCAGCCGCTGCCGGCGCCGCGGTTCTCCCGCACCGCCCCGGAGACGCCGCGCCCCGCGGCGCCGGTGACCGACGCGACGGCCATACTCGACGAGTGGGTATAGTCCCGACCAACCAGTTGGCTGGCTAGGGGCTCGGGATTCGAAGGGAATGCAGGAAGGACTCGCATGGAGATCAAGGACGCCGTCGCCGTCGTCACCGGGGGTGCCTCCGGTCTGGGTCTGGCCACCACCAAACGCCTGCTCGACCGCGGCGCGCAGGTGGTGGTCATCGACCTGCGCGGCGAAGACGCGGTTCGCGAGCTGGGGGACCGGGCGCGGTTCGTGCAGGCCGACGTCACCGACGAGGCCGCCGTCGGTAAGGCGCTGGACACCGCGGAGTCGATGGGACCGCTGCGCATCAACGTCAACTGCGCCGGCATCGGCAACGCCATCAAGACGCTGTCCAAGGACGGCCCGTTCCCGCTGGACGCGTTCAAGAAGGTGGTCGGGGTGAACCTGATCGGCACCTTCAACGTGCTGCGGCTGGCCGCCGAGCGGATCGCCAAGACCGAGCCGATCGGGCCCGGAACAAGCCCGGAGCGCGGCGTCATCATCAACACCGCCTCGGTCGCGGCGTTCGAGGGCCAGATCGGCCAGGCCGCCTACTCGGCGTCCAAGGGCGGCGTGGTGGGCATGACGCTGCCCATCGCCCGCGACCTGGCCCGCGAGCTCATCCGGGTGGTGACCATCGCGCCGGGGCTGTTCAAGACCCCGCTGCTGGGCTCGCTGCCCGAGGAGGCGCAGGCCTCGCTGGGCAAGCAGGTGCCGCACCCGGCTCGGCTGGGCGATCCCGACGAGTACGGCGCCCTGGCCGTGCACATCGTCGAGAACCCGATGCTCAACGGCGAGGTCATCCGCTTGGACGGCGCCATTCGCATGGCGCCCCGCTGAGCCACACCGCTACGCAAACGAATGGGCCCCCGCATCCGCGGGGGCCCATTCGGGAGAACAATGGTTACTTGCGGAACCATCGACTGACAGCGGGTTCGGCCATTAACAGCCGTGCGAGCATGCTCATGGTCGGGCTCAGCTCGCTGCTTGCAGTTCGTCGAACTGCTCCGAGGTCTCGCCTTCCACCAGCACGTCGCCGTGGTAGAGGGCCTCGAAGTCAACCTTGATGACGTCGGCACTTGTGTCGTCGATCCACATGACACTGAGCGTATGGGCCACCATTAAGGAATCCTTGAGTCACGATTCGGAAAACGTTGGCAATTTACTTCCGGGTAGGTTCGCCGCCGTCAGCGCCGCAAAATACGCCGTGAGCTGCTTAATTGCCGCATATTTTTCTGAGCGGACTCTTACTGTCGAACAGGTTTGAAAGCCGCCGTTGAACGGTGACACCGCCCGGTTGCGTCTCTAAAGAGAACACTGTTGGACGCGTGAAAATTAGCGTTTGTTAGGTTGTCGCGGACAATCCAGCGGCCAGCGCAATGGGGCGCACCGGCAGCGGAAGGGCTCACAATGCTGCAGAAAATCGCCCGAGTCGCCATCGCGGCCCCGCGTCGGATCATCGCGCTGGGCGTGCTGGTCTTCCTGGCCGCCGCCGTCTTCGGCATCCCGGTCGCCAAGAGCCTGTCACCCGGCGGGTTCCAGGACCCCGACTCCGAGTCGGCCCGGGCCATCGGGGTGCTGACCGACAAGTTCGGCCAGAGCGGCCAGCAGATGCTGATCCTGGTCACCGCCCCCGGCGGCAGCAACAGCGACCCGGCCCGCAGGGTGGGCACCGAGCTGGTCGAGCAGTTGCAGCGCTCCCCGCTGGTGTACAACGTGTCCTCGCCCTGGACCGCGCCGCCGCAGGCCTCGGCGGACCTGGTGAGCCGCGACGGCAAGTCCGGGCTCATCGTCGTCAACCTCAAGGGCGGCGAGAACTTCGTGCAGAACAACGCCCAAACCCTGGCCGACCAATTCGTCCACGACCGCGACGGCGTCACCGTCCGCGCCGGCGGCGCGGCCATGCAGTACGCCCAGATCAACACCCAGAACCAGGCCGACCTGCTGGTGATGGAGATGATCGCGCTGCCGCTGAGCTTCCTGGTGCTGATCTGGGTATTCGGCGGGCTGCTGGCCGCGGCACTGCCGATGGCGCTGGGTGCGCTGGCCGTCGTCGGTTCCATGTCGGTGCTGCGCCTGATCACCTTCACCACCGAGGTGTCGATCTTCGCGCTCAACCTCAGCACCGCCCTGGGCCTGGCGCTGGCCATCGACTACACCCTGCTGATCGTCAGCCGCTACCGCGACGAGCTGGCCGAGGGGCACGACCGGGACCAGGCGCTGATCCGGACCATGGCCACCTCGGGCCGCACCGTGCTGTTCTCAGCGGTCACCGTGGCGTTGTCGATGTCGGCGACGGTGGCCTTCCCGATGTACTTCCTCAAGTCGTTCGCCTATGCCGGCGTGGCCACCGTCGCGTTCGTGGCGACCGCCTCGATCGTGATCACCCCGGCCGCGATCGTGCTGCTCGGCGACCGGCTGGACGCGCTGGACGTGCGCCGGCTGCTGCGGCGGGCGTTGCGGCGTGCCCAACCGGTGCGCAAACCCGTCGAGCAGCTGTTCTGGTACCGGTCCAGCAAGTTCGTGATGCGCCGCTGGGCGCCCGTCGGCCTGATCGTCGTCGGGCTGTTGCTGCTGCTCGGGCTGCCGTTCTTCTCGGTCAAGTGGGGGTTCCCGGACGACCGGGTGCTGCCCCGGTCGGCATCGGCGCATCAGGTCGGCGACCGGCTGCGCAGCGGCTTCGCCCACGACTCGGCGACCTCGGTGCCCGTCGTCATCCCCGACGCCGCCGGCCTGAGCCCGGCCGACCTGGACGACTACGCCGCCGCGCTGTCCCGGGTGCCCGACGTGTCGGCGGTGTCGGCCCCGGGCGGCACCTTCACCGGCGGCACCCGGGTGGGCCCACCGGCCGGGGCCACCGGGCTGGGCGACAGCAGCGCGTTTTTGACCGTGAGCAGCACCGCGCCGCTGTTCTCCACGGCGAACGACGTCCAGCTCAAGCGGTTGCACGAGGTACCCGGACCGGCCGGCCGGTCGGTCGAGATGGGCGGGGTCGCACAGGTCAACCGGGACAGCGTCGACGCGGTGACGGACCGGCTGCCGCTGGTGCTGGGATTGATGGCGGCGATCACCTTCGTGTTGCTGTTCCTGCTCACCGGCAGCGTGCTGCTGCCGGCCAAGGCGCTCGCGTGCAATTTCCTGTCGTTGACCGCGGCGTTCGGCGCGCTGGTGTGGATCTTCCAGGACGGCCACCTCGGCGCGCTGGGAACCACGCCGAGCGGGACGCTGGTGGCCAACATGCCGGTGCTGCTGTTCTGCATCGCGTTCGGGTTGTCGATGGACTACGAGGTGTTCCTGCTGTCCCGGATCCGCGAGTACTGGCTGGCCTCCGGCGCCGCCCGGCCGGCCCGGCCGACCCCGAAGCGGGCGCACGCCGCCAACGACGAGAGCGTGGCGCTGGGCGTCGCCCGCACCGGCCGGGTCATCACCGCGGCCGCGCTGGTGATGTCGATGTCGTTCGCCGCGCTGATCGCCGCCCACGTCTCGTTCATGCGGATGTTCGGCCTGGGCCTGACGCTTGCCGTGTTCGCCGACGCCACCCTGGTGCGGATGGTGGTGGTGCCGGCGTTCATGCATGTGATGGGCCGGTGGAACTGGTGGGCGCCCAAGCCGCTGGCGTGGCTGCACGACCGGTTCGGCATCAGCGAGGCGGCCGACGAAGAACCCCGCCTCCGAGCCTGCCCTCGGACCCGTCGGATCCGTCGGATTGCCCGGCGGCGCGGTCGCCGAACCGGTGCCCAACATCGGTTGACGGCCGTTCGGCCAACCGCCCGTCGAGTGTGGCGGTCGGACCCTATTCTGAGGCTCATTCGAGGCGGAAGGTGCACACAGGCATGACAACGGTGGTCGTCGACAACCCGTTCTTCGCGCGCATCTGGCCGGTCGTCGCCACGCACGAGACGGCGGCGGTGCGGGCCCTTCGCCGGGAGAACGTGGCCGGCCTGACCGGCCGGGTGCTGGAGGTCGGCGCGGGCATCGGGACCAACTTTCCGCTCTACCCGGAGACGGTCGACGAGGTGATCGCGGTGGAGCCCGAGCCGCGGCTGGCCGACCGGGCCCGCGCCGCGGCGCAGGTGGTGCCGGTTCGGGTCGTGGTGACCGGCGAGACGGCCGAAGCGGTCGGCGGCGACGAGCCGTTCGACGCGGTGGTGTGCTCGCTGGTGTTGTGTTCGGTGCGCGACCCTCAGAACGTGTTGCGGCGCCTGTATTCGTTGCTGCGCCCGGGCGGGCAGCTGCGCTACCTCGAGCACATCGCCAGTGCCGGCGCGCGGGGTCGCTTTCAGCGTTTCGTCGATGCGACGTTGTGGCCGCGGCTGTTCGGTAACTGCCACACCCATCGCGACACCGAACGCTCGATCGTCGAGGCGGGGTTCGACGTCGACGCGTCGCGGCGGGAGTGGACGTTGCCGGCCTGGTCGCCGATGCCGGTGTCGGAGCTGTTGCTGGGCCGCGCGCACCGGCCCGCCTAGTCCGCGCTCAGTTGAGCAGCGCCGGCAACCGCTGCAGCAGCCCGGGCAAGGCCTGGCTGGCCGTCTCCCGGATGCTGAGCGTGGCGCTGGCCGACAGCGGCGTGACCTCGGGATTGACCTCGACGACGGCGGCGCCGCGGGACAACGCCAGCTCGGCCAGCCCGGCCGCCGGATACACGATCGCCGAGGTGCCCACCACCACCACCACCACGTCGGCGGACTCGGTCGCCTCGACGGCACGCCGCCACGGCTCGTCGGGCAGCTGTTCGCCGAACCACACGATGTCGGGCCTGATCAGGCCGCCGCATCCGCACACCGGGGGTTGCACCTCCAGCGCCGGTTCGGCCATCGCCGGCAGCTCGCCGGTGTAGGGCTTTGCGCAACGGGCGCAACGGAATTCGAACAGGCTGCCGTGCAGGTGGTGCACGGGCCGGCTACCGGCCCGCTCGTGCAGGTCGTCGACGTTCTGGGTGATGACGCTGGCCTCGGCGTGGTCTTGCCAGGCGGCGATCGCGCGATGACCCGCGTTCGGCGCGACGTCGGCCACCAGGTAGTGACGCCACAGATACCAGCCCCAGACGCGCTGCGGGTTGTCGCGCCACCCCTGGGTGCTGGACAGCTCGTAGGGGTCGAAGCGGGCCCACAGTCCGTTCTTGTCGTCGCGAAAGGTCGGCACCCCGCTCTCCGCGGAGATGCCCGCGCCGCTGAGCACCGCTATGCGCATCCCACCAAGATAGCCGCGGCTGAGCGATACTGAACGAGTGGAGCTGGGTGACTGGTTGCGGGTCGACATGAAGGCGGGCAAGCCGCTTTTCGACCAGCTCAGGACGCAGGTGATCGAGGGGGTGCGCGAGGGCGCGCTGCCACCCGGCACCCGGCTGCCCACCGTGCGGGAGCTGGCCGGCCAGCTCGGCGTCGCCGTCAACACCGTGGCCCGCGCCTACCGCGAGCTGGAATCGGCCGCCATCATCGAAACCCGGGGCCGCTTCGGCACTTTCGTCGCCCGCTACGACCCCACCGACGCCGCGATGGCGGCCGCGGCCCGCGAGTACGTCCGGGTGGCACGCGGCCTGGGGTTGGACAAGGCCGACGCCGTGCGCTACATCGAATCGGTGCCCGACGAGTGAGAAGCCCGGACGGGGGCTGAAAAGCCTTGCCGCCGTGGGGTTTTGCGACGGCTAGCTCAACACCTTGACCAGGGTGCGCAGATTGCGGGTGGTGGTCGACGACTTGTACCGCGGCTTGCCCATCGTCTTGCCGATGGTGCTGTCCAGGGTGCTGCCCTTGGGCACCTGCCAGTAGAGCACGCCAAGCGGATCGGGGCCGCGGCGGATCCTCTCGTCGGGCCCGGCCGGCAGGGCGGCGAGTTCGTCCAGCACGGCGGCGTCGGCCACGAACGTGACATAGGACTGGTAGCCGTCGACCTCGCGCTCGAACGGATAGCCGTCGACCACCCGGCGCACGGTGTCGAGGTCATAGACCAGCACCCAGGCGTCGTAGCCGAACCGTTCGCGCAACGCGGCTTCGGCCTTCGCGCGCACCGCCGCCGCGCCGGCCTTCGACTGCAGCAGGACGTTGCCGCTGGCCAGGACGGTCCGCACCGCGGTGAAGCCGGCGTCGGTCAGGGCCTTTTTCACGTCGGCCATCTTGAGATTGACGCCGCCGACGTTGACGCCCCGCAGAAACGCCGCGTATTCGGTCATGCCCCGATTCCACCAGCCCGGCCCGGTGACGACCATCGGGGGCCGCCGGTCGGCGTGCGACGTAGGCTTTCGGCATGGGACGCCAAGTCTTCGACGACAAACTGTTGGCCGTCATCAGTGGAAATTCTCTCGGGGTGCTGGCCACCATCAAACGCGACGGGCGACCGCAGCTGTCGAATGTGCAGTACCACTTCGACCCGCGCAGCCTGGTGATCCAGGTGTCGATCACCGAGCCGCGCGCCAAGACCCGTAACTTGCGCCGGGACCCGCGGGCATCGATCCTGGTCGACGCCGACGACGGATGGTCCTATGCCGTGGCCGAGGGCACCGCGGAACTCACACCGCCGGCGGCCGCGCCCGACGACGACACCGTGCAGAGGCTGATTGCGTTGTACCGCAACATCGCTGGTGAACATCCGGACTGGGATGAGTACCGGCAGGCGATGGTCACCGATCGGCGGGTGTTGCTGACGCTGCCGATCTCGCACGTCTACGGCATGCCGCCCGGGATGCGCTAGCCGCGCCGTCACGCTGTCCCGCCCTGCCCGCCGGGCGGTCCGGGGCTAGGCTGCCGCTATGGCTGCATCGAGTGCCCGGCAGGGTTCACAGTCGTCGAAGCCTTCGGGCGGCGCCGGATCGTCGAAGTCCGACGACGACACCAAGCGCAGATTCCGGGAAGCCCTGGACCGCAAGATGGCGAAATCCACCGGCGGCTCCGAGCACAAGGACGGCGCCGGCAAGCAGTCGCGGGCGCACGGTCCGGTGGAGAGCCGACGGGAATTCCGCCGCAAGAGCGGCTGATGCTTCTATAGCCGATCATGTTGTGCGCCAACGTGTTTCGGCGCTGATGATCGCCCAGTGCGAGACGGCCGGCGCGGCGGGGATTCCGCCGCGGCGAGCGTGCGGCCCGCCGCGTGAACGCCCTGGACGCGGGGCCCGGGGCGCGGTTCTAGACTGTCTGCGTGCCGAAACTGCAGCTTGTCCAAGAGCCGGCCGCCGACGCCCTGCTGGACGAGAACCCGTTCGCGTTGCTGGTCGGCATGCTGCTCGATCAGCAGGTGCCGATCGAGACCGCCTTCGCCGGCCCCAAGAAGATCGCCGACCGGATGGGCCGGCTGGACGCCGCGACGATCGCCGACTACGACCCGGACAAGTTCGCCGCACTGTGTTCGGAAAGGCCTGCCATACATCGGTTTCCGGGGTCGATGGCCAAGCGCATCCAGGCCCTGGCGCAGCTGCTGGTGGACCGCTACGACGGCGATGCCGCCGCGCTGTGGACCGCCGGTGAGCCCGACGGCAAGGAGCTGCTGCGCCGGCTCAAGGGGCTGCCCGGCTTCGGCGAGCAGAAGGCGCGGATCTTCCTGGCGCTGCTGGGCAAGCAGTACGGGGTGACGCCGCCCGGCTGGCGGGAAGCCGCCGGCGAGTTCGGCAAAGCCGGCACCTACCTGTCTGTCGCCGACATCGTCGACGCCCGGTCGCTCGGGCAGGTGCGGTCCTACAAGAAGCAGACGAAGGCGGCGGCCAAGGCGGCCAAGTAGTGAGTGCACGGAAGGGAAGGGCGACAACGTGAAGACACACATAACGTGTCCGTGCGGCGAAGCCATCGTCGGCAAGGACGAGGACGAGCTGGTGGAATTGACCCAGGCTCACCTCGCCAGCGTTCATCCTGGCCTCGAATACGACCGCGACGCCATCTTGTTCATGGCCTACTGAGCGCGAACGCGCCCGCCCCGGGCCGGGACGCGCGCGTTCGCGGGCGGTGCAGCGGTGACGCCGTTACGGCACCACCGTGGAGCCGATGGTGGGCATGAACTGGCACTGCCGTTCCTTGGTGGTGACCTGCCCGAAGATCGTCGACATGATGCTGCCCGAGCCGGTGTCGGCGATCGCGCTCAACGTCGTGGGCCCGTCCGGGTTGATGTCCGGACGCGGTTTCAGCGCGACGGTTCCGGATTTGCCGGTGGTCAGGTTCACCCAGGTGACGTTCAACGGCAGCTTCTGCTCCTCGGCGGGACCGGGCGTGCCGACCGCCGTGAACACGTAGGCGGTCTGGCCGGGGCCCGGGCCGGGGGCGGGGATCTTGGCCGGCCCCGCCACCGAGAGCGCGGTGGCAATGGCGCTGCTGCCGTCGGCCAGGCAGTTGGTGCCGATCGAGGGATACATGAAGTCCTGCGTGGGCGGCGCGTCGGCGCCGAACCCGGGCGCCGCCGCGGGGGCCGGCGCGGCGTCGGGTGCGCCCGGGGTTGCCGGGGCCGCGGCGGCCGGCGCCGGTGGCGGCGGAACCGGTGCGGCGGCCGGGACGGTGGCCGGCTGAACCGGCCCGGGCGCGGGAGCCGCGGCGGGTGCCGGAGCGGACGGCGGGGTGGCGGCGGGTGCCGGAGCCGACGGCGCAGCGGCGGCGGGTGCCGGGCCGGCCGCGTGCGCCGGGTCGATGCCGGTCGGCAGGTGCGCCTGCAGACCGGGTTCGATGCCGGTTGCCGGCACGTGCTGGACCGGCGCGCCGTCCCGCGGGGTCACGCCGTTGGGCACCGGCGAGCCGGGCTCGGCGACGAACTGGTTCACCGCCGCGGCCACGTTCTTCGACTCGGTGGGCGCGGTCGGGTTGTGACTGAAGGCTTGCGCGGCGGCCATCAGCAGCTGGGTGGCTTGCTGCGGGTCGGTGGCCGCTTGCTGGATCAGCGGGCTGAGCTGCGACAAGGCGGGCAGGCCCGGCAATTGCGGGGCGGCGTTGGGTGGTGGTGCCGGCTGGGGCGCCGCCGCCGGGTCGGCTGCCGCGCCCGGGCACAGCCCGAGCGCGGCAACCGATGCCGTGACGACAGCGGCCAAACCTTTGGACAGAATCCAAGTGGTTGCCACGGTGTCCTCCGGTTCTCAGTAGTGGGTTAGCCGATTGACGGTGCTGCTCAAGGCAGGGCAGCGAGCAGCGGTGCCACCGGACCGGCCGGGCTGGCCGCCGGCGCGGGTGCCGCGGGTGCGGCGGGGGCCGCCGGTGCGCCGGGGGCCTGCCCCGACGCCAGCGCCGGCAGATCCTTGGGCAGCGTCACCTGCGCGGGCACGCTGACCGGCAGGCCGGCCGGCATCGCCGGCATGTTGACCTGCGCCTGCGGCAGCTGCGGGGCGGGCGGCGTGGCGGGCGCCGCCGGTGCCGACAACCCCGGGATCGCCGGCAGGCCGGGGATCGACGAAGAGGCCGGAGCGGCGGGAGCCGCGGCCGAGGGCTGCGCGCCCGTCAATCCCTGGATCATTCCGGGGATGCCACCGGTCGCCGTCGACGGCGCCGAGGGCGCCGCCGCCTGCGGCAGGCCCGGGATGGAGGGCACGGCCGCCGGGGACGGCGCGGTCACCGGCGAGCCGGCCGCCGGAACACCCGGGAAGCTGATGCCCGGGGTGGCCGGCGGCGCCGGCGGCGTGGCGCCCAGCGCGGTCGCGAGGTTCTGCAGGATTTGCGGTGCGTTGGCCGCCGAGCTGATCAGCTGCTGCGGGATGTTGGGCACCGGCGGAGTGGGCACGGGGTCGGCGTGGGCGATTCCGCCCGTCAGTAGCGCTGCGGACGAGCCGACCACGACGGCGGCTGCACGCAAGTAAGTCCAAATGGTTGGCATGACTCTCCCTGGTTGATCGATTACAGGTCCCGCCGCCGAAGCTACTTTGATGCAGATGGGACTCAAGTGACACGTGTGGCATTTATTTGATCGTTACCGATACGAGCGACAGCGGTGACCGGACGCGCGAAAACCGCTTGAAAACGGGCCATCTGGGCACCGAGGCCACGGCCGCGCGCGCCCCGATCGCTAAAGTCGGGCGGATAGACACCACCTCGGCCGCCCCGGCGGCACCCAGCACCCGGCGTGCGGCGGACGTCCTCGCTGTGGCGGCCCCGCTGCTGCTCGTCGCGAGCGTCGCCGCGCGCCTGGCCTGGACGTACCTGGTCCCCAACGGCGCGAACTTCGTCGACCTGCACGTCTACCTCGGCGGAGCGGCCGCGCTCGACCACCCCGGCACGCTGTACAGCTACGTCTACGCCGACCAGACGCCGGACTTCCCGCTGCCGTTCACCTATCCGCCGTTCGCGGCCATCGTCTTCTACCCGCTGCACCTGTTGCCGTTCGGCCTGGTGGCCCTGGGTTGGCAACTGGCGACCATCGCCGCGCTGTACGGCGCCGTCCGGATCAGCCAGCGCCTGCTGGGCGTGGCGGCCGGCGCCCACGGCCGGCGGGTCGCGATGGTGTGGACGGCGGTCACCATCTGGATCGAGCCGCTGCGCAGCACCTTCGACTACGGCCAGGTCAACGTGTTGCTGATGACCGCGGTGCTGTGGGCGGTCTACAGCACGCGATGGTGGGTGTCGGGTCTGCTGGTCGGATTGGCGGCCGGCATCAAGTTGACTCCCGCAGTCTCCGGTGTGTACCTGGCCGGTGCCCGGCGGTGGGCCGCGACGGTGTTCTCAGCCGTCATATTCCTTGCCACCATTGGGATTTCGGTCTTCGTCGTCGGCGACCAGACGCGCTACTACTTCACCGAGCTGCTCGGTGACGCCCACCGGGTCGGCCCCATCGCCACCTCGTTCAATCAGTCCTGGCGCGGCGGTCTCTCCCGAATCCTGGGTCACGACGTGGGATTCGGCCCGCTGCTGGTGACCGCCGTCGCGGGCACCGCGGTGCTGGCCGTGCTGGCCTGGCGCGCACTCGACCGCTCCGACCGGCTGGGCAGGTTGATCGTGGTGGAGGTGTTCGGGCTGCTGCTCTCGCCGATCTCCTGGACACACCACTGGGTGTGGCTGGTGCCGCTGATGATCTGGGCGATCCACGGCCCGGTGCGCGCCTGGCGCGGCGCGCGCCTCGTGGGGTGGGGTTGGCTGGCGCTGACCGTCATCGGGGTGCCGTGGTTGTTGAGCTTCGCGCAACCGAACATCTGGCAGATCGGCCGGCCGTGGTATCTGGCCTGGGCGGGGTTGGTCTACATCGTCGCGGCGGTAGCGACGTTGGTCTGGATCGCGGCCGCCGGCCGCCGCGCCGGTCACCAGGTCACCGCGCCGAGCGTCACGCCAGCGTGACCGCCGCCGGCGAGCGTCACGCCAGCGTGACCGCCGCCGGCGCAGGCGAGGGCAGGCGAGGGCTAGCTGCCGACGATGCCGTTGATGTCGCGCGCCATGTCGACGTCGTTTTGGGTGATACCGCCCTCGGAATGCGTGACGAGCGCGAAAGTCACTGTCCGCCAATGAATGTCGATGTCGGGGTGGTGATCCTTGCTTTCCGCGTGCTCGGCTACCCGGCGCACGGCGTCGATGCCGTCCAGGAAGCTGGGAAACTTGATCGACCGCCGCAGCGCGCCGTCGGCACGCTCCCATCCGTCCAGATCGGGCAGTGCGGCGTCGATTTGCTCATCCGTTAACACAGCCATAGCTCTGTCCTCAAGGCGCTTTTGCGGTAGGGGTGCCGGGTCCACCGTCCACCACGCCCCAGCTTAGTTTCCCGTCACCAGATGTACAGGACACGTCGCGAAAGAGCGGTGAACCCCAGCGGCCGGTCGACTACGAGGCGACCGCGGGACCCGGCGCCTGATTCTTCGGGTCCAAGGGCACCACGACGCTGGCTTCCGAAGGGCTCGTTCGTTCCTGATAGGCGGATTCCAGGCTGGCCGGAAGACCTTGGAGGTCGCGGGCCACGTCCATCAGTTCCTCCAAGATCATGATGCGTTGCTGATTCGCTTCCTCGACCGTGCGCCGTGCCCGCTCATCGAGATCATCGGCCTTCTGCTTCGCCTCGGCGAGGAGCCGCGCACACTCACGCTCAGCTTCCTGGCGCGCCTCGTCGATCGCCGCTTGGGCCTCCGCACGCATCGTCGCGAGTTCGGCCTCGAGATCCTTCTTGGCTTCCTCGCGCTCCGTTTCCAACGCCTCTCGCTGTGCGGCCATGTCCGCCAACAGCTCTTGGTGCTCTCGATGCGATGCTTCGACCTGCGCCGCGGCCGCCGCGATCATCGACTCCGCCTCGGCCTGCGCCTCGGCCTGCATCCGGGAAATCTCCTCGAGCGTGCGGCGCAGCATCTTCGTCATCCGATGCTGGATCGCGTACGGTGTCGGCGAGGTGTCCGAGAGGTGGGCGACCTCGTCCTTGAGGCAGGCGACTTCGATCCGCAGCGCGGCCAATTGGTCGCCGGATTCGTTTCGCTGCGCCCTGAGGTTCTGAACTTCGTCGATCAGAAGCTTCTGCTTGGCCAGCAACGCCTCGACGTACGCATCGACCGCGGCGGGGTCATAGCCCCGGAACACGCGTGAGAACGCCGTTGCGGGTTCGGTGATCATGTGCCAACCCCCATTCTGCAAAAGTGCCTGGCAGAGGCCACACCGGCCACCGTCAAGTATTCCACGGTCTCCGCGAAACCGTAAGAGAGTTGTTGTGCGGCAAGGGAATTGGGTGTGCTGCGCGGGTAAGGCGGGCGGCGTGCGCGCCGACGGTATACCGTCACTGGCCATGCCGACCCAGATCGTGGTCGCCGGGGCCCTCATCCGCGGCTCGCGCCTGTTGGTGGCCCAGCGCGCCCGCCCGCCGGAGTTGGCCGGGCGCTGGGAACTCCCCGGCGGCAAGGTCGCGCCCGGGGAGACCGAGCGCGACGCGCTGGCCCGCGAGTTGGCCGAGGAGCTGGGTCTGCGGGTCGGCGACATCGCGGTGGGCGACCGGCTCGGCGGGGACATCGCGGTCGACGGTGGGATGACGCTGCGCGCCTACCGGGTGCGGTTGCTGCGCGGCCGACCGGACGCGCGCGACCATCGGGCCCTGCGCTGGATCACCGCGGCGCAGCTGCACGACCTCGACTGGGTGCCGGCCGATCGCGGCTGGCTGGGCGACCTGGCGCGGGTCCTTTAACCAAGTCCACAGACTTCCGGCAGCTGACGCACAGCCGTGTTGCAGGTCGTCGCAGTGAACTGAATAGAACAATATGACTTGTAATAACGACGCCACACGAGTCTGCCCTGGATGTGCGTGCCGATAGCGAGCCGAGTGCTTGTTCCGACCGTGCCGTCCCGGCTTCGGTGCCGGACCGGCAGGCTTCCCGCTGCCCGCATACCGGCGCGGCTCACCTGGTGTTTTGCCAGCCGGTCGCGCGCCCTCGCCGCGGCGGCGGCGGCCTATGCTGGGCCCGTATCGCCCCCAGCCCGCGGGCCTGAAATGCCGACGGATGAGCCGATCCGGGCTGGTGTGGACGGGTGGGTCCACCCCGCCGGTCACAACTGAGAGCGTGCCCAGCTCGCGGCGTGACGCTATCGACCAGGAGGAGTACTTCTTGACTGCCACACCCCACGTCGGTGGAGTGCTCGAGGAGCTGCTGGAGCGCAGCGGGCGGTTCTTCACGCCGGGCGAGTTCTCCGCCGACCTGCGCACGGTGACCCGGCAGGGCGGCCGCGAGGCCGACGTGTTCTACCGCGACCGGTGGAGCCACGACAAGGTGGTTCGCTCCACGCACGGGGTGAACTGCACCGGGTCGTGCTCGTGGAAGATCTACGTCAAGGACGGCATCATCACCTGGGAGACCCAGCAGACCGACTACCCGTCGGTGGGTCCGGACCGGCCCGAGTACGAGCCGCGGGGCTGCCCCCGCGGCGCGTCGTTTTCCTGGTACAGCTACTCGCCCACCCGGGTGCGCTACCCGTACGCCCGCGGCGTCCTGGTCGAGATGTACCGGGAAGCCAAGGCACGCCTCGGCGATCCGGTGCTGGCCTGGGCCGACATCCAGGCCGACCCCGAGCGCCGCCGCCGCTACCAGCGGGCCCGCGGCAAGGGTGGACTGGTCCGGATCACCTGGGCCGAGGCCACCGAGCTGATCGCCGCCGCCCACGTGCACACCATCAAGACCTACGGCCCCGACCGGGTGGCCGGATTCTCGCCGATCCCGGCGATGTCGATGGTGTCCTACACCGCCGGCTCCCGGTTCTTCGAGCTGATCGGCGCCCCGATGACCTCGTTCTACGACTGGTATGCCGACCTCCCGGTGGCCTCGCCCCAGGTGTTCGGCGACCAGACCGACGTCCCCGAATCCGGGGACTGGTGGGACGCGGCGTATTTGATGATGTGGGGCTCCAACGTCCCGATCACCCGCACGCCCGACGCGCACTGGATGGCCGAGGCGCGCTACCGCGGCACCAAGGTGGTCACCGTCAGCCCGGACTACGCCGACAACACCAAGTTCGCCGACGAGTGGATGCCCTGCGCCGCCGGCACCGACGGGGCCCTGGCGATGGCGATGGGTCACGTCATCCTCTCGGAATGCTATGTGCAAAAACAGGTTCCGTTCTTCACCGACTATGCCCGCCGCTACACCGATCTGCCGTTCTTGATCAAGCTCGAAGAGCGCGGCGACATGCTGGTGCCCGGCAAGAACCTCACCGCGGCCGACCTCGGCGAAGCGGTCGAGAATGCGGCGCTCAAGCCCGCGCTGCTCGACGAGACCACCAATTCGGTTGCGGTGCCGCATGGTTCGCTGGGCTTCCGGTACGGCGAGTCGGGCGTGGGGAAGTGGAACCTGGACCTGGGCGACCTGGTGCCGGCGCTCAGTGTGCGGGCCGCCCCGACCGAGGACGGGGAGACGGCGCTGGTGCACCTGCCCAGCTTCGACACCGTCGACGGCGAGGGGACGACCGTGGCGCGCGGCGTCCCGGTGCGCCGCGTCGGTAAACACCTGGTGTGCACGGTCTTCGACCTGATGCTCGCCCAATACGGGGTGGCGCGGCCGGGGCTGCCCGGCGAATGGCCCACCGGCTACGACGACGCGACCCAGCAGAACACCCCGGCCTGGCAGGAGGCGATCACCGGCGTGTCGGCCGCCCAGGCCACCCGGGTGGCGCGGGAATTCGCGCGCAGCGCAGAGGAATCCGGCGGCCGCTCCATGATCATCATGGGCGGCGGCATCTGTCACTGGTTCCACAGCGATGCGATCTACCGCGCGGTGCTGGCGCTGCTGATGCTGACCGGGTCGATGGGCCGCAACGGCGGCGGCTGGGCGCACTACGTCGGCCAGGAAAAGGTGCGCCCGCTCACCGGATTTCAGACCATGGCGATGGCGACGGACTGGGTGCGCCCGCCGCGCCAGGTGCCCGGCGCCTCGTACTGGTACGCCCACACGGATCAATGGCGGTACGACGGCTACGGGGCGGACAAGCTGGCCAGCCCGGTGGGCCGGGGCCGGTTCGCCGGCAGGCACACCATGGACCTGCTGGCCTCGGCGGTGGCGATGGGGTGGAGCCCGTACTACCCGCAGTTCGACCGGTCCAGCCTGGACGTCGCCGACGAGGCGCGCGCCGCCGGCCGCGATGTCGCCGACTACGTCGCCGAGCAGCTCGGCCGCCGCAACCTCAAACTCGCGGTGACCGATCCGGACAACCCCGTCAACTGGCCGCGGGTGCTGACCGTGTGGCGCGCCAACCTGATCGGTTCGTCGGGCAAGGGGGGCGAATACTTCCTGCGGCATCTGCTGGGTACCGACTCCAACGCGTCGGCGGTGCCGCCCGAGGACGGGGTGCGGCCCGTCGACGTGACCTGCGGGGCGGACATCCCCGAGGGCAAGCTCGACCTGATGATGTCGATCGACTTCCGGATGACCTCGACGACGCTGGTGTCCGACGTGGTGCTGCCGGCGGCGACCTGGTACGAGAAGGCCGACATCTCCAGCACCGACATGCACCCGTATGTGCACGCGTTCAGCGCGGCGACCGACCCGCCCTGGGAAACCCGTTCGGACTTCGACGCTTTCGGCGCTATCGCCCGCGCGTTCAGCACCATGGCCAAGGAGCACCTGGGCACCCGCACCGACGTGGTGCTCACCGCGCTGCAACACGACACACCCGACGCGATGGCCTATCCCGATGGCGCCGAACACGATTGGCTGCGCAGCGGGGCGACGCCGGTGCCCGGACGCACCATGGGCAAGCTCACCGTGGTGGAGCGCGACTACGCCGCCGTCTACGACAAGTGGCGCACGCTCGGCCCGCTGGTCGACAAGTTCGGGTTGACCACCAAGGGCGTCACCGTGCATCCGTTCCGCGAGGTCGAGGAATTGGCCGCCCGGTTCGGGGTGCTGAAATCCGGTGTGGCGGCGGGCCGCCCGGCCATCACGACCGCCGCGCGGATGGCCGACGTGCTGCTGTTGCTGTCGGGCACCACCAACGGCCGGCTGGCGGTCGAGGGTTTCCACGAGCTCGAGAAACGCACCGGGCAGCGGCTGGTGCATCTGGCCGAGGGCAGCGAGGACAAGCGCATCAGCTACGCCGACACCCAGGCGCGGCCGGTTCCGGTGGTCACCAGCCCGGAATGGTCGGGCAGCGAGACGGGTGGCCGCCGGTATGCGCCGTTCACCATCAACATCGAGAACCTCAAGCCGTTCCACACGCTGACCGGACGGATGCACTTCTACCTGGCGCACGACTGGGTCGAGGAACTCGGCGAGCATCTGCCGGTGTTCCGACCGCCGCTGGACATGGCGCGGTTGTTCGGCCAGCCGCGGCTGGGCGCATGCGAGGACGGAATCGAGCTCACCGTGCGGTATCTGACCCCGCACTCGAAGTGGTCGTTCCACTCCACCTACCAGGACAACCTGTACATGCTGTCGCTGTCCCGCGGCGGCCCAACCATGTGGATGAGCCCGGGAGACGCGGCGAAAATCCAAGTGCGCGACAATGATTGGGTCGAGGCAGTCAACGCCAACGGCATCTACGTGTGCCGGGCCATCGTCAGCCACCGGATGCCCGACGGGGTGGTGTACGTCTATCACGTCCAGGAGCGCACCGTGGACACCCCGCGCACCGAAACCAACGACAAGCGCGGCGGCAACCACAACGCGCTGACCCGGGTGCGGATCAAGCCCAGCCACCTGGCCGGCGGGTACGCCCAGCACGCGTTCGCGTTCAACTACCTGGGACCGACCGGCAACCAGCGCGACGAGGTGACGATCGTCCGTCGTCGCAGCCAAGAGGTGGTGTACTGACATGAAGGTCATGGCGCAGCTGGCGATGGTGATGAACCTCGACAAGTGCATCGGCTGCCACACCTGCTCGGTGACCTGCAAGCAGGCCTGGACCAACCGGTCGGGCACCGAATACGTGTGGTTCAACAACGTCGAAACCCGTCCGGGACAAGGCTATCCGCGCACCTACGAGGACCAGGAGCGGTGGCGTGGCGGCTGGATCCGCGACAAGCGGGGCCGGCTGCGATTGCGTGACGGCGGCCGTTTCCAAAAGCTGCTGCGCATCTTCGCCAATCCCAAGCTGCCGGTGATCGGCGACTACTACGAGCCGTGGACCTACGAGTACGAGAACCTGACCACCGCACCCGCCGGTGACACCTTCCCAACGGCCGCGCCGAAAAGCCTGATCAGCGGCGAGCCGATGAAGGTGTCCTGGGGACCGAACTGGGACGACAACCTGGCCGGGTCGCCGGAGATCCTGGCCGAGGACCCGATCCTGAAGAAGGTCAGCGAAGAGGTGAAACTCTCGCTCGAGCAGACCTTCATGTTCTACCTGCCCCGGATCTGCGAGCACTGCCTCAACCCGTCCTGTGTGGCCTCGTGCCCGTCGGGCGCGATGTACAAGCGCAGCGAGGACGGCATCGTGCTGGTCGATCAGGACCGCTGCCGCGGCTGGCGGATGTGTGTGTCCGGATGTCCTTACAAGAAGGTGTATTTCAACCACAAGACGGGCAAGGCCGAGAAGTGCACGCTGTGCTATCCGCGGATGGAGGTGGGGCTGCCCACCATCTGCTCGGAGACCTGCGTGGGCCGGCTGCGCTATCTGGGTGTGGTGCTCTACGACATGGACCGGGTACTCGAGGCGGCGTCGGTGGAAAACGACACCGACCTCTACCGGGCGCAGTGCGATATCCTGTTGGACCCCAACGACACTGACGTCATCGCGGGCGCGCGGGCGCAGGGCATTCCCGACGAGTGGATCGAGGCCGCGCAGCGTTCCCCGGTGTACGCGCTGATCCACACCTATCGGGTGGCGCTGCCGCTGCACCCGGAATACCGGACCATGCCGATGGTGTGGTACATCCCGCCGCTGTCGCCGGTGGTCGACGCGGTCAGCCGCGACGGCCACGACGGCGAGGACCTGGGCAACCTGTTCGGCGCGCTGGACGCGCTGCGCATCCCGATGCAATACCTGGCCGAGCTGTTCACCGCCGGTGACACCGCGGTGGTCGAGGGCGTGTTGCGGCGGCTGGCGGCGATGCGCTCCTACATGCGCGACATCAACCTCGGCCGCGAAACCCAGCCGCACATCCCGCATTCGGTGGGCATGACCGAGGAACAGATCTACGAGATGTACCGGTTGCTGGCCATCGCGAAATACGAAGAGCGCTATGTCATCCCGACGGCGTTCGCGCCGCAGGCCCGCGACCTCGAGCAGATGGGCTGCTCGTTGACCGGCGACGGCGGGCCGGGCATGTACGAGTCGGAGCCGGTGACCGTGGAGACCTTCCACGCCCTCAAGCAGCGCGGCGGCCCCACCGAGGCAGAGCCCGGCAGCACCCGGCCGCGGGTGAACCTGCTGAACTGGGACGGCGGCCAGGTGCCCGCCGGCATGTTCCCCGAGGCGCAGCGGCGATGAGGCTGCTGTCGGCGCTGCGGGAGCGCTCCAGCAGCCGGGTGATGCAGGATCGCCTGGTGTGGCAGGCGGCGTCGCTGCTGCTGGCCTACCCCGACGACGGGTTCGGCGGGAGGCTGGACACCGTGGAAGAGTTGCTCGGCCATGTCAGCGGCCCGGCCGGCGCGCTGCTCGGGCAGACGGCCGCGGCGCTGCGCGGCCGCGAACCGATGGCCGCGGCCATGGACTACGTCGCGACCTTCGACATGCGCCGGCGCGCCACCATGTACCTGACCTACTGGACCGCCGGGGACACCCGCAACCGCGGCCGCGAGATGCTGGCCTTCGCCACCGCCTACCGCGAGGCGGGCGTGCAGCCGCCCAGCAACGAGGCGCCCGACCACCTGACCGTGGTGCTCGAATTCGCCGCCACCGTCGACCCCGACGCCGGGCGGCGGCTGTTGATCGCGCATCGGGTGCCGATCGACGTGCTGCGCTGCGCCCTGGCCGACGCCAAGTCGCCGTACGAGCCGGCCGTCGCGGCCGTCTGCCAGACCCTGCCCGCGGCAACCGATCAGGAGGCGCGCCGCGCCGAGCGGCTGGCCCGTCAACTGTTAGAGGCCGGCCCGCCCGCGGAAGCCGTTGGGCTGCAACCGTTTACCTTGACCGTGCCACCTCGAGCCGAAGGAACCCCCGGTGTTTAGCAACGTCCTGTTCTGGGACATCTCGCCCTACGTCACGCTGTCGGTGCTGATCGTGGGCACCTGGTGGCGCTACCGCTACGACAAGTTCGGCTGGACGTCGCGGTCGTCGCAAATCTACGAGTCGCGGCTGCTGAGCATCGCCAGCCCGATCTTCCACTTCGGCATCCTGGCCGTGTTCGCCGGACACGTGATGGGGTTGTTCATCCCGCCGCGGGTGACGCACATGCTGAAGATGAGCGACCACCTCTACCACATGCAGGCCGTCATCGCCGGGTCGGCCGCCGGCTTCGCCACCCTGGCCGGCGTCGGGCTGCTGATCTACCGCCGCTTCACCCGCCCGGCGGTGTCGGCGGCCACCACCCGCAGCGACAAGGTGATGTACGTGGTGCTGGTGCTGGCCATCGTGGTCGGCCTGTACTGCGACCTGATCGGCACCGGCCCGCACGGCGGGGAGTTCCACTACCGCTACACCGTGGGGTTGTGGTTCCGCCGCATCTGGATCCTGCAGCCGCACGGCGAGGTGATGGTCAACGCGCCGCTGGACTACCAGTTGCACGCCCTGATCGGCATGGTGCTGTTCACGCTGTGGCCGTTCACTCGGCTGGTGCACGTGTTCAGCGCCCCGGTCGTCTACCTGTTCCGGCCCTACATCGTCTACCGCAGCCGCGAGGTGGCGGCCAAGGACCAATTGGTGGGCACGGCGCCGCGCCGCCGCGGCTGGTAAGACAGCGCGCCCCGGCGTTCAGTGTGCAGCCAGGTAGGCGACACGCCGATGGGGCCCGCCCAGGATGCACACTGAAACGCCCAGGATTCACACTCGACGAGCGGACCCGAGCGGCCCGGGTTATCCAGCCGGTTCGCTATCGGTGGCCCCGCGCTGCCAGAATCTCCGACGTGCCATTTCGCAACGTCGCCATCGTCGCCCACGTCGACCACGGCAAGACCACCCTGGTGGACGCGATGCTGCGGCAGTCCGGGGCGCTGCACCACCGCGGCGACGACACCCAGGAGCGCATCCTGGACAGCGGTGACCTGGAGAAGGAAAAGGGCATCACCATCCTGGCCAAGAACACCGCCGTGCACCGCCACCACCCCGACGGCAGCGTCACGGTCATCAACGTCATCGACACCCCCGGGCACGCCGACTTCGGCGGCGAGGTGGAGCGCGGGCTGTCCATGGTGGACGGGGTGCTGCTGCTGGTCGACGCCTCGGAGGGGCCGCTGCCGCAGACCCGGTTCGTGCTGCGCAAGGCGCTGGCCGCGCACCTGCCGGTGATCCTGGTGGTCAACAAGACCGACCGGCCGGACGCCCGGATCGCCGAGGTGGTGGAGGCCAGCCACGACCTGCTGCTCGACGTCGCCTCCGACCTGGACGACGAGGCCGCCAAGGCCGCCGAGCACGCGCTGGGCCTGCCGACGCTGTACGCCTCCGGCCGCGCCGGCGTTGCGAGCACCGAGCAACCGGCCGACGGCGAGGTGCCCGCCGGGGAGAACCTCGACCCGCTGTTCGACGTGCTGCTCGAGCACATCCCGGCGCCGTCGGGCGACCCGGAGGCGCCGCTGCAGGCGCTGGTGACCAACCTCGACGCGTCGACCTTCCTGGGCCGGCTCGCCCTGATCCGCATCTACAACGGCAAACTGTGCAAGGGCCAACAGGTGGCCTGGATGCGCGAGGTCGACGGGCTGCCGGTGATCACCAGCGCCAAGATCACCGAACTGCTGGCCACCGAGGGCGTCGAGCGCAGCCCCACCGACGAGGCGATCGCCGGCGACATCGTCGCGGTGGCCGGGCTGCCCGAGATCATGATCGGCGACACCCTGGCCGACCCCGACCACGCCCACGCGCTGCCCCGGATCACCGTCGACGAGCCGGCGATCTCGGTGACCATCGGCACCAACACCTCGCCGCTGGCCGGCAAGGTGCCCGGCCACAAACTGACCGCCCGGCTGGTCCGCAACCGGCTGGACCAGGAGCTGGTCGGCAACGTGAGCATCCGGGTCGTCGACATCGGCCGGCCCGACGCCTGGGAGGTGCAGGGCCGCGGCGAGCTCGCCCTGGCCGTGCTGGTCGAACAGATGCGCCGGGAGGGCTTCGAGCTCACCGTCGGCAAGCCGCAGGTGGTGACCCGCACCATCGACGGCCAGCTGCACGAGCCGTTCGAGGCGATGACGATCGACTGCCCCGAGGAGTTCGTCGGCGCCATCACCCAGCTGATGGCCGCCCGCAAGGGCCGCATGGAGGAGATGACCAACCACGCGGCGGGCTGGGTCCGCATGGACTTCATCGTGCCCAGCCGCGGGCTGATCGGCTTCCGCACCGACTTCCTCACCATCACCCGCGGCACCGGCATCGCCAACGCCGTGTTCGACGGCTACCGGCCGTGGGCGGGGGAGATCCGGGCCCGCCACACCGGGTCGCTGGTCTCCGACCGCGCCGGCACCATCACGCCGTTCGCCATGATCCAGCTCGCCGACCGCGGCCAGTTCTTCGTCGAACCCGGCCAGGACACCTACGAGGGCATGGTCGTCGGAATCAACCCGCGCGCAGAGGATCTCGACATCAACGTCACCCGGGAGAAGAAGCTGACCAACATGCGGTCCTCGACCGCCGATGTCATCGAGACGCTGGCCAAGCCGCTCGAGCTGGACCTGGAGCAGGCCATGGAATTCTGCGCGGCCGACGAATGCGTCGAGGTGACTCCGGAGATCGTGCGGGTGCGCAAGGTCGAGCTGGACGCCACCTCGCGGGCGCGCAGCCGGGCCCGCGCCAAGGCCCGGGGCTGAACCACTGGTGGTCGGACGGGCTGCTGTGCGGCTGCTCGATACCCTGATCAGCGTGCCGAGACGAGTGCGCCGGGTGTTCATGGTGCTCGGCGGCCTGGTTTCGGTGGTCGGCCTGGTGCTTTCGGCGTGCACGGTCAACCCGCCGCCGGCCCCGCAGAGCACCGACACGCCGCACAATTCGGTGCCGCCGCCGCCCCGGGTCAGCCAGATCATCATGGGCATCGACTCGATCGGGGCGGGCTTCAATCCGCACCTGCTCTCCGACCTGTCCCCGGTCAACGCGGCGATCAGCGCGCTGGTGCTGCCCAGCGCGTTCCGGCCGGTGCCCGATCCCAACACGCCCACCGGCTCCCGCTGGGAGATGGACCCGACCCTGTTGGTGTCCGCGGAGGTGACGAGCCAGAACCCGTTCACGGTGACCTACAAGATCCGGCCCGAGGCGCAGTGGACCGACAACGCCCCGATCGCCGCCGACGACTTCTGGTATCTGTGGCACCAGATGGTCAGCCAGCCCGGGGTCGTCGACCCGGCCGGCTACGACCTGATCACCGGCGTGCAGTCGCTGGAAGGCGGCAAGCAGGCGGTGGTCACCTTCTCCGAGCCCTACCCGGCGTGGAAAGAGTTGTTCAACAACATCCTTCCGGCGCACATCGTCAAGGACGTGCCCGGCGGTTTCGCCGCCGGTCTGGCCCGGGCGCTTCCGGTCACCGGCGGGCAGTTCCGGGTGGAGAGCATCGACCCGCAGCGCGACGAGATCCTGATCGCCCGCAACGACCGCTATTGGGGGCCCCCGGCCAAGCCCGGGCTCATCCTGTTCCGGCGCGCGGGAGCGCCTGCGGCCCTTGCCGATTCGGTGCGCAACGGCGACACCCAGGTGGCGCAGGTGCACGGCGGCTCGGCGGCGTTCGCGCAGCTGTCCGCCATCCCCGACGTGCGGACCGCCCGGATCGTCACACCGCGGGTCATGCAGCTCACGCTGCGCGCCACCCAGCCCAAACTTGCCGACACGCAAGTGCGTAAGGCGATCCTGGGATTGCTCGACGTCGACCTGCTCGCGGCGGTGGGCGCGGGCAGCGACAACACCGTCACCCTGGACCAGGCCCAGATCCGGGCGCCCAGCGACCCCGGCTACGAGCCGACCGCCCCGCCGGCGATGACGACACCGGCGGCGCTGGCGTTGCTGGAAGGCGCCGGGTACAAGGTGGAGCCCAACACGTCGGCCTCACCGGCGACGCCCGCCCCGGGTCCGCCCAACACCGGGCCGCCCGAGGTCATCCGGGGCCGGATCAGCAAGGACGGCCAACAGCTCTCGCTGGCCATCGGGGTGGCGGCCAACGACCCGACCGCGGTGGCGGTGGCCAACACCGCCGCCGACCAGCTGCGCAACGTCGGCATCGCCGCCACCGTGCTGGCGCTGGACCCGGTCACCCTCTACCGCGACGCGCTGAACGACAACCGGGTGGACGCGATCGTCGGATGGCATCAGGCGGGCGGCAACCTGGCCACCCGGCTGGCCGCCCGCTACGGCTGTCCGGCGCTGCAGTCCACCCAGGTGCCGGCCTCCACCGAGCCGACGCCCACGTCGCCCGCCCCGGGCGGGCCCGCCCCGTCGACCGGACCGGCCACCAGGTCGGCAACCCCCACCTCGACACCACCGCCGAGCCGGCCCGCCGACCCCAATGCCCTGGTACAGGCGCCGTCCAACCTCACCGGCATCTGCGATCGCAGCATCCAGTCCAACATCGACGCCGCCCTCAACGGCACCAAGAACATCAACGACGTGATCACCGCGGTCGAACCGCGACTGTGGAACATGTCCACGGTGCTGCCGATCCTGCAGGACACCACCATCGTGGCGGCCGGCCCGAGCGTGCAGAACGTCAGCCTGTCCGGCGCGGTCCCGGTCGGCATCGTCGGTGACGCCGGCCAATGGACCAAGACCGGGCCGTAGCTAGTCGGCGGCGCGGTCCGAACCCCGCGGCGGGATCACGGTATCGACGATCAGGGCCAGTTCCCGCCGGTTCGGCGGCGACCCGTTCAGCAGGAAATGCTGGTTGATCAACGCCGACCCGATGCGAGCGGTGAGCGGGGTGATCGACTTCGGATCGAGGTCGCCGTCCTGCACGGCGGACTGCAGGATCGACTCCACGATCTTCAGCCGCGGCCGGACCACCGCGTCGGCGAAGATGGCCCGCATCTCGGGCTCGTGCAAGAGCTGCTGGATGACCTCGATGCCGGGAAACGCGGTCTTGCCGGCCAGCAGGTCGCGCTGCGCGGTGAACATCGCCAGCAGGTTCTCCCGGGCCGACCGGCCGGACCGCAGCTCGGGCACCGGCGGCAGCGCGAAAACCAAAGCGGCGTGCACCAGTTCGCACTTGGTGTCCCAGCGCCGGTAGAGCGCGGCCTTGCCGGTGTGGGCCCGCGCCGCGATGCCCTCCATGGTCAGGCCCCCGTAACCGACTTCCGTCAGCTCGGCCAGGGTGGCCTCGTAGAGGGCGCGTTCGAGGACCTCGCCGCGCCGACGGCTTCGGCTGCCGGTCCGGTCGGTCAGCTGGGGCATTTCTTGATAGTAGCCGTGCGCGTTCCTATCTGCTGCTTCCCGGCGCAGCAACCGCACCACGGCGGCCGGTAGGGTGCGCTGCATGGCTGAGACGCCGCGGCTGCTGTTCGTCCACGCGCATCCCGACGACGAGAGCCTGGGCACCGGCGCCACCATCGCGCACTACACCGCGGCCGGCGCGGACGTCCGGGTGGTGACCTGCACGCTGGGCGAAGAGGGCGAGGTGATCGGCGAGCGGTGGGCCGAACTCGCCGTCGATCGCGCCGACCAGCTCGGCGGCTACCGGATCGGCGAACTGACCGCCGCGCTGCGGGAGCTGGGCGTCGGCGAACCGTGCTATCTGGGCGGCGCGGGCCGCTGGCGCGATTCCGGCATGCCCGGCACCCCCAAGCGGCGCCGGCAGCGATTCATCGACGCCGACGAGCGCGAGGCCGTCGGCGCGCTGGTGGCCGTCATTCGCGAGCAGCGCCCGCACGTCGTCGTCGGCTACGACCCCGCCGGCGGGTACGGCCACCCCGACCACGTCCACGTGCACACCGTGACGACGGCCGCCGTGGCCGCGGCCGGCGCCGGCGACTTCCCGGGCGAGCCGTGGGCGGTACCCAAGTTCTACTGGTCGGTGTTCGCGACCCGGCCGTTCGAGGCGGCCGTGCAGGCGCTGACGCCCGAGGACCTGCGGCCGGACTGGTCGATGCCCTCGGCGGAGCAGTTCACCTTCGGCTACGCCGACGACCACATCGACGCCGTCGTCGCGGCGGGCCCGCACGCCTGGGCGGCCAAGCGGGCGGCGCTGGCCGCGCACGCCACCCAGGTGGTCGTCGGGCCGACCGGCCGCGCCTGCGCGCTGTCCAACAACGTGGCCCTGCCCATCCTGGACGAGGAGCATTACGTCCTGGTCGCCGGCGCGGCCGGCGCGCGCGACGAGCGCGGCTGGGAGACGGATCTGCTCGCGGGCCTGGAATTCGGCGCCGCCCCCAGGCGGTAGGCTGCCAATCAGGCAGCCACGGAAGGAATTCGCATGGACCCCGACCTGGACCCTAATCAGCAGCACTGGCAGGACCGGCTCGACAGCCTGCAGTGGGTTATCGGCTCGATACTCTCCAACATCGACAGCGTTCCGACCTGACCGAAACCAAGCCGCGCGTCGCGTCCGGTGAAGACAGCGGCGCGACAGACCCCGCGATTCGTTTCGTTGTCCTGGCGCTGTTGGCGGTCGACGGCGTTCTCTCCGCACTGGCCGGGGCCCTGCTGCTGCCTTTGTATATCGGGACGGTTCCCTTTCCCATCAGCGGATTGATTTCCGGGCTGCTCAACGCGGCGCTGGTGTGGGCCGCCGGGCGCTGGACCCGATCACCGCGGCTGGTCGCGCTGCCGCTGTGGACCTGGCTGCTGACCGTCGCGGTGATCAGCATGGGCGGCCCGGCCGACGACGTCATCCTGGGCGGCCGCGGGGTGATGGCCTACGGGGCCCTGCTGCTGCTGGTGCTCGGGGTGGCGCCGCCGGTCTGGGTGCTGTGGCGGCGCGGCCGCGGCGGCTGAGTCGCCGTGTTCCGGGCCGGGATGTCGCCCGCGTGCCGGTGTGGGCGTGGCGCTACTGTTGACAGTTGCCCATCCGGGACCCGTCACGGGTGCCACGATTTCACATGTTGGGACGCGCGGATGAAATTCGATCGTGGGGAAGTTACACCAAGGTGCTGTTGACTCCGGGCGAGGAGCCTACCGCCCTACCTGATCCTGTGGTTCCGGCCAGGGCCTCATCGCGGGCCACGCCGAAGGCGACCGCCTCGGCGTTACGACGGGTGTTGCGGCGGGCTCGAGATGGCGTTGCGCTGAACATCGACGAGGCGGCGGTCGCGATGACCGCGCGCGGGGACGACCTGGCGGACCTGTGCGCCAGCGCGGCCCGGGTCCGCGACGCGGGCCTGGAGTCGGCCGGCCGGCGCGGCCCGGGCGGCGGGCTGCCGATCACCTACTCGCGCAAGGTTTTCATCCCGGTCACCCACCTGTGCCGGGACAACTGCCACTACTGCACCTTCGTCACCGTGCCGGGCAAACTGCGCGCCCGAGGCGCGGGCCTGTACCTCGAGCCGGACGAGATTCTCGACATCGCCTGCCGCGGCGGGGAACTCGGTTGCAAGGAAGCGCTATTCACCCTCGGCGATCGCCCCGAGGATCGCTGGCCCGAGGCGCGGGAGTGGCTGGAGGCGCGCGGCTACGATTCGACGCTGTCCTACGTGCGGGCGATGGCGATCCGGGTGCTCGAGGAGACCGGGCTGTTGCCGCACCTGAACCCCGGCGTGATGAGCTGGTCGGAGATGGCGCGGCTCAAGCCGGTGGCGCCGTCCATGGGCATGATGCTCGAGACGACGTCGCGGCGGCTGTTCGAGACGAAAGGCCTTGCGCACTACGGCAGCCCGGACAAGGACCCGGCGGTGCGGCTGCGCACGCTGACCGACGCGGGCCGGTTGTCGATTCCGTTCACCACGGGTCTGCTGGTCGGTATCGGCGAGACACTCGCCGAACGCGCCGACACCTTGCACGCGATTCGCAAGTCGCACAAGGAGTTCGGCCATGTGCAAGAAGTGATCGTGCAGAACTTCCGGGCCAAGGAACACACCGCCATGGCCGCGGTCCCCGACGCCGGCATCGAGGATTACCTGGCGACCGTGGCGGTGGCGCGGCTGATGCTGGGCCCCGGGATGCGGATTCAGGCCCCGCCGAACCTGGTGTCCCGCGACGAATGCCGGGCGCTGATCGCCGCCGGGATCGACGACTGGGGTGGTGTGTCACCGCTGACGCCCGACCATGTCAACCCCGAGCGGCCGTGGCCGGCGTTGGACGAATTGGCCGCCGTCACCGCCGAATCCGGCTACGAGCTGGTCCAGCGGCTGACCGCGCAGCCCAAATACGTGCAGGCGGGTGCGGCCTGGATCGACCCGCGGGTGTCCGGGCATGTCCGGGCGCTGGCCGATCCGGTGACCGGTCTGGCCCGCGACGTCAATCCGGTGGGGCTGCCGTGGCAGGAACCCGACGACGTCGGCTCCTCGGGCCGCGTCGACCTCAACGCGGCGATCGACACGCAGGGCCGCAACAGCGAGACCCGCAGCGACATCGACAGCGCCTTCGGCGACTGGGAGTCGATCCGCGCGCACGTGCACGAGCTGGCCGCGCAGGGCGCCAGAGCGCCGGAACGCCTGGACAGCGACGTGCTCGCCGCGCTGCGCTCCGCCGAACGCGACCCGGCCGGCTGCACCGACAGCGAATACCTGTCGCTGGCCACCGCCGACGGTCCGGCGCTGGAAGCCGTTGCCGCCCTTGCAGATTCGTTGCGCCGCGACACCGTCGGCGACGACGTGACGTTCGTGGTGAACCGCAACATCAACTTCACCAACATCTGCTACACCGGCTGCCGGTTCTGCGCCTTCGCGCAGCGCAAGGGCGACGCCGACGCGTACTCGCTGTCTACCGAGGAGGTCGCCGACCGCGCCTGGGAGGCGCACGTCGCCGGCGCCACCGAGGTGTGCATGCAGGGCGGCATCGACCCCGAACTGCCGGTCACCGGCTACGCCGATCTGGTCCGCGCGGTCAAGGCGCGGGTGCCGTCGATGCACGTGCACGCGTTCTCGCCGATGGAGATCGCCAACGGGGTGACCAAGAGCGGGCTGTCGATCAGGGAGTGGCTAATCAGCCTGCGCGAGGCCGGGCTGGACACCATCCCCGGCACCGCGGCCGAGATCCTCGACGACGAGGTGCGTTGGGTGCTGACCAAGGGCAAGCTGCCGACCTCGCTGTGGATCGAGATCGTCACCACCGCACACGAAGTGGGGCTGCGGTCGAGCTCGACCATGATGTACGGCCACGTCGACAACCCCCGGCACTGGGTGGGCCACCTCAACGTGCTGCGCGACATCCAGGACCGCACCGGCGGTTTCACCGAGTTCGTGCCGCTGCCCTTCGTGCATCAGAGCTCGCCGCTGTATCTGGCCGGCGCCGCCCGTCCCGGCCCCACCCATCGGGACAACCGGGCGGTGCACGCGCTGGCCCGAATCATGTTGCACGGCCGCATCTCCCAGATCCAGACCAGCTGGGTCAAGCTCGGAGTGCAGCGCACCCAGGTGATGCTCAACGGCGGCGCCAACGACCTGGGCGGCACGCTGATGGAGGAGACCATCTCCCGGATGGCCGGCTCCGAACACGGGTCGGCCAAGACCGTGGCCGAGCTGACCGCGATCGCCGAGGGCATCGGGCGCCCGGCGCGCCAGCGCACCACCGACTACACCCCGCTGGCCGCCTAGTTCGCTTTCCTGTCACAGCCGGCGGGTATACCCGAGACCGTGAAGCGACGAATTGACGACGATCGATTTCCGGAGTGGCGTCCGTTCTGCGACGCGGCGCAACGGCGCGGTCCCGACGCGGGCACCTGGTGTGAGGCCTGGACGGTGCGCGACGTCGTCGTCCACCAGGCCGGAAACGCCGAGGAGCTGGCCCGGGTGCTCGGCGCTCACCTGGCGGGCGAGCCGGTGGCCACCCGCGGTTTCGAGGAGCGGGAAGGCCCGCTGCGCGCCCTGAACGACGCCGACCTGTGGGACGCGCTGGCCGACCGGATGGCCACCCTCAACGAGGTCGCGGAGGCCGCCGAAGCCATCCCCGCCGACACCGACGTGGCCTGGACCGGCCGCACCATGAAGGTGCCGTGGTTCGCCGAGCACATGCGCGAAGAACTCGTCCTGCACGGCTGGGACATCACCGGGGACTCCGACAGCGGCGGGGCCTTCCAGGCGGGGCTGGCCGAGCCGTGGATGACCACGCACAGCGTGCTCGCGGTCGGCCGGCCGCTGCTGGTGAAGGGGGCCAGGCAACTGCAACCCGGCGAGCGGGTCGAAGCCCGGCTGCGCGTCGACGGCACCGACGACGTGGTGCTGGACGCCGATCCGGAGCGGATCAGCATCGGGTTCGCCGAGCCGCAGGGCCCGGCCACCCTGGAAACCGACGCGGCCGCGCGGGTGCTGCTGCTGTGGGGGCGCAGGCCCGCCGACCCGTCACGCATCCGCAGCCGCGTCGGACCGCAGGTCCTGGGACGGGTGCGCTGCCTGCTCGGCGGCTACTGAACGGCTTCCGGCGACCCGGCGCGCTCAGAAGTTGTTACAGGTGACCGCGACCTGGTTGATGTCGTTGATGTACTGCTGCGCGGCCGGCATGCCCTGGATCTGCTGGGCCATCTGCTGACGCTTCGCCGGCGGGGAGGCCAGGAACCGCTGGATGTAGGACTGCGCCATCGGCGACGAGTTCAGCTGCTGGGCAGCCGCCGGGTCGGACGCGTTCAGCGCGGCGATCACCTGCCCGTAGTTGCAGGTGGTGTTGATGATCGCGTCCATGGGGTCGGCGGATGCGACACCGGCCGCGGCGGTCAATGCCACTGCCGCGCTGCCCACCGCAACGCCCAATTTGCTCAACGACAGCCTCATGTGTGGACACCTTCCCCAGTCAATGCACCGCTATTCCGGCGAGAACATCTGCCCAGCGGTTGCCGTCTTTCGGTTGAGATTACCAGGCCCCGCGAGCGTGCTTGCACCGCAACAGATATCGAAGACCGCCGGGTCGACGTAACTCTGCGCAGGTCAGCGGCGTGTCGACGGTGTTCGCGCTGGGCGAAACGGGGCCCGCGCGCGGGCTGCGAGACTGTCAGTCTTAAATCGGTAACCCGAGGGGCGCGCCAAATGGTTGACCTGTATCTGCAACGTCTAGTATCAGTAACCGAAAGCTCCGCCGGAAGCGGTCTCGACGCGCCGGTGAAAGCTTGAACAGCAGCCCACGCGTTGAGCCCTAGTGCACGGACTAGAACATGGAGGAGACGTCTGTGACGTACACGATCGCCGAACCCTGTGTCGACATCAAGGACAAGGCCTGTATCGAGGAGTGCCCGGTCGACTGCATCTACGAGGGCGCCCGGATGCTCTACATCCACCCCGACGAATGCGTCGACTGCGGGGCGTGCGAGCCCGTCTGCCCCGTCGAAGCGATCTATTACGAAGACGATGTGCCGGACCAGTGGAGCCAGTACACGCAGATCAACGCCGACTTCTTCGCCGAGCTGGGATCGCCCGGCGGGGCGGCCAAGGTCGGGCTGACCGAGAACGACCCGCAGGTGGTCAAGGACCTGCCACCGCAAGGCGAAGACGACTGAGCGGCCCGGTGCCACACCAGCTCAGGAAGCGTCGCCCGGCCGTCTCGGCGGCCCTGCCGGAGTTTCCCTGGGACACGCTGGCCGAGGCCAAGGCGCTGGCCGGTTCGCATCCCGACGGCATCGTCGACCTGTCCGTCGGCACCCCCGTCGACCCGGTGGCGCCCGTGATCCAGCAGGCGCTGGCCGCCGCCGGCTCGGCATCCGGATACCCCGCCACCGCGGGCACCGCCCGGCTGCGGGACTCGGCGGTGGCCGCCCTGGCCCGCCGGTTCGGGGTCGTCGGGCTGACCGAGGCCAGCGTGCTGCCGGTGATCGGCAGCAAGGAGCTCATCGCGTGGCTGCCCACCTTGCTGGGCCTGGGGCCGGCGGACCTGATCGTGGTGCCCGAGCTGGCGTATCCGACCTATGACGTCGGCGCCCGGCTGGCCGGGGCGCGGGTGCTGCGCGCGGACTCGCTGACCCAGGTGGGCCCGCAATCCCCGGCGCTGTACTACCTGAACTCCCCGAGCAACCCGACCGGGCGGGTGCTGGGCGTCGATCATCTGCGCAAGGTGGTGGCATGGGCCCGCGACCGGGGCTGCCTGGTGGCCTCCGACGAGTGCTATCTGGGATTGGGCTGGGACGCGCAGCCGCTGTCGATCCTGCATCCGCAGGTCTGCGACGGCGACCAAACCGGGCTGCTCGCGATCCACTCGCTGTCCAAGAGCTCGTCGCTGGCCGGCTACCGGGCCGGTTTCGTCGCCGGGGACGCCGAGCTGATCGCCGAGCTGCTGGCGGTGCGCAAGCACGCCGGGATGATGGTGCCGACGCCGGTGCAGGCGGCCATGGTGGCCGCCCTCGACGACGACGCGCACGAGCGGACGCAGCGGCAGCGCTATGAACGGCGCCGGGCCGCCCTGTTGCCCGCGCTGCGTTCGGCCGGCTTCGCCGTCGACCATTCCGAAGCCGGCCTGTATCTGTGGGTCACCCGCGGCGAGCCGTGCCGGGACACGATCACCTGGCTGGCGCGGCGCGGCATTCTGGCGGCGCCCGGCGAGTTCTACGGCCCGCGCGGCGCGCAGCACGTGCGGGTCGCGCTGACGGCCGACGACGAGCGCATCGCCGCCGCGGTGCGCCGGCTCGCCTGATCGCACCGGCTCGCCTGATCGCACCGGCGGCCGTGCGGGCGTGCACAATGCTCGGAGGCGTCTCACATAAGGACGGTGCTCGTGACCAGTTCGACCGGCAACCTGCGCATCCCGCTCTCGTTCGGGGATGTGGCCAAGCGCGTGTTTCTGGGCAAGCCGCTGATCACCGAGGACATCGCGTCCGAGAAGTTGTCCAATGGTGTTGCGCTGGGCGCACTTTCGCCGGACGCGGTGTCGTCCGTCGCCTACGGTCCCGAGCAGATCCTGATCGAGCTGTTGCCGCACGCGGGGCTGGCCGCGTTCCTGTTGCTGCTGCCCATCACCGGCGTCATCCTGCTCATCCTGGTGCTGGTGGCCGCCTCCTACCGGCAGGTCGTCATGGCCTACACCCGCGCGGGCGGCTCCTACATCGTCGCCCGGGACAATTTCGGCCCCCGGGTGGCGCAGATCGCCGCCGCCGCGCTGCTGATCGACTACGTGGTGACCGTGGCCGTGCAGTCGGCCGCCGGGACGGTCGCGGTGGTGTCGGCGATCCCCGTGCTGGGCCCCTACAGCCTGGCGATCACGGTCGGCGTGGTGCTCGTCATCTGCTACGCGAACCTGCGCGGATTGCGGGAAGCGGGAATGCCGTTCGCGGTGGCGACCTATTCCTTCATCGTCATGGTGGGCCTGACCATCGTGATCGGCGTCGTGCGCGCGGTCATCGGCAACCTGCCGATCTACGATCCCGCGCACCTGGCCGGGACCGTGCCGGTCCATCAGGGCAACGGGCTGGTGCTGGGCGCGACGATCCTGGTGTTGCTGCGGGCCTTCGCCAACGGCGGTTCGTCGCTGACCGGGGTCGAGGCGATCTCCAACACGGTGGACTACTTCCGAAAGCCGCAGGGCCGCAACGCCCGTCGGGTGCTCACCGCGATGGCCAGCATCCTGGGCTTCCTGCTGGCCGGGGTCGCCTATCTGGCCCACGTCACCCACGCCACCCCGTACCTGACCGAATACCCCTCGGTGCTGTCCCAGATCGGCCACGCCGTCTACGGCGGCGGCGTGGTGGGCGACATCTTCTTCGTCATGGTCCAGGCGTCGACGGCGGCCATCCTGTTCACCGGCGCCAACACCAGCTTCAACGGGTTCCCGGCGTTGGCCAGCTTCGTCGCCGAGGACCGCTTCCTGCCCAGGCAGTTGACGAAACGCGGTCACCGCCTGGTGTTTTCGAACGGCATCATCACCCTGACCGCGCTGTCGGTGGCGTTGCTGGTCGCGACCGGTGGCTCGGTCAACGCGCTGGTGCCCTTCTACGCGATCGGCGTGTTCACCGGGTTCGCGATGGCCGGTTACGGGATGACCAGGCACCACTTGACCCATCGGGAAGCGGGCTGGCGGCACCGGCTGACGATCAACCTGTCCGCGGCGGTCCTGTCGACGATCGTGGTGGGCATCTTCGCGGTGGCGAAGTTCACCGAGGGCGCCTGGCTGGTGGTCGTGGTGTTCCCGCTGCTGGTGTTCGTGCTGACCCGGCTCAACCGCGAATACCGGGCCGAGGCAGCCATTCTCGAGATGTTCCGCACCGACCGCCCGGAGCTGGTGAAGTACGCGCGGCACAAGGTGCTGGTGTTCGTCGACTCGGTCGACCTGGCGGTGATCGAGGCGCTGCGATACGGCCGGGGCCTGCGGGCCGACGAGCTGGTGGCGGTGCACTTCATGGTCGACCCGGCGCACGCCGCGCAGCTGCGGAACCGCTGGGACCACTTCTCGCTTGACACACCGCTGCGGATCGTGGACTGCCCGGACCGGCGGATCAGCCGGTCCGCGCAGCTGATGGTCGCCAAGGTGCGCGACGAGCATCCCAATACCAACGTGACGGTGCTGCTGCCGCGACGGACCTTCGCGCGGCTGCTGGGCCGCCTGCTGCACGACCGGACCGCGGACAAGGTCGCCCGGGCCGTCAGCCAGATCCCCGACGCCGCGGCGACGATCGTGCCCTACGACGTGGAATCGCGGATCCGGGAGGCCTACCCGGACACGTTCGAGCAGCGCATCGCCAAGGAGCTCGACAAGATCCAGGCGTGGGTGTCGCAGGACGAGGACCAGAAGGTCGCGGCTTACGAGCATCCGGCGCGGTCGTCGGCGGTCATCATGGTGGCCGGCCTGATCTCCGGGCAGCGGGCCACCATCGAGGGGCGGGTCAGCGAGGTCGAGGACGTCGCCGAGCGCGGCGGCACCCGCCGGCGGATCGTGGTCGGCGACAGCAGCGGGGAGATCACGGTCATCTTCCATCACGGCCACGGCGGCGCCGACATCCAGCCCGGTCAGCTGTTGCGGATCAGCGGCAAGGCCCGCCAGGCCGGTCAGCGGGAATTGTCGATGGTTGATCCGGCATATGAGGTGATCGAGGATCCGGCCCGCGAAGCCGAGGAGTCCGGGGACTCCGAGGAATCCGGCGACTCGCAGCGGGCCGACAAGAAATAACACTCGGCGCTCCGGGCGCATGAAATGGGCTGATTTCCAAGCGGTTTCGCTGCACACGCCGGCACGTGTTCCGGCCGGCCGCTGGTGACGCGGATGCGTCGCGGGCGCGTTTCCGCTACCCCCGGGAGAAATTCTTCACTCCCGCCAAGCGGGCGTGGTTCCGCAGGTAAATTGACATCTGCACAATAACTGCTGTACGTACTTCCTCCGGCACGCGCGAAGAGACGGGCCGCGCCGGCCAGGGGAGTGGGCGAGAACAGGGGACTGCACATTGCGTGCCGCAACTGCCACACCCGTTGCCGTCATCGGAATGGCCTGCCGGCTTCCCGGCGGGATCGATTCCCCGCAACGCCTCTGGGAGGCATTGCTGCGCGGTGACGACCTGGTCGGCGAGATTCCCGCCGACCGGTGGGACGCGGACCTCTACTACGACCCCGAGCCCGGCGTGCCCGGCCGGTCGGTCACCCGGTGGGGGGCGTTCCTCGACGACGTGGGGGGCTTCGACTGCGACTTCTTCGGGATGACCGAGCGCGAGGCCACCGCGGTCGACCCGCAGCACCGGCTGCTGCTGGAAACGTCGTGGGACGCCATCGAACACGCGGGCCTGGACCCCGCGTCGCTGGCCGGATCGCAGACCGGCGTGTTCGTCGGGCTGACGCACGGCGACTACGAACTGCTGTCCGCCGACTGCGGCGCGGCCGAGGGCCCGTACGGATTCGCCGGCACCTCCAACAGCTTCGCCTCCGGGCGGGTCGCCTACACGCTGGGCCTGCACGGGCCGGCGGTCACGGTGGACACGGCGTGCTCGTCCGGGTTGATGGCCGTGCACCAGGCCTGCGGCAGCTTGGGCGGCGGCGAAAGCGACCTCACCCTGGCCGGTGGGGTGGTGGTGACCCTGGAACCACGCAAGTCGGTGTCGGGTTCGCTGCAGGGCATGTTGTCCCCGACCGGCCGCTGCCACGCCTTCGACGTGAACGCCGACGGCTTCGTCTCCGGTGAGGGATGCGTGATGCTGTTGCTCAAGCGGCTCGACGACGCCCGGCGCGACGGCGACCGCATCCTGGCGGTGCTGCGGGGCACCGCCGCCAACCAGGACGGCCGCACCGTCAACATCGCCGCGCCCTCGGAAACTGCTCAGGTCGCCGTCTACCGGAAGGCGTTGCAGGCGGCGGACATCGACGCCACCACGGTCGGCCTCGTCGAGGCGCACGGCACCGGCACCCCGGTCGGCGATCCGATCGAATACTCCAGCCTGGCCGCGGTGTACGGAACCGACGGGCCGTGTGTGCTGGGGTCGGTCAAGACCAACTTCGGCCACTTGCAGTCGGCGTCCGGGCCGCTGGGGATGATGAAGGCGATCCTCGCGCTGCAGCACGGCGTGGTGCCACGGAATCTGCACTTCACCCGGTTGCCCGACGAGATGGCCCGGATCAACACGGAACTTTTTGTGCCGCAGGAGAATACGCCGTGGCCCAGCAACGGCCATCATCCGAGACGCGCCGCGGTGTCGTCGTACGGCATGTCCGGCACCAACGTGCACGCCATCCTGGAGGAGGCCCCTGCCCCGGCGGCGGCGGGTTCGGCTGCGCCCGAAGTCGTTGGGCCACTGCTGTTTCCGTTGTCGTCCACCTCCGCCGAGCAGCTGCGGGTCACCGCCGCCCGGCTCGCGGCGTGGCTCGACGAGCAGGCCGGCGACGCGCTTGCCGGCCCAACGGGCTGGGGCCTAAGGGATCTGGGCTACACGCTGACGCGCCGCCGTGCGCACCGCCCGGTGCGCACGGTGGTGTCGGCCAGCGGTTTCGCCGAATTACGCACCGAACTGCGCGCGGTCGCCGACGGCGACATCCCGTATCAGCCCGCCGTGGGACAAGGCGACCGCGGGCCGGTCTGGGTGTTCTCCGGGCAGGGCTCGCAATGGTCGCAGATGGGCGCCGAACTGCTGGACAAGGAGCCGATGTTCGCCGCGACGATCGCCGCCGTCGAGCCGTTGATCGCCGCCGAATCGGGGTTCTCGGTCACCCGGGCGCTGTCGGCCCCGCCGGCCGTGACCGGCATCGACAAAGTCCAGCCGACGATCTTCGCGATGCAGGTCGCCCTGGCCGAGACGATGAAGTGCTACGGGGTGCGTCCCGGCGCGGTGATCGGGCATTCGCTCGGCGAGTGCGCGGCCGCGGTGGTCGCCGGCGGGCTCTCGCTGGGCGACGGCGTGAAGGTCATCTGCCGCCGCTCCCGGCTGATGGCGCGGATCGCCGGCCGCGGCGCCATGGCATCGGTGGAACTGCCCGGCCAGCAAGTGCTTTCGGAACTGTCCATCCGCGGCATCTCCGACGTGGTCCTCTCGGTGGTCGCCTCACCCACCTCGACCGTCGTCGGCGGGGACGCCGAGGCGATCCGCGAGCTGGTCGCGGCCTGGCAGCAGCAGGACGTGATGGCGCGCGAGGTCGCGGTGGACGTCGCCTCGCACTCGCCGCAGGTGGAGTCGATCCTCGACGAGCTGGTGGAGGTGCTCGCCGAGCTGGAGCCAACGGCACCCGAGGTGCCGTACTACTCGGCGACCCTGTGGAATCCGCGCGAGCGGCCGTCGTTCGGCGGCGACTACTGGGCCGAAAACCTGCGCCACACCGTGCGATTCGCGGCGGCCGTGCAGGCCGCGCTCAAGGACGGATTCCGTGTGTTCGGTGAGCTGGCGCCGCATCCGTTGCTCACCCATGCCGTCGAGCAGAACGCCGCCAGCCTGGACGTGCCGATCGCCGCGCTGGCCGCGATGCGCCGCGAGCAGGAGCTGCCACTGGGGTTGCGCGGCTTCGTCGGCGACCTGCACAGTTCCGGCGCCCTGGTCGACTTCTCGGTGCAGTACCCCGCCGGGCGATTGGTGGATGCGCCGCTGCCCACCTGGGCGCACCGGCGGCTGATGCTTCGCCGCGAGTCGGTGCAGCGGGCGCACGGCTCGTCGGTCCAGGCGGTGCACCCGCTGCTCGGGGCGCACGTGCACCTGCGGGAGGAACCGGAACGGCACGTGTGGCAGGGCGAGGTCGGCACCGATGCCCACCCCTGGCTCGCCGATCACCAAATCCACGGTGTCGCAGCGTTTCCCGGAGCCGGCTATTGCGAGATGGCGCTGGCGGCCGCCGCCGCGACGCTCGGTGAGCGCGCCGAGGTGCGCGATGTCACGTTCGAGCAGACCCTGCTGCTGGCCGGCCGGACGGAGGTCTCCTCGACGGCGACGGTGACCGGGCCCGGGCGGCTCGAGTTCACCGTGGACACCCACGAAGACGGCGAGCGCATCCGGCGGGCCGGCGCGGTCCTGCACGCCTTGCCGCCAGAGCACGGCGGCGAGACCGGGCCGCCCGCGCACGACGTGGCAACGCTGATCGCCGACCACCCGTCCCGCATTGAGGGCGCCGAGTTGCGAAAGGCGTTCGGCGCCGTAGGTATTCAGTACGGCCCGGCCTTTTCGGGTCTGGCCGCGGTGTCGGTCGGCGACCGGGACGTCGGCACCGTGCTCGCCGAGGTGGCGCTGCCGGGCGCGATCCGCTCACAGCAGTCGGGTTATGGCGCGCACCCGGCCCTGCTGGATGCGTGCTTGCAGTCCGTCATCGCCGCGCCCGAGGTGCAGCGGGCGGGGGCCGGCGGTCTGCTGCTGCCGGTGGGCGTGCGCCGGCTGCGCAACTATCACTCGACGCGCAACGCGCACTACTGCCTCACCCGGATCACGTCCTCGCGACCCGGTGAATGCGAGGCCGACGTCGACGTGCTGGACCAATCCGGGACGGTGCTGCTGACGGTCGAGGGGCTGCGGCTGGCCGGCGCGGCCTCCGAACACGAACACGCCCAACGGCTGCTCGACGATCGGCTGTTGACCATCGAGTGGGAAGCCCGGGAACTGCCCGAGGCGCCGCAGGGCGAGCCGGGATCCTGGTTGCTGCTCAGCGCGTGCGACGCGGCGTCCAACGGCGATGACGCGTTGACGACGCAACTCGCCGACGTCCTGAAAACCGATGGCGCGCAATGCCGTACCGTGTCCCTGCCGCCGGGGGCGGTGGATACCGAAGAGCTGCGTTCGCTGCTGTCCGGCGGCGAGCCGGGCGGCAACGGTCACCGGCCGCTGCAGCGGCTCACCGGTGTCGTGGTGGTGGCCGCCGCCTCCGAGGCCGACCACCCGGCCGCGCCGCGGCGAGGCCGGGACTACGTGTCGCACCTCGCGACCGTCGCCCGCGAGCTCTCGGAGCTACCCGGCGAATCGCCCCGGTTGTTCGTGCTGACCCGCAATGCCGCGGTAGTCGTCGCCGGCGATGCGCCCAATCTGACCCAGGCCGGGCTGCGCGGGATGATGCGGGTGATCGACGCCGAGCATCCGCACCTGAGCGCCACCCAGATCGACGTCGACGACGCCACCGACCCCGGACACGTTGCGCGGCAACTACAAAGCCGCTCCGGAGAAGACGAGACCGCCTGGCGCGACGGGCAGTGGTACACCGCGCGGCTGCGCCCCGGCCCGCTGCGGCCGGCCGACCGGCGAACCACCGTCGTCGATCACGGGCGCGACGGCATGCGGTTGCACATCCGCACGCCCGGCGACCTGGAATCGCTGGAACTCACCGCGTTCGACCGGGTGCCGCCCGGGCCGGGGGAGATCGAGGTGGCGGTCGCCTCGTCGACCATCAACTTCGCCGACGTCCTGGTGGCCTTCGGGCGCTACCCGACGTTCGAGGGCTACCAGCAGCAATTGGGCGGCGACTTCGCCGGGGTGGTGACCGCCGTCGGACCGGGCGTCACCGAGCACCGGGTCGGCGACCGCGTCGGCGGCCTGTCCGGGAACGGATGCTGGGGCAGCTTCGTGCTCGCCGATGCCCGGCACGCGGTCACCCTGCCGCCGGAGATTCCACTCCGGGAGGCCGCCGCGGTGCCGACCGCGTCGGCCACCGCCTGGTACGGCCTGCACGACCTGGCCCGCATCGCGCCGACCGACAAGGTGCTGATCCACTCCGGGACCGGCGGCGTCGGGCAGGCGGCCATCGCCATCGCCCGGGCGGCAGGTTGCGAGATCTTCGCCACCGCGGGCAGCCCGCAACGCCGGCAACTGTTGCGCGACATGGGAATTGAGCACGTGTACGACTCGCGCAGCCTCGAGTTCGCCGAGCAGATTCGCCGTGACACCGACGGGTACGGCGTCGACGTGGTGCTCAACTCGCTGCCCGGCGCGGCGCAGCGCGCCGGGATCGAACTGCTGGCCCTGGGCGGGCGCTTCATCGAGCTGGGCAAGCGCGACATCTACCGCGACAGCCGGCTGGGGCTGTTCCCGTTCCGCCGCAACCTCTCGTTGTTCGCCGTCGACCTGGCGCTGCTGACCCACAGCCACCCGCACACCGTCCGGCGGTTGCTGACCACCGTGTACCAGCGCACCGCGGCCGGCGAGCTGCCGATGCCGCGCACCACGCACTATCCGCTGCAGGACGCCGTCGCCGCGGTGCGCCTGGTCGCCGCGGCCGGGCACACCGGCAAGGTGGTGCTGCAGGTGCCGCGGACCGCCAGCAGCGTGGCCGCCCTGCCGCCGGAGAAGGTGCGGCCGTTCCGCGCGGACGGCGCCTACATCATCACCGGCGGCCTCGGCGGCCTGGGCCTGTTCCTGGCCGGCGAAATGGCTTCCCGCGACGGCGATGTGGGCGCCGGGCGGATCGTGCTCAACTCCCGCTCGCAACCCGGCGAACAGGCCCGCCGGGCCATCGAGCGGCTGCGCGCCGCCGGGGCCGACATCGCGGTCGAGTGCGGCGACATCGCCCAGCCGGACACGGCCGAACGTCTGGTGACATGCGCGACCGCCACCGGGCTGCCGGTTCGCGGGGTGCTGCACGCCGCGGCCGTCGTCGAGGACGCCACCCTGACCAACGTCACCGACGACCTCATCGACCGGTGCTGGGCGCCAAAGGTGTACGGCGCGTGGAACCTTCACCAGGCCACCGCGGGGCAGCCGCTGGAGTGGTTCTGCCTGTTCTCCTCGGCCGCCGCGCTGGTGGGGTCTCCCGGGCAGGGCGCCTACGCGGCGGCCAACAGCTGGCTGGACGCGTTCGCCCGCTGGCGGCACGCCCGCGGCGCACCGGCCACCGCGATCGCGTGGGGGGCGTGGTCGCAGGTGGGCCGCGCCACCGCCCTGGCCGAAGACGCCGGCGTCGCGATCACACCGACCGAGGGGTTCCGCGCCTTCGAAACGCTGCTGCGCCACGACCGCCCGTATGCGGGCTACGCGCCGATCATGGGCACGCCGTGGCTGACCTCCTTCGCGCAACGCAGCCCGTTCGCCGAGGCGTTCCGGTCGGCGGGGCAGGGCCGGCCGGACGCCGGCAAGTTCCTCGCCGAGCTGCGGGCGCTGCCGCGCGAAGAATGGCCGTCGGCCATCCGTCGGCTGGTCTCCGGGCAGCTCAGCCTCTTGCTGCGCCGCACAATCGATCCCGATCGGCCGCTGTCGGACTACGGCTTGGATTCGCTGGGCAACCTGGAGCTGCGCACCCGCATCGAAACCGAGACCGGGGTGCGCATCAGCCCCGCCACGATCACCACCGTGCGCGGTCTGGCGGAGCATTTGTGTGACGAGCTGGCCGATCTGCCAGCCGCGCCGCCGGCTGGTGCCCCGCGCTAGCCGGCCGCGCCGCGATCGCTGACGTCGTGATTGCCGGCCTGCCGGGCGCAGTGCGCGCAGCAGAACATCGCGCCGCCCGATTCGACCCCGTGACCCAGGATCCGGCACTCGCAGTGCTCGCAGGTCGGCGCCAGCTCGACCGCGGCGCATTCCACGCTGTCGAACGTGGCGCTCCTGCCGTCGGTCCAGGTCACCGTGAACGCCTTGTCGTAGTCGTTGCCACAGGTATCGCAGATCGCCATCGGCCGTGACCTCCTCGAAGCGGGCGAACAGGCTGTGGTGACGGGCTTCCCGGCGCGGGTCGCGGCAAACATCGAACACCGCGACACCGGGGCGCCGGGGGAATCGTCCGGGCGGTGATTTCGGCCACCGACGATTGGGCTTACGCCCAGGGGGTATTGCTGCCCCATGAAGAAGACGGTCGAAATCGAGGTTGACGTCAACATGATTGACGACGCCATACGCCGGTTCCATCTGGCCGACGCCCGGGAGGCCGTCAATCTCGCGCTGCGCACTCTCATCGACGACGCCGGCCCCGGCCACCACGACGGCGAATTCGGCGACCTCGGCCCCTGGCGTGGCCCCGGGGACATCGCCACCAACACCGGCTAACCGCCGTAGGCCGGCCGCGGCATCCGGAAAGCGCGACGCCCGTTGCGCAGCACCGGGACACCGGCCGAGCGATCGGCGGTGCGCAGCGCCGGCGGGATTCCGGGGCCGGCGGGCGAATCCGGTGCGGACGCCGACACCAGCCGAACCATGCCGCCCGGCTGCCGGATCACCGTCTCGCCCAGGGGCGCAACGGGATTCGCCGCCGGCCACGCCGGCGGAACGGACAGCCTGCCCACCGTTGCCGCCCGCCCCAGCCCGCCCGACACCGACGGGCCGGCGACCGCGGCGGGCAGGCGGACCGCTCCCGCTGCGGCCTTGGCCGCCTGGATGTTGGCCAGGTTGAGCCCGGTGCCGAATTGTCCCCAGCCCAACAGGGTGCGGGCCGCGGCGAAGAACGACTGCCCCGGCGTGGTGACCACGGTGTTGAAGCCGCTGACCGAGTTGACCAACGACGACCAGCCCGGTGGTTGCGAATCGGCGGCGTGGCTCACCGCGGCCGCCTGGGCCGCCCGCCCGTGCGCGGTGGTGGTGCGGGGCGGGTGGGTGAACGGGGTGAGCGTGGTCGCGGCCGACGACGCCGCGGCATAGCCGTACATGGCGGTGGCGTCCTGGGACCACATCTCGGCGTAGCAGCTCTCGGTGGCCGCGATCGCCGGTGCGTTCTGCCCGAAGAAGTTGGTCGCGATCAGGGTGGCGAGCTGAATTCGGTTGGCGGCCACCACATGTGGTGGCACGGTGGCGGCGAACGCGGCCTCGTGGGCGGCCGCCGCGGCACGGGCCTGCGCGGCGGCCTGCCCGGCCCGCGCGGCCGTGCCGGTTGCCCACGCCACGTACGGTTCGACCGCGGCGGCCATCGCGGCGGCCGCGTCACCGGACCACGCGGGGCCGCGAAGTTCGGCCAGCGTGGCCGAGTAACCGGCGGCGTAGCTCTCCAGCTGGGCGGCCAGCTCCTCCCAGGCCGCCGCGGCGGCCGTCAAGGGACCCGACCCCGGGCCGGAATACATTCTGGCCGAGTTGATCTCGGGCGGCAGCGCCCCGAAATCAAGCATCGGCGATCCTTTCTCAGCCATCGGTGACACCACCCGCACTGTGGGGGTGAATTAACCAGCGGTTCGGCGACCGGCTACCCGCCGGCGGACGGCCGCGGCATCTTGAACTGGCGCGGCGCGACCCGCAGCACGTTGTTGACCGAGGGCCGCGACAACAGCGACGACGAAGCGCCCGCCGCCGGCGCCCCGTTCCACATGCCGGCCGCCGGGCCTTCGTGCCAGGACGGCCCGCCGTCGAGTTCGGCGTCCGACAGCCACAGCGGTTCGGCGGCGGTGCCGGCCGCCGGGTTGGTCGCCGCCCAAGTCTGCGGCACGGACAGTCGGCCGACCGTGGTGGCGGTGCCCGCGCCGGCCACGGCCGGGCCGGGGACGACCGCCGCCGTCGAAGTGCCGGCCGCCGCGGCGGCGCCGGGGACGGCTTTGAAGGCTTCGCCCGCCGACTGCAGGTTCGAGCGGAACAGCCCGGTGCCGAAGGTTCCGCCGGACGTGACGGTGCGGCTGATGCCGTCGCCGAGGTTCACCGGTGCGGTCAGGGTGTTGAAATTGTCGACCGCACTCAGCGCCGACGACCCCGACGACGACGAGGAGGAGCCGGAAGACCCTGCGCCGGAAAGGGTTTGCAGCTGATGCGGGACCGCGGACATGGCCCGGGACAGCGAGGCGTGCGACTGGTTGGCCGCCGAGCCGGTGGCGGACCGGGCCACCGCGGCGGCCTGGGCGCCGGGCCCGTCGGCGTTGGTGGTGCGCGGCGGCTCGTCGAACGGCCGCAACCTGGTCGCCCCCGACGAGGCGGCGGCGTAGCCGTACATGGCGGCGGCGTCTTGGGCCCACATTTCGGCGTAGGCGCCCTCGGCCTCACCGATGGCCGCGGTGTTCTGGCCCAGGATGTTGCTCGCGACCAGTTGCGCGAACAGGGCGCGGTTGGCGGTCACCACCGCCGGCGGCACCGTGGCGCCGAATGCCGCCTCGTAGGCGGCCGCCGCGGCGCGGGCCTGACCGGCCGCCTCCTCGGCTTGTGTCCCGGCCTCGGCCAGCCAGGCGAAATACGGGGCAGCGGCGCCGGCCATCGCGACCGAGGCACTGCCGGACCAACTTTCGCCGTGCAGGCGGGTGATCACCGCCGAGTAGCCGCGCGCCGCGGTCTCCAGCGCGTTGGCCAGGACGTCCCACGCCGCGGCCGCGGCGATCAGCGGTGCCGAGCCGGGCCCGGCATACATTCTGGTCGAATTGATCTCCGGCGGCAGGGCCCCGTAGTCCAGCATGCGTGTTCCCCTCTTGGTCGAGCGATTGCCGCACCCGCCGCGAGCGATTCACTGCGGCGTGTCCGGGCCGCGCCTGGCCGGCACCGGCAACCGAGTCAATGGCTTCGGTGGTTGATGTCCTCCCGCATCACATCGCCTGCCGCGCGTTTGCCGGGCGGCTGCCGACTCGCTTCACCCGAGAGCCGCCGATCGATCGCCGCGCGCAGCGACGACGAGTCCCACCCCTGCGCGCCGGGCCGTCAGCGCACCGCAGCGGACGCGACGGCACCGTTGCGCTCCGCCTGAGTCAAACCCACCGGCGCCCGCCCGACAACCCCTGAACCGCGGATGTACAGAAGATTAACAGCTAACGCCGCCGGCGATCCAAACACCCACGGCGCTGCCGAAGTGCCCGCACCCGGCCGTGATTGTGCTAAAGGCCCCGATCGGCGCCGGCCGATCGGCAAAGCCCCGGCCGGACGGCTGTGAACCGCAGCGAACAACGGGCGGCCGGTGTGGCCGGCGCCGTTCGCCACCACCGACGGGAACGTGTTTGCTGGCGAGCCCGAGTTCGGGGCTGCCGGAGCGCTGCCGGCCCGCGGAATAAAACACCCGTAAATCGGCCATCTTTACTTGTGGGCTGGTTCTTACCCGGTTTGATTGCTAGACAATATGGTGAAGCGTGTGACCGGTGCGGCGAGGTTGCCGCGCCGCGCCGCGCGCCGGTGCCGGCAGGCCAGGCTCCACCCGGAGCGGGCGCGGCATCCGGTGACGTACAGGTGGTAAGCGGCCGTTGGGGTTTCGCTGCCGTCTGGGAATACAGGAGTCGGAAATGTCGAACAACATCACCTGGCACGAACACAAGATCAGCCGCGGCGAACGCGAGCAACTCAACGGCCACAAGGGCTGCGTCATCTGGTTCACCGGGCTCAGCGGCAGCGGCAAGAGCACGGTCGCCAACGTGGTCGAGCAGAAGCTCTACGAGCGGGGCATCCGCAGCTACCTGCTGGACGGCGACAACGTCCGCTACGGGCTCAACGCCGGCCCGGATCTGCTCGAGGAGCGGCACGGACCCGAGTTCGCCCAGCGGTTCGGACTGGGATTCTCTGCCCAGGACCGCGAGGAGAACATCCGCCGGATCGGCGCGGTGGCGAAGTTGTTCTGCGAGGCCGGCATCATCGCGCTGACGGCCTTCATCAGCCCCTACGTCCGCGACCGGGACGCGATTCGGGCCACCCTCGACGACGGCGATTTCCAGGAGATCTTCATCGACACCCCGATCGAGATCTGCGAAAAGCGGGATCCCAAAGGGCTTTACAAGAAGGCGCGGGCCGGTGAGATCAAGGGATTCACCGGGATCGACGACCCCTACGAGGCCCCGCCGCGGCCCGAATTGCGGCTCGACGGCGCCGCCAAGGACGCCGAGACCCTGGCCGAGGAGGTGATCGCCCACCTGGAGCGGGTCGGCGTGATCGCCACCGACGGTCTTGCGCACACCCGGGGACGCGACGAGGTGACCGCATGAACTACACCGGCCACAACGGCAAGCCGCTGGTGGAGCGGGTGTCGACCGAGAACGCGGCGGCCCGCATCGAGGGCCTGCCGCGGGTGCCGATCTCGAAAGCCACCGCGCACGAGGTCATCAGCCTGTCCTACGGCTTCTTCACCCCGCTGACCGGGTTCATGGGCCGGCGCGAGGTCGACGCGACCCTGGACGAGTTCGCGCTGCCGGACTCGACGTTGTGGAGCATTCCGATCGTCTTCGACATGTCGGCCGACGACATCGCCGAACGCGACGTCAAGGAGGGCGCCAGCGTCGTTCTCGACTATCTCGGGGTGCCCATGGCCATCCTGGACGTCACCGAAATCTACGAGTACGACCTGGAGCGGATGGCCGAAAAGACCTACGGCACAACCGACGCCAGGCACCCGGGCGTCAAGAAAACGTTGGGCTACCACAATCGCTTCATCGGCGGCGACATCACCCTGATCAACGAACCGGTCTTCAACGAGCCGTTCAAGAGCTTCTGGCTCACCCCCAGGCAGCACCAGGACGCGTTGGCGGCCAAGCACTGGCACCGGGTCGTCGCCCATCAGACCCGCAACGTTCCGCACACCGGCCACGAGGCGTTGATGAAGCAGGCCTGGCTGGCCGCCAACGAGGACCAGCCCGTCGACAGCCTCGACACCGGCGTGCTGGTGAACGCGATCATCGGCCAAAAGCGCGTCGGCGACTACATCGACGAGGCAATCCTGTTGGCGCAGAACGCCTTGCGAACCAGCGGATATTCCGCGAGAACGTCCACATGGTGTCGTTCACCCTCTGGGACATGCGGTATGCGGGGCCGCGCGAGGCGATCTTCCACGCCATCCTGCGCACGAACCTGGGCTGCACGCACCACATGTTCGGTCGCGACCACGCCGGCGTTGGCGACTTCTACCATCCGTACGACTCGCAGAACATCCTCAAGCAATACCGCAACCAGCTGGGCATCAAGCCGGTGTTCCTGCGGGAAAACTGGTACTGCCCGGTGTGTTTGGAGGTCACCAACTCGGCCCTGTGCGGCCACGAGGCGCAGGCGCAGAGCTTCAGCGGCAGCCTGATCCGCAGCATCCTGACCGACGAAGTCAAGCCGACGCAGAAGGTGATGCGCCACGAGGTGTTCGAGGTCGTGATGGAGTGCGCCGCCAAGCACGGTCAGGGTTCGCCGTTCGTCACCGAGGAGTATCTGGCCAACAGGCTTCCGGTCTTCACACTCAACCAGCTGGAGGGCTCATGAGCAGCGACCACGACAACAACGGCAAGGCGATCAAGATCAACGTCTGGATCAACGAGGAGAGGCTGGAGGCGCTGGCCAACGCGGGGATGGCCGAGCTGGCCAACGAGGCGTTCGCGGGCATGAAGCTGCTGGAGATCCACACCACCGAAGAGCAGAAAAACATTGTTCTGCAACGGTTTCCGGGGGCGAAGTATGACTCGTCCACCACCCGGTCCATCGAGCTGCTGCCCAAGCAGGCCAAGGACCGGCTGTTGGAGCTGTCGATCGCGATGCATTCCACCGGCCCCGACGTGATGGGCCGTTTCCTGGAGGAGACCGAGCCGGCGTAGCGCCGGACGCTCAGCCGTCCAACCGGATGAAGGCACCCCGGAGGTAGCGCTCGACGCAGGCCGCCCGCCGGATCTTGCCGCTGGTCGTGGTGGGAATCGATCCCGGGGCCACCGGCACCAGATCCGCGACGTTGAGCCCGTGCGCAATCGAGATCGCCGCGGTGACTTCGTTTTTGACCGCGTCAAGCTTGCGCCGCGCGTCCTCGTCGGAATCGCCGCGCCGCTTCAGCTCGATGATGGTGACCAATTTCTCGGTCTCGTCCGCCGGCACCGAGATGGCCGCGACCCGGCCGCCGGTGACGGCCTGCACCGTCGACTCGATGTCCTCGGGATAGTGGTTGCGGCCGTAGACGATCAGCAAATCTTTCATCCGGCCGACGATGAACAACTCCCCGGCGGAGATGAAGCCGAGGTCGCCGGTGCGCAGCCACGGCTGCCGCGGGGTGCCCGGCGACGGGTTGACCAGCACGCCGCCGAAGGTGCGTCGGGTTTCCTCCGGTTTGCGCCAATACCCCTGCGCCACGTTCTCGCCGTTGACCCAGATTTCCCCGACCGTTCCGTCCGCGCGTTCGGTGTTGGTGTCCGGGTCGACGATCCGCACCGTCGGCGACGTCGGCGCGCCGTAGCTCAGCAGCGGCGACCCGGTCTGCGCCGGGCACCGCTGCGCGCTGCCGGCCGACAGCTTTTCCGGCTCGAAGTGAACGACCTCGGGTGCGCCGGCCTCGGCGCGGCTGGCGACGTAGACCGTCGCCTCGGCCAGGCCGTAGGAGGGCTGCATCATGTGCTCGCGAAAGTTGTACGGCGCGAAGCGTTTACAGAACCGACGCAGCGTTGCCGGGTGGATGCGCTCGGCGCCGCTGACGATGCTGATGATGTTGCCCAGGTTGACGCCGGCCAGGTCGGCGTCGGTTGTCTTGCGCACGGCCAGCTCGAAGGCGAAGTTGGGCGCCGCGGAGAAGACCGGATCCGCCCGCGACATCGCCTGGATCCAGCGCGCGGGGCGCTGCAGGAACGCGACCGGGCTGGTGAGGTCGGCGGGGTAGCCGCCCAGGATCGGCGCGATGACGCCCTGGACCAGCCCCATGTCGTGGTAGAACGGCAGCCACGACACGCAGACCGTATCGCGCGGGGCCACCCCGTCGACGTCGGGGAAGAACGCGGCCATCAGCTGCTGGAAGTTCACCTGCAGGTTGCGGTGCGAGACCATGACGCCGGCCGGCAGGCGGGTGGAGCCCGAGGTGTACTGCAGGTAGGCGATGTCCGGGGCCCCGCTGATCCGGATGCTCGCCGAATTCGGTTCATCCAGGTCCAGCGAGTCGATTTCGACGACGGCCGGGGCGGGCCCGGTGTCCGGCCGACGCAGGTATTCGGTGACGGTCGCGGCGGCCGCGGCGGTGGTCAGCACCACGGCGGGGCCGGTGTCGGCCAGCACGGCGCTGACGCGTTCGTCGTGCGAACCGGGCTGGGGCACCGACAGCGGAACCGCGATCAGCCCGGCCTGGATCGCGGCCAGGAACGCCACGATGTAGGACAGGCCCTGGGGCGCGAGAATGACCGCCCGGTCGCCGGTGTCGCCGTGCCGCGCGACCTCGCGGGCAAGGTTCGACGTCCGCTGATAGAGCTGGGCCCAGGTCAGCGTCTCGGCGACGCCCGCCCAGTCCTGCTCGTAATCGGTGTAGCGGAACGCCACATCGTCGGGTTGCAGGCCGGCACGTTCCCGCAACAGGGACACCACCGACGAACCGTGCATGCGGGCTAGGTTACCGCTCCGGGGTTTTCGCGCCGGCCCGCCGCCGTGCGGGGCGGGCGTGCGGACCGGGACACCTTAGACTGGTGCACGCCAATAGCGTTGTGCACGTTACTGTTTCGATCCGTCCCAGGTGGCCGGCATCATCGGCGCGCGCGGGGCGTCGGCGAACTCGTCGAGCACCGGCGCGCTCAGTCCCGCCGGTGCGGCGGCCGCGCGGTTGGCCGCGGTTCCGGCGAACCCCAGCGTCGGCGCACCCAGCTGCGAGGCGGTCGTCGACGGCTCGGGATCCAGATACTCGTAGCCGCGGCCGAGCTGTTTGGCCGCGGCCCGGTGGCGGCGCCGCTGCGTCGACTCTTCCTCCGGCTGCGCCACCGCGGGGGCCTCGACGTTTTCGGGCGCGGCCGCCTCGCGTCTGCGGACGCCGGCGTTCGCGGCCCGCCGCGCGTCCGCGGTCAGGCCGCCGACCAGGTAGGCGAGGCTGTGCAGGGTGGCCACCGGCGGCCCCGACGGGGTGGGCGGCGGCGCGCCGGGTGCGGCCGCGGCGGGCGCCGCCGCGGACGTCGGGGCCGGCGCCGGCGCGGGGGACGGGGCCGGTGCCGGCGCGGGCGGCGGACTCGGTGCCAGCGCCACCGGGACGAGCGTCGGCGCCGGGACGAACGGGGGCACCGGAATAGCATGCAGCCCAGCCAAACCCGTCAAGCCCGCCAAACCACCCACCAGGGTGGGCACGACCAACGGGACCACCGAGACGGTCAGCAGCGGCAGAATCGCCGGGATCAGCACGATCATCTGCTCGAGCAACGTCTTGATCAACGCGATGGTGTCGGTGATGACGGTGCCGATCACCTCGATGGTGGTGAACAGCAGGGTCCACGCGATGGTCGCGGGATTGCCCGACGCGAACGCGGCGGCCAGATCCGCCGCGACGAAGCTGAACATCTGCGCCAAATAGCCGAAGTACGAACCGAAATCCATCGGGTAGCCGAGGGCGAACGCGATGTTGAACGGGTTGAGGAAGCTCAGCGGATTGCCCAGCGACGGCAGCCACGGGTCGAAGCCGGAGAACAGCGACTGGAAGAACGGGTTGTTCATCAACTGGTCGATCAGCGGCTGGATGTAGCGGTTGTAGAAGTCGACGAACCCGGTCTTCTCCAGCCAGTCCAGCCACTGGTCCTGCGTGTCGGGCGGATACGACGACGACTGCGCGGCCGTGGCCGCCGGCGCGGCGGCCGCCATCACACGCGGCGCCGGTTCGGTGTGCGGCGTGGCCGCCAGCGCGGCGGCCGCCACGTCCTGGTAGGTGCCCATCACGGTGGCCGCCTGGACCCACATCCGGGCATAGTCGGCCTCGTTCACCGCGATCGGAATGGTGTTGACGCCAAAGAAATTCGTCGCGGTCAACACGGCGTGTGCGGCGTGGTTGGCGGCCAGCTCGGGCAGCGTCGGCATGGCCGCCAGCGCCGCGGTGTAGGCGGCGGCGGCGACTTCCTGCTGGGCGGCCACGGCCGCGCTGTCGGTGCTCGCCCGCACCAGCCAGGCCAGATAGGGGGCGTGCGCGGCCAGGTAGGCGCCGGCCGTCGGGCCGTCCCAGTCGCCGGCCCGCACGGCGCCCAGCAGCGTGACCAGCTCGTCGGCCGACTCGGCGTACTGCACGCTCAGCGAGCTCCACGCCGCCGCGGCGGCGAGCAACGGCCCGGGCCCCGGCCCCGCGCTCAGCAGCGACGAATGCACCTCCGGGGGTGAGGCCATCCAGATGGGGGCGGTCATCGACCGCACCCCCGCAAAACCCTTGCCGCAGCGGGGGTATGGACGAAACGGGCGCGCCGTTGGGGCGCCGAAACGGTGGCAGCGTCGACGACGGCCACCCATGCCGGACGGGACATGGCGGTGACAGCTCTCTCGGGGTACATCCGCCCCGGGTCGCAGGACGCGATGACGCGAGTGTCCTGGCTCTCGGATCGCCGCTCGCCTCGCCTTCCAGCTTGTCAGCCGTGGCCGTTGAGGGTCGCTCCCCGATGACAGTGGCGGGACCGCGCCGGATTCGCACCGGCTTCCTGCATCGTCATCACCTTACGGGTGACATTCTTGCATCCGCCCCGGCGGACACGTCGGCGAATCGGGCGTTTGTGTCAGCGTTCGGCAGCCCGCAACGCCAGCGCGAACAGCAGCCGCACCTCGGGGTCGGCCAGCGACACCGACAGCAGCTTCTCGATCCGCCGCACCCGGTAGCGAACCGTATTGGGGTGCACGCGCAACGCGTGCGCGGCCGCGGCGATGTCGCCGAAGGCGTCCAGGTAGGTTCGCAGCGTCTGGGCCAGCACCGGTTCCCGGTCGTGCAGCGCCACGATCCGCGGATCGACCAACCGCTCGTCGCGGCCGACCAGGGTGACGATCTCGTCGAGCAGGACCGTGGTGCGCGCTTCGGCCAGCGACGTCACCTGCCCGAACGAAAGGGGATGGCGCTCAGCGCTGTCCAGCACGCGGTCCACCTCGGCGCGCGCCGCGGCGACCCCGGAAAGGCCCGGGACCGGCGCGGCGATGACCGCCCGCAGCTGCACCCCGAGCTCGGCGCGCAGCGCGGCGATGGTGCCGCGCACCCACGAGCTGACCGACCGGTTCGGCGGCTGGGGCAGCAGTACGTAGGTCCGCGAGCCGTGACCGGCGACGTGGGCGTCGTGCCGGAAAGCGCTGGCGCTCAGCGCGATCACGTCGGTCAGGCGGGTGTGGCGGGACGCACCCTCGGCCGCCGCCCAACCGACCAGGGCCGCGCAGCCGTCCGCGGCCAGACCGAGCTCGGCGGCGATCGCGGTGAGGTCCACGGGCGCAAGGGTTTCCGAGTCGGTCACACCGAGCAGCTGCTGCAGCCGCCGCGCCTGGGTGGACGGGCGGGCCGCCAGCCGCGCCATGATCCGGGCGGCCAGCACCGCGGCGCCGCGCAGTATCTGTTCGGCGTCGTCGGCCAGCGGCTGCGCGCCCTGCTGCACCCAGATGGTCCCGGCGAACACCGGCGGTCGCCGGGCATCCGGGTCGGGCTGGTGGATGCCGACCGCCAGCCGGGGTCGCAGCCCCAGCTCCGGCCGCTCGGCGACGCGCACCACCTGGGTGCCCGACCGCAGCGCGTCGAAGATGCCCCACTGGCCGATCCACTCGAGATGCTCGGGCGGGCCGGCCCGGCCCAGGATGGACAGCCGGCGCAGCTCGTCGGCCTCGTCGTTGGAGGCCGAATAGGCCAGCACCTGGGATTGGGCGTTTTCGATGCTGACCATGCCGTGGATGCGCTCGGCCAGTGACTGCGCCAACCCGAACAGGTCGGTGCCCGAGTCGTCCGCCGCGTCGGCGCGGTCGCCGTGATGTTCCAGCACGTGATTGACCAACTGGTACAGCCGTTCCCAGCGGGCCCGCGGATCGACGGCCACCACCGCCGATCCCGCCGCGACGGCCGTGCCGACCAGGGCGTCGGACGGCTCCTTGACGAAGACGGCCACCGGTACCCGGTCGCGGGCCTGGGTGTCGATCCAGCGCAGCGCCTCGTCGTCGCCGACGCCCAGCAGGAAGAACACGTCGGCGGAGCCCGCCGCCGCGGCCAGCCCGAGCCGCACATCGTCGGAGTCGATCAGCGCCGCCGACGCGACCGGTTGGTCCAGCCCACGCGGGGCGTCGACCAGGCTGACCATGGTCGCGTCCAGCGCGAGCAGCAGCTGACCCAGCCCGACACCGGCCATATTGTCCGATCTTACTACGATGCCCGGCCTATCTTGTCGGATCGGCTAAATCGCGGCGTGGCCGCCGCGAGGATCCTGGGCAGCATGGATGCGATCACTGGAATTTCCGAGGTGCCGGTGCCGGCCAACGAGCCGGTCCACGATTACGCGCCGCACTCCGCGGAGCGCGCCCGGTTACGCGCCGAGTTGGCCGCGCTGGCCGGCCACCCGATCGACCTGCCGCACGTCATCGGCGGCCGCCACCGGATGGGCGACGGTGAACGCATCGACGTCGTCCAGCCGCACCGGCACGCCGCCAAGCTGGGCACCCTGACCAACGCCGTGCACGCCGACGCGACCGCGGCCGTCGACGCCGCGATGGCCGCGAAAAGCGATTGGGCGGCAATGCCTTTCGATGAGCGGGCGGCGGTGTTTTTGCGGGCCGCCGATCTGCTGGCCGGGCCGTGGCGGGAGAAGATCGCCGCCGCGACGATGCTGGGCCAATCCAAGTCGGCCTACCAGGCCGAGATCGACTCGCCCTGCGAGCAGATCGACTTCTGGCGGTTCAACGTGGCGTTTGCCCGGCAGATCCTGGCGCAGCAGCCGATCAGCGGGCCGGGGGAGTGGAATCGCAGCGACTACCGCCCGCTGGACGGCTTTGTCTACGCGATCACGCCGTTCAATTTCACCTCCATTGCCGGCAACCTGCCGACCGCGCCGGCGCTGATGGGAAACACCGTGGTGTGGAAGCCGTCGATCACCCAGACCCTGTCGGCGTACCTGACCATGCAGTTACTCGAGGCGGCCGGGTTGCCGCCCGGGGTGATCAACCTGGTGACCGGCGACGGGTTCGCGGTTTCCGATGTGGCACTGGCGGATCGGCGGCTTGCGGGCATTCACTTCACCGGGTCGACGGCGACCTTCCAGCGGCTGTGGTACCAGGTGGGCACCAATATCGGTCACTACCACTGCTATCCGCGGCTGGTGGGCGAGACCGGCGGCAAGGACTTCATCGTCGCGCACGCCTCCGCACGCCCGGATGTGTTGCGCACCGCGCTGATTCGCGGGGCCTTCGACTACCAGGGTCAGAAGTGCTCGGCGGCGTCGCGGGCGTTCATCGCGCAGTCGGTCTGGCGGCGGATGGGCGACGAGTTTCTGGCCGAGACCGCCGCATTGCGCTACGGCGACGTCACCGATCTGACCAACTTCGGCGGCGCGCTGATCGACCGGCGGGCCTTCGTCAAGAACGTCGACGCCATCGAACGCGCGAAGGGCGCGCCGCACGTCACCCTCGCGGTGGGCGGCGAATACGACGACAGCGAAGGCTATTTCGTGCGGCCGACGGTGTTGCTGTCCGACGACCCGGCGGACGAGTCGTTCGCGACCGAATACTTCGGCCCGCTGCTGTCGGTGCACGTGTATCCCGACGACGACTACCAGCGAATCCTCGACGTGGTCGACACCGGATCGCGGTACGCGCTGACCGGTGCGGTCATCGCCGACGACCGGGCGGCGGTGCTGGCCGCGCAGGACCGGCTGCGCTTTGCCGCCGGGAACTTCTACGTCAACGACAAGCCGACCGGGGCGGTGGTGGGGCGCCAGCCATTCGGCGGTTCGCGCGGCTCGGGCACCAACGACAAGGCCGGCTCTCCGTTGAACCTGCTGCGCTGGACGTCGGCCCGCACCATCAAGGAGACGTTCGTCCCGGCCACCGACCACACCTATCCGCACATGGGGGCCGACTGATGGCCGGGCTGTTCGCCCACACCCTGCGTCCGGCGATCCTGGCCGCGGGCCGGCGACCGGGGTTGCGCCGGGCCGCCGAAGCGCTGCCGGTGACCCGCCGGGTGGTGCACCGGTTCATCGCCGGGGAGACGATCGATTCGGCGCTGGACAGCGTGACGGCCCTTCGTGATTCGGGACGCTGCGTCAGCGTCGACCATCTGGGCGAGGACGTGTCGGACGCCGACGACGCCGATGCGGCGGTGCGGGTGTATCTGGAGCTCGTCGACCGCCTGGGCTGCCTCGGCGATGGGGCGGCCGTCCGACCGCTCGAGGTGTCGCTGAAACTGTCCGCGCTGGGCCAGTCGCTGGATCGCGACGGTGAGAAGATCGCCCGGGAGAACGCGTGGGCGATCTGCGCGGCCGCGCAGCGGGCCGGCGTGTGGGTGACGGTGGACGCCGAGGGCCACACCGCGACCGATTCGACCCTGCGCATCGTGCGCGACCTGCGGCGCGAATTCGATTGGCTGGGCGTGGCATTGCAGGCCTACCTGCGGCGCACGCTCGGCGACTGCGAGGAGTTCGCCGCCGCCGGCGCGCGGGTGCGGCTGTGCAAGGGCGCCTACGACGAGCCCGCCTCGCTGGCCTACCGCGATCCCGCCGCGGTCACCGATTCCTACCTGCGCTGCCTGCGGGTGTTGATGGCCGGTTCGGGCTATCCGATGGTGGCCTCCCACGATCCGGCGATCATCGAGGCAGCGCCGTCGCTGGCCCGCGAATCAGGGCGTGGCACCGGTGAATTCGAATACCAGATGCTGTACGGCATCCGCGACGACGAGCAGCGGCGGCTGGCCGAGGCCGGCCACACCGTCCGGGTCTACGTACCCTTCGGCACCCAGTGGTACGGCTACTTCATGCGCCGGCTCGCCGAACGCCCCGCCAACCTGACATTCTTTCTGCGCGCGCTGGCCGCGCGTCGGCATTGAGTGTGCGGTCCGGGGCTTGCGGAGTTGCATCAGGTCGACGACACGCCGACGACGTCCGCCGCCGCTACACACTCAACGCCGAGGATGCACACTCAACGCCGCCGCGGGCGCTCGCTGGCGAACCCGCGTACCACATGCGCGCGTACGAATTCCGCCGTCACGTCGGGATCGTCCAGGTTCAGCGTCGGCGACGGTGTGCTGAACAACGAGAACAGGATGCGCGCGAACCATTCACCGGCCGCCTCGACGTCGAGGTCCTTGCGCACCTCACCGGTGAGCCGGGCGGCGGCCAGATACGGGGCGAAGAACTCCACGCATTCGCGCAGCAGCACGGCGGCGTCCTTGGTCAGCAGCAGGCTGATCGCGTCCTCGTCAAAGTACTTCTCCGAAGCGATGACTCGGCGGGCCTGGGTGACGAACACCGCCGCCGCGCAGAGCCTCTCCTCGAGCGTGCCGCCGCGGTCCATGGCCTTGGCCATCTCGCGGTAGAAACGCTCGGAGGCGTGTTCGGCGCAGGCCTCGACGATCGCGGCCTTGTCGGAAAAGTATTCGTAGATGGTGCTTCTCGACACGCCGGCCTGCTTGGCGATGTCGACGATGGTGGCCTTCTGCAATCCCTGCCTGCCGAAACACGTGAATGCGGCCGCGACGATCAGCTCGCGGGTGTCGGTCGCCGGGGACACGTCGGTCGACATGGAATCAGCGCGCCTTTCCCTCAGCCGGCCGGCGCGAGGATCAGACCACTCGTGGGCACGCCGGTTCCCGAGGTGACCAGCACGTGCTCGACATCGGCGACCTGGTTGTGGGAGGTGCCGCGCACCTGCCGCACCGCCTCGGTGATGCCGTTCATGCCGTGGATGTAGGCCTCACCGAGCAGCCCGCCGTTGGTGTTGATCGGGAACTCGCCGCCCAGAGACAACCGCTCGACGGTGGCGAAATCCTTGGCCTCACCGCGGCCGCAGAAGCCGAGTTCTTCGAGCTGGACGAACACGAACGGGGTGAAATGGTCGTAGATGAAGGCGGTTTGGATGTCCTGCGGCTTGCACCCCGAATCCCGCCACAACTGCCGCGCGACCACCCCCATCTCGGGAAGCCCGGTGATGTCGTCGCGGTAGTAGCTGGTCATCATCTCGCCGTCGGCCGCCGCGCCCTGGGCGGCCGCGGCGATGACGGCCGGCGGCCGGCGCAGGTCGCGGGCGCGTTCGACGCTGGTGACGACCAGCGCCACCCCGCCGTCGCTTTCCTGACAGCAATCCAGCAGGCGCAGCACCGGTTCGACGATCCAGCGCGAATTCTGGTGGTCTTCCAGGGTGATCGGTCGCTGGTAGAACCACGCGTCGGGATTGGTTGCCGCGTGCTTGCGGTCCACCACCGAGATCCGGCCGAAGTCCTCGTTGGTCACCCCATAGGTCGACATGTAGCGCTGGGCATGCAGCGCGACCCACGCCGCCGGGGTGAGCAGCCCGAACGGCGCGTAATGCGCCATGAACAATGGGGTTTCGGCCATGTTGCGGCCACTGCCGCCGAACCGGAAGCCGGAGCGTTCGTTGAAGGCGCGCCAGCACACCACCACGTCGGCGACCCCCGTCGCCACGGCCATCGCGGCGTGCACCACGGTGCCGGCCGCCGCGCCGCCGCCGTGGTGCACGCGGGAGAAGAAGCTCAGGTCGCCGATGCCCACGTTGCGCGCGATGTCGATCTCGTCGCTGGAATCCATGGTGAAGGTGACCATGCCGTCGACGTCGGCGGGCGTCAGACCGGCGTCGTCCAGCGCGGCGCTGACCGCCTCGCACGCCAATTGCAGTTCGCTGCGCCCGGATTCCTTGGAGAACTCCGTCTGGCCGATCCCGACGATGGCCGCGGCGCCGGGCAAGATGCTGCTCATGAGCCCGCACCGTCGAGCAGGCTGAGCACCGCGGTGCCGGAGACGTGATCGCCGAGGCTGTTGGACGCCTTGAAGGTCACCTCGACGAAGTTCTCAGCCGGCGGTGGCCCTGCTGGGCCACGAGTCTTGCCGGTGACGCTGCCGGTGAACCGCAGCGGGTCGTCCGGAAAGCACGGCACGCCAAGGCGAATCGACAGCTTCTTGACCATCGCCTCGGGCCCGGCCCAGTCGGTGAGGAACCGCACGCAGTAGCCGTTGGTGGTCAGGATGTTCATGAACAGGTTGGGCGAACCCTGCTTCTTGGCGTAGTCGCGGTCGTGGTGCACCGGCATGAAGTCGCGGGTGGCGATCGCGCCGGCGACGATCATCGTCGTGGTGATCGGGATTTCCAGCGGCGTGACCTCCTCGCCGACCGAAATGTCTTGCCATCGCAACGTGCGGTTGGCGGTCCTCGTCATGCGTGTCCTTCCGAATAGGTTGCGCCGAGGTGGGCCAGCTGCGCCGAAGCCGGACCGAGGGTGAGCTCGTTGTGCTTGGCCCACAGGAAATAGCGGTGCAGGGGATAGGTGACGTCGATGCCGATGCCGCCGTGGACGTGCTGGGCGGTGGCGGCCACCCGAGCGCCGGCCTCGGCGGCCCAGAACTTCGCGATGCGCGCCGCCCGGTCGGCGGGCCGGCCGTGGGCGACCAGCCAGGCCGCCTGCCAGGTGGTCCACCGGATCGCCTCGACGTCGATGAAGGCGTCGGCCATCCGCTGCTGCACCGCCTGGAAGCTGCCGATCGGGCGGCCGAATTGCTCACGGCCCGTGGTGTATTCGGCCGCGATGCGCAGCGCCCGCTCGACGACGCCGAGCTGGATCGCGCACAGCGCCACCAGCGCCCGGGTGAGCAGTGACTCGACCAGTCCCATGCCGGCGATCCGGTCCGCCTCGGAAACACGTGCGCCGTCTAAGAATACGTCCGCGTGCGGTTCGCGATTCGTGGTGGGCACCGGGCGGATCTCGACGCCGGCGGCGTCGGCGACCAGTAGGAACAGGCCCACGTCGCCGCCGTCCAGGGCGGCGGGAATCAGCATCGTGTCGGCGAGTTGGGCGGCCGGCACCAATTCCTTGGCGCCGTCGAGGCGCCAGTTCGGGCCGTCGCGACGCGCGGTGGTGGCCGGGCGGGCCGGATCCGAACGGCTGGGTTCGGCCAAACCCGCTGTCAGGATGCGCGATCCGGCGATCACGCCCGGCAAGACCCGCTGCTGCTGTTCTGAGCTGCCGTGCCGGGCGATCGAGTCGGCGCCCAACACCAGCGTGGCGTAGGCGGGCACCGGCGCGACGCCGTAGCCCACCTCCGCCAGCAGCACCCCGAGCTCCACGAAGCCGCCGCCTGAAGCACATGAGCCGCCGACCGCCTCCGGCAGCGCGGCACCGAGCAGGTCGGCGGCGGCCAGCTCTTCCCAGAGCGCGGCGTCGTGGCGGGTGTCGCCGGCCTCCAACTCGGTCAGCCGTTCCGGGGTGGCGCGGTGCTCGAACAGATCGCGGGCCAGCTTGCCGATCGTCTCCTGCTCTTCGGTGAACGAGAAGTCCATGACGGGCCTATGCGCTCGGCCGGAACTGGTGCAGCACCAGCTCTTGCGAGCCGTCGAAGGTTTGGTAATAGACCTCGACCGGCAGTCCGGGCGTCACCTCGGCCGGGTCGATGCCGGTCAGGTTGGACACCAGCCGCACCCCCTCCTCGAGTTCCACCAGCACGACGATGTAGGGGTACTCGAAGAACGGAAACTTCGGCTCGTGCGGCATCACGTAGCTGTACACGGTGCCGCGGCCCGACGACTCGATGGCTTGCCAGTCCAGCGACCGGCAGTGCGGGCACATCGGGCGGGGTGGGTGACGCAGCTTCCCGCAGCCGCTGCAGCGCTGGATCAGGAGTTTGTTCTGCCGCAACCCGTTCCAGAAGAATTCGGTGTCTGCGGTGATCGCCGGAGCCAGACGGGCCGCCATCAGCCGGCCGGCCTGAAGCGCAGCACCCGGAATCGCTGGCGCCCCAACACCTCGCCGTTCTGGTCGGTGTAGGTCGTCAGCCAGGTCAGGAAGAAGCCGGTGCCCAGGGCCGTCTTCTTCTCGTCGGAGACCGACTCGTAGACGGTCGTCGCGCTGATCACGTCGCCCAGCCTCGGGTATCGCTCGATCTCGAACTCCGAGTTCGTCGCCACCGTGCTGGTGTAGCCGGCCTCATCGAGGAAAGCCGTTGGATTGCTGTCGATTTCGACGGGCGCCCCACCGCGCTCGCCGATTCCCTCCAGCTTCGGCGACGGCATGGTCCAGGTCTGCAACATCACCGGGGGCGAGACGATGCCGCCGAACCGTGACGACGCGGCGAACTCCGGATCAAGGTAGACGGGGTTCATGTCGGCCATCGCGTACGCCCAGTGCCGGATCATCGGCTGGTTCACCGGGTCGGGTGCCAGCGAGGGTTTTCCGGTGCCGCCGGTCGGCTGGCCGACCAGGGCCCGCACCTTGGCGCTGACGGTTTCTGAGTCGGTCACTGCGGTCCTGTCCTCCTTGCTATTTCGCGGCCCGAAGGTCGCGCGGTGCGCGGGGCATGCCCAACGCGGCCATGGCGATGATGTCACGTTGAATCTCGTTGGCGCCGCCCCCGAAGGTGTTGATGACGGCCTGACGGTAGGCGGATTCCAGCGCGCCACGCAGCGGAGCCTCGGCGCCGCGCCGCACCCCGTTGCCGTCGAGCACCTCGAGCAGCTCCCGGGCGACCTGCTGCGTGAGCTCGGTGCCGAACACCTTCGCGGCCGAGGCTTCGCCCATGTTGAGCGCGCCCTTCGTCATCGCCGCGTTCACCCGCAGGTTGACGAGCTTGTAGGCGGCCACCTGCGCTTCGACCCGGGCCAGCGCCGATCGCACCCAGGGCTGGTCGATGACCCGGCCGCCGTCGAGTTCGGTGGACAGCGCCCAGTCCAGCGTCTTGTCGAACAGCGGCTCGAGCGCGCCCAGATTGCCCAGGGCGGCGCGCTCGAAGTTCAACTGCGTGGTGATCAGCTGCCAGCCCTGGTTCTCGGCCCCCACCAGCGCGCTGACCGGCACCCGCACGTCGTCGTAGAACGTGTAGAAGGTCGAGATGCCCGGCATGGTGTGCAGCGGTTGCCAGGAGAACCCGGGCGAGGAGGTCGGCACGATGAGGATGGAAATGCCCTTGTGCTTCTTGGCATCCGGATCGGTGCGCACGGCCAGCCAGATGTAGTCGGCGTAGGCGGCGCCGCTGGTGAACATCTTTTGACCGTTGATCACATACTCGTCACCGACACGCACGGCCGTCGTGTGCACCGAGGCCAGGTCGCTGCCCGCCCCCGGCTCGGAGTAGCCGATGGCGAATTCCACGGTGCCGTCCAGGATCGCCGGCAGAAACCGCCGCTTCTGCTCGTCGGTGCCGTAGTGCATCAACGTCGGGCCGACGGTGTTGAGCGTCACCAGAGGGATGGGTGCGCTCACCCGGCGCGCCTCCTCGGCGAAGATGAACTGCTCGATGGCCGAAAACCCTCGTCCACCATATTCTTTGGGCCATCCGACACCCAGCAGGTTGGCCGCCGCCAGGGCGCGGACGCATTCGCGCACCGCGGGACCGCCGTCCATCTGCTCGCTGACCGCGGCGACGCGTTCGGGCGTCATCACGGTCTGAAGCGTCGCACGGATCTCGGCGCGCAGCTGCTGTTGCTCCGGCGTGTATTCCAGATCCATCGGCTCAGGCCCCCATTCGCACCGGCATGCGTTTCACCCCGGGCACCATGGTGGCCCGCATCCGGTCCACCTCGCCCACCAGCTCGATGCGGGGATACCGGCGCAGCAGCTCCTCGAAGAACACCGTCGCCTCCAGTCGCGCCAATTGTGCGCCCACACAAGAATGTTCACCGCAGCCGAAGGCGATGTGCGGGTTCGGGTGGCGGGTCACATCGAATTCCTCGGAGTCCGGGCCGAATACGTCCTCGTCCCGGTTGGCCGACCCGTAGAGCATCACCACCACCTCGCCGGCGCGGATCCGCTGTCCGCGGATTTCGACGTCGGCGGTCGCGGTGCGGGCCATGTGTACCACGGGACTGTTCCACCGCAACATCTCCTCGACCGCAAGCGGGATGCGGGCGGGCTCCTCAACGAGCAGGCGGTATTGGTCGGGATGCGCGATCAGGGCCAGCGTCCCCAGCGCGATCAGGTTGCGGGTGGTTTCGTTGCCGGCCACCAGCAGCAGAAAGGCGAAATTGAGCAGGTCTTCGTCGGTCAACCGGTGCTCGTCGATCTCGGCCTCGGCCAGCACCGAGAGCAGGTCGGCGCGCGGCCGCGCGCGGCGTGCCGCGATCAGCCGCTGGAAGTACTCGTAGAGTTGTCCGGCCGCCACCGCCGGGTCCAGCTCGATCTCCGGGTCGGCCGTCCCGGTGGCCGCATCCGACCACGCCCGGAATTGCTCCCAGTCGTCGGGCGGGGCCCCGATCAATTCGGCGATCATCCGGGTGGGCAGGGGAGCGGCGATCTGTTCGGCGAACTCGTGCACGGCGCCGCGTTCGATGCCGTCGAGAATGCCGCGCACGATCTCGCGGATCTTCGGTTCCAGCACCGAAACACGCCGCCGGGTGAATCCGGAGTTGATCAGCTTGCGCAGCTGCCGGTGCCGCGGCGGATCGGTGAAGATCAGGCTGCCCTGCTGCACCGGGTTGGGCAGCTGCGGATCCGGGATCGTGATGCCCCGGGTCGAGGTGAACAGAGCCGGATTGCTCGACACGAACCGAATGTCCTCGTATTTCAACAGCGCCCAGAAGTTGGTGACGTCGTTCCAGCACACCGGCGCCGTCGCGCGCAGCTCCCGGTAGGCGGGATACGGGTTACCCGCGTAGAAGTCCGGGGAATGCAGCGGGAAGCTCGGCGAGCGCAGCGGCGGATGAGTCTGCACGGCAAGCCCCTCTCGCAGGACACCCGATCCGACAGATTGGCGCAATCTGTCTGCCGACTGTGTCTACTCTGCACCGCCGCGTGCTGTCAACACCGTGCCAAAGTAGAGGGATAGCTCGATTTTCACGCGAAGGACGATTGACGGGCGACACGCGGGGGTGTACACCAAGTGATCAGATGACCGGAGGAAGCAACATGGCCGATCCGCCCGCTCTTGTCCAGACCTACCAGCTCTACATCGACGGCCAGTGGGTCGAGCCGCAGGACGGTCGCTACGACGACCTGTCCCCGTGCACCGAGGCCGTCATCGCCACCGCACCCGACGCGAGCGTGGCGCAGGTCGACGACGCGATCGCGGCCGCGCGCCGCGCCTTCGACAGCGGGCCGTGGGGCCGGATATCCGCCGAGCAGCGCGCCCGGTGTCTGAACCAGCTGGGCGAGGCGCTCACCAAGCACGCCGACGACTTCTTCGCGCTGTCCCAAACGGAGTGGGGCTGCATCGGCAACGAGCGCATCATGCAGATCGACGGCGCCGGGTTCATGTCCATGCACGCCGCCCAGCTCGCGACCCAGCTGGTCGACCAGGAGGTCGCCGGCATCAGCGCCGGCACCACGTTGTTGCGCCACGTGCCGCTGGGCGTGGTAGCGGTGCTCACGCCCTGGAACTTCCCGCACTGCCTCAACGTCATGAAGCTGAATCATGCGCTGGCCGCGGGCAATACGGTCGTGCTCAAGCCGTCTCCGCTGACACCGCTGGCCGGGCTGGCGCTGGCGCGCCTCATCGACGAGCACACCGACATCCCGCCGGGGGTGGTCAACGTCGTCACGCCCTCGGGGGTCGAGGCGGCCAAGCTGCTCACCACCGATCCGCGCATCGACATGGTGAGCTTCACCGGCAGCTCGGCCGTCGGCCGCCAGGTGATGTCGGCCGCCGGCGACACGATCAAGCGAATCCTGTTGGAGCTGGGCGGAAAGTCGGCCAGCATCGTCCTCGACGACGCGAACGTCACCGACGAAATGCTGGAACAGATGCTGTTCCAATCCTGTTCGCTGCATGCCGGACAGGCCTGCATCCTGCACAGCCGGCTGCTGTTGCCCGATTCGCTGCACGACGACGTCGTCGATCGGCTGGCCGCGTTGGCCCGCGACGTCAAGGTGGGCGACCCCACCGATCCCGACGTGCAGATGGGTCCGCTGATCAGCGCGGCGCAACGCGACCGGGTCGAGGCGCACATCGCGGGCGCACGCAGCGACGGGGCCACGCTGGTCACCGGCGGCGGGCGACCCGCCGGGCTGGACGTCGGCTACTACGTCGAACCGACGATCCTGTCCGGGGTGGAGCCCAATTCGACCGTCGCGCAAGAGGAAGTGTTCGGCCCGGTGTTGTCGGTACTGCGCTACCGCGACGACGACGACGCCGTCGCCATCGCGAACAACTCCCGATACGGGCTCTCCGGTGCGGTGTGGGGTGACGACGTGGATCGCGCCGTCGGCGTCGCGCGCCGCATTCGCACCGGGCAGATCGCGGTCAACGGCATCAGCCCCGCCGGCGCGCCGTTCGGCGGCTTCAGGCTCAGCGGGCTGGGCCGCGAGGGCGGCGGAATCGGCGGGCTGCACCAGTACATGGAGCCGATGGCCATCGGGGTTCCCGCGTGACGGCACCCCTTGCGGGGCTGCACGTCGTCGAAATCGCCAGCGAGATCTCGGGTCCCTACGCGGCCAAGCTCCTTGTCGATCTGGGCGCCGAGGTCATCAAGATCGAGCCGCCCGCCGGGGACCCGCTGCGGCGCTGGGGCCCGTTCGCCTCGGGCGTTGTCGACCCGGACCGGTCGGGCCTGTTCGAGTACATCAACGCCGGCAAACACGGTGCCACGCTTGACTTCTCGGAGACCGCCGACGTCGCGGCGGCGCGGGAACTCATCGCCCGGGCGCACCTGCTCATCGACGACTCCGGATCCGCAACGCTGCAGGGATACGGGCTCGGGCCCGACGACCTGCAGCGGATCAACCCAAACCTGGTGTTACTGCGCATCTCTGGGTTCGGCCAGACCGGACCGTTCCGCCGCCGCCCGGCGACACCGCTGACCCTGCAGGCGGCATCGGGCTGGATCAGCTCCCGCGATCCGCAGCGTCCACCGGTTCAGGTCGGCGCCCGGATCGCCGAGTACGTTGCCGGCGCCTACGGCGCGCTGGGCGCACTGACCGCCCTGCGTTCACACCCCGCCGGACAGGTCACCGAAGTCGATGTCTCCCAGCTGGAATCGTTGCTGTCCACGTTGCCGTATCCGATGTTGATGGCTCAGCGGATGCGCCGGCTCGGGCTGCCCGCCAACCTGCGGTCGGCGCCCATGCTGGGCGTGGTGCGGGCCGCCGACGGCTGGGTCGGCATCAACTGCCTGACGGGCCAGCACTGGCTCGACGTCTGCGCGATGCTCGGCCTGCCCGAGTTCGGCGAGCACCAGCTCGCGATCATGCTGGGCGGCCCGGAGCGCGCCGACTTCTTCGCCAAAGCTGAGCCGGTGCTTGCCGGCCAGACCGTCGCCGAGATCGTGGAACTCGCTCAGGCGCTGCGGATTCCGGCCGCGCCCGTCAACGACGGCGCCACTGTGCTCGATTGCCCGCAATACGCCGAGCGGGGGTTCTTCGTCGACACCGGGTCGTTTCGGCGGCCCGGGCCGCCATTCCGGTTCTCGAAAACCCCTGTGCCGCAGCCACGTCCGGCGCCACTGTCTGGGGCGTCGCGAACGACGTGGACCGGTGACGGCCGAGCGCTGCACCGAGCGCCCGGGCCGCTGCCCTTCGCCGGGCTGCGGGTGCTCGACCTCACCACGTTCTGGGCCGGCGCCTACCTGACCTGCTACCTCGGGGCGTTCGGCGCCGACATCGTCAAGGTCGAGTCGATCCAGCGCCCCGACGGGCACCGCTATTCGGGGGCGTTCGCCTACGAGGGCGACGACTGGTACGAGCGCAGCCCCATCTGGCAGGGCACCAACCTCAACAAACGCGACCTCACGCTGGACCTGACGTCGCCGCGGGGCCTCGACCTGGCGCGGCGGCTGGCCGCCCGGGCCGACATCGTGGTGGAGAACTTTTCGCCGCGCGTCGTCGAAAATTTCGGGCTGGACTACGACTCGCTCACGGCGCTGAACCCCGACGTGATCGTGGTGCGGATGCCCGGCTACGGCCTGCACGGCCCGTGGCGCGACTACGTCGGCTGGGCGCTGAACTTCGAGCAGACCGCCGGAATGTCGGCCGTCACCGGCTTTCCCGACGGCCCGCCGTGCAACCCCCAGGGCCCGGCCGATCCGATCGTCGGCGTGCACGCCGGGGTCGCGCTGCTGGCCGCGCTCGAGCACCGCAACCGCACCGGCGCCGGCCAACTCGTCGAGGTGGCCCAGATCGAGGTCGCCGCCGCGGTCACCGCCGAACCGGTCATCGAGTACTCGATGACCGGTGTGGTGCGGCCGCGGGAGGGCAACCGCCGGCGCGGCTGGCTGCAGGGCGTCTACCCGACCAACGAGAAAGAAGTGTGGGTGGCGCTGTCGGTGCCCGGTCAGCCGATCGACCACGACGCCTTCGACGAGCTCGTCGCCGCCTGGACCCGCACCCAGACCGCCGCGGCGATCGTCGAAACCCTTCAGGCGCAAGGGATCGCGGCCGAGCGGGTGATCACCGGCGACCAGATGTACGATCCCGGGCTGATCGGGGCCCAGCTGGACGCGCGTGGCTACTACGAGGAGCTCGAGCACCGGATCACCGGGCCGCACCGCTACCCCGGGTGGCCCTTTCGCATCGCGCCCGGCCCGCGGCGGCACCACCGCACCGCCCCGCCGACGCTCGGCCAGCACAACGACGAGGTGCTGCGCGAGCTGGGCCTGTCCGAGGCGGAGATAGCGGACCTGCGTCAGCAGCGGGTCATCGGCGAGCGGGTGCTCAACGCATAGCCGCCGGCAACGCATGCCCGGCCCTTTGTAAACCGCGCGTGACATGCCAAGCTGCTCGACATGGCCATCGAGATCGCCCGCCCCAAACTCGAGGGAAACGTCGCCGTCGGTGAGGACCGCCAGATCGGGTTCGCCGAATTCGGCGACCCGCAGGGGCGCGCGATGTTCTGGTTGCACGGCACCCCCGGCGCCCGCCGGCAGATCCCGGTCGAGGCCCGCCTGTACGCCGAGAACCACAAGATCCGGCTGATCGGGCTGGACCGCCCGGGCATCGGGTCGTCGACGCCGCATCGCTACCAGAACATCCGGGCGTTCGGCGAGGACCTGCGGACCATCGCGGACACGCTGGGCATCGACAAGATGGCCGTCATCGGGCTGTCCGGCGGCGGCCCCTACGCGCTCGCGTCCGCCGCGGTGCTGCCCGACCGGGTCGTGGCGGCCGGCATCCTCGGCGGCGTCGCGCCCTTCCTCGGCGACGAGGGCATCACCAGCGGCCTGATGAACCTGGGCAAGCGGGTGGCTCCACTGCTGAAGCTGGGCGGCGACCCGCTGCGGATCGGCGCCAGCCTGGTCGTGCGGGCCATCCGCCCGGTCGCCAACCCCGCCCTGTACCTGTACGCGGCGATCTCGCCCGAGGGCGACCGGCGGCTGCTCACCCGGCCCGAGTTCGGGGCCATGTTCCTCGACGACCTGCTCAACGGCAGCCGCAAGCAACTGGCCGCCCCGTTCAACGACATCATCCTGTTCACCCAGGACTGGGGATTCCGGCTCGACCAGGTCAAGGTCCCGGTCCGGTGGTGGCACGGCGACAGCGACCACATCGTGCCGTTCGCGCACGGACAACACGTCGTGTCCTTGCTGCCCGACGCAGAGCTGTTCGTGCTGCCCGGCGAGAGCCACCTCGGCGGGCTGGGCCGCGGCGAGGAGATCCTGTCCACCCTGACCAAGATCTGGGACGAGCAGAACTGACCCGTGCCGGCGGCGGGTAGCCTGCTGGCGTGCTGCTGACGTCGCTGAATCCCTCGGCCGTTACCGCCACCGACATCCCCGACGCGGTACGCATCGACGGCACCGTGCTCAGCCGCGCCGACCTGCTCGGCGCCGCGACCTCGGTGGCCGAGCGGGTCGCCGGTGCAGGCCGGGTCGCCGTCCTCGCCACACCGACCGCCGCCACGGTGCTCGCGGTGACCGGGTGCCTGATCGCCGGGGTGCCGTTCGTCCCGGTGCCCGCCGACGTCGGGGCCGCCGAACGCCGGCACATGCTGGCCGACTCCGGGGTGCGGGCCTGGCTCGGCCCCCTGCCTGACGAGCCCGACGGCCTGCCGCACGTCCCGGTGCGGCTGCACGCCCGCTCCTGGCACCGCTACCCCGAGCCGTCACCGGACGCCACCGCGATGATCATCTACACCTCGGGCACCACCGGGCTGCCCAAGGGCGTGGTGCTGAGCCGGCGCGCGATCGCCGCCGACCTGGACGCCCTCGCGCAGGCCTGGCAGTGGACGGCCGACGACGTGCTGGTGCACGGGCTGCCGCTGTTTCACGTGCACGGTCTGGTGCTGGGCCTGCTGGGCTCGCTGCGGATCGGGAATCGGTTCGTCCACACCGGAAAACCGACCCCGGCCGGCTACGCGCAGGCCCGCACCGACTTCGGCGGCACCCTGTTCTTCGGGGTGCCGACGGTGTGGTCGCGGGTTGTGGCCGACGAGGCGGCCGCCCGCGCGCTGCGCCCGGCGCGGCTGCTGGTCTCCGGCAGCGCGCCGCTGCCGGTCCCGGTGTTCGACCGGTTGGCCGGGCTCACCGGGCACCAGCCCGTCGAACGCTACGGCGCCTCGGAATCGCTGATCACCATCTCCACCCGGGCCGACGGCGAGCGGCGCCCCGGCTGGGTGGGCCTGCCGCTGACCGGCGTGCAGACCCGGGTGGTCGACGACGACGGCAACCCGGTGCCGCACGACGGGGAGACCGTCGGCAAGCTGCTGGTGCGCGGCCCGATGATGTTCGACGGCTACCTCAACCGGCCCGACGCCACCGCCGAGGCCTTCGACGCCGACGGCTGGTACCGCACCGGCGACGTCGCCGTCGTCGACGACGCCGGCATGCACCGCATCGTCGGGCGGGAGTCCGTCGATCTGATCAAGTCCGGCGGCTACCGCATCGGTGCCGGCGAAATCGAAACCGCGCTGCTCGGCCACCCCGGCGTCGCCGAGGCCGCCGTCGTCGGGATGCCCGACGAGGACCTGGGGCAGCGCATCGTCGCGTTCGTCGTTCCCGCCGGCCGGGTCAACCCCGACGACCTGATCGACCATGTCGCCCAACAACTTTCGATACACAAGCGGCCCCGCGAGGTGCGCGTGGTGGACGCGCTGCCGCGCAACGCCATGGGCAAGGTGCTCAAGAAGCAGCTGCTGTCCGACGGCTGAGCGGGCGTCGTGATGCACGACACGCAGCAACTTGCCAGCTTCGGGGCCGAGCGTGGCCGCCACGCTTCACCTACCGTCGTAACCGTGCATTCAGGCAACCGGAGCGCAGGCGGCCGCCATGGGTGAGCCGTCCGCGCGCGCCACCACGCCCGGCACGCCCATGCGGCGGATAGCGGCCGCCTGCCTGGTGGGTTCGGCCATCGAGTTCTACGACTTCCTGATCTACGGGACCGCGGCGGCGCTGGTGTTTCCCGCGGTGTTCTTCCCGCGGCTCGGCCCGACGGTCGCCACCATCGCCTCGATGGCGACCTTCGCGACGGCCTTTTTGTCCCGTCCGCTGGGCGCCGCCGTCTTCGGCTACTTCGGGGACCGGCTGGGCCGCAAGAAGACCCTGGTCGCCACCCTGCTCATCATGGGCGCCTCGACCGTGAGCGTCGGCCTGGTGCCCAGCACCGCGTCGATCGGCATCGCCGCGCCCCTGCTCCTCACCGTGCTGCGGTTGCTGCAGGGGTTCGCGGTCGGCGCCGAATGGGCCGGCTCGGTGCTGCTGAGCGCCGAGTACGCCCCGACCGACCGGCGCGGCTGGTACGGGATGTTCACCCTGCTCGGCGGGGGCACCGCCGGGATCCTGGCCAGCCTGACCTTCCTCGCCGTCAACCTCACCATGGGCGAGCACAGCCCGGCGTTCATGCACTGGGGCTGGCGGGTGCCCTTCCTGATCAGCAGCGGGTTGATCGGCATCGCCCTGTACGTGCGGCTCAACATCGACGAGACGCCGATCTTCGTCGAGGAGAAGGCCCGCCACCTGGTGCCCAAGGCGCCGCTGACCGAACTGCTGCGGTTGCAGCGACGCGAGATCATCCTGGTTGCGGGCAGCTTCGTGGGCGGCATGGGCTTCATCTACCTGGGCAACACGTTCCTGGTGATGTACGCCCACAACCATCTCGGGTACTCGCGCAGCTTCATCTGGGGCATCGGCGCGCTGGGCGGGCTCACCAGCATGGCGTGCGTGGCCTGCTCGGCGTGGATCTCCGACCGGGTCGGGCGCCGCCGGGTGATGCTGTGGGGCCTGGTCGCGTGCCTGCCGTGGGCGTTCGTGGTCATCCCGCTGATCGACACCGGCCGACCCGTCTGCTACGTCGTCGCCGTGCTGGGCATGTTCGGCACCGCGGCGGTGGCCAACGGCCCCACCGCCGCCTTCGTTCCCGAGCTGTTCGCCACCCGCTACCGCTACAGCGGCGCGGCGGTGGCGATGAACCTGGCCGGCATCGTCGGCGCCGCCGTGCCGCCGCTGCTGGCCGGCACGCTGCTGGCGACCTACGGCAGCTGGGCGATCGGGCTCATGATGGCCTCCCTGGTGCTGGCCAGTTTCGTGTCCGTGTATCTGCTGCCCGAAACCCGCGGGGCCGCGCTGGACGCCGCCGCGGCCGCCGAGAAGGTCGCCGCCCGCTAGTTCAGTTGGCGTGCAGGTCCTCGTTGAGGGTGATGCCGGTGCCGCCGCGGGCCACCACCTCCACCGCCCCGGTCAGCGAATTGCGCCGGAACAACAGGTTGTTGCCGCCGGACAGCTCGCGGGCCTTCAGCTGCTTGCCCTCGGGCGTGATGACCTTGGTGCCCGCGGTGACGTACAGGCCCGCTTCCACGACGCAGTCGTCACCCAGTGAAATGCCCAGGCCCGCATTGGCGCCCAGCAGGCACCGCTTGCCGATCGAGATGACCTCGGTGCCGCCGCCGGACAGCGTGCCCATGATCGAGGCCCCGCCGCCGATGTCGGAGCCGTCGCCCACCACCACGCCCGCCGAGATGCGGCCCTCCACCATGGAGGCGCCCAGCGTGCCGGCGTTGTAGTTGACGAAGCCCTCGTGCATCACCGTCGTCCCCGGCGCCAGGTGTGCGCCGAGCCGCACCCGGTCGGCGTCGGCGATGCGCACCCCGGTCGGCAGCACGTAGTCGACCATCCGCGGGAACTTGTCGACGCCGTAGACGGTCACCGGCCCGTGCCGGCGCAGCCGGGCCCGGACCGCCTCGAATCCCTCGATGGCGCACGGTCCGCGATTGGTCCACACCACATTGGTCAATACCCCGAACAAGCCGCCGGCGTTCAGCCCGTGCGGCGCCACCAGCCGGTGCGACAGTAGATGCAACCGCAGGTAGGCGTCGTAGGCGTCGGCGGCCACGTCGTCCAGCGAGCCGATCACCGTGCGCACCGCGACGGTCTCGGTGCCGCGGTCGTCGTCGCGGCCGATCAGCGCGGTCAGCTCGGGCGGGACGTCGGACAGCGCGAGCCGCGACGTGCCGCTGGTGCCCGGCCCGGTCAGTTCCGGTGCGGGAAACCATGTGTCGAGGATCGATCCGTCGGCGGCCAGCGTTGCCAGGCCTACTCCTGCGGCACCTGCTGCTGTTGTCACGGCGGTCAGGTTACTTCCCGGGCCGCACCCGAATCCGCCCGCCCCGGCGGCGGTCGCGGCCGGCCGTGCGGTCGCGGTCCGGCCCGGCGCGCCTACACCGGCGTCAAAAGCTCACCGGTGCAAGGTAATTGAGCGACGTCGCGGCACCGGCACCGCACGGTGTGCGTCCGGTCCGTCGTCGTGCCAGGTCAACCGCGTGAACTCGGCCGTTTCGGGGTACCTCGGTCCCGTGGATCGGCCGGTCATGTCCTGGGCCTGGCGGGGGAGTCACGGTCGCGGGCCCGCAACGGGGCCGGCTCGTCGAGAGAAGGAGAACATCATGTCCTTTGTCACCACCCGGCCCGAGGCGCTGCTGGCCGTGGCCAGCATGCTCGAAGGCCTCGGCTCGTCGATGGATGCTCAGAACGCGGCGGCCGCCGCGCCCACCACCAGCATCGCGCCGGCAGCCGCCGACGAGGTGTCCGCACTGCAGGCCGCCCAGTTCTCCGCCTACGGCACCTGGTACCAGCAGGTCAGCGCCCAGGCCAAGGCGATTCACCAGACGCTGGTGCAAAACCTGGACACCAACGCCGATTCGTACGGCGCGACCGAGGCCGCCAACCGGGTGAACACCAGCGCCGCGGCGTTGCAGGGGTTGGCGCCCAACGTGATCCCCAACGCCGCACCGGCGGCCGACCCGCCGCCCGCGGGGACCACCAGCCTGGGCACCTCCATCGGCTGGGCGCAGAACGTCGGCGCGGCCGCGTCGGACTTCATCACCCTGGGCGAGGGGCAATTCGCCCCGGTGCCCGGTGCCGCGGGGATCCCGAATTTCAACCCCGGACTCACCGCGGCGACGACGGCCGGCCCGCCCGCGCCGGCGGCGCCCGCCGCCGCGGCCGGCGCCCCGGTGCTGGCCAGCATGGGCCGCGGGCCCTCGATCGGCGGCCTGTCGGTGCCGCCGAGCTGGGCGCCGGGCGGCGTCGCCCCGGCGGCCAACGCCACCCCGGCGCAGCTGGTCGGCGCCGGCTTCACCAGCGCCGCGCCCGACACCGCCCCGGTGACCGCGGTGCCGGGCGGGGTGCCCTCGATGGCCACCGCCGGCCGCGGCGGTTACGGCCTGGGCGCCCCGCGCTACGGCGTCAAGCCCACCGTCATGCCCAAGCCCGCCATCTAGAGCACCCCAGAACAGGAGCGAGACAATGACTTTCGACTTCGGAGCACTCCCCCCGGAGGTCAACTCCACCCGCATGTACACCGGGGCGGGCGCCGCGCCGATGATGGCCGCCGCGGCGGCGTTCAGCAACCTGGCCGACGAGTTGAGCACCACCGCCGCGGCCACCCAGTCGGCGATCGCGAACCTGACCGGCGAGGAGTGGATGGGCCCCTCGGCGGCCGCGATGGTCACCGCCGTCCAGCCGTATGTGCAGTGGATGCACACCACCGCCGGGCAGCTGCAGCAGGCGGCCGCCCAGGCCATGGCCTCGGCGGCCGCCTACGAGACCGCCTTCGCCATGACGGTGCCGCCGGCGCTGGTCGCGGCCAACCGCGCCCAGCTGGCGGCGTTGATCGCGAGCAACGTGCTGGGGCAGAACGCCGCGGCGATCGCGGCCACCGAGGCGCAATACGGGGAGATGTGGGCCCAGGACGCGGCCGCCATGTACGGCTACGCTGCCTCGTCGGCGACCGCGGGCAAGCTCAGCCCGCTGACCTCGCCGGCGCCCACCAACCAACCCGGCGGGCTGGGCGCCCAGGCCGCCGCCGTCTCCGGGGCGACCGCCACCAGCGCGCAGACCAGCGGGCTGCAGGGGACCGTCGCCAACGTGCCCAACGTGGTGCGCACGCTGGCGGCGCCGGCGGACCCGCCGGGGCTGAGCGCGCTGGACAACCTGCTGGGCAACCCGGTGGTGAACAACGTCGGCAACGCCGGCTTCGACGTGGTGTCCTGGAACGTGTTCAACACCATCGTGTCCAACATCCTCTACAACCACACCCTCGACACCGCCGCGGCGGCCGGGGTGGCCGGTGAGGTGGGCGGAGCGGTCGGCGGCGGCGCGCTGGTCGGTGCCGCGGCCCCCGCCACCGCGGGTGTGGGCGCCGCGCCGGTGCTGGCCAGCATGGGCTCGGCCGCCACGGTCGGCGAATTGTCAACGCCGGCAACGTGGTCCGCGCCCACACCGGAGCCCGCCGCGACGACCGTCGGCGCCACCGAGTGGGCCAGCCCCGCCGAGGAGCCGCACACCGCTTGGGCCACCGGCATGCCGGCGGTGGCCTCGGCCGGGCGCGGCGGCTACGGCATGGGGCCGCGGTACGGCGTCAAACCCAAGGTGATGCCCACCCGGTTGCCGGTCTGACCGGCGGCGCGGGGCATCGCGGCCAGGGTCCAGCCACTACCCTGGGAGCGTGCTGGACTTGACCGGGGACCCGGTTGCGCTGACCGCGGCGCTGGTGGACATCCCCAGCGAATCGCGCGACGAGGCGCGGCTGGCCGACGAGGTCGAGGCCGCGCTGCGGTCCCAGACGTCCGGTTTCGAGATCGTGCGCAACGGCAACGCCGTGCTGGCCCGCACCGACCGCGGGCGGCCGTCGCGGGTGCTGCTGGCCGGGCACCTGGACACCGTGCCGGTCGCCGGGAACCTGCCCAGTCGCCGCGAGGACGGCGACCTGTACGGCTGCGGCACGGCGGACATGAAATCCGGGGATGCCGTCTTCCTGCATCTGGCCGCCACCGTCGCCGACCCGGCGCACGATCTGACGCTGGTCATGTACGACTGCGAGGAAATCGACGCCGCCGCAAACGGATTGGGTCGCATCCAGCGCGAGCTGCCGGACTGGCTGTCCGCCGACGTCGCGATCCTGGGCGAGCCCACCGGCGGCTACATCGAGGCCGGCTGCCAGGGCACGCTGCGGGTGGTGGTCAGCGCCACCGGAACCCGCGCCCATTCGGCACGATCCTGGTTGGGCGACAACGCCATTCACAAACTGGGCGCCGTGCTGCAGCGGCTGGCCGGCTATCAGGCCCGCAGCGTCGAGATCGACGGCTGCACCTACCGTGAGGGCCTGTCGGCGGTGCGGATCGACGGCGGGGTGGCGGGCAACGTCATTCCGGACGCGGCGGCGGTGACGGTCAACTTCCGCTTCGCCCCCGACCGGTCGCCGGCCGAGGCGCTGCAGCATGTGCGCGACGTGCTCGACGGCCTCGACGTGCGCATCGAACAGACCGACGCCGCCGCGGGCGCGCTGCCCGGGCTGTCCCAGCCCGCCGCCAAGGCACTGGTCGAGGCGGCCGGCGGCCGGGTTAGGGCCAAATACGGCTGGACCGACGTGGCGCGCTTCGCCGCGCTGGGCATACCGGCGCTCAACTTCGGCCCCGGGGATCCCAACCTCGCGCACCGGCGCGACGAACGGGTGGCGGTCGCCGCCATCACCGCCGCGGCGGACCTGCTGCGCGGTTACCTGAGCGGCTGAGCCGCCGCGCCCCGGCGCGCCTGCGCGGCGGCGTCCGCGGCCGCGGCGCGCATCCCGATCGACGTCAGCTCCTCCGACACCGCCAGCAGCGCCGCTTCGTCGCCGGCCGCCAGCGCCCGCGCGTGGGCCAATGCGATTCTCGCTGCGGCGCAGTCGATCTCGTCGCACAACCGGGCCAACGGCTCGGCCGCTCGGGTGTCGCCGAGCCGCACCGCCTCATGCCAGACCCGCGCCGCCACCGCCCGCTGGCCGCCGCGCTCGGCCATCCGGGCGGCATCGCGCGCGGCGGCCACCGCGCCGTGGGCGTCACGCATCAGGGCCAGCCGATGCGCCCGCGCCACCCCGAGCTCGGGCGCGAACAGCGCCGACTTGGTGCCGTGCCGGGTTTCGGCCCGGCTCAACGCCTTCGCCGTGGCGGCGGTGTCGCCCAGCTGGGCCAGCGCGGTGGCCAGCAGGGTCAGCGACAACGGCCCCCACGAGTAACCGGTGCGCTCCAAGGTGGCCGCGGCTGGACCCAATAACGCTGCCGCAGAAGCGAATTCGCCCTCGGTGAGCAGCACGTGCGCCACCAGCACCTCGCCGATCGCGCGACCCGGCTGCTGCAGCTCGGCGAAATCGGTGAACTGCTGCGCGAGTTCGCGGGCCTGCTCGAGCCGGCCCGCCAGCAACAGCGTGGTGGTCTGCGCCAGCCCGATGGTGAAGCGCAGCAGCCCGGGATGTTCGGCGGCCAACGCGCGCCGCGCCAACGGCTCGACGTCGTCGAACCGCCCCTGCCGCGCCGCGCACAACGCGGCCGCGCTGCCCGCCCAGGCCACCGCCTGGTCGTCGGCGGCGGGCGAGCCGAGCACCTCGCCGGCGACCTTGACGGCGTGCCCGACGTTGCCCGTGTTCATCGCGAAGGTGGCGCTGAGCGCGTCCAGGGTGGTGCGCGGGCCGGGGTCCGCGACGCGGTTGCGGACCGTGCGCAGGAAGGCGGTGGCCCGCTCCGGCTCGCTGAGCATCCAGAACTGGTTCGCCGCCCGCAGCAGGGCCCAGTCCATCAGCGCCGCCTCGGTCAAGCCGGTGGAGTCGACCTCGGCCAGCAGCGCGTCGGCCTCCCGGCCGCGGCCCTGCCAGCCCAGCGCATGCGCCAGCGCCAGCCGCGCCGCCAGGCCGCCGGAGCGCCGCAGGGCGGCGCGGGCCAGCCGTTCACCCAGCGCCAGGTCGCCCAGCCGCAGCGCCTGCCGCGCGGCGTCGACGACGTCGGCGGCCCGCGGCGGCGCGTCGCTGTCCAGCGCCAGCGACACCAGCCGCAGCCGGTCGCTGAGCCGGTCGGACGGATGTCGCGCCAGCACGGTGACCAGCTCGGTGCGTCGTTGCCGGGCATCGTCGGGGTCCAGCGCGGCCCGCACCCGCTCGGCGAACAGCGGGTGCGCGGTGTACACCACCGGGTCGTCGGACGTCCCGCCGCGCATCCGGGTCTCCGCCGCGCCCCACCGTTGCGCCTCGGCCACCGCGCCGTCACCGGCGAGCGCGTTCAGGTCGGTGACCGACAGCGGCTCGGCGACGGCCAGGTATTCCAGCACCGCGCGCGCCGGCGGCGTCAGCTCGGCGAGGAAGGCGTCGATCTCGCCCGGCGAGGTCGGGGCATCGGGCGCCTCGACGTCGATCCGGGTGAGCAGGCCGTCGTCCCACAGCGCCGCGATGGCGTCCGGGGCGCCGTCGGCGCGGGCGGTGACGATCAGCCGCGCCGCGCCGGCGCGGGCCAGCTGGTACACCAGGGTGGCCGACAGCACGTCCAGCTGGTGGGCGTCGTCGACGACCAGCAGCAGGCCGGCGTCGCCGAGTGAGGCCCGGGCGGCCCGCAGCAGCGCGGCCGGCTTGCCGATCTCGGCGATCCGCACCAGGTGGCTGAACGCCCCGAACGGGACCGCGCGTTCGGTCGGCGTGCCGGTCACCCAGCGGACCCGGGTGCCGGGGTGCGCGGCGGCGAACCGCTCGGCGGCCACCCGCGCCAAGGTGGATTTGCCGATGCCGTCGGGGCCCAGGACCACCGCCCCGGCCGCGGCGGCGGTGTCGGCCAACGCCGCGTCCAGCCGCTCGGCGGCCGTCGCCTGTCGGGGGACGTTCCATCGAATCGGCACGGCCGGATTTTATGGCGCGCGGGCCCGCCGCCACGGCGAAAGCCCCAGATATGACGGGCCGCGCGGGGTTGGTCTACGTTTGTCGGATATGCCCGCAGAACGCGATTCGTCGGCCGCGTGGGCGGTGTGCGTGTACTGCGCGTCCGGCCCGCAGCATCCCGAATTGCTCGGTGTCGCTGCGGAACTCGGCGAGGCGATCGCCGAGCGGGGCTGGACGCTGGTGTGGGGCGGCGGCCGGGTGTCGGCGATGGGCGCGGTGGCCAGCGCGGCCCGGGCCCGCGGCGGGCGGACCGTCGGTGTGATCCCCACGGTGCTGATGCGCCGCGAGATCGCCGACGCCGACGCCGACGAGCTGATCGTCAGCGACACCCTGCACGAGCGCAAACAGATCATGGAGGACCGCGCCGACGCGTTCATCGCGTTGCCCGGCGGCATCGGCACCCTCGACGAGGTGTTGGACGCGTGGACGACGGGGTTTCTCGGGCTGCACGCCAAACCCATCGTGCTGCTGGACCCGATCGGCCACTACGAGGGGCTGTGGCTGTGGCTGTCCGGATTGCTGGACAGCGGCTACATCACCCAGGCGGCGATGGACCGGGTGGTCCTGGTCGACAAGGTGGGTGCCGCGTTGGAGGCGTGCGCGCCCGGCTGAGCCCGACGACCGCGCCGCCGCCCGGCTAGGCTGTCCGCCGAGCTTGCCTTCTTTTTCCTACAAGATCGAGTTCCTACAAGATCGAGTTCCTAAAAGATCGAGTTCCTACGAGATCGAGTTCCTACAGAATCGAGGGGATCAGGTGTCCGATCGTGACGGGGGAGCGCGCACGGCGGTCAAACTGACCGACATCGCAGCTCGGGTGCCGACCGTGCTGGCCGACCTGCCGGTGATCGCACGCGGCACGCTGACCGGGCTGCTGGCCCAGCCCGGCTCGCACAAGTCGATCGGCACCGTGTTCCAGGATCGGGCCGCCCGCTACGGCGACCGGGTCTTCCTGCGGTTCGGCGACCAGCAGCTGACCTACCGGGACGCCAACGCCGCCGCCAACCGGTACGCCGCGGTGCTGGCCGCCCGCGGCGTCGGCCACGGCGACGTCGTCGCCATCATGCTGCGCAACTCGCCCAACACGGTGCTGGCCATGCTGGCCGCGGTCAAGTGCGGCGCGGTCGCCGGCATGCTCAACTACCACCAGCGCGGCGAGGTGCTCGCGCACAGCCTGGGCCTGCTGGACGCCAAGGTGCTCATCGCCGAGACCGATCTGGTCAGCGCGGTGGCCGAGCGCGGCGGCTCGGGCAGCACCGAGACCCTGACCGTGGAGGACCTGGAGCGCTTCGCGGTCAGCGCGCCGGCCACCAACCCGGCGTCGGCGTCGGCGGTGCAGGCCCGCGACACCGCGTTCTACATCTTCACCTCGGGCACCACGGGATTCCCCAAGGCCAGCGTGATGACGCACCTGCGCTGGCTGAAGGCGCTGGCCGCGTTCGGCGGGATCGGGTTGCGGCTGAAGAGCTCCGACACCCTGTACTGCTGCCTGCCGCTGTACCACAACAATGCGCTGACGGTCGCGCTGTCGTCGGTGATCAACTCGGGGGCGACGCTGGCGCTGGGCAAGTCGTTCTCGGCGTCGAAGTTCTGGGACGAGGTGATCGCCAACGACGCCACGGCGTTCATCTACATCGGCGAGGTGTGCCGATACCTGCTCAACCAGCCGGCCAAGCCCACCGACCGGGCGCACCGGGTGCGGCTGATCGCCGGCAACGGCCTGCGCCCCGAGATCTGGGACGAGTTCACCCAGCGGTTCGGGATCGCCCGCGTCTGCGAGTTCTACGCCTCCAGCGAGGGCAACGCCGCGTTCATCAACGTGTTCAACGTGCCCCGGTCCACCGGGATCTTCCCGCTGCCCCTGGCCTACGTCGAGTACGACCCCGACACCGGCGCCCCGCTGCGCGGCGACGACGGCCGGGTGCGCCGGGTGCCGCCCGGACAGCCCGGGCTGTTGCTCAGCCCCGTCAACCGGCTGCAGCCCTTCGACGGCTACACCGACCCCGAATCGAGCGAAAAGAAGTTGGTGCGCAACGCTTTTCGCGACGGCGACTGCTGGTTCAACACCGGTGACGTGATGAGCCCGCAGGGGCTGGGGCATGCCGCGTTCGTCGACCGGCTCGGCGACACCTTCCGCTGGAAGGGGGAGAACGTGGCCACCACGCAGGTCGAGGCGGCGCTGGCCTCCGACGGGTCCGTGGAGGACTGCACGGTCTTCGGGGTCGAGGTGCCGCGCACCGGCGGCCGCGCCGGCATGGCCGCGATCAAACTGCGCGACGGCGCCGAGTTCGACGGGCGCTCGCTGGCCCGCACCGTCTACGAGCAGCTGCCCGTCTACGCGCTGCCGCTGTTCGTGCGGGTGGTGGACTCCATCGAGCAGACCACCACCTTCAAGAGCCGCAAGGTGGAGCTGCGCGAGCAAGGCTACGGCCCCGACGTCAAGGACCCGCTGTACGTGCTGGCCGGCCGCGACGAGGGCTACGTGCCGTTCTACGACGAATACCCCGACGAGGTCGCCGAGGGCAAGCGGCCCTAAGGCGGCGGTGCGACCTGGCCCTGCGCGCCCTCGGCCGACCAGGCACCATAGACCCGTGCAATCGACGTTCTGCGGGCGTCCGGTCGCCGGTGATCGCGCGCTGATCATGGCGATCATCAACCGCACCCCGGACTCGTTCTACGACCGGGGCGCCACCTTCAGCGACGACGCCGCCCGGGCGGCCGTGCACCGGGCGGTGGCCGAGGGCGCCGACGTCATCGACGTCGGCGGCGTCAAGGCCGGGCCCGGCCAGGACGTCGACGCCGACACCGAGATCGCCCGGCTGGTGCCGTTCATCGAATGGCTGCGCGGCGCCTACCCGGACCAGCTGATCAGCGCCGACACCTGGCGTGCCGAGGTGGCCAAGGTGGCCTGCGCGGCCGGCGCGGACCTGATCAACGACACCTGGGGCGGCGTCGACCCGGCGCTGCCGGAGGTGGCCGCGGAGTTCGGGGCGGGCCTGGTGTGCTCGCACACCGGCAACGCGCTGCCGCGCACCCGCCCGTTCCGGGTGAGCTACGGAACCAGCACCCGCGGCGTGGTCGACGACGTGATCGCCCAGGTCACGGCGGCCGCCGAGCGGGCGGTCGGCTGCGGCGTGGCCCCCGACCGGGTGCTGATCGACCCCACCCACGACTTCGGCAAGAACACCTTCCACGGCCTGCTGTTGTTGCGGCACGTCGGCGATCTTGTTAACACCGGATGGCCCGTGCTGATGGCTTTGAGCAACAAGGACTTCGTCGGGGAGACTCTGGGTGTGGAATTGACCGAGCGGCTGGAGGGAACGTTGGCGGCCACCGCGCTGGCGGCGGCCGCCGGCGCCCGGATGTTTCGGGTGCACGAGGTCGCGCCCACCCGCCGGGTGCTGGAAATGGTGGCCTCGATCCAGGGCACCCGCCCGCCCACGCGCACGGTGAGGGGGCTCGCATGACGACGTCCGACCTGGTCGCCGGGGAGCTGGCGGGCGACGGGCTGCGCGACACCCGGCCCGGCGACACCTGGCTGGCCGACCGCAGCTGGAACCGCCCCGGCTGGACGGTCGCCGAGCTGGAGGCCGCCAAGGCCGGCCGGACCATCTCGGTGGTGCTGCCCGCCCTCGACGAGGAAGACACCATCGGGTCGGTGATCGACAGCATCTCGCCGCTGGTGGACGGTTTGGTCGACGAGCTGATCGTGCTGGATTCGGGCTCCACCGACGACACCGAGATCCGCGCCGTCGCCGCCGGCGCCCGCGTCGTCAGCCGCGAACAGGCGCTGCCCGAGGTGCCGATCCGGCCGGGCAAGGGCGAGGCGCTGTGGCGTTCGCTGGCCGCCAGCCGCGGCGACATCGTGGTGTTCGTCGACTCCGACCTGATCAACCCGCACCCGATGTTCGTGCCGTGGCTGGTCGGGCCGCTGCTCACGGGGGACGGCGTGCACCTGGTCAAGAGCTTCTACCGGCGGCCGCTGAACGTCGGCGACGCCGGCGGCGGCGCGGGCGCGACCGGGGGCGGGCGGGTCACCGAGCTGGTGGCCCGGCCGCTGCTCGCCGCGCTGCGCCCGGAACTGGGCTGCATCCTGCAGCCGCTGGGCGGCGAATACGCGGCCACCCGTGAGCTGCTCACCTCGGTGCCGTTCGCCCCGGGCTACGGCGTGGAGATCGGGCTGCTGGTGGACACCTTCGACCGGCTGGGCCTGGACGCGATCGCCCAGGTCAACCTGGGGGTGCGGGAGCACCGCAACCGGCCGCTGGCCGAGCTGGGCGCGATGAGCCGCCAGGTCATCGCGACCCTGCTGTCGCGCTGCGGCATCCCCGACTCCGGGGTGGGGCTCACCCAGTTCGTGGCCGACGGGCCGGAGGGACAGAGCTACACCCAGCACACCTGGCCGGTGTCGCTGGCCGACCGGCCGCCCATGCAGGCGATCCGGCCCCGCTGACCGGCGACCGGGACGGCGGCGCTGTCGGCCCGATAGGGCAGTATCGATCACGTGGCGTTGGTGTTGCTGTACCTGGTGGTCCTGGTGCTGGTGGCGATCGTCCTGTTCGGCGCGGCCAGCCTGCTGTTCGGTCGCGGTGAGCAGCTGCCGCCCCTGCCCCGGGGGACGACGGCGACGGTGCTGCCCGCCTACGGGGTGACCGGGTCGGACGTCGACGCCGTCAAGTTCACCCAGGTGCTGCGCGGATACAAGACCAGCGAGGTCGACTGGGTGCTGGACCGGCTCGCCCGCGAGCTCGAGGCGCTGCGCGGCCAGCTGGCGGCCGCCCACGCGGCGGCGGGCGAACAGCAGACCGGGGGCCAATCCGCGGAACCCGACGACGGCGCGGATCGTCAGGACTGAATGTGAGTGACGACGAGCCGATCCGCTGCGGCTGGGCCACCGCGCGGTCCGGGCCCGATTTCGAGCTGTACCGCGACTACCACGACCGGGAATGGGGCCAAACCGTGCGCGACGGGGTGGCCCTGTTCGAGCGGATGAGCCTGGAGGCCTTCCAGAGCGGGCTGTCGTGGCTGACCATCCTGCGCAAGCGGGAGAACTTCCGCCGCGCGTTCTCCGGTTTCGACATCGACGCCGTCGCCGGGTACACCGACGCCGACGTGCAACGGCTGATGGCCGATCCCGGAATCGTGCGCAACCGCGCCAAGATCGAGGCCACCATCGCCAACGCGCGCGCGGCCGCCGAGCTGGGTGGCGCCACGCAGCTGGCCGAGCTGCTGTGGTCGTTCGCGCCGGCGCCCCGGTCCCGGCCGGCCGACGCGTCCGAAATACCCTCGGCCACTGCCGAATCGACGGCCATGGCCGGTGAACTCAAGCGGCGCGGCTTCCGCTTCGTCGGGCCGACCACCGCCTATGCGCTGATGCAGGCGACCGGCATGGTCGACGACCATATTCGCGGTTGCTGGGTGCCCGCGGCGGTGCGCTGAGAACACAGATGTGGGTCTTTGCACAAGTGGTGACCTGGATAGGGAACAATAGAGGGGTGATTAGGCAGTTCGATGCCGGGCATGGCTGGAAGTTCGCTGGCGGGGCGTGCCCGGCGCCGACCAGGCTCGCAAGGGCGGGCCAGCTCGAACCTGGAGGGAGCACTCGATGGCGGCGATGAAGCCCCGGACCGGAGACGGTCCTCTCGAAGCGACAAAGGAGGGGCGCGGCATCGTGATGCGGGTACCACTTGAAGGAGGCGGTCGACTGGTCGTCGAGCTGACACCCGACGAAGCCGCCGCCCTCCGTGACGAACTCAAGGGCGTCACGAGCTCCAGCTAGAGCGTGCCGCCGGACCAATGTCGGCGGCGCTATGCACACACTTTCCGATAGATCTCCAGGGTCTGCTCGGCGACGTGGGCCCAGGAGAACTCCTCGACGCAGCGCTGGCGTCCTGCCCTGCCGTAGCGCTGCGCCTTTTCCCGGTCGGCGATGAGCTCGTTGACCGCGTCGGCCAATCCGGCCTGATAGCCCGCCGGGTCGCGCGGGTCGTAATGCACCAGCGAGCCGGTGACCCCGTCGGCGACCACCTCCGGGATGCCGCCGACGTCGGAGGCCACCACCGGCGCTGCGCAGGCCATCGCCTCCAGGTTCACGATGCCCAACGGCTCGTACACCGAAGGGCACACGAAAACCGATGCGGCCGACAGTATTTCGCGTAGTTCCCCGATGGGAAGCATTTCCCGGATCCAGAACACGCCGGTGCGGCCGCGGGCCAGGGCGGCCACCGCGTCCGGATCTCGTCGGCGATCTCGGGGGTGTCCGGCGCGCCGGCGCACAGCAGCACCTGCGCCTCGGGGCTGAACCGGTGCGCGGCCGCCACCAGATGCGCGAGCCCCTTCTGCCGGGTGATCCGGCCCACGAACACCACCAGGGGCCGGGCCGGGTCGACGCCCAGTTCGGCCAGCATCGATCCGGTCTGCATCGGGCCGGCGGGATACCAGACGTCGGTGTCGACGCCGTTGCGGATGACGTGCACCGCACTGGGATCCAGTGCCGGGTAGACCCGCAGGATGTCCTCGCGCATCGCGGAGCTGACCGCGATCACGGCGTGGGCGGCCAGCACCGCGGTGTGCTCGACCCAGGTCGAGATCCGGTAGCCCCCGCCCAGCTGCTCGGCCTTCCACGGGCGCAGCGGCTCGAGCGAATGCGCGGTCAGCACGTGCGGGATGTCGTGCAGCAGCGCGGCCAGATGCCCGGCCATGCCGGTGTACCAGGTGTGTGAGTGCACGACGCTGGCCTGCGCGGCGGCGTTGGCCATCATCAGGTCGGCGGACAGGGTCGACAGCGCCGGGTTGGCGCCCTGCAGCCGCGGGTCGGGCTGGTGCACCTGCACCCCGGCGGCGCCCGGGCGTAGAGCGCCCATGCAGTGCACGTCCACCGCGCACAGCCGGCGCAGCTGGGTGACGAGTTCGGTGACGTGTACCCCCGCCCCTCCGTAGACCTCCGGTGGGTATTCCCGCGTCATCATCGCCACCCGCATACCCGCACCGTAGTTCGGATGCGGCGGGGCCCGCGAGTCGGGCCGGGGCCCACTTTCGCCAGTGATCCGTTTGCCGGCGCGGCCAATTACCTTGACGGACAGCCGCACAGAACATCGCCAATAGCCCGTTCCCCCTGGCAGCGCTTTGCCGCGGCCGATAGGTTTGAAGCCATGAGGGAAGCACCACACGTGCTGGGCATCGTCCTGGCCGGCGGTGAGGGCAAGCGGCTGTATCCGCTGACCGCGGATCGCGCCAAACCCGCGGTTCCCTTCGGGGGCGCCTATCGGCTGATCGACTTCGTGCTGTCCAACCTCGTCAACGCCCGCTATTTGCGGATCTGTGTTCTCACGCAGTACAAGTCGCATTCACTGGACCGTCACATCTCGCAGAACTGGCGGTTGAGCGGCCTGGCCGGCGAGTACATCACCCCGGTGCCGGCCCAGCAGCGGCTCGGCCCGCGCTGGTACACCGGCTCGGCCGACGCGATCTACCAGTCGCTGAATTTGATCTACGACGAAGACCCCGACTACATCGTGGTTTTCGGCGCCGACCACGTGTACCGGATGGACCCCGAGCAGATGGTTCGGTTCCACATCGACAGCGGGGCCGGCGCGACGGTGGCCGGCATCCGGGTGCCGCGCAGCGAGGCCACCGCCTTCGGCTGCATCGACTCCGACGAGTCGGGCCGCATCCGCAAGTTCGTGGAGAAGCCGCTGGATCCGCCGGGCACCCCGGACGATCCCGAGACGACGTTCGTGTCGATGGGCAACTACATTTTCACCACCAAGGTGCTGATCGACGCGATCCGCGCCGACGCCGACGATGACCATTCCGATCACGACATGGGCGGTGACATCATCCCGCGGCTGGTCGACGACGGGATGGCCGCGGTCTACGACTTCAGCGACAACGAGGTGCCCGGCGCCACCGACCGGGACCGGGGCTACTGGCGCGACGTCGGGACGCTGGACGCGTTCTACGACGCGCACATGGACCTGGTGTCGGTGCATCCGGTGTTCAACCTGTACAACAAGCGCTGGCCGATTCGCGGCGAGTCGGAGAACCTGGCCCCGGCCAAGTTCGTCAACGGCGGCTCCGCGCAGGAGTCGGTGGTGGGTGCGGGCAGCATCATCTCGGCGGCCTCGGTGCGCAACTCGGTGCTGTCGTCCAACGTGGTGGTCGACGACGGGGCGATCGTGGAGGGCAGCGTGATCATGCCCGGTGCGCGGGTGGGGCGCGGCGCGGTGGTGCGCCACGCCATCCTGGACAAGAACGTGGTCGTCGGGCCCGGCGAGATGGTCGGGGTGGACCTGGAAAGAGACCGGGAGCGCTTCGCCATCAGCGCCGGCGGCGTGGTCGCGGTGGGCAAGGGCGTCTGGATCTAAGGTCGCCATCGCATCGCGAGCAGACGCAAAAGCCCCCAATTCTTCGGCGTGTCGGGTGGTTTTGCGTCTGCTCGGCGACTCAGGGGATCTCGGGGATCAGCAGATGCGCGTCGCGGCGCGGACCCCAGTGCAGGCTGACGCGACCGCGCGGCGAGTTCTGGTAGGCGGCCGGGATCTGGCCGGTGAGCGGATTGGTCGGGCACAGCCAGCGCCCGGCGACCACCAGCCGCAGGTGCTCGCCGGCGCGGAACAGCGTCGCCGACGGGCCCAGCGCGACGTCGACCGCGACGACCTCGCCCGCCGCGACGGGTTGCGGATCGGTGCAGGCCGCGACGGGCTGTCCCGGCCGCGACAGCCGGGAATCCAGGGCGCGCAGCGAAACTCGTTGCCAGCCGGTGCTGACCCGGTCGCGGCCGTAGCCGTAGGACCCTTCGAACGCGACGAAGCGGTCGCGGAACCGGCCGGGGCGCCACTTCTCCACGCCGACGAACAGGTTCGCGTCGTCGCAGCCGTGCAGTTCCACCCACAGCCGGGCGGCCATCGGCCCGGTCAGTTCCACGTCGTCGGGCACCGTCCAGGTGAAACATGCTGCGCGGGAACGTGTTCCGAATGCCACCCTGCCCGGCTGTGCGGCCGGGTCGGTTCTCAGCACCCCGGCGTCACCCAGATGCAGTGCGCGCCAGCGGGTCCGGGCCAGCGGCCATTCGGATTCCTCGCGCACCGCCGTGACGGTGTCGCGGTCCTCGCGTACCTCGAGGCGTACGCTGCGCGCGGCCGGTGCCCCGTCCAGTACACCGCGAAAGAAGCTCAGCTGTTCGGCCAGCGCCTCCTCGGCGTAAAAGGTCGCCCACTTGCCGCCGCGATGGGTGTAGAGCCGGGCATGCGTCGAGCTGCTGTGCGTGAAGGCGCGCAGCGAGCCGCGGCTGTGTAAGTTGTTGTCGGAGAAGCTGCCACAGACCAGCATGGGCACGGCGATCGCCGACAGGTCGGGCACCAGCGAGCGCCAGAACTCGTCGCGCAGCGGGTGGCGGTCCTGCATGTCCTGCAAGTCGTAGGCCTGGCGGGTATCACGTCGCACATTGCGTGACCACATTCGGATGAAGCCCAACTCGCGCACGCCGCCGGGAAACATCAGGTCCCGGTAGGCGTCGGTGAAGCCCTCCCACGGGCAGATCGCCCGCAGTGCCGGCGGCTGCAGGGCGGCGACCGCGTATTGGCTGATGGCCAGGTAGGACACCCCCAGCATGACGACGTTGCCGTCGCTCCACGGCTGCCCGGCGACCCACTGCACCAGGTCGTAGGTGTCCTCGGCCTCGCGGTGCGACAACAGGTTTCCGGTGCCCTCCGAACGGCCGCAGCCGCGCGAGTCGGCGTTCACCACGACGAAGCCCTGCGCCGTCCACCAGGCGGGATCGGGCGCTTCCCAACCGGTCAGCGCCGAGAAGGTCACCGGTCGCGGCTGGCGCAGTATCCGGTACTGCGCCGAAAAGGTCCACCGGTTGCCCCGCCGCTTGGGCAGGCTGTCCTTGCCGTACGGGTGGATGCTCAGGATGACCGGTCGCGGCTCCGCGTCTGCCTTGCGAAAGACGTTGATTCGCAACACCGTTGCGTCGCGGGTGGGGACGGCGACGTCCCGTTCGACGTGCAGGTCCGCGGGTGGGTCGGTGACGGTGACGGGCGGTTTGGCGACGCCGCGAATCCTGTTCAGCGCGTAGCGCAGTGCGCCGGGGCGCCGCCAGGGACGGTCCAGCGCGGTCATCCGAGTGGGCGGCACGCCAATACCCTAGGCGCTCGGCGGCGCGCCTACCAGAGGTGGGGGGCCAGCCGGTAGCGCACCTTCTGGGTGTAGTCGGGGTATCCGGGTAGTTCCTGCAGCAGCAGCTTTTCCTCGTCGAAGATGCGCAGCGCGAGCAGCGCGGTGCCCGGGACGACGAACAGCAGTCCCCAGTACGAGCCGAGCGCCAGCGGGATGCCGATCATCATGATCACGTTTCCGGTGTACATCGGGTGACGCACGAATCGATACAGCCCGCTGGAGACCACTGTCTGGCCGGCTTCCACCGTGACTGTCGCTGCGGCGTAACTGTTTTGAATGACCACCAGCATGGCGATCCCGAGGCCGGTCGCCACCAGCACGTCGCCGAGCAGCGACAGCCAGGCCGGCACCGACGACCAGCCGAACCGGTGGTCGAGCGCGCTGAACACCATCGCCGCAAACAGGCTCAGGAACGAGCCCGTGATGATGAACTTCTGCGCGGTCCGGGGTTCGGCCCGCGGGCCCGCGCGCATGCGGCGCTGCAGGGCCGCGGGGTTGGTGCGGGCCAGGTAGGCGGCGGGCACGATGGTCGCCACCGTGAACACCGCGATGAAAACCCAGGCCTGCCAGTAGTGCAGCGTGCCGGCCGGCAGCAACAGGATCAAGATCCAGGAGAGAATTCCCCAGACGGACGTCGCCGTCACCCGGAGTCCGGTTTTCATCACGCTCTCCTAGCAACGTAGGTCGCGGCGCCGAAAAGCCATGGCACCGAGAATGGTCAACCCTATGTCGATGGCCAGTAGCCATAACAGGGGTACGGCGGTGAAATCTGCGCCGACTCTGGGAATGTGGGCGAACGGTTCCAGGTCGAGCAGCCACTGGGAGAACCCGGCCAGCGACCCGATCAGATACAGGGCGACGAAGCCGATCAGCACGCCCCAGGCCACCGGGGCGAACCGCGGCGCGACGCCGAAGACGCAGACCGTCACCGCCGACAGCAGCCAGACCGCGGGCAGCTGGACGGCCGCGCTGGCCACCACCATGGCCAGCTTGCCGCCGACATCACCGGCCGCGATGCCGTAGACCAGGCCGGCGACTGTTCCGCTGGCCAGCATCGCCACCCCGGACCCGGCCAGCGCGATCACCAAATGACTTGCCAGCCAACGGGTTCGCGACACCGCACCGGCCAACACTGTTTCGGCGCGTTGGCTCGATTCCTCCTGGTGCAACCGCAGGGTGAGCGAGACGGCGAACGCGGCGGCGACCATGCCCATCATGGCGAACGCCACGGCGATGAACGCGTCCTCGAGAGCGCTGGTGCCGCCCATCCGCGCGACGATGTCGCGCGCCTGTCCGCTGTCGCCCAGCTCGTCGCCGATGCCGTGCACCACGCTGCCGATCAGCAGGCCGTACAGGGCCAGTCCCGCCGTCCACAACAGCAGCGCGGCGCGGTCCAGCCGCCACGCCAGCCCGAAGGCGTTGCCCAACCGCGGCGCGGCGGTGGCCGGGCCGGGGCGCTCGGCGATCAGCCCGGCGCCGACGTCGCGGCCGGCGAGCAGCCGGTAGGCCAGCACGGTCAGGCCGGCCGTGGTCACCAGGTGCAGCACCAGCACCCACCAGCGATCGCCCGCATACGGTTTCACCAGCAGCGACCAGCCCAGCGGGGACAGCCAGGACAGGCCGCCCGGGCCGGCGTCGCCGACGGCACGCACGGTGAAGGCGGTGCCCAGGACGGCGAACGCGGCGCCGCGCGCGAACCGGGCGCTGGGCGACAGCTGCGCGGTGACCGCGGCCACCGCGGTGAACACCAGGCCCGACCAGGCCAAGGCCGCGCCGAAGGCCAGCGACCCGCCGGCCGGGACGTCGGTGCCCAGCAGTCCCGCCGCGCCGATCGCGCCGGTGGCGATCGAGGCGGCGAACGACAGCGTCAGCGCCGCGGTCAGGCCGGCGTAGCGGCCGATCGCGGTGGAGTCCACCAGCTCGGTGCGCCCGTTTTCCTCGTCCGCGCGGGTGTGCCGGATCACCGTGAGGATCACCGCGACGGCGATCAGCACGTGAAACATTCCGGCTTTCCAAATCCCCACGGCCCCAAGGCTGTCGCTGTACACCTGGCCGTACAGGGCGCGCTGGGCCGGGCTGGCCATGATGGAGGCGGCGAAACCGGCCCGCGCGGCGGCGGTGGGGTAGACCTTCTCGATGCTGCCGACGTAGACCGTGGACAACGGCACCGACAGCAGTAACACCCAAAGCGGCAACGAGACTCGGTCCCGGCGCAGGTAGAGCCGCAGCATCTGCAGCGTGCCGGAGAAGTGCGAACCGCCTAGCGGCGCGGGCGAGGCCGATGCGGAGGGCCGGTTCAGGGTTGTCGCGCTCATGACAGCGACACCTCGGCCTCGTGGGCTCCGCGCTGGCCGTCGGTCCCGGAGGTGTCGTAGTGGCGCAGGAAGAGCTCTTCGAGGGTCGGGGGCTGGCTGACCAGACTGCGCACCCCGGCATCCCCGAGCACCCGGATGAGCTCACCGAGGCTTTCGCTGTCGACCTGCGCGCGCAGCGTGTTGCCCTCGATGCTGATGTCCTCGACGCCCTTGATCCGCCTGAGATCACCGGGGTCACCGGTCATTTCGGCCTTGATCGAGGTGCGGCTCAGATGCCGCATCGAGCTCAGCGAACCGCTTTCGATGGTCTTGCCGGCCCGGATGATCGTCACCCTTTCGCACAACGCCTCCGTCTCGGCCAGGATGTGGCTGGACAGCAGCACCGTGGTGCCCCGGTCGCGGGCCTGCGCCACGCACTGTTGAAACACGTTCTCCATCAACGGGTCCAGGCCGCTGCTGGGCTCGTCCAAGAGCAGCAGCCGGGCGCGCGACGAGAACGCCGAAATCAGCGAAACCTTCTGCCGGTTGCCCTTGGAGTAGGTGCGTGCCTTCTTGTGCGGGTCGAGGTCGAAGCGCTCGATCAGCTCGGCGCGGCGCTTCTTGTCGATGCCGCCGCGCATCCGGGCCAGCAGGTCGATGATCTCGCCGCCGGTCAGCGACGGCCACAGCGTGACATCGCCTGGAACATAAGCGATTTGGCGATGCAGTTCGACGGCCTGGGTCCACGGGTCGCCGCCCAGCAGCCGCACCGTGCCGCCATCGGCTTTCACCAGTCCCAGCAGGATGCGGATCGTGGTCGACTTGCCGGCGCCGTTGGGCCCGAGGAAACCGTGGACTCCTCCCTCCCGCACGGTGAGGTCGAGACCGTCCAGTGCCCGCACCGCACCGAAGTTCTTGGTGAGTCCGCGGATCTCGATGGGCGCAAAACCGTCAGTTGCCATGGGAATCTCCTTGATCTTCGGCAGCCAGAAATGCGTCGTACATGGTGCGGTCCGCCATCAAGCCCTCGGTGTAGATCTCGAGGGCGGGCAGGATCATGTCGCGCGAATAGTCGCGCAACACCGCACGCAAATCGGTTGGGTTGTCATGCATTTGCAGATAGAGCAACAGTCCGCCGCCTCCGGTGATCCCGAGATATTTGGCCCTGGCCCGGGGATCGCGACTGGGTTTGATCGTCCCGGCCCGCACGCCTTCTTCCAGGTATCCCTCGGCGTTCTCGATCATCTGGCGCCACAGCATCTTCGCCAGGTCGCCGCCGGTCTGCATGCTGCGCAGCACGTAGGCGATCAGCGGTGCGAATTCCTCGATTTCGGCTAATTGCCCGAACCAGACGGCCGGGTCGTTGGTCTGCAGCGCCTCGGTCTTGCTCTCGCGGATCTGCTCGGCGATGTGGTCGTCGCACGCCTTGCGCAGGCCCTCCTTGGAGCCGAAGTGGTGGATCACCAGCGCGGCGCTCACCCCGGCCGCCTCGGCGATCCGGCGCAGCCCGACGCCGAACCCGTGTTCGCCGAATTGCTCGATAGCCGCGTCCCGGATCCGGGCGGCGGCGGTGAGGTCGGCTGAACGCATGTTCAGCAGGCTAAACGTATGTTCAGCCCGCGGTCAAGGAGGGCGCGCGTCAAGAATCGGTAAAAATGCGGCCGGCCCGGCAAAGGCCCGGCAGAGGCCCGGCAAAGGCCCCGAAAGGCCCGCCGAAGGCCCGGCAAGGGCGCGACGGGCCCCGAGGTGCCCGTGTCAGTCGCGCACCGCGGCCAGGATGCCGTCGCCGAGCGGCACCAGCGCCGGCGTGAGCCGCTCGTCCTCGGCGATCAGCCGCGCCGCCTCGCGCACCGCGACCACCTCGGCGTCGCGGGCGGCCGGGTCGCCGGCGCGCCCGCCCAGCGCGGCCCGGTGCACCACGATCACGCCGCCGGGCCGCAGCAGCCGCACCCCCTCGACCACATAGTCCGGCTGGTCGATCGGGTCGGCGTCAATGAACACCAGGTCATAAGACTCGTCGGCGAGCCGGGTGAGCACCTCCTGGGCGCGGCCGCCGATCAGCCGGGTGCGCGACGGCCCGATGCCGGCCTCGGCGAACGCCTGCTTGGCCAGCCGCAGGTACTCCGGCTCGATGTCGATCGTGGTCAGGACGCCGTCGTCGCTCATGCCCGACAGCAACCACAGCCCGCTGACGCCCGCGCCGGTGCCCACCTCGGCGATCGCCTTGCCGCCGCTCAGCTTGGTCAGCAGGCTCAACAACGCGCCGACCGCCGGCGTCACCGCGCCCGCCCCGATGTCGACGGCCCGCTCGCGGGCGGCCGCCAACAGCGCGTCTTCGGAGATCGAGGCCTCGGCATGGGCGACCAGCGATTCGGCCCGACTGGGCGCTGTTTGGCCGGGGGCTTCTGCGTCGGTGCCGTCCATGCCCGCAGCGTATTCCAATTCACCGCGCAGTCCGACAGGCGCGCCTGAACCCGATCCCGCCGACACGCCCGACCGGCGCGCCGCGTTTAAGGTCACCGGGCGATGGATATCTCCTGCACAGCGCAGGTAACGAAAAGGTTTCTCAGGCTCAGCTCAGATTGTTCATATACCGCACATACGCCGATACGCGACGGTGTCCGTATGGATCGCGGAGCGCGGGAGACCGGGAATACCGAATGGCAGCTGCCTGTTGCCGCCAATGACGAAATGCCGCTGATCGGCATGCCGAATTCGGAGGAATTGATCATCACCACGCTTTTGAGCCCGTCCAGCATGTCGCACGCGCACGACCCTTCCGCCGACGGGTGGGCGGAGCAGTCCGACGGGCTGCAGGGCACCGCGGTCTTCGACGCGACCGGTGACAAGACGGCCATGCCGTCGTGGGACGAGCTGGTGCGCCAGCACGCCGACCGGGTGTACCGGCTGGCTTACCGGCTTTCCGGCAATCAGCACGACGCCGAGGACCTCACCCAGGAGACCTTCATCCGGGTGTTCCGGTCGGTGCAGAACTACCAGCCGGGAACCTTCGAGGGCTGGCTGCACCGCATCACCACGAACCTGTTCCTGGACATGGTCCGCCGGCGCTCGCGCATCCGGATGGAGGCGCTGCCCGAGGACTACGAGCGGGTGCCCGCCGACGAGCCCAATCCCGAAGAGATCTACCACGATTCGCGGCTCGGCCCCGACCTGCAGGCCGCGCTGGACTCGCTGCCGCCGGAGTTCCGCGCCGCGGTCGTGCTGTGCGACATCGAGGGCCTGTCGTATGAGGAGATCGGCGCGACGCTGGGGGTGAAGCTGGGCACCGTGCGCAGCCGCATCCACCGCGGCCGCCAGGCCCTGCGCGATTACCTGGCCGCGCACCCCGACCACGACGCGCTGCGCGCCTCCTCGGCGTAGTCAGCGCCCGCCCGGCTAACGTTCGGGCAGCTATTCAGCGGCTTTGCGGCCTTGGCCTCGGTATCGGGCGCCCTGTCGCGCTACATTCGAAGAAGGCGAATAAGGCGGCAATAAGAATGAATGGCAAGGAGCTGGCGATGCCCGATCGAGGACATGTGTTCCGCCGCGCGTTCTCCTGGCTGCCCGCACAGTTCGCCTCGCAGAGCGACGCGCCGGTGGGCGCGCCCCGCCAGTTCGGCTCCACCGAGCACCTGTCCGTCGAGGCGATCGCCCCGTTCGTCGACGGCGAGCTGCGGATGAACGCGCACCTGCGGGCCGCGCATCACCTCTCCCAGTGCGCACAGTGCGCCGCCGAGGTCGACGACCAGAGCCGGGCGCGCGCCGCGCTGCGCGACTCGCGCCCGATCCGGATCCCCGCCAACCTGCTCGGGATGCTGGCCGAGATCCCCTACGAGTCGCCCGACACCCCCGACCGTTTGGCGGACCGCGACGCCCGCGACCGGCGCCGGCGTCCGTAGCGTCGTGCCGTCCCGCGCGTTCCCGGCGGCCACCGGTGCGCCGTGGATACTAGGGTGGACACGGACAACGCCGGTGCCGCGTAAATCGCCCGGTAAAGGCCTGTCTCGAGCGCTCAAATCGAGGATCCAAAAGGGATAACGTGACCTCCGACCCAGGCTACGACCAAGCAAAAGACAGCGCCAACCGGTTGGCGCCGCGCCCCATCTCGCGCCCGCCCGTCGACCCCGCATCGCGCCGGGAGTTCGGTCGGCCCGCCGGGCTGCGGGGATCGTTCGTGGCCGAACGCGTGCGTCCGAAGAAATACCGGGAGCAGTCGGAGTTCCGGCCGAGCGAGCAGCCGGCCGACCCCGTGCTGCAGGAGGCGTTCAGCCGGCCCGACGGCAGCCCGGAGACGCTGCAGCGCCACCCCGTCGACAGCGGCGCGCTGGCGGCCGAGAAGGACGGGGTGGAGCCCGACCACGCCGACGACCCGTGGCGTGACCCGGGGGCCCCGGCCGCGTTGGGCACGCCGGCGGTGGCGCCGTCGCCGTCGCGGTCCGCGCTAGGCTACGGCGGCAAGCTGGGTGTGCGCGACGTGCTCTTCGGCGGCAAGGTGTCCTACCTGGCGTTGCTGGTTCTGCTGCTGATCGCGCTGGTCATCGGCCTGATCGGCGGTGTGGTCGGCCGCAAGACCGCCGAGGTCGCCGAGGCCTTCACCACGTCGAAGGTGACGCTGTCGACGAACGGCAACGGCGAAGCCCCGGCCGGGCGCTTCGCGAAGGTGGCGGCGGCCACCGCGGGTGCGGTGGTCACCATCGAGTCCAAGAGCGACCAGGAGGGCATGCAGGGCTCGGGCGTCGTCATCGACGGCCGCGGCTACATCGTCACCAACAACCACGTCATCTCCGAGGCGGCGAACAACCCCAGCCAGTTCAAGACCACCGTGGTGTTCAACGACGGCAAGGAGGTGCCCGCCAACCTGGTCGGCCGCGACCCCAAGACCGACCTGGCCGTGCTGAAGGTGGACAACGTCGACAATCTGTCGGTGGCCCGGCTCGGTGACTCCGACAAGGTGCGGGTCGGCGACGAGGTGCTGGCCGCGGGCGCGCCGCTGGGGCTGCGCAGCACCGTGACGCACGGCATCGTCAGCGCCCTGCACCGGCCGGTCCCGCTGTCCGGGGAGGGCTCGGACACCGACACGGTGATCGACGCCGTGCAGACCGACGCGTCGATCAACCACGGCAACTCCGGCGGCCCGCTGATCGACATGAATTCCCAGGTGATCGGCATCGACACCGCGGGTAAGTCGTTGTCCGACAGCGCAAGTGGGCTGGGCTTCGCGATCCCCATCAACGAGGCCAAGGAGGTCGCCCAGACCTTGATCAGGGACGGCAAGATCGTGCACCCGACGCTGGGGGTCAGCACCCGCTCGGTGAGCAACGCGATCGCCTCCGGCGCGCAGGTGGCCAACGTGAAGGCGGGCAGCCCCGCGCAGAAGGGCGGCGTCCTGGAGAACGACGTCGTGGTCAAGGTGGGCAACCGCAAGGTCGCCGACGCCGACGAGTTCGTGGTCGCGGTGCGGCAGCTGACCATCGGCCAGGATTCCCCGATCGAGGTGGTGCGCGACGGCCGCCACGTCACCCTGACGGTGAAGCCGGACCCGGACGGCAGCTGATGCTCGGCAGTCTGAGCTGGGAGCACATGCTGGTCCTCGTGGTGGTGGGCCTGGTGGTGCTCGGGCCGGAGCGGCTGCCGGGCGCCATCCGGTGGACGTCGAACGCCCTGCGCCAGGCGCGGGACTACCTCAGCGGTGTGACCACCCAGTTGCGCGAGGACCTCGGGCCCGAGTTCGACGATCTGCGCGTCCCGCTCAGCGAGCTGCAGAAGCTGCGGGGGATGACGCCGCGGGCCGCGCTGACCAAGCACCTGTTGGACGGCGACGATTCGCTCTTGACCGGGGCCTTCGACCGGCCGGTCAACGGCGCCGCGGCCCAGCCGCCGCCCGCCCCGGCGCCGCCGCCCGAGCCGCACCGCCCCGGCCAGACGCCGTTCGACGCCGACGCCACCTGAACCGTCAGCGCCGGGTGGGGTCGAGCCCCAGCGACACGCCGGCCAGTCCGCGCCGGCGCGACGACAGGCTGTCGGCCACCGCGCGCAGCGCCTTGCCCACCGGCGAATCCGGCGCGCTGAGCACCAGCGGGGTGCCGGAATCGCCCGCCTCCACCAGCGCGGGGTCCAGCGGGATCTGACCCAGCAGCGGCACCTCGGCGCCGACCGCCCGGGACAGCCGCTCGGCCACCTGCTGGCCGCCGCCCTCGCCGAACACCTGCAGCGTGGAGCCGTCCGGCAGGGTGAGCCCCGACATGTTCTCCACCACGCCGACCACCCGCTGGCGGGTCTGCAGCGCGATGCTGCCGGCCCGCTCGGCCACCTCGGCGGCGGCCAGCTGCGGCGTCGTCACCACCAGGATCTCGGCGTTGGGAATCAGCTGGGCGACCGAAATGGCGATGTCACCGGTGCCCGGCGGCAGGTCGAGCAGCAGCACGTCCAGGTCGCCCCAGTAGACGTCGGCCAGGAACTGCTGCAGCGCCCGGTGCAGCATCGGGCCGCGCCACACGACCGGGGTGTTTCCCTGGGTGAACTGGGCGATCGAGATGACCCGCACGTCGTGGGCGATGGGCGGCAGGATCATCGACTCGACCTGGGTGGGCCGGTCGGTGGTGCCCATCATCCGCGGGATGGAATGGCCGTGGATGTCGGCGTCCAGCACGCCGACCGACAGGCCGCGGGCGGCCATCGCCGCCGCCAGGTTGACGGTGACGGTGGACTTTCCCACCCCGCCCTTGCCGGACGCGACCGCGTAGACCCGGGTCAGCGAATTCGGTTGCGCGAACGGGATAACCGGCTCGCGGGCATCGCCGCGCAGCTGCTTGCGCAGCTCGGTGCGCTGCTCGTCGCTCATCACGTCCAGGGTGACCTTGACCGCGCCGGTGCCCGGGACGTCGGCGACCGCCCGGGTGACCCGGTCGCTGATCTCGGTCTTCTTCGGGCACGCGGCGGTGGTCAGGTAGATCGCGACATGCACCGCGCCGTCGGGCTCGGTGTCGATGCTCTTGACCATCCCGAGTTCGGTGATCGGACGCCGCAGTTCGGGGTCGATCACCTTGCCCAGGGCGGCGCGGACGGCGGCGCTCAGGTCGGCTGCTGAGTCGGAGGAGTCATGGCGGGACATCACCGCCGAGTGTAGGCGGGTGGGCGGGTGCCGTCGGGCGGCGACCCTGCGGGCCGGCTAGGCCGGGCCCGGCTTCTTCGGCGCGTTCGGCGTGGGGCCGGCCGACTTGGGCGACGGCGCTTGCGGTGCGGCTCCGGCCGGGGGCGACGGCGCGGCTTGCGGTGCCGCTCCGGCCGGGGGCGCGGGGACGGGCCCGGCATCCGGGGGCGGCGGCGCGAATGGTGGCGGGCCGGACGGCGGCGGAGCGAACGGCGGCGGGGCGCCGAACGGCGGGGGCGGGCCGGCCGGCGGGGAGCCCTGCGAGCTGATGCAGATCACCGTGCAACCGGGAACCTGGGTCGGCGCCTGCTGCGGGGTGGGCGTCATCCACGGGAACATCGGCTGCGGGCTGCCGAGCGCGGGGCTGCTCAGGTCGATCAGCGGCACCCGGGCCAGCGGGTCGTCCAGCGGCAGGCCGTTGATGTTCATCGGCAGGTTGGGCCCGAGCCCTTCGGGGTGCTCGAGGTGCGCATCGCCCAGCGGCGGCGGCGGCCCGGTCATCGGCGGCAGGTCGACCGGGACGACGCCGGTCGCATAGGCCGCCGCCCAGCCCAGCACGTTCTGCGCGTAGGGCATCGAGTTGTTGTAGCGCAGGATCGCGGTCAGCACCTGCGACTGGTCGCGCAGGTTGAGCCCGCCGCTGCACAGGTAGCGGGCGGCCGCCAGGGTGGAGTCGAACAGGTTCTGCGGGTCGGCCACGCCGTCGCCCTTGCCGTCGGAGGCGTAGCGCGCCCAGGTTCCCGGCAGGAACTGCATCGGCCCCATGGCGCGCGCGTAGGTGACCCGGTTGCCGGCGGCGCTCTGGATGATGACCTCGTTGCCGGGCAGGGTGCCGTCCAGCGACGGGCCGTAGATCGGGGTGATCGCGGTGCCGCGCGCGTCGACCGCGCCGCCGCCCGCGTGGCCCGATTCGATGCGCCCGATCCCGGCCAGCAGGTTCCAGCTCACGCCGCAGCCCGGGGCGGCGACGGCCATCTTCTGCTCCGCATTGCGGTAGGCGGCCAGCGCGATGCTCGGAATGCCAAGCGCCCCAGGCGCGTTGACGATCGCGGCCGGCGGCGGGGCGGACAGTGCCGGCTCGGCGACGTGAAAGGCGGTGGGGCCGCGGTCGATCGCGACGACGGCGGGACCGGTGAGGTCGGGGAAGGTCGGCGAGACGGCGGCCACCGGGGTGACGGCGGCGTGCACCGGGGGCATTCGCACCGGCAGCGACGGGCCCGTCGCACTGACCGCACCCGCGAAGACCAAGGGAGTGATCATGGCGATGCCGAATATCGGCTTGCGCGTGTTCCGAAGTGCTCGCTGCCGCACAGTCGCGGCGGCCGGGTCTGCACCCCGGCTTCCCCCTATGCGCACTCGACCGTCCTAGGTGTGAGCTGGGCGTTACTTTCTGTTAGCTCGGTGAACCAGATCACCATACATAACTCTTGTGACGCGAGTGGCGCAATGGTTTGACCGGTTCTCACCTGGATTTCTTAGCCGTCTGCTCCCGGTTGTCGGCGCCGGAAACCGGCTCGCCGTCGGCGTTTTGGGGCCGCAGCTCGGCGAGCAGTTCGCGCAGGTCGTCGAGCTCGTGGCGCAGGTACTCCCGCGTCACCACCTCGCCGACGGCCAGCCGCACGGCGGCCAGCTCGCGGGCCAGGTACTCGGTGTCGGCCTTGGTCTGGGCGGCGCGACGGCGGTCCTCTTCGAGCGCCACCCGGTCGCGGTTCTCCTGCCGGTTCTGCGCCAACAGGATCAGCGGCGCCGCGTAGGCGGCCTGGGTGGAGAACGCCAGGTTCAGCAGGATGAACGGATAGGGATCCCAGCGCAGTCGCACCGCGAACACGTTCACCACGATCCACACCGCCACCACGATGGTCTGCAGCAGCAGGTACCGGCCGGTGCCGAAGAAGCGCGCGATCGACTCGGTGATCTGCCCGACGGTCTCGGGATCCAGCCGCGGCGAGTACCGGCGCGATGTCCGCGGCGTGTACAGCCGGCGCACAGCCGTGGATTTGCTCACCCGGATCCTCCCAGTCCCTCGAGCCGGCCGGCGGTGTCGAGTTCCTGCATGTCCACCCGCCAGTCCGGCGGCAGCAGGTGATCGAGCAGGTCGTCCACGGTCACCGCGCCCAGCAGGTGGTTCTCGTCGTCGACCACGGGGCCGCACACCAGGTTGTATGCGGCCAGGTAGCGGGTCACCGCGACCAGCGGCGTCTCCGGCCGCAGCGTCAGCAGGTCGCTGTCGACGATCCCGCCGACCAGCTCCGCCGGCGCCTCGCGCAGCAGCCGCTGCAACGGCACACAGCCCAGGTAGCGGCCGGTGGGCGTGGCCGTGGGCGGGCGCACTACGAACACCATGGACGACAGCGCGGCGGTCAGATCGGGATCGCGGGCCCGGGCCAGCGCCTCGGCGACCGCGGTGTCCGGGGTGAGCACCACCGGGTTGGACGTCATCAGGCCGCCCGCGGTGTCGGGGGAGTGGGTGAGTAGGCGGCGCACCGAGGCCGAATCGCCGGGGTCCATCCGTTTCAGCAGCATCTCGGCGTCGGTCGGATTGAGCACCCCGAGCAGGTCGGCGGCGTCGTCGGGATCCATCTCCTCGAGCACGTCGGCCGACCGTTCGGTCCCCAGCTGCGAGAGCACCTCGGCCTGGTCGAGTTCGGGCAGCTCCTGCAGGATGTCGGCCAGCCGGTCGTCGTTGAGCGCCTTGAGCACCTCGTAGCGGCGCTTGGGCGGGAGTCCGCGGATGGCGTCGGCGACGTCGACCGGCTTGCGGCCCTCGAACTGTTCGAGCAGCTGCGCGACGGCCTGGCCGGGCAGCGCCAGCGCCGACGGGGTCAGGCCCTGCACGTTGCGCCAGTCCACCACGTGCACCGGGCCGCGCCGGCGCAGCCGTCGCTGCGGGCGCACCGCGACCCGGGTGACCATCCAGTCCCGCGTCCGGGTCTGCTCGATGCCCAGGTCGGTCACCACCACGTCGACGCCGGCCAGCTCCGGCAGTTCGGGGTCGTTGACCTTGACCACGGTGTCGAGCACCTGACCTATCGCCAGCACCTCCCCGGGCCGCTGCTCGAAATGACGCAGCGACACGCTGCCGGTGCTCAGCGTCACGGCGTTGGGGTCGATGGCGGCCACCCGCAGGATCGGGATGAAGATGCTGCGCCGCGTCGCCAGGTCGACGACCAGCCCCAGCACCCGCGGTTGCTGGCGGACGATGCTGATGCTGATCACCACGTCGCGGACCCGGCCGACGGATTCGCCGAGCGGGCCCAGCACCAGCATCCGCGCCAGCCGCGCGATGTACACCCTGTTGACCGATCCCATGCCAGTAGAGCCTAGGCAGCTGCCGGTTCGATGGCCGAGCGCACCTAGTGGGTGTGCAAGGCGAACAGCACGACCACCAAAGTCACCACCAGGGTGGCGATTCCGATGACGATGCCGGCGACGGCCAGGCCGAAGCCGTCCTGGCGGGTCCGCTTGATCTGGTCGAGGGCGATCGCGCCCAGCACGATGGCCACGACCGAGCCGATGCCGCACAGCAGGCCGGTGAACGACGCGATGAGCGAGGCGATCGCCAAACCGTTGGTCCCGGGCTGCCCGCCGAGCAGCGGCGGCTGGGGCGGGTAGCCACCGTAATCCGGACCGGGGTAGTAGCCACCCGGGTATCCGGGCGGCCCGTAGCCCGGCGGGGGCGGCGGCCCGTACCCGGGCGGGGGCGGCGGAACCGGGGACGGAGCCGGCGGCGGGTACGGGGGCGGATAGCCGGGTGGGTAGTCGGCCGGATAGCCCGGCGGTGGGTAGGGCGGGGGCACGGAGCCGGCGGGCGGTTCCCACGGGGCCGGCTGGGCGTGCGGCGCCGAGGTTGCGTCGTCGTTGGGCTTGTCGCCGTGGGCCTGGTCGCCGTGGTGGTCGTGTTGGGCGCTCTCGCCGAAGCCGGCGCCGGGAGCCGTCATGGTGTTCAACCTAACCCATCCGCGACCGGCGGCTGCGGCGCCGAAGCCCGGGGCGCGGCGCGCGGTGTTTCCGCAGGTGGCATCCGTTGGCCGGCTGGACCGGCTGGATAGGCTGGGGAGGACCTGAGATGAAACGACGGTCGAGGCGGAGGAGAATGAGCGGCGATGACTAGTCCTTTCCAGCCCGGGCAGGTTCCCGGCGCGCCACCCCCCGGCGCGGGCGGTCGCCGCGGCGTGCCCGGTCTGCCGACACCGCCCCGGGGCTGGCCCGTCGGCTCCTATCCCACCTACGCCGAGGCGCAGCGTGCCGTCGACTACCTGTCCGACCAGCAGTTCCCGGTCCAGCAGGTCACCATCGTCGGGGTCGACCTGATGCAGGTGGAACGGGTGACCGGCCGGCTGACCTGGCCCAAGGTGCTCGGCGGTGGGGTGTTGAGCGGGGCATGGCTGGGTTTGTTCATCGGGCTGGTGCTCGGATTCTTCAGCCCCAACCCGTGGGGGGCGCTGGCCACCGGTCTGGTCGCCGGTGTGTTCTTCGGGTTGATCACCTCCGCCGTTCCTTACTCGATGGCCCGTGGCACAAGGGATTTCAGCTCGACCATGCAGCTGGTGGCGGGCCGCTACGACGTGCTCTGCGATCCGCAGAATGCGGAGAAGGCGCGGGACCTGTTGGCGCGCTTGGCGATTTGAGGCGCGCACGAGAGGTGTGAACAAGTGGTGATCGGTCGTGGGCGCGTACGCCGGGCAGGCGCGGTCGCGCTGGCGACACTCACCATCGCCGCGGCGTCGTCGGCGTGCGCCGCCGGGCCGCGCGGGCTGGTGATCAGCTTCTACACCACGGCCACCGACGGCGCCACGTTCGCCGCGATCGCCCAGGATTGCACCAGGCAGTTCGGCGGTCGCTTCGCCATTCAACAGATCAGCCTGCCCCGGGCCCCGGGCGAGCAGCGGTTGCAGCTGGCCCGTCGGCTGACCGGTCGCGACCGCACGCTGGACATCATGTCGCTGGACGTGGTGTGGACCGCGGAGTTCGCCGAGGCGGGCTGGGCGCTGCCGTTGTCCGACGACCCCGCGGCCCGCGCCGAAGCCGACGCGACCGTGGACACCTTGCCCGGCCCGCTGTCCACCGCGCGCTGGCACGACAGGCTGTTCGCCGCGCCCGTCACGACGAACACCCAATTGCTGTGGTACCGGCCGGATTTGGTGCCTCAGCCGCCGCGGACCTGGGACGCCGTGGTGACCGAGGCGGCCCGGCTGCACGCCGCGGGCCAGCCCAGCTGGATCGCGGTGCAGGCCAACGAGGGCGAAGGCCTGGTGGTCTGGTTCAACACGTTGCTGGCCAGCGGCGGCGGGCGGGTGCTCTCCGAGGACGGCCGCCGCGTCACGCTGACCGACACCCCGGCGCACCGGGCGGCCACCGTCAACGCGCTGCGCATCCTCAAGTCGGTGGCGACCGCACCCGGTGCCGATCCCTCGATCACCCGCACCGACGAAGGCACTGCGCGGCTGGCCGTCGAACAGGGCCGCGCCGCCCTGGCCGTCAACTGGCCCTACGCGCTGGCCTCGATGCTGGACAACGCGGTGAAGGGCGGCGTGCCCTTCCTGCCGCTGAACCGGGACCCGAGGTTGGCCGGCAGCATCAACGACGTCGGCATCTTCGTGCCCACCGACGAGCAATACCGCATCGCCTACCAGGCCAGTCAGAAGGTCTTCGGCTTCGCGCCGTATCCCGGTGCGGCACCGGGCCTTCCGGCCAAGGTGACCATCGGCGGGGCCAACCTGGCGGTGGCCAGCACCACCCGCCACCGCGCCGAGGCGTTCGAAGCCATCCGCTGCGTGCGCAGCCTGCAGCATCAGAAGTATGTGGCGATCCAGGGCGGCCTGCCGCCGGTGCGCACCTCGCTGTACTCCGACCCGCAGTTCCAGACCAAGTACCCGATGTACACCATCATCCGCCGCCAGCTCACCGACGCCGCGGTGCGACCGGCCACGCCCGTCTATCAGACGGTGTCCATCCGGCTCGCCTCGACGCTGAGCCCGATCACCGGGATCGACCCGGAGCGCACCGCCGACCAGCTCAGCGCCGAGGTGCAAAAGGCCATCGACGGGAAGGGGCTGCTGCCGTGACGGCCACCCTTGGCGAAACACGCCCTACCCCAACGTCTTCCGCCGCGCCGAGCGTGCTGGGCCGGACATCCGAACAGCGGCTGGCGCTTGTGCTGGTTGCGCCGGCGGCGATTCTGATGCTGGCGGTGACGGCCTACCCGATCGGCTATGCGGTGTGGTTGAGCTTGCAGCGCAACAACCTTGCGGCTCCGCACGACACCGCGTTCGTCGGCCTGAGTAACTACGCGACCATCCTCAGCGACCGGTATTGGTGGACCGCGCTGGCGGTGACGCTGGGCATCACCGTGGTCTCGGTGTCCGCCGAATTCGTGCTGGGCCTGGCGCTGGCGCTGGTGATGCACCGCACCCTGGTCGGCAAGGGCCTGGTGCGCACCGCGGTGCTGATCCCGTACGGCATCGTCACCGCGGTCGCGTCCTACAGCTGGTACTACGCCTGGACGCCCGGGACCGGCTATCTGGCCAACCTGCTGCCGCACGGCAGCGCACCGCTGACCGCCCAGATCCCGTCGCTGGCAATCGTCGTGCTCGCCGAGGTCTGGAAGACGACCCCGTTCATGTCGCTGCTGCTGCTGGCCGGTCTGGCGCTGGTGCCCGAGGACCTGCTCAAGGCGGCCCAGGTGGACGGCGCCGGCGCCTGGCGGCGGCTGACCCGCGTCACCCTGCCGATCATCAAGCCGGCGGTGGTGGTCGCGCTGTTGTTCCGAACACTGGACGCCTTCCGAATTTTCGACAACATCTACGTTTTGACCAACGGCGCCAACAACACCGGTTCGGTGTCGATGCTGGGCTACGACAACCTGTTCAAGGGTTTCAACGTGGGGCTGGGCTCGGCGATCAGCGTGCTGATCTTCGGATGCGTGGGCCTGATCGCGCTGGTTTTCGTCAAGGTCTTCGGTGCGGCAGCCCCCGGTGGTGACGTCGATGGCCGTTAACCGAACCGCCGCGCGTCGCACGGTGCTCTGGGCCGTGATCGACACGCTGGTGGTGGTGTATGCGCTGCTTCCGGTGTTGTGGATCTTCAGCCTGTCGCTGAAGCCGACGTCAACGGTCAAGGACGGCAAGCTGATTCCGTCGGCGATATCGCTGGAAAACTATCGCGGCATCTTCCGCGGCGACTTCTTCAGCTCGGCGCTGATCAACTCCGTCGGGATCGGGCTGATCACCACCGCGGTCGCGGTGCTGCTCGGCGCCATGGCCGCCTACGCCGTGGCCCGGCTGGACTTTCCCGGCAAGCGGCTGCTGATCGGGGCCACCCTGCTGATCACCATGTTCCCGGCGATCTCGCTGGTCACGCCGTTGTTCAACATCGAACGCTTCCTCGGCCTATTCGACACCTGGCCGGGTTTGATCCTGCCGTACATCACCTTTGCGCTGCCGCTGGCGATCTACACGTTGTCGGCGTTCTTCCGGGAGATCCCATGGGATTTGGAGAAGGCAGCGAAAATCGACGGCGCCACGCCGGCGCAGGCGTTCCGGAAGGTGATCGTGCCGCTGGCGGCGCCGGGCGTGGTGACCGCGGCGATCCTGGTGTTCATCTTCGCCTGGAACGATCTGCTGCTGGCGCTGACCCTGACCGCCACCAAGGCGGCCATCACCGCGCCGGTGGCGATCGTGAGCTTCAGCGGCAGTTCACAGTTCGAGGAGCCGACCGGATCGATCGCGGCCGGGGCCGTGGTGATCACCGTCCCCGTCATCTTGTTTGTTCTAATCTTCCAACGACGGATCGTCGCCGGGCTGACCTCTGGCGCTGTGAAGGGATGACTCGATGGCCGAGATTGTGCTGGACCATGTCAGCAAGAGCTACCCGGACGGCGCGACGGCGGTGCGCGACCTCAACCTCACCATCGCCGACGGCGAATTCCTGATTCTGGTCGGCCCGTCCGGCTGCGGCAAGACCACGACCTTGAATATGATTGCCGGGCTTGAAGATATCTCATCCGGCGAGCTGCGCATCGGCGGCGAACGGGTGAACGAGAAGGCGCCCAAGGACCGCGATATCGCCATGGTGTTCCAGTCCTATGCGCTGTACCCGCACATGACGGTGCGCCAAAACATCGCGTTTCCGTTGACACTGGCCAAGATGAAGAAGCCCGAGATCGCCCAGAAGGTCGCTGAGACGGCCAAAATCCTTGACCTGACCGACTTTCTGGACCGCAAGCCGTCGCAGCTGTCCGGCGGACAGCGGCAGCGGGTGGCGATGGGCCGGGCCATCGTGCGGCACCCGAAGGCGTTCCTGATGGACGAGCCGCTGTCCAACCTGGACGCCAAACTGCGGGTGCAGATGCGCGGCGAGATCGCCCGGCTGCAGAAGCGGCTGGGCACCACCACGGTCTACGTCACCCACGACCAGACCGAGGCCATGACCCTGGGTGACCGCGTGGTGGTGATGCATTCCGGTGTGGCACAACAGATCGGCACCCCCGACGAGCTGTACGAGAACCCGGCCAACCTGTTCGTCGCCGGCTTCATCGGCTCGCCGGCGATGAATTTCTTCCCCGCCACGCTGACGCCGATCGGGCTGAAGCTGCCCTTCGGCGAGGTGATGCTGACACCGGAAATTCAACAGGTGATCGCCGAGCATCCCGAGCCGGACAACATCATCGTCGGCGCGCGACCCGAACACCTGTCCGACGCCGCGCTGATCGACGGCTACCAGCGGATCAGGGCGCTGACCTTCGAGGTCAAGGTCGACATGGTCGAGTCGCTGGGCGCCGACAAGTACGTGTACTTCTCCACCGCGGCGTGGGCCGCGCACTCGACCCAATTGGACGAACTGGCCGCCGAGGCGGATGCACACGAAAACCAGTTCGTGGCAAGGGTTCCCGCCGAATCCAAAGCGGCCATCGGCCAGACGGTCGAGTTGGCGCTGGACACAACGAAGCTGATGGTCTTCGACGCCGACTCCGGGGTGAACCTGACCGTCGCGCCGTCCGGCTCGCCGTGAGCCAGGCCCTGGAGCCGGTGCGCGCGCACGTGCGGGCGCACTTCTGCGGCGACGAACCAGATTCGGCCAGCGTGACATTCCTGGGTACCGAAACCATCGAGGTGCTGCGGTTCCGCACGGCCGACGGGCTGGTGCACTACGTCTCGCTGGGCTGCTCGCGTCATCCGATGACCGAACCGACGGCCGAGATCGCCGACCCGGTGCGCGGACCGCGCGCCGAGATCGTGCTGCGGCTACGCGATCCCGGCCCGGTCACCGGCATCGCAAAGAGCCTGGCGATCCTGGCGGCATCCCCGGCCGTCGAGGGCGCGGTGCTGGTCGCCGGCGCGCTGATCGACCTGGGCTCGCCGCTGTGGGCGTCGCCGTCGGCCCGGGTGCCGTTCACGGCAGTGCTGTTGGGCCGCAGCGATATTCCCGATCTGCCGCTGCCGCCGCCGCGCGACCCGGTGCAATTCCTGTCGGCGACCCCCATCACCGCCACGGAAGCGGCGTGGGTGCGGCTGAAGGGCGCGGAGGCGATGCGGCAGGCGTGGGACAACGACGGCGTCGACGTGCTGGACCCGAATCGCCCTGCCGCCCAGCCGGGTTGACGTCTGCCGTTTCCCGCGAGCAGACGCAAAAGCCCCCGACACGCCGGGCGTCAAGGGGCTTTTGCGTCTGCTCGCGGGGGAACTCGCGGGAAATGACACCGGCGCTCAACCGGCGACGCGCGGCGCGGCCAGATGGCCGTTGATCCGCGCAATGAGGCCGACGGGGTCGTGTCGAATGTCGTCCACCGTCATCGGCACCGTCGTCCACCCACATTCCTGCAGCCGTGCGAGTTTGAGCCGGTCGTGCAGTAGGGCCTCGCGGTCCAAATGCCACTCCACGCTGTCATATTCGGCGAGAACCATCGATGCCGGCCAGGCGAAGTCGGCACGCCACCGTCGGCCGTGCCGGTCGGTGATGCTGTACTGCAGCTCCGGCATCGGCAGCCCACTGCCGATGAACAGCAGTCGTGCCTCACTCTCCATGGGCGATTCGGCGCGGCCGTCGGCGTAGGCCAGCAATTCCCGGACCTTGACGATTCCGCGACGACCATGCTGTTCGCGAGCCGCCGCGTCCAGCTCCGCTGCGGTGCATGCGCCGACACGCAGTGCCGCATCAAGCGTGGCCAGGGCACGCGCGGGCCGCAGCGCCCGGGCTACTTCTATCGCGGTCCACGCCGGCGTCGTCGCCAGATGGCCCTTCACTCGTCGCAGCGGCGCCCGAATCCGTTGGTGCACCATGATTTTCGGTGACGGGCGCATCCGGATTCCCGGATCGAGGACATGGATTCTGGTGGTGCGCTCGGTGTCGAAGCCGTACAGCGCGGCAGCGGTGCCCATGCACGCGACCACCGGCCGTCCGACCCTCAGTTGCGCGGCGTCCAGCGCATTGGACACGTCGGGAACGTTGGGTGCGTATACCCCGTGACAGACGCGGATGAGCATGCCGGACTTGACCAGACCGGCCAATTGTTTGCGCGAGACCGCGGTCAGCAGTTGGGAAGTGGTTGCCAGCCCGTCGCCGCGCAGGATGAGGCTCTCGATGTCCACAGCCGCAGACAATGCGGCAAGGTAAGTGTCGGAACCAGCCAGCTGCCGCGGCGATGTGGATAAGTCCCCCGCCCCCTCCCTCGAGCAGACGCAAAAGCCCCCGACACGCCGGGCGTCGAGGGGCTTTTGCGTCTGCTCGCGGAGGAACTCGCGGGAAAAAGCGAGCGCTAGAGCCAGTTGCGGTTGCGGAACTGGAAGTACAGCACCAGGCAGACGACGGCCATGCCCGCCATCACCGCCGGATATCCCCAGGTCCAGTTGAGCTCGGGCATGAAATGGAAGTTCATCCCGTAAATGGCGGCGATCATGGTCGGCACCGCCAGGATGCCGGCCCAGGCCGCCATCTTGCGCATGTCGTTGTTCTGCTGCATCCCCACCCGGGCCAGGGCCGCCTGGATCAGCGAGTTGAGCATGTCGTCGTAGCTGGCGATCTGGTCGGCGGCCTCGGAGTGGTGGTCGGCGACGTCGCGCAGATAGCGGCGCACCTCCTTGGAGATCACGTCCTTGTTCTCGGTCTGGATCCGGTGAAACGCCGACGACAGCGGGTTGACGCAGCGGCGCAGTTCGACGACCTCGCGCTTGAGCAGATAGATCGGTTCGACGTCGATCTTGCTGCCCGGGGCGAACGCCAACCCCTCGATGCTGTCGATGTCGGCGAGCATCAAGCTGCTCACCTCGAGATAGTGGTCCACCACGTGGTCGGCGATCGCGTGCATCACCGCGAACGGGCCCAGCCGCATCTGCTCGGGGTCGCCGTCCATCCGCTTGCGCACCTCGGACAGCCCGCCGTGTTCGCCGTGCCGGACGGTCACCACGAAATCGCGGCCGACGAACACCATGATCTCGCCGGTCTCGACGATCTCGCGGGCCAGCACCACCGATTCGTGCGGCACGTAGTTGACGGTCTTGAGCACCAGAAACAGTGTGTCGTCGTAGCGCTCCACCTTGGGCCGCTGATGGGCGCACACGGCGTCCTCGACGGCCAGCGCATGCAGCCCGAAAACGTCTGCCACTTCCTGCATTTCGGTCTGGTTCGGTTCGCGCAGGCCGACCCAGACGAATCCCTCGCGCCCCTGGGATTCGATCTCGCGGACCTTGTCCAGGGCGTCGGCGTAACCGAACACGCCGGGCAGCCGGTTCCCGTCGTCGTACACCGCGCAGTCGACCAGCGTCGCGCGGGCCGGCGGAGCCTCGGGCGCCGGCTGCGGGTGCGGTTGGTGGGCGATGGGCCGAAGCACTTCGGGCAATGCGTCGAATCCCTGGAACACATCCACCTCCCACGCAGCGCAGGTCAGACCAGGCGGTGCTCATGCTACGCGTCCCGGCGCCGGCCGGCGTGACGATCGCGCGGCGGAAAGCCCTGGTAGCGGACCGGAGATCGGCGGCAAAGAAGGGTGCGCTAGTTTCGAGCGGAACCCGAATCTGCACGAACTTCTCCACACAAGGGGTACATCGACGTGAGCGCAAGTCCTCTCAAGGTTGCCGTCACCGGCGCCGCCGGCCAGATCGGCTACAGCCTGTTGTTCCGCCTGGCCAGCGGCTCGTTGCTGGGCCCCGACCGCCCGATCGAGCTGCGTCTGCTCGAGATCGAGCCCGCGCTCAAGGCGCTCGAGGGCGTCGTGATGGAACTCGACGACTGCGCCTTCCCGCTGCTGTCCGGCGTCGAGATCGGCGCCGACCCGAACAAGATCTTCGACGGCGCCAACCTCGCGCTGCTGGTCGGCGCGCGGCCGCGCGGCCCGGGCATGGAGCGCAGCGACCTGCTGGAGGCCAACGGCGCGATCTTCACCGCGCAGGGCAAGGCGCTCAACGAGGTGGCCGCCGACGACATCCGCGTCGGCGTGACCGGCAACCCGGCCAACACCAACGCGTTGATCGCGATGAGCAACGCCCCGGACATCCCGCGCGAGCGGTTCTCGGCGCTGACCCGCCTGGACCACAACCGGGCCATCTCGCAGCTGGCCAAAAAGACCGGCGCCAAGGTCACCGACATCACAAAGATGACGATCTGGGGCAACCACTCCGCCACCCAGTACCCCGACATCTTCCACGCCGAGGTCAAGGGTAAGAACGCGGCCGAGGTGGTGGGCGACCAGAACTGGATCGAGAACGACTTCATCCCGACCGTGGCCAAGCGCGGCGCGGCCATCATCGACGCGCGGGGCGCCTCCTCGGCCGCGTCGGCCGCCTCGGCGACCACCGACGCCGCCCGCGACTGGCTGCTGGGCACCCCGGCGGGCGACTGGGTCTCCATGGCCGTCATCTCCGACGGCTCCTACGGCGTGCCGGAGGGGCTGATCTCGTCGTTCCCGGTGACCACCAAGGACGGCGACTGGACGATCGTGCAGGGCCTGGAGATCGACGAGTTCTCCCGCAGCCGGATCGACAAGACCACCGCCGAGCTCGCCGACGAGCGCAACGCGGTGACCCAGCTCGGCCTGATCTGAGACCGACGTGGGCAATTAGGACTACTTATGGGTAGCCCTTACCCTGAAGCGCGTGTCCGAATTGCTTGAATCGATACAGAGTCGCGCCGAGCAGGGCGCGATCACGGACGCCGAGATCTTCGCGGCACACGTCGGCGGCAAGCTGTCGGTCAGCCTGACCTCCCCGCTGGACACCCAGCGCGCGCTGTCGATCGCCTACACCCCGGGCGTGGCGCAGGTCAGCCGGGCGATCGCCGCCGACCACCGTCAAGCGGCGCACTACACCTGGGCTAACCGGCTGGTGGCCGTGGTCAGCGACGGCAGCGCGGTGCTCGGCCTGGGCGACATCGGGCCCGCGGCGTCGCTGCCGGTGATGGAGGGCAAGTGCGCCCTGTTCCAGGCGTACGGCGGGCTGAACGCCATCCCGATCGTGCTGGACACCAAGGATCCCGACGAGATCGTGGAGACCCTGGTGCGGCTGCGCCCCACCTTCGGCGCCGTCAACCTCGAGGACATCTCCGCGCCGCGCTGCTTCGAGATCGAACGCCGACTCATCGAGGCGCTGGACTGCCCGGTGATGCACGACGACCAGCACGGCACCGCGATCGTCGTGCTGGCCGCCCTGATGGGGGCCAGCAAGCTGCTGGGCCGGGACATGAGCTCGCTGAAGGTGGTGGTGTCCGGAGCCGGGGCGGCCGGCGTCGCGTGCACCAATCTCCTTATGGCGATGGGTGTTTCGGACATCACCGTGCTCGACTCGCGGGGGATCCTGCACGCCGGCCGCGACGACATGAACGACGTCAAGGCGGCGTTGGCGCGGCGCACCAACCCGGCCGGCCTGACCGGCAGCCTGGCCGAGGCGATCCGCGGCGCCGACGTGTTCCTGGGGCTGTCGGGGGGTGTGGTGCCCGAGGAGATGATCGCGGCCATGGCGCCCAACGGGATCGTGTTCGCGCTGTCCAACCCCGACCCGGAGATCCATCCGCAGATCGCGGCGAAGTACGCCACCGTGGTGGCCACCGGGCGCAGCGATTTCCCCAACCAGATCAACAACGTGCTGGCGTTCCCCGGGGTGTTCCGCGGCGCTCTGGAGGCCGGCGCCCGCCGGATCACCGAGAAGATGATGGTCGCCGCGGCCGAGGCGATCTTCTCCGTCGTCAGCGACGACCTCGCGCCCGATCGGATCGTGCCCAGCCCGCTGGACGCCCGGGTCGGGGACGCGGTCGCCACCGCGGTGGCGCTGGCCACAGAAGTTTCCGACGCTCCCGCCGGGTGAGAATCGGCAGGCTGGTCGCGCCGCTGCTGACCGCCCTACTCGCCGTCACCGGCTGCACGACCGACACCGGCGACCGTCGCGCCCACGCCGAGGTGGTGGTGGGCTCGCGGCCCGACGCCTCCTCGACGCTGCTGGCCGGCATCTACGTCGCCGCGCTGCGGTCCTATGGTTTCGCCGCGCGGCCCGCGACGGCCGGTGATCCGACAGCCCAACTGGATTCGGGCGCCTTCACCGTCGTCCCGGCCTTCACCGGACGGGTGTTGCAGGCGTTGCAGCCCGGCGCGACGGCCATGTCGGACAAGGACGTGTACCGCGCGATGATCGCCGCCCTGCCCGAGGGCATCGTGGCCGGCGACTACACGACAGCCGCCGAGGACAAGCCCGTGTTGCTGGTGAGCCGCGCCACCGCCCAGGCGTGGGGCGGCAGCGACGTCAGCGCGGACCTGAGCACGTTGCCGCGGCACTGCGACGGCCTGGTCGTCGGGGCCGTCGCCGGGCACCCCGCGCCGCCGGCGGTCGGCAGCTGCCGGTTGGCCGCCCCCCACGAATTCCCGGACGCCGCAACGATGTTCGCCGCTGTGCGGGCGGGGCAGCTGACCGCGGGGTGGACGACGACGGCCGATCCCGGCACGCCCGCCGACCTGGTGGCGCTGTCCGACGGCAAGCCCGCGCTGATCCGGGCCGAGAACGTGGTGCCGCTGTATCGGCGCAACGCGCTCAGCGAGCGGCAGTTGCTGGCGATCAACGAAGTGGCCGGCGTGCTGGACACCGCGGCGCTGGTCGACATGCGCCGGCAGGTGGACACCGGCGCCGACCCGCAGGCGGTGGCCGGCGGCTGGCTGGCCGAACACCCTCTCGGGCGTTAACGCTTGGGCAGCAACCGGGTCACGAACTCCTTGACCCGGCCCATCACCGGGCCGGCCAGCAGCCGCTCGTAGTTGGGGCCGGCCGCCCGCACCAGCAGGTCCATGGCCTTGACGTCGGGGCCGACCAGCACCCGGGCCTTGTTGCGGCGCACCCCGTCCAGGATGAGCTGGGCGGCGCGCTGCGGCGTCGTCTTGGCCTGCTGTTCCTCGAACAGGCTGGCCAGCTCGGCGTGGTCGAGGCCCTCGACACCGGTGGCGTTGCGGGCGAACGCGGTTTTGATGCCGCCGGGGTGCACCGTGGTGACCCGGACCGGGTGACCGGCGCGCAGCATCTCTTGATGCAGCGCCTCGGTGAAGCCGCGGACGGCGAACTTGGCCGACACGTAGGCCGCCTGCCCGGGCGCCGAGAACAGGCCGAGCGCGCTGGAGATGTTGATGACGTGCCCGTCGCCGGAGGCGATCAGGTGGGGCAGGAACGCCTTGGTGCCGTTGACGACGCCCCAGAAGTCGACGTCGACCACCCGCTCGATGTCCTTGAACCGGCTGTCCTCGATGGAGCCGATGAACGTGATGCCGGCGTTGTTGTAGATCTGGTTGACCCGGCCGTAATGCTCGTTGACCGCGTCGGCGTAGGCCAGGAACGCCTCGCGTTCGGTCACGTCGAGCCGATCCGCCTTGACCGGCGCGCCGATCGCGGCAAGCTGCTCCGCCGTCTGCGCCAGCCCCGCGGTGTCCACGTCGCTGATCGCCAGCTTGGCCCCGGCCCGGCCCAGCTCCACCGCCAGCGCCTGCCCGATGCCCGATCCGGCGCCGGTGACCACGGCGACCTTGCCGGCGAACCCTTGCATGCCACACTCCCTCGAGCAGGTTTGACCGCTTGACGGTAATCGCTGCCAGCGATGCTGGCTATAGGGGGTCTCGTGATCAGTTGGGCAGCAGCCGGCTCATGACCGGCCCGAACAGCCGCTGGTAGCCCGAACCGGTCAGCCGCACCAGGATGTCGAGCGCCTTGGCGTCCGAGCCGACCAGCACCCGCGCCTTCTTCTTGCGCACCGCGTCCAGGATGATCTGGGCGGCGCGCTGCGGCGTGGTCTTGGCCAGCCGCTTGTCGAACAGCTTGGCCAGCTCGGCCTGGTCGAGGCCCTCGGCCGCGGTGGCGTTGCGGGCGATCGCGGTCTTGATGCCGCCGGGGTGCACGGTCGTCACCGCCACCGGGTGACCGGCCGCGGCCATCTCCTGGCGCAGCGCCTCGGTGAAGCCGCGCACGGCGAACTTGGCCGAGTTGTAGGCCGCCTGGCCCGGCACCGAGAACAGGCCGAACACGCTGGAGACGTTGACGACGTGTCCGTCGCCGGAGGCGATCAGGTGCGGCAGGAACGCCTTGGTGCCGTTGACCACGCCCCAGAAGTCGACGTCCATCACCCGCTCGATGTCCTTGAACCGGCTGACCTCGACGTCGCCGGTGAAGGCGATGCCGGCGTTGTTGTAGATCTGGTTGACCTTGCCGAAGTGCTCCTTGACAGCGTCGGCGTAGGCCAGGAACGCCTCGCGCTCGGTCACGTCGAGCCGATCGGCCTTGTACTGCGCGCCGATCGCCTTCAGCTGTTCCTCCGTGTGGGCCAGGCCTTCGAGGTCGACGTCGCTGATCGCCACCTTGGCGCCCGAGCGGGCCAGCTCGACGGCCAGCGCCTGCCCGATTCCCGATCCCGCGCCGGTGACCACGGCGACCTTGCCGGCGAACCCCTGCATGAGCGGCCTCCCTCGTGTTGGTTCACGTCGAGGCTAGCCGGTACCCGGGGTACCGCTGTCCTCGGGTGCGAACGTCGCCTCCGCCCGCCTCGCCGAGCGTCACGCCAGCGTGGCGCCGGGCCCCGAGCGCCACGCTGGCGTGACACTGAGGACCCGTCGATGCCTCAGGCGAAGGCGGTGTCGATGATCTCCTGCTGCTCGACGGCGTGCACCTTCGACGAGCCCGACGACGGCGCCGACATCGCCCGGCGGGAAATCCGCTTGAGCCCGGTCAGCTTGTCGGGCAGCAGCTCGGGCAGCTCCAGGCCGAATCGCGGCCAGGCCCCCTGGTTGGCCGGCTCCTCCTGCACCCAGAAGTACTCGCGCACGTTCGGGTAGCGGTCCAGCGTCTCGCCCAGCCGGCGCTTGGGCAGCGGGGCCAGCTGTTCGATCCGCACGATCGCCACGTCGTCGCGGTTGTCCTTGTTCTTGCGCGCGACCAGCTCGTAGTAGAGCTTGCCGCTGGTCAACAGCACCCGGCTGACCTTGCCGCGATCGCCGATGCCGTCCTCGTAGGTCGGCTCCTCGAGCACCGAGCGGAACTTGATCTCGGTGAAGTCCTTGATGTCGCTGACCGCGGCCTTGTTGCGCAGCATCGACTTCGGGGTGAACACGATCAGCGGCCGCTTGATCCCGTCCAGGGCGTGCCGGCGCAACAGGTGGAAGTAGTTGGACGGGGTGGACGGCATCGCGATCGTCATCGACCCCTCCGCCCACAGCTGCAGGAAGCGCTCGATGCGCGCCGAGGTGTGGTCGGGGCCCTGGCCCTCGTGCCCGTGCGGTAGCAACAACACGACGTTGGACAGCTGACCCCACTTGGCCTCACCCGAGCTGATGAACTCGTCGATGATCGACTGCGCGCCGTTGACGAAGTCGCCGAACTGCGCCTCCCACAACACCAGGGCATCCGGGTTGCCCACGGTGTAGCCGTACTCGAAGCCGACGGCCGCGTACTCCGACAGCGGGGAGTCATACACCAGGAATTTGCCGCCGGTCGGGGTGCCGTCGGGGTTGGTCGCCAGCAACTGCAGCGGGGTGAACTCCTCGCCGGTGTTGCGGTCGATGATCACCGAGTGTCGTTGCGAGAAGGTGCCGCGCCGGGTGTCCTGCCCGGACAGCCGCACCAGCTTGCCCTCGGCCACCAGCGAGCCCAGCGCCAGCAGTTCGGCGAAGGCCCAGTCGATCTTGCCCTCGTAGGCCATCTCCCGGCGCTTCTCCAGTACCGGCTGCACCCGCGGGTGGGCGGTGAAACCCTCCGGCAGCGCCAGGAACGCGTCGCCGATGCGGGCCAGCAGCGCCTTGTCCACCGCGGTGGCCAGGCCCGCCGGCAGCATCTGGTCGGCCTCCACCGACTCGCTGGGCCCCACGCCGTGCTTCTCCAGCTCGCGGACCTCGTTGAACACCCGCTCCAGCTGGCCCTGGTAGTCGCGCAGCGCGTCCTCGGCCTCTTTCATCGAGATGTCGCCGCGGCCGATCAGCGCCTCGGTGTAGCTCTTGCGCACCCCGCGCTTGATGTCGACGACGTCGTACATGGCCGGGTTGGTCATCGACGGGTCGTCGCCCTCGTTGTGCCCGCGCTTGCGGTAGCACAGCATGTCGATAACGACGTCCTTCTTGAATTTCTGCCGGAAGTCGACGGCCAGCTTGGCCACCCACGCGCAGGCCTCCGGGTCGTCGCCGTTGACGTGGAAGATGGGGGCCCCGATCATCTTGGCGACGTCGGTGCAGTACTCGCTGGAGCGCGAGTGCTCCGGCGCCGTGGTGAAGCCGATCTGGTTGTTGACGATGATGTGGATGGTGCCGCCGACCCGGTAGCCGGGCAGATGGGTCAGGTTCAGTGTCTCGGCCACCACGCCCTGGCCGGCGAACGCGGCATCGCCGTGCAGCATCATCGGCACCACCGAGAAGGCCTTCTCGTCTCCCTGGTCGTCGGCGCCGTGGTCCAGCAGGTCCTGCTTGGCCCGGACCAGACCCTCCAGCACCGGGTCGACGGCCTCCAGGTGCGACGGGTTGGCGGTCAACGACACCTGAATGTCGTTGTCGCCGAACATCTGTAGGTACACGCCGGTGGCGCCCAGGTGGTACTTGACGTCGCCGGAGCCGTGCGCCTGCGCCGGGTTGAGGTTGCCCTCGAACTCGGAGAAGATCTGCGAGTACGGCTTGCCGACGATGTTGGCCAGCACGTTGAGCCGGCCGCGGTGCGGCATCCCGATCACCACTTCGTCGAGCCCGTGCTCGGCGCACTGATCGATCGCCGCGTCCATCATCGGGATCACACTTTCCGCGCCTTCCAGCGAAAAGCGTTTCTGCCCAACGTATTTGGTCTGCAGGAAGGTCTCGAAGGCCTCGGCCGCGTTCAGCTTGCTCAGGATGAACTTCTGCTCGGCCACCGTCGGCTTGACGTGTTTGGTCTCGACCCGCTGCTGCAGCCATTCCTGCTGCTCGGGGTCGAGGATGTGGGTGTACTCCACGCCGATGTGGCGGCAGTACGCATCCCGCAGCAGGCCCAGGATGTCGCGCAGCTTCTTGTACTCCGCCCCGGCGAAGCCGTTGACCTTGAACACCCGGTCCAGGTCCCACAGCGTCAGGCCGTGGTTGAGGATCTCCAGATCGGGGTGGCTGCGGAACCGGCTGCCGTCCAACCGCAGCGGGTCGATGTCGGCCATCAGGTGCCCGCGGTTGCGGTAGGCCGCGATCAACTCCATCACCCGGGCGTTCTTGTCGACGATCGAGTCCGGGTTGTCGGTGCTCCACCGGATCGGCAGGTACGGGATGCTCAGCTCGCGGAAGATGTCGTCCCAGAACGCGTCCGACAGCAGCATCTCGTGGATGGTGCGCAGGAAGTCACCGGATTCCGCGCCCTGGATGATGCGGTGGTCGTAGGTCGAGGTCAGTGTGATCAGCTTGCCGATGCCCAGTTCGGCGATGCGTTCCTCGCTGGCCCCCTGGAATTCGGCGGGGTACTCCATCGCGCCCACGCCGATGATTGCGCCCTGGCCGTTCATCAGCCGCGGCACCGAGTGCACGGTGCCGATGGTGCCGGGGTTGGTGAGCGAAATCGTCACGCCGGCAAAGTCTTCGGCGGTCAGCTTGCCGTCGCGGGCCCGCCGCACGATGTCCTCGTAGGCGGTGACGAACTGGGCGAACCGCATGGTCTCGCAGTTCTTGATGCCGGCCACCACCAACGACCGCTTGCCATCCTTGCCCTGCAGATCGATGGCCAGGCCCAGGTTGGTGTGCGCCGGGGTGATCGCGGTGGGTTTGCCGTCGATCTCGGCGTAGTGCCGATTCATGTTCGGGAACTTCTTGATCGCCTGCACCAGCGCGTAGCCCAACAGGTGAGTGAACGAGATCTTGCCGCCGCGGGTGCGCTTGAGCTGGTTGTTGATGACGATCCGGTTGTCGATCAGCAGTTTGGCCGGGATGGCGCGCACGCTGGTGGCCGTCGGCACCTCCAGCGACGCGGACATGTTCTTGACGACGGCCGCGGCGGCGCCGCGCAACGTCTGGAGCTCGTCACCCTCGGCCGGCGGGGGAGTGGCGGGCTTGGCCGGGCGGGTGCTCGCCCCGTTGCCCGGGGCCGCGGCGGGCTGGGGCGCGGGCCGGGCCGGCTGGGCGGTCTGAGCCGGCGGGGCCGTTTGGGCGGGCGGGGCGGGCTGGGCGGTTTGCGGGGCAGCCGGCGCCGGGGCGGACGGGCCGTCGGTGCTGGCCGGGGCGGCCAGCACCGAGTCGCCGGTGGGCTCGGGGTTGTAGTCGACGAGGAATTCGTGCCAGCTCGGATCGACCGACGAGGGGTCGTCGCGGAACTTGCGGTACATCTCCTCGACCAGCCATTCGTTCTGCCCGAATGGTGAACTTATGTTGCTCACGACCGCAGTTCGCCTCAATCCCGTTGTCCCGCAGGGTCACCGCAGCGCTGTCCCGCGGCGCCTGCCCTCTTGTCGGTCCCGGGTGCCCGAGCACCCCACACTGGTGGCGGTCCTCATTGATTCCGCCCTATAAAGGCTAACCTTTTGCCGCCGATCCGCCCACGGAGCCGGGGTTCAGCCGGCTTCGTGGATGGGCGGCACCAGATGCAGCGCCCGCGGCCAGCGCGCGGGCGGCGCGCCGAAGGCCCGGTTGGCGTTGCGGATGATCTTCTTGCCGGCCAGATAGTTGCCGACGGCGCCGACGACGACGCCGATCCCGACGGGCAGCAGTTTGCCGAACAGCAGCGCGCCCCGGCGCAGCGTGTACCTGCGCACCCACGACTTGAGCAGCCGGGAGTTCAGTCGCGACATCGACGACAGCGGCAGCGCGGCCAGGCTCTCGGAGACCCAGCCGCCCTGGGTCCGCCCGGGGCCGATCAGCTGGGCGACGGCCCGCTCGCTGTTGTCGCCGACGAGCACGGCCAGCACCAGCGCGCGGCGGCGTTCCCGGTGATCGGCCGGGATGTCGTAGACCACCGCCGCCGCCAGCACGAAGAAGGCGGTGGCCTCCAGGAAGGTCACCGTCTCGGCGGCCGCCGCGGACAGCGCGCTCAGGGTGCCGATCCCGGGGATGGTGGCCGCGGCGCCCACCGCAACGCCGCCGGCGGTCACGATGGCCAGATAGCGTTTCTGCAGCTTGGCCAGGATCTCGGCGGGGCCCGCGTCGGGGTGCCCGTTGCGCAGCCGGGTCACGTACGCCTCGGCGGCCGGGCCCTGGATCCGCGAACTGCGCTCGATCACCTGCGCCAACGCCCGCGCGGACACCTTGGGCCGACCGCTGTCGGTCCGCGCCGCCGCGCTGGACGTGCTGAAAAACCGGTTCGGAAACCTGTTCCGTCGGGCCCGCATATTTTCTCTCCTGCAAATGGCGTTCCTTCAGGCTAACGTGCCCGCGCCGCCTCCCGGCGCGTTATCCGTCCCCGGCGGATCCTTGCCTGCCGGCCCATTGCCGCGCCGGGGATAATGCAGGCTGGATGTCTGCGGCGGCCGGGCCGCCGGGTGCCCTGGTTGCGGCCGGTCGGCCAGCGCGGGCCGATCCGGCGGAAACGGCGCCGGACAGGTTCGTCGGGAGCGAAACGAGGTGGGGTGGATGACCACGGCTACGCCCCGCACCCCGGGGGGTGGGCGGCGCGCGCCGTCCGGGCCCGCTCCGGGCGCCCACCGCTGGGACCTCATCACCCGAAGCTCGGCGCACTCGCAGAACCCGTGGAACCCGCTGTGGGCGATGATGATCGGCTTCTTCATGATCATGGTCGACTCGACCATCGTCGCCATCGCCAACCCGACCATCATGGCCGACCTGCACATCGGCTACGACACCGTGGTCTGGGTGACCAGCGCCTATCTGCTGGGGTACGCGGTCGTGCTGTTGGTGGCCGGGCGTCTCGGCGACCGCTTCGGCACCAAGAACCTGTACCTGATCGGCCTGGCGGTGTTCACCGTCGCGTCGGTGTGGTGCGGGCTGGCCGGCAGCGCCGCCATGCTGATCGCGGCCCGCGTCGTCCAGGGTGTCGGAGCCGGCGTGCTGACTCCGCAGACGTTGTCGACGATCACCCGGATCTTCCCGGCGGAGCGGCGCGGCGTGGCGGTCAGCGTGTGGAGCGCCACCGCCGGGGCGGCCAGCCTGGCGGGGCCGCTGGCCGGTGGGGTGCTGGTCGACGGGCTCGGGTGGCAGTGGATCTTCTTCGTCAACGTCCCGATCGGGGTGCTGGGGCTGGTCCTGGCGTACTGGCTGGTTCCGGTGCTGCCCACCCAGTCGCACCGCTTCGACCTGGTCGGGGTCGGGTTGTCCGGGGTGGGCATGTTCCTGATCGTGTTCGGGCTGCAGCAGGGCCAGGCCGCGCACTGGCAACCCTGGATCTGGGCGCTGATCGTCGCGGGTGTCGGGTTCGTGACGGTGTTCGTGTTCTGGCAGTCGGTCAATGTCCGGGAGCCGCTGATCCCGCTGGTGATCTTCGCCGACCGCGACTTCAGCCTGTGCACCATCGGCGTGGCGATCATCTCGTTCGCCGCGACGGCCATGATGTTGCCGCTGACGTTTTACGCCCAGGCGGTGTGCGGCCTGTCGCCGACCCGCTCGGCCCTGCTGATCGCGCCGATGGCGATCGCCAACGGGGTGTTCGCGCCGTTCGTCGGCAAGATCGTCGACCGCTACCACCCGCGCCCGGTGCTCGGTTTCGGGTTTTCGCTGCTGGCGATCGCGCTGACCTGGCTCACCTTCGAGATGTCGCCGGCGACGCCGATCTGGCGGCTGGTGCTGCCGTTCTTCGCGATGGGTGTGGGGATGGCCTTCGTGTGGTCGCCGCTGACGGCGACCGCGACGCGCAACCTGTCGGCGCAGCTGGCCGGCGCCGGGTCCGCGGTGTACAACTCGGTACGTCAGCTGGGCGCCGTGCTGGGCAGCGCCGGCATGGCCGCGTTCATGACGTGGCGGATCGGCGCCGAGATGCCGGGGCAGCCCGGCGGCGGGGGTGAGGACTCGGCCGGGCCGGTGCTGCCCGAGTTCCTGCGCGGGCCGTTCGCGGCGGCCATGTCGCAGTCGGTGCTGCTGCCGGCGTTCATCGCGTTGTTCGGGATCGTCGCCGCGCTGTTCCTGGTGGGTTTTCGCCCGTGGGCGCACCGCGACGGCGGGACCGACGCGTTCGGGCCGGACGACTACGGCGGCGACTATCACGACGACTACGACGACGATGACGCGTACGTCGAACTCATCCTGGTGCGTGAACCCGAACCCGAGGCGCAGCAACGCGCCGGGCAGCCGCGACGGCCGCAGCCCACCCCGGCACCGCCCGCCGACGTGCGCCGCCGTGACCCCGTCGAGTCCCGGCGCAGCGTGCTCGACGAACGGCCCGCTCAGGTTCAGCCGATCGGCTTCGCGCACAACGGGTCTCACGTGGACGGCGGCAAGCGGCTGCGCCAGGTGGCGGTGCGGCGCGCGCCCAAACCCGGCCCGCCCGCCGACCGGTTCACCCGGCCGCCGCGCCGCCATCACCCCGGCCCGGCGGGTCACCACTTGGGCGAAGGCGAGTCGCTGCGCGGCCAGCACCACCGTCCCGACCCGGACGACGACCCCACCGGTTACGGCCGGCACTCGTCGGGCAACTAGCCGGTCAGCGCAGATCGGGCTGGGTGAGCGCCAGGAACGCGCCCAGCTCGATCAGCCCCGCCGGCGTGCCGGGCAGGTACTCCGTCAGCGTCGGCGACCGCACGATCACCGCCGCGTACTGGGCCCGGCTCACCGCCACGTTGAGCCGATTCCTGTTGAGCAGGAAGGAGATTCCGCGCGGCACCACGTCCACCGACGAGGCCGTCATCGAGATGAAGACCACCGGCGCCTGCCCGCCCTGGAACTTGTCGACGGTGCCCACCCGCACCCCGTCCAGCCCGGCCGAGCCCAACCGGCGGCGCAGCAGCGCCACCTGGGCGTTGTAAGGCGCCAGCACCAGCACGTCGGAGGCGGTCAACGCGCGGGTGCCGTGCTCGTCGGTCCACGACGCCCCGAGCAGTCCCGTGACGGCGGCCGCGATCGCGTCGGCCTCCTCGGGGCTCTCGGTCGAATTGCCTTGGTGGTCAACCGAAAGCAGCCGCACCCCGGGCGGGCACCCGTCGAGGCGTCGGGCGGCCGTGCACGCGTCGGAATGCAGCCTGCCCTCGTAGGACAACGCGGACACCGCGGCGCAGACGGCCGGGTGCATGCGGTAGGAGCGGTCCAGGAAGTAGCCGCGTTCGTCGGGCAGCGTGCGCTGCCCGTCGACCAGCCAGTCCAGCGCCGACGTGTCGACCGGCTCCGGGTGGGTGCCCTGGCTGACTTGCGGCAGCTGCTGCGGGTCCCCGAGCAGCAGCAGGTTCGCGGCGGCCGGGGCCACCGCGATGGTGTTGGCCAAACAGAATTGGCCGGCCTCGTCGATCACCAGCAGGTCCAGGCTGCCGGGTGGGATCCGGTTGGCGTTGGCGAAATCCCATGCGGTGCCGCCGATCACGCAGCCCGGCGTGTCGGCCAGGAAGGCAGCGTAGGCGTTGCCGTCGATCTCCTGCCAGCGCGGGGCCTGGCGGTCGTAGCGCTTCTTGGCGATCCGCCGCGGATCCAGTCCGGCATCGATCACGCAGTCCAGCAGGTTTTCCACCGTGGCGTGTGATTGCGCGACCACACCGACGCGCCAGCGGTGCTCGGCGACCAGGCGCACGATCACCCGGGCCGCAGTGTGCGTCTTGCCGGTGCCGGGCGGCCCGTGCACCGCCAGGTACGACGAGTCCAAATCCTTTAGCGCGGAGGCGATGTCGGCGACGGTGTCGGCGCTGCGGGGCAGCGCGGCGCCGCTGCGGGTGCGGGGCGCGCGACGCAGCAGCACGTCGACGACGGCGCTGTCGGGCAGCCGCGGCAGGCCGGCGGCCACCGCCGCGACGGTCGCCTCGATCGAGTCCCGCAGCGCGGTGGTGGGGATGGGCGGGCCCGGGGTCAGCGCGAAGGGCAACTGGTGAAAGGGCTTGCCGTCGCTGGTGACTCGTTCGAGGACCACCACCTCAGTGGGCAGTGCCGGGTCGTCGGCCTCGACCACCGTGGCCCGCCCGGCCCCCCGCCGGTCCGGGTTGTCGGTCATGCCGGGCGGCGCCGGCGGGTCGTACAGTGCGAAGACCTCGGTGCGCAGCTCGCCGCGGGCCAGCTCGCCGCGCAGCCGCACCCGGCGCTGCGGCTTGCGCGCGCGGGCGGGGGTCTGCCAGTCGACACACACCGACGCCTGTTCGGCGACGAAAACGTCGGTGTTGTCCGCCCATTCGTCGATGGGGAAGTTCAGCCGGTCGAAATGCGCCCACCAGAAGGGTTTGTCCTCGCGCCGGTGGTAGCCGCGGGCCGCCGCCAGCAGCGCCACCGCGGTCTGCTGCGGGGTGCGCTCGTCGATGCCGGCGGCCCCGGTGAACGCCGACAACGTGGCCACCAACTCGTCGCGGTCGTCGACGGTGTTGCCGTCGCCCACCGGTTGCGCACCGACGGGCAGCACGCCGGATTCGTAGGCGCGCAGCATCAGCCAGTTACGCAGCTCCTGCGTGGACCGGCAGTCGTAGTGGTTGTAGTCCTCGATCTCCTTGAGCACCGCGACCGCCTCGTCGGCGCGGCCGTCGGCCTGCAGTTCGCAGTAGCGCGCGTAGGAGGTGATCGACCCGGCGGCCGTGGTCACCTCCCCGGCGCGCAGCCGGCTGCCCATGTACAGCGGCTCGAGCGCCTTGAGGCTGAACGAGTCCGCGCCCACCCGAATGCTCCTGCGCACCAAGGGATACAGGTCGACCAGTGTCCCGCTGCGCAGCAGTTCGTCGACCTGGTCCTCGCCCACCCCGTAGCGGCCGGCCAGCCGCAGCAACGCGGTCTTCTCGTACGGCGCGTAATGGTAGATGTGCATGTTGGGGCGGCGTCTGCGCCGGTTGGCCACCAGCGCCAGAAAGTCGGTGAGCGCCTTGCGTTCCTCCGAACGGTTGTGCGCCCACAGCGGCCGGAACCTGCCCGACGGCCCGGCTTCCAGGACCCCGAACAGGTATTCCAGACCCCATTCGCGGCCGTCGGCGGTCCACAGCGGGTCGCCTTCGAAGTCGAAGAACAGGTCACCGGGGTCGGGCTCGGGCAGCAGCGCCAACGGCTGCGGATCGACGATCTCGACCTGCGGCACCCCGGTTTCACGTTCGCGGACTTGCAGTTTGGCCTGGGCGGTCAGTTTCGCGACCACCCCGGCGGCCAGCTCCGGCACCGGCCCGCGGTGCGCGGCCAGTTCGGCGACGGTGCTGATGCCGGCGTCAAAAAGCTTGTCCCGCTGGCTGACTCGCATGCCGGCGACCAGCAGCACATCGTCGGTGGCGCGCAGCTGCTCGACGCACACCGCGCAACGGAAGCACGCGGTCACGTTCTCGTCGTCCCAGCGCACCGCGGCGCCGCCGGCGCGGTGTTCGTCGAGCAGCCGCTGCAGCCGGGCCCGGGCTGAGCGGTACACCGGGACCAGGTCGCACACCCGGTGCCGCACCGCGGTTCCGTCACCCAGCCGCAGCTCGGCCTCCGGCGCGACGGGGACACCGGCGGCGGCCAGCGCGTCGGCGTAGGCGGCCAGCTGCAGCAGCGCGGTCACCTTCTCCGAGCGGGCCAGCTTGGTGTCCACCACCTGGTAGCGCTCGCCGTCGCGCACCAGGAAGTCGGCGAACCCCAGGAAGCGGCCGTCGAACATGGCGGCCTGGTAGATGACGGGAGCCCGGTCGGCGACCGCGCGGCGGGTGGCCTCGCTGGCCGCCGTCAGCGCGGCCGGCGTGTAGGCCGGGCGGCCGATGACCGCGACGGCATCGCCGAACCGCTCGCGCAGCCGCGCCAGTTCGCGCCGCTCGTGCTCGGCGCCCAGGGTGGCTGTCCGGATCAACAGGTCGTCCTCGACGGTGACGGCCGGCCCGCGGCCGAGTTTGGCGTCGAAATCGCGCAGCAGCGCGAACTCGCAGCGTGCGGCGGCGGCGAGGTCCGACGCGCTGTAAACGATGCTGTCGCCGGTGACGAACACTTCAGCCACTGTAGGTCAGGGGAGGGCAGGTAGGTCATTGAATACCTGATGTCAGGTCACGATCGCCGGCATCGAATCCCATCCCCGCACCGTCGAGGTACGCGATCGTCGCGCGTTGTCCATGTCAATCTCCCACTCGGGCCACCGGTTCAACACCTCTTCCAGCCCGATGCGTCCTTCGAGCCGCGCGAGAGGGGCACCTAGACAGAAGTGGACACCACGCCCGAACGTCAAGTGGCGGCCGGGCTTTCGGTGGATGTCGAAACGATCCGGGTGATCGAATCGCCGTTCGTCGCGGTTGGCCGAGGACAGCATCAAGAGCATCGCGCTTCCCGAGGGCACCGTTTGGCCGTGGAACTCGACATCTTCGGTGACGTAGCGGGCCACGCTGGGGCCGGGTGGCTCGTAGCGCAACAGCTCTTCGACCGCCGCGGGGATCAGTGACCGGTCCTCAGCGAGTTCCTTGCGTTGGTCGGGATGGTCGGCCAAGACCTTGCCCATCCAACCGAATAGCCTTCCCGTTGTCTCCACGCCTGCACCCGCGATGACGGCCAGAAAGATGAGCAGCTCGGGGGTTGTGAGCCTGCGTACGGTTCCGGATTGGTCTTCGAAGTCGACGCTGAGCAGTTCGGTGATCAGGTCGTCGGACGGGTTCTGTTTGCGCCACTCGACGTAATCGCTGAACATGTCGCCGTCGAAGTAGTGGTCCTTCCTGATCGGCATCGGCCCACCGGTGTCGTTCTGCAGCGTGGCCCGGGCGTGCTCGCGAACCGACGGCTGGTCGGCGTCGGGAATGCCGAGCAGCATGCCGATGGTGCGCATCGGCAGCTCGGCGCCGAGGTCTTCGACGAAGTCGAACCGGTCACTGTCGGCGACCATGTCCAGGCTGGCCACACAGAACGCCCGGATCTTGTCCTCGAGGGTGCGCATCTTCTTGGGCGTGAAGGCCCTTGCGACGAGAGCCCGGTGGATGGTGTGCAGGGGAGGATCCTCGTTGATGAAAACCCCCGGCGGCATGACCGGATCGGCCTTGACCACATCGAGGATGTCGCCCTTGGCTGAACTGAGCCGCAGCGGGTCCCGCAGGGCGGCGTCGACGTCATCGTATCTACTGAGACCCCAAAAGTCGTGGCGTTCGTTGTAGTACAACGGCGCCTCGTTCCGAAGCATCTTGTAAATCGGGTACGGATCAGCGTCGATCTCGCGGTTCCACGGGTCGTAATACAAACCGGTCATCGGGAAGCCCGTTCTCAGAAACGTGGAAATCGTTACCAGCGTTCAATGTTGGTGTCGTCCTGTGTGAGGGGTCGCGCATAGGAGACGTCGTTGGTGTCCCAGCTGCCCTTGATGAAGCCGGCGAAGTTACCCGACTTCAGTGCCGACCCGTCGCCCTGCAGGGTCCATTCCACGGTGCAGCGGCGCAGCGCGATCTTCCACGTGCCGTCGCGGCGTTCGAGGCGGTCGATGTAGCGGCCGCCCATCATGATGAGCGCGTTGCCCCTGCGCGCCTGCACGATGACGTAGCTTTCGCTGTGCGCGACGTCGCCTTCGATCTCGCAGGTGTGTGTCGTGATGTTGTGCGAGTGCTGGTCAAAGGCGGCAGAGTGCGCCGCGTTGGCCCAATCACCGTAGTCTGCAGCCGCTTTCACCGTAGGTCCGTGTTCGTCAACGCCGTCTTCGGTGTAGACACTGGTCATCAGTGAGACATCGTGGCGGTCGTGTCCACGGGCCTGGGTATGGATGAGGTCGCGGATCTCGATCTTGTCCTTGACATACTGCAGGTCGCGGCGCAGCGCTTCGAGGTCGATGTCGGTGCTTGTCATTGAGATGCTCCTTGGTTGGGGATTGGGTTTGATTCAGATGCCGGCGGGACCGGGGCCGCCGTGGATGTACAGGGTCTGGCCCGAGCAGTAGCTGCTTGCATCGGAGGCGAAGAAGAGGACGCCGTAGCCGATTTCATCGGGTTCGGCTATTCGCCCCATGGCGTTCATGGCGCCCAGCTGGTCGACGTCAAATCCGCCTTTCGCTGCGTCTGCCAGCAGTCCGTCTGTTCGGATGGCTCCGCAGGCAATGCAATTGACCCGGATGCCCTTTCGTCCCCAGGCCGCGGCCATTGACCCGGTGAGGTTGTTCACGCCGGCTTTGGCGGCGGCATAGATGGCTGCCTGCGGCATGGCGATCAGGCTCGCGCCGGAGGAGATGTTGACGATTGCACCGCTGCCTTGTGTCATCATCGGCTTCACTGCGCACCTGGACAGGAACCACACACTGCCGAGGTTGAGGTCCACGACGTCGTGCCACTCTTCTTCGGTCCATTTGGTGATGCCTTTGGTTTCACCCCCGCCCGCGTTGTTGACCAGGATGTCGAGTCTCCCGAAGTCGGCCAGGGTGGCATCGACGAGGTGTTGGCATTGCTGGGTTTCGGTGACGTCGGTCGGCACGATCAACGCCCGGCGTCCGAGCGCCTCGACCTCCTTGGCCGTCGCCCGCAAAGGATCGGGCCGCCGTCCGGCCAGCACGATATCCGCGCCGTGCTCGGCCAGGACGAGGGCGCTGGCCCGGCCGATGCCCGTGCCGGCGCCCGTGATGACGGCAACTCTGTCGGTCAGCGCGAACCGATCACTCATCGATCAACTCCTCTTGTCTGCCGCGGCAACGCCGCACGGGACGCACGGTCATGCGCCGCCGCTGTCGACGGAAAGTCCTGCCTGGGCGCGAAGTTCTCGCACGTCGTCCTCCAAGCGGACCTGGCAGGTTTTCAGCATGCGCATCAGGGCGTCGTAGCTAGTGACCGTGAACATCGTGTCGAGAAGTTGCTGGGTGCCGAATTCGCTCGACAGGGTGGCCCACGTGGCATCGCTTATCTGGCCGTCGCGGATGAGTTCGTCAACGGACCGTAGAAGCGCGGCTTCGAAGTCGCTCCAATAGGGCGCGGTCGGACCGAAGGCGATCCGCGCGACATCTTCGGTGCTGATGCCGCCGTCGGGCGCAATGAAGTTGTGATGTGTCCATTCGTAGGCGGATCCACGCACGGCGGCGGTGCGCAGGATGAGCATTTCGCGGTGCCGCATGCTCAGCGTGGTTCCCATCAGCAGGTGTCCCTGCAGCGTGCAGAACGCCCGCGCCAGGGATGGGTGGTGCGCCAACGTCCCCAGTGCGTTCTCCGCTTTGGGGCGGTCCTTGGTGACCGGAGCAGGGTGGCGCGGATTGGGTGGCATCAGGGCGGCCATCGCGTCGCGCATCTCCGGCGGCCAGTCCCGGAAACGAAGTGGTGTCACGCGTGACATGGAAGTTAGATCCTTTCGAGTTGTGTTGTACGACTACTTATTTGAGGAGGGCGCCACCGTCGACCGGTAGTGAGACCCCGGTGATGTAGCGCGCGTCGTCGGAGACCAGAAAGAGGATGGCGTTGCTGATGTCGGCAGGTTCGACGTACGGAATCGGAAGCACGTGCATCTGCCGGGACGCGACCTTGAAGTCCTCCACGGTGGGGTTTTCCAAGTCGGGCCGAAACATCCGGTAGGTCGGCTCGTTGAGCAGCATGGGTGTGGCGACGCTGCTCGGGCAGACGATGTTGACGCGGATGTTTCTTGGACCGAGTTCCAGGGCCATGGTGCGCATCAACCCGTGCAGGCCGTGTTTGGACGCGATGTAGTTGCCGATGTTCTCGGCGCCGCGGAGGCCGCCGATGGAGCTGGTGAACACGATCGAGCCGCCGCGCTTGCCGGCCATGATGTGAGGTATCGCCACCCGCGCGGTGATCCACGCGCCGTTGAGGTTGACGTCGATCATGTCGCGCCACGTCTTCGGGCCCATCCGGTTCAGCCGCGTGCCCTCACTCGCGAGGGCGGCATTGGCGAGCACGATGTCCAGGCGCCCGAGCTGTGTGACACCGTGGTCGACCGCGGCCTGCATGGCGTCGAAGTCTCGAACATCGACCTGCGACGCGATGATCCGCCGTCCGAGCACCTCGACCTGGCGCACGGTCTCCGCCAAGTCGTCGGGCGTGGACATCGGGAGTTTGACTCCGTCGAGCTGCTTGCACACATCGATGGCGATGATGTCGGCGCCCTCACGCGCGAGCGTTATGGCGTGGCTGCGCCCCTGCCCGCGCGCCGCACCGGTGATGAAGGCCACCTTGCCCTCGACCTTGCCTGCCATTGGGACGTCCATTCCCTTCGCGATTACATCCGCTGTACGAACGTACAGGTTACTAGAACGGTACAATACACCCGTACAGCGGTCGTCGGCATGTGAAAATGCTTAAACCATCAGGGAGGTGGACATGGCAGCATCGCCCCGCCGCGTAGGAGCAGAGACTTCACAGACGCGCGACGCCTTGCTCGAGGCCGTTGCGCAGATGATGCTGGAGGAGGGATATGCGAGCGTCACGTATCGCGCCTTGGCCGCGAAGGCTGGCGTGACGCCAAGCCTCGTGCAGTACTACTTCCCCTCGCTGGATGACATCTTCGTCGCCGCCATTCGCCGCTACTCCGAGCGCAACCTGCAATGGTTGACCGAGGAACTTCAGCGGCGAGCCGACGACCCACTTCATGCGCTGTGGGAGAGCAGCTGGCACGAGTCGACGAGTGCGCTGATGACGGAGTTCATGGCACTTGGCAATCACCGCAAATCGATTCGTTCCGAGATCGCCGCCGTGACGGATAGCATGCGCAGAGTCCAGGTCGAGGCGCTGGTGGCGAAATTCGGGAACGACGCCCGGCTCCTCGCTGATCTTTCGTTCGATGCCGTGGTGCTGTTGATCAACGGCGTTCCGAAGCTCCTTGGGTTGGAGGAAAGCGTGGGCGTCGATACCGCCCACGCCGAATTGATCGCCGCGTGCGAGCGCTTTCTGGACGCCGTCGAACCTCGAGCCAAGCCTCGCCGTCGCAGTAAGAAGGCTCCGACTCGCCGACGCTGACTCGTCGCGGCGGGCGCTTCACGGGAGGCCTTGTGACCGCGCTGTACGTCCGTATAGACTGGACGATCGTATAGCAGGTGCACGGCGGGTGGAAGGCGAGCATTGTGAGTCGCGTGGCGGTAGTAACCGGCGGTGGGTCGGGAATCGGGCGGGCCATCGTCGAACGACTGGCCCACGACGGCCATCGCGTCGCTGTGTTGGATGTAAACGAAGAAGCCGCCGAGAAAGTGGCGGCCCGGGTGGCGGCCGACGGCGCCCACGCCATCGCGGTACCGACCGACGTCGCCGAAAGCGCCAGTGTTGCAGCGGCTTTCGAGTCGGTGCGGCGCGCGCTCGGTTCCGTCCAGGTCTTGGTTACCAGCGCGGCGATCACTGGATTCAAGCCGTTCGCAGAGATCACGATCGAGGACTGGAACCGCCATCTCGCGGTGAACCTCACCGGCACGTTTCTGTGCCTGCAGGCTGCCCTGCCGGACATGGTCGAGGCTGGTTGGGGGCGTGTGGTCACGATTTCTTCGACGGCGGCGCAGACGGGATCGCCTCGACAAGGCCACTACTCCGCGTCCAAGGGCGGTGTGATCGCGCTGACGAGAACGATCGCGCTCGAATACGCGGCCCACGGGATAACCGCCAACACGGTGCCGCCGTTTTCCGTTGACACCCCGATGCTTCGCGCCGCGCAGGAGGCGGGAAACCTTCCTCCCGTCAAGTACCTTGCCAAGGCCTCCCCGGTCGGCAGGCTCGGCACTGGCGAGGACATCGCCGCTGCGTGCGCTTTCCTGTGCTCCGACGAGGCGGGCTACATCACGGGTCAGATTATCGGCGTCAACGGCGGCGCAGTGATCTGAACCATCGGCACATGCGGATTGGAAAGAAGCAACGATCACGGAGGTGTTCAGTGAAGGCGCGCGTTGACGCTGCCCGATGCCAGGGGCACACCCTGTGCGCGATGATCGCACCGAAAGCCTTCGAACTCGACGATGTCGATGGCCACGCCTCCGCCGTCATGGGTGAGGTAGCCGCAGAGGACGAAGCGCAACTGCTCGAGGCAGCGCGCTCGTGCCCCGAGCAAGCCATCGTGCTAATGAACGGCACCGTCGGTCAAGGGGCCGGCGAATGAGCGTCGAGGTCGCTGGTTCTGACTCCCGAAAGGCCCCGCAGTTCCACTTCGATCGCCACGCGCCGGAATATCGCGAGCGTTTCCTCGACGTCACCCAGGAGATGCATCAGCGGTGCCCGATCGCCTGGACCGACACCTACGGCGGGCACTGGGTAGCCGCCAGCGGCGACGCCGTCTTCGAACTCGCCCGGTGTCCGCACGTGTCCAACGACCACGACGTCAACAACGAACGACGTGGCTACAGGGGTGTCACCATTCCACTCACGACGGAGTCGGACCAGATCCGCGGCGGAATGCTCGAGATGGACGACCCGGAGCACCGAATCTACCGCTCGTTGCTGAACCCCTACCTTTCGCCGGCTGCGGTGAGTCGGTGGCAGCCGTTCATCGACGACGTCGTGCGGGCCTGCCTCGACGAACGCATCGAGAGCGGTCGCATCGACTTCGTCGACGATCTAGCGAACGTCGTGCCCGCGGTGCTCACCCTGGCGATGCTCGGTGTGCCGCTGAGGAAATGGACCATGTACAACGAGCCGGTGCACGCGATGGTGTACACGCCGCCGGATTCGCCCGAGGCTGCCAAGGTGCATGACATGTGGGTCTCAGTGGTGGTTGACTTGTTCGCCAACCTCACCGAGATCCGCGAGCACCCGCGACCCGGCATCATCAACGCGCTGGCACAGCTGCGCATCGACGGTGAGCCGGCGCCGGACATGGAGATCATCGGCATGCTCACGCTACTGATCGGTGGGGGATTTGACACCACCACGGCGCTGACGGCACACGCGCTCGAGTGGCTGTCCGAACATCCCGATCAGCGGGCACGCCTGCACCGCGAACGCGATGTCCTGCTGAACCCGGCCACCGAAGAATTCCTGCGGTATTTCACCCCAGCGCCCGGTGATGCGCGCACCATCTCCGCCGACATGGAACTGGACGGCATCCGCTTCGCCGAGGGCGAGCGGCTGTGGCTCTCGTGGGCGATGGCCAACCGCGATCCCAACTTGTTCGACAATCCCGATGAACTGATGCTTGGTCGGAAAGCGAACCGCCACTTCAGCTTTGGCATTGGAGTGCACCGCTGTATCGGCTCGAATGTAGCGCGCACCGTGTTCAAGTCGATGCTCACTGCAGTGCTCGAACGGATGCCCGACTATCGGTGCGATCGGGTGAATACCGTGCACTACGACACCATCGGGATCATTCAGGGCATGCGCAACCTTCCCGCTGAGTTCACTCCCGGCAAGCGGCTAGGGCCGGGCTTGGATGAGACGCTCGATCGGTTGCAGTCCGTGTGTGACAGCCAGGGCCTTGCCCGACCTATCACCGAGTACAAGGAGCAAGCGCGTATCCATGAATGACGACCACGATCACTGGCGCGCATATCCGTTGACGTGCAGAAAGTTTGGAGAGTGGCGATGCGGATCGGGCTGACCGGCGGCGCGTCATCGACCGACAAGATCGTGGAGCAGGCCCAAGCGGCTGAAGCCGAGGGCTTCACGTCCCTTTGGTACGCCAGCACGGTGGCCGGCGACCCGCTGGTGGCGATGGCCCTGGCGGGACGGGCCACCACATCCATCGAACTGGGCACCGCCGTCCTTCAGACGTATCCCTGTCACCCGCTGCTGCAGGCTAACCGGGTAGCCGCCGCGGCAAATGCCATGGGCCGCCCGGGATTCACGCTCGGGCTGGGCCCCTCGCACGAGCCGCTCGTCAGCGGCGTGCTCGGCTTGTCCTACGACCATCCCGGCAGGAACACCGAAGAATATCTGCGCATCATCAGTGCCCTGTTGCGGGGCGAGGAAGTCGACTACTCCGGTCAGGACTGGACGACCCGCAGTCCCGCCGGGGTGGTCAGACTCGACGATGAGGTGCCGCTGCTGCTGTCGGCGCTGTCACCCCGGATGTTGCGCATTGCAGGTCGTTTCGCCGATGGAGTCGTGCTCTGGATGGCGTCGGCATCGGTCATCGAATCCCGCATCGCACCCGCACTGCGCCACGCGACCGGAATGGGGTCGACCCCCGCCAAGGATCGTCGCCGGACTACCCGTCGCCGTGCACGACGACCCCGTCGAGGCCCGGGCGGCCACCGCGGCGATGTCGACGATGTACGCGGGGATGACCAACTATCAGCGGGTCATCGAGGCGGGCGGCCGCGCCACCCCTGCCGATGTCGCGATCATCGGCAACGAGGAGTCGGTGCGAAAACAACTGCAGGACCTGCTCGATGCCGGAGCCACCGACATCTGGGCACAGCCCATCGGCGTCGGTTATGAGCGAGCACAACGAACGGCATCGGCCCAACGCACCCGGGAACTGCTCAGCGAACTCGTCCGCCTGGGCTAGGACTTCTGACCACTACGCGACTATGCGTGATGAGCTGCGATAGCCGAGGGCGTCGCCGGCCTGATCGCCTCCAAGACGCGACCCGTCCCTTCGGCGAAGTAGACGCCGAGATGCCACACCCGGTTCGTATGCCGAGCGTGGGCGATCTAATCGAAAGGTAAGTGTGTGACAAAGAAATTGCGCGTCATCCAGTGGACCACCGGCAAGGTCGGCAAGCTGAGCCTGCGGGGCGTGCTGGACGATCCGCGGCTGGAACTCGTTGGTGTCTACGCATTTTCGGAGGAGAAGGCAGGCTCGGATGCGGGTGCGCTGTGTGGCCGTCCCGATACCGGGGTGTTGGCCACCACCGACATCGACGCGCTGCTCGCGTTGAAAGCGGACACCGTTATCTACACCCCGTTCATGGCCGACATCGACCAGGTAGTGCGTCTGCTCGAAAGTGGGCTCGACGTGATCAGCACCAACCTATTTCTCAATGTCGGCGGCATCCAGGGCGAGACAAAGCAGCGGCTGGCGGCGGCGTGCGAACGTGGGGGCAGCTCGCTCTACATCACCGCGGTCAACCCGGGGTGGATCAACACCATGGTCACGGCGATGACTGCGGTCTGCCGTGACGTCGAGATGGTGTCGGTTTCCGAGTCTGCCGACGTGTCGGTCTACGAGTCGCCCGAAACCTGGCAGTCGCAAGGCTTTTCACTGTCCGAGGCGCCGCCCGCCGTGATCGAGACGGCCAAGATGTGGCTGAGCACGTTTCGCGACTCGGTCCAGCGGATGGCGGTCGCCCTGGGCTTCGAGCTCGACGACATGGAATTCTTCATCGAGCACGCCACCGCGTCGGAGCGGGTCGATCTCGGCTGGTGGGTCATCGAGAAAGACACCATCGCCGCGATGCGGGCCGGCTGGAACGGCAAAGTCAACGGCAAGACGGTGGTGCAATCGAACGTCGCCTGGTACATGACCAAACTGCTGAACGAGGGATGGCAGTTCGACGACGACCACTATCACGTCGTCATCAAAGGCGAGCCCGGCGTCGACACCCGGATTCGCTTCCTGCCACCCGAGAGCTGGGGCAACCACGAATGGGACACCATGACGGCGATGCCCGCGGTTAGCGCTGCCGTCGACGTCGCCGCCGCGCCGGCCGGTATCTTGACCCTCAAGGACGTCGGGCTGCCGTGCGCGCCGGCCGGTTTATGGCTCGAGGGCTGAAGCATCTCCATGCACTGCACTTCAGCGCCGGGGCGCCGACACCGCCGCGGTGCCGGGCGAGCGTGCCCGGGGTCAGTGCGCGGGGGTGTTGCCGATCAGCTCGACGGCATTGCCGTTCCAGTGGAACTTCACGTCGGTGCTCAGGCCGGAAAGCCCGCCCGGGTAGGTCAGCGCCACCGTGTCACCGGTGGTCTGGGCCGGGTCGATGCCGTTGAACCCGTAGGTGTCGGGCACCCCCTGCGGGATGAATTGGCCGAGGTGGAACAGCACCGCCCGGGTGCTCGGGCTGATCGCGTTGGTGTTGGCCTTGACGATCACCGCCGACAGCTGCGCGCACTGGTTGTAGTTGCCGGCCAGCGGCTCGGGGTTCCACGGCTGCTGGCTGCGCGGGTCGCGTGGCAGCTCGGAGACCACCTTCACGATGGTCGGTGCGGCGAGGTTGACCGCGCACGGGTCGGCCGGCTGCCCGGCGCCGGGCTGCGCGGCGGCCGCCGACGGCGTGGCCGGTGCGGTGATCGACGGGGTCTCCGACGTCGTGCGGGCCTGCGGCGTCTTGGCGACGGTGGAGTCCCCGGAACCGCATCCGGTCAGCGTGACGGCGATCAAGGCGACAGCGGCCGAGCCGGTCAGCGGCTCGGTACGACACGGTGGCGACCACACATCGACGCACCGTACCGTCATCGCGGCCGCGGGTGTGGCAGGCGTGGCCGGGCGTCGCCCGGCTGTGCCCACGATCACGGGCCGCACCGGGCGCGGCGCGACCACTAGACTCCATGGGCGATGACCCTCCCGGACAGCTCGACTGAGGCTGCCTCCCCGACATTTGCCGACCTGCAGATCCATCCCTCGGTTTTGCGGGCGATCGCCGACGTCGGCTACGAGACGCCCACCGGCATCCAGGCCGCGACCATCCCGGCGTTGATGGCCGGTTCCGACGTCGTCGGCCTGGCCCAGACCGGCACCGGCAAGACGGCCGCGTTCGCGATCCCGATCCTGTCCAACATCGACGTCGCCAGCACCGCCACCCAGGCGCTGGTGCTGGCGCCCACCCGGGAGCTGGCGTTGCAGGTGGCCGAGGCGTTCAGCCGCTACGGCGCGCATCTGCCGAAGATCAACGTGCTGCCGATCTACGGCGGCTCCTCCTACGCCGTGCAGCTGGCCGGATTGAAACGCGGCGCCCACGTGGTGGTCGGCACGCCGGGCCGGGTGATCGACCACCTCGAGCGCGGCACGCTGAACCTGTCGCACGTCGACTACCTGGTGCTCGACGAGGCCGACGAGATGCTCACCATGGGATTTGCCGAAGAGGTCGACCGCATCCTGTCCGAGACCCCGGAATACAAGCAGGTCGCGCTGTTCTCGGCGACCATGCCGCCCGCGATCCGCAAGCTCACCGCCAAGTATCTGCACGATCCCCTCGAGGTCAGCACCAAAGCGAAAACCACGACCGCCGAGAACATTTCGCAGCGCTACATCCAGGTCGCCGGCCCGCGCAAAATGGACGCGCTGACCCGGGTGCTGGAGGTCGAGCCGTTCGAGGCGATGATCGTTTTCGTCCGGACCAAACAGGCCACCGAGGAGGTCGCCGAACGGCTCAGGGCGCGCGGCTTCTCGGCGGCCGCGATCAACGGGGACATCCCGCAGGGCCAGCGTGAGCGGACCGTCGCCGCCCTCAAGGACGGCGGCATCGACATCCTGGTCGCCACCGACGTGGCCGCCCGAGGCCTGGACGTCGAACGGATCTCACACGTGCTCAACTACGACATCCCGCACGACACCGAGTCCTACGTGCACCGGATCGGGCGCACCGGCCGGGCGGGACGCTCGGGAACCGCGCTGCTGTTCGTCTCCCCGCGAGAACGCCACCTGCTCAAGGCCATTGAGAAGGCGACCCGCCAGCCGCTCACCGAAGCCGAGCTGCCCACCGTCGAGGACGTCAACGCCCAGCGGGTGGCCAAGTTCGCCGACTCCATCACCGCCGCGCTCGGCGCTCCCGGCATCGATCTGTTCCGCAAGTTGGTTCAGGACTACGAACGCGAGCACGACGTCCCGATGGCCGATATCGCCGCCGCGCTGGCCGTGCAGTCACGCGACGGCGAGGAGTTCCTGATGGCGCCCGAACCGCCGCGGGAGCGACGCGAACGCCACACCGAACGGCGCGAGCGCACCGAGAAACCCAGGAGCACAAGGCCGTTGGCCACCTACCGCATCGCGGTGGGCAAACGGCACAAGATCGGTCCGGGCGCGATCGTGGGCGCCATCGCCAACGAGGGCGGGCTGCATCGCAGCGATTTCGGCCACATCGCCATCGGACCCGACTTCTCGCTGGTGGAGTTGCCGGCCAAGCTGCCCAAGTCGACGCTGAAAAGGCTTGAGCAGACCCGAATCTCCGGAGTGCTGATCAACCTCCAGCCGGACCGGGCGGCGGCCAAGGCGCGCGGTCGGGACGGCGGGAAACCACGCAGGAAATACGGCGGATGACGCTGTCGGAAGAACAAGACGCCCAGGGCGGGCTCGAGCAGACCTCTCGCGTCGACCGCGTCGCCTCGCTGACCGGGGTCCGTGCGGTCGCCGCGCTGCTCGTCGTCGGCACCCACGCGGCCTACACCACCGGCAAGTACACGCACGGGTATTGGGGGCTGGTCGGTTCCCGCATGGAGATCGGGGTGCCCATCTTCTTCGTGCTCTCCGGCTACCTGCTGTTCCGGCCGTGGGTGAAGTCCGCGGCCACCGGCGGCCCACCGCCGTCGCTGAGTCGCTATGCGTGGCACCGAGTTCGGCGCATCATGCCCGCCTACGTCATCACGGTGCTGTTCGCCTACGTGCTGTACCACTTCCGCGAGGCTGGTCCCAACCCCGGGCACAGCTGGCTGGGTCTGGCGCGCAACCTGACGCTCACCCAGATCTACTGCAACGGCTACCTGGGCAAGTATCTGCATCAGGGGCTGACCCAGATGTGGAGCCTGGCCGTGGAGGCGTCCTTCTACGTCATCCTGCCGCTGCTGGCCTACCTGCTGCTGGTGCTGATCTGCCGGCGGCAGTGGCAGCCGAAGCTGGTGCTGGGCGCGCTGGCGGGGCTGGCCTTGGTCAGCCCGGCCTGGCTGGTGCTGGTGCACACCGATCACTGGTTTCCCGACGGCGCCCGGCTGTGGCTGCCCACCTACCTGGCCTGGTTCCTGGCCGGCATGATGCTGACGGTGCTGCAGGAAATGGGCGCGCGCGCCTACGGTTTCGTGGCCATCCCGCTGGCGGTGGTCAGTTATTTCATCGTCTCCACCCCGATCGCCGGCGCGCCCACGACGTCACCGGCCACGCTGAGCGAGGCGTTGTTCAAGACCTGCTTCTACGCCGTGATCGCCGCCCTCGCCGTGGCGCCGCTGGCGCTGGGCGATCACGGGTGGTATTCGCGGCTGCTGGCCAGCCGCCCGATGGTGTGGCTGGGGGAGATCTCCTACGAGATCTTCCTGATCCATTTGATCACCATGGAATTCGCGATGGACTACATCGTCGGCGCCCGCGTCTACACCGGCTCGATGCTGAACCTGTTCATCGCGACGCTGGTCCTGACGATCCCGTTGGCGTGGCTGCTGCACCGGTTCACCCGGGTGCGCGACTGAGCCGGCAGGCGCCCGTCGTCGCGCACCCTTCGTCACATGGGCCACAGCAGCCTCTCCGAGAGCGGACAGGCGATATGCCCGCCTCACAGCGACAACTCGGTTACGGGTGCGAGCGCACCAACAGGTTGTCGCTCAGAGGCGGGCACTTCGAACACCGGCTGCGGGCCGGCCCGACGCGACCTGCGGGCTTAGCCGCGGGCGGACACCGGCGTCACGATCGGGACGACGAACTCTTCGATCATCGCCCGCTCGTCGGCCTCGTCGTGTCCGGGAAACAGCAGCAGCGACGTGATCACCCGGACCACCCAGCGTGCCCGGCGCTCGACGACGGCGGGCTCTTCCGGGCCCAGCGAGCCGACGAACGCGGCGGCCAGGGCGGTGATCACCTCGGAGTGTTCGGCCAGCTCGCCGGCGATGGGCGGGCGGGTGACGGCGAACCACGACGCCAGCGCGGGGTTGCCGCGGACCATCCGCAAGGTGGTGGTGATGCTCGCGGTCAGCCGCTGGCGGGGTTCGTCGATGCCGTCGATCTGTTCCATGATCGCCCGGCCCAGCCGGTTGGCCTCGCGGTGCACATACGCGGTGCGCAGCGCCTCCCGGTTCTCGAAGTACCGGTACAGTGTGGCGCGGGAACACCCTGCGGCCCTGGCGATTTCGTTCATGCCGATGGATTCCGAATCGCGCTGGGTGTAGAGCTCCTGGGCCGCGTCGAGGATCCGGTCGACGGCCGCCTCGTTGCGGTGTCCGGAAAGCCAGTCGGTGCTCCTGCGCGCGCCGGGCATCAGGACTTCACCCGGATCGGCACCGACAGCGGTCGCCGGACGTAGTTGCCGCCGGCCCACACGATGCCCGACTCGTCCACCTCGAAGTCGGGGCAGCGGGCCAGCAGCTCGGTCAGCGCGACCCGCGACTGCATCCGCGCGGCGGCCGCGCCCAGGCAGTGGTGCGCGCCGTGGCTGAACGTGAGGATGTTGCGCGGACAGCGGGCGACGTCGAGTTCGCCGGCGTCGGGCCCGTACTGGCGTTCGTCGCGGTTGGCCGACCCGTACAGCAGCAGCACCCGGCGCCCGGCCGGGATGGTGGTCCGGCCGATCGTCACGTCCCGGGTGGTGGTGCGGGCCAGCCCCTGCACCGGCGAGGTCAGCCGCAGCAGCTCCTCGACGGCGTCGGGGATCAGCTCCGGCTCGTCGACCAGCCGCTGCCTTTGGTCGGGCCGCTGGTGCAGCAAAGGCATTGACCCGCCGAGCATTCCGGTGGTGGTGTCGTTGCCCCCGGTGACCATGGTGAACGTGAAGGCCAGCACCGACAGGGTGCCGGCGATGTCGCCGTCGGCGCCCACCCCGGCGGACACCAGATGCGAGATGGTGTCGTGCCTCGGGGTCGGTCCGGCGCCGCTCGATCAGCCCGGTGAAGTAGGCCATCATCGACGTGACCGCATCGCCCGCACTGCCCAGCGCGCCGGCGACACCGCCGTCGGCCGTGTTGGCCGCCACGATGGCCTCGGTCCAGCCGTCGAATTGTGCCCGATCTTCCTCGGGCACACCGAGATAGTGGGCGACGACCATCGACGGCAGCGGTTTGAACAGCTCGGCGACGATGTCCCCGCCGCCGGCCGCGCGCAGCCGTTCGATGCGCTCGACCACGAAGTCGCGCACCTTGGGCTCCACCGCCTCGACCTGCCGCGGCGTGAAGCCGCGCGACACCAGCTTGCGAAACTCGGTGTGCACCGGCGGGTCCTGCATCACGAACGGCGGATTGTCTTGCAGCCCAATGAGTTCCAGGTCGTCATAGTTGACCGTCAAACCCTTCGCCGAGGAGAAGGTTTCGTGGTCGCGGGCCGCGGCCCACACGTCGGCGTGCCGGGACAGCACGTAGTAGTCGTGCTCCGGGCGCTTGGGCGGGACGACGTGGTGCACCGGGTCGTGGTCACGCAGCGCGCGGTACATCGGCCACGGGTCGGCCCAGGTGTCGGCGTTGGGCAACTCGAACGCCACCGGCACGTTGTGAGACACAGTCGATGTCATGTCTCATTCGTACGACAGTTACGGGCGCTGTGTCAACCCCGTCGTGGCCTCCCGTCACGCTGGCGTGACGCTCGGCGGGCGAAGCCACGCTGGCGTGACGCTCGGCGCCAACTTGGCAACAAACAGCTCAGATCCCCGAGCCGGGGTTCAAGATGCCCTGCGGGTCCAGCGCCTGCTTGATCCGCCGGTTGAGGTCCATCACCTCGGGCCCCAGGTAGCCGGCCAGCCAGGGCCGCTTCAGCCGGCCGACGCCGTGCTCGCCGGTGATGGTGCCGCCCAGGCCGACGGCCAGGTCCATGATCTCGCCGAACGCCAGGTGTGCGCGCTCGGTCATGTCGGCATCGGCGGGGTCGTAGACGATCAACGGGTGGGTGTTGCCGTCGCCGGCGTGGGCGATCACCGAGATCATCAGGTCGCGTTCGGCGGCGATGGCCGCGATCCCGGTGACCAGCCGGCCCAGCGCCGGAAGCGGCACCCCGACGTCTTCGAGCAGCAACGACCCCTTGGCCTCCACGGCCGGAATGCAGAACCGGCGGGCGACGACGAACGCCTCGCCCTCGTCCGGGTCGTCGGTCGAAAACACTTCCGTCGCAGCGTTTTCCGCGAACACCTTGGCCATGATCTCGGCGTCCTCGCTGCCGGCGCGGCCACGCTCGTCGGACCCGGCCACCAGCATCGCGGCCGCGCCGCGGTCCAGGTCCATCCGCAGGGTGTCCTCGACGGCGTTGATCGCGACGGAGTCCATGAACTCCAGCATCGACGGGCGCAGCCGCCCGGTGACGCCGAGCACAGCGCCGACCGCATCCTCGACCGTGGCGAAGCTGGCCACCACGACGCTGGAGGTGTTCTGCTTGGGCACCAGCCGCAGCGTCACCTCGGTGATGACGCCCAGGGTGCCCTCGCTGCCGACGAACAGCTTCGTCAACGACAGCCCCGCGACGTCCTTGAGCCGCGGCCCGCCGAGCCGAACGGCGGTGCCGTCGGCCAGCACCACCTGCATGCCCAGCACGTAGTCGGTGGTCACGCCGTACTTCACGCAGCACAGGCCGCCGGCGTTGGTGGCGATGTTGCCGCCGATGCTGCAGATCTCGAACGACGACGGGTCCGGCGGATACCACAGGCCGTGCTCGGCGGCCGCCTTCTTCACCTCGGCGTTGAACAGCCCCGGCTGGCAGACCGCCGTGCGGGTCACCGGGTCGACGGTGATGTCGCGCATCTTCTCCGTCGAGAGCACGATGCCGTTGTCCAGGGCGGTCGCACCGCCGGACAGGCCGCTGCCGGCCCCGCGGGTGACCACCGGGACGCCGTGCGCGCTCGCCCAGCGCAGCACGGTCTGCACCTCCTCGGTGCGCCGCGGCCGCACCACGGCCAGCGGTTTTCCGGCCGACGGGTCGAACGCGCGGTCCTGGCGGTAGCCCTCGGTCACCGTCGGGTCGGTGACCACAGTCCCGTCGGGCAGGTCGGCGATCAGGCTGGCCAAGGCTTCGGAGCTCACCGCCCGATCCTAAGCCCGCCTCACGCACCCGGGTCGTCGGCGAACTGCGGTGCCCGGTCCAGTTCGCGCAGCGACGGCAGGCCGCAGGCCACGACACCGATCGCCAGGATCGGCACCGCCAAGGTCAAAAAGGTGGCCTTCAGGCCGGCGGCGTCGGCCAGCGGGCCGGCGACCAACAGGCCCAGCGGCCCCGCCGCGTAGGTCAATCCGGCCATCACCCCGACCACCCGGCCCCGCAGGTGATGCGGCGCCCGGGTCTGCATGACGAAGTTGTAGATCGGCTGGATCGGGCCGTACACCACGCCGGTGACCGCGCACAGCCCCAGGATCACCGGCAACGGCGGCAGCACCGCGATACCGGCCGTCGTCGCCCCGAAGGTGAGCGTCGCCGTCAGCACCGCCGTCCGCCGCCGCAGCCGTGCTGACAGCACGGCATAGCCCAGCGCGCCCGCCACCCCGCCCAGCGCCAGCGCCATCAGCGCCCAACCCAACTGGGCCGGCTGGTGCTGATCGGCGAAATACTTGGGGAACAACACGCTTTCCATCGGCAGATACAGCGCGGTCACGGCCAGGTCGATCAGCCCCAGCGTGCGCAGCACCCGCAGGTTCCAGACGAACCGCACGCCCTCGGCGATGCCGGTCACCAGCCCGACCGGGCGGGTCGCCCGCGGCGGTTTGCCGGCACCTTCGAGCCGTAGCGCCCCAATTGCCAAGAAGGACAAGGCGAAACAACCCGCCGTCACCCACATCGTGTTGATGCCGCCCAGCGTGGCGATCAGCAAGCCGCCCAGCCCCGGGCCCACGATGAAAGCCAGATTCAGCATCGCCTCGTAGCTGCTGTTGGTGCGGTCCAGCGACCAGCCGGCCCGCGCGGCGGCCTCGGGCAGCATGGACTGGCGCGCCGTCATCCCGGCCGGGTCGAAAGCGGCCGCGCAGAAGGCCAATACGGCCAGCTCGGCGACGTCGATGGCCGCGGCGCCGAAGATCCAGGCGGTCAGCGGCACCGCCGTCACCGCCGCACCGGACAGCCAATCGCAGACCAGCGACACCCGGCGGCGCCCGAAGAAGTCGACCGCGGTGCCCGCGATCAATGTGGCGAGCACCAACGGCAGGGTCATGGCCGCGGCCACGATCGACGCGTCGGTGGCGCTGTGCCGGTGCTGCAACGCGAGCCACGGGAAAGCGACGATCGATATGCCGGTGCCCGCCGTCGCAAGCAGCGTTGCGAACAAGATCAAAAGGGCCGGGCCGCGGCTCGTGTCAGGCATGGGGATCGCGGGGAGAATGTAACCGCATACCCCGCGCGGCGGCCACTGAATTTCGCGGTGGCCGGCCGCGAATGCAGGATGTTGGTGTGCTCGAGCATCCGCGTACCGGCCAGGCGTTCGACTCGCCGGTGCCGGCCGGTAGCGGATGGCCGGGGGATCCGGCCACCCCGCAGACCCCGGTCGCCGCCGATGCCGATCAGGTGATCGCGTTGGCCCGCCACGCCGGCGCGATTCCCGAACTCGACGCGCTGGTCAGCGTGTGCCGGGCCTGCCCGCGGCTGGTCGAGTGGCGCGAGGAGGTCGCGGTGGTCAAACGCCGCGCCTTCGCCGACCAACCGTATTGGGGCCGGCCGGTGCCCAGCTGGGGATCGGCGCGGCCCCGGCTGCTGATCGTCGGGTTGGCGCCCGCCGCGCACGGCGCCAACCGGACCGGCCGGATGTTCACCGGCGACCGCTCGGGCGACCAGTTGTACGCGGCGCTGTACCGGGCCGGTCTGGTGAACCAGCCGACCAGTGTCGACGCGGCGGATGGGTTGCGCACCAAGCACATTCGCATCGTCGCGCCGGTGCACTGTGCCCCGCCGGCCAATGCCCCGACGCCCGTCGAGCGGGACACCTGCTGGCCCTGGCTGCAGGCCGAATGGCGGCTGATCTCCGAGCATGTCCGGGTGGTGGTGGCCCTGGGCGGCTTCGGCTGGCAGATCGCGCTGCGGCTACCGGGCGTGCCGGCCGCGCGCAAGCCCCGGTTCGGGCACGGCGTCGTCGCCGAGCTGGCGCCCGGTGTGCGGCTGCTCGGCTGCTACCACCCCAGCCAGCAGAACATGTTCACCGGTAGGTTGACACCAGCAATGCTCGACGACGTCTTCCGCGACGCAAAAGGACTGGCGGGGATCAAGTGAGTTGTCATGTCTGACGTGCTGGTGTCCGGTGCCAGCGTGGCCGGTACGGCGGCGGCCTTTTGGCTTGGGCGCCATGGCCATTCGGTGACCGTGGTGGAGCGCCATCGCGGGCCGCGGCCGGGTGGTCAGGCCATCGACGTGCGCGGGCCGGCGCTGGGCGTGCTGGAGCGCATGGGGCTGCTGGCCGCCGCGGCGAAGCGCAGGACCCAGATCCGGGGCTCCTCGGTCGTCGACCGGGACGGCAACGAGCTGTCCCGGGACACCGAAGCCGCGATTTCTGGCCCCACCGGCGGGCCGATCGAGGGCCCCGACATCGAGTTGTTGCGCGACGACTTGGTCGAATTGCTTTACGGCGCAAGCCAATGGACCGCCGAGTACCTGTTCGACGACACCATCACCGCGCTCGACGACCGGGGCGCGGCGGTCCGCGTCAGCTTCGAGCGCGCCGCCCCGCGCGATTTCGACCTGGTGATCGGCACGGACGGCCTGCACTCCAACGTGCGGCGCCTGGTGTTCGGGCCGGAAGACGAGTTCATCGAGCGGTTAGGCACGCACGCGGCGATCTTTACCGTGCCCCATTTCCTGGGCCTGGACTACTGGCAGATGTGGCACTACGGGGACTCCACCATGGCCGGGGTGTACAGCGCCCGCGACAACGCCGAGGCCCGGGCCATGCTGGGCTTCATGGACGCCGAGCTGCGCCTCGACTACCGCGACACCGAGGCGCAATTCGCCGAGCTGGAGCGGCGGATGGCCGGCGAGGGATGGGTGCGCCCGCAGCTGCTGGAGTACATGCGGACCGCGCCGGACTTCTACTTCGACGAAATGTCGCAGATCAAGATGGACCGCTGGTCGCGCGGCCGGGTGGCGCTGGTCGGCGACGCCGGGTACTGCTGCTCGCCGCTGTCCGGGCAGGGCACCAGCGTCGCGCTGCTGGGCGCCTACATCCTGGCCGGCGAGCTGAAGGCGGCCGGTGAGGACCATGAAGCCGGTTTCGCCAACTATCACCGCGAGTTCGCCGACTACGTCCAGCGCAACCAATGGCTGGTGGTGGACAACATCCCGGGCGGCGCGCCGATACCGCAGGAGGTGTTCGAGCGCATCGTCGCCTCGATCACGCTCAAGGACTACTGATCCTCGGGTGCCCGCGCGCCGGGAAGGTTTGCCGGCGCCGGCGCGTTGACGCCAGCGTGCGTCTTTCCGTCCTCGATCTCGTCCCGGTGCGCACCGACCAGACCACCGGCGACGCGCTGGCCGCCACCGTGGCGCTGGCGCAGGCCGCCGATCGGCTCGGTTTCACCCGCTACTGGGTAGCCGAGCACCACAACATGCCGTCGGTGGGCGCCACCAGCCCGCCGGTGCTGCTCGCGTACCTGGCCCCGCAGACCACCCGGCTGCGGCTCGGCTCGGGCGGGGTGATGCTGCCCAACCATGCGCCGCTGGCGGTGGCCGAGCAGTTCGCGCTGCTGGAGGCCGCCGCGCCGGGCCGGATCGACCTCGGCATCGGCCGGGCGCCCGGCTCCGATCCGGTCACCTCGTACGCGCTGCGCGGCGGCCGCGGCGACGAGGACATCCAGCGCTTCCCCGACTACCTCGACGACGTGGCGGCGTTGATGAGCGCGCGCGGCGTGGTGGTGCCGCTGCGCTCGGGGGACTACCGGCTCAGGGCCACCCCTGCCGCCGCCGGCGAGCCGCGGCTGTGGCTGCTGGGCTCGTCGATGTACTCCGCGCACCTGGCTGCCGCCAAGGGGTTGCCCTACGTGTTCGCCCATCACTTCTCCGGCAAGGGAACCGAGGAGGCGCTCGAGGTCTACCGGTCGCGGTTCCGGCCCAGCGCGCTGACGCCCGAGCCGCTCACCTTTTTGACGGTCAACGCCGTAGTGGCCGAAACCCGGGACGAGGCAACGGCTTTGATGCTGCCCAACCTGCAGATGATGGCGAAGCTTCGCACCGGGCAGCCGCTCGGGCCGGTGCCGCTGGTCGAGGAGGCCGAGCACGCCGAGCTCACCGCCGAGCAGCGGCGCATCGTGGACAGCGGGCTGCGGCGCGCGGTGTTGGGCGGCCCGGCCGAGGCCGCCGAGCAGGTTCGGGCGCTCGCCGAGCGGTTCGGTGTCGACGAGGTGATGGTGAATCCGGTGGCATCGGCCCGCCGCGGGACCGACCCCGCCACCGCGCCGGCCCGGGTCGCGACGCTGGAGTTGCTGGCCAAGGAGCTGTTCTGCCTCCCGGGCGAACTCACCCCCGGGACTGGCTGGGATCCGGCGCGTGGCTGGCGATCCAGGCCCGCAGCTCGTCGGGCGGCAGCGGCGGGGTGTGCACGAAGCCCTGGGTGATGTTGCAGCCGTAGCGTCGCAGCGCGTCCAAGGTGTCCTCGTTCTCGACGCCCTCGGCGACCAGGTCGGCGCCCAGGTTGTCCGCCAGCGCCACCGTGGACCGCACGATGGCGACCGAGCGTGCGTCGTGAGCCAGGCGCGCCACGAAAATGCGGTCCAGCTTCAACTCGTCGACCGAAACCTCCTGCAGGCGGGCCAGTGACGACCAGCCGGTGCCGTAGTCGTCGATCGAGATGCGAATTCCCAAGCGCTGCAACGCGGTCACGGTGTTGCGGGATCGCACCGAATCCACCAGCGCGCTCTCGGTGATCTCGAGGATGAGCGCGTCCGCGGGCAGGTCGTAGTTGGCGAGCAGTCTTTCCACGGTGCCGACGAGCTCGATGTCGAGCAGGTTGGTGGTGGACAGGTTGACCGCGACGGTGAGGCGCAGACCCTCTTCGCGCCAGGAGCGGACCTGTTGCAACGCCATGCTCAGCGTGCGGTTGGAGATCTTGCGCATCAACCCGGCGCGTTCGGCGACGGGCAGGAACTCCTCCGGCAGCAACGTCCCGCGGGTGGGATGCTGCCAGCGCAGCACGGCCTCGACGCTGTGGATGCTGCCGTCCCGCCCGTCGATCTTGGGCTGGTAGTGCAGTTTCAGCTCGTCGGTGTCGAACAACGCGGTGCGCAGTTCCTCGATGAGGTTGGTGTCGTTGTCGCGGTGGGCCTCGAACGCGGAGTCGTAGACCGCGATCTTGCTTCGCGCCGATTTGGCGTGCGCCAGCGCGGTTTCGGCGCGGCTCAACAGCTCCCGGGGATGGTCGCAGTGATCCGGACACAGCGCGATGGCGATGCGGCCGTCCACCTGGACGGTGATCGGATCCAGGGCGATCGGTTCGCTCAACGCCTCGAGCAGCCGGCCCGCCTGAGCGCTCGCGGCGGTGAGGTTGGCGCCGTCGGCCAGCAGCACGGCGAACTGGTCGTCGCCCACCCGGGCGAGCAGGTCGTCGCGACGGACGCTGCCGGCCAATCGATTCGCGATGTGGCACAGCAGCTCATCGCCGAATTGCCGGCCGATCGATTCGGTGATCTCGTGAAAGTCGCTCAGGCTCAACAACAACAGCGCGCGACGGGGGTTTGCCCGGCTCGGCATCGAACCGGCGCCGGGCGATGCCGAGGCGGGCAAACCCTGCAGGGCCGTCACCAGCTGGCGCCGGTTGGGCAGCGCGGTCAGCTCGTCGGTCATGGCGTGCCGGTCGTGGCTGTGCAGCAGGCTCACGTCGCGGAAGGTCAGCGAAAACCGCCCGGCTCCGACCACCAGGCTCAACGCCGCCAGGGTGGCGGCCGAACGCGAATGATGGGCCAGCACAATCACTCCCAGCGCCACAATGGTGGACGCCACCGGAGTGACATAGGGGCTGAAACGGCGTCGGGCCTGCGTCGCCGTGGCGGGCGGCGGCGCCCAGCTCGCCATCGCGATGAGCACCGACGACGCGGGCCAGCACACGTCCAGCAGGGAACCGACCCGATACGATCCGGCCGCCGTCTGGAACAGGTAGGCCCCATCGGCGACCGCGAACAAAACCAGCCCCGCCACCAGCAGCGCCCAGCGAATCTCGTTGCGCCAGCCCAAGATCGGCAGCATGCCGGCGGCCAGTGCCAGCAGCATCAGATCGCACCACGGGTAGGCCAGCCCCACCCACACCGTCTTCGGTGCGTGCACCGCCGCCTGGTGCAGTGGGCCCGCGGTCAGCGCCGCGGCCACCGCGGCCAACGTCAACGCGCACACCACCGAGTCGAGCTGGACCGCGATCGGCAGCCGCTTGAGCCGGGCCCGCATCAGCAGCAGCAATCCGGCGTAGACGAACGGGTAGTAGGCCAGATACTCCGGGTCGGCCACCGACGGTGAGCGCCCGTCGGGCACCCACACCGCGTACACGACGTCGCCCACCGCCGAGCACGCCATGCCGGCGGCGATCAGCGCCCACGCCCACCGGTCGGCCGGAATCCGGCAGGCGCGCAGCGCGATCAGCCCGGCGGCGACGGCGTTCAGCGCCGAATACAGCGCCGTCGCCGAGAAGATTCCGTGCCCGGCGTCCGGATGCGCGACGCTGGACACGCTGAAGGCGACCACCCCGATGGCCAGCATCCCGAGGGCGGCCCGAATACCCCGGGGGGCCGACGGGCGGCGTCATGCGGGGAGTGTGACGAGGTGGCCGCCGTTGCCACCTCGGGCGGCGCCGCCGGGGCGGCGCCGTTGCCCCCGGCGGCGACGGCGGCAACGGCGGTCGGTGCGGCCGAGCCGGGCGGCGGCGGGAACGCGTACGGCAGCGGCAGGTCCGGCATGAAGCTGCGAATGCATTGGCCCCCTTCGCGTTTGGCCGCATACATGGCCAGGTCGGCGTGCCGCAACAGCTGGTCGACGGTGCAGGTGGACGCGCCGGTGCACACCGTGAATCCGATGCTGGGCCGCACGGTGATCGGAATGCCGTCGATCAGGATGGCCCCGGTGAACGCCTCGAGGATGCGGTGCGCGGCCGCTTGGGATTCGTCGACGGAGGCCTCGATGACGGCCGCGAACTCGTCGCCGCCGAGCCGGGCGATGGTGCCGCTGTCGCCCAGCGCCGCGGTGAGCCGCTCGGCCACCCGGACCAGCAGCTCGTCGCCGGCGGGATGGCCCAGGGCGTCGTTGACCGCCTTGAAGTTGTCGAGGTCCAGGCACAGCACGGCGATGGGCGTGCCGTCGGGATGCCGGCGCGCGACGGCCTGTTCCAGCCGATGCACGAACAGCGCCCGGTTGGCCAGGCCGGTCAGGTTGTCGCGGAAGGCCTCCCGCGCGACCTCCGACAGCAGATTCTGGTTGTCGACCAGGACCACGAACTGCCGCGCCAGCACGGCGGCCACCAGGATTCCCAACGCGGCCAGCATGGGTTCGTGGATGGCTTTGCCCGCCGCGTGCCCCCACCCCACCGCGGCGGCCAGGATCAGCGGCAGGTAGGGCAGCCACAGCCGGGTCCGGAACTCGATCTCGTCCGGCGACCCCGGCGCCGGCTGCTCGTACACGCTGGCCAGCCCGGCCAGCGCCAAGGTGCCCACGCCGGCCACCCGGGCCAGGTCGCCGATGTCGTCGGTGTGGTAGCTGCCGATGCCGGCGTAGAAGACCATCGCGATGTCGGTGACGCTGATCGTGGCGATGCCACAGGCCAGCAGGCTGCGGCTGGGCCGGTCGCCGGGTCGCGCCCGGGACAGCATCAGGATGGCCGTGGTCATCAGCACGATGTCGTTGAAGACCTCGGCCAGCGTCGCCACCTGGGTGCCGGTGTGTTCGCGCAGCTGCGCCTCGACGACGAACACCCAGGAGATGACGAACAGCGACGTCGCGACGATGAGGCCGTCGAGCAGCAGCCGGCGGGGGCTGTGCCGGGACAGCTGGGATAGCAGCACCAACGACGTCATGGCGCCGACCGGGAACAGCAGCAAGACCATCTCGGCCGCCGCCGGGTGGGCGGCGTGTTCGAATTCGGGGCGGACGTCATAGACCGCCCAGATGATCTCGCCCACCGCCCAGCCGAGCAGCGCGGTCGTCAGCGCCAACCAGCCGTACCGGCGCCGTCCGGACGCGGCCCGGGCCGCCCGCGCGGCGCAGATCGCCGCGACGGCCAGGCACACGAACATGACGAGGTCGTCGACCGGCCGGGTGCCGTACGGGCCGCGCCACCCGCGGACGGACGAGAGCAGCACCAGCAGGGCGGCCGTGCCGTACCCGCCGGCCAGCAGCCAGCCCACGCGCGCGGGCACCCCCGACCGCCGCCACGGATTCACCGCCCAGCGCTTCATCGCCGCTCCAGCCATCCCCTAGCTGTGGTAATCGACCTCACCACGAGTTACAGGGAATTAAACCGCTGCCGACGTGCGCGGAGTGCGGCTTTGACAGGGTTGGGCGCGGCGTGCGGGCGGCCGAGGCGGGCTCAGTCCGGCTGATTGGCGTCGATGCGGGCCAGCGCCAGGCGCAGGATCTGGCCGGTGGCGTCGCGGTCGGGATCGCGGCGCAGCAGCATTCCCTTGGCCACCGACAGCTTGTCGCCGTTGCGGCGCGGCAGGACGTGCAGGTGGATGTGGAAGACCGTCTGGAAGGCGGCGCTGCCGTCGTTGATCGCGATGTTGGTGGCGTCGGCCAGCTCTGTGCTGCGGGCGGCCCGGGCGATGCGCTGGCCCAGGGTCACCATCCCGGCCAGCGTCTCCGGCGGGGTGTCGGTGAGGTCGACGCTGTGCCGCTTCGGCAGCACCAGCGTGTGGCCGCGGGTGAACGGGCGGATGTCGAGGATCGCCAGGTAGTCGTCGTCTTCGTAGATCCGGATGGCCGGAGCCTCCCCGGCGACGATCGCACAGAACACGCAAGACATGTCGCCCACGGTACTGGTTGGCCCGCGACCGCCTCGTCCCCGCCGGCGCCGGCCCGGCCGATCCGCGGGATACGCTGCGGCGGTGAACGATCTCGCCTTCGCCGGCGCGGCCGCACAAGCGCGCATGCTGGCCAACGGTGACCTGAGCGCGCCGGAGCTGCTCGAGGTCTACCTGGAGCGGATCGCGCGGCTGGACAGCCAGCTGCGCTGCTACCGCGTGGTGCTCGCCGACCGGGCCCGGCGCGATGCCGCGGCGGCGCAGTCCCGCCTGGACGCGGGCGAGCGGCTGCCGCTGCTCGGCGTGCCGGTCGCGATCAAGGACGACGTCGACGTCGCCGGGGAGGTGACCACCTTCGGCAGCGGCGGGCACGGACCCGCGGTCAGCTCCGACGCCGAGGTGGTGCGCCGGCTGCGCGCGGCCGGCGCCGTCATCATCGGCAAAACCAATGTGCCCGAGCTGATGATGATGCCCTACACCGAGTCGCTGACGTTCGGCGCGACGCGTAACCCTTGGGATCCGCGACGCACACCGGGTGGCAGCAGCGGCGGCAGCGCCGCGGCGGTGGCGGCTGGGCTGGCGCCGCTGGCGTTGGGATCCGACGGCGGCGGCTCGATCCGCATCCCGTCGACCTGGTGCGGCCTGTTCGGGCTGAAACCGCAACGGGATCGGGTGTCGCTGGAACCCCACGACGATGCCTGGTACGGCCTGAGCGTCAACGGCCCGATCGCGCGGACGGTGATCGACGCGGCCGTGTTCCTCGACGCGACCTCCACGGTGCCCGGTCCGGAGGGGGAGTTCGTCGCGGCGGCGACCCGCGAGCCCGGCCGGCTGCGAATCGCGTTGAGCACCAAGGTTCCCACCCCACTGCCGGTGCGGGTCGGCAAGCCGGAGCTGGCGGCGGTACAGCAGGCGGGTGCGTTGCTGCGCGATCTCGGCCACGACGTCGTCACGGCCGACCCCGAGTACCCGGCCGCGGCGATCCTGGGCAACTATCTGCCCCGCTATCTGCGCGGGATCTGCGACGACGCCGACTCGCTGGCCCATCCGGAGCGGCTGGAGGCACGCACCCGCAACATGGCCCGGATGGGCTCGTTCTTCTCGGACCGCCGGATGGCGGCCGTCCGGGCCGGCGAGGGCCCGCTGATCGCGCGGATTCAGGCGATCTTCGACGACGTCGACGTCGTGGTCACCCCCGGCACCGCGGCCGGCCCGTCCCGGGTGGGCGCCTATCAACGCCGCGGCGCGGTGTCCACACTGCTGCGGGTCGGGCAGTGCGTTCCCTACCAACAGATCTGGAATCTGACCGGCCAACCGGCCGCGGTGGTGCCGTGGGACTTCGACGCCGACGGCCTGCCGATGTCGGTCCAGCTGGTCGGGCGGCCCTACGACGAGGCGACCCTGTTGTCGCTGTCGGCGCAGATCGAGGCCGCGCGGCCGTGGGCCCTGCGCCGCCCACCGGTCTGCTAAGCGGAATTCCGCAGCACCGCCCAGGCCGCTAGTTTGGCGCCCGGCGCCATCACGTGCGCCGGACTGGTCGACGGCAGCCGTTGAAAGCAAACGTGATCGGGTGCCGTGGCCAGCCGACGGTACAGCTCGGCGGCCTTGGCCCCGTTGAAGTACACCCGGGTGATCCCGGGGTGTTCGGCGAAGAACTCGCCGAAATCGTTGACCACCAAGCTGTTTGGCTCGATCGCGGAGTCGGCGCTACCGGCCCGGCGGCACGCGTGCAGCACATCCCAGAGCGCGACCCGTTGGCGGCGCAGTTGCGCCAGCCGCCGTGGGTAGGGCGCGGCGGCGTCGAAGCCGAACAGCTCACCGGTGATCGACCAGAACGCGTTGCGCGGGTTGGCGTAATACTGGCCCGTCAGCAGCGATCGCGCGCTGGGGAACGAGCCCAGGATCAGCGTCCTGGCCCGCTCGTCGACGACCGGCGGAAAGCCCCGCAACAGCGGTGTGCTCATGACCTCACATGATGGCCTGCCCGCGTTGTACGTTGACGACGTGCACGACGGGGACGACCGGGACATCGAGGATCTGCTCGACGGTCTGCAGGGAACCGCGCGCACCGAACGCGCCGAACTGGTGCGGTGGCTGCTCGCACAGGGCATCACCGCCGAGGAGATCCGAACCACCAACCCGCCGCTGCTGCTGGCTACCCGGCACCTGGTCGGCGACGACGGCACCTACGTGTCGACCCGGGAGATCAGCGAGACCTACGGCATCGATATGGCGTTGCTGCAACGGGTGCAGCGCGCCATCGGCCTGGTCCGGGTGGACGATCCCGACGCCGCCGTGCACATGCGCGCCGACGGCGAGGCCGCCGCCTTCACCCAGCGGTTCGTCGACGTGGGCCTGGACCCCGACCAGGTGGTGCTGGTCGCGCAGGTGCTCGCCGAGGGTTTGTCCCGCGCGGCGGAGGTGATGCGGTACTCGGCGCTGTCGGCGATCATGCGCCCCGGCGCCACCGAGCTCGAAATCGCCAAGGCCTCAAAGGCTTTGGTCACCCAGATCGCGCCCCTGCTCGGCCCGATGATCCAGCAGATGCTGTTCATGCAGCTGCGCCACATGATGGAGACCGAGGCGGTCAACGCCGCGGAACGGGCGGCGGGCAAACCGCTGCCGGGCGCCCGCCAGATCACCGTCGCGTTCGCCGACCTGGTCGGCTTCACCCGCATCGGTGAGGCGGTCTCACCCGAAGAGCTGGGGCAGCTGGCCAACCGGCTGGCCATCCTCGCCCGGGACGTCACGGTTCCCCCGGTCCGCTTCGTCAAGACCATCGGCGACGCGGTGATGTTCGTCTGCCCCGAGCCGCGGCCGTTGCTCGATGTGGTGCTGAAGCTGGTGGAGGCCGTCGACACCGACAACGAGTTCCCCCGGTTGCGCGCGGGAGTGGCCTCCGGGACCGCGGTCAGCCGGGCCGGCGACTGGTTCGGCAGCCCGGTCAACGTGGCCAGCCGGGTCACCGCCGTGGCCCGGCCGGGCACGGTGCTGGTCGCCGATTCGGTCTGGGACGTCATCGGCGACAACGGCGAGTTCTCCGGCTCATTCGCCGGAGCGCGCCGGCTCAAGGGAATCAAGAACGAGGTCAAACTGTTTCGCGTCCGCCGCGGCGGCTGAGCGCCCGGCGCGGCAACCTGCGCACATGGGCAGGCCCGGCGCGACTCTAGGGGGCGTCTGACTCCGTCTTACGCGTGTCCTACGCGGCCGGATTCCTACCCCGTGTTCCGGCGCTTCGAATTGGTCGCTTTCCGGGCCTGCTTCGCTACTCAAAATACGCCGTCGAACAGCCCAGATCAACGGGTTCACCGGCCCCGGTATGCAGCGGTGACCGGGCCGTGACCGGCCGTCTTTCGCTGCGGGTGAACGGCCGTTCCCTTTGCACCTGTAACGGTGTAATCATGTAATTATGAAAGCACATCACGCACACCGGCGGTACGGCCGCCCCGGCGGCTGGCAGCAGGCCCAGCAGCCCGATGCCAGCGACGCTGCGGAATGGTTCGCCGGGCGTCTCCCGGAACAGTGGTTCGACGGCGACCCGACGGTGATCGTCGACCGCGAGGAGATCACCGTCATCGGAAAGCTCCCCGAGCCGGCCGACGCCGAGAAGGAGGCGAGCGAGGCCCGCGCAGCCGGCCGGGCATCGCGATTCCGCGAAGAGACCCGCTCCGAGCGAATGCGCATCGCCGACGAAGCCCAGGATCGCTACGGGCGCAAGGTTTCCTGGGGAGTCGAGGTCGGCTCCAAGACGGGCACCGAGCGAATCCTGTTCACCCACATCGCCGTACCCGTGATGACCCGGCTCAAGCAACCGGAACGCCAGGTGCTCGACACGCTGGTCGACGCCGGTGTCGCCCGGTCCCGCGCCGACGCGCTGGCGTGGTCGGTGAAGCTGGTCGGCGAACACGCCGAGGAGTGGCTGGCTCAACTGCGCGACGCCATGTCCGCGGTCGACGACCTGCGCGCGCAGGGCCCCGACCTGTAGCGCGAAAAGCGCTGCACCCCAAGGGTATTCGCGTGCAGACGACCGCTTACTCGTTGTCGATCTTGGCGACGATCTTGTCGGCGATCTGATCGCCCTGATCGGTGATGCGGTACCCGCAGGCGTTGATGTCGACGATCACGTTGTTGGCAACGCTGAGCGCGCGCTGGCACTCCCAGCCGTCGGCGCCCTCCTGGGTGTCCATCAGGGTGATCTTCGGCGGGGCGCCCTGAACCTGCGCGAACGTCCACCGGTAGGTCTTGCTCTTGTTGGTCACGGTCACCGTCTGGCCCGCGCATCCTTTCCACTTCTGCAGCGAGGTCTGCAGGAAGCTCTTGGCCTTGTCGGCGGACGGAAACAGCACCACGGCCTGGTTGACCCAGTGGTCGTAGTTGTCGCCGGCCTCCGACGACACCAGTCCGTTCACCGCCGAGTAACCGCTGCCCGCATACACCGGATCCTGGGTGGTGTACAGCGCGCCCTGGCAGTCCGGCACGGACACCGTCACCGACGAGCTGTCGGTGGCGGTGATCGGTTTGCCCGGCTCCATCGTCGAGGAGCCCATCACCGCGTTGACCTCGGACGCGCTGAGCAGCAGGGCGCCGAGCCGGTCGGAGGTCAGCGGTGCGGCCTGCGGGGGCTCCGGTTTGGGCCGGATCACCAGCCAGACGCCCACCCCGCCCGCGATGACGACGAGCACGGCGACGACCGCGGCGACGATCGGCCACACCCGCCGTTTCGGCGGCGGCCGGCCCCACGGCGGCGGCCCGGCGAATTGTGCTGGCGCAGCGGCCCAATTGGCGTTGCCGCCCTGGTAGTACGGCGGCCCGGGCTGCCCGGCGGCCGGGATCGGGCCGCTCTCCGGTGTCCAGCCCCGGCCAGCTTGTGACGCAGCGGAACCGGGCTGCCGGGTGTTGACGGCAGGCGGTGGCGCCAGCACCGTGCTGGCCCCGGCGTCGCGCTGCCCCGCGGCCGGCAGGGCGGCCTCTTGACTGCGCCGCAGGATGGTGGCGGCGCGGTCCTGGTCGGGGGTGGACAGCGCCTCCTTGGCGGCCAGCGCCAGATCGCCCGCGCTGGCGTAGCGATCCTCGGGCTTTTTGGCCATGCCGCGGGCGATCACCGCGTCGAAGGCCTTGGGCACCCCGGGCCGTCGCGCACTCGGCGCGGGAATGGGGTCCATCACGTGCGCCGAGACCAGCACCCCGGCGCTGTCGGCCCGATACGGCGCGGACCCGGTCAGGCACTCGAACAGCACGCATGCCAGCGCGTAGATGTCGGCCCGATAGGTGACCTCGGCGTCCGAAAACCGTTCGGGCGCCATGTATTTCCACGTCCCGACCGCCGTGCCGAGCTGGGTGAGCTTTTCATCGGTGGTGGCGCTGGCGATGCCGAAGTCGACCAGGTAGGCGAAGTCGTCGCGGGTGACCAGGATGTTTTGCGGTTTGACGTCGCGGTGCATCACCCCGGCGGCGTGGGCGGCATCCAGCGCGGAGGCGATCTGGGTGATGATGGCGACGGCGCGCGGCGGGGGCAGCGGGCCGAAGCGTTTGAGCACGCTGTCCAGGTCGGTGCCCTCGACCAGGCGCATCTCCAGAAACATCTGGCCGTCGATTTCGCCGTAGTCGTGCACGGGCACCACGTGCGGTTCCTGCAAACGACCGGCGGTGCGCGCCTCGCGCTTCATCCGCTCGCGAAACACCGGGTCGCTGCTGAAGCTTTCGTTGAGGAGTTTGACCGCCACCGTCCACTCCTTGACGGTGTGCTCGGCTTCGTAAACCTCACCCATCCCGCCGCGCCCGAGCAGCCGTTTCAGGTGGTAGGGGCCGAACATCGAGCCCACCTTCGAGGACCGCTCGTCGCTCATCGCGCATCCTTTCGACCCGAGACCGACAACGTGACGGTAAGCGCCCGCCCGTCGCGCCGCACGATAACGGCAACAATTGCCGCCGCCCGGTGCCGAGCTAACCGGCGTGCTGATTCTCTTCGGCCAGCCGGAAAGTGAATTCGTGCTCGCAGATCCGGATGCGGTCGCCGTCCTGCAGGACGGCGGCCGAGTGGATTCGTTGGTCTTGCACGTGCACGCCGTTGGAGGATCGCAGGTCGTTGATGATGTAGCTGGTTCCGGTGTCGACGATGACGGCATGGTGCCGGCTGACCCTGGGAGAGTCGAGGACGATGTCGTTGTCGTCCAGGCGCCCGATCGTCGTCGAGCCGCGCAGCGGAAACGCCCGCCCGGCCGCGTCGTGCAGCAGGGCTCCGGCGTTCCTGCCGGACGCCAGGGTGTAGTGCTCGAGCACGGTGACGGTGACCGCGGCGGTCGTCATGGCATTCTTCTTGGCGTCCAGCGGTTCCTGGCGCAGGATCCGGTCGTTGAGCATGCGCAGGTTCTGGCCCGGGTCGATCCCCAGGTCGTCGGCGAGTGACTTCTGCACGCGCCGATACGCGGCCAACGCGTCGGACTGACGGTCGGTGAGGTAGTACGCCGTCATCAACTGCGCCCACAGCTGTTCGCGGTAGGGATGTTCGCGGGTCAGCGATTCCAGTTCCGTGATTACGGAAAACGCACGGCCACAAGCTATTTCGGCTTCCGCTTGCGCGATGTGGGTCAGGATCTTCTCCTCCACCAGCGAGGTGGCGAAGGTGCCGACGAACCGGAACTCCGCCAGGTCTTCGAGCACCGGGCCGCGCCACTGCGCCAACGCGGCCGCCAGGTGCGCGCCGGCCTGTTCAAAGCGGCCGGAGGCCGCCGCCTGCACGCCGGCGGTCTTCTCGGTGATGAACCGACCGAGATCGCAACGGTCGTCGGGGATGTTGAGTCGGTAGCCCGGCGGCGCCGCGACCAGCACCGTGCGAGGGTCGACCCCGGCGTTGCTGAGCATCTTGCGCAGGTTGGATACGTAGGAGTGGAGGCTGGCCCGCGCCCCCGACGGCGGCGACTCGTCCCACAGTCCGGTGATCAGCCGATCGATGCCGACGGGGTTGTTGCGGTTCATCAGCAGCATGGCCAGCACCGCGCGCTGCTTGGGCGTGCCCAGGGGCACCAGGTCGCCGTCGACGGTCATCTCCAGCGGTCCGAGCAGGCCGAACTCGAGACGCTTGGCCATCATCGGGGTCGACCTGCCGTGCGGGGGGTCGGGTGGCAGGGGGGTCACAGGGGAGATTGTGACGCCCGGCGGCCGGATTCGTTGCGAATCCGAAGGGCCCGCGCGCGACCGGCTAGGCGGGCTGGCCGGAGAATTGCGGGCAGTAGGCCTGTGTCGCGGCGGTGACCAGGCCGGCCGCCTGCGGGGGAGTCAGGTTGGTCTGCCGGAAGACGGCGACGGTGACGGCGGTCGGGGTCTTGCCGGCGGACAGTTCAGCGCATACCTGGTGGCCCTCCCGCACGGCCTCCTGGGGCGACGGGAAAGAGACGCCGAGGCTTCGCATCTGGGCGAGGAACATCTCATCGCCGGTCTGCACGGCGCGGGCGGCGGCGGGTCCGGCCAGTCCGACGGCGGCGAGCCCGATGGCGGCGGCGGTGGTGAGCACGGTGATGATGCGGCGCGAGAACATTGTTGCCACCCCTTTCAGTTATCGAGTAGGACGATCCCAGCGTCGCGTTTGTTCCTTGGAAACTTCTCAATAACTTCTTGGTACCGAACGCGATTGCTTATCGATGCGCAGATCGCGGTGCCCGTCGTCGCTGTGTCCGCCCACCGCTATGCCTGGGTCATCGCGTAGTACACACCGCGCCGGGCCAGCAGTTCGGCGTTAGTGCCCTGTTCGACGATCCTGCCCGCCTCGATCACCGCGATGCGATCGGCATCGCGGATGGTCGAAAGACGGTGCGCGATAATGAAACTCGTGCGATCCCGGCGCAGTTCGCGGGTCGCGTGCGCGATCAGGGCTTCGGTGCGGGTATCGACCGAGCTGGTCGCCTCGTCCAGGATCAACAGCTGCGGACGGGCCAAAAACGCGCGCGCGATGGTGAGGAGTTGCCGTTCACCGGCGCTGAGGTTGCCGCCGTCGCCGCTCACCCGGGTGTGGTAGCCGTCCGGCAGGGTCTGGACGAAGCGGTCGACGTAGGCGGCCCTGGCGGCCGCCACGATCTCGTCGTCGCCGGCGCCGGGGCGCCCGTAGCCGATGTTCTCCGCGATCGTCCCGTCGAAGAGCCAGGTGTCCTGCAGCACCATGCCGATTCGCGACCGCAGCGCCCGCCGGTCCATCGTGGCGATGTCCACGCCGTCGATCGAAATCCGGCCGGCGTCAACGTCATAGAAGCGCATCAGCAGATTCACCAGCGTGGTCTTGCCGGCGCCGGTGGGGCCGACGATGGCCACCGTGCTGCCCGGTTCGGCCACCAGTGACAGGTCGTCGATCACCCGGATGCCCGGGCGGTAGGCGAAGCTCACGTGCGCGAACTCCACGCGTCCGACTCCTCCTGCGTCGCGGCCGGCGGGCCCCGGCGCGGCCGGCTTCTCCTCCGGCGGTGCGTCCGGCGGTTCCTCGGGCTCGTCGAGCAGGGCGAAGACGCGTTCGGCGCTGGCCACCCCCGACTGCAGCGTGTTGTACATTCCGGCCAGTTGGCTCAGCGGTGAATTGAATTGCCGCACATATTGAATGAAGGCCTGGATGTTGCCCAGGGTGATCTGTCCGGTGGCCACCTGCAGGCCGCCCAGCACGGCGACCGCGACGTAGCCGAGGTTGCCGATCACCGCCGTCGTGGGCGCCACCAGGCCGGAAAAGAATTGGGCCCCGAAACTGGCCCGATAGACCTCGTCGTTGAGGGCGCGGAAGCGGTCCCGGGCGGCGGCCCGGTGGCCGAACGTCTGGACCACCGTGAAGCCGCTGTAGGTCTCTTCGATGTGGGCGTTGAGCCGCCCGACGCTCGTCCACTGGGCGACGAACAGACGCTGCGAACGCCGCACGATCACCCGCGTCGCCAGCAGCGACAGCGGCACCGTCAGCAGGGTGATGCCGGCGAGCAGTGCTGAGATGGACAGCATCATCGCCAGCACCGTCAGCACGGTGAGCACCGACGTCAGCAGCTGGCTGATCGTCATCGACAGCGACGACTGGATGTTGTCGATGTCGTTGGTGACCCGGCTGAGTAGCTCACCGCGCTGACGCCCGTCGAAGTACGCCAGCGGCAGCCGGTGCACCTTGTCCTCGACGGCGGAACGCAGCGCCACCATGGTGCGTTGCACCGTGCGGTTGAGCAGCCGCGCCTGCACCCAAATCAACAGTGCCGAAACGAGATAGAGGAGCAGCGCCAGCGCCAGCGTGCGTGCGACCGCGCCGAAGTCCACCCCGCGGCCCGGCACCACGTTCATCCCGGACAGCAAGTCGGCGAAGGTGTTCTGCCCGCGGCTGCGCGCCGCGGCGACCGCCTGCGCCTTGCTGATCCCGGCGGGCAGTTGGCGGCCGACGACGCCGTTGAACAGCAGGTCGGTGGCGTGCCCCAGAATCCGCGGAACCATCACCCCGATCACCGTGCCGGCGATGCCCAGCGTGATCACCGCGATGGCCGTCCGACGTTGCGGCGCAAGCTGTTTGACCAGCCGGGCGGCCGAACCCCAGAAATCGCGGGACCGCCCGGCGGGAGCCGGGGGCGCCGGGCGGGTGGTCGTCGTCATGGGGTGCTCCCGGTGTGACCCGACGGCACTGCCCCCACCGACTGCGAGTCGGCGAACTCGGCGTAGACGGCGCAATCGGTGAGCAGCGCATCGTGCGTGCCGGCACCCGCCACCTTTCCGTCGTCGATCACCACCACCTGATCGACCGTCGCGGCGATCGAAACACGTTGCGTGACAACGATAACGGTGGCGTCACAGGTTATCTCGCGCAGCGCGGCACGAACCCGAGAGTCGGTGCGGGCGTCGAGCGCGGCGAACGAATCGTCGAACAGGTAGATGGCCGGGCGGCGGATGACCGCCCGGGCGATGGCGAGTCGTTGCCGCTGCCCGCCCGAGAAGTTGATGCCGCCCTGGGCGACCCGCATGTGCAGGCCGTCGGGGTGCGCACCCACGAAATCGTCGGCGGCGGCCACCCGCAACGCCTCCCACATCTGCTGCTCGGTCGCATCGGCCCTGCCGTAGCGCAGGTTGTCCGCGACCGTCCCGGAGAACAGGTAGCCGCGTTGGGGGACCAGACCGATCGCCGACCACAGCCGCTCGGTGCGGTAGTCACGCACGTCGATGCCGTCGACCAGCACGGCTCCGCCGGTCACGTCGTAGAGCCGGCAGATCAACGAGATCAGCGTCGACTTCCCCGAACCGGTGCTGCCGACGATCGCGGTGGTGGTTCCGGGTCGCGCGGTCAGCGAAATGTCTTGCAGCACCCGACGGTCGGCGCCGGGGTAGGTGAACGTCGCACGGTCCAGTCGCACGATCCCGGTGATCGCCCCCGGCGGGGACTTCGGGCTGGCCGGGTCGGCGACGGCGGCGCCGGTGGACAGCACCTCGGTGATCCGTTCGGCGCACACCGACGCGCGCGGCAACACCACCAGCGTCATCGTTGCCATCAACACCGCCATCAGGATCTGGGTGAAGTAGGCCAGGAAGGCGGTCAGCGAGCCGACATGCATCTGGCCGTGGTCGATGCGCAGCCCGCCGAACCAGATCAGCGCGACGCTGGACACGTTGATGGTCAGGGTGGTCACCGGCAGCATCAACGCCTGCCAATTGCCCGCCGCCAGCGCGGTATTCGACAGCGCGGCGTTGGCCCGGCCGAAGCGGTCCCGCTCGAAATCCTCCCGGGCGAACGCCCGCACCACCCGCACGCCGGATAGCTGGTCGCGCATCACCCGGTTGACGCCGTCGATCAGGGCCTGCATGCGGCGGAAGAGGGGAAGCATGTGCGACATCACCCAGTAGTTGGTCACCGCCATCACCGGGACGCTGATAAGCAGCAGCCAGGTCAGGGCGGCCTCTTGGTGGGTGGCCATCACGATTCCGCCGAGGCACATGATCGGGGCGGTCACCAGCACGGTGGCCGTTACCTGCACTAGGTACTGAATCTGGCGCACGTCGTTGGTGCTGCGCGTCAGCAGGGTGGGCGCCCCGAAGCGGGCGGTCTCCCGCTCGGAGAAGGTGATGACGTGCTCGAACATCGCCGCGCGCAGGTCGCGGCCGAAGCCCATCCCGGTGCGCGAGCCGAAATAGACCGCGCCCACCGCGCACAACGCCTGCACTGCGGTGACCCCGAGCATCACCACGCCGAGCCGCACGATGGTGGAGGTGTCGCCCTTGGCGACGCCCTCGTCGATGATGGCGGCGTTGACCGTCGGCAGATACAGCGACGCCAGATTGCTGATGACCTGCAGCGCCATCAGCACCGCCACCAGCCGCCGGTACGGCTGGATGTACTGGCGCAGCAGTGCCAGGAGCATGGGGTAACTGTCGCACACCCCGCGGCCGGCCGGCCGCGTCGCCGCCGGATCGTCACCGCGTCAAGGCTCGTCGCCGGCGGCGCCGAAATACCTGCTCAGGCGCGTCGGTGGTTGACCCGCTGGGCGGCCGCTACAGTGCATCGTGTGGACCAGCAGCGGGCAGAACGGAAGCAGGGTGGCGGTGCGGCGTAACACGAGGGCGCTGGCTCTCGTCGCGTCAGCCTTGACGATCCTGATCCCCGCGACCGCGGCCTGCTCCGACTCCGGCGGCTCCAAACCCGGGGCGACGACGTCGTCGGCGCCGCAGAACGGCCAGGGCAACCACGGGCCGATGTTCCCGCAGTGCGGCGGCATCAGCGACCAGACGGTCGCGGAACTGACCAAGGTGAGCGGCCTGATCAACACCGCGCGCAACTCCGTCGGATGCCAGTGGCTGGCGGGCGGCGGAATCCTCGGGCCGCACTTCTCCTTCTCCTGGTATCGCGGCAGCCCGATCGGGCGCGAGCGCAAGACCGAGGAGCTCTCCCGCGCCAGCGTCGACGACATCAACATCAACGGCCACAGCGGCTTCATCGCCGTCGGCAACGAGCCCAACCTGGGTGATTCGCTGTGCGAGGTGGGTATCCAGTTCTCCGATGACTTCATCGAATGGTCGATCAGTTTCAGTCAGAAGCCGTTCCCGCCGCCCTGCGACATCGCCAAGGAACTGGCCCGGCAATCGATTGCGAACTCGAAATGATGGCCATGATGCGTCCCGGACCGCGCCGCAGCACCGCTCGCGCCGCGGCGACCGTGTTGTTCCTCGCGCTGCTGGTGCTGACGGGCTGTTCCCGCTCGATCGCGGGCAACGCGGTCAAGGCGGGCGGCAACGTTACCCGCAACAACAATTCCCAGCAGCAGTACCCCAATCTGCTGAAGGAATGTGAGGTGTTGACCAGCGACATCCTGGCCAAGACGGTGGGTGCGGACCCGCTCGACATCCAGAGCACCTTCGTCGGCGCGATCTGCCGGTGGCAGGCCGCCAACCCGGCGGGGCTGATCGACATCACCCGGTTCTGGTTCGAGCAGGGCAGCCTGTCCAACGAGCGCAAGGTCGCCGAGTTCTTGAAGTACAAGATCGAGACCCGCAACATCGCCGGGATCGATTCGATCGTGATGCGTCCCGACGACCCCAACGGCGCCTGCGGGGTGGCGAGCGACGCCGCCGGGGTGGTCGGGTGGTGGGTCAACCCGCAGGCGCCCGGCATCGACGCCTGCGGCCAGGCCATCAAGCTGATGGAGCTGACGCTGGCGACCAATTCCTAGCTTCACCTTGGCTCGGCCGATGAGCCTCAGCGCGCAACGACGAAGTCGGTCAGCGTCGCCGCCCCGAGTTCCAGCTCCGTCCACCGGCACGGCACCGCGAGCACCGCGATCGCCGACGTCGGAAACTTGTTCGAGACACGTTCGGCCGCAGCGGGATTGGCGCCACTGCCGCCGCCCAGGCCGAGCGCAAGGGCCGACATCGTCGGCTCGTGTCCGATGACGAGCAGCGTGCTGACATCGTCGCCCACCGTGTTGATCTCGTCGATGACGATGCCCGGGGTGCTGGCGTAGAGCCGCTCGCTATATCGCACCGGCGCCTCGATGCGGGTGTTGCGTAGCGTCTCCCGGGTGCGCGTCGCGGTGGAGCACAGCACCCCATCGATGGCGGGCGCGCCGGCGCGCAGCCAGTCGCCGGCCAGGCCGGCCTGCCGGATGCCGCGCGGCGCCAACGGCCGATCATGGTCGGCGACGCCGTCGGGGTAGTCCGACTTCGCGTGCCGCATCAACAGCAGGGTGCGTCGGCCGGTCACGGCCAATCAGATTAGACGGCGGCAGGGTCGATCAGGCCGCGTGGTCGTCACCCTGGTCGGCTTCTTGTTCGCCGTCGGCTTCGTCCTCGTCGTCCTCACCCTGTAGGAGTTTTTCGGGGTGGTGGAAGGTGTTGGTGCGGGGTTGGTTTCGGTCTAGGTGGGGTGGTGGGAGCCATTGGGTTTCGCCGCGTGTGTTTTTGTGGGTGGTCCAGGCGCCGGGTTGGAGCAGGCGGTGGTGGGGTCCGCAGGCGAAGGTCAGGTCGTTGATGTTGGTGGTGTGGCAGGTGGCGTAGTCGGTGCAGTGGTGCACTTCGGCGTAGTAGCCGGGGACGGTGCAGCCGGGGGCGGTGCAGCCGCGGTCTTTGGCGTATAACACGATGCGCTGTGCGGGGGAGGCCAGGCGTTTGGTGTGATACAGGGCCAGGGCTTTGCCGTGGTCGAAGATCGCGAGGTAGTGGTGGGCGTGGCGGGATAGCCGGATCACATCGGACATGGGCAGCAGGGTGCCCCCGCCGGTGAGGCCCCGTCCGGCGGCGGCTTGGAGGTCGGCCAGGGTGGTGGTGACGATGATGGAGGCCGGTAGCCCGTTGTGTTGGCCGAGGTTTCCTGAGGCCAGCAGGGCGCGCAGGCCGGCCAGCAGCCCATCGTGGTTGCGTTGAGCCGCCGAGCGGGCATCATCGTCGATGGCCTGCTCGGTAGGCGTGCCGTCCACGCACGGGTTTTCGTCGAGGGGGTTGCACATGCCGGGGGCGGCGAGTTTGGCCAGCACGGCTTCGAGGGTGGCACGTAGTTCGGGGGTCAGTAGTCCGCGGAGTTCGGACATGCCGTCGGCGTGTTGGTTGCCGAGGGTGAGGCTGCGGCGGCGGGCGCGGTCTTCGTCGCGGTAGAGGCCGTCGGGGTTGAGGCAATCGGCCAGCGTGCCGGCCAACGCGGCGAGGTGTTCGGGCCGATACCGGGTGCCTTCCCTGGCCAGGTCGGTTTCGGCGCGCTCGCGGGTTGCCTGGTCGATCCAGCCGGGCAGCTGGTGGCAGAACTTACGGATCACGGCCACCTGCTCGGGACCCAACGACCCCTCTCGTTGCCGCGCGGCGGTGGCCGCCAGCAGCGGCGGCAACGGTTCCCCGGTCAGCCCGACGCGGGGGCTCAGGTCGGCGGCGGTGTGTACCCGCCGGGCGGCCTCGGCGCGGCTGATCAGGGTGGCCTCGGCGATCGCGTGCGAAAGCCGGCCACCCAACTCCGCCGGGCTGGCTTGCCGGGCAACGAGATTGATCAGCTGGTGTTCGGCGACGGGCAGGCGCCGGCGGGCTTTTTCGCAGCGCCCCAATAGCGCCAGGCATTCCCGCGGGGTCAAGCCGTCGAAACCGAGCGCCGCCACGCCGTCGAGCGCGGCATCGAGCGCATCGAAGGCCGCGCTGATCGCGTCCCGATCGATGATGCTGCCCGAACTCATGCCCCCGAAACTAGGGCAGCCCACCGACATTTAGGTTTAGTGGGCGTCCGCGGACGGCCGAGGCCACCGACCGGAACACCTGGTGATTCCTGATTTTTGAGTGGTCGTCCGCGGCGCGTCTCAGGTGCCGACCGGTGTCCCTGTTCGGGAACTTGGAGCCGCTCGGGAGCGGACTTCTGCTTGCGGAATGTCTGGGCCATGCCCGTCGGAGCCGGGGACTGACCTGGATCCGTCGAAAGGATGTGCGTGGAACTGATTTTGGGTATCGACGTGGCGTGCCGGGCTGCTCATCAAGCATCGCTGGCCCGTCCCGATGGGACGTATGTGTGGACCGGACGAAAGTTCTTCACCCGGCCCGCCGACCTCGAAAAGCTCTGGAAAGTAATCGGACTCAGCGAGCAAGACACCGTGCGGGTGGTGATGGAGCCCACCCGCAACGCATGGGTTCCGCTGGCATCCTGGTTTCGTCATCACGGCGCCCGGATCTCGATGGTGCCCACCACCCAGTCAGCAGACCTGCGCGCCTACTACTCCAAGCACACCAAAAATGACCATCTGGACTCCAAGCTGTTGGCCCGGTTGCCCTTGCTGCATCCAGAGGGGCTGCGTGACCACAGCGGCGACGGGCCCGGCGAACCGCTGCGGCGCCTGGTCAAGATCCGCTCCTCGATCGTCAAGCGCCGCACCGCAGTCTTCCAGCGCCTTGACGCCCAGCTCGAGCTCCTCGGTCCAGCCTGGTACGACGCGCTGGGATCCAACTATGGCAAGGCCGCGCTGGCACTGCTGGCCCGCTACGCCGACCCGCACAGCCTGATCCGTCTCGGCCATGCCCGCCTGACCCGCTTCCTGATCCGCCACTCCCGCGGCGCCTGGCGCGAACCACACGCCACCCTGCTGTTGACCGCCGCCCAAGAATCGCTGCAGCTATGGGGATCTGGCGCTAATGCCCGCATCGACTTCGCCGAACTGGCCGCCGACATCGCTACCGAAGCCGAGCAAGCCCAGATGCTCACCGAGCAGATCGACGACCTCGACGAGCGCGCCGCCAACCTCTACGCCGAGGCCGACCCGCGCGGCATCATCGCCTCAGCACCCGGCGTCGGGCCCGTCACCTGTGCGGTCATCGCCGGCCGCATCGGCGACCCGCACCGGTTCCACTCCCTAGCCGCCATCCGCGCCTACTCCGGCCTCGTCCCCAAGGTCAACCAGTCCGGACAAGCAGAACAGCGCCACGGACTCACCAAAGCCGGTGACCCGCTGCTGCGCGAAGCCCTCTTCGCCGCCGCTGACCAAGCCCGCAAGAGCGACCCGCAACTGGCCGCGAAATACAAACGCCTGATGAGCACCGAGCGCCACCACGATTCGGCGATCTGCCACATTGCCACCATCCTGCTCACCCGCATCGCCACCTGCTGGCGCGCCGGAGCGCACTACGTGCTGCGCGACACCGACGGACGACCCATCACCTTCGAAGAAGGACGCCGCATCGTCCGCGCCCACCACACCGTCGACAAGAAGACTCGCATCAACGCTGCCTCCAAGCGCTACTCCCAGCGCCAAAAAGGCAGGACGGGCCGGGAACAACAGGAGTCGCTACGCGCTCCAATTCACCGGCCCGTCCACCCCAGCATAAAACCCACCGAAGTAGCTTGACTCCCCTTAGGAACTCAAAAAACCCCGCAATGTGACCACAGAAACGAAAGTGACATAAGAGATTTAGTCGGGCGCCTCCGAGCGTGCCGGTGGCCCACGACCCCAACCGGCGATCAAGCCCGCCCCATCGAGACCCGGCGGATTCTCCCTTCGAGACCTGCCGATCGACGTCCCGCGTCTTGTCGGTGCGCAGACCTAAACTCGCGATGCCCTGATAAACACGCACTTCGAAAGGGGGTCGCCGGCATGCGATTCCTGCACACCGCCGACTGGCAACTGGGCATGACGCGCCACTTCCTCGCCGGTGATGCCCAGCCCCGCTATTCGGCGGCCCGCCGCGACGCGGTCGCCGGGCTGGGCGCGCTCGCGGCGGAGGTCGGCGCCGAGTTCGTCGTCGTGTCGGGCGACGTGTTCGAGCACAACCAGCTTCCGCCGAAGGTGGTCGGGCAGTCACTGGAAGCCATGCGCGCCATCGGAATTCCGGTGTATTTGCTCCCGGGCAACCACGACCCGCTGGACGCCTCGTCGGTGTACACCGGCGCGCTGTTCACCGCCGAACGTCCGCACAACGTGACGGTGCTCGATCGGGCCGGCGTTCACCAGGTCCGCCCCGGGCTGCAGCTCGTCGCGGCGCCGTGGCGGTCCAAGGTGCCCACCACCGACCTGGTCGGCGAGGTTCTCGACGGCCTGCCCGAGACCGACGACACCCGAATCCTCGTCGGGCACGGCGGGGTTGACGTCCTGGACCCCGATCGGGACAAACCCTCGCTGATCCGGCTCGCCAAGCTCGAGGACGCGCTGACCCGCGGCGCCGTGCACTACGTGGCGCTGGGCGACAAGCACTCGCTGACCCAGGTCGGCAGCAGCGGCCGGGTGTGGTACTCGGGCTCGCCGGAAGTCACCAACTTCGACGACGTGGAAGCCGACCCGGGCCATGTGCTGATCGTCGACATCGACGAGGCCGATCCGCGCCGCCCCGTCTCGGTGACCGCCCGGCGCATCGGATGCTGGCGATTCGTCACGCTGCACCGGCAGGTCGACAGCAGCCGCGACATCGCCGACCTGGACATGAATTTGGACCTGATGACCAACAAGGACCGAACCGTGGTGCGCCTGGCGCTGACCGGTTCGCTGACCGTCACCGACCGCGCCGCGCTGGACGCCTGCCTGGACAAGTATGCGCGGCTGTTCGCCCACCTGCGCACCTGGGACAGCCACACCGAGCTGGCCGTGATCCCGGCCGACGGCGAATTCAGCGACCTGGGCATCGGAGGCTTCGCCGCCGCGGCGGTCGAGGAGCTGGTGGCGACCGCGCGCCAACAGGATTCCGACACCGCCGCCGACGCGCAGGGGGCGCTGGCGCTGCTGTTACGGCTCGCCGATCGGGGCGCGGCGTGAAGCTGCACCGGCTGACCCTGACGAACTACCGCGGCATCGCGCACCGGGAAATCGAATTCCCCGACCACGGTGTGGTGGTGGTGTGCGGCGCCAACGAGATCGGCAAGTCGTCGATGATCGAGGCCCTGGATCTGCTGCTGGAGGCCAAGGACCGCTCCACCAAGAAGGAAGTCAAACAGGTCAAGCCCACCCACAGCGACGTGGGTGCCGAGGTTTCGGCCGAAATCAGTTGCGGTCCATACCGATTCGTCTACCGCAAACGGTTCCACAAAAAGTGTGAGACGGAGCTGACGGTGATCACGCCGTACCGCGAACAGCTGACCGGCGACGAAGCCCACGAACGGGTCCGGGCGATGCTGGCCGAGACGGTGGACAGCGACCTGTGGCATGCCCAGCGCGTGCTGCAGGCGGCGTCGACCGCCGCGGTGGATCTGTCGGGGTGCGACGCGCTGTCCCGCGCGCTCGACGTCGCCGCCGGCGACAGCGGCGGGCTGTGCGGCACCGAGCCGTTGCTCATCGAACGCATCGACGCCGAATACGCCCGCTATTTCACCCCGACCGGACGCCCGACGGGGGAGTGGGCCGCCGCGATCGCCCGGCTGGCCGACGCCGAGGCCGCCGTCGCCGAGTGCGCGGCCGCCGTCGCCGAGGTCGACGAGCGGGTGTCCCGCCACGCCGCGTTGACCGAACAGGTGGCCGACCTGTCCCAGCGCCGAATCGCCGCCGGCCCGCGAGTGACGGCCGCGCGGCAGGCCGCCGACCGGATCGCCGAGCTCACCGCCCAGCGCCGGGAAGCCCAACTGGTCGCCGAGGCCGCGGCGGCCACCAAAGCCGCGGCGGCCCAGGCCCACTCCGGCCGGCTACAACTGCTCGCCGACATCGACAGCCGGGCCGCCGCCGTCACGCAGACACAGGCTCAGGTCCAGCAGGCCGCGGCCGACCACGCGGCGGCCCGGGCCGACGCGCAGGCCTGCGACACCGCGCTGCAGCACGCCACCGAGGCCCTGGCCGAGCTGGAGCGCCGGGTGCAGGAGGCGCAGCGCACCGTCGAGCGGTTGGCCGGCCGCGAGGAGGCCGACCGGTTGGCCGCTCGGCTGGACAAAATCGATGCCATCCAGCGCGATCGCGAGCGCATCAGCGCCGAGCTGAGCACCATCGCGGTCACCGAGGAGTTGCTGCGCCGCATCGAGGACGCCGCCGCCGCGGTCGACCGCATCGGCGACCAGTTGGCGTCGACGTCGGCGGCCGTCGAATTCACCGCGGTCGCCGACATTCACCTGGTGATCGGCGACCGGCAGGTGTCCCTGCCGGCGGGGCAGAGCTGGTCGATCACCGCCGTCGGGCCCACCGCGGTCGAGGTTCCCGGTGTGCTGACCGCCCGCGTCATCCCGGGCGCGACCACCCTGGATGTGCAAGCGAAACACGCTGCGGCGCAACAAGAACTGGCCGCAGCGCTGATGGCGGGTGCCGTTGCCGACCTTGCCGCCGCCCGATCCGCCGACCAGCGGCGCCGCGAGCTGCAGGGCACTCGCGACCAGCTCGGCGCCACCCTGGCCGGATTGTGCGGCGACGAGCCGCACGACGAGCTGCGGTCGCGGCTGGCCCGGCTGCGCGCCGAGCATCCGGAGCAGCCGGCCGAGCCGACGGGTGGGGCCGCCGACCTCGCCGCCGCCCGCACCGAACTCGAAACGCTCGCGCAGGCCCGCGCCTGCGCGTCGGCCGAATGCGACACGCACCGTCAGGCCGCCACCGCCGCGGCCGCCAGGCTTGCCGAAACCGCAACGGCGGCAACGGTTCTGCAGAACAGGCTGGACACCCTGCGGGCCGAGCTGGACGCGGCCACCGGTCGGCTGGCCGCCGAGCGCGCGTCGGTCGGCGACGAGGAGTTGGCGGCGTCAGCCGATGCGGCGCTGCGCGCCGAGCAGGCCGCCGAACGTCGGGTCGCCGAACTCGCCGACGCCCTGGCGGCGGCGTCTCCGGACTCCGTCGCCGCCGAATTAGCCGATGCCACACAGGAATCCGAGTCGCTGCGGGAGCGCTACGAAGAAGCGGCCGGCGCGCTGCGCGAGGTGACGATCGAGCTGTCCGTCTTCGGCAGCGAGGGGCGCCAGGGCAAGCTCGACGCCGCGGAAACGGAGCGCGAGCACGCCGCCAGCGAGCACAGCCAAGTCGGCCGCCGGGCCCGCGCCGCCCAGCTGCTGCGCTCGGTCATGACGCGGCACCGCGACACCACCCGGCAGCGTTACGTCGAGCCCTACCGCGCGGAATTGCAGCGGCTCGGCCGTCCGGTGTTCGGCCCCACCTTCGAAGTCGACATCGACAGCGACCTGTGCATCCGCAGCCGCACCCTCAACGGCATCACCGTGCCCTACGAGTCCCTGTCCGGCGGCGCCAAGGAGCAGCTGGGCATCCTGGCACGGCTGGCCGGCGCCGCGCTGGTCGCCAAGGAGGACGCCGTCCCGGTGGTGGTCGACGACGCGCTCGGTTTCACCGACCCGGACCGGCTGGCCAAGATGGGGCAGCTGTTCGACAGCGTGGGAAGCCACGGGCAGGTGATCGTGCTCACCTGCAGCCCGGACCGGTACGACGGCGTCAAGGGCGCGCACCGCATCGACCTCAGCGCTTAGCCCGCGCGGCCGAGCCGCCGGCCGGCCCCGCCTGCAGAATGGGACCATGGCGGTCCGACCCGAATGACGATGAACGCAAAGCGGCGGCGCATGCAGCAGCGGCTGGCGAAACTGCCCGGTGTGCGCGCCGTGCGCCGGCCGATCTCGCCGGACACCGCCGACGAGTTCGACCTGTACTACGTGCGCGCCGGCCGCAAGTCCCGCCACCCGGTGGTCATCATCCCCGGCGGGCCGGGCGTGGCGTCGGTGCAGATGTACAAGGGGCTGCGCCGGCGCGCCGCTGCGGCCGGTCTCGACGTCATCATGATCGAACACCGCGGGGTGGGGATGTCGCGTCACGACGACGCCGGCGCCGACCTGCCGCCGGAGGCGATGACGGTCAATCAGGTGGTCGACGACGTGGCGGCGGTGCTCGACGACGCCCGCGTGGATTCGGCGGTGGTCTACGGCGCGTCGTACGGCACCTACATCGCGTCCGGCGTGGGCGTGCGTCATCCCGCCCGGGTGCACGGGATGGTGCTCGATTCGCCGCTGCTGTCCCGGCACGACATTGTGATCGTGCGCCGGGCGATTCGCCGGCTGCTGCTGCGCGGCGACAGCCCCGAAACCGCTTCGCTGGCACCGAAAATGCGCAAACTTGTCGACGCCGGGCTGATGACCGCGACGGCGACACAGGTGGTGGCGACGATCTACGGCTACGGCGGGGCGCGGCTGCTCGAGCGGCAACTCGACCTGCTGCTGGATGGCCGAAAACTGTTGTGGTGGACGCTTTCCCGCTTCACCACCCTGCGCAACCTGCCGTTTCGGTATGAAGAGGACCTGGTGAGCCGCATCGCGCTTCGCGAGCTGGACTATGCCGCCGAACCGGACGGTCTGCCGCTTGACCCCGCCGTGGCAGAACGCGAAGTACGCACGCAGACAGCGACTTTCGAGGACGAGCCCTACGACCTGCCGGCCGAGATGCCGAGCTTCGACTGGCCCACCGCGGTGGTGTCCGGCGGTCGCGACCTCATCACCCCACCGGCGGTCGCCGAGCGCGTCGCGTCGCTACTGCCCCATGCGGTGCTGCTGAGCCTGCCGGACATGGCGCACAGCGCGCTCGATTTCCACGAGGCCGTCGCGCTGGCCAGCGCCGACGCGGTGCTGCGCGGCGACCTGGCCGGACTCGCCGCCCGGGCCTGCACCCTGAACGCGCTTCCGCCACGCCCCGAGGTGCGGCTGCTGTGGGCCCTGATCGCGGCGGCCGCCATGATCGAGGGCGCGCTGCCGATCCCGGCGCCGCTGCGGCGCCGGCTCAGCTGCGGGTGAACCCGATCGCGGTGTAGTTCAGATCGCCCAGACCCGCGGCGCCGAAGTTCGCCAGCGTGCTGCGTACCGCGACGTCACCGGGCGACTGCGTCAGCGGCAGGCTGAACCCTTCCGCCCAGATCAGCTTGTCCAGGTCGTTGGCCAGGGCGCGCGCCTTGTCCGGATCGAGCTCTTGTAGGGTGCGTTCGATGGCGGCGTCGATCTGCGGGCTGCCGATCTTGCCGAAGTTGCTCTCCCCGTCGGACTTGTAGATCTGGGTCAGCGCCGAGAGCGGGAATGCGTCACCGAGCCAACCGAATTGGGCCATGTCGAAGGCGCCGACGTTGATGTAGTTGGTGAAGAATCCGCTGCCCGCGCGGGCGACGAGTTCGAGCCTGACGCCGATTTGGGCCAGGCTGTGCTGCGCGATCTGGGCGAACTGCCGGCTGCCCTGGGCGTCGTAGAAGAGATCGCGGATGACCAGCTGCCGCCCGTCCTTCTCGCGGAACCGGCCGTGCAGCTTCCAGCCCAACGCGTCGAGCTCCCGGCCGGCCGCGGCCGGGTCGTAGGGAACCGTCGTGCTGTTGTCCTGATAGCCCTGTTGTCCGGCGACGTAGATGTGATTGCCCAGCGCCACCGGGTTGCTGGTGAGGCCGTACTGCACCACCTTGGCGATGGTCTGCCGATCGATGCCCTTGGACACCGCGACGCGCAGCGCCCGGTCGGCCAGGATCGAGCCGGGGGCGCCGTTGAAGGTGAAGTGGGACCAGGCCGGGGCGGGGGCGCGCCGGATCGAGATGCCCGCGGTGTGCTCGGCGATGGTCAGCTGATCGAGGGTGCCGACCCCGGTGGCGTCGATCGTGTTGTTCTGCAGCGCCGGCAGCCGTGCGGCGTCGTCGAGTACCAGGTAGGTGATGCTGTCCAGGCGCGGCCGCGTCCCCCACCATTTCGGGTTGCGGCTCAACACGATCCGCTGCGTGGTGCGATCCAGTGACGACACGATGAACGGGCCGGCCGACGGTCCGGGCCCCTCGAGCTGACCCTTGTTGAACGCCTCCGGCGTGGCGGTCATGCTCTTGGGCAGCAGCATGCCGTTGCCCGCGAACATGCCGCGCCACTCGGCATACGGCTTGGCGAAGGTGACGACGGCCTGCCGGTCGTCGACGCCGCGGGTCACCGAGGCGACGCGCTCGGCCCCGCTGGACCCGGCGATCTCGAACGTCTTGTCGGCGCCGCTCAGCGCGTGGATCTGGCTGGCGATGTCCTCCCAGGTGATCGGGGTGCCGTCCGACCACACCGCCTTGGGATTGATCGTGTAGGTCACCACTTGCGGTGCGGTGCCGGTGAGTTCGACGCTGGTGAAGTAGTCGGTGTCCACCGTGGTCGAGCCGTCCGGGCCGATGACGAAGGCCCGCGGCAAGGTGGCCTTCATCATCGCCGAAACGTCGGCGGAGTTTCCGTCGATGTGCAAGATGTTGAAGTTGGGCGGGAAGTCGGTCAGCGCGAGGCGCAGGTTGCCGCCGTCCTGCAGGGTGGCCGGATCGCGCGGGTTGATGTCGCTGGTGGTGCCGATCCGCGCGTTCTGCCCGGTTTCGGGAACCAGGTTGATGGCCGGTGAGCAGCCCGCCACCGCCAGCACGACCGCGGCGACCAGCGCGGCCGGCCGAAATCCGCAGCGCCCCAAGCCAAGCCCGCTAGCCACGGCTGCCCGGATTCGGTTGTGGCACCGCGTCCAGCAGCCGCCGCGTGTATTCGTGTTGCGGGTTGCCGAAGACCTGACTGCTGTCGCCCTGCTCCACGATGGATCCGGCGTACATCACTGCCACGTCGTGGGCGAGATGCTTGACCACCGAAAGATCATGGGAGACAAACAGATAGGACAGTTGAAATTGCGCTTGCAGGTCCAGCAGCAGGTTGATGATCCCGGCCTGGATGGACACGTCGAGTGCGGAGACGGGTTCGTCGAGCGCGAGGATCTTCGGTTGCAGCGCCAGCGCTCGCGCGATACCGATGCGCTGTTTCTGCCCGCCGGAGAACTCCGCGGGGTAGCGGGCCGCGTCGGCCCGTCGCAGCCCCACAGTCTCGAGCAGCTCGGCGACGCGCGCGTTGGTGTGGTCCTTGTCGAAGCCGTTGGCCCGCAACGGTTCGGCGAGCAGCTCGAAGACCGGCAGCCGCGGGTCCAGCGACGCGACCGGGTCCTGGAAGACCACCTGGATGTCGCGTCGCAGCGAGCGTCGGCTCGCCGGGCTCAACGCGGCGACGTCGGTGCCCAACACCTCGATGGACCCCGATTGCGGCGCAACGAGTTCCAGGATCTCGTGCAGGGTGGTCGATTTCCCCGACCCGGACTCGCCGACGATGCCCAGGGTGCGGCCCTGTCGCAGCTGGAAACTGATCCGGTCCACCGCCCGCACTTCGCCGGCGCTGCGGCGTAACACGCCCTTGGTCAGCCGATAGGTCTTGGACAGCTCGCGCACCCGAACGAGGACGGGCGAGTTGGCCGGCTCGCCCGGGTGGGGTTGGGTGCGCACCCCGTAGATGTCGGCCGCGCTGCGCCCGTCGACCTGGTCGGTGCGGATGCACGCCGCCCGGTGATCGGGGCCGACGGGCAGCAATTCCGGTTCCTGTGAACGGCATTCGTCGATCGCCAGCGGGCAGCGCGGGGCGAACGGGCACCCCGGATCCAGGCCGGCCAGCGACGGCGGCGCGCCCGGGATCGGCACCAACCGGGTGCCCTGGGCGGCGTCCAGTCGCGGCACCGAGCCCAACAGGCCCACGGTGTAGGGCATTCGGCGGTCCCGGTACAGGCTCGCCACCGCAGCCGATTCGACGACCCGACCGGCGTACATCACCAGCGCCCGGTCGGCGAGCTCGGCGACCACCCCGAGGTCGTGCGTGATGATCAGCACCCCGGCGCCGGTGATGTCGCGGGCCGTCTTGAGCACCTCGAGGATCTGCGCCTGCACGGTGACGTCCAACGCGGTGGTGGGCTCGTCGCAGATCAGCAGGTCGGGGTCGTTGGCGATCGCGATCGCGATGACCACGCGCTGTCGCTCCCCGCCGGACAGCTCGTGCGGAAACGCCCGGGCGCGTCGCTGCGGCTGCGCAATGCCCACCAGCTCAAGCAGTTCCACCGCGCGGTCGCGGGCGGCCTTCCTGCCCACCCGTGGCTGGTGGATCGTGATCGCCTCGGCGATCTGATCGCCGACGGTGTACACGGGCGTCAGCGCCGACATCGGATCCTGGAACACCATGCCGACCGCCCGGCCGCGCAACCGCGACATCGCGTCGTCGCCCAGGCCCAGCAACTCGGTGTCGTGCAACCGGACCGAGCCGCGTACCCTGGCGTGCTCGGGCAACAGTCCCATCACGGCCATCGCCGAAACAGACTTCCCCGAACCCGATTCGCCGACCATGGCGACGACTTCCCCCGGTTCGATGCGATAGCTGATGCCGCGCACCGCGGTCACCGGCGCATCGCCGGCCGGGAAGGTGACGGCCAGGTCGGTCACCTGCAGCAGCGGGCTCATCGGCGACCACCGCGGGCCGGCCCGCTGCCGGGGTCCAGCGCGTCGCGCAGGCCGTCTCCGGTCAGGTTGGCGCACACCAGGATCAGCACCAGGACGCCGGCGGGAAACAGGAACACCCACGGAAAGGTGGTCGCCGACTGGGTGCCGTTGGCGATCAACGTCCCCAGCGACACGTCCGGCGGCTGGACACCGAAACCCAGGAAACTCAAACCTGTTTCGGCCAGGATGGCCGAGGCGACGTTGAGCGCGGCGTCGATGATCAGGATGGACGCCACATTCGGCACCACATGCCCGACGATGATACGACGGCTGGACACACCCATATACCTTGCCGCCCGGATGAATTCGCGCTCGCGCAAGCTCATCGTCATGCCCCGCACCATGCGCGAGCTGACCATCCAGCCGAACCCGGCCAGCAGCAGGACGAGCATCAGGATATTGGCGGAGTTCTTGGTGCGCGGCGTCACGATGGCGATGAGGATGAAGCTGGGCACCACCAACAGCAGGTCCACCAGCCACATCAGCACCCGGTCGCGCCAGCCACCGAAATAGCCGGCGATCGAGCCGACGGTGGCGGCGATGCCGGTGGAGATGACCGCGACGCAGACACCGATCAGCATCGACTTCTGCATCCCGCGCAGGATCTGCGCCAGCAGGTCCTGTCCCAACGCGTTGGTGCCCAGCCAGTGGCGCGCGTTCGGCGGCTGCAGCAGCGCGTCGAAATCGAGGTCCTGATAGGAATATGGGAGCACCGCGGGCAGCGTGTAGCAGCCGACGAACAACAGCACCAACAGCGTCAGCGAGGTCACCGCCAACCGGTTGCGGCCGAACCTGCGCAGCACCAGCGTGCGCCGCGAGGCGAAGCCCGCCACTTCGTGGCCCGAAAAGCCGTGAGCACCATCGACATTCGCCTGGGCGGTCATGACACCCGGACCCGCGGATCAAGAGCGGCGTAGAACACGTCCGAGAGCAGACCGGCCAGCAGCACCACCGCGCCGGAGAACAGCGTGATCGCCGCGACGATGTTGGTGTCCTGCGTCGCGACGCCCTGCACCAGCCATTCGCCCATGCCGTGCCAGCCGAAGATCTTCTCCACGAACACCGCCCCGGTGACCAGACCGGCCACCCCGTAGGCGAACAGGGTGGCCAGCGGGATCAGCGCGGTGCGCAGGCCGTGCTTGACCAGCGCGCGCCGGCGGGTGAGCCCCTTGGCGCGGGCGGTGCGAATGAAATCCTGGCCGAGGACGTCGAGCATCGCGTTGCGCTGATAGCGGCTGTATCCCGCCGCGGCGGCCAGCGCCAGGGTCAGCGACGGCAGCACCAGATGCCGCAGCCGGTCGAGCAGCGCGGCGGCCCCACCGGTCACGCCCGGCGACGTCTCACCGGTGTAGTCGAAAACCTGTACGCCCAGGGCCCAGTTGACTCGCAGCGCGGCGAGGATCAACAGGCTGGCGATGACGAAGGTCGGGGTGCTCAGCACCAGCAGCGCCAGCATGGTGACCACGCGGTCGCTGAGGCGGTACTGCCGAATGGCGCCCCACGCGCCGGCCGCGATCCCCGCGACGGTGCCGATCAGCGAACCAATCACCAGCAGCCGCAGCGTCACTCCGACGCGGCGCCCCAGCGAGGCGCCCACCGGCTGCCCGGTGACGGTCTTGCCGAAGTCGCCGCGGACCGCGTGTGAAGCCCAGTGCGCGTAGCGGATTGGGATCGGCTCGTCCAGACCCAGGCTGTGGGCCTTCGCATCGATGACGGCCTGCGGGGGCCGCGGGCTGCGCTGCAACAGGCTGTCCAGCGGCTTGAACGCCACCGACGTCAGGCAGAACGTCAGGAACGACGCCAGCGCCAGCAGGACGAGGTAGTTGAGCAACCGGCGCGCCAGAAAGCGAGTCATGCCCCACCACAGTGCCGCATTGGGACAGGTTAGCCAGACGAACGCGAACCTTCCGATCGTGCTGATTGCCAACGGTGAAAATCAGGTACCCGATTGTTAAGATCCGTCGCGGCGGCAGTCCGCGTAGCAAATTTTCGAGGAGACTGGCATGGCGGTTACCGATGACTACCTGGCCCACAATGCCGGGTACGCGCGCAGCTTCGAGGGACCACTGCCGATGCCACCCAGCAAACACGTCGCGGTCGTCGCGTGCATGGACGCGCGGCTGGACGTGTATCGCATCCTCGGCCTGCGCGAGGGGGAGGCCCACGTCATCCGAAACGCCGGCGGCGTCATCACCGACGACGTGGTCCGCTCACTGGCCATCAGCCAACGGCTGCTGGGAACCCGGGAGATCATCCTGATCCACCACACCGACTGCGGGATGCTCACCTTCACCGACGACGACTTCAAGCGCGGCATCCAGGAGGAGACCGGGATCAAACCGCCCTGGGCGGCGGAGGCCTTTGCGGATCTGGCCGAGGATGTCCGGCAGTCGCTGCGCCGCATCGAGGCCAATCCGTTCGTCACCAAGCACGTCTCGGCCCGCGGATTCGTGTTCGACGTCGCCACGGGCAAGCTCGACGAGGTCAAGCCCTAGACTCGTCCGGCGAGCGTGTAGTCAGCGCGAAAAAACGGCCCGAACGTCACCGTGGGTGCACGCTCGGCCGACAACTCGGGCGCCGGCCGACACAACTCGGGCGCCGGCCGACAACTCGGGCGCCGGCCGACAACTCGGGCGCCGGCCGGCTCACCCCACCTTGTAGGTGGCCAGCGCCTTGGCCACCAGCGTGCCCTGCGGGTCGACGATCTCGGCCTCGCAGTTGACCACCGACCGGCCCCGCCGCAGTACCCGGCCGACCCCGATCACGTCGCTGGCCGGGCCGGGGCCATGAAGTCCAGGGCCATCGACACCGTCACCCCGCGCAGCTGCGGCGGCGCCTGGGCGCCGCACCACGCCGCCGCCATCACGGTGAGATCGGCCAGCGTGGCGATGGCGCCGCCGTGCACCATGTCGCCGATCGTCACGTTGGAGGGATCCCAGGGCAGCCGCAGCCGGACCTCGTCCTCGTCCAGCCGCTCGGCCACTATGCCGAGCTTGACGACGAACGGCGACTGGGGCAGGAACTGGGCGATCACGTCGCGACCGCTCGGGGCGGCGGCCGATTCGGAAGCGGAAGAAGTGGAAGAAGTCATCCGCCCATGTTTTCGCACCGCGCCCCGCCGGCAAAGCACCGCGCCCACTCCGGCGTGACGGTGACGCCGCCCGCGCCGGAGTTGACAGCGCCGGCGCCGGCTGGTCTCATAGATCGTTAAGATGCCAAATATGGTCAGTTCTGCCAGGTTTTATCTCCGACGTTGCCGAAGGAAGCCATGACCGCTGATCTGCAGACGGCGCCCGCCGCCGGACAGTACGAATTGAGCCATCTGCGCTCGCTGGAGGCGGAGGCGATCCACATCATCCGTGAGGTCGCCGCCGAGTTCGAGCGCCCGGTGCTGCTGTTCTCCGGCGGCAAGGACTCGATCGTCATGCTGCACCTGGCGTTGCGGGCCTTCCGGCCCGGACGGCTGCCGTTCCCGGTGATGCACGTCGACACCGGGCACAACTTCGACGAGGTGATCGCCACCCGCGACGAGTTGGTCAAGCAGCACGGCCTGCGCTTGGTGGTCGCCTCAGTGCAGGACGACATCGACGCCGGACGGGTGGTCGAGCCGAAGCAGGGACGCAACCCGATCCAGACCGTGACCCTGCTGCGCGCCATCCGCGAGAACAAGTTCGACGCCGCGTTCGGCGGGGCGCGTCGCGACGAGGAGAAGGCCCGCGCCAAGGAGCGGGTGTTCAGCTTCCGCGACGAGTTCGGGCAGTGGGATCCGAAGGCGCAGCGGCCCGAGCTGTGGAACCTCTACAACGGCCGGCACCACAAGGGCGAGCACATCCGGGTGTTCCCGCTGTCCAATTGGACCGAATTCGACATCTGGTCCTACATCGGCGCCGAGAACATCGCGCTGCCGTCCATCTATTACGCCCACCGGCGCAAGGTGTTTCGCCGCGACGGCATGCTGCTCGCGGTCGACCGGAACATGCAACCCAATCCCGACGAGCCGGTGTTCGAGGCGACGGTGCGGTTCCGCACCGTCGGGGACGTCACCTGCACCGGCTGTGTGGAATCGCAGGCGGCCACGGTGGACGAGGTCATTGCCGAGACCGCGGTGTCCCGGCTCACCGAGCGCGGGGCGACCCGGGCGGACGACCGGATCTCGGAGGCCGGCATGGAAGACCGCAAGCGGCAGGGGTACTTCTGATGGCCGCCCCAACCACGCTATTGCGTTTGGCCACTGCGGGATCCGTCGACGACGGCAAGTCCACGCTGATCGGCCGGCTGCTCTACGACTCCAAGGCCGTGATGGAAGACCAGTGGGCGGCGGTGGAGCAGACCTCGAAGGACCGCGGCCACGACTACACCGACCTGGCGCTGGTCACCGACGGCCTGCGGGCCGAACGCGAGCAGGGTATCACCATCGACGTCGCCTACCGCTACTTCGCCACGCCCAAGCGGAAATTCATCATCGCCGACACGCCCGGCCACATCCAGTACACCCGCAACATGGTGACCGGCGCGTCGACCGCGCAGCTGGTGATCGTGCTGGTCGATGCGCGGCACGGCCTGCTGGAGCAGTCCCGCCGGCACGCCTTCCTGGCCTCGCTGCTGGGCATCCAGCACATCGTGCTCGCGGTCAACAAGATGGACCTGATCGGTTGGGACAGAGAGAAATTCGAGTCCATCCGAGACGAATTCCACGCCTTCGCCGCGCGCCTGGACGTGCACGACGTGGCCACCATCCCGATTTCGGCCCTGCACGGCGACAACGTGGTGACCAAGTCGGATCAGACACCCTGGTACGAGGGGCCGGCGCTGCTGTCGCACCTCGAAGAGGTGTACATCGCCGGTGACCGCAACCTGGTCGACGTGCGGTTCCCGGTGCAGTACGTGATCCGTCCGCACACCCACGAGCATCAGGACCACCGCAGCTACGCCGGTACCGTCGCCAGCGGCGTGATGCGTCCCGGCGACGAGGTCGTGGTGCTGCCGGTCGGCAAGCGCACCCGGATCACCGCGATCGAGGGCCCGAACGGCCCGGTGCAAGAAGCGTTCCCACCGATGGCGGTGTCGCTGACCCTGGCCGACGAGATCGACATCTCGCGCGGGGATCTGATCGCGCGCACCCACAACCAGCCCAGGATCGCCCAGGATTTCGACGCGACGGTGTGCTGGATGGCCGACAACACGACGCTGGAACCGGGCCGCGACTACGTCATCAAGCACACCACCCGCACCACGCACGCGAGGGTGACCGGGCTCGATTACCGGCTCGACGTCAACACGCTGCATCGGGACAAGACCGCGACGGCGCTGAAACTCAATGAGCTGGGCCGTATTTCGCTGCGCACCCAGGTGCCCCTGCTGCTCGACGAGTACACCCGCAACCCCAGCACCGGCTCGTTCATCCTGATCGACCCGCACACCAACGGCACGGTGGCCGCGGGCATGGTGCTGCGCGACGCCTCGGCCCAGGCCGCGAGCCCGAACACGGTGCGGCACAAGTCATCAGCGATCGCCGCGGCGCGGCCCCGCGGCAAGACGGTGTGGTTCACCGGTCTGTCCGGTTCCGGCAAGTCGTCGGTGGCCATGCTGGTCGAGCAGAAGCTGCTCGAAAAGGGTGCGCAGGCTTATGTTCTCGACGGCGACAACCTTCGGCACGGGCTCAACGCGGACCTTGGTTTCTCCATGGCCGACCGGGCGGAGAACCTGCGCCGGCTCGCTCACGTGGCGGCGCTGCTGGCCGATTGCGGCAACGTCGTGCTGGTTCCGGCGATCAGCCCACTGGCCGAGCAACGCGAATTGGCGCGCAAAGTGCACGCCGACGCCGGCTTCGACTTCATCGAGGTGTTCTGCGACACCCCGATCGAGGAATGCGAAAAGCGTGACCCCAAGGGTCTGTACGCCAAGGCGCGGGCCGGCGAGATCACCCAGTTCACCGGCATCGACAGCCCGTATCAGCCGCCGGCGAAGCCCGACCTGCGGCTCACCCCGGACGGCACCGTCGAGGAGCAGGCGCAGCGGGTGATCGACCTGCTGGAATCACGCGGGTAGCCCGCCGGGTCAGCCAGGCTGCATCGAAATCGCCGCTCCGGGTGGCACAATCCTGAGGGTGCGGATGTCAGCGAAGGCGGAGTACGCCGTGCGGGCGATGATCCAGCTCGCCACGGTGCCCGACGGGACGCTGGTCAAGACCGACGATCTGGCCCAGGCGCAGGGCATTCCGCCGCAATTCCTCGTCGACATCCTGACCAATCTGCGCACCGATCGGCTGGTGCGCAGTCATCGCGGTCGCGAGGGCGGCTACGAATTGGCCCGCCCCGGCAAGGACATCAGCATCGCCGACGTGCTGCGCTGCATCGATGGGCCGCTGGCCAGCGTCCGCGACATCGGGCTGGGCGACCTGCCCTACTCGGGGCCGACCGCCGCGCTCACCGACGTCTGGCGGGCGCTGCGGGCCAGCATGCGGTTGGTGCTGGAGGAAACCACCCTGGCCGACGTCGCCACCGGAAGCCTGCCCAAGCATGTCGCGCAGCTGGCCGACGACTACCGCAAGCAGGAAAGCCAGCGGCACGGCACCGCGCGCACCGGCGACTAGTTCGCCGCGCCCGACCCGTACGGGCGGGTGAGGATCTCCATGGCGTGGCCGGAGGGATCCAGGAAGTACACCCCGCGCCCGCCGTCGTTGTGGTTGATCTCGCCGGGACGCCGGGCGCCGGGGTCGGCCCAGTGTTCCAGGCCGCGGGCGCGGATCTTGCCGTAGATGGTGTCGAACTCTTGCTCGGAGACCAAGAACGCGTAGTGCTGGCGCGGGATGTCCGCGCCGTCGGGGGCGTCCGCGTAGTCCAGGCTGGCGCCGTGGTCGAGTTCGACGACCATGAAGTGGCCGAACGGTTTTGGGCCGGGCAGGTCGAACAACTCGGCGAGAAACTCCGCGGATTCCCGTTTGTCGCGTGAGGCGACGATGGTGTGGTTGAAACTGATGGTCATGGTTCTGTCCAGTCAACCACCGCGCGGCCGCGGCGACAACGCGCCGGGCGGCTACTTCGGGGCGGTCAGCTCCAGGGCGATGTTGTCGGGATCGCGGAACTGCAGGATGTAGGCCGGGCCGATGTCCTTGACCGGCTCGTGAGCGACGCCAAGCTCGTCCAAATGCGCTGCGGCCGCATCCAATTCGTCCCTGCTGTCGAGCCGGAACGCGATGTGGTCCAGGCCGGTGCGGTCCTCGTCGAAGCGGTCGGTGGCCACCGGCCGCAGCCCCAGCAGCGTGCCGCCGAGGTCGTAGATGACACCGCCGAACAAAAAGCTCAACTGCTCACGAGTGGACGCGTCGGCGTTGTCGGGCACCTCCAGCAGCACCGGCCAACCGAACACGCTCTCGTAGAACCGCCGTGACTGCTCGATGTCGGTCACGGTCAGGCGCACATGCGCGATGGAGGTGTTGGTCAGACCCATTCGCCCCATGGTTCCACTGAAGGGCCGAATGTTAAACATGCCAGAATCCCCATCGTGCGGGTAGCGATGACCATGCCGGTGATGGAGCCGGATCTGGACGCGACGGTGCTCGAGACCTGGGCGCGCACCATCGACGAGGGCCCGTTCTCGTCGCTGTGCTGGGGCGAGCGCATCGCCTTCGATAACCCGGACAGCCTGACACTGCTGGGCGCGTTGGCCGCCTGGACCGAGCGGGTCCGGCTGCTGACCACGGTGATCGTGCCGCAACTGCACGACCCGGTGCTGCTCGCCAAGGGACTGGCGACCGGCGACCTGCTCAGCGGCGGGCGGCTGAGCGTGGGCATCGGCGTGGGCGGTCGGCAGGAGGACTACCACGCAGTCGGCGCCGACCCGGCGACCCAGACGATGCGCGGCATGGCCGAGCGGGTGGCGGTGATGAAGCGGGTGTGGGCGGGGGAGAAGCTGACCGAATCCGTGTTGCCGGTCGGGCCGGCGCCGGTGCAGCCCGGCGGACCGCCGCTGTTCGTCGGCAGCATCGGACCCAAGACCATTCGCAGCGCGGCCGCCTGGGCCGACGGGCTGGCCGGCACCACGCTGGACCTCGACGTCGCCAAGCAGCGCGAGCTGTTCGACGTGACCCGCGACGCCTGGGCGCGGGCCGGCAAGCCCGCGCCCCACCTGATCACCTCGTTCTGGTTCGCGTTCGGCTCGCCCCGGACCGCCCGCGAGCAGGTCCACCGCCACCTGCGGCGCTACATGAACTGGATACCGGCCGACTACGTCGACGCCATGGCGCCGATGACGGGCTGGGCCGGTGACGAGGACGAGCTGGCAGAGGTGCTGCGCAAATTCGCCGGGATCGGGGCCGACGAGGTGCAGCTGATCCCGACCAGCTCGGACGTCGGCCAGCTGCGCCGTGCGGCCGACGTCGCCGCCCGGCTGTAGCCGGGTCCGGGCGCGTCGGGGTGAATTGCCGGGCCGGCGCGGCGGCGATTTGATTGGTGGCATGACGCAGCAGGAATTGCCCGCCCCGCTGGCCGAACTGACCGGGCTGTTGACCGAGTGCACGAACAAGGGCGATTTCGTGGGGGCCGCGCGACAGGCCGGTGAGCTGGTCACGCTGTGCCGGGCAACGCTGGGCGAACGCCATCCCACCGCCCTGGAACTCAAGGTGTCGCTGGCCACCCTGCGGCTGCGGGCGGGCGAGTGCGCGGTGGCCTACGAGGAGTTCGAGCGGTTGATACCCGACCTCGTCGAGGTGCTCGGCCCCGATCATCTGAGTACCCTGACCGCGCGGCACCTGTTGGCCAGTCGACAGCAGGCCGCGTTGTCGTCGCTGGCCGAATGGTCGCAGCTGTTCGCCGACGAACAGCGGGTCTGGGGCGCCGACCACGAGAACACCCTGGTGGCCCGCGAGAAGATCGCCGAGAAGCGTTGGGAGATAGGCGATTTCGTCGGCGCGATGGCCGAGGGCGAGCAGGTGCTGGCCGCGCGGCGCCGGGTGCTCGGCGCCGATCACACCGACACCCTGGGCACGCAACTGATGTTGTCGATCTGGCGGGGCCGCGCCGGCGACGTCCCCGCGGCCGTCGCCGAGCTGGAGCCGCTGATCGGTGAGCTGCGCGAGAAGCTGGGAGACGACCACGCGCACGTGCTGATGGCGCGACACATGTTCACGCTGTGGGCGCCGGAGCGGGCCGGTGTCACCGACGCGGTCGCGGCATGGGAGGCACTGGTCGAGGAGGAGAGCCGGGTGCTCGGTGACGAGCACCCGGTGACCCTGGCGGCCCGCCAGGAGCTGGCCGGATGGTGCGCCCGGCGCGACGGCCAGGCGGGCGGCGCCGGCGCCCAGGGGTCGCTGGACTGGTCGGCGTCATGACCCGCATCTGCCGTGCCGCGGCCCTCAGGTCGTCGCCTTGTCCGCGGGCCGCTCCTCGTTGGCGGGCTGCTGGGGCGGCTGCCCCTTGCGCAGCGTCTCCAGCAGCTCGCGATACGGACCCACCAGGTAGACGGTGTCGCCGGCCCGGAGCCAGGCGTCGCGGCGGGGATGCAGCTCGACGGGCGTGTCCCGACGAGTGATCGCGATGACCCGGGTCTGGGTGGACATTTCGAACATCCGCAGCCCGTCGAGCTCGCTGCCGGCCGCCACGTGCATGGCGCCGACCATGAAGGACCGCTGCCCGACCGAGAACGTGCCCAGCACCTGCAGGCCCATCGCGGTGCCGATGAACCAGGGCGCCGCCAGGTCGACGGTGGATCGGACGTTTTCGAACCCGAACCGCTTGGCCACCGCATCGCCCAGGGTGCGGTCATAGATGCGCAGCACGATCGGCACGTCGGGCCGGTTCACCTCGGGCATCACCCGCGGCCCCAGCATCTCGCGCAGCACGATCCCGATCTCGATGTTGACCATGTCGTCCTGGGTCAGCACCGCGACGGCCCGGGCCCGGTCGACCCGGGCCGACTCCAGCGTCTGGCGCAGCGTCGCATCCCCGAAGATCACCGGCACGTCGAGTTCGGCCGCGGTGGACAGGAACCGGTTGTTCTCGTCGCGCTCGATCACCGCGACGTCGTAACCGGCGGCGGTCAGGTCGGCGACGACGCGGCTGCCGAACGATCCCTGCCCGACCACGATGATGTGGTTGCGCAGGTGGCGTGCCCGCCGCAGCCCGGCCGACTGCAGAAAGCGCCGCGACAGCAGCAGGTCCGCCAGGAACGCGACGAGCAGCGCGGTGGTCGTCACGCCCGCGAACATCAGGCCCACGGCGAAGATTCGCAGCCAGGCGGACTGGTGGGCGAAGGTGAACTCGCCGTAGCCCACCGTGGTGATGGTCTCGGCGGTGAAGTACAGGGCGTCCAGCCAGGACAGCCGCGGCTTGGTGTAGGAGAAGTGCACGATGACCGTGGACACCAGCAGCAGGGTGAGTGCGAGCAGGATCGCGGGGAACAGCATCGGGTTGACGTCGTCGCGCATGGCGCGGGCGGCGTCCAACACCCGCCGCAGCCACGTCTGGCGAGAACGGGTCGCGGGGGGCCGCGGTGTTCTGATGCCGCGCGCGGCCAGTTCGTCGGCGCTGCCGATCATGGCGGTCCAGTCGCCGGCGCGCACCCGGTGGTCCCGGCCGGGACAGGGCACCACCTCGCCGGGGGTGGCGCCGTCGTTGCCGTGGATCACCGCCACCGGCGCCAGGTCGCCGTAGATCTCCCGAAGCGTCGCGTCGCGGGGTGCCTCGGCCCCCGACACCAAGAAGTCGATGCCGGCCGCCCGGACCGGGTGGGTGCTGCTCGACAAGCAGGCCTCGACGACCGAGGGGGCGGCGAGGTCGGCGACGTCGAGGATGGCGCCGGGGCCGTTGTCGGCGGCCACCGCCCCGCGCAGCACGTCGTTGCCCAACCGGGCGACCACCCGCACGTGCGGGTTGGTTTTCCTTGCCAGCAAGGCGATTTCGAGATTCTTGGCGTCGTCGCGCCCGGCGCACACGATGGCGCTGGCGCGGGCGAGGTCGGCGCCGGCGAGTTCCTCGCTGGGCAGCTTGACGATGGTGGCGCCCGCGCGGTTCAGTTCCTCGGCGATGGTGGTCGCCAGCACGTCGTCACCGCTGACGATGATGTGGCGGCGCGGACTCATCCGGGGTGAGTCGTCACGCATAACCCCACCTCTTGATGACATTGGCGCTCACGGTGTTGCTACGACTATCGGGCACCATGCCGATTGACGCCAGTGCGACGCGGTAAGGCGGTGCTAGAGGACCTGGACGTCGGTCGGGGACCAGAACGCGCGCATCGCCGTGATCTTGGCGTCCTCGTCGAACGACATCGTCGAGATGGGCGAGATGCGGGTCCGGGTGTCGCCGGCGTCGAGCGTGAGGTGCCACAGGAAGGCGGCTTCGCTGCCGGAGACCCGCAATTCGGCGAGTTCGGTGTCCTTCTTGGCGTCCTGGAATCCCGCATAGAAGGCCCGGATCGCGTCGTGCCCGCGGCGAATGTCGGCGCCGATCGGATCCTCGATGGTGGCGTCGGCCGCGTACAGGGTCACGATGTCGTCGGCGGTACCGGTGGCGACGAGCGCCAGGTAGCGATTCACGGTGTCGGTGATGGCTTCTGCGGACGGCATGAATCGGGACGCTACTCCTGGCCGTGTCGGGTGTGGTGTTCGTCGCGATACTGGGCGGCGTGACTTTCATCGAACGCCTCGCCAGCCGGGAGATCTACCGCAACCCGTGGATGGTGTTGCGCGAGGACGACATCCGCCGCCCGGACGGCAGCGCGGGCATCTACAGCGTGGTCGACAAGCCTTCGTACGCGCTGGTGATGCCCTACGACGGGCGCCGTTTCGGGTTGGTGGAGCAGTTCCGCTACCCGATCGGGGAGCGGCGCTGGGAGTTTCCCCAGGGCACCGCTCCGGAGTTGGCCGACGCCGATCCCGTCGAGCTGGCCCGGCGCGAGCTGCGCGAGGAAACCGGATTGCGCGCAACGACGTTCGAGTCGCTGGGCCGGCTCGACGTGGCCCCGGGGATGAGCAGTCAGCGCGGCTGGGTGTTCCTGGCCACCGGGATCGTCGAGGGTGAAGCCGACCGCGAGCACGAGGAGCAGGACATGCGCAGCGCCTGGTTCTCCCGCGACGACGTCGAGCAGATGATCCGGACGGGCGTCATCGCCGACGCGCAGTCGATCGCCGCGTACGGCCTGTTCCTGTTGCGCCCGGAATCAACCGGCGCGCCCGTGACGGATCAGGGGCAGTAGTTGGATTCCGCGGCGCTGACGATGGCGGTGGCGTCGGCGTAGTTGAAGGAACTGTTCAGGCCGGAATGCACATCGGCGGCCAGCTCGTCCGGGGTTTTGCCCGCGGCGCGGTCCGAGCAGATCGCGTGGCCCAGCTGAATCAGCGTGGTGTCGCCGCCCGGCTGCCAGGCGACGCCGATCTTCTTCAGTTGGGCGAGGTACCCGTCGTCGTCGGCGACGGCGATCCCGCTACCTACGGTCAACGCCGCAGCAACGGCGGCCGGAATGCATAACATGCGTAGCCCGCAAACAGACATGATGCGTGGCTCCTTCTTTCGGTGGGGTGCAACCGGCTCAGTATGCGGGCTATGACGCCGGGTTGCGCGCGGAACGGCGCAAACCGCGCAAACGCATTTATGCCCGACGACCGGCGCCGTCAGCAAGGCGAGCGTTCGGTGGTGGCAATCCCGTTGCCGCGCAACGGCTCGGCCGTTCAGTCCGGCGGCGTAGGGGTCATCGACGCGATGTAATAGGTCTCGTGCCCGCTCGGGTAACCGCCGCCGTCGGTGGCGATGTGGACATGGTCGTAGTGGTCGGCGGTTTCGGAGCCCAGGTCCGCCATCCAGTTGCCCCCGCCGACGCCCGGATAGATCTTCTGCCGCCAGATCACGTGATTGATTCCCCAGCGTTTGGCGTTCGCCAGGGCGTAGCCGGCGATCTGGTTGCCGAGCTCGATGCCTTCGGGGGTGTGGTAGTTCGGGATCATCACGTCGATCGCCAGCCCGTTGGGGTGCCACGGCAACGGGTCTTCCCGATACCCGTAGATGGTCGTGATCTGGGGGAACAGCACGCTGATGGCGCGCGCCGCCCAGATGGTCTTGACCTGCAGCCGGTCCTCGGAGCCCACGCTGTGCGGCAGTGCGAGCTGGAATTGCTGCCCCGCGGACGGGGCGGGTGGCGCCAGGGCCGTCAGCGATTCCACCTCGGCAGGACTGGCGGTGCGCGGTGCGCCGGCCGGCGGTGGGTTCGCGGCGGCGCTGGAGGCGGTGGCGCTGGGGGTGGGCGCCGCCGCCGGTGGCGCGGGGCAGCAGCGCGGCTTGGTGCCCTGGGCGTGGATCATGGCGGCGGAGATGACGAGGGAGGCCGCGACCGCCAGCCATCGGCCGGCGCTCTTCGTGACCACCCGCACGCCCACGACCAGCAGCTTAACGCCGCCTGTGACGCCTGTGGCTCGTTTTTTCGACAGCTCGCCCCGGTCGGGCCAAAACGCCCCTCGACGCCGTCCGGCGAGTCACACTGAGGCCATGTCCGGGCGATCGTTCGACGATGCGAATGCTTTTCACCGGTTGATGCGCCGCTTCGCGTCCACGACCGCCGGCGTGGCGCTGCTGCGCCCGACGGCGCATCACCTCGACCGCCTCGTCGCTAAGGCCACCGGCGGGCGGAGCAGCTTCGCCGGGTTGGCAACCGGCATCCCGGTGGTCATGCTCACCACGACGGGCGCCAAATCCGGTGAGTCGCGCACCGTCCCCGTGTACGGGATTCCGCATCCCGAGGGCCTGGCCCTGATCGCATCCAACTTCGGCGGCGCCAAGCATCCGGCCTGGTATTTCAACCTCAAGGGCCACCCGGAAGCGACGGTCACGGTCGGGCGCGACAGCTGGCATGCCACCGCGCGGCTGGCCACGCCCGACGAGCGCGACCAGATCTGGGCCAAAGGTGTCGAGCTGTATCCCGGTTGGCGAAAATACGAGGTGCGGGCTGGCGATCGCCATATCGAGGCGTTCATCCTGAGCCGGGCGCCGGCCTAATCCCTCACGGGCGCTTCGCGTTTGGTAGGCCGCCGCCGACGCTGGTTTCGTATGGCTATGCCCACGTCCCGACAACAATGACTGCCGCAGAAATCTCCAGGGCTACCGCGGTCACCGCGGTGTTGGTTCAGTGCGCGGAACCGCTGCGCTGATCGACATTGCCGGCACCACCGTCAAGCGCTTTCGCGGTGAACGCAATCGTCCACAGGAGAACGACGTAAGCGAGCGCGTAGCTCGGCACCATGACCCACAACGACTTCCCGCCCATGAACAGCCCGGCTACGCCGCTCACGGTGTCGCCTACGAATCCCGATACCGCCACTCCCGCCATGATGGCGATGTAGGCGTGCTCCCGCTTGCGTGTGACCTTGCCCGATCTTCGTTGAGTGAAGTACCAGATCCCAACGGCGACAACGACGATCGCCGAGGCGATGAATCCCGCCACGAGCCACACCGGCAGGGGCTTGCTGGGGGCTATGTGGGCTGACTTGAACACAATGTCGACGTGATCATCGCGGCGATGTACGCCGGCAAGAGTAGGACCGCGCGCTTCAGGTTGATCACGGCTTCGGCAACCCCGGTACCGGAATGTCAGCGCATTCCACTGCGCCTTCGACGGCTGACTTTACGGGCGCTTCGAGAAGGCCCTTAACGAACCCGCCGACGAAACCCGCGAGCCCCATCGCGGCGGGTCTCGCTGGAAGTGAAGTGTTTAGCGTGGGGTGCCGCTGCGGTCATCTGCGTTGCCAGCGCGACTATCCAGCGCTTTCGACGTCCACGCTATCGCCCACAATAAGACGACGTATGAGAGTGCATAGCTTGGCGCCATGGCCCACACCGACCTGCCGCCTAAAAGAAGTGATGCCATGCTACCCAGTACGTCGCCGGCAAAAAGGGACGCCATTACGCCGACGAGGAGCGCTATGTAAGCGTGCTCGCGTTTCTGTGAAATCTTGCCGCTGGCCCGTTGAGTGAAGTACCAGATCCCTACGGCAACTACGGCTATTGCAGAGGCAATAAAACCGACGACTATCCAGACTGGAACAGACTTGCTGGGGTTGACGCGAGTTGAATGGAACACCATGTCGACGGCAGTCAGCGCGGCAACATACAGCGGCAGAATGAGCACCGCCCGTTTGATGTTGATCACTTCATCCACCCCGGTATCGGTACATCGGCGCATTCGGCTGCGCCTTCTAGCGCCGCTTTGACGGGGGCTTCCTCTACACCCTTCGCGAACCCGCCGACAAAGCCGAGGACGGCCCCGGGCAACGCCCCTGCGCCGGCGAACTCGGGAGTGGCTATTCCGCCACCTGCCGCACCGACGATCGCACCCTTGATGCCTGTCTCGAATCCGCCTTTGACCATATCCTTGCCGACGTTAGCTTTCACCTGACCCCCTACGCACTGCCCGAAGCTCGGTTGAGGCGGCACGGTAGGCATCGGTCCTGGCGCCGGCTGAGGACCGGGGTCTGGTCGCGGACCGAATGCCGGCATAGGTGTGGCAGCCGGCTGCGCTGGCTGGCCGGGTGACGTGAGAGCTTGCTTGTACTGGTCTAAGAAGCTGGGCTGCTGCGCTGGCTGCGGAGCCCCAGGCTGGGGTTGCGGTTGTGGTTGTGGGCCGCCGTCCTGCTTGAAGTCGACAAGGCGCACCCCGTTGCGGTTCGAGCCAGGTGTCGTGCGGTCGGCGGCGGCTGCGCCGTGATTGGAGTTTGGACTCGAGGCTGGCGCAAAGCCGCTGCCGCCGAGACCGGCAGTAGCGGCGGTGAGCTGAGCGGCGACCTTGGTGTCGGCCCCGTCGAGTTGTTCGGCGCGCAAACGGATGTCAGCGGCGAACGCTTCGGCCTGAGCTTGGCGCGCGGCCCGTTCTGCCGGGCTGGTGCTGCGGGTGTCGGTCACTGACAAGTCTTCTCCGACAGTGAATCCCGCGTTCTGGGCGTCTTCGATGCCGTAGACGACGCGGCGCTGGGCTGCGCTGATGTCGCTGGCACCGTTGCGGGCTATTCCAGCGGCCTGCCGCAATAGATCGGCCTTGGCGCTGACGACGGACAGGTCGGCCTGGGTGCGTTCTCGCAGCGCGTCACCGCCAGCACCACGCCACGCGATGGATTGCGCCTGGTTGCGCATCGTCAAGAAGCCGTCTTCCCAGCGGTCGGCGGTTTGCGTCCAATAGCCGGCAGCCTCGATGAGGTGCTCGGTGGACCACGCCAGGATCTGCGAGAGTGTGGCGGGCATCAGACCACCCTCACGTTTGTCACGTCATTCATCGCGGCCGCCGATGTGGCCTCCTGGCTGAGGTATCCGCCGGATGCCGTGGTCACCCCGCCGACCGTTTCCTGCGTGCGCGCTACGAATGACGCCGCAGTAGCGCCGATCGCCGCGTTGAGGGCATTCACGGCCGCCGTCGTGGCCTCGAATGACAGCCCCGGCGACGGCGGCGCCCCAATGAACTGGGAACTAAGCGCCTGCCACTGGGCCGCTGTAGCGACTAGCTCGGCGGGCACGACCTGCAATGAATCTTGCCCCATAACCCCATGATTTTAGGCGGCGCACTGATCGATCGCTATTGACCAGCCGATGCGGCAACGCATTAGCGACTCTCGAGGCGCTTGGTACGGGTGAGACCGGGCCGCGAGTAACTACGGTTTCTTTGCCGAGGCCAAGCTGCACACCTGCAAGCGGCGAGCTGAATACTACGTCGTGTCACTGCGGGTCGAAGGATTGCGACGCCGTATTGAGTACCGTACCCGGCCTTCAAGGATTTGTAAGGACGGCGCTCCAACGGTTGAGATAATCGGCTGGCTGCAGCGATCCCAGGACCATGTTGTTGCTTCGCGCTAAGTCGAGTCGTTCTTTCGCGTTGCGCAGGGTCGCTGCTATGTCGGTCGGAGTCGAGCTCTCCGTTGTATCAAGCTCCCATCGCCGCGCAAGCGCGAAGTGCCTCTTGAGATCGTGGTAGGGCAGCGAGGCAATCGTTTGTCCGGTTGCTCGCCAGTCAGTGCAAGCCGAGCACGGGCATACGAAAGAATCGTCCGCGGCCACGAGTTGGGCAGCGACGGCGGGCGAAAGGAACGCGTGCAGATCCCGAACGTAATACCGCGGAGGGGCGGCACCTGTAGCATTCAGTGCAGGCCAATCGCGGAACTCGCTGTACGTCAAGCCGTTTCCAAACGCCGCCAATCCCGCGTAGCGAAGGCAAATGCTGAAGAAACCACCATACATGTTTACAAGACTTCGGGAATCTCCATTGTTGACTACGACCTGCCAGAGATGGCGTAGCTGCTCCTCGGACGCCTTGCGTTCATCAAAGTTCGTAATCCAGAAGAAGCACGCTCTCGACAGCGATTGTGGAACTAGTGGCAACAGAGCTTCAAGCGTCGTTACGCCATCAACGGCCTTCTGCGGTCGCCCATCGACGCAGAGAACCGGGATAATCTCTTTCGGCTGACGCAGCGAAGCGCAAGTACTCCAAACCGACTGCATCACTTGCCACCACGGATCATCGACCCCCGACACGGCGAAGTATGGCGCAAGAATGCAATATGGTTTCTTCGTTTCTCGTGCCGGTCGTTGCTCACCTTGCTCGGCCAAAGCCTCTGCAAGTAAAGCCGCGTACCGATCTAGCTTCGTTTGAACGAGCGGCCCGTTCTCGTCGTACTCGCGTTGGCGACGAACTACTTCCCTTACCATTTCGTCGACGACATCGGGCGACCAGAAGGCTGTATCGAAGTTGGCCCCGTCGTCACCTAACGTCGCAGCAACAGTTGACCCATGCCACTCGGCCAGAGCAAAGTGCGATGCGCGCGGGGCGTCAAGGAAGTCCTGAAAGAGCGGAGTACGCGGGTCAATCAAATAGTCGATCTGGCTCGACAGGACGAACCCGGCGGTCGCCTCGGGGTAGTAAGCCGCGATAGTTCCTGGAACTGTCATCACGTCGAACGAGTTTCGAACCTCGGCGTTACGGAAGCTCGCTTGATCGCTGTTCCCGTAGGCAAGCAGATGGCGCATCCTGTTTATCGCCCCTTCACGATTTGATTCACCTTGAGCTTTCCCCTAGCTCGCACCGGAACAAGTTGCGCGACTATTCGTGCGTGAAGGGCAGCATCCGGGCAACTTGCTGTTGCGGGAACCACAACCTCGATTGCCCGGGGCCTCAACGCGAGCACACCCACGCCGTAGTCGTCTGCGGCCCGGACGATCGTTTCGTTCAGTCGGCTCGCTGGCATGGCGATCATCGATGCATCAACCGCGTAGCGATTCAATGCAGCTTGCCGAAGTGCACGATTCCAATCTGTTAACTTCACTTCGATGCCGACAACCAAATCGCTTCCGATCGCTTCACAGAGGTCGCGAACACGGACGCATATATCGGTACGAGCCCTACCGTGCGAACGTACTTCGAGGCCAATCGCTCTCGTAGGCCAGTCATTTCGCAATCGGCGAGCCGTTACGGCGATCAGCGCCGCCTCAGACTGACGGGCGACTTGCGTGTGGTCTCGCGCGGCGGTGGCAACGGTTGTCACGATGTTTGTCCAGTCGATGCCTGCTGCGCCCGTCGAACCAATGTAGACAGGGCGTTGTTCTCGCGGTTGGCGCCCCACCACTCGCAGGCGGCCCACCCTACCGAGGCAGCGAATAACGCGACGACGAAGATAGTCAAAGCATTAGGAAACTGAACCGTGGGCAGCATCAGGTAACAGCTGATGTATAGCCATGCGACCAGGAAAAATCCCATGGCTGCTGCGCACCGCTGACTGTGGGCGACAAGTCGACCATGCACCGAACTGGCACGGTGGATCTTCCCATAGTGCTCTTCTAGAGAGCTGAGACTAGTCGCGAACGATGCGCGATAGCTCAGTATCCTCGTCGCTTCCAGTTCGGGGTCACGTCCCGGTTGGCCTCGGAGGTATTCCCTATCTTCGATGATTATTTGGGCGATTTCCTTTGGAAAGTACGGGTAGATTTTAACGACGATTTCCGCGAGAGCCGGATGCACCTCGGTAGAGAAGACAGCGTCTTTCACGGTGCCTATCTTGCTAGCACAGTTATTGCGAACCCGATCTTCGGCTGTGAAGCCACGAACTATAGCGGCAACGGCGAAAAGAGTGACTGGTGTAACCAGAAACAACCACGCGGAATCAAACTTGAAGCGATGAGGTTCGTCTTCAGCTAGCCATGACAGCGTCACGGCGATGACATCCTGACTCACCTGAACCGATGAGCGATCTTCGAATTGACCGCTGAGTCGGGATATGTGCGGTAAACGTGACGTATCAATGACGACAGTGGCCGAGCTGCGTACTGATCCTTGATGGCGGAGAGCGCGGACACGACATCGGGATGGTGGCGTCCAAGAAGGCGCGCGACCGCAGCGCCCTTTTCCGTTAGCAAGAATTGTCGCTCAACGTATTCATCGCCTTCAACCGCCCCGGTAACGTCAACATCTTCCATGCTGTCGATTGTTCTGCCGTCGACAACTCGCTCTTCTATGACCAACTCGGCCTCCTCGAGCAATTCGACGGCTTGGTAAACGTCTTTGGAGAATGGACCGTAGTCATACGCAACGAATTGTAATCTGTCTTTGCTGACGACGTTCGGAATGTCCGTCTCCTGCTGTACAAGGAACAGCAGCTTTTCAAGCCGAGTAATTCCATTTACCCGGTTAACCGCGGACGCGACTTTCGTCGGAGCCGCAAGCATGAGCAATACGAGGTCACTGCCCTCTAGCGAGTCAGCAATCCCCACCGTCACCTCCCCGTTTAAGCTGCCGAAACTGTACTTTGCGATTGGCTCCCTGTGTGGTCGTTCGGCGTCGGTTGGTGCCGCGTGTCGAGATGCCCTGAAAGCCACTCGGGAACTCATCGTAGGTACATGGTCTGACGCCTGGCCAGGTGTCGAGCCTCGGTCGGTCCGCACGCCATGACAGCTAGCGAATCCGGACTACGAGCGAAGACGGCTGAGGTTGGAAGACTGTTGGGTCCCGCCGCCAGGGCCCCATCATAACGACTATATTGGCTGGTGAGAGCACTTTTGCTTGGTGCCCCCGGCAGGATTCGAACCTGCGGCCTTCTGCTCCGGAGGCAGACGCTCTATCCCCTGAGCTACGGGGGCGCGACAACGTTGTTGTTGCACCAATGGGCCCCGACAGCCTAACGCATCCGGATGACCGCTTCGTCACCGCAATGGATTCGGGGCGCGGGCACCTCAGCCAATAGGATGGACGCTCGTGACCCCCGCTGACCTCGCCGAGCTGCTCAGAAACACCGCCGCCGCGGTGCTGGCCGAGCGTGGGCTGGACGCGGCCGCGTTGCCGGCGACGGTCGTCGTCGAGCGCCCCCGCAACCCCGAGCACGGCGACTACGCCAGCAACCTCGCGCTGCAGCTGGGCAAAAAGGTCGGCGCCAATCCCCGCGAGCTGGCCGGATGGCTGGCCGCCGCGCTGGCCGAAACCGACGGCATCGCCTCGGCGGAGGTGGCCGGCCCGGGCTTCATCAACCTGCGCCTCGAGGCGTCGGCGCAGGCCGTCGTCGTCACCAACGTGCTCGACGCCGGCGACCGCTACGGCCACTCCGACGCGCAATCCACCCACAACATCAACCTGGAATTCGTCTCGGCCAACCCCACCGGGCCGATCCACATCGGCGGCACCCGCTGGGCCGCCGTCGGCGACGCGCTGGGCCGGCTGCTGTCCACCCAGGGCGCCGGCGTGGTGCGCGAATACTATTTCAACGACCACGGCGCCCAGATCGACCGGTTCGCCAGCTCGCTGATCGCCGCCGCCAAGGGCGAGCCGACGCCCGAAGACGGCTACGCCGGCAGCTACATCAACGACATCGCCGCCCAGGTGCTGCGCCAGGCGCCCGACGCGCTGAGCCTGCCCGAGCCGCAGCTGCGCGAGACCTTCCGCGCCATCGGCGTCGACCTGATGTTCACCCACATCAAAGAGTCGCTGCACGAGTTCGGCACCGACTTCGACGTGTACACCCACGAAGACTCGATGCACACCAGCGGCCGGGTCGACCAAGCCATCGCCCGGCTGCGCGAAACCGGCAACATCTACGAGAAGGACGGCGCAACGTGGTTGCGCACCAGTGCATTTGGTGATGACAAAGACCGCGTGGTGATCAAGAGCGACGGCAAGCCCGCCTACATCGCCGGCGACATCGCCTACTACCTGGACAAGCGGCAGCGCGGCTTCGACCTGTGCATCTACATGCTGGGCGCCGACCACCACGGCTACATCGCCCGGCTCAAGGCGGTCGCCGCCGCGTTCGGCGACGACCCGGCCGCCGTCGAGGTGCTCATCGGGCAGATGGTCAACCTGGTCCGCGACGGCCAGCCGGTCCGGATGAGCAAGCGGGCGGGAACCGTGATCACGCTCGACGACCTGGTCGAGGCGATCGGCGTCGACGCGGCGCGCTACAGCCTGATCCGCTCCTCGGTGGACACCCCGATCGACATCGAGCTGGCGCTGTGGTCCTCGGCGTCGAACGAAAACCCGGTCTACTACGTGCAATACGCGCACGCCCGGCTGTCCGCGCTGGCCCGTAATGCCGCCGAACTGGGCCTCATCCCCGACACCGCGCACCTGGAACTGCTCAGCCACGACAAGGAGGGGACGCTGCTGCGCACCCTCGGCGAATTCCCGCGGGTGCTCAAAACCGCGGCGTCGCTGCGCGAGCCGCACCGGGTGTGCCGGTATCTGGAGGACCTGGCCGGTGACTACCACCGGTTCTACGACTCCTGCCGGGTGCTGCCGCAGGGCGACGAGCAGCCCACCGATCTGCACACCGCCCGGCTGGCGCTGTGCCAGGCGACCCGGCAGGTGATCGCCAACGGGCTGGCGATACTGGGCGTGACCGCTCCGGAGCGAATGTGAACGTCCACCCCGCCGGTCCTCGGCATGCCGAAGAGACCCGCCACCCTGAAAGCCCGCCGCGCCCGCAGTCTCCCGAGGAGCTGTTGGTGCTCGCGCCGAATGTGTGGCCCCGCAACGCGACTCGCAACGAGGCCGGCGTCGCGACCATCGCCGGGGTCGCGGTGACCGAGCTGGCCCGCGAGTACGGCACCCCGCTGTTCGTTGTCGACGAGGACGACTTTCGGTCCCGCTGCCGCGAGATCGCGTCGGCCTTCGGCGGCGGCAACAACGTGCACTATGCCGCCAAGGTCTTCCTGTGCAGCGAGGTGGCCCGCTGGATCGACGAGGAAGGCCTGTCACTCGACGTGTGCACCGGCGGCGAACTGGCCGTCGCCCTGCACGCCGACTTCCCCCCGGAGCGAATCACCTTCCACGGCAACAACAAATCCGTCGCGGAGCTGACGGCCGCGGTCAAAGCCGGTGTGGGGCATGTCGTTTTGGACTCGATGACCGAGATCGAGCGGCTGGACGCCATCGCGGCCGACGCGGGCATCGTCCAGGACGTCTTCGTGCGTCTCACCGTCGGTGTGGAGGCCCACACCCACGAGTTCATCTCCACCGCGCATGAGGACCAGAAGTTCGGGCTGTCCGTGGCCAGCGGTGCCGCGCTGGCCGCCGTCGGCCGGGTTTTCGACACCGAACACCTGCGGCTGGTCGGCCTGCACAGCCACATCGGTTCGCAGATCTTCGACGTCGCCGGCTTCGAACTCGCCGCCCGCCGCGTCATCGGCTTGCTGCACGACGCGGTCGAGCAGTTCGGCGTCGAGAAAACAGCGCAGATAGCCACCGTGGATCTCGGTGGGGGACTTGGCATTTCGTACCTAGCCGCGGACGAGCCGCCGCCGATGGGTGAGCTGGCGGGCAAGCTGAGCGCGATCGTGCAGCACGAGTCCGCGGCGGTGAGGCTGCCGACACCGCGGCTGGTGGTCGAGCCGGGACGGGCCATCGCCGGCCCCGGCACGATAACCCTCTACGAGGTGGGCACCGTCAAGGACGTCGACGTGAGCGCCACCGCGCACCGGCGCTACGTGAGCGTGGACGGCGGCATGAGCGACAACATCCGCACCGCGCTGTATGACGCCCAGTACGACGCCCGGCTGGTCTCCCGGGTCAGCGATGCACCCGCCGAGTTGGCCCGGATTGTCGGAAAGCATTGCGAGAGCGGCGATATCGTGGTTCGAGACACCTGGGTCCCCGGCGATCTGAGGCCCGGTGACCTGATCGGGGTGGCCGCCACCGGCGCCTACTGTTATTCGCTGTCGAGTCGGTACAACATGGTCTGCCGCCCGGCCGTCGTCGCGGTGCGTGACGGCCGCGCGCGTCTGGTGCTGCGCCGCGAGACGGTCGACGATCTACTGAGTCTGGAAGTGAGGTGAGCTGTGCCCCGTGACGAAAAGCCGGTTGGTGTAGCGGTACTCGGGTTGGGCAACGTCGGCAGCGAAGTCGTCCGCATCATCGAGGACAGCGCCGGTGACCTGGCGGCCCGCATCGGTGCCCCCCTGGTGCTGCGGGGCGTCGGGGTGCGCCGCGTCGCCGACGACCGCGGTGTTCCGGTCGAGCTGCTCACCGACGACATCGAAGGACTCGCCGCGCGCGACGACGTTGACATCGTCGTGGAGTTGATGGGGCCGGTGGAACCGTCCCGCAAGGCCATTCTGTGCGCGCTCGAGCACGGCAAGTCGGTCGTCACGGCCAACAAGGCGCTGCTGTCCACCTCCACCGGCGAATTGGCACAGGCCGCCGAAAGCGCGCACGTGGACCTGTATTTCGAGGCCGCCGTGGCCGGCGCCATCCCGGTGATCCGGCCGCTGACCCAGTCGTTGGCGGGTGACACGGTGCTGCGGGTCGCCGGCATCGTCAACGGCACCACCAACTACATCTTGTCCGCGATGGACAGCACCGGCGCCGACTACGACACCGCGCTGGCCGAAGCCAGCGACCTGGGCTACGCCGAGGCCGACCCCACCGCCGACGTCGAGGGGTACGACGCCGCGGCCAAGGCCGCGATTCTCGCGTCGATCGCGTTCCACACCCGGGTGACCGCCGACGACGTCTACCGGGAGGGCATCACCAAGATCACCCCGGCCGACTTCGCCTCCGCCCGCGCCCTGGGCTGCACCATCAAACTGTTGTCCATCTGCGAACGCATCACCGGCGACGATGGCCAGGAACGGGTTTCGGCGCGCGTCTACCCGGCGCTGGTGCCGCTGTCCCATCCGCTGGCCACGGTCAACGGCGCCTTCAACGCGGTGGTGGTCGAGGCCAGGGCCTCCGGCCGGCTGATGTTCTACGGCCAGGGCGCCGGTGGAGCGCCGACGGCGTCCGCGGTGGCCGGTGACCTGGTGATGGCCGCGCGAAACCGGGTGCTGGGCAGCCGCGGCCCGCGGGAGTCCAAGTACGCCCAACTCCCGGTCGCACCAATGGGTTTCATCTCCACCCGCTACTACGTGAGCATGAACGTGGCCGACAAGCCGGGTGTGTTGTCGTCGGTGGCGGCCGAATTCGCCAAGCGCGAGGTGAGCATCGCCGAGGTCCGTCAGGAGGGCGTCGCCGACGAGGGCGGCCGCCGGGTGGGTGCCCGCATCGTCGTGGTCACCCACACCGCCACCGATGCCGCGCTTTCCGAAACCGTGCATGCGCTCGCCGATTTGGACGTCGTGCAGAGCGTGACGAGCGTGCTGCGACTGGAAGGGACCAGCCTATGAGCGCCCAGCGCACCGCCGTCCATCAGCCCTGGCCCGGCCTCATCGAGGCCTACCGGGACCGGCTGCCGGTGGGCGACGACTGGACCCCGGTGACCCTGCTCGAGGGCGGCACCCCGCTGATCCCGGCCCGCCGGCTCTCGGAAAAGACCGGCTGCACAGTCCATCTCAAGGTCGAGGGCCTCAACCCCACCGGCTCCTTCAAGGACCGCGGCATGACGATGGCGGTCACCGACGCGCTGGTGCGCGGCCAGCAGGCGGTGCTGTGCGCCTCCACCGGCAACACCTCGGCGTCGGCGGCGGCCTATGCGGCCCGTGCCGGCATCACCTGCGCGGTGCTGATCCCGCAGGGCAAGATCGCGATGGGCAAGCTCGCGCAGGCGGTCATGCACGGCGCCAAGATCATTCAGATCGACGGCAACTTCGACGACTGCCTGGAGCTGGCCCGCAAGATGGCCGCCGACTTCCCGACGATCTCCTTGGTCAATTCGGTCAACCCGGTGCGCATCGAGGGTCAGAAGACCGCGGCGTTCGAGATCGTCGACGTCCTGGGCGCCGCGCCTGACGTGCACGCGCTTCCGGTCGGCAACGCCGGCAACATCACCGCGTACTGGAAGGGATACACCGAATATCACCACGAGGGCCTGATCGAGAAGCTGCCCCGCATGCTCGGCACCCAGGCCGCCGGGGCGGCCCCGCTCGTGCACGGCGAGCCGGTCAAAAACCCCGAGACCATCGCGACCGCGATCCGCATCGGCGCGCCGGCATCGTGGACCGCGGCCGTCGACGCGCAGCAGCAATCCCACGGCCGCTTCCTGGCGGCCACCGACGACGAGATCCTGGCCGCCTATCATCTGGTCGCCGAGTCCGAGGGCGTGTTCGTCGAACCCGCCTCGGCCGCCAGCATCGCGGGACTGCTGAAGGCGGTCGAGGACGGCTGGGTGGCGCGCGGGTCGACGGTGGTGTGCACGGTGACCGGCAACGGCCTGAAGGATCCGGACACCGCGCTGCGGGACATGCCGACCGTGACCCCGCTGCCGGTCGATCCGGTCCTGGTGGTCGAGAAGCTCGGGCTGGCCTGACGAATGGGCGCGCTCGCAACGAAAGGCTGTTGGTGACCTCCATGCTGCCCGCCGGGCTGGTGGCCTCCGCCGTCGTGTCGGCGTCCAGTGCCAATCTCGGTCCCGGCTTCGACAGCATCGGCCTGGCACTGAGCCTCATCGACGAGATCACCGTCGAGACAACCGATTCCGGCCTGGTAGTGCAGGTCGAGGGCGAGGGTGCCGACCAGGTGCCGCTCGGCCCGGAACACCTGGTGGTGCGCGCCGTGGAGTGCGGCCTGCGCGCCGTCGGCGTCCGCGCGGCGGGCCTGGTGGTGCGCTGCCGCAACGCCATCCCGCACTCCCGCGGCCTGGGCTCGTCCGCCGCGGCGGTAGTCGGCGGCCTCGCTGCGGCGAACGGCCTTGTCGCACAAGCGAATTGCCAACCGCTGAGTGATGCTGCGCTGATCCAGCTGTCCTCGGAGTTCGAGGGGCATCCGGACAACGCCGCGGCCGCCGTGTTTGGTGGCGCGATCGTTTCCTGGATCGACCGCGGCGGACAGCACCCCCGGTACGCGGCGGCGCCGCTGCGGCTGCACCCCGATATCCACCTGTACTGCGCGATTCCCCAGGAACGCTCGCTGACCGCGGAGACCCGGGTGCTGCTGCCCGCGCAGGTCAGCCACGAGGACGCACGCTTCAACGTGAGCCGAGCCGCGTTGCTGGTGGTCGCGCTCACCGAACGCCCGGATCTGCTGATGGCGGCCACCGAGGACGTGCTGCATCAGCCGCAGCGGGCGCCGGCCATGCCCGCCTCGGCGGAATATTTGCGGCTGCTGCGGCGTCATAACGTGGCAGCGACGCTTTCCGGGGCCGGTCCCTCGTTGATCGCACTGACCACAGCGTCGGCGTTGCCCCCGGAAGTGACGGAGTACGGGGCGGCGAACGGATTCACCCTCGCCGAAATGACCGCCGGCGAAGGAGTTCGCTGGAGCCCGGGAGTCACCGTCGTCGGTTGATCCACAGCGTGGCCGGAGGGTTTGCTTGCTTCCGGCAGGGATGGGGGCTATCCTCGGAGCCGTCCAGCAATCGCAGCATCTGCATCTGCATACATACTGCCTTGCCGCTAGGACAACACCAATTCTTCTTGTGGACGAGGTTCGCCGTTTACTCCGCCGATCCAGGCGATCACCGTTGCAAAGTCGATGATTGGGCGCACTCGGCAATTTGGCTGAATGCAACGAACCCCCTGTATGAGCTGATCAGCGGGGGAAGAAAGGAAATCCGTGACTGATACGGACCTGTTCACGGCTGGCGAAAACACTGACGCCAATCAACTCTCTCCTGCCGTGACCACAGACACCCCAGACGCGAAGACGCATGCGCCGGTCGGTGCCCTGACCACCATGGTGCTGCCCGAGCTGCGCGCGCTGGCTAACCAGGTCGGCGTCAAGGGGACGTCGGGCATGCGTAAGAACGAACTGATCGCCGCGATCAAGGAAGTCCGGGGGCAGGCCAACGGGGCCGCGCCCGCTGAGCAGGCCAACGGCGCCGAGCCGGCCGAGGACAGCGGCAAGCCCGACGCCAAGGACGCCAAGGACGACACCACGCCCGACACCAAGGACGCCAACGACCACACCGGCGCTCAAAGCGCCGCCGAGGCGCCGGCCCAGAACGGCGCCACCGCCGAGGCGCCGCGCCGCGAACGACGCAGCGCGTCCCGCGACGCGGGAGCGGCCGGCCGCGGCAACGACGACGCCGACCGCGAGACCGACGGCCGCGAGCAAAACAAGCAGGACAGCCGCGAGCAAAGCAAGCAGGATGGCGGCGACCAGGACCAGCAGAGCTCCGGTGGCCAGCAGGGGCGCGGCTCCAACCAGCAGGACGACGACGGCGAGGGACGTCAGGGCCGGCGGGGACGCCGCTTCCGTGACCGCCGGCGCCGCGGCGAACGGTCCGGTGAGGGCGGCGACGCCGAACTGCGCGAGGACGACGTCGTCCAACCGGTAGCCGGCATTCTCGACGTGCTCGACAACTACGCCTTCGTGCGCACCTCCGGCTACCTGGCCGGCCCGCACGACGTCTACGTGTCGATGAACATGGTGCGCAAGAACGGCCTTCGCCGCGGTGACGCGGTGACCGGTGCGGTCCGGGTGCCCAAGGACGGCGAACAACCCAACCAACGGCAGAAGTTCAACCCGTTGGTGCGCCTGGACAGTGTCAACGGCGGCTCCGTCGAGGACGCCAAGAAGCGTCCCGAATTCGGCAAGCTGACGCCGCTGTACCCGAACCAGCGGCTGCGCCTGGAGACCACGCCGGACCGGCTGACCACCCGGGTCATCGACCTGATCATGCCGATCGGCAAGGGCCAGCGCGCGCTGATCGTGTCGCCGCCCAAGGCGGGTAAGACGACCATCCTGCAGGACATCGCCAACGCGATCACCAAGAACAACCCCGAATGCCACCTCATGGTCGTGCTCGTCGACGAGCGGCCCGAGGAGGTCACCGACATGCAGCGCTCGGTCAAGGGCGAGGTCATCGCCTCGACGTTCGACCGGCCGCCGTCCGACCACACCTCGGTCGCCGAGCTGGCCATCGAGCGCGCCAAGCGCCTCGTCGAGCAGGGCAAGGACGTCGTCGTGCTGCTGGACTCGATCACCCGGCTGGGCCGCGCCTACAACAACGCGTCGCCCGCCTCGGGCCGCATCCTGTCCGGTGGTGTGGACTCCACCGCGCTCTACCCGCCCAAGCGGTTCCTGGGCGCCGCCCGCAACATCGAGGAAGGCGGCTCGCTGACCATCATCGCCACCGCCATGGTCGAGACCGGATCCACCGGTGACACCGTCATCTTCGAGGAGTTCAAGGGCACCGGTAACGCCGAGCTCAAGCTGGACCGCAAGATCGCCGAGCGGCGGGTCTTCCCGGCGGTCGACGTGAACCCCTCGGGCACCCGCAAGGACGAGCTGCTGCTGTCGCCGGACGAGTTCGGCATCGTGCACAAGCTGCGCCGGGTGCTGTCCGGCCTGGATTCGCACCAGGCCATCGACCTGCTGATGAGCCAGCTGCGCAAGACCAAGAACAACTACGAGTTCCTGGTCCAGGTGTCCAAGACCACGCCAGGGGCGATGGACAACGACTAGCCGCGCGACGCCCGGCGGGAATGCCCCGACGCATCCCACTGTTTTGGGCGGGTAGCGGTTGACCTGGCATAATCGACGCGCGACGAGATCGAAGAGGAATCATGAAAGCTGACATTCACCCCACCTACGCGGAGACCACGGTGCTCTGTGGGTGCGGCAACACGTTCCAGACCCGCAGCACCAAGGACGGTGGCCGCATCGTCGTCGAGGTGTGCTCGCAGTGCCACCCGTTCTACACCGGCAAGCAGAAGATCCTGGACAGCGGCGGCCGGGTGGCCCGTTTCGAGAAGCGCTACGGCAAGCGCAAGGCCGGCGCCGAGAAAGCCGAAAGCGCCGACAAATAGCTCGGTTCCCGACGCCCGAACTGTGCGCGCAGTCGCACAGGCCGGGCGTCGGTTCACGTTTGCGGTCGTGGCGCGGGGCAGGGCAGGAGGTGTGAGATGACGCAGCCGGTTCAGACCATCGACGTGCTGCTGGCCGAACACGCCGACCTGGAACGCCGGCTGTCCGACCCCGACCTGCACAGCAATCCCGACGAGGCCCGCAAGGCCGGGCGGCGGTTCGCCCGGCTCGCCCCGATCGTCGGCACCTACCGCAAGCTGATGGCCGCCCGAGAGGACCTCGAGACCGCGCGCGAACTGGCCGCCGACGACGATTCGTTCACCGCCGAGGTCGCCGACCTGGAATCCCGGGTGGCCCAGTTGGACACCCAGCTGACCGACATGCTGGCCCCGCGCGACCCGCACGACGCCGACGACATCGTGCTCGAGGTCAAATCCGGTGAAGGCGGCGAAGAGTCGGCGTTGTTCGCCGCCGACCTGGCCCGGATGTACATCCGCTACGCCGAGCGGCACGGCTGGACGGTCACGGTGCTGGACGAGATCACCTCGGACCTGGGCGGTTACAAGGACGCGACGCTGTCCATCCGCAGCAAGGGCGACAGCGCCGACGGCGTGTGGTCGCGGATGAAGTTCGAGGGCGGGGTGCACCGGGTGCAGCGCGTCCCGGTCACGGAATCCCAAGGCCGCGTGCACACTTCGGCGGCGGGTGTGCTCGTCTATCCCGAACCCGAAGAGGTCGCCGAGGTGCAGATCGACGAGTCCGATCTGCGCATCGATGTGTTCCGCTCGTCGGGCAAGGGCGGGCAGGGCGTCAACACCACGGACTCCGCGGTGCGGATCACCCACCTGCCCACCGGCGTCGTGGTCACCTGCCAGAACGAGCGTTCGCAGCTGCAGAACAAGGCCCGCGCGCTGCAGGTGCTGGCGGCCCGGCTGCAGGCCATGGCCGAGGAGCAGGCCTCGGCCGAGGCGTCGGCCGATCGGGCCAGCCAGATTCGCACCGTGGACCGCAGCGAACGCATTCGCACCTACAACTTTCCGGAGAACCGGATTACCGACCACCGCATCGGCTTCAAGGCGCACAACCTCGACCAGGTGCTCGACGGCGACCTGGATGCGTTGTTCGACGCGCTGGCCGCCGCCGACAAGCAGTCGCGGTTGCAGCAGGCATGACCTCCCGGCGACGATGCACACGATGAGCAGCGGGACGATCCGGCTCAGCCTGCGGCGCGCGATCGACGACGCGACGGCCACCCTCGCCGAAGCCGGAATCGCTTCCGCGCGTTGGGATGCCGAGCAGCTGGCCGCGCACCTGGCGGGCGTCGACCGAGGCCGGCTGGGCTTGCTCGAGTCGCCGGGTCAAGAGTTCTTCCAGCGGTACCGTGACGCGGTGTTGGCCCGCGCCCGGCGGGTGCCGTTGCAGCATTTGTTGGGGACGGCGGCCTTCGGTCCGGTCCTGCTGCACGTCGGACCAGGGGTCTTCGTCCCGCGTCCCGAAACCGAGGCGCTGCTGGAATGGGCCACCGCGCAACAACTTCCACCGCGGCCCGTCATCGTCGACCTGTGCACCGGGTCGGGCGCCCTGGCGGTAGCGTTGGCTCACCATCGCGCCGGCCGGGGCCTGCCGGCGCGCATCGTCGGCGTCGACAATTCCGATGCGGCCCTGGAATATGCGCGCCGCAATGCCGCGGGCACGACGGTCGAGCTGGTGCGCGCCGACGTCATCGAGCTGGCCCGTGTGCCCGGCTCGGCGCCCGACCTGGACGGTCGGGTGGATCTGGTCGTGGCCAACCCGCCCTATGTTCCCGACGGTGCCGTGCTGGAACCCGAAGTCGCCCAGCACGATCCGCACCACGCGGTGTTCGGCGGGCCCGACGGCCTGGCGGTGATCGCCCCCGTCGTCGAACTGGCCGGCCGGTGGCTGCGGCCGGGCGGACTGATCGGCATCGAGCACGACGACACCACCTCGCACCAGACCGTCGAATTGTTCGACCGCACCGGGCTTTTCGACGACGTGCGGGCGCACCGGGACCTGACCGGCCGGCCACGGTTCGTGACCGCCCGCAGGAGGAGCGGCGCTGATGTCTCGCGTCGCGACGATGCAGAGCGCAGCGATGAGGAGGAGCGGCGCTGATGTCTGACGTCTTCGACTGCGCCGACCCCGATCAGCGTTCCCGCGGCATCGCGGCGGCGGCCGCGGCCGTCAAGGGCGGCCGGCTGGTCGTCATGCCGACCGACACCGTGTACGGCATCGGCGCCGACGCGTTCAACAGCGCCGCGGTGTCGGCGCTGCTGTCGGCGAAGGGGAGGGGCCGCGACATGCCGGTGGGTGTCCTGGTCGGCTCCTGGCACACCATCGAGGGACTCGTCTACACCATGCCGGACGGCGCCCGCGACCTGATCCGCGCTTTCTGGCCGGGCGCGCTGAGCCTGGTGGTGACCCAGGCCCCGTCGCTGCAGTGGGATCTCGGCGACGCCCGCGGCACGGTGATGCTGCGCATGCCGCTGCACCCGGTCGCCATCGAGCTGCTGCGCGAGGTCGGGCCGATGGCCGTGTCCAGCGCCAACATCTCCGGCCATCCGGCGGCCGTCGACGCCGACGAGGCCCGCGGCCAGCTGGGTGATTTGGTCGACGTCTACCTGGCGGCCGGGCGGGCCGAGCGGGGCGCCGCCTCGACCATCGTGGACCTGACCGGCGCCACGCCGCGGATCCTGCGCCCGGGCCCGGTGAGCGCCCAGCGGATCGCGGAAGTGCTCGGCATCGACCCGGAAAGCCTGGCCGTCCCGGGCTGACCCAAGCGGTTGTCGAGGTCCCAGCTTTGTCCAGTACGGTCTCGTTGGTGTCCAGCGACGTAACCGACCTTGCCGGTGGTTTGCTCGCCCTTTCCGACCGCGGCGCCGGCGTTCCGCTGCGCGAGCTGGCACTGGTGGGGCTGACCGCGGCCATCATCACCTACTTCGCGACCGGGCCGGTGCGGGTGCTGGCCACCCGGCTGGGCGCGGTCGCCTATCCGCGCGAGCGCGACGTGCACGTGACGCCCACCCCGCGGATGGGCGGCCTGGCCATGTTTCTCGGTGTCGTCTGCGCCGTCTTCCTGGCCTCGCAGCTGCCGGCGCTCACCCGCGGGTTCGTCTACTCCAGCGGCATGCCCGCCGTCCTGGTGGCCGGCGCTGTCATCATGGGCATCGGCCTGATCGACGATCGCTGGGGCCTGGACGCGCTGACCAAGTTCGCCGGTCAGATCACCGCGGCCAGCGTGCTGGTCACCATGGGCGTGGCGTGGAGCGTGCTGTACATCCCGATCGGCGGCGTCGGCACCATCGTGCTGGACCAGGCCTCGTCGATCCTGCTGACCCTGGCGCTGACGGTGTCGGTGGTCAACGCGATGAACTTCGTCGACGGGCTCGACGGTCTGGCCGCCGGGCTGGGTCTCATCACCGCCCTGGCGATCTGCATGTTCTCCGTCGGGCTGCTGCGCGACCACGGCGGCGACGTGCTGTTCTACCCGCCCGCCGTGATCTCGGTGGTGCTGGCCGGGGCGTGCCTGGGCTTCCTGCCGCACAACTTCCATCGCGCCAAGATCTTCATGGGCGACTCCGGCTCCATGCTGATCGGGTTGATGCTGGCCGCGGCGTCGACGACGGCGGCCGGCCCGGTCTCGCAGAACGCCTACGGCGCGCGCGACGTCTTCGCACTGCTCTCGCCGTTCCTGCTGGTCGCGGCGGTCATCTTCGTGCCGATGCTGGATTTGCTGCTGGCCATCGTGCGGCGCACCCGGGCGGGCCGCAGCGCGTTCAGCCCCGACAAGATGCACCTGCATCACCGGTTGCTGCAGATCGGTCATTCGCACCGCCGGGTGGTGTTGCTGATCTACCTGTGGGTCGGCATCGTGGCGTTCGGCGCGGCGAGCACCATTTTCTTCCGCCCCCGCGACACCGCGGCGGTGATGCTGGGCGCCATCGTGGTCGCCGGGATCGCGACGGCCATACCGCTGTTACGCCGCGGCGACGACTACGAAGACGAAGAGTACGACAGGCAGTAGTAGTGGGCTTCGGCCTGTGGTACGGTGCAGGTAGAACCCCAAAAAGCCGCGCAGGCGACCGGTCCGTCGGAGGCTGCTCCGATCGGGCCGGTGCAAGACCGGCCCCGGGAGATACCCCTTGGGTGATTCAACTGTGACGTGCGATACGCTCGGCGGGCCACCGATCAGTCGGTCGGGGGGTTCCCGTTCCACCAACCTGGGATTGAGGTGCTGCAGTGACGACACCAGCGCAGGACGCGCCGTTGGTGTTCCCCTCTGTTGCTTTCCGTCCGGTTCGGCTGTTCGCGATCAGCGTTGCCATCACCGCGGTGGCGGTGCTCGCCGCCGGACTGTCCGGTCACCTGATGGTCGGGGTCTTCTTCGGCATCGGGTTGCTGCTGGGTTTGCTCAACGCCGTACTGGTGCGCCGCTCGGTTGACTCGATCACCGCCAAGGAGCACCCGCTGAAGAGGTCGATGGCGGTCAACTCGGCGTCCCGGCTGGCCATCATCACCGTCGTCGGGCTGATCATCGCCTACCTGTTCCGGCCCGCCGGACTGGGCGTGCTGTTCGGGCTGGCGCTGTTCCAGGTCCTCTTGGTGGCATCGACGGCGCTGCCGGTGTGGAAGAAACTGCGTGCCGGTGATTGGGCGCCGTCCGCCGACGGCGCCGCCGCGGGGTCGGACGGAACGGAAGGAAGGAACAGCACCGATGCCTGAGACGACGTTCCTGGCCGAATCCGCAATCGAGGTCGGCGAACACAACCACGCCACCTGGCTGGGCATGACCGTCAACACCGACACGATTCTGTCGACCGGGATCGCCGCGCTGATCGTCCTCGCGCTGGCGTTCTTCCTGCGCGCGAAGATCACCTCCACCGGCGTGCCCAGCGGCGTCCAGTTGTTCTGGGAGGCCATCACGGTCCAGATGCGCGATCAGATCGAGAGCGCGGTCGGCATGCGGATCGCACCGTTCGTGTTGCCGCTGGCCGTCACCATCTTCGTGTTCATCCTGATCTCCAACTGGCTGTCGGTGCTTCCGCTGCAGTACACGGACAAGTCCGGGCACACCACCGAGCTGCTGAAGTCGGCGGCCGCGGACATCAATTACGTTCTGGCGCTGGCTCTTTTCGTCTTCGTCTGCTACCACGTGGCCGGCATCTGGCGTCGCGGCGTCGTCGGGCACCCGCTGGCCGTGCTCAAGGGTCACGTGGCGTTCCTGGCGCCGATCAACGTCGTCGAGGAGTTGGCCAAGCCAATCTCGTTGTCGCTGCGACTTTTCGGCAACATCTTCGCCGGCGGCATCCTGGTCGCGCTGATCGCGCTGTTCCCGCCCTACATCATGTGGGCCCCCAACGCGATCTGGAAAGCCTTCGACCTGTTCGTCGGCGCGATCCAGGCCTTCATCTTCTCGATCCTGACCATCCTGTACTTCAGCCAGGCCATGGAGATCGAGGAACACCATGACTGAGACCACCACGAATTGCCTTGACCCACGCACGATTTCGACAAGCCTGGTAGACCCCTACCAGTTACAAGGAGGATAAGAATGGCTCTGGACCCCCAAGTCGCTGCCGCTGCGCTCATCGGCGGTGGACTCATCATGGGCGGCGGCGCGATCGGTGCCGGTATCGGTGACGGTATCGCCGGTAACGCGCTGGTTTCCGGTATCGCCCGGCAACCCGAGGCGCAAGGCCGGTTGTTTACGCCGTTCTTCATCACCGTCGGTCTGGTCGAGGCGGCGTACTTCATCAACCTGGCGTTCATGGCGCTGTTCGTCTTCGCCACACCCGTCGGCACCTAGTTCGCTGTGATGGGTGACGCGAGCCTGAGCGTGCTGGCATCCAGCCAGGTGGTGGCCGAGGGAGGCAACAACTTCCTCGTACCCAACGGCACCTTCTTCTTCGTGCTGGCCATCTTCCTGATCGTGCTGGCCGTCATCGGCACCTTCGTGGTGCCGCCGGTGATGAAGGTGTTGCGCGAGCGCGACGCCATGGTCGCCAAGACGGCCGCCGACAACCGGAAGGCGGCCGAGCAGTTCGAGGCCGCCCAGGCCGATTACGAAGAAGCCATGACCGAAGCCCGGGTGCAGGCGTCGTCGTTACGCGACAACGCCCGCGCCGAGGGCCGTAAGGTCGTGGAGGACGCGCGGGCCAAGGCCGAGCAAGAGGTGCTGTCGACGCTGCAGCTGGCCGCCCGGCAGCTGAAGCGGGAAAGAGACGCCGTGGAACTGGATCTGCGTGCCAATGTGGCGTCCATGTCGGCGACCCTGGCCAGCCGAATCCTCGGTGTCGACGTCGCCCCCGCCGCCGCGACCACATCCGCAACCAAGACATCCGGACGGTAATCGAAGTATGTCGACTTTCATCGGCCAGTTGGTGGGCTTTGCGGCCATCGTGTTCCTGGTGGTCCGCTATGTGGTGCCGCCGGTGCGACGGTTGATGGCCGCGCGCCAGGAGGCGGTGCGCCAGCAGCTGCAGGACGCGGCCGCCGCGGCCGACCGGTTGACCGAGTCGACCACCGCGCACAGCAAGGCCGTGGAAGCGGCCAAGGCGGAGTCGAAGCGGGTTGTCGACGAGGCGCAGGCGGACGCCAAACGCATCACCGAGCAGTTGGCGGCGCAGGCCGGCCTCGAGGCCGAACGCATCAAATCGCAGGGCAGCCGGCAGGTCGACCTGTTGCGCACCCAGCTGACCCGTCAGCTGCGGCTGGAACTCGGGCACGAAGCGGTGCGGCAGGCCGGCGAGTTGGTGCGCAACTATGTCGCCGACCCGGCCCAGCAATCGGCGACCGTGGACCGATTCCTGGACGACCTCGACGCGATGGCGCCCGCGGCGGCCGACGTCCAGTACCCGCTGATGACCAAGATGCGCTCCTCGAGCCGCGTCGCGCTGGTCAACCTGACGGAGCGATTCACCACCGTCGCCAAAGATCTTGACAACAAAGCACTTTCCGCCCTGTCCAGCGAACTGGTGTCGGTGGCCCAGATGCTGGACCGCGAGATCGTGGTGACGCGGTATCTCACCGTTCCCGCCGAGGATGCGGGCCCCCGGGTCCGGCTGATCGAGCGGTTGCTGTCCGGCAAGGTCGGCGACGTCACCCTCGAGGTGCTGCGGGCGGCCGTGTCGGAGCGCTGGTCGGCCAACTCCGACCTGATCGACGCACTCGAGCACCTGTCGCGGCAGGCGCTGCTCGAAGTCGCCGAGCGCGAGAACAAGGTCGACGAGGTCGAAGAACAGCTGTTCCGGTTCTCCCGCATCCTGGACGTGCAACCGCGGTTGGCAATCCTGTTGGGCGACTACGCCGTTCCGGTGGAAGGCCGAGTGGGATTGCTGCGCAAGGTGCTCGACAGCGCCAGCATCACGGTCAACCCGATCGTGGCCGCGCTGCTGACCCAGACGGTCGAGCTGCTGCGCGGCCGGCCGGCCGAAGAGGCCGTGCAGTTCCTCGCGGAAGTGGCGGTGGCGCGCCGCGGCGAGGTCGTCGCCCAGGTCAGCGCGGCAGCCGACCTGAGCGACGCGCAGCGCACCCGCCTCACCGAAGTGCTCAGCCGCATCTACGGCCACCCGGTCTCGGTACAGCTGCAGATCGACACCGAACTGCTGGGTGGTCTGCTGATCGCCGTGGCTGACGAAGTGATCGACGGGACGCTCGCGTCCCGTCTGGCCGCCGCAGAGGCCCAGTTGCCCGACTGACCGCAGCACCAACCACTGACCATCCCGACACACGCGATACCAAGATCAAGTAGGAAGACGAAAAGCCATGGCCGAGTTGACAATCTCCGCTGATGACATTCAGAGCGCCATCGAGGAGTACGTAGGCTCTTTCACCTCCGACACCTCCCGCGAAGAGGTCGGTACCGTCGTCGACGCCGGTGACGGCATCGCCCATGTCGAAGGCCTGCCGTCCGTGATGACCCAGGAGCTGCTCGAGTTCCCCGGCGGCGTGCTCGGCGTCGCGCTCAACCTGGACGAGCACAGCGTCGGCGCGGTGATCCTGGGTGACTTCGAGAAGATCGAGGAAGGCCAGCAGGTCAAGCGCACCGGCGAGGTGCTCTCGGTTCCGGTGGGCGACGCCTTCCTGGGCCGTGTGGTCAATCCGCTGGGCCAGCCGATCGACGGCCAGGGCGACATCGAGACCGACATTCGGCGGGCACTGGAGATCCAGGCGCCCTCGGTGGTGCAGCGGCAGAGCGTGAAAGAGCCGCTGCAGACCGGCATCAAGGCCATCGACGCGATGACCCCGATCGGCCGTGGCCAGCGCCAGCTGATCATCGGCGACCGCAAGACGGGCAAGACCGCGGTCTGCGTGGACACCATCCTCAACCAGCGGCAGAACTGGGAGAGCGGTGACGAGAAGAAGCAGGTGCGCTGCGTCTACGTGGCCATCGGCCAGAAGGGCACCACGATCGCGTCGGTCCGGCGCGCCCTGGAAGAGGGCGGGGCGATGGACTACACCACCATCGTCGCGGCGCCGGCCTCCGACTCCGCCGGTTTCAAATGGCTTGCGCCCTATACCGGTTCGGCGATCGCCCAGCACTGGATGTACGACGGCAAGCACGTGCTGATCGTCTTCGACGACCTGAGCAAGCAGGCCGAGGCCTACCGCGCGATCTCGCTGCTGCTGCGCCGCCCGCCGGGCCGCGAGGCGTACCCGGGTGACGTGTTCTATTTGCACTCACGGCTTTTGGAGCGCTGCGCCAAGCTTTCCGACGAACTCGGTGGCGGCTCGATGACCGGTCTGCCGATCATCGAGACCAAGGCCAACGACATCTCGGCCTACATCCCCACCAACGTCATCTCGATCACCGACGGGCAGTGCTTCCTGGAGTCCGACCTGTTCAACCAGGGTGTGCGGCCGGCCATCAACGTCGGCGTCTCGGTGTCCCGGGTGGGTGGCGCCGCGCAGATCAAGGCGATGAAGGAGGTGGCGGGCAGCCTGCGGCTGGACCTGTCGCAATTCCGTGAGCTGGAAGCCTTCGCCGCGTTCGCCTCCGACCTGGACGCGACGTCGAAGGCCCAGCTGGACCGCGGCGCGCGGCTGGTGGAGCTGCTCAAGCAACCGCAGTACCAGCCGATGCCCGTTGAGGAGCAAGTGGTTTCGATCTTCCTCGGCACCGGCGGTCACCTCGACTCGGTGCCGGTGGAGGACGTCCGGCGGTTCGAAACCGAACTGCTGGACCACATGCGGGCCTCCGAGGACAAGATCCTCGCCGGGATCCGCGACACCCAGAAGCTCTCCGACGAGGCCGCCGAGGAGCTGGAGAAGGTGATCAACAACTTCAAGAAGGGCTTCGCCGCCACCGGCGGCGCCTCGGTGGTGCCCGACGAGCACGTCGAGGCGCTCGACGAGGAGGAGCTGGAAAAGGAATCGGTGAAGGTGAAGAAGCCGGCGCCGGAAAAGAAGGCAAAGAAAGAGCAGAAGTAGCAACCGATGGCTGCCACACTTCGTGAACTACGCGGACGGATCCGCTCGGCCGGGTCGATCAAGAAGATCACCAAGGCCCAGGAGCTGATCGCGACGTCGCGTATCGGTCGGGCGCAGGCCCGGCTCGATTCGGCCCGGCCGTACGCCTTCCAGATCACCGCGATGCTGACCACCCTGGCCGCCGAGGCCGCGTTGGATCATCCGCTGCTCGTCGAGCGGCCGGAACCCAAACGCGCGGGTGTCCTGGTGGTGTCCTCGGACCGCGGTCTGTGTGGCGCCTACAACGCGAGCATCTTCCGCCGCGCCGAGGAGCTGTTCTCGCTGCTGCGTGAACAGGGCAAGACGCCGGTGCTGTACTCGGTGGGCCGTAAAGCATTGAACTACTACACATTCCGCAACTGGGACATCAGCGGATCGTGGACCGGGTTCTCCGAGCAGCCGCAGTACGAGAACGCCGCCGAGATCGCCGAGACGCTGGTCGAGTCGTTCATGCGCGGCACCGGCGGCGAGGACGAGGGTGAGTCCGACGCCGAGAGCGTCGACGAGCTGCACATCGTCTACACCGAGTTCAAGTCGATGCTGTCGCAGTCGGCGGTGGCCCACCGGATCGCCCCGATGGTGGTGGAGTACGTGGAGGAACCACCCGAAGTGCGGACCCTGTACTCGTTCGAGCCGGACGCGACAACGCTTTTCGAGTCGCTGCTACCGCGCTACCTGACCACCCGCGTTTACGCGGCGCTGCTCGAATCCGCGGCCTCGGAGCTGGCGTCGCGCCAGCGCGCGATGAAGTCCGCGACCGACAACGCCGATGACCTCATCAAGGCCCTGACGCTGATGGCGAACCGCGAGCGGCAGGCCCAGATCACCCAGGAGATCAGCGAAATCGTCGGTGGCGCAAACGCGCTCGCCGACGCCCGCTAGGCAGCACCACTAGGAAGCGAAAGAAGATATGCCTGCTACTGAAACCGCCGACAAGAACACGAAGTCGGCCAACAGCGACACCAGCGGCCGGGTGGTGCGGGTCACCGGACCGGTCGTCGACGTCGAGTTCCCGCGGGGTTCGGTGCCGGGCCTGTTCAACGCGCTGCACGCGGAGATCACGTTCGAGGAGCTGGCCAAGACGCTGACGCTCGAGGTCGCCCAGCACCTCGGGGACAACCTGGTGCGCACCATCTCGCTGCAGCCCACCGACGGCCTGGTGCGCGGCGTCGAGGTGATCGACACCGGTCGTTCCATCTCGGTGCCGGTCGGCCAGGAGGTCAAGGGCCACGTGTTCAACGCCCTGGGGCACTGCCTGGACAAGCCGGGTTACGGAGAAGACTTCGAACACTGGTCGATTCACCGCAAGCCGCCGCCGTTCGAGGAGCTGGAGCCCCGCACGGAGATGCTCGAGACGGGTCTGAAGGTCGTCGACCTGCTCACCCCGTACGTGCGTGGCGGCAAGATCGCCCTGTTCGGCGGCGCCGGCGTGGGCAAGACGGTGCTCATCCAGGAGATGATCAACCGCATCGCCCGCAACTTCGGTGGTACCTCGGTGTTCGCCGGGGTGGGGGAGCGCACCCGTGAGGGCAACGACCTGTGGGTCGAGTTGCAGGAAGCCAACGTGCTCAAGGACACCGCGCTGGTGTTCGGTCAGATGGACGAGCCGCCCGGCACCCGTATGCGGGTGGCGCTGTCCGCATTGACCATGGCGGAGTGGTTCCGCGACGAGGCGGGCCAGGACGTGCTGTTGTTCATCGACAACATCTTCCGGTTCACCCAGGCCGGCTCCGAGGTCTCGACGCTGCTCGGCCGGATGCCCTCGGCGGTGGGGTATCAGCCCACGCTGGCCGACGAGATGGGCGAGTTGCAGGAGCGCATCACCTCGACCCGTGGCCGGTCCATCACGTCGATGCAGGCGGTCTACGTGCCCGCCGACGACTACACCGACCCGGCGCCGGCGACGACGTTCGCGCACCTGGACGCCACCACCGAGCTGTCGCGTTCGGTGTTCTCCAAGGGCATCTTCCCCGCGGTGGACCCGCTGGCGTCCAGCTCGACCATTCTCGACCCGGGCGTGGTCGGCGAAGAGCACTACCGGGTGGCGCAGGAAGTCATCCGAATCCTGCAGCGCTACAAGGACCTTCAGGACATCATCGCCATCCTCGGTATCGACGAGCTGTCCGAGGAGGACAAGCAGTTGGTCAACCGGGCGCGGCGGATCGAGCGGTTCCTGTCGCAGAACATGATGGCGGCCGAGCAGTTCACCGGCCAGCCGGGTTCGACGGTCCCGCTCAAGGAGACCATCGAGGCATTCGACCGGCTCACCAAGGGCGAGTTCGACCACGTGCCCGAGCAGGCCTTCTTCCTGATCGGTGGCCTGGACGACCTGGCCAAGAAGGCAGAGAGCCTTGGCGCCAAGCTGTAACCCGCGGCTGGACCGAAAGGTATCGAAAGGTGCTGTGGCATGGCTGAATTGAACGTTGAGATCGTCGCTGTCGACCGCAAGATCTGGTCGGGTGAGGCAACGTTTCTGTTCACCCGCACCACGGTCGGCGAGATCGGCATCCTGCCCCGGCACATCCCGCTGGTGGCGCAATTGGTCGACGACGCAATGGTGCGCGTCGAAAGGGAAGGCGAAGACGATCTGAGGATTGCGGTGGACGGTGGCTTCTTGTCGGTCACCGAGGAGACGGTGACGATCCTCGCCGAATCCGCCGAGTTCTCCTCGGAGATCGACGAGAGCGCCGCCAGAGAGGCCGCCGAGTCGGACGATCCTCGTGTCGCGGCCCGGGGGCGCGCGAGATTGCGCGCCGTCGGCGCGATCGACTAGCGCCTCGGATGCAACGATGAGCGCGCCCATGGCTGGCATGGTCGTGCTCGTCGTCGTGCTGGCGGCCGCCGTCATCGCGCTGAGTTATCGGCTGTGGAAGCTGCGTCAGGGCGGCACGGCGGGGATCATGCGAGACATTCCCGCGGTCGGCGGTCACGGCTGGCGGCACGGGGTGATCCGTTACCGCGGCGGTGAGGCCGCGTTCTATCGGCTGTCCAGCCTGCGGCTGTGGCCGGACCGTCGGCTGAGCCGGCGCGGTGTGGAGATCGTGTCCCGCCGCGCGCCGCGCGGCGACGAGTTCGACATCATGACCGACGAGATCGTCGTCATCGAGCTGCGCGACACCACCCAGGACCGCAGGTCCGGCTACGAGATCGCGTTCGACAAGGGCGCGTTGACGGCGTTTTTGTCCTGGCTGGAGTCGCGTCCGTCGCCCCGGTCACGTCGCCGCAGCCTCTAGCCGGGAGCTGGCTCGCCGCCTTGTTGACCGCCCGGTTTCCACAGCACGTCACCGTCCGGGTTGGCCACCCGGGACAGGATGAACAACAGGTCCGAGAGCCGGTTGAGGTATTTCGCGGGCAGCGCGCTGACCCCCTCGGGAGCGGCGTCCACCGCGGCCCACGCCGAGCGTTCGGCGCGGCGCACCACCGTGCGGGCGACGTGCAACAGCGCCGAGAGCGGCGAACCACCCGGCAGCACAAAGGAATTCAACTTCGGCAGCGACTCGTTGTATGTGTCACACCATTTTTCGAGCCGATCGATGTAGGGCTGGGTGACCCGCAGCGGGGGGTACTCGGGGTCCTCCACCACCGGTGTCGACAGGTCCGCGCCCGCGTCGAACAGGTCGTTCTGGATCTGCCGCAACACGCCGGCCAGCTCCGGGTCGGGCCGGCCGACCGCCACCGCCACGCCGATCGCCGCGTTCGCCTCGTCACAGTCGGCGTAGGCCACCAGGCGCGGATCGTTCTTCGAGACCCGGGAGAAGTCGCTCAATCCGGTGGTGCCGTCGTCGCCGGTCCGCGTGTAGATGCGCGTCAGATGCACTGCCATGACCAAAACGGTACTGCGGCGCCCGGGTGGGACCGAGCCTTGGCTGACTGACAAAGCCGACACCGCTTCACTAGACTGACCCGGGTGGCCGAGCGATTCGTGGTGACCGGCGGCAACCGGTTGTCCGGCGAAGTCGCAGTGGGGGGCGCCAAGAACAGCGTGCTCAAGCTGATGGCCGCGACCCTGCTGGCCGAGGGCACCAGCACCATCACCAACTGCCCCGACATCCTGGACGTGCCGCTGATGGCCGAGGTGCTGCGCGGCCTGGGCGCCACCGTCGAACTCGACGGCGACGTCGCCCGCATCACCTCTCCCGACGAGCCGAAATACGACGCCGACTTCGCCGCGGTGCGACAGTTCCGGGCCTCGGTGTGCGTGCTGGGGCCGCTGGTCGGCCGGTGCAAGCGCGCCCGGGTCGCGCTGCCCGGTGGCGATGCCATCGGGTCGCGCCCGCTGGACATGCATCAGGCCGGCCTGCGCCAGCTGGGCGCCACCTGCAACATCGAGCACGGATGCGTGGTGGCGCAGGCGGATACGTTGCGCGGCGCGGAGATTCAGCTGGAGTTCCCGTCGGTGGGGGCGACCGAGAACATCCTGATGGCGGCGGTGGTGGCCGAGGGCGTCACCACCATTCACAACGCGGCCCGCGAACCCGACGTGATGGATCTGTGCACGATGCTCAACCAGATGGGCGCGCAGGTCGAGGGTGCGGGTTCGCCGACCATGACCATCACCGGCGTGCCGCGGCTGTACCCGACCGAACATCGGGTGATCGGCGACCGCATCGTGGCCGCGACCTGGGGCATCGCAGCGGCGATGACCCGCGGGGACATCTCGGTGACCGGCGTCGACCCCGCCCACCTGCAGGTGGTGCTGCACAAGTTGCACGATGCCGGGGCCACCGTGACCCAGACCGACGACAGCTTCCGGGTGACCCAGTACGAGCGGCCCAAGGCGGTTAACGTGGCCACCCTGCCGTTTCCCGGATTTCCCACCGACCTGCAGCCGATGGCGATCGCCCTGGCGTCGATCGCCGATGGCACGTCGATGATCACCGAGAACGTGTTCGAGGCGCGCTTCCGGTTCGTCGAGGAAATGATCCGGCTGGGCGCCGACGCCCGCACCGACGGGCACCACGCGGTGGTGCGCGGGCTGCCGCAATTGTCCAGTGCGCCGGTGTGGTGTTCGGACATTCGGGCCGGCGCCGGCCTGGTGTTGGCGGGGCTGGTGGCCGACGGGGACACCGAGGTGCACGACGTCTTCCACATCGACCGCGGCTACCCGTTGTTCGTGGAAAACCTGGCGATTTTGGGAGCGGAGATCGAGCGGGTAGAGTAGCCAAAGTCAGTGCCCCACAAGCGAGGTCACCAACGCGAAGGTGAACGAGATCGGGGCCTTGACTCCCTCGCCGGATTGGTACTAGCCTGGCACGGCTGCTCCCGAAAGGGTCTGCGAAGACCCGAAACTGGGAGTTGACTCCTCTGCCAGATCTGTATTAAGCTGGCAGGGTTGCCCCAAAACGGGCGAAACAAGTGTTGTTTGAGAACTCAATAGTGTGTTTGGTCTTTTTATTTGTTGTTGTTTTTGGCCATACCTAGCACTCCCCGTGTGTGGGTATGGCAATTTATGATGCCAGTTTTTGGCGTCTTGTCAGGTATCTCTGATTTGAAATTCACCTCGCTGCGCGAGGAGATTTTGTTTGGAGAGTTTGATCCTGGCTCAGGACGAACGCTGGCGGCGTGCTTAACACATGCAAGTCGAACGGAAAGGCCTCTTCGGAGGTACTCGAGTGGCGAACGGGTGAGTAACACGTGGGCAATCTGCCCTGCACTTCGGGATAAGCCTGGGAAACTGGGTCTAATACCGGATAGGACCTCAAGACGCATGTCTTCTGGTGGAAAGCTTTTGCGGTGTGGGATGGGCCCGCGGCCTATCAGCTTGTTGGTGGGGTGACGGCCTACCAAGGCGACGACGGGTAGCCGGCCTGAGAGGGTGTCCGGCCACACTGGGACTGAGATACGGCCCAGACTCCTACGGGAGGCAGCAGTGGGGAATATTGCACAATGGGCGCAAGCCTGATGCAGCGACGCCGCGTGGGGGATGACGGCCTTCGGGTTGTAAACCTCTTTCACCATCGACGAAGGTCCGGGTTTTCTCGGATTGACGGTAGGTGGAGAAGAAGCACCGGCCAACTACGTGCCAGCAGCCGCGGTAATACGTAGGGTGCGAGCGTTGTCCGGAATTACTGGGCGTAAAGAGCTCGTAGGTGGTTTGTCGCGTTGTTCGTGAAATCTCACGGCTTAACTGTGAGCGTGCGGGCGATACGGGCAGACTAGAGTACTGCAGGGGAGACTGGAATTCCTGGTGTAGCGGTGGAATGCGCAGATATCAGGAGGAACACCGGTGGCGAAGGCGGGTCTCTGGGCAGTAACTGACGCTGAGGAGCGAAAGCGTGGGGAGCGAACAGGATTAGATACCCTGGTAGTCCACGCCGTAAACGGTGGGTACTAGGTGTGGGTTTCCTTCCTTGGGATCCGTGCCGTAGCTAACGCATTAAGTACCCCGCCTGGGGAGTACGGCCGCAAGGCTAAAACTCAAAGGAATTGACGGGGGCCCGCACAAGCGGCGGAGCATGTGGATTAATTCGATGCAACGCGAAGAACCTTACCTGGGTTTGACATGCACAGGACGCGTCTAGAGATAGGCGTTCCCTTGTGGCCTGTGTGCAGGTGGTGCATGGCTGTCGTCAGCTCGTGTCGTGAGATGTTGGGTTAAGTCCCGCAACGAGCGCAACCCTTGTCTCATGTTGCCAGCGGGTAATGCCGGGGACTCGTGAGAGACTGCCGGGGTCAACTCGGAGGAAGGTGGGGATGACGTCAAGTCATCATGCCCCTTATGTCCAGGGCTTCACACATGCTACAATGGCCGGTACAAAGGGCTGCGATGCCGTAAGGTTAAGCGAATCCTTTTAAAGCCGGTCTCAGTTCGGATTGGGGTCTGCAACTCGACCCCATGAAGTCGGAGTCGCTAGTAATCGCAGATCAGCAACGCTGCGGTGAATACGTTCCCGGGCCTTGTACACACCGCCCGTCACGTCATGAAAGTCGGTAACACCCGAAGCCAGTGGCCTAACCCTTTTGGGAGGGAGCTGTCGAAGGTGGGATCGGCGATTGGGACGAAGTCGTAACAAGGTAGCCGTACCGGAAGGTGCGGCTGGATCACCTCCTTTCTAAGGAGCACCACGAAAAGCACCCCAACTGGTGGGGTGCGAGCCGTGAGGGGTTCCCGTCTGTAGTGGACGGGGGCCGGGTGCGCAACAGCAAATGATTGCCAGACACACTATTGGGCCCTGAGACAACACTCGGTCCGTCCGTGTGGAGTCCCTCCATCTTGGTGGTGGGGTGTGGTGTTTGAGTATTGGATAGTGGTTGCGAGCATCTAGATGAGCGCATGGTCTTCGTGGCCGGCGTTCATCGAAATGTGTAATTTCTTTTTTAACTCTTGTGTGTAAGTAAGTGTTTAAGGGCGCATGGTGGATGCCTTGGCATCGAGAGCCGATGAAGGACGTGGGAGGCTGCGATATGCCTCGGGGAGCTGTCAACCGAGCATTGATCCGAGGATTTCCGAATGGGGAAACCCAGCACGAGTGATGTCGTGTTACCCGTATCTGAATATATAGGGTGCGGGAGGTAACGCGGGGAAGTGAAACATCTCAGTACCCGTAGGAGAAGAAAACAATTGTGATTCCGTCAGTAGTGGCGAGCGAACGCGGAACAGGCTAAACCGCATGCATGGACAACCGGGTAGGGGTTGTGTGTGCGGGGTTGTGGGATTGATATGTCTCAGCTCTACCTGGCTGAGGGGTAGTCAGAAAGTGGCGTGGTTAGCGGAAGTGGCCTGGGACGGCCCGCCGTAGACGGTGAGAGCCCGGTACGCGAAAACCCGGCACCTGCCTTATATCAACACCCGAGTAGCAGCGGGCCCGTGGAATCTGCTGTGAATCTGCCGGGACCACCCGGTAAGCCTAAATACTTCTCGATGACCGATAGCGGATTAGTACCGTGAGGGAATGGTGAAAAGTACCCCGGGAGGGGAGTGAAATAGTACCTGAAACCGTGTGCCTACAATCCGTCAGAGCCTCCTCGTGGGGTGATGGCGTGCCTTTTGAAGAATGAGCCTGCGAGTCAGGGACACGTCGCGAGGTTAACCCGTGCGGGGTAGCCGCAGCGAAAGCGAGTCTGAATAGGGCGCATCCCCTTTGGGGTGTAGTGGCGTGTTCTGGACCCGAAGCGGAGTGATCTACCCATGGCCAGGGTGAAGCGCGGGTAAGACCGCGTGGAGGCCCGAACCCACTTAGGTTGAAGACTGAGGGGATGAGCTGTGGGTAGGGGTGAAAGGCCAATCAAACTCCGTGATAGCTGGTTCTCCCCGAAATGCATTTAGGTGCAGCGTTGCGTGGTTCACCACGGAGGTAGAGCTACTGGATGGCCGATGGGCCCTACTAGGTTACTGACGTCAGCCAAACTCCGAATGCCGTGGTGTAAAGCGTGGCAGTGAGACGGCGGGGGATAAGCTCCGTACGTCGAAAGGGAAACAGCCCAGATCGCCGGCTAAGGCCCCTAAGCGTGTGCTAAGTGGAAAAGGATGTGTAGTCGCAGAGACAACCAGGAGGTTGGCTTAGAAGCAGCCACCCTTGAAAGAGTGCGTAATAGCTCACTGGTCAAGTGATTATGCGCCGATAATGTAGCGGGGCTCAAGCACACCGCCGAAGCCGCGGCACATTCATCTTTACGGTGGATGTGGGTAGGGGAGCGTCCCCCATTCAGCGAAGCCTCCGGGTGACCGGTGGTGGAGGGTGGGGGAGTGAGAATGCAGGCATGAGTAGCGATAAGGCAAGTGAGAACCTTGCCCGCCGTAAGACCAAGGGTTCCTGGGCCAGGCCAGTCCGCCCAGGGTGAGTCGGGACCTAAGGCGAGGCCGACAGGCGTAGTCGATGGACAACGGGTTGATATTCCCGTACCCGTGTATGGGCGTCCCTGATGAATCAGCGGTACTAACCACCCAAAACCGGATCGACCATTCCCCTTCGGGGGCGTGGCGATTCGGGGCTGCGTGGGACCTTCGCTGGTAGTAGTCAAGCAATGGGGTGACGCAGGAAGGCAGCCGTACCAGTCAGTGGTAATACTGGGGCAAGCCCGTAGGGAGAGCGATAGGCAAATCCGTCGCTCACTAATCCTGAGAGGTGATGCATAGCCGGTTGAGGCGAATTCGGTGATCCTCTGCTGCCAAGAAAAGCCTCTAGCGAGCACATACACGGCCCGTACCCCAAACCAACACAGGTGGTCAGGTAGAGAATACCAAGGCGTACGAGATAACTATGGTTAAGGAACTCGGCAAAATGCCCCCGTAACTTCGGGAGAAGGGGGGCCGGAATACCGTGAACACCCTTGCGGTGGGAGCGGGATTCGGCCGCAGAAACCAGTGGGTAGCGACTGTTTACTAAAAACACAGGTCCGTGCGAAGTCGCAAGACGATGTATACGGACTGACGCCTGCCCGGTGCTGGAAGGTTAAGAGGACCCGTTAACCCGTAAGGGTGAAGCGGAGAATTTAAGCCCCAGTAAACGGCGGTGGTAACTATAACCATCCTAAGGTAGCGAAATTCCTTGTCGGGTAAGTTCCGACCTGCACGAATGGCGTAACGACTTCCCAACTGTCTCAACCATAGACTCGGCGAAATTGCACTACGAGTAAAGATGCTCGTTACGCGCGGCAGGACGAAAAGACCCCGGGACCTTCACTACAACTTGGTATTGGTGTTCGGTACGGTTTGTGTAGGATAGGTGGGAGACTTTGAAGCACAGACGCCAGTTTGTGTGGAGTCGTTGTTGAAATACCACTCTGATCGTATTGGACACCTAACGTCGAACCCTTATCGGGTTCACGGACAGTGCCTGGCGGGTAGTTTAACTGGGGCGGTTGCCTCCTAAAATGTAACGGAGGCGCCCAAAGGTTCCCTCAACCTGGACGGCAATCAGGTGGCGAGTGTAAGTGCACAAGGGAGCTTGACTGCGAGACTTACAAGTCAAGCAGGGACGAAAGTCGGGACTAGTGATCCGGCACCCCCGAGTGGAAGGGGTGTCGCTCAACGGATAAAAGGTACCCCGGGGATAACAGGCTGATCTTCCCCAAGAGTCCATATCGACGGGATAGTTTGGCACCTCGATGTCGGCTCGTCGCATCCTGGGGCTGGAGCAGGTCCCAAGGGTTGGGCTGTTCGCCCATTAAAGCGGCACGCGAGCTGGGTTTAGAACGTCGTGAGACAGTTCGGTCTCTATCCGCCGCGCGCGTCAGAAACTTGAGGAAACCTGTCCCTAGTACGAGAGGACCGGGACGGACGAACCTCTGGTATACCAGTTGTCCCACCAGGGGCACGGCTGGATAGCCACGTTCGGACAGGATAACCGCTGAAAGCATCTAAGCGGGAAACCTTCTCCAAGATCAGGTTTCTCACCCTTTTAGAGGGATAAGGCCCCCCGCAGACCACGGGATTGATAGGCCAGACCTGGAAGCTCAGTAATGAGTGCAGGGAACTGGCACTAACCGGCCGAAAACTTACCAACACACAACTCGCAACCACGATCCATTTTCGCGGCAATTCGCCGTGGAAACTCGGGCACCACACCCCCCACCGAAACAAATTTAAATAGAGTTACGGCGGCCACAGCGACAGGGAAACGCCCGGTCCCATTCCGAACCCGGAAGCTAAGCCTGTCAGCGCCGATGATACTGCCCATACGGGTGGAAAAGTAGGACACCGCCGAACATACAAAAACGCCCCCGGGAAACCGGGGGCGTTTTTACATTCGCTGTCATCGAGGCTGGTAGATCGACGGGCGGGTAACCGTGCGTGCGGGGCTTCCTGAATGCGATGACTTTAACGGCGCCGCCGGGTCTACCCTTGCGTCGAGACGAAAAGGGGAGGCGCTCATGTCGCGGACACGATCGAGGCGGGTTCGTCATGGATAGGTCCGAGATCGCGGCCGAATTGGGTGCGCCCGGGGCGCAAGAGTTGCTCGCCTCCACGTCGGCGGCGCATCTGGCGTATACGGCCAAGGACGGGACGCCGCGGGTGATCCCGGTGGGCTACTTCTGGACCGGTGCGGAATTCGTCATCGCCACCGCCGCCACGTCTCCGAAGGTCGCCGCCCTGTCCGCGTGTGCCGATGTCGCCCTGTCCATCGACGGTGGAGATACGCCGGAGACGGCGCGCGCGTTATCGATTCGCGGGCGGGCCCGTGTGCAGATCGTCGACGGCGTGGTGCCGGAGTACCTGGCTGCCGCCCGCAAGAGCATGGACGCCGACGCCGCCGCGAGGTTCGAGGAGCAGGTGCGCAAGACGTACGACCGCCAGGCGAGGATCGGGATCACACCGACCTGGGTACGCTTCTACGATTTCGGTGCGGGTCGCCTGCCGCGATTCCTCGCGGACTTGACCGAGGGCAACCGCGGTGAATGAAACCGAAAATCCTTATGCTTGCCAGTTTTACCGGCCCCGGCACCCGCTCAGTCGAATAGTGTCAGGCTCGCCGGCGAGTGGCGCCTCTCCAGTGCCAGCAGCGTTTGTTTGCGGTCCAGTCCGCCGCCGTATCCGGTCAGCTTCCCGCTGGCGCCGATGACGCGATGGCAGGGCACCACGATCGCGATCGGGTTGTGCCCGTTGGCCAATCCGACGGCGCGCGCGGCGCCGGGCGCGGCGATCTGCTCGGCGATTTCGCCGTACGACCTGGTTTCCCCGTAGGGGATGGTCTGCAGCGCCCGCCACACCCGGCGCTGAAATTCCGAGCCGCGCAGATCCAGCTCGATGTCGAACTCGGTGAGCTCGCCGGCGAAATAGGCACCGAGTTGCTCGACGGCCCCGGCGAACGCCCGCGGATTCTCCGTCCACCCGGTGCGGCTCGGTTCGTAGGTCTGGTCGACCATCCGTAAGTTCGTCAGAACCGGATCGCGCCCGGCCAGGGTCAGCAGTCCGATCGGGCTGTCGACGGTGCGGTACTCGATCATGCTGTCTCCTTCGATGGCTGCTGCGGTGGCCAATGGTTCACCGGATGCTCGAGAGTGGTCCAAAGGTATTGCGTGGCATAGGAACGCCAGGGCCGCCAGCGTGCGCTGGCAGCGGTCAGCGACCGCTGGCTCGACGGCAATCCGAGCCGTTTGGCCGCGACGCGCAGACCCAGGTCGGCGGCCGGGAAGGCATCGGGATCGCCCAGGCCGCGCATCGCAATGACTTCCGCGGTCCACGGGCCGACTCCCGGTAATGCCAGCAATTGCGTTCGGGCGCTTTGCCAGTCGCACCCGGTGTCCAAGACGATGCTGCGGTCGGCGAGGCTGGCGACCAGCGCGGCCAGCGTGCGCTGCCGGGCCTTGGGCACCGCCAGATGGATGGGGTCGACGTCGGCCAGCTGCTGCACCGACGGGAAGGTGTGGGTCAAGGTTCCCTCGGGGTCGTGGACCGCCCGGCCGTAGGCGGCGACCAAACGCCCCGCATGGGTGCGGGCCGCCCGGATGGACACCTGCTGGCCCAGCACGGCGCGCACCGCGAGCTCGGCCTCGTCGACGGTGCGCGGAATGCGTTGGCCGGGCGCCTTTCTCACCGCCGGGGCGAGCTGCGGGTCGGCGGCCAGCGCCTCGTCCACCGCTTCGGGGTCGGCGTCGAGATCCAGCAGCCGCCGGCAACGGGCGATCGCCGCCGTCAGGTCCCGGAAGTCGTCGAGCACCAGCTCGCAACGGACGTGGTCGGCGGCGGGGGTCAACGTGACGATGCCGGTGCCGAACCCCAGCCGCAGCGTGCGTCGGTAGGCGCCGTCGCGGACCTCCTCGCACCCGGGAACGACGCTCGCGGCGAGGTGACCGAAGACGCCCTGGAAGCCGAAGGGTGTGCGGACCGGCAGCCGAAGGCACACGGCGCCAGGCGAATTGGCCGTGGATGCGCAGCGCGCCGAGGCGCGCCGGCGCAGCACGCTCGGCGGGCTTTCGAACACCGCGCGCACGGTGTCGTTGAACTGACGAATGCTGGAGAAGCCGGCGGCGAATGCCACGTCGCCGAAGGGCAGCTCCGTGGTCTCGATCAGCACCCGCGCCGTCTGGGCGCGTTGCGCCCGGGCCAGCGCGAGCGGACCGGCGCCGACCTCCGCCTGCAGCAACCGCTCCAGCTGCCGGGTGGTGTAGCCCAGCCGGGCGGCCAGGCCGCCGACACCGTCGCGGTCCACCGTGCCGTCGGCGATCAGCCGCATCGTGCGCGCCACCACGTCGCCGCGCACGTTCCATTCCGGCGATCCCGGCGAGGCGTCGGGACGGCACCGCTTGCAGGCCCGGAAGCCGGCGCGCTGAGCGGCCGCCGCGGTCGGATAAAACCGCACATTACGGGCGAACGGCGGGCGCACCGGGCAACTGGGCCGGCAGTAGATCCCGGTGGTCAGCACGGCGGTGACGAACCACCCGTCGAACCGCGCATCCTTGGACTGGACGGCGCGGTAGCAGCGTTCGAAATCGTCGTGCACGCCTCAAGACTTACACCCGCCCGCCGACAAAACTAGCGGAAAAGCGACATCGTCGTCGCCGGGCGTGGAGCGGGATCGGCGGCCGGCTACCAGCCGCCGCGCCCGACGGCCGCGGCGGCCGCGATGAAGTCGCGCGCCGAGCGCGGCAACGGTCGGCCGGAATCCCAGATCATGCCGACATCGCGGTAGGCATCCGCGTCGGCCAGCGGCTTGACGGATACTCCGGACGGATAACTGCTGCCGTCGATCGGGACCAGGCTGATGCCCAGCCCCGCGGCGACCAGGCTGGCCGCGGTCGTGAGATTCGGCGCTTGCAGGGGCGACCCGAGGCCGGAATTGGGCTGCGGCGCAAAGCTCGTCGAGGAGCCGTCGCATCCCGAAACCAGGGTGCATCGTCACGAAGGGCTCGTCGGCCAGGTCCACCATGGACACCGCGGCACCGCGGGCGAATCGATGACCATCGGGCACCGCGACACCGAGGCGCTGGCGAAACAGGCTGCGCCAGGCCAGGGTTCGCTCGACCGGTCGCGGGGATACCACCCCGATGTCGACGCCGCCGGACCGCACGCGATCGGCGATCGATTCGGCGGCGCCTTCCTCCAGCGTGAAGGTCACCCGCGGAGACGACTCCTTGAACCGGGCGATCAACTGCGGAACCACGGTTGATCCGAATGAACTCAGGTAGGCCAACCGGATCTCGCCGACGGCGGGATCCGCCAGATCCGCTATCGCGCGCCGTGCCGAATCCAGCTCCAACTGCGCCCGGCGCGAGTGTTCGTAGAAGATGCGGCCGTAGGTGTTGAGGGACAGTCGCCGGCCGTGACGATCGAACAGCGCCACGCCGAGTCGCTGTTCCAGGCGCGCCAGCATCCGGGTCAACGTCGGCTGTGCGACGTGCAGCTGCTCGGCCGCCGCAGTGACGTGCTGCAGCTCGGCGAGTGTGATGAACCACTCGTAGTCACCCACTGCCATCCCGTCCACCTCTACTTATGCGCTGAACGCATCATAGGGCGGGCGAAAATTCATTTCTGTCGGGCGGTGCCGGCCCGAAGCATGGTGGTCATGCCCCACGGTCCGGTCGCGCATCAAGCAGGAACCCGCGGATACCGGCGGATGACCGCCGCGCTCTGCGGCGCCGGCCTGGCCAGCTTCGCCGCGATGTATTGCACCCAGGCGCTGCTTCCCGCGTTATCGGCGCACTACCGGATCGGCCCGGCCACCGCGGCGCTGACCGTGTCGCTGACGACCGGCGCGTTGGCGCTGTCGATCATTCCCGCGAGTGTGCTCTCCGAGCGCTACGGCCGGACCAGGGTGATGCTGATCTCAGGGGTGGCCTCCAGTGTCATCGGGCTGTTGTTGCCGTTCAGCCCCTCGCTCGGCGTGCTGGTCTTCGGACGTGCGGTGCAGGGCGTCGCGCTCGCCGGGATACCCGCGGTCGCGATGGCGCTGCTGGCCGAGGAGGTCGACGCGTCGTCCCTGGGATCCGCGATGGGGCGCTACATCGCCGGAACCACGATAGGCGGGCTGGCCGGGCGGATCGTTCCGTCGGTGGTCGTCCAGGTCGGCACCTGGCGGGTGGCCCTGCTGGCGTGCTCCCTCATCACGCTGGCCGGCACGGCGGTGTTCGCGGTGCTGGTGCCGCGGTCCCGGTTCTTCACCCCGAAGCCGGCCAGCGTGCGCGCCGCCCTGCGCAACCTCGCCGGGCATCTGCGAAACCCGGTGTTGGCCAAGCTTTTTGCGGTGGGCTTTGTGCTGATGGGTGGATTCGTGACGGTGTACAACTACCTCGGTTACCGGCTGGCCGCCCGGCCGTTCGGGCTGGCGCCGTCGGTGGTGGGCCTGCTTTTCCTGCTCTATCTCGTCGGGACGGGGACGTCGGTCGTGGCCGGACGGCTCGCCGATCGCCGGGGACGCCCCCTGGTGCTGGGGGCCGCGTTACCCATCGCGGTAGCCGGACTGCTGCTGACCGTGCCGCCCTCCCTGGCCGCCATCGTCGCCGGCGTCGGCGTCTTCACCGGGGGCTTCTTCGCCGCGCACACCGTGGCCAGCGGTTGGGTGGGCGCCGTCGCTCAGCGCGACCGCGCCGAGGCGTCGGCGCTGTATCTGTTCAGCTACTACCTGGGTGGTTCGGTGGCCGGTGCGTTCGGCGGCGTCCTGTACGGCGTGGGCGGCTGGTCGGCGACTGTCTGTTTCGTCGTCGTGCTGCTGATGGCCGGCGCCGCACTGGTCGCATTGTTGGTGCGGGACAACGGATTCCGCATCGGCCGGCGCGTGGTCGCCGGCGTGGCCAGCGTGAAGTGAGGCTCGCCCGCGGGTCCGCGGCTACGGCCCGGGCGGGGTCCCCACGCAGACACCGCCGGCGCAGGCACCCGCGCCGCCGGGCCCCGCGGATGCTCCGGCGCCCGGCACACTCGCGCTCGCGCCGCCGGGTCCGGCCCCCGCCCCGGATCCGCCGGGGCCGGCGGTGGTCGCACCGCCCGGTCCGACGATCGGGCCACCGCCACCGCCCGGCCCGGCGGTGGTCGTCGCCGCCGGTGCGGTGGTCGTGACGGTGACCGGTGTCGTGACGGTGGTGGTGACGGTCGAGGTCGTCGGGCTCTTGTTATTGCCCGAGCTGCACCCCGCGGCCAGCGGGCTCAACGCTATCGCGGCGGCCATCCCGGCGGCGACGGAAATACGGCGGGCACTTCGGCTACCGGTCACGTCGAAACCAATCTCTCGAGGGGTTAGAGTCGTTGTCCCTCTACCCATTTCTTCCGAAAATCAATCCGTTCCGGCCGGCCGGTCGGCGGCGCCGGCGGGCGAGGCCAGCCGGGTGGGACGCTCGTGGCCGCGCAGGGTCACGGTGTCGCCCAAAGACCAACGGGCCCGCTCTTTTTCGCTCGCGCCTTCGATGGCGTCGCCCGTCGCGAGCAGGCGGCCGGAGTGGGACTTGGCGAGCTCGCACAGCCGGGCCGCCTCGTTGACCGGTTCACCGATGACGGTGTACTCGAAGCGTTCCCGGGCGCCGACGTTGCCGGCGACGACCTGCCCGGCCGCCACGCCGATGCCGGCGCGACACTGCGGCATCTCGTTGGCCAGCCGGTCGGCGATGGCGCGCGCGGCGGTCAGCGCCGCATCCTCGGGGCAGTCAAGATGATTCGGCGCCCCGAAGATGGCCAGCGTCGCGTCACCCTCGAACTTGTTGACCAAGCCGCAGTGCCGGTCCACCTCCTCGACGACGATGCCGAAGAACTGGTTGAGCACCGATACCACCTCGGCCGGTGGCCGGCGGGTGACCAGTTGGGTGGAGCCGACGATGTCGATGAACACGACGGCGACGTGGCGTTCTTCGCCGCCCAGCTTCGGCCGTTCCCGCTCGGCGGCCAACGCCACCTCGCGACCGACGTGCCGGCCGAACAGGTCGCGCACCCGCTCGCGCTCCCGCAGGCCGTCCACCATCGCGTTGAATCCCCGTTGCAGCTCACCGAGTTCCGTGCCGTCGAACACCACCAGGTCGCCACGCAGGTCGCCGCGCTCCACGCGTTTCAGGGCGGCACGCACCACGCGCACGGGCGTCGCGGTGAGCCAGGCCAGGATCCACATCAGCAGGCAGCCGAAGATCAGCGCCGCCGTCGACACGATCAGCACGCCGACGGCGAACTCGGTCTCGGTCAGGTTCCGCAGCCATATCTCGAACAGCGCCAACAGGGCGATGCCGATGACGGGCACGCCCGAGCCGAGGAACCACACCGTCATGGTCCGGCCCATGATGCCCGCGGTCAGTCGCCGGGGCGGCGGTCCCGCCTCGAGGGCCTGAGCAGCCACCGGGCGCAGCGCGAACTCGGCGAGCAGGTAGCACGCGGTGGCCACCAGGACACCACAGAAGCTCACCCCGAACAGGAACCGCGGGATAAACATGGTGTCGACCAGGCCGTAGAGGACGGTCAGCAACAGCGTCCCGGCGCCCCACAACACCAGATCCACCAGCGCGATTCGCCACGGGGCCAGGAAGGTGTTGCGTTCGTCGGTGGGGGTGGGCTTGCGCTCCTCGATGGCCCAGCGCAGCGCCAGCACGGTCCGCCGGGTGATCCAGTAGGTGCCCACCGCCAACGCCGAGGCCACATAGGCCGGCCCGACCCCGAAGGTGATCCATGCCGGCGCGTCGTTGAACACGCTCGGCGCCGGAATGGCGACGATCACCAGGATCAGCGCGGCCCCGATGCCGATCAGGTTGGCGCCCAGCACCATCACGGTCATGATGATCTGGATGCGGATCCGCCGCCGGTGCTGGCTCTCGGTGACCCGCCCCAGCAGCAGGGAGCCGTAGGCGGGGGTCTCCGGCAGGCGGCCGCTTTGCCGGGTGATCTTTTCGAGCACCCGGCCGATGCGTTGTGCCGTGCTCTGCGTGGCCGACATGGTGGCGTCAGCCTAATTTGTCGGCCACGCTCTAAGGTGAGTCGGGTGCGTCTAGTGATCGCCCAGTGCACCGTGGATTACGTCGGCCGGCTCACCGCGCATCTGCCGTCGGCGCGCAGGCTGCTGCTGTTCAAGGCCGACGGATCGGTCAGCGTGCACGCCGACGACCGTGCCTACAAGCCGTTGAACTGGATGAGCCCGCCGTGCTGGCTGCGCGAGGAGGCCGGCGATGCGGCGCCGGTGTGGGTGGTCGAGAACAAGGCCGGCGAGCAGCTCCGCATCACCGTCGAGGACATCGAGCACGACTCCAGCCACGACCTCGGCGTCGATCCCGGCCTGGTCAAGGACGGCGTCGAGGCGCACCTGCAGGCCCTGCTCGCCGAGCACGTGCAACTGCTGGGCGAGGGGTACACGCTGGTCCGCCGCGAGTACATGACCGCCATCGGGCCGGTCGATCTGCTCTGCCGCGACGAGCGCGGCGGATCGGTGGCGGTGGAGATCAAACGGCGCGGCGAGATCGACGGCGTGGAACAGCTCACCCGCTACCTCGAGCTGCTCAACCGCGACAGCGTGCTGGCGCCGGTGCGCGGCGTGTTCGCCGCGCAGCAGATCAAACCGCAAGCCCGCACGCTGGCCACCGATCGTGGTATCCGTTGTGTGACATTGGATTACGACAAGATGCGCGGGATGGACAGCGACGAATACCGGCTGTTCTAGGGCCTCGCCCCTACACTGGTCGCATGGCTCGGCGCCGCACACCGCCCCGCCGGCAACGGCCGCTCGGGCCGCCACCGGCACTGCGCCGGTTGGAAGTCGGGCCCGACGGGCATGACTACGAGGTCCGTCCCATCGCGGCGGCGCGTGCCGTCAAGACCTACCGGTGCCCCGGCTGCGATCACGAAATCCGCTCGGGCGCAGCCCATCTGGTGGTATGGCCGGTCGAGCCGACGCTCGGGGGAGCCGAGGACCGCCGGCACTGGCACACCGGCTGCTGGGCGCACCGCGCCACCCGCGGCCCCACCCGGAGGTGGTCGTGAATCCGACGGCTCAGGCGGCCGGCTCGACGAGCTCGATGAGCACGCCGCCGGCGTCCTTGGGGTGGATGAAGTTGATCCGCGAGTTTGCCGTGCCGCGACGCGGTGCGTCGTAGATCAGCCGCACGCCTTGCTCGCGGAGCCGCTCGATCAGGGTGTCCAGGTCGCTGACCCGCATCGCCATCTGCTGGATGCCAGGCCCCCGCTTGTCCAGGAACTTCGCAATGGTCGAGGAGTCGTCGATCGGGGCCATCAGCTGCAGCTGTGCGGTGCCCACCGGGGCACCCCGCACGGCCAGCATCGCCTCGCGGATTCCCTGCTCCTCGTTGACTTCCTCGTGCACCAGGATCATGCCGAGGTGGTCGTGATACCAGGCGATTGCCGCGTCCAGGTCGGCGACTGCGATGCCGACGTGATCGATCGCCGTCACCAGCGCGGTGGCCAGGACCTGACGGGCGTCAACTTGATCGGTCGTCATCTCATAACGGTAACCTGACGGCAAAGATTGCGCTTCTCCGGGAGGCTCCCGGGAGGCATTAGCAGGCCTGAGGAGAGAGTCATGACGACGTCGGTGATCGTTGCTGGAGCGCGGACACCCATCGGCAAGCTGATGGGTTCGCTGAAGGATTTCTCCGCCAGCGACCTGGGTGCCATCGCCATCGCCGGCGCGCTGGAGAAGGCCAACGTCCCGGCCGACCTGGTCGAGTACGTGATCATGGGGCAGGTCTTGACGGCCGGGGCCGGTCAGATGCCGGCCCGGCAGGCGGCCGTGGCGGCCGGCATCGGCTGGGACGTGCCGGCGTTGAGCATCAACAAGATGTGTCTGTCCGGGATCGACGCCATCGCCCTAGCCGACCAGCTGATTCGCGCCGGAGAGTTCGACGTGGTGGTGGCAGGCGGTCAGGAGTCGATGACCAAGGCGCCGCACCTGCTGATGGACAGCCGCGCGGGCTACAAGTACGGCGACGTGACGGTCCTGGACCACATGGCCTACGACGGCCTGTGCGACGTGTTCACCGACCAGCCGATGGGCGCGCTCACCGAGCAGCGCAACGACGTCGACAAGTTCACCCGCGAAGAGCAGGACCAGTACGCCGCACGGTCGCATCAGCGGGCGGCCGCGGCGTGGAAGGACGGCGTGTTCACCGACGAGGTGGTGCCGGTGAACATCCCGCAGCGCAAGGGCGATCCGCTGCAGTTCACCGAGGACGAGGGCATCCGGGCCAACACCACCGCCGAGTCGCTGGCCGGCCTCAAGCCGGCGTTCCGCAAGGACGGCACCATTACCGCCGGGTCGGCCTCGCAGATCTCCGACGGCGCGGCCGCGGTGGTCGTGATGAGCAAGGCCAAGGCCCAGCAGCTCGGGCTGAGCTGGCTGGCCGAGATCGGTGCGCACGGGGTGGTCGCCGGACCGGACTCCACCCTGCAGTCGCAGCCGGCCAACGCCATCAAGAAGGCGCTCGGTCGCGAGGGCATCTCCGTCGACCAGCTCGACGTGGTGGAGATCAACGAGGCGTTTGCGGCCGTGGCGCTGGCCTCGACCCGCGAACTCGGCGTGAATCCCGACATCGTCAACGTCAACGGCGGTGCGATCGCGGTCGGGCACCCGATCGGGATGTCGGGGGCGCGGATCACCCTGCATGCCGCGCTGGAATTGTCGCGGCGCGGTTCGGGCTACGCCGTCGCGGCCCTGTGCGGGGCCGGCGGGCAGGGCGACGCGCTGATTCTGCGGGCGGGTTAGCCAGCGGGCGCGGCGTTCGCCGAGGTTGCTGGCATTCGCCCGCCGCGACGAAGTGTGATCTTCGTCATATCGGCCGATCACACCGCTTTTTCGGGGCTTTTTCGGGTGCTTTCGCCGTGGCCGGGCCAGTGCCTGAGCGCCGTCGCCACCGGGTGGAGCGGTTGCCGATGCGCATGCCAAACTTGACGACGTGACACGTCCGCGACCTTCCATCGGCCCCGCCCTGGCCGGGGCCGTCGATCTTTCCGGTCTCAAGCAGCGGGCCCAGGCGGCGAGCGGCCCGGCCGGCGGGCCCGCGCCGGCCGACGGTGGCCCCGGCATCAGCGCGGTCACCGAGGCCAACTTCGAGGCCGAGGTGCTGATCCGGTCCGAGGAAGTGCCGGTGGTGGTGCTGCTGTGGTCACCGCGCAGCGACGCGTGCGTCCAGCTGCTCGACACGCTGTCCGGGTTGGCCGCCCAGGACAACGGCAAGTGGTCGTTGGCCACCGTCAACGTGGACGTGGCGCCCCGGGTGGCCCAGATATTCGGGGTGGATGCCGTTCCGACCGTGGTGGCATTGGCTGCCGGGCAGCCGATTTCGAGCTTCCAGGGCATGCAGCCGGCCGACCAGTTGCGCGGCTGGCTCGATCAGATCCTTTCGGCGACCGCCGGGAAGCTCAAGGGCGCAACGGGTTCCGCGGAATCCGAGGCGGTCGACCCGGAGCTGGCCGCGGCCCGTCAACAGCTGGAGGCCGGCGACTTCGAGGCTGCCCGGACGTCGTATCAGGCGATCCTGGATGCCAACCCGGCCAGCGCGGAGGCCAAGGGCGCCATCCGCCAGATCGACTTCCTCACCCGCGCCACCGCGCAGCGCCCGGACGCCGTCGCCGTCGCCGATGCCGCGCCGGGCGACATCGACGCCGCCTTCGCGGCCGCCGACGTGCAGATCCTCAACCAGGACGTCGGCGCCGCGTTCAACCGCCTGATTGCCTTGGTGCGCAACACATCCGGCGACGACCGGGCCCGGGTGCGGACCAGGCTGGTCGAGCTGTTCGACCTTTTCGATCCGGCCGACCCCGAGGTCGTGGCTGGACGGCGCAACCTGGCAAACGCGCTGTATTAAGCGCGCTCGCGAAAGTCGTTGCGGGCTACTCGGGTTCCAGCCACAGCGCCGACGTCGGCGGCAGCACCAGCACCGCCGAGGCGGGCCGACCGTGCCAAGGGTCTTCGGTGGCGTCGACGCCGCCCATGTTGCCGATGCCCGAGCCGTTGTAGACCGCCGCGTCGGTGTTGAGCACCTCGCGCCAGCGGCCGGCCGACGGCAATCCCAGCCGATAGCCGCTGTGCTCGGCGCCGGCGAAGTTGAAGACGCACGCCATCACCGAGCCGTCCTTGCCGTAGCGCAGGAAGCTCAGCACGTTGTTGGCGGAATCGTTGGCGTCGATCCAGGAGTAGCCTTCGGGCACGGTGTCCTGGCTCCACAGCGCCGGGTGGCTGCGATAGATGTCGTTGATGTCGCGCACCAGACGCAGGATCCCGTTGGAGAAGCCCTGCTCGTCGAGCTGCCACCAGTCCAGGCCGCGTTCTTCGGACCACTCGGCGCGCTGCCCGAATTCCTGGCCCATGAACAACAATTGCTTACCGGGGTGCGCCCACTGGTAGGCCAGCAGGCTGCGCAGCCCGGCGGCTTTGACGTGATTGTTGCCCGGCATCCGGCCCCACAGGGTGCCCTTGCCGTGCACCACCTCGTCGTGGCTGAGCGGCAGCACGTAGTTCTCGCTGAATACGTAGAGCATCGAGAACGTCATCTCGTGGTGGTGGTAGCTGCGATAGATCGGGTCGCGGCTGATGTAGTCCAGCGTGTCGTGCATCCAGCCCATGTTCCACTTCATCGAAAATCCAAGTCCGCCAAGGTTTGTCGGCCTGGTCACGCCGGGCCACGAGGTCGACTCCTCGGCGATGGTGACGATGCCGGGCGCGGACTTGTGCGCGGTGGCGTTCATCTCCTGCAGGAACTGGACGGCCTCCAGGTTCTCCCGGCCGCCGTAGACGTTGGGGGTCCAGCCGCCCTCGGGGCGGGAGTAGTCCAGGTACAGCATCGAGGCCACCGCGTCCACCCGCAACCCGTCGATGTGGAACTCCTGCAGCCAGTATAACGCGTTGGCCACCAGGAAGTTACGCACCTCCCGACGGCCGAAGTCGAATACGTAAGTGCCCCAGTCGAGTTGCTCCCCACGCTTGGGGTCGGAGTGTTCGTAGAGCGGGGTGCCGTCGAACCGTCCCAGCGCCCACGCGTCCTTCGGGAAGTGTGCCGGCACCCAGTCGACGATCACACCGATACCGGCCTGGTGCAGGGCGTCGACCAGCGCCCGGAACTCGTCGGGCGTGCCGAATCGGGAGGTCGGCGCGTAGTACGACGTCACCTGGTATCCCCAGGAGCCAGCGAACGGATGCTCGGCGACCGGCAGCAGCTCCACGTGGGTGAAGCCGTGCGCCACAACGTAGTCCGTCAGCTCGCGGGCCAATTGGCGGTAGCTGAGCCCGGGACGCCAGGAGCCCAGGTGGACCTCGTAGGTGCTCATCGGCTCGAAGACCGGGTTGCGCGCGGCGCGCTGCGTCATCCAGTCGGCGTCTCCCCAGGTGTAGCTGCTGCGCGTCACCCGGGAGGCGGTGTGCGGTGGCACCTCGGTGGCGAACGCCATCGGATCGGCCCGCTCGGTGACCACGCCGTCGGCGCCGTGCACCTTGAACTTGTACAGCCCGCCGATCGGGAAGTCGGGCCAGAACAGCTCCCACACGCCCGATGAGCCCAACACCCGCATCGGGGCTTCGGTACCGGTCCAGCCGTTGAACTCACCGATCAGACTGATGCCCTTGGCGTTGGGCGCCCACACCGCGAACGACACCCCGGTGACGACGCCGTCGGCGGTGGTGAACGAGCGGGGATGCGCGCCAAGGACTTCCCAGAGCCGCTCGTGGCGCCCCTCGCCGAACAGGTGCAGGTCGACCTCGCCCAGGGTGGGCAGGAAGCGGTAGGCGTCGGCGACGACGTAGGGCTCGGAGTCGGGGTAAGTGATCTGTAGCCGGTAGTCGATCAGGTTCGTGAAGGGCAGGGCCACCGCGAAAAGGCCGGATTCGATGTGCTGCATCGCGAACCGGTCGCCGCCGACCAGCGCGGCGACCTCGGTCGCGTGCGGCCGGAACGCCCGGATGACGGTGTGATCGCCGTATTCGTGGGCCCCCAGAATTCCGTGCGGGTCGTGGTGGGTGCCGGCGACCAGGCGCGACAGGTCCGCAGGATCGGGCGCCAGGTGCGTCCGAGCGAGTTGATCGGCGTGGCTCATGTCCCTTTCACCTCCGGTCCGTTTCGTCGTGCGTTCAGCGCCTGCGTAGCAAGGTCATTCGAGCCTCATCGGGGATGAGCGGCATGTTGATGACGTGAGCGACCGCCTGTGCCGGGTCGATGCGAACGTAATTGGCTTGCCCCCACTGGAATTCCTGGCCGGTGATCTCGTCGCGCACCCAAAAGCGCTCGTAAGGCTCCATACCCAATGCCGCCATGTCTAAAAACAGCGTCGCTTCCTCGGGGCCGAATGCGTTGAGCGTCACCACCACCAGCACGCAGTCGCCGGTGGCCGGGTCGAACTTGCTGTAGGCGAGCAGCGCGTCGTTGTCCACGCCGTGGAAATGGATGGTGCGCAGCTGTTGCAGCGCGGGGTGGAGCCGCCGAATCGTGTTGAGCTGCGTGATGAATGGCTCGAGCGACCTTCCCTCGGCGAGCGCGCCGGCGAAATCGCGGGGCCGCAGTTCGTACTTCTCGGAGTTCAGGTACTCCTCGCTGCCCTCGCGCACCGCGCGGTGCTCGAACAGTTCGTAGCCCGAGTACACCCCCCAGGCCGGGCCCATCGTGGCGGCCAGCACCGCGCGGATGGCGAACATCCCCGGACCGTTGTGCTGCAGGATGGCGTGCAGGATGTCGGGTGTGTTGACGAACAGGTTGGGCCGGCGGAAATCGGCCAGCGCGGCGATGTCGTTGCCGAACTCGGTCAGCTCCCACTTCGCGGTGCGCCAGGTGAAGTACGTATAGGACTGGGTGAAGCCCAGTTTGGCCAGCCCGTATTGCCGGACCGGCGGGGTGAAGGCCTCGGACAGGAACAGCACATCGGGATCGATGCCCTTGACCGCGGCGATCAGCCAGGCCCAGAAGTCCGGCGGTTTGGTGTGCGGGTTGTCGACGCGAAAGAACTTGACGCCGTGGTCGATCCAGTGCCGGACCACCCGCAGCACCTCGTCGTAGAGACCGGCCGGGTCGTTGTCGAAGTTGAGCGGATAGATGTCCTGGTACTTCTTGGGCGGGTTCTCCGCGTAAGCGATGGTGCCGTCCGGCAATTCGGTGAACCAGTTGCGGTGCTCGCGCGCCCACGGATGATCCGGCGCGCATTGCAGCGCCAGGTCGAGCGCCACCTCCATGCCCAGCTCGCGGGCCCGGGCGACGAACGCGTCGAAATCCTCGATGGTGCCCAGATCCGGGTGGACGGCGTCGTGGCCGCCCTCGTCGCTGCCGATCGCCCACGGCGAGCCCACATCCGTCGGGCCGGCTGTGGGAGAGTTGTTGCGCCCCTTGCGATGTACCTTCCCGATGGGATGGATCGGCGGCAGGTAGACGACGTCGAAGCCCATCGCAGCGATGCGCGGCAGCGCCGCGGCCGCCGTCGCGAAGGTGCCGTGCACGGGGTTGCCGTCGTCGTCCCAGCCGCCGGTCGAGCGGGGGAACATCTCATACCAGGAGCCGAAGCGGGCCAGCGGCCGATCCACCCAGACCCCGTACTGCTCGCCGCGGGTCAGCAGATCGCGCAGCGGATACTCCGCCAGGATCTCCTCGATTTCCGGCGCCAGCGCCAGCGCCGTCCGGGTGACCGGGTCCCCGGCGGTGCGCAGCGCGGCCGCGGCGGCCAGCAGCGGTTCGCGCCGGGTGCGCGGCACACCCGTGGCGGCGCGCTCGAACAGCTCCGCGCCGACCAGCAGATCGTTGGACAGCTCCGTCTCGCCCTGGCCGGCGTCCAGCTTGGCGACCAGCCCGTGCCGCCAGGAGTGGATCGGGTCGCCCCAGCCGTCCACCCGGAAGGTCCACAATCCGACCTGGTCGGGGGTGAACTGACCGTGGAAGACGTAGGGTTCGGGGCCCATCGTCATCGGCAGCGACAGCGGCTTGATCCGTTGCTGGTCGACCCTGCCCTCGCGGTCGGCGACCGGTGCCTGCACCGCCTTGACCCGGCGCGTCTCGGTCACCGGCGGATAGGCCGGTCCCAGGTAGCGCACCACCAGCGTCGCGGCCACCGCCTCGTGTCCCTCGCGCCACACCGAGGCGCTGACCGGCACCACCTCGCCGACGACGGCCTTGGCGGGATATGTCCCACAGGAGACGACCGGCTGGACGTTATCGATCTCGACACGACCGGGCACCAACACTCCGTTCCGATCTGCCCGGGTCCTTCGCGCCCGCCTGGCGGTTCGCAATCGGCACCGGGGTTTTCCGATTGTGGGCGGCCCACCCGCGGTGTGCTCCGTGCGGAATGCCGCTCGTCGGGAAACTTCCTGTGGTGGGGAACTTTCTGGGTGGGGAAGCATCGTCGCGACCCCGATAACTATCCGGTACCCACCCTAGTCTCCGGTCACACCCCCGCCACTGAAAAGCAAACGCAGGCGCACGGCAGCGGTGTTTTCCCGCCGCCGTGCGCGGGCCGGGAACCTCAGTAAGGTAGGGACGCGTGAAAGCCCTCCGCCGGTTTACCGTCCGTGCTCATCTGCCCGAGCGTCTGGCCGCGCTGGACCAGCTGTCGACCAACCTGCGCTGGTCGTGGGACAAGCCCACTCAGGACCTCTTCGCAAGCATCGATCCCGAGCTGTGGCAGCGCTGCGGCAGCGACCCGGTGGCGTTGCTGGGCGCGGTCAAACCGGCGCGGCTGGACGAGTTGGCGGTCGACGAGACGTTCCTGGGCCGGCTCGACGAGCTGACCGCCGACCTGAACGACTACCTGAGCCGCCCGCTGTGGTACCAGCAGCAGCAGGACCAGGGGGCGCAGATGCCGGCGGCCATCGCCTACTTCTCGATGGAGTTCGGCGTCGCCGAGGTGCTGCCCAACTACTCCGGCGGGCTGGGGATCCTCGCCGGTGACCACCTGAAGTCCGCGTCGGATCTGGGTGTGCCGCTGGTGGCGGTGGGCTTGTACTACCGCTCCGGCTACTTCCGGCAGTCGTTGGCCGCCGACGGCTGGCAGCACGAGAACTACCCGGCGCTGGACCCCCAGGGGTTGCCGTTGCGGCTGCTGACCGACGCCACCGGCGATCCCGCCCTGGTCGAATTGACGCTGCCGGACTCCGCGCAGCTGCATGCCCGCATCTGGGTGGCCCAGGTGGGCCGGGTGCCGCTGCTGCTGCTGGATTCCGACGTGCCCGAGAACGAGCACGACCTGCGCGGCGTCACCGACCGTCTGTACGGGGGCGATCAGGAACATCGGATGCGGCAGGAGATCCTGGCCGGCATCGGCGGGGTGCGGGCGATCCGCGCCTACACCACGATCCACGGGCTGCCCGAACCCGAGGTGTTCCACATGAACGAGGGCCACGCCGGCTTCCTCGGGGCCGAGCGCATCCGCGAGCTGATGACGGGTTCGGGCTTGGACTTCGACACCGCCCTGGCGGTGGTGCGATCCAGCACGGTGTTCACCACGCACACACCGGTGCCGGCCGGCATCGACCGGTTCCCCATCGACATGGTGCGGCTGTACTTCGACGACCACGCCGACGACGCGGCGGGAGCGCCCGTGCTGCTGCCGGGGGTGCCGACCGCCCGCATCCTGGCGCTCGGCGCCGAGGACGATCCGACGAAATTCAACATGGCGCACATGGGTCTGCGCCTGGCCCAGCGGGCCAACGGTGTGTCGTCGCTGCACGGCCGGGTGAGCCGGGCCATGTTCAACGAGCTGTGGCCGGGCTTCGACAGCAACGAGGTGCCGATCGGTTCGATCACCAACGGGGTGCACGCGCGCACCTGGGCGGCCCCGCAGTTGCTGCAGCTGGGTTACGAACTGGCAGGGTCGGATTCGTTCAGCGACCCGGGCGTGTGGCTGCGGGTGCAGCAGGTCGACGCCGGCCGTCTGTGGGGGATCCGCTGCCAGCTGAGGTCGTTGCTCGTCGAGGACGTGCGGCAGCGGCTGCGCCGCTCATGGCTGGAACGAGGTGCCACGGACGCCGAATTAGGTTGGATCGAAACGGCTTTCGATCCCGACGTGTTGACCATCGGGTTCGCCCGGCGGGTGCCGACGTACAAGCGGCTGACGTTGATGCTGCGCGACCCCGACCGGCTGCAGCAGTTGCTGCTCGACGAGCAGCGGCCGATCCAGTTGATCGTGGCCGGCAAATCCCACCCGGCCGACGACGGCGGCAAGGCGTTGATCCAGCAGGTGGTGCGCTTCGCCGACCGGCCCGAGGTGCGCCACCGCATCGCCTTCCTGCCCGACTACGACATGTCGATGGCGCGGCTGCTGTACTGGGGCTGCGACGTCTGGTTGAACAATCCGCTGCGGCCGCTGGAGGCCTGCGGCACCTCGGGGATGAAGAGCGCGCTGAACGGCGGGCTGAACCTGTCCATCCGCGACGGCTGGTGGGACGAGTGGTACGACGGCGAAAACGGTTGGGAGATCCCGTCTGCCGACGGTGTGGCCGACGAGCAGCGCCGCGACGACCTGGAATCCGGCGCGCTCTACCGGCTGCTCGAGGAAGCGGTGGCGCCGAAGTTCTACGAACGCGACGAGCGCGGGGTGCCGCCGCGCTGGATCGAGATGGTGCGCCACACCCTGCAGACGCTCGGCCCGAAGGTGCTGGCGTCGCGGATGGTGCGCGACTACGTCGAGCAGTACTACACGCCGGCCGCGCAGTCGTGGCGCCGGACGATCGGACCGGCCGAGGGGGCGACCGGCGGCGCCGAGTTCGGCGCCGCCCGGGAGCTGGCCGCCTATCGCCGGCGCGCCGAAGAAGCATGGCCCAACATCGTGATCACCGACGTGGACAGCACCGGCCTGCCCGACAGCCCGGTGCTCGGCTCCAAGCTCACCCTGACCGCCACCGTGGCGCTGGGCGGGCTGGCGCCCGACGAGGTCACCGTCGAGGCGGTGGTGGGCCGGGTGGACGGCAGCGATGCACTGCTCGAGCCGGTCACCGTCGAAATGTCGTACGCCGGTACGGCCGAGGGCGGCAACCAAGTCTTCTCGACGACGACGCCGCTGCCGCTGGCCGGGTCGGTCGGCTACACGGTGCGGGTGCTGCCCCGGCATCCGATGCTGGCCGCCGGCAACGAGCTGGGCCTGGTCACCCTGGCCCGCTAGCCGTCGCGGCGGTGCGCAGCCGCTGCAGCGCCGCTCGCACCTGCGCGCCGTTGGTGGTCTGCCAGAACGGCGGCAGCGAGGCGCGCAGGTAGCCGCCGTAGCCGGCGGTGGTCATGCGCGAGTCGAGCACCGCGACCACGCCGCGGTCGCTGACCCGCCGCAACAGCCGGCCCGAGCCCTGCGCCAGCAGCAGCGCGGCATGGCTGGCGGCAACGGCCATGAAGCCGTTGCCGCCGCGCGCGGCCACCGCGCGCTGCCGCGCCCCGAGCAGCGGGTCGTCGGGCCGGGGAAACGGGATGCGGTCGATCAACACCAACGACAGCGACGGGCCGGGCACGTCGACGCCCTGCCACAGCGACAGGGTGCCGAACAGCGACGTCTGCGGCTCGGCTCTGAACTGCTCGACCAGCGCCGAGGTGCTGTCGTCGCCCTGACACAGCACCGGCGTCGACAGCCGGTCGCGCATCGCCTCGGCGGCCGCCCGGGCGGCCCGCATCGACGAGAACAGGCCCAGGGTGCGCCCGTCGGCGGCGGTGATGAGCTCGGCGATCTCGGTCAGCTGCTCGGCCGAGCCGACGCCGTCGCGTCCGGGCGGCGGCAGATGCGCTGCCACGTAAAGGATTCCGGCCTTGGCGTGCTGAAACGGCGACCCCACGTCCAGGCCGCGCCAGGGCGGGTCGTCACCGTCGGGTCCTTTCAGCCCCCACGCCGCGGCCATGGCGTCGAAGGAGCCGCCGATGGTCAGCGTCGCCGACGTCAGCACCACGGTGGAACGCGAGAACACCCGGTCGCGCAACAGGTCGGCGACCGACAGCGGGGCCACCCGCAGCACCGGGCGCATCGCGCCCCGGTTGTCCTCGTGGTCCAGCCACACCACGTCGGTGCGGTCGGGGATGGCCGGGCCGAACGATGCCAGCACCCGCGACGCGGTGTCGGAGATCTCGCTCAGTGCCGCAACCGCTTCGGCGCGCGCGGACGCCGCCTTGGGGTCGCTGGTGGTGTCGATCGCCGAGCGCGCCGCGCTCGCCGCGTCGCGCAGCGCCGCCAGGTAGGTCGCCAGCTCCTCGTCGAGGCGATCGATGCGCCCCGGCGTGCCGTCGTGGATGGCCGCGGCGAAGTTCGCCGTCGTCGCCTCCAGTCGCTGGACCAGTTCCGGGCTCACCAGCCGGCCGATCCGGCGCGCGGCGACGCCGAGGGCCGCCGACGTCAGCTCCGCGGTGGCCACCGAGGTCACCCGGTCCACCAGCTCGTGCGCCTCGTCGATGACCAGCAGCGCGTGCTCGGGCAGGATCGCCGAGTCGGACACCGCGTCGATGGCCAGCAGCGCGTGGTTGGTGACCACGACATCGGCCTGACCGGCCCGGCTGCGCGCGCGCTCGGAGAAGCATTCGGCGCCGAACGGACAGCGCGCCACCCCGAGGCATTCCCGCGCCGAAACGCTGACCTGCGACCAGGACCGGTCCGGCACGCCGGGCTTGAGGTCGTCGCGGTCACCGGAGTCGGTGCTCGACGCCCATTCGGTGAGCCGTTGCACGTCGCGGCCCAACGCGCTGACCGCCATCGGGTTGAACAGTTCCTCCTGCGGCCGGTCGGCGGCTTCCTCACCGTCGGCCGGCCCGCCATTGTGAATCTTGTTCAAGCACAAATAGTTTCGTCGTCCCTTGAGCAACGCGAACTGGGGCCGCCGCGGCAGCGCCGCGGCCAGCGAATCGATCAGCCGGGGCAGGTCGCGGTCGACGAGCTGGCGCTGCAACGCGATGGTGGCCGTCGACACCACCACCGGGGAGTCGTCGCGCAGGGCGTGCACGATCGCGGGCACCAGATACGCCAGCGACTTGCCGGTGCCGGTGCCGGCCTGCACGACCAGGTGCCGGCCGGTGTCGAAGGCCTGGGCCACCGCGGCGGCCATCTGCTGCTGGCCTTCGCGCTCGCTGCCGCCCAGCGCGGCCACGGCGGTGGCCAGCAACTCGGGCACGGAAAGCTCGGACGTGACGATCCTCTTCGCTCGGTTCTGCTCGGTCGAGCCCGGTCAGTCGATGCCGGGCGGCCGTCGCCGGTCGGCCGGGATCTGGGTGGTCGGGATCGCGGGTTCGCCGTGGGACAGGTTCAGCCCCTCCCACGGCAGACTGCGCAGCCCGGAAGCTACCAGTTCGCGCGCCGCGGCGAGGTTCGGTTTGGACACCAGCTCGCCGCCGCGCACCAACGGCACCGTCACCGCCCGGGCCGGCTCGGCGACGTCCGGCCGATGGCCGGCCGGATAGACCAGCTCCTCGGTGATGATGCCGGTGTCCCGGGAGAGCCGCAGCGCCTCCTTGCGCCCGCCCCGGGATTCCTTGTGGCTGCTGCGCTTCTGCACCGGCAGGCCGTCCACCTCGACGAGCTTGTAGACCATGTTCGCCGTCGGGGCGCCCGAACCGGTCACCACTGAGGTGCCCACGCCGTAGCTGTCCACCGGCTCGGCGGCCAGCGCGGCGATGGAGAACTCGTCGAGGTCACCGGAGACCACGATGCGGGTGCGGGTGGCTCCGAGCCTGTCCAGCTGCTCGCGGACCTGGCGGGCCAGCACGCCCAGCTCGCCGGAGTCGATGCGCACCGCGCCCAGCCCGGTGCCGGCCGCCGTCACCGCGTTGGCCACCCCGGTCGTCACGTCGTAGGTGTCCACCAGCAGCGTGGTGTCGACGCCGAGCGCCTGCACCTGTGCCCGAAACGCCGCCAGTTCAGTGGATTCCGCGGCGGCGTCGGTGCGGGCGTGCAGCATGGTGAACGCGTGCGCCGAGGTGCCCTCGGCCGGAATTCCGTAGCAGCGCTGGGCCTCCAAGTTCGAGGAGGCGGCGAAGCCGGCGATGTAGGCAGCGCGGGCCGCGGCCACCGCCGCCTGCTCATGCGTGCGCCGTGACCCCATCTCGATCAGCGGCCGGCCCCTGGCCGCGCTGACCATGCGCGCCGCGGCGGACGCGATCGCGGTGTTGTGGTTGAAGATCGACAGCGCCAGCGTTTCGAGCACCACGCATTCCGCGAAGGTCCCGGTCACCGACAGCACCGGCGACCCGGGGAAATACAGCTCGCCCTCGGCGTAGCCGTCGATGTCGCCGCCGAACCGAAAATCGCGCAGGTACCGCAGCGTGTCGGGATCGAGGAATTGCCGCAGCGACTGGCAGGCCTCGTCGCCGAAGGTGAACTGCGGCAGCGCCTCGAGCAGCCGGCCGGTTCCGCCCACCACGCCGTACCGGCGTCCCTCGGGAAGCCGGCGCGCGAACAGTTCGAAGGTGGTCCGCCGACCGGCGCTGCCGTCGCGCAATGCGGCCGCCAACATGGTCAACTCGTATTTGTCGGTCAGGAGCCCAGTGACGACCGGGTCGTTCATTCCATAACGGTATCGGCTGCGGATCGGGGCTCGGTAACGTCGTCCATACCTCGGTATCGTGGGGGCCATGGTTGTTATGTCAGCGCCCACCGAGCCGAAGTCCAGGCCGGGCACTACAGGACAACGCGAGTCCGCTCCCGAGGAGGTCACGGCCAGCCCGTGGGTCACGATCGTCTGGGACGACCCGGTCAACCTGATGACCTACGTGACCTACGTGTTCCAGAAGTTGTTCGGCTACAGCGAACCGCACGCCACCAAGCTGATGCTGCAGGTGCACAACGAGGGAAAGGCCGTGGTGTCCGCGGGCAGCCGCGAGGCCATGGAAGTGGACGTGTCCAAACTGCATGCCGCCGGTTTGTGGGCGACCATGCAGCAGGACCGCTGAGATTCGGGGCACCGGCGATTTCCTGTGCGCAAGTGGAAGCGGGTCGAGACTGCGGACGGTCCCCGTTTTCGGTCCGCCCTGGCCTCCCATGAGGCCGCGCTGCTCAAAAACCTGGCCACCGCGATGATCGGGCTGCTCGATGAGCGTGAATCCTCTTCGCCGGCAGACGAACTCGAGGAAATCACCGGCATCAAGACCGGGAACGCGCAACCACCGAAGGATCCGACGCTGCGCCGGCTGCTGCCCGACTTCTACCGGCCCGACGACAACGGCGACGAGTCGCCCGATGCCGCCGAGAGCCTGAACGCCGCGCTGCGCAGCCTGCACGAGCCCGGCATCGTCAACGCCAAACGTGTTGCCGCACAGCGCTTGTTGGACACCGTCCCCGACGACGGCGGCCGGTTCGAGTTGACCGAGGACGACGCGAACGCGTGGATCGCGGCGGTCAACGACATCCGGCTGACGCTGGGCGTCATGCTCGAAATCGGGCCGGACGGCCCGGAGCGGCTGCCGGCCGACCATCCGCTGGCCGTGCACTTCGACGTCTACCAGTGGCTGACCGTGCTGCAGGAGTACCTGGTCCTGGTGCTCATGGGGCCCCGGTCATCGTGACGGCTCGGCGATGAACGCCATCACCGACGTCGGCGGCATCCGCGTCGGCCACCACCAGCGATTGGATCCCGACGCGTCGCTGGGCGCCGGCTGGGCCTGCGGCGTCACCGTCGTGCTCACCCCGCCGGGCACCGTCGGCGCGGTGGACTGCCGCGGCGGTGCGCCCGGCACCCGCGAGACCGACCTGCTGGACCCGGCCAACACCGTGCGGTTCGTGGACGCGGTGCTGCTCGCCGGCGGTAGTGCCTACGGGCTGGCCGCCGCCGACGGCGTGATGCGCTGGCTGGAGGAACACGACCGTGGGGTGGCGATGGACGGCGGCGTGGTGCCCATCGTCCCCGGGGCGGTGATCTTCGACCTGCCCGTCGGCGGCTGGCAGTGCCGCCCGACGGCCGAGTTCGGCTACCTGGCCTGCGCCGCCGCGCGCGACGGCGACGCGCCGGCCGTCGGGACCGTCGGCGCCGGGGTGGGGGCGCGGGCCGGCGCGCTCAAGGGCGGCGTCGGGACCGCCTCGCGCAGCTTGCCCAGCGGTGTGACCGTCGGGGCGCTGGCCGTGGTGAACTCCGCGGGCGAGGTCGTCGACCGGGCGACCGGATTGCCGTGGATGACGGACCTGGTCGAGCAGTTCGGGCTGCGACCGCCGCCGGTCGAGCAGATCGAGGCGTTCGCCGCGTTGCCGTCGCCGTCGAACCCGCTGGACAACCCGCTCAACACCGTCATCGCGGTGGTGGCCACCGACGCCGCGCTGAGCGCGGCGGCCTGCCGGCGGGTGGCCGTCGCGGCCCACGACGGCCTGGCCCGCAGCATCCGCCCGGCCCACACCCCGGTCGACGGTGACACCGTGTTCGTGCTGGCCACCGGGGCGGTCGAGGTGCCGCCCGAGGCCGATACGCCGGCCGCCTTCTCGCCGGAGACCCGGTTGGCCACCGAGGTGGGCGTCGCCGCCGCCGACTGCCTGGCGCACGCAGTGCTGGGCGGTGTGCTGGCCGCCGACTCCGTCGCCGGCATCCCGAGCTACCGGGACGTGCTGCCCGGCGCGCTGGGCCGGTGAACGCCGACCGGTAGCCTTGACGATGCTGGCAGCGCGCTGGAAGGGCAGCCATGGGTAAGACCACCGGACGGGCACCTGCCGCCCAGACCAAGAAGCGGTCCACGGCGGTGGCGGGCGCCACCACCATCGTCACCTTCGTCGCGCTGCTCTACCTCGTCGAGCTGATCGACCAGCTGACCCGCCACGCGCTGGACGTCCACGGCATCCGGCCGCAGCGGCTCGACGGCCTGTGGGGCATCCTCTTCGCCCCGGTGCTGCACGAGAGCTGGCAGCACCTGATGGCCAACACCGTGCCGCTGCTGGTGCTCGGATTCCTGATGACGCTGGCCGGGCTGGCCCGGTTCGTCTGGGCGACCGTGATCATCTGGATCGTGGGGGGTTTCGGCACCTGGCTGATCGGCAACGTCGGCAGCAGCTGCGGGCCCACCGACCACATCGGGGCCTCCGGCCTGATCTTCGGCTGGCTGGCCTTCCTGCTGGTGTTCGGCATCTTCGTGCGCCGGGTCCGCGACATCATCATCGGCCTGGCGGTCATGTTCGCCTACGGCGGCGTGCTGCTCGGCGCCATGCCGGTGCTCGGCCTGTGCGGCGGCGTGTCCTGGCAGGGCCACCTGTGCGGGGCGATCGCCGGCGTGCTGGCCGCCTACCTGCTGTCCGAACCGGAACGCAAGGGCCGCTCCGGCCGCAAGACCGGCGCCGTCGCGCCGCGCCCCAAGACATGAGCTCGGCACTGGCGCCCGTCGGGATCTTCGACTCCGGCGTCGGCGGACTGACCGTCGCGCGGGCCATCATCGACCAGCTGCCCGACGAGCACATCATCTACGTCGGCGACACCGGCCACGGGCCGTACGGCCCGCTGAGCATTCCCGAGGTGCGGGCGCACGCGCTGGCCATCGGCGACGACCTGGTCGGCCGCGGGGTCAAGGCGTTGGTGATCGCGTGCAACACCGCGTCGGCGGCCTGCCTGCGGGATGCCCGCGAACGCTACGAGGTGCCCGTCGTCGAGGTGATCCTGCCCGCGGTGCGCCGCGCGGTCGCCACCACGCGCAACGGCCGCATCGGGGTGATCGGCACCCAGGCGACCATCAATTCGCACGCCTACCAGGACGCGTTCGCCGCCGCCCGCGACACCGAGATCACCGCGGTGGCCTGTCCCCGGTTCGTCGACTTCGTCGAGCGCGGGGTGACCAGCGGCCGTCAGGTGCTCGGGCTGGCCGAGGGTTATCTGGAGCCGCTGCAGCGCGCGCAGGTCGACACGCTGGTGCTCGGTTGCACGCACTACCCGTTGCTGTCGGGGCTGATCCAGTTGGCGATGGGGGACAACGTGACGTTGGTGTCCAGCGCCGAGGAGACCGCCAAGGAGGTGCTGCGGGTGCTCACCGAGCGGGACCTGCTGCACCCGCACCCCGACGATCCCCGCGCCGCCGGCCCGTCCCGGGTGTTCGAAGCCACCGGCGACCCCGAGGCATTCACCCGATTGGCGGCCCGCTTCCTGGGTCCGGCCGTCTCGGGTGTCCGGCCTGTCCATCATGTGCGTATTGACTGACCCGCGGACGAGATTCTCGTCACACCAATGCGGCAATGTTTTCGTCATGGTCCCATCGGGCATGGCACAGTAGTGTCCGTGCGAATAACCGTGCTCGGCTGCTCGGGCAGCGTGGTGGGTCCGGATTCGCCTGCGTCGGGTTATCTGCTTCGGGCACCGGATACTCCGCCCTTGGTCATCGACTTCGGCGGGGGTGTGCTGGGCGCGCTGCAGCGCTACGCCGATCCCAGTTCGGTGCACGTGCTCCTGTCGCATCTGCACGCCGATCACTGCCTGGATCTGCCCGGGCTTTTCGTCTGGCGGCGGTATCACCCGACGCGCCCGCTCGGCAAGGCGATGCTGTACGGCCCCGGAGACACCTGGTCGCGGTTGGGCGCGGCGTCGTCACCCTACGGCGGTGAAATCGATGATTGCTCAGATATTTTCGACGTTCGCCATTGGGTCGACGGCGAGCCGGTGACGATCGGAGGGTTGACGGTGACGCCGCGGGTGGTGGCCCATCCGACCGAGTCCTACGGCTTGCGCGTCACCGATCACACCGGCGCGTCCTTCGTCTACAGCGGTGACACCGGCGCCTGCGATCAGCTCGTCGAGCTGGCTCGCGGCGCCGATGTTTTTTTGTGCGAGGCCTCCTGGACGCATTCGCCCGACCGCCCGCCCGCGCTGCACCTGTCGGGCACCGAGGCGGGCCGGGCCGCCGCGCAGGCCGGCGTCCACGAGTTGTTGTTGACCCACATCCCGCCGTGGACCTCGCGGGAGGACGTCATCAGCGAGGCCAAGGCCGAGTTCGACGGCCCCGTGCACGCGGTGGTGTGCGGCGAGACGTTCGACGTCCGCCGTTCCGAGAGGGTCTGAGCCGACCGGTTCGAGGTGGCTTAGGGTTACTGGGTGACGCGACGAGAAGACGGCCGCCTGGACGACGAGCTTCGCCCGCTGGTGATCACCCGCGGGTTCACCGAACACCCCGCCGGTTCGGTGCTGATCGAATTCGGCCACACCAAGGTGATGTGCACGGCCAGCGTCACCGAGGGCGTGCCGCGCTGGCGCAAGGGCTCGGGCCTGGGCTGGCTGACCGCCGAGTACGCGATGTTGCCGTCGGCGACGCACACCCGCTCGGACCGCGAATCGGTCAAGGGCCGGCTGTCCGGGCGCACCCAGGAGATCAGCCGGCTCATCGGTCGGTCGCTGCGGGCCTGCATCGACCTGGCGGCGCTGGGGGAGAACACGATCGCCGTCGACTGCGACGTGCTGCAGGCCGACGGCGGCACCCGCACCGCGGCCATCACCGGCGCCTTCGTGGCGCTCGCCGACGCCGTCACCTACCTGTCGGCGGCGGGGAAACTGTCCGATCCGCGGCCGTTGTCGTGTGCCATCGCGGCGGTCAGCGTCGGCGTGGTCGACGGCCGGATCCGGGTCGATCTGCCCTACGAGGAGGACGCCCGCGCCGAGGTCGACATGAACGTCGTCGCCACCGACACCGGCACGCTGGTGGAGGTGCAGGGCACCGGCGAGGGGGCGACCTTCCCGCGTTCGACCCTGGACAAACTGCTCGACGCGGCGCTGGCCGCCTGCGACAAGCTGTTCGCCGCCCAGCGCGAGGCGCTCAAGCTGCCCTACCCGGGGGTGTTGCCCGAGGGGCCGCCGCCGCCGAAGGCGTTCGGCAGCTGACCCGCCTGCCGGTGACCAGCGTTTCCGTGTGATACCCGCCCGACATGCGCGTAGCGTTGTGGGCTTGGAGGTGCCGCATGAGCGACGACGCCGAACGGCGGTCCAGAGTTTCGGGAGCCGCACGTAGGTCCGCTGATGAGGCGGCCGAGCGTGTCGCGGCGGCACGCGAACGTCTGCATGCGGCCCGCCTGTCCGCCGGCGATGCCCATGAGCGTGCCGCGCAGTTGCACGACAGAGCTGCTGGGGGGGGCTTCGGTGACGTCGAAGCTCACCACAGGTCTGCCGAGCGGCATCGAGCGGCACGGGATGCGGACTACCTGGCTGCTGAGCAGGATCAATAAAGCCTGAGACGAATTTCGTTGTGGCACAGGGAAATTGGTCCTGCCTGCCGCCGGGCAGGGGTTCCCTCGCCTGGTCGCCCTGACAGATTGCCTAGAGTCGTGCAAGTGAAGCCGACGCACGTTCAGGGATAACTGTTGAGCCCGCTGCTGGTCGCCAGCCGCAATCGCAAGAAGCTTGCCGAGTTGCGCCGCGTCCTCGACGCGGCCGGTGTGACGGGGTTGACGCTGGTGTCGCTCGACGATGTGGCGCCGTTCGACGAGGCGCCGGAGACCGGTGCGGTGTTCGAGGAGAACGCGTTGGCCAAGGCCCGGGACGCGTTCGCCGCGACCGGTCTGGCGAGCGTGGCCGACGATTCCGGGCTGGAGGTGGCCGCGCTGAACGGCATGCCCGGCGTGCTGTCGGCCCGCTGGTCGGGCCGCCACGGCGACGACGCCGCCAACACCGCGTTGCTACTGGCGCAATTGCGGGATGTGCCCGACGAGCGGCGTGCCGCGTCGTTCGTGTCCGCGTGCGCGCTGGTGTCGGCGTCGGGGGAGGTCGTCGTTCGCGGCGAGTGGCCGGGCCGCATCGCCCGCGAGCCGCGCGGGGACGGCGGCTTCGGCTACGACCCGGTCTTCGTCCCCGACGATGCCGGGGGCCGCACCGCGGCACAGCTCAGCCCGGCGGAGAAGGACGCGGTGTCGCATCGCGGTCGCGCGCTGCGGCTGCTGGTGCCGGCGCTGGAAACGCTGGCCCGCGCGCGGGGTTGAATCGGCGGCCGGACTTACACGCCGAAGCGCGCCTTGACGTCCCGGGTCTGGAAGTGCTCGACGATGATGCCGAGCAGCGGGATGGTGCCGGACAGTAGCACGCCGATCGTCTTGCCGATCGGCCAGCGCACCTTGACCGCCAGGTTGAATGCGGTCAGCACGTAGACGAAATAGACCCAGCCGTGCACCACCTCGATCCACCGGATTTCGTGGTGCATGACCAGGTGCGAGACGATCTCGTAGCACAGCGCGATGAGCCACAGCCCCGTCGTCCACGCCATGATCCGGTAGCCGAGCAGCGCGGTGCGGATCTTGTCGACGGGGACCGCGGGCACGGGAGCTCCGGGCGTCTCCGGTGTGGTCATGTGGTTGTCCTTAGGGTTGAAGGGGTCTGGGATTGGATGTCCTGGATGCCCAGGACGGTGGGGTGTGGCTAATGTGTTGTTGCAACGGTTGTTGCTTGAAAGGAATGGCCGCCCTGCCGTTTTGGACGGTCCTGGCCACTGATTGAGATCTGACGCGTACTCGATGACGCTGCTCTAAGGACCTGTTGGCGGGGTTGTCCGCGGGGACTGCGACGACAGGAGTAGCGGTATGGCCGAACCCGACCGAGTGTGGGTGGGTATCGACGTCGGTAAGTCCACTCATCATGCGTGCGCGATCGATGACACCGGAAAGGTGGTGTGGTCGAAGAAAATCCCGAACGAACAGGCCGCGATCGAAGACCTGATCGCCCAGGGCGGCCGGATTGCTAACCACGTGGTGTGGGCGATCGATTTGACCTCGCCGCCGGCGGCGCTGCTGATCGCCGTACTGCTGAGCGCGAAAGCCGAGGTGGTGTATGTGCCGGGCCGCACGGTTAACACGATGAGTCATGCGTTCCGCGGCGAAGGCAAGACCGACGCCAAAGACGCGCGGGTAATCGCCGAAACCGCTCGGCACCGACGAGATCTGTCCCCGGTCGTACCCGGCGAAGACCTGGTTGCCGAATTGCGGTCGCTGACCGCATACCGGTCGGATCTGATGGCTGACTGGGTGCGAGGCGTGAACCGGCTGCGCTCGATGCTCACCGCCATCTTCCCTGCTCTGGAAGCTGCGTTCGACTACTCCACCCGCGCGCCGTTGATCCTGGTATCCGCTATGTGCACTCCGGGCGAAATCCGGTCGGCAAAAAGAGCTGGCGTGATCAAGCACCTTCGGAAAAACCGGGCATGGCCCAACAACATCGACACGATCGCCGACAAGGCGCTCGCCGCGGCAGCAGGCCAGATAATCACCCTTCCCGGCGAAGCCGGAACCGCCGCGCTCATCAAGCAACTCGCAGCACGGCTGCTGGACTTGGATCGGCAGATCAAGGACATCGATAAGCAAATCACCAACAAATTTCGTGAGCATCCCAGCGCCGCCATCATCGAGTCGATGCCCGGCATGGGGCCACACCTGGGCGCTGAGTTCCTCGTAATCACCGGCGGCAACATGGCCGCCTTCACCAACCCCGGCCGACTGGCATCGTTCGCCGGATTGGTACCCGTCCCACGCGATTCCGGCCGTATCACCGGCAATCTGCATCGGCCCAAGCGCTACAACCGGCGCCTGCGCCGCGTGTTCTACCTCGCCGCCCTGTCCAGCCTCAAGATCGAAGGTCCCTCGCGGGCTTTCTACGACCGCAAACGATCCGAGAACCATATCCACACCCAGGCCCTGCTTGCCCTGGCACGCCGCCACGTCGACGTCCTGTGGGCACTGCTGCGCGACAACAGAACCTGGCAACCCCAGCAACCAACCGTGGCAGCTGCCTGACGCACTCACCGGGCGTCCTCACCGCTTGACACGCTCATTGAGATTCCTGTTCTGTTGTGCGGCGTCCTGGGCGGCGAGCTCGGCCAGATAACGGTTGTACTCCCGCAGCGCCGGGTCGTCGGGCGGCTGGGGGGTGGGCCTGGGCCGCTCGGGCAGCAGCCCGGCGGGTATCTCCGTCACGGCGGCGGTGTCGCGCGGCCGGGGCGGTTCCTCTTCGTAGCGAACGAATTTGCGGTAGGCGTACACGCAGAACCACGCGAACAGCGGCCATTGCAGCGCGTAGCCGAGGTTCTGGAACGAGCCGGAGACGGACTGAAACCTGGTCCACTGCCACCAGCCCAGCGCCAGGCAGCCGCACGCCGCGATGATCACCAGAGCGATCAGCGCGGGCCGGCGACGGCGCTTTCGAGGGACCGGGGTGGACACCCCTCGACCGTACCGCTGCGCACCGCCGAGACGGCCCGGGAGGCGACGAGGCGTTACGATCGCCACGCCGCGGGCGTGGCGAAATTGGCAGACGCGATGGTTTTAGGTGCCATTGCTCGAAAGAGCTTGAGGGTTCGAGTCCCTCCGCCCGCACCGATGCGGTAAGGGCATTCATGCAGGTAGACAGCGGTTTTCATGTTCTCTCTGGCCGCTCCGTGGCCGCATTTTGGCCACAACTCACGAGTAACTTGGGCGAGCTGCATTGCTGGACGCGCTGCTCGATGAACGCGCCGCGGCCGCCCAAACCGGTGTTGCTAGGCGCGGCGGTATCAGCCGTGACGCCTGACGTGCGGTACTAGCGTGGGTCATCAGGCTGGCGGGGAAAGGGATGGGCGATGCTCGCTAGGTTGGCCCGGTCGCAACGTCCGACGCACGCCCGCAGGGCGACGGGGACAACTGCGAAAACTCGGGCGCGGCAGTGCAGCTGAAGTGGTTGAGCGTCGCCGAGCTGATCGCGGAAGCCGGCGGCGATCCGTGGGCGATCAACCAGAGCCTTCAGGCCGGCAGCCCCTCTCAAATATCCAGCCTCGCTGAGCCTTTCCACGGAGCCGGACGCCACACGGCCGAAGCCGATCACGCATTCGAGCAAGCCCGGAAACGCTTCGACGCGGCCTGGAATCACCAGAACGGCGACCACCCGATCAACGACTCCGCCGAAGTGCAGCGCCTCGTCAATCCCTTGGCGCGCAGTCGGAGCAACTTCCCAAGATCGGCACCGATCTGGAAGAACATCGCCGCCGCGCTGGCTGAAGCGCAGAAGGCGGGGACGCAACGAGTCAGCTTGTTGGAAGACGAGTTGCAGGGCCTCGACAATGTGATCGACGCTGCTGAGCATGACCTGCAATACGGCCATCCCAATCATGTGGGTGGGCAGGCAACCACCGGGCACACACACAGCGCCCCCCGGTGGATGAGGAATACCGTTTCAGAAGGGAAGTGACGAGTGTGGACCTTGGGAGCCAGAATCGCGGTTGCGGCGTCAGTTGTCAGCCTGCTCCTGAGTGGCTGTTCTGAAGTGCGCAACCCCATCGCGCCGCCACAGGCGCGGGCTCAGGTCATCGCCGCCGCCCGCGACATCGTCCAGGCGCTCCACGCTGAAGTGACCGAAGCGAACTTCAGCTACGAGTCGTGTAATGACCAGGGCGAGGCGCCTTTTCGCGGTGTTGTCAACCTGTCGTTTTGGATGCCAGGAGTGCCGCACAACCAGGCCGTCGACCCGCAAGCAGTCATCAAGGGCCTCGTCGCCGACGGGTGGAGCACCGATTCCGACTTCGTATCGCACGGCGCAACGCTGAAGAAGAACGGCGTCATCGTCATCCTGACGATCGCGCCGCAAGCCGGGCCCAGCACCGTCTATCACCGGCATGTCGGCGCCGACATCAACGGCGAATGCCGCGACACCACCGACCACCGCACTGACGGCTCGACGTCTCCCGTCGACGTCAGCAAGGAAATCCAGCCTCAGTGACAAAAGGCCGAGTGGGACAAACCTGACCGAAAGTTATTGCTCAGGGACTTTTGCGAACTTCCAGGCTGGTCGCGACGTCATGGGCGAGCTGGTCGGCTAGTTCCCTCGACACGGTGCCGGCACAGCGCCACCGAAATCCTGCGGACTGGTAGGCGTCAAACACGTCCTGCCGGGTACATGGACCTCACGGGATATGAGGGAGACGCCATGCCCACCGGATACGAGTCAACACCACACGGCGAAGAGGCCGTCAGCGCAGAAGATGTCGAGCTCGCCGAACTCAGGGCCGCGAAGGCGCGGGAACGCGCCGCCCGCGCGGGACTGTCGGCGGCGCGCAGTTTCGAGGAATCCGCCGTCCAACACGAACGGGTCGCCAAGACGCAGGACTGGACGGTCCAGCAGGGCGTGCCGGAGGTGGACATGCACCGCGCGTCGGCGATCAAGCACCGTCAGGCGGCGGCGGAGGACCGCAAGCTGGCCGAGCGCAAGCGCCGGGAATCCGCCGCCGACCTGGCCTCTCCGGCGTCGGCCAGCGACTGACGCCGGCCAGTCCTCGATGAACCGGGCCCGCACGTCGGGCGCCGGCAGCGGGCGAGTGTCGTACTTGCCGAACAGGCGCTACCGGACGTCGGCGACCCGGTCGTAGAGCCGGTCGCGCAGCCGAGCCGGCAGCGGCCGGGCCCGCAGGTTGACCTTTGGTAAGGCAACCCTTAGTTTGTGGGTGACGTACCGAGTCGTGAGCGGCTGGCCGGTGGTCGGCGAACGGGGATGCCACCCGCCCGGGCACGCCCGGGTGACGAGACCGGGATTGGCCGCGGCCCCGGCGGCGACGATGCTGCCCGGGCGTCGGATCGGCGAGGCCGGTGTCCGGCGCGCCGCGAGAAAGGAGCGCTAATGGCCCGCGGCCTCCAGGGTGTGATGCTGCGCAGCTTCGGCGCCCGCGACCACACCGCGACGGTGCTCGAAACCGTCCGGATCGCACCGCATTTCGTGCGGGTCCGCATGACCTCACCCACGCTCTTCGAGGACGTGGATGCCGAGCCCGCCGCCTGGCTGCGGTTCTGGTTCCCGGACCCGGACGGGTCGAAAACCGAATTCCAGCGCGCCTACACGATTTCGGAGGCCGACCCCGCCGCCGGACGGTTCGCGGTCGACGTCGTGCTGCACGACCCCGCCGGGCCGGCGTCGCGGTGGGCGCGCACCGTGCAGCCCGGCGCCACCATCGCCGTGATGGCGCTGATGGGCTCGTCCCGGTTCGACGTGCCCGACGAGCAGCCCGCCGGCTACCTGCTGATCGGGGACTCGGCATCCATCCCCGGAATGAACGGCATCATCGGCGTCGTCCCCGACGACGTCCCGATCGAGATGTACCTCGAACAGCACCACGACGACGACACCCTGATCCCGATTGCCGTGCACCCCCGGCTGCGGGTGCACTGGGTCGCCCGGCGCGACGAGAAATCGCTTGCCGCGGCACTGGAAAGCCGCGACTGGTCCAACTGGTACGCGTGGGCGACTCCCGAGGCCACCACGCTCAAGCACGTGCGCGCCCGGCTGCGCGACGAGTTCGGCTTCCCCAAGTCCGAGGTGCACGCCCAGGCCTACTGGAGCGCCGGGCGCGCGATGGGCACCCGCCGCGGGGACGAGTCGGCCACCACCGACGGCGGCACCGAAGCCGCGGAGGACATTGCGGCACAGGTCGATTCGCCCCAACGTCAGCCCGAGGCCGCGCCGGTGCCGGCGGTGCGCGGAAACTGGCGCGCCCAGGCCGCCGGCCGGTTGCTGGCACCGCTGCGCTGGGCGCTGATCCTGTCCGGCGTGCTGCAGGCGGTGATCACGGTGATCCAACTGGCGCCGTTCGTGCTGCTGGTCGAGCTGGCCCGGCGCCTGGTGGCCGGGGCGCCCGCCGCCCGGCTGTGGGACGTCGGCATCGCCGCGGTGTCGCTGCTGGGTCTGGGGGCGTTGCTGGGCGCTGCGCTCACGCTGTGGCTGCATGTCGTCGACGCGCGGTTCGCCCGCGACCTTCGTTCGGCCTTGCTGCGCAAGCTTTCCCGGCTGCCGCTGGGCTGGTTCACCGCCCGCGGATCGGGCTCCATCAAGCAGCTGCTGCAGGACGACACGCTGTCGCTGCACTACCTGGTCACCCACGCCATCCCGGACGCGGTCGCCGCGGTGGTGGCGCCGGTCGCGGTGCTGGTCTACCTGTTCGCGGTCGACTGGCGGGTGGCGCTGGTGCTGTTCGTGCCGGTGCTGGTTTACCTGGTGCTGACGTCGTCGCTGACGATCCAGTCGGGGCCCCGCATCCCGCAGTCGCAGCGCTGGGCCGAGACGATGAGCGACGAGGCCGGCGCCTACCTGGAGGGCCAGCCGGTGATCCGGGTCTTCGGTGGTGCCGCCGCATCGAGTTTCCGGCGCCGCCTCGACGAGTACGTCGGCTTCCTGGTCGCCTGGCAGCGCCCGCTGGCCGGCAAGAAGACCTTCATGGACCTGGTCACGCGTCCCTCGACCTTCCTGTGGCTCATCGCGGCCGTCGGCACCCTGCTCGTGGTCGCGGGCCGGATGGATCCGGTGAATCTGCTGCCGTTCCTGTTGCTGGGCACCACCTTTGGCGCACGACTGCTCGGCATCGCCTACGGCCTCGGCGGTATCCGGGCCGGCATGCTGGCGGCCCGGCGCCTGCAGAACACGCTGGACGAACCCGAACTCGAGGTGCGCGAGCCGGGCGAGCCCACCGGGGAGTCGGCGCAGGCGGTGGTGTTCGACAACGTCGGTTTCGGCTACCGCCCCGACGTTCCGGTGATCCACGACGTGTCGCTGACGCTGCGGCCCGGCACCCTCACCGCGCTGGTCGGCCCGTCGGGATCCGGCAAGTCGACGCTGGCCGCCCTGCTGGCCCGCTTCCACGACGTCGACCGGGGCTCGATAACCGTTGGGGGGCGCGACATTCGGTCGATGACGGCCGACGAGCTCTACGCCCGGGTCGGATTCGTGCTGCAGGAGACGCAGTTGGTGCACGGGACGGTCGCGCAGAACATCGCCCTGGCGGTGCCCGACGCCACCGCCGCGCAGATCGAGCAAGCCGCGCGCGAGGCGCAGATCCACGACCGCATCATGCGGCTACCGCACGGCTATGACACCGTGCTGGGCGCCGGCGTCGGGCTGTCGGGCGGGGAGCGGCAACGCCTCACCATCGCCCGCGCCATCCTGGCCGACACCGAGATCCTGATCCTCGACGAGGCCACCGCGTTCGCCGATCCGGAATCGGAATACCTTGTGCAGCAAGCACTTAACCGGTTGACGCGGAACCGCACCGTGCTGGTGATCGCCCACCGGTTGCACACCATCACCCGGGCCGACCAGATCGTCGTGCTCGACCACGGCCGCATCGTCGAGCGCGGCAGGCACGAGGAACTGCTGGCCGCCGACGGCCGGTACCGGCGGCTGTGGGAGGGCGGCCGGCGCGACGCGGTGACCGTCGGCACGGCCGGGGAGGTTGCCCGATGATTCGCACCTGGCTGAGCCTGGTCCCGGCGGACCGCCGCAACAAGGTCGTCGCCTATACGGTGCTGGCCCTGCTGTCCGTCGCGGTGCGCGCGGTGGCCACCGTTCTGCTGGTGCCGCTGGTGGGCGCGCTGTTCAGCGGCACCCCGCACCGGGCGCTGGTCTGGCTGGGCTGGCTGACCGCCGCCACCGCGATCGGCTGGGCGATCGACACCGCCACCGCGCGCATCGGCTTCAACCTGGGTTTCGCGGTGCTCGACCACAGCCAGCACGACGTGGCCGACCGGCTGCCCGGGGTGCGGCTGGACTGGTTCACCGCCGAGCACACCGCGACGGCCCGGCAGGCCATCGCGGCCACCGGCCCGGAACTGGTCGGCCTGGTGGTCAACCTGCTCACGCCGCTGATCTCGGCGGTGCTGCTGCCCGCCGCCATCGCGGTGGCGATAGTGCCGGTGTCCTGGCAACTGGGGCTGGCCGCGCTGGGCGGGCTGCCGCTGATGCTGGGCGCGCTGTGGGCGTCGGCGCGCCTGGCGCGGCGCGCCGATTCGACTGCCGCCGAAGCCCATAGCGCGCTCACCGAGCGGATCATCGAGTTCGCCCGCACCCAGCAGGCGCTGCGGGCCGCGCGGCGCGTCGAGCCGGCGCGCAGCCTGGTCGGCGACGCGCTGGCCGCCCAGCACGGCGCGACGATGCGCCTGCTGGCCATGCAGGTCCCGGGCCAGCTGCTGTTCAGCCTGGCCAGCCAGCTGGCCCTGATCCTGCTGGCCGGGACCGCCACCGCGCTTACCGTCAACGGCACGCTGACGGTGGCCGAGGCCATCGCGCTGATCGTCGTCATCGTGCGCTACCTCGAGCCGTTCACCACCATCAGCGAGCTGGCGCCCGCACTGGAGAGCACCCGCGCCACGCTCGACAACATCCGCGCCGTGCTCACCGCGCCGCAAATGAACGCCGGCTCGGCGTCCCTGCCGGGCACCGCGGCGCCGCGCATCGAGTTCGACGACGTCGTCTTCCGTTACGACGGGGCGAGCGCGCCGGTGCTCGACGGGGTGAGCTTCTCGTTGGAGCCGGGCAGCACGACGGCGATCGTCGGACCGTCCGGATCGGGCAAGAGCACCATTTTGGCGTTGATCGCCGGACTGCACGAGCCCACCCGGGGCCGGGTGCGCATCGACGGCGTGGACGCGGCGACGCTGGACGCCGAATCCCGCCGCGCGGCCAGCAGCGTGGTGTTCCAGCACCCCTACCTGTTCCACGGCTCCATCCGCGACAACGTGCTGGCCGGTGATCCCGGCGCCGGCGACGACGCCTACGCGCGCGCGGTGGCGCTGGCCCGCGTCGACGAGCTCGTTGCACGACTGCCCGACGGCGCCGACAGCGTGGTCGGGGAGGCCGGCTCGGCGCTGTCCGGCGGTGAACGCCAGCGGGTCAGCATCGCCCGCGCACTGCTCAAACCGGCGCCCATACTGCTGGTCGACGAGGCGACCAGCGCGTTGGACACCGAGAACGAGGCGGCGGTCGTCGACGCGCTCACCGCCGACCCGCGCTCGCGCACCCAGGTCATCGTGGCGCACCGGCTGGCCAGCATCGGGCACGCCGACCGCGTCCTGTTCCTCGACGACGGACGGGTGGTCGAGGACGGAACGGTCGACGAATTGCGCGACGCGGGCGGGCGTTTCGCCGAATTCTGGCGGCAGCAGCACGAGGCCGCCGAATGGCGGATTCCGGCCGGTTAGCTCACCGCGGTTGACCGCAACTCTTGCGGTATGCCTTACAGTTTGTCAGTCGGATCTGCATCCAGGAGGCGTGCCGCGATGAGTGCTGTGCTGTCGATACCGCGTTACCCCGGCGACGTCACCCCGCAGTGGCTGTCGGCGGCGCTGAGCGGGCGCGGCGCTCCCGTCGAGGTCGCCGAGGTGGACGTGGCCGCGATCGGCACCGGGCAGACCGGGGCCACCTATCGGGTGACGGCCCGCTACGCCACCGATCCCGGTGACCTGCCGCAGACCTTCGTGATCAAACTTCCCGCTCAGGACGACACCGTGCGCGACCGGGTGGTCATCGGCTACCGCAGCGAATGCGCGTTCTACTCCTCGGTGGCCGACCGGGTGCAGGTGCCGACACCGCGCTGCTTCTACTCCGAGATCACCGAGGACGCAATGGATTTCGCCCTGCTGCTGGCCGACCAGGCTCCGGCGGTGCAGGGCGATCAGCTGTTGGGCTGCGGTGAAACCGAGGCGCGGCTTGCGGTCACCGCGCTGGCCGGTCTGCACGCGCCCAGCTGGTGTGACCCGGTGTGGCTCGACTTCCCGGGCATCGCGTTCGGGCGGCCCGACGAAGCCGGGGCGGGCGGCATGGGCGAGGTGGCGAAGATGAGCGCCGACATCACGCTGGAGCGGCTGGGCGATCGGATGAGCGCCGAAGACCGCGAAACCTTCGCCGCGGCAATGGGTGTGATCGCGCCGTGGCTGCTGTCCGAGTATGACCGGTTCGCCCTGCTGCACGGCGACTACCGGCTGGACAACCTGCTGTTCGACCCGGACCGAACCAGGGTGAGTGTGGTCGACTGGCAGACGCTCGGGGTCGGCCTTCCGGCCCGCGACCTCGCCTACTTCACCGCGACCAGCCTGGATTCGCCGCTGCGCGCGGCCATCGAGGAAGAGCTCGTCGCCGACTACCACCGCGCGCTGGTGGCCGGCGGGGTCAGCGGCTACGACCGCGAAACCTGTTGGCGCGACTACCGGCTCGGGGTGCTGCAGGCGCCGCTGATCTCCGCGCTGGGGTTCGCGTTCGCCGCGGCCACCGAGCGCGGCGACGACATGGTGCTCACCATGCTGGGCCGCGGCCGCCGGGCGATCCGCGAGCTGGGCACCCTCGAGCTGATCGGCTGACGCCTCAGAGGTCGCCGGTGAAGTCGGCGCTCAGCCAGCGGTCGGGCCGGATGGTGAACAGCACCTCCTCGACACCCTCCAGGCTTTGCACGAACGCGCGCCCACCGTCCTCGCCCAGGTAACGGATGGCGACGGCCAATTGCACGTCGGACGGGGCCGGCTTGGTGGCGTCGACGACGGTGCCCTCCACCACCACGTACTGATACGGCGGCTCCTCGCGCTGGACCACCACAGTGACCTTGCCCGCCCGCTCGATGAGCCGGGCCTTGCGACTGGACGCCCCGGTCATGATCCGGATGTCGCCGCCGGGGGTATAGTCGTACCAGATCGGGACGGCGGCCGGCGGGCGGCCGTCGGTGGCCTCGACCGATAGGACCGCGACGTGTGTGCCGGCGAGGAACTCCTGGCGTTCGGATTCGCTGAAGGGTTTCATGTGGCCTGCAAGTGCGCGACGCGCGTGATCTATTCCCGGGGCCGGCGCTCAGTACTGGGTCGAGCCCTGATCGACCGGGATCTGGGCGGCGGTGACCTTGCGCGATTCGTCGCTGGCCAACCAGCACACCGTGTCGGCGATATCCTCCGGCTCGGCGACCCAGTCGGGCAAAAACGGTGTCAGCACGTGCGACAGCTGCGGGTTGGTCTCCATGGCCTGGCCCACCGCGGTGACCATGTCGCCCGAGCCCATCGGCGTGTTCACCGGTCCGGGATGGACGCTGTTGACCCGGATCGAATGCTTGCCCAACTCCGCGGCGAACGCCCGCGCCAGCCCGGTCACCGCGTGCTTGCTGGCCGTGTAGTGAATCATGAACGGCTGCATCTTCATTCCCGCCGCCGAACTGATCAGGATGATGGAGCCGCCGCGGCCGCCCTCGATGATCCGGGGCGCGCCGGCCATCACCGTGTTCCAGGTGCCGGTGACGTTGATGTCCATGACGTCGCGGAAGTCTTCCGGGGTGATGTCGTCCCAGGCCTGGGGGGCCGCGACCCCGGCGTTGGCGACGATGATGTCGAGGCGCCCCAACGCGGCCACGCCGTCGTCCACCACCTTTCGCAGCCCGTCGAAGTCGCGGGTGTCCACCACCGCGGCGACGATCCGGCGGTTCGCGGCCTCGACCAGGCGCACGGTTTCGCTCAGGTCCTCCGGGCTCGCCGGATCGTAGGGAACGCACGAGGGCAGCTTGCCGGCGATGTCGACGGCGATGATGTCGGCGCCCTCGGCGGCCATCCGGACCGCATGCGCACGGCCCTGGCCGCGGGCCGCCCCGGTGATGAAAGCTACTCGCCCCTCGAGCTTTCCGGCCATCAGCGCTCCTTCGTGGTAGTGGCTCGCTGGGCCGCCTTGACGAGGTTCGACCCGATGATCAGACGCTGTATCTCGCTGGTGCCCTCGTAGAGCCGCAGCAGGCGCACGTCGCGGTAGATGCGTTCCACCGGGACACCGCGCATGTAGCCGCTGCCGCCGTGCACCTGGACCGCGAGATCGGCCACCCGGCCGGCCATTTCGGTGCAGTACAGCTTGGCCGCCGACGGTGCCACGCGGCGGTCCTCGCCGGTCACCCACAGCCGGGCGGCCTCGCGCACCAGCGCGCGCCCGGCCAGCACCTCGGTCTGCTGGTCGGCCAGCATGGCCTGCACCAGCTGGAAGTTTCCGATCGGTGTGCCGCCCTGTGTCGCGGTGGAGGCGTAGGACACCGATTCGTCGAGCGCGCGTTGCGCGGCGCCGACCGCGAGGGCGGCGATGTGCACCCGTCCGCGCGCCAACGAGGTCATCGCCGCGCGATACCCGATGTCCTCGCTGCCGCCGATCAGCGCGTCGCCCCCGACCCGGACGTCGTCGAAGCTGACATCGGCGGTCCAGGCGCCCTCCTGGCCCATCTTGGCGTCCTTGGCGCCGACCTGCACACCCGCCGCGTCCGCCGGAACCAGGAAGACGGCGATTCCGGGTCCCTGGTCGTCGGCCGGCCGGGTGCGGGCGAACACCACGAACAGGTTGGCGACGGGCGCGTTGGTGATGAAGCGCTTTTGCCCGGAGATCACCCAATTGTCGCCGTCGGCAACGGCTTTGGTGCGCAGGCCGGCCGGGTTGGACCCGGCGCCGGGTTCGGTCAGGGCGAAGGAGGCGACGACGTCGCCGGCCGCCATCGGCTCGAGCCAGCGAGCCTTTTGCGCCTCGGTGCCGAAGCCGACCAGCACTTGACCGGCGATGCCGTTGTTGGTGCCGAACATCGAACGCAGCGCCAGCGAGGTGTAGCCCAATTCCATCGCCAGCTCGACGTCTTGCATCAGGTTGAGGCCGAGCCCGCCCCACTGCTGGGGGATGGCGTACCCGAACAGCCCCATCTTCTTGGCCTGGTCGCGCAGGTCGTCGGGCACCCGGTCGCCGTCCAGGATTTCCTGCTCGCGGGGCACCACGGCGGTGCGGACGAACTGGCGGGTCTGGGCCAGGATCTCGCCGAAATCCTGCTCCGAGACCTCGGCGACTTCAGCGCCGGCATCTGCGGACGCTCCCTCTTCTGGCACCTATCTGGTCGGGATCCCTGCGCCGCAGGGGGCGGGCCCCTCCGTCGGCCCGGGCCGGGTACCCGGCATCGAGGCAGATCCTATATGAAATATGATATTCGGACGTCGGGCACCCCCGGCCGGGGGCCAATTCAAGGGAGGCGTGGTACAGGTGTCCTTGCTCAGTGGTCAGACCGCGGTCATCACAGGTGGCGCACAAGGTTTGGGGTTCGCGATCGCCGAACGGTTCGTCGCCGAAGGGGCGCGGGTCGTCCTCGGCGACGTCAATCTGGAGGCGACGCAAACCGCGGCCAAACAGCTGGGCGGTGACCAGGTGGCGCTGGCCGTGCGCTGCGACGTCACCAAGTCGTCCGAGGTCGAAACGCTGATCCAGACCGCCGTCGAGCGGTTCGGCGGCCTGGACATCATGGTCAACAACGCCGGGATCACCCGGGACGCCACCATGCGCAAGATGACCGAGGAGCAGTTCGATCAGGTCATCGCCGTGCACTTGAAGGGCACCTGGAACGGCACCCGGTTGGCGGCGGCGATCATGCGGGAAAACAAGCGCGGCGCCATCATCAACATGTCCTCGGTGTCGGGCAAGGTCGGCATGGTCGGCCAGACCAACTACTCGGCGGCCAAGGCCGGCATCGTGGGCATGACCAAGGCGGCCGCCAAGGAGCTGGCCTACCTGGGTGTGCGGGTGAACGCGATCGCCCCCGGTTTGATCCGCTCGGCGATGACAGAGGCCATGCCGCAACGCATTTGGGACTCCAAGGTGGCCGAGGTGCCGATGGGCCGGGCCGGCGAGCCCAGCGAGGTCGCCAGCGTGGCGCTGTTTTTGGCCTCCGACATGTCGTCGTACATGACCGGCACCGTCATGGAGATCACGGGCGGCCGGCACCTGTGAGCGCGGTCCGCGAAGCCGTCATCTGCGAGCCCGTCCGGACGCCGATCGGCCGCTACGGGGGAATGTTCAAGGCGCTCACCGCCGTCGACCTCGGCGTCGCGGCGCTCGGTGGGCTGTTGCAGCGAACCGGGTTGCCCCCCGAGGCCGTGCAGGACGTCATTCTCGGGCACTGCTATCCCAGCAGCGAGGCGCCGGCGATCGGACGCGTCGTGGCACTGGATTCCGGTCTGCCGGTGACGGTTCCGGGCATGCAGGTCGACCGGCGCTGCGGCTCGGGACTGCAAGCCGTGATCCAGGCCTGCCTGCAGGTGCGCAACGGCGATCACGATCTGGTCATCGCCGGCGGCTGCGAAAGCATGAGCAACGTCGCCTTCTACTCCACCGACATGCGCTGGGGCGGCGCCCGCAGCGGTGTGCGGGTGCATGACGGGCTGGCCCGCGGACGCACCACGGCCGGGGGCCGGCGCTACCCGGTGCCCGGCGGCATGCTGGAAACGGCCGAGAATCTGCGCCGCCAGTACGGCATTTCCCGCCAGGAGCAGGACGAGCTGGCGGTGCGGTCACACCAGCGCGCGGTGGCCGCGCAGAAAGACGGCATCCTGGCCCAGGAGATCATCGCCGTCGCGGTGCCCACCCGGCACGGCGACGAGCTGATCGACACCGACGAACACCCGCGCGCGGATACCTCGGTGGAGTCGCTGAGCAAGCTCAAACCCGTTCTGCTGGAACAGGATCCAGAGGCCACCGTCACGGCGGGCAACGCCAGCGGGCAGAACGACGCGGCCTCGATGTGCGTGGTGACCACGCCGGAGAAGGCCGACGAGCACGGCCTGAGGCCATTGGTGCGGCTGGTGTCGTGGGCAGTGGCCGGGGTCGCCCCTCACATCATGGGCATCGGGCCGGTCCCGGCCACCGAGGTGGCGCTGGCCAAGGCGGGGCTGTCACTGTCCGACATCGACCTCATCGAGCTCAACGAAGCCTTTGCCGCGCAAGCGCTTGCGGTGATGCGGGAATGGAAGTTCGGCGCCGCCGACCACGACCGCACCAATGTGCACGGCTCCGGGATCTCGCTGGGCCATCCGGTCGGCGCCACCGGCGGCCGGATGCTGGCCACCCTGGCACGCGAGCTCACCCGCCGCCAGGCCCGCTACGGCCTGGAGACGATGTGCATCGGCGGCGGCCAGGGCCTGGCCGCCGTCTTCGAGCGGGTCGCCTGAGATGACCGATCCGCGGCTGCCCCTGCACGGCCTCAGCGTGGTGGAGGTGTCCAGCTTCGTCGCCGCGCCGTTGTGCGGCATGACGCTGAGTCAGCTCGGCGCGGAGGTGATCCGGGTCGACCCGATCGGCGGCGCTTCCGACGTGCAACGCTGGCCGCTGGCGGCGGACGGCACGTCGATCTATTGGACCGGGCTGAACAAGGGAAAGCGTTCGGCCACCATCGATTTGCGGTCCGCCGAGGGCCAACGGCTGGTGCAGCGACTGATCGTGGAGGGCGACGGCGTCGTCGTCACCAACGCGGCGGGCCTGTCCTGGCTGAGCCACGATGCGCTGGCGGCGCTGCGCGCCGACGTCATCCACGTCCAGCTACTCGGTCGCGGCGACGGCTCCACCGGCGTGGACTACACCGTCAACGCCGGCATCGGCTACCCGCTGGTCACCGGCCCGGCCGAGCACGCCGGCCCGATCAACCACGTGCTGCCGGCCTGGGACGTGTGCTGCGGACTGTATGCCGCGCTGTCCGTCGTCACCGCCGTCCACCGCCGCGAGCAGTCCGGGGCCGGCGCGCGGATCAGCCTGGCGCTGGAGGACGTCGCGCTGGCCACCGCGGCCAACCTGGGGTTGCTCACCGAGCCGCAAGTCGTCGGCACCCAGCGCGAACGGTTGGGCAACGCCATCTACGGCCAGTACGGGCAGGACTTCACCAGCCGCGACGGAGCCAGGTTCATGGTTGTCACGTTGACCGGTCGGCATTTTCGCGACCTGCTCGACGTGACGGGCACCGGCGCGGCGGTGTCGGCGCTCGCCGATGCGCTGGGTGTCGACTTCGGCTCCGAGGGCGAGCGCTACCGGTACCGCGACGTGCTCTCCGGTCTGTTCGCCACCTGGTTCGGCGATCACACCGCCGACGAAATCACCGCCGCGCTGTCGCACACCACCGTGCTCTTCGAGCGGTACCGCACCTTCGCCGAGGTCGCGGCGGGGCCGAAAGTCACTGCCAATCCGCTGTTTTCCCGATTGCACCAGCCCGGCCTGGGCGACTACTTCGCGCCCGGATTGCCGGCCGCGTTCGACGGCACCCATCCCGCCGGCGCGCCCGCCCCCGCCCTGGGGCAAGACACCGCCGAGGTCCTCGCGCGGCTGGGGCTCACCGCCGCGGACATCGAGCGGCTGGCCGACGCCAAGACCATCGCCTGCTGAGCAACCGAAGGGAATCTCAATGAGCGTGTCAAGCGGTGAGGACGCCCGGTGAGTGCGTCAGGCAGCTGCCACGGTTGGTTGCTGGGGTTGCCAGGTTCTGTTGTCGCGCAGCAGTGCCCACAGGACGTCGACGTGGCGGCGTGCCAGGGCAAGCAGGGCCTGGGTGTGGATATGGTTCTCGGATCGTTTGCGGTCGTAGAAAGCCCGCGAGGGACCTTCGATCTTGAGGCTGGACAGGGCGGCGAGGTAGAACACGCGGCGCAGGCGCCGGTTGTAGCGCTTGGGCCGATGCAGATTGCCGGTGATACGGCCGGAATCGCGTGGGACGGGTACCAATCCGGCGAACGATGCCAGTCGGCCGGGGTTGGTGAAGGCGGCCATGTTGCCGCCGGTGATTACGAGGAACTCAGCGCCCAGGTGTGGCCCCATGCCGGGCATCGACTCGATGATGGCGGCGCTGGGATGCTCACGAAATTTGTTGGTGATTTGCTTATCGATGTCCTTGATCTGCCGATCCAAGTCCAGCAGCCGTGCTGCGAGTTGCTTGATGAGCGCGGCGGTTCCGGCTTCGCCGGGAAGGGTGATTATCTGGCCTGCTGCCGCGGCGAGCGCCTTGTCGGCGATCGTGTCGATGTTGTTGGGCCATGCCCGGTTTTTCCGAAGGTGCTTGATCACGCCAGCTCTTTTTGCCGACCGGATTTCGCCCGGAGTGCACATAGCGGATACCAGGATCAACGGCGCGCGGGTGGAGTAGTCGAACGCAGCTTCCAGAGCAGGGAAGATGGCGGTGAGCATCGAGCGCAGCCGGTTCACGCCTCGCACCCAGTCAGCCATCAGATCCGACCGGTATGCGGTCAGCGACCGCAATTCGGCAACCAGGTCTTCGCCGGGTACGACCGGGGACAGATCTCGTCGGTGCCGAGCGGTTTCGGCGATTACCCGCGCGTCTTTGGCGTCGGTCTTGCCTTCGCCGCGGAACGCATGACTCATCGTGTTAACCGTGCGGCCCGGCACATACACCACCTCGGCTTTCGCGCTCAGCAGTACGGCGATCAGCAGCGCCGCCGGCGGCGAGGTCAAATCGATCGCCCACACCACGTGGTTAGCAATCCGGCCGCCCTGGGCGATCAGGTCTTCGATCGCGGCCTGTTCGTTCGGGATTTTCTTCGACCACACCACCTTTCCGGTGTCATCGATCGCGCACGCATGATGAGTGGACTTACCGACGTCGATACCCACCCACACTCGGTCGGGTTCGGCCATACCGCTACTCCTGTCGTCGCAGTCCCCGCGGACAACCCCGCCAACAGGTCCTTAGAGCAGCGTCATCGAGTACGCGTCAGATCTCAATCAGTGGCCAGGACCGTCCAAAACGGCAGGGCGGCCATTCCTTTCAAGCAACAACCGTTGCAACAACACATTAGCCACACCCCACCGTCCTGGGCATCCAGGACATCCAATCCCAGACCCCTTCAACCCTAAGGAACGCAGCACATGACCAGACTGGCCCAGACCCTCGGGTTGACCGAATTCCAGACCGAGATCATCGCCACCGTACGGCAATTCGTCGACAAGGAAGTCATTCCCCACGCCGCGGAACTGGAACGCGCCGACACCTACCCCCAGGACATCGTCGACCAGATGCGCGACATGGGGCTGTTCGGGCTGATGATCCCGCAGGAGTACGGCGGATTGGGCGAGTCGCTGCTGACCTACGCCCTGTGCGTGGAGGAGCTGGCCCGCGGCTGGATGAGCGTCTCCGGTGTGCTCAACACCCACTTCATCGTGGCCTACATGCTGCGCCAGCACGGCACCGACGAACAGAAGCAGCGCTTCCTGCCGCGGATGGCGGTCGGCGAGACCCGCGGCGCGTTCTCGATGTCGGAGCCGGAGCTGGGCTCCGATGTGGCCGCGATCCGGACCCGCGCCCGGCGCGATCCGGACGGCGGCTACACCATCGACGGCCAGAAGATGTGGCTCACCAACGGTGCCACCTCGACGCTGATCGCGGTGCTGGTGCGCACCGACGAGGGCTCGGACAAGCCGCACCGCAACCTGACCGCGTTCCTGGTCGAGAAGCCGGTCGGGTTCGGCGAAGTCGTTGCGGGCCTGCGGATTCCGGGGAAGATCGACAAGCTGGGCTACAAGGGCATCGAAACCACCGAGCTCATCTTCGACGGCTACCGGGCGGCCGCCGACGACATCCTCGGCGGCACGCCGGGGCAGGGCTTCTTCCAGATGATGGACGGCATCGAGGTGGGCCGGGTCAACGTCTCGGCCCGCGCGTGCGGTGTCGCGATCCGCGCCTTCGAGCTGGCGGTGCGCTACGCGCAACAACGCGAGACCTTCGGCAAGCCGATCGCCGAGCACCAGGCCATCGCGTTCCAACTGGCCGAGATGGCCACCAAAGTCGAAGCGGCACACCTGATGATGGTCAACGCCGCACGTCTGAAGGACTCGGGGGAGCGCAACGACGTCGCCGCCGGAATGGCCAAATACCTGGCCAGCGAATACTGCGCCGAAGTGACCCAGCAGAGTTTCCGGATCCACGGCGGCTACGGCTATTCCAAGGAGTACGAGATCGAGCGGCTGATGCGCGACGCGCCGTTTTTGCTCATCGGCGAGGGCACCAGCGAGATCCAGAAGAACATCATCAGTAAGCGGCTGCTCGCCGAATACCGGGTGTAGGCAACGATGAGCGTTCCGGATTTCGCGGCCCGACCGCAACTTTCCGACGACGTCGCGCATCTGATCCGCGGCCGGATCTTTGACGGCAGTTACGCCGCCGGCTCCTATGTGCGGCTGGATCAGCTGGCCGCCGAACTCGGGATCAGCGTCACACCGGTGCGTGAAGCGCTGTTCGCGCTGCGCGCCGAGGGCCTGATCAGCCAGCAGCCCCGGCGCGGCTTCGTTGTGCTGCCGGTCACCCGGCGCGACGTCACCGACGTGGCGAACGTGCAGGCGCACGTCGGCGGTGAGCTGGCCGCGCGTGCGGCGGTCAACATCACCGACGACCAGCTGCGCGAGCTCAAACAGATCCAGGCGCAGCTGGAGGACGCCTACGCCGGCGACGAGCACGAGCGCACTGTCCGGCTGAACCACGAATTCCACCGGGCCATCAACATCGCCGCCGACTCACCCAAACTGGCGCAGCTGATGTCCCAAATCACCCGCTACGCACCGGAATCGGTGTTCCCTGCGATCCCGGGCTGGCCCGAGCAGTCGATGAAGGACCACCGGCGCATCTTGTCCGCGCTGAAAAAACGGGACGACAAGCTGGCCCGCGCGGCGATGTCGGAGCACCTGGCCGCCGGTGCGGTTCCGCTGATCGATCACCTGATGTCGCGCGGCGTGGTGACCGATCAGAGCGGTCGGGCCTAGCGGCCGCCGGCGGCCCGGTCGCGAAACGTGCTGCGGTAACTTCGCGGCGACACCCCGGCCAATCGGCGAAACTGCTCGCGGAAATTCGTCGCCGACGTGAAACCGACTTGGCGCGAGATGGTTTCGACGCTGTCCGAGGTGCTTTCCAGCAGTTGTTGGGCATGTCGGATCCGGACGTTGTTGACCCATTGCATGGGTGTATGACCCGTCTCTTGTTTGAACCGGCGATTGATCGTTCGTTCGCTGCTGGATGCCCGTCGTGCGATGTCGCGCAGCGTAAGCGGCAGGTGCGCGTTCTTCTCGATCCAGATCAGCAGGCCGTCGAGCTCCGTGTTGGCGATGCGGCGGTTGCGGATGATGAATTGTGCTTGGCCGCCGTCGCGATGCAGCGGGGTGACCGCCAGGCGCGCGGCGTCGGCGGCCGCGGCGGAACCATAGTCGCGGGCGACCATGTGCAAACACAGGTCCAGACCCGCGGACGCCCCGGCGGAGGTCAGGACCTGCCCCTCGTCGACGTAGAGCGCGTCAGCGTCGAGTCGGACGTTGGGGTAGGTCGCCGAAAACAGTTCCGCCGCCACCCAGTGCGTGGTCGCCCGTTTGCCGTCGAGTACACCCGCCGCAGCCACGGTGAAGGCCCCGCTGCAAATGGAGGCGATACGGATTCCCTTGTGGTAGGCCGACTTCAGCGCGGCGGTGACGTCCTCGCGGACCACCGCCGTGACGTCGTTGCGACCCGGCACGACGATGGTGTCGGCGTTGGCGAGCTCGTCCAAGCCGAAGTCGGTGGCGATCCGAATCGGCCCGGCCGCGACCACGGGCTCGCAGCCGCAGACGCGCACTCGGTAGCCCGGCGCCCCGCCGTCGAGCCAGACGCGGCCGAACACCTCGATGGCAATCGCGAGGTCGAACGCGATGGCATCGGGCTCCGCCAGGATCGCAACAGCGTGCATGGTTTGGCAATATACCGGCGTAACGTGGCAGCCTTGCCACTGGCGGCGGCGGGAGGCGGCCGGCGAGCATTGCCGGGTGCATGCGCAAATCGTGTTGTACGACGGGTTCGACCCGCTCGACGTCATCGCCCCGTTCGAAGTCCTGGCCGCCGGCGCGGCGATGGTCGCCGGTGAGCTCGCGGTGACATTGGTTGCGGCCGAAGGGCCGCGCAGCGTGATCAGCGGTACGTGCGGGCTCGCGCTGGCCGCCACCGCCGCCCTCGATCCGTCTCGCCCCGGCTGGGTGATCGTGCCCGGCGCCAGCGGGCCCACCGTCGGTGACCCCGACGACGGCGTGGAGACCATCCCGGTGTTGCTGGCTCGTGCGGCCCAGTCCGAACTAACTCCGCTGCTGTGCAAGGCATTTGGTAATCCCGACGTGACCATGGCGGCGGTGTGTGGCGGTTCCCTCGTGATGGCGATGTCCGGCCTGATCGAAGGGCGCCGCGCGGCGACCCATCACCTGGGTTTGGAATTGCTCGAGGCCGCTGGCGTGCGCGCGGTGGCCGCCCGCGTCGTCGACGACGGCGACCTGGTCACCGCCGGCGGCGTGACCTCGGGGCTCGACCTGGGTCTGCACCTGTTGGAGCGCTGCTACGGACCCCGAATCGCCCACGCCGTCGAGGAACTCTTCGAATACGAGCGCCGCGGCACCGTGTGGCGGCCCGTGGGCCGAGAGCCGGCGGGGGTATAGGTGGGCATCGAAGGAGACTGGGACGTGCGCATCAAGACCCCGATCGGCACGCTGGCGGTGCTCTACACGTTCAGGCGAGTGCGCGACGAGCTTGTCGGTACGGCAACCTATAGGGGCGAAATCGTTGCGCTGCAAGATGTTACGAGCGAGGTAGTCGGCGGCGGCACCCGGCTCACCTGGCGCCAATCGGTGACCAGGCCCATGCGACTCAACCTGGACTTCGACGTGCTGATCGACGGTGACGTTCTCTGCGGACACTCGCGCGCCGGGCGGCTACCGCGTTCGGCCGTGTCCGGCACTCGTCGGTAGCCGCCATCTCTTGTCGCGCAGCCGGGTTGGGCATACGCTGCCATCGGGGTGGGCAACGAACGGAGGCAACGAGATGCCCGCAAAGCTTCGCGCGTCGGCCCTGTTGGCTGTGGCCGCGACGGCGATTGCGCTCGCGGCCCCGGCCTTCGCCGACCCGATGGACCCCATTCCCGGCACCGGTGTTTTCGTGGTGGGCCCCGACATCGCCCCGGGCCTCTACCACACGGGCGGCTCGGGCTCGGCCTTCGGGGTCTGGATCAACAATGTGCCGACCCAGGACTCGATGTGTTCGTGGTTCACCTACAGCACGGCGGACGCGAACAAAGAGCATGTGCTGCAGACGAATACCTCGATCGGCCCGATGTATGCGAACATCAACTCCGCGGTCAAGGCGTTCGAGTCGCAGAACTGTCAACCCTGGACACGGGTTTCCTGACGCCGGTCGGCGTCGGCGAGCAGCTCGCGCAGCCGGCGCACGTCGACCTTGCCGGTGACCCCGCGCGGCAGGTCGTCGTCGGATCGCAGCACCAGCCACACACTGGGAACCTTGAAGGAGCTCAACAGGTTTCGCGCGGCGGCGCGCAGTTGTGCGGCGGTCAACTCACGGCACACCACCGCCGCGCCCACCCGGTCACCCGTGGCGCCCGGCACATTGGTGACGACGGCGCCGTCCACCCCGTCGATGGTGCGTAGCGCGCGCTCGACCTCGCTCGGGTAGACGGTGGCGCCGCTGACCTTGAACATGTCGTCGGCGCGCCCGTGGTAGAACAAAAACCCCGCGTCGTCGAGATGACCCAGGTCGCCGGTGGGGTAGAAGCCGTCGACGGTGAACAACTCTTCGCGGCTGCGGCCACACATGCCGCGCAGCGTGTGCGGTCCCCGGATCTGGATGATGCCGGCGGTCCCGGCCCCGACCGGCGCGCCGGTGTCGGGGTCGACGATGCGGACTTCCATGCCGTCGAACGGCTTTCCGCAGCTGCCCCGCGCCGAAACGGGCATGTCGGTGTCGGCGGGGTAACCGCTGTACGGGCCGAACGCCTCGGTCATGCCGAAAAGTGTGGCCCGGGCGCCCGGTCGGGCGCGCTGTTCGGGCGGCAGCAGGGCTTGCAGGCTTCCGGGCCGCAGCGCCGAGAGGTCGGCGCCGACGGTGCCGGCATGCCTGGCCAGGGTCTCGGCCTGGTCCGGCCAGCCCCGAAACAGCGTGACCCGTTCGCTTTCCAGCAATCGCAGGGTGGTCTCCGGTCGAGGGATTTCCTCGGTCACCAGGGTGGCGCCGGCCAGCAGCGCGGACAGTATTCCGCTGCCGAAACCGCCCACCCAGAAGAACGGCATCGGCAGATACAGACGGGAGTCGGCGTCGATGCAGCGGGCCGCGAGGCCGGATTGCACCGCGCCCAGCGCGCTGCCGTGCGAGTGCCAGACGCCCTTGGGCGTTCCGCTGCTTCCCGAGGTGAACATGATCACCAGCGGGTCCGCGGGGGTGACGGTTTGGGTCATGGCATCGACGATCTGGCCGGCCCGCGCGCCGGCCGCGGCGGCGTCGAGCTGTTCGGTCGGCCAAACCTGTTGCAGCGCTGGCAGTTCGGAACGCACCGCCGCGACGTCGTCGAGGTAGCGGTGACCGCGGAATTCGTCCACGCTCACCAAGAACTGCACGGCGGCGACCCGCAACTGCGCGACGAGTTCACCGGCTCGCAGCAGCGTGCTCAGCGGTACCAGGACGGCGCCGATGCGGGTCAGGGCGATGGCGATCAGCACCCAACGGGTGTTGTTGGGCATGATCAATCCCACCCGGGTGCCCTTGCCGACGCCGGCCTGCACGAACACCGCGGCGAGTTCCCTTGTGGCGGTGTCGAGTTGGTCATAGGTGATGCGGTAACCCGGGTCGATCACCATCGGCTTGCCGCCGAACTCGACGCCGCGCGACCTGACCAGGCGATCGATGGTGGGTGTGCTCGCCTCAGGCATCGAACAGCTTCCTCAGTTGCCGCAGGTCGACCTTACCGCTGGACAGCAGTGGGACGTCGGCGCGGCGCAGGGAAGCGAACCGCCGGGGGATCTTGTACGCCGACAGTTCGGATTTGAGTCGTTCGCGCAGCGCGTCCGGATCGAGGGCGGCCCGGTCATCCGGCCACACCACCGCGGCGGCGACCAGCTGGCCGCGCCGGGCATCGGGAATCCCGACCACGTAGGCGGTCGCGCCGCCGGTGACCGCCGCGATCGCCTTTTCGACCTCGACCGCCGAGACGTTGGCGCCCGCGGTCTTGATCATCGCGCCCAGCCGCCCGGCGAAATAGAAGTATCCGTCGGCGTCGGCGCGCACCAGATCGCCGGTGTGGAACCAGCCGTCGGGGTCGAAACACTCTTCCCGGCTCCGTTTGTGGTACCGCTGCATCAGATACGGCCCGCGGATGCACAGTTCGCCCACCTCACCCACCGCGACGGCGGCCCCGGTGTCGGGGTCGAGGATCCTCGCCTCGAACCCGGGCGCGGGTTTGCCGAACGAGCCGCGCCGGTGCTCGGGCTGGTCGGCTTCGTCGTCGCCGATCAGCACCACCCCGCCGGCCTCGGTCATGCCCAGCATGTTGTGCCGCAGTTCGGGGTCGGCGGGCCGCGCCTCGACCGCCATGATCGGATACAGGTTCCCCCGCCGCATCGACGACAGATCGCGGTCGGCAAAGCTCGGGTGCTCGGCCAGGTGGGCGATCCCCGCGCTGAAACCGTTGGTCATGGTGGGCTTTTCGGCTTCCAGCAGGTCCAGAGTCGCCCCGGCGTCGGTGGCGTTGGAGCATATCAGCGTCGATCCGGCCACCAGTGTGGCCAGCAGTCCGAAGGCGAACCCGCCGATCCAGAAGAACGGTGAATTGCAGAACAATCGGTCGTCGGCCGTCAAACCCCGGATTCCGTTGAGGTTGCGCTGGTGTTCCAGCAGCGCACCGTGGGTGTGCACCACCCCCTTGGGGGTGCTGGTCGACCCGGAGGTGTACACGATGGCCAGCGGATCGCACGCCTGCACGTCGTCCTCCATCGCGGCCAGCAGTGCCGGGTCGATGCCGCCGCCCGGGGCGCCCACCGTCTGCGGGGCGAACAGCACCCGGCGCAATTGCGGCGCCGCGGTGCAAAACAACCGGCGGCCGGGATCGAAGTCGGTCTCCGACACCGCCTCGGACAAGCGCCGCGCATAGTCGTGCGAGCGAAAGGAGCGGGCGCTCAACAGGATCTCGACGTCGCTGTCGAGAAGCTGCTCGCGCAGCTCGCGCACGGTGACGAACGTCGAGAACGGCACCACCACGGCGCCGATCCGGGCCGCCGCCAGCATCGCGACGACGAACCGCGCACCGTTCGGGTGGAGCAGCCCGACATGCGTTCCCTTGCCGGCGCCAAGGGCGATCAGCCCCCGGGCGAGTTCGGCCGATCGGACGTCGGCCTCGGCGTAGCTGATCCGTTCGGCGTCGCAGATCAGCAGCGGGTGGTCGCCGCGCCACCGCGCCTGGTGCCGCAACGTCGCGCCGACCGTCGCGAAATCACCGGGCATGGTCGCGCAGTACCGTCGGCCGCTCGGCGAAGTAGCCGCGGACCGCGGCCAGGTCGGCCTTGCCGGACGGGGTTCGGGGCAGGGCGTCGACGATCGCGATCTCGGTGGGAATCTCGTAGCGCGCCAAGCGCTCTCGCAGATGCTCGACCAGTGCGTCGGTCGTCGACGGCGCGCGGAGTTCGACCATGGCCACCGGCGTCTCTCCCAGTCGTGGGTCGGGCCGGGCGACGACGGCCGCACCGGCGACCGCGGGGTGGCTTTCCAGCGCGGCGCGCACGTCGTCGGGCATCACCTTGAACCCGCCGCGAATGATCGCTTGGTCGGCGCGCCCGACGATCCAGACAAACCCGTCGGCGTCGATGCGCGCCATGTCGGTGGTGCGCAGCCAGTCCGCGTCGGGCCCCAGCTGCCCGGGCTTGACCTCCATCAGCCCGATTTCGTCCGGCCCCAGCGGTGTTCCGTCCTCGGCGACCACCCGCAGCGCCGCGCCCGGGTTGGCCCGGCCGACACTGCCCCGTTTGACCCGCCAGTACCGCCGGTGATCGGCGAGGGTCCAGCCCGCCACGCCGCCACCGAATTCCGTTGCCGCATAAGAGGTCAGCACCGGGATGCCGTACTTCTCGGTGAACGCGCCGGTCGTCAGCGACACGGTCAGCGCCGCGGTGCCGCACGTGACGACCTGGATGCTTTCCAGATCGGCGCGCGGCAGGTCGGAGTGCAGCACCGTGCGCAGCGCGGCGGGCACCAGCGACACCGCGCGGGGCCGGTGCCTGCGCACGGCGGCGGCCCAGGCGTTCAGCTCGAAGCGTTCCAGCAACACGAATGGCCTTGCGTCGGCGATGCATTGCAGCACGCGGAACACCCCGCCGATGTGCACCAGCGGAGAGTTCACGATGGCGACGCCGCGCCGCGGTTCGGTGGGCGCCGGTGCGGTGCCCGGCTCGACGCCCAGCACGCTGCGCGCCAGCATGTCGTAGCCCAGGTCGATTCGCTTCGGTGGGCCGGTGGTGCCGCTGGTCAACATGCGCACCGCCACACTGCGCGGCGCGGCGGCGGGCGGGGCGGCCGGCCCCGGCGGGTCGGCGAGGCGCGAGATCGGCATCGTCGGGGTGTCGTCGGTCACCAGGGCGGCCAGATCGTCGGGCTCGCCGATGATCAGGGGCAGCCGCAGCCGCGCCAGGTCGGCCCTGGTGCGCTCGTCGCCGCGGGACGGGTTGACCACCACGACCGTTCCGCCGCCCAGCAGCACGCCCAGGAACGCCGCCACCTGCCAGGGCCGGTTGCGTAGCAGCATCCCCACCTCGGTGCCGGTGGTGCGAGCGGCCACCTGTCGCGCCGTCGCGCCCAGCTGTGCCCAGGAAAACCATTGGCCGCCATACTCGATGGCGCGGCCGTGCGGCTCGAGGTCGAGCACGTCGGCGATGCGCTGGACAAGGGGATGACGCGGCATCAGCGGATCTTCGGTGTGCGTGCCGCGCCGCGTGCACCGGCGTCCCGGCCGGCGGCCAGCTCGGCGGTGCCCAGCGGATTGCCCAGCCGGGTGTAGATGAGGCCCTGCTCCATCGCCGCGCGATACGGCTTGTCCAGTGATTCCCAGATCGCCTTCACCGTGCCCGCGGTCGCGGTCGGGGGCTTGGCGGCGATGGTCGCCGCGATCTCGTGGGCCCGGTCCCAGAGCCGTTCGGCGGGAACCACTTCCGTCACCAGGCCGATCCGCAGCGCGGTGTCCGCCCCGACCCGTTCGTCGTTGCCCATCAGTGCGATCCGCAACGTCTCGCCGAGCCCGATGCGACGCATCAGGCCGACCGGTTCCAGGGCACAGACCAGGCCGGCCGACACATGCGAATCGAAAAAGGTGGCGTCCTGCGAGCAGATGACCACGTCGGACTCGTTGACGAAGTAGAACGCGCCCGCGGTGCACATGCCCTGGACCGCGCACACCACCGGCTTCCACATCTTCTGCCACTTCGGGCTCAGGGCTTCGCCGGGATCCTCGTGGTTCCAGATGTTTTCGGGCTGACCGTACGGCGTCTTGATGTCCAGCCCGGCGCTGAACGCCCGGTCGCCGGCGGCCCGCAACACCACCGCGTGCACCGCGTCGTCGAGCTTGACCAGGCGCCACGCCTGAGCCATCTCGGCACACATGGCGCGGTTGAACGCGTTGAGCTGCTCGGGCCGATTCAGCGTGATGGTGGCGACGTGGTCGGTGGCGTCCACCTCGAGCAGGATGGTGTCGAACCGTGCGCTCATCGGCATTGCCAATTCGGTTGGCGCTTCTCCACGAAGGCCCTCGGTCCTTCGGCCGCGTCCTCGGTTCGCAACACCCGCTCGCGGAAGGTCTCGGCGAGGATCTCCGCCTCGTGCAGCGGCACGTTCAGCCCCTTGAGGATGGCCAGCCGGGTGCCCCGAACGGCCAGCGGCGCATTGGAATTGACGATGTCGGCGATCTCGTGCGCCCGCTCCAGCAGCCGGTCGTGCTCGACGATCTCGCTGATCAGCCCGAGCTCGTAGGCGCGCTGTGCGCTCATCCGCTCGTGTTTGCCCATCAACGCCATCCGCAGCGCGATCGAGCGGGGCAGCACCCGCGACACCCGGACCAATTCGCGGCCGGCCACCAGGCCGATACTGACGTGCGGGTCGAAGAAGGTGGCCCGCTCGGACGCGATCACGATGTCGGTCGTCGTGACCCAGTCCATGCCCGCGCCGCAACAGATTCCGTTCACCGCGGTCAGCACCGGCTTGGCCATGGTGCGAAACGGCGGCGTCCCTTCCTGCGGGGCCTCCCATTGGTCGTAGGTCGACAAATACGGCCGCTCGTAGATCACCTTGCCGTCTTCGGGGATCTCCTTGACGTCGGCGCCCGAGCAGAACGCGCGGCCGGTGCCGGTGACGACGAGCAGCCACACCCTGTCGTCGTTCTCCGCCTCGTGGTAGGCGGCCCGCAGTTCGGTGATCATGTGCGGGCTGAGCGCGTTGAGGGCGTCCGGGCGGTTCAGGGTGATGGTCGCGGTGTGCCCGTCGACCTCGTACTTGATCGTGTCGAACGAATCAACGGGCATGAGTCATCCCTTCGTATCCCGGCGCCACCGAGCGTGGGCCGTATGTACGGGTGGGCGCCGCTTTTCGTGCATGGCGCCCACGCTCGACGCCCCGGCGCCTGTAGTCAGCGGCCACGGAAATCCGGGTCCCGTCGCTGCCGGAACGCCTCCAGGCCTTCCTTGAAATCACTTGTTCGGCAAGACAATTCCAGATTGAACAACTCCTGGGTCAGCGACTGGCTCAGCGTTGCGTGCTGACCGAAGCTCAGCGCCTGCTTGGCCAGGCCGAGCGCGGCGGTCGGTCCGGCGGCCAGCCGGCCCACCAACTCCTCGGCGGCGTCGTCGAGTTCGGCGCCGCCGACCGCCCGGTGGATCAACCCCCAGTCGGCCGCGTCGCGCCCGCCGACCTTCTCGCCCAGCAGCAGCATTCGCCGCGCCCGCGCCAGGCCGACCAGCCGGGCCAACAACCAGGTGGATCCCGAGTCGGGGCTGAATCCTCGCTCGACGAAAGGCTCCCAGAACACCGCGTCGGCGGCGGCGACGGTGAAGTCGGCGGCCAGCGCCAGATTGCAGCCGAACCCCACCGCCCAGCCGCGGACACTGCACACCACCGGCAGCTGGATGCCGGCGACGAGCTCGATCACCCGGTGCGCGGCGTGGGGGATGCGGCGCACCAGATCACCGGCGCGCGGGCGGGGCCCGCCCGGATCGTTGACGGCCACCCAGTCGGCGCCGGCGCAGAAGTCGTCCCCGGCGCCGACGATGTGGACGACGCGCAGCGAATCGTCGGAGGCCGCGGCGGTCAACGCATCGACCAGTGTGGCGATCATCAACTGCGTCAACGCATTACGCCGCGACGGGCGATCGAGCGTGAGGCGCAGCACCGCACCCTGGCGGTGCACCGCCACCGAACCCTCGGCTGCGGCCGCGTCGGCCCCCTGACTCACCGTCGAATCCGGCCTTTCTTCACCGATACGGTTACCCATACAGTAGGCAATACGATTGATACGCTGTATAAGTTAGCAAGGATACGCTGCCTGCGAAACAACCCCGGTGAAAGCCGGTGACAGCGCGACCCGCGCGGGCGGCGACGCACAGCGAAGCGACGAGGAGGAGCGGCGCCGATGACGATCGAGGAGGGGCAGGCCGCACCCGCGTCGGCGCCCGGCGGTGACGCCCGGTTCGGCGAGGCGCCGCTTGCCCAGACGGTGGCCGCGGCCGCCGCCATCCGGCGGCTCAGCTCGCTGCTGGTGTCCCTCGAACATCCGCACCCGGCGGTGGACGCCATGCTGGCGAAGTTCACCGAGTGGGAGAGCGAACTGTCGGCCGCGGCACCGGCGGACAATGCGCCGCGCATCGGGGAGATGCCTGATGACCCGCGGCGGGTCTATCTGAACCACGCCACCGACATCGGTGCCTACAACCCGTGTTTCCCCGAGTACCGGTTCACCGGGCTGGATGCCGAAAAGGCAACGGGGCGTGTGGACTTCCCGCTGGTCTACGAAGGGCCGCCGGGGCTGGTGCACGGCGGATTCCTGGCCGTGTTCTTCGACTGCGTTATCCAGCACCATAATTGCGTCACCGGCCGGTCCGGGAAGACCCGCTCCCTGGCCGTGACGTTCCGCCGGCCGACGCCGGTGCTGACCGAGTTGGCATTCGACATCACTCGGTCGCAGGGCGAACGGGGCATCACCTCGACCGCACGGCTGTTGCTCGGCGACGACGTGCTGTGCACCGGCGAGGTCAACACGTTGGCGTCGCGCCCGGATCAGCTCGCCGGGTCGCGATTCGGCCGGCGCCGAAAGGAATCTCAATGAGCGTGTCAAGCGGTGAGGACGCCCGGTGAGTGCGTCAGGCAGCTGCCACGGTTGGTTGCTGGGGTTGCCAGGTTCTGTTGTCGCGCAGCAGTGCCCACAGGACGTCGACGTGGCGGCGTGCCAGGGCAAGCAGGGCCTGGGTGTGGATATGGTTCTCGGATCGTTTGCGGTCGTAGAAAGCCCGCGAGGGACCTTCGATCTTGAGGCTGGACAGGGCGGCGAGGTAGAACACGCGGCGCAGGCGCCGGTTGTAGCGCTTGGGCCGATGCAGATTGCCGGTGATACGGCCGGAATCGCGTGGGACGGGTACCAATCCGGCGAACGATGCCAGTCGGCCGGGGTTGGTGAAGGCGGCCATGTTGCCGCCGGTGATTACGAGGAACTCAGCGCCCAGGTGTGGCCCCATGCCGGGCATCGACTCGATGATGGCGGCGCTGGGATGCTCACGAAATTTGTTGGTGATTTGCTTATCGATGTCCTTGATCTGCCGATCCAAGTCCAGCAGCCGTGCTGCGAGTTGCTTGATGAGCGCGGCGGTTCCGGCTTCGCCGGGAAGGGTGATTATCTGGCCTGCTGCCGCGGCGAGCGCCTTGTCGGCGATCGTGTCGATGTTGTTGGGCCATGCCCGGTTTTTCCGAAGGTGCTTGATCACGCCAGCTCTTTTTGCCGACCGGATTTCGCCCGGAGTGCACATAGCGGATACCAGGATCAACGGCGCGCGGGTGGAGTAGTCGAACGCAGCTTCCAGAGCAGGGAAGATGGCGGTGAGCATCGAGCGCAGCCGGTTCACGCCTCGCACCCAGTCAGCCATCAGATCCGACCGGTATGCGGTCAGCGACCGCAATTCGGCAACCAGGTCTTCGCCGGGTACGACCGGGGACAGATCTCGTCGGTGCCGAGCGGTTTCGGCGATTACCCGCGCGTCTTTGGCGTCGGTCTTGCCTTCGCCGCGGAACGCATGACTCATCGTGTTAACCGTGCGGCCCGGCACATACACCACCTCGGCTTTCGCGCTCAGCAGTACGGCGATCAGCAGCGCCGCCGGCGGCGAGGTCAAATCGATCGCCCACACCACGTGGTTAGCAATCCGGCCGCCCTGGGCGATCAGGTCTTCGATCGCGGCCTGTTCGTTCGGGATTTTCTTCGACCACACCACCTTTCCGGTGTCATCGATCGCGCACGCATGATGAGTGGACTTACCGACGTCGATACCCACCCACACTCGGTCGGGTTCGGCCATACCGCTACTCCTGTCGTCGCAGTCCCCGCGGACAACCCCGCCAACAGGTCCTTAGAGCAGCGTCATCGAGTACGCGTCAGATCTCAATCAGTGGCCAGGACCGTCCAAAACGGCAGGGCGGCCATTCCTTTCAAGCAACAACCGTTGCAACAACACATTAGCCACACCCCACCGTCCTGGGCATCCAGGACATCCAATCCCAGACCCCTTCAACCCTAAGGAGTCCGACACATGACCGCCTCGAGCACCTCCGACGATCGCGTGCTCTTCGACGTCGACGCCGAGCACCGCATCGCGACGATCACGCTGAACAATCCCAAGCAGCGCAACTCCTACGACGCCGCCATGCGCGAGGCCATCGCCCGCTGCCTGGATCGCGTCGCCGAGGACGACGACCTCACCGTCGTGCTGCTGCGCGGGGCCGAGGGGGTCTTTTCCACCGGGGCCGACATGAACAACGCCTACGGCTGGTACGGCACGTCACGCAACGCGGACGAGTCCACCCGGCGCCGCCCCAGCCAGCGTCGGCGACTCACGGTGGACCGCAAGTCTTTTGGCTTCTACCACAATTTCATGGGCTTCCCGAAGGTGACGGTCGGCGAGATCGCCGGCTACGCGCTCGGCGGCGGCTTCGAGATGGCGCTGATGACCGACATCTCGGTGATCGCGCGGGACACCAAGATCGGCATGCCGGCCACCCGCTTCCTGGGCCCCGCGCTCGGCAGCCTGCACATGTTCTTCCACCGGCTGGGGCCGGTGCTGGCTCGGCGCCTACTGCTGACCGGCGACATCATCGACGCCGGGCAGGTCGAACACCTCGGAATCTTCACCGACACCTGCGATCCCGCTGCGGTGACGGCCCGGGCGCGCTACTGGGCCGAGAAGGCGGCGAAGATGCCCGCCGACGGGGTGGTGATCGCCAAGGAGGCCTTCCGGCTGGTCGAGCAGAGCCAGGCGTATCAGGGCGAGGAGGTCGCCAGCTATCTGTTCCATGCCTTCGGCACCAACCTGCAATTCGCCCCGGGGGAGTTCAACTTCGTCAAGACCCGCGCCGAGCACGGCGCCAAGGAAGCGTTCCGGCTTCGCGACGAGCACTTCCACGTGCCGGAACCCGAGGCGTGACAAGCCTTTTCGGGAACGGTCAGCGATTCGCCGGCGCCTTGGTGCGGCCCCGCGCGGCCGACGACTTGGCGGGCTTGCGCTGCCGCGACGGCCCGGCCTTAGCGCCCTTACCCTCCTCGATCAGCCGGCTGGCGTGGTCGAGGATGCAGGTCAGGCCGTACTCGAAATTGGTTTCGTCGGGCGCCCCGATGCGATGACCGATCCGGGTCACTTGAGCCAGCAGCGGGGTCTTTTCCGGATCGATGGCAACGGCGTCCTCGATGGCGCGCGGCCCGACGTCGGACGACTGATTCTTTTCGTAGAGCCGTTGCAGCACCACCGAACCGCGCACGTGAACGGAGATCGCCGAGTAGGTGTCGAACGCGTCCTCCGGTGACAGGCCGGCCTGCACCAGATTGGCCACCGCTTTTTCCATCTCCTGGGCCCCCAGCCGCGCCGCCTTGGGGCTCAGCGCCGCCCGAATCAGAATCAGGTCGCACAGAATGGGGTTGCCCATGAACGTCTTACGCATCAAACGGGCGTGATTTCGCAACGTCTCGCGCCAGTCGCTGGCTTCGACGTAAGGGGTGGCGAACACGTACTTGCTCAGCGCGCGGTCGGTCATGGCGTTGAGCAGGTCGTCCTTCTTGCGGAAGTACCAGTAGATGCTCGTCACACCGACACCGAGATGTTTGCCCAGCAGCGGCATGCTCAGGTTGTCGATCGACACCTGCTCCGCGAGTTCGAAAGCGCCGGTGATGATGTCATCGGGATTGATGGACCCGCGCTCGCGTCGTTGGCGCTTGTCGGCGGTTGCCTGTTTTGCCACTACGGGCACCTCCATCAAAATCTGTTCCGTGCATGCGGTCCGGCGGCGGCGCAGCCGGTAAACTCGAATTTACCGGTTCCTCGGTTCTGACCTGCGTATACGCTTACGTGTCGCAATTTCCCTCTGCTACTGTAATACCTATCGTAGGCTTTTTGGTAAATCGGCTGGACAGGCGAAAATGACCAGGCTAGAGCAATGGATCTAGGGCTGGCCAATGCCGCCGCGGTGGTGGTCGGCGGCAGCCGCGGGATGGGGTTGGCGACGGCGCGCTGCCTGGCCGATGAGGGCGCGCGGGTCGCGGTGATCGGCCGCAGCCGCGACGCCCTCGACTCGGCGGTGACCGATCTCACCCGACGCGGCAGCCCGGACGCGCTCGGGCTGGTCGCCGACATCGGCGACGACGCCGCGGTGGGCCAGGCGTTCGGCGAGCTCGCGCGGCGCTGGGACGGCGAACTCAATGCTCTGGTGATCACGGTGGGGCCGGGCGCGGCCGGCACGTTCGAGGACCTGACCGACGAGCAGTGGCGCCAGGCCGTCGAGGACGGGGTGCTGGGCATGGTGCGCTGTGTCCGTGCGGCACTTCCGCTGCTGCGCAAGGCGCAATGGGCGCGGATCGTCAACTTCTCGGCGCATTCGACGCAGCGTCAAAGCGTGCTGCTGCCCGCCTACACCGCGGCCAAATCGATGCTGACGAGTGTTTCCAAGAACCTGTCCCTGCTGCTGGCCAAGGACGAGATCCTGGTCAACGTGATCTCGCCGGGCAGCATCGCGTCGGAATCGCTGGTGGGCTGGGCGAATTCGGTGGGCGTCGACGGGCGCGACCCGTACGCCCTGATGGAGGCGATCGGCAAGCATTTCGGTCATCCCGCGCACATGCCGCGCGCCGGCCTGCCGGAGGAGATCGGACCGGTCGCGGCGTTCCTGGCCTCACGACGCAACTCCTACATGACGGGCGCCAACATCAACGTCGACGGCGGTTCGGACTTCACCTGAACCGGCGGTGAAAGAAAACGATTGGCAGACAAAAGGAGTCGACTGTGGCTACGGCAGCAGACGCGCGCACCTGGGCGCGCGGCGCATTGCGGGGGATCGGTGACTCCCTCTACACCCCGTTCTGCGGACCGGACGGCGACGACATCGACTGGGACGCCTACCGGGAACTGGTGCGCTACTGCGTCGGCGATCTCGGCCACCCGATGTTGTGGTGCACCAGCGGCATCGCCGAGTTCTGGGCCCTGACCCTCGATGAGCGAAAACGCCTGCTGGAAGTGGCAATCGAAGAAGGACGCGCCGCGAATCCCGACGTGGTGATCCAGGCCTGCACGGCGGCCATGTCGGCGAAGGACTGCGTGGAGTTGACGCTGCACGCCCAGCAGGTGGGCGCCGACATCGCCTACATCCAGACGCCGATGATGGAGGCCCACGGCGGCGAAGGCGTGTTGCGCTTCTTCGAGTATGTGGCGGCGCGCACCGACATCGCCCTGGGCATGTTCAACTCGCCGTCGTCGGGCTACGTGCTGACGCCGGCCGAAAGCGCCCGGATCTATCACGAGGTTCCCGCGGTGTGCGCCACCAAGGAAGGCGCCTTCCGGCCGGGGGCCAGCCGGCTGCTGCACGAGCTGGCACCCGGCCTGGTGCTCTGGGAATGCGACAAGACGGTGTACCGCGCCGGGTGGCTGCGCGACGGGATCGTGTGCCCGGCGCAGCTGGGTACCGCCGGCTACCTGTTCGAGACCCCGCAGCGCCGATTGTTCTCCGAATATTGGGATTTGGTGCAGAGCGGCAAGCTCATCGAGGCGATGGACTACGGCCGGGAATCCGGGTTGGACCAGTTCGACCTGGACGTCGGGCCGTGGTGGACCTGCTACCCGGGCAGGGCCGATTACTTCACCCACTGGGGCGGGGCGTTCAAGTACGCCGCCTCGCTGCTGGGGCTGCCGACCGGCGCCTACCCGCACTCGCGTCCCCCGCAGGCCGAGCTGCCCGCCGAGGCCAAGGCCCAGATCGAGAACGCCTACCAGCGGCTGGGCCTCCTGGCAACGGCGTTGCGGTAGAAGCGGTTACACGGAAACGGGCCCGGTCGTCGACCGGGCCCGCCTCGCGTCACTCACTGTTGCTGTTCGGCCCGTTCGCGCTGCTCGTAGGCCTTGGCCTTGCCCCGGGCCTTCTCGGCGGCGGCTTCCTTCTTGCCGGCGCTGCGCTGAGCATCCGCCTTGTCCTGCTGGGCCTTGCCCTGCTCGATCAGGCCGTTGTGGCCGATGATGATGCCGATGACCTGCTTGGCCCTGCCCAGCACGTCGTCGACGATGCCCTGCACCAGCTCGACCGGGCCGCTCTTGACGTCAACCATTGCGTCTCCTTCCCCCATGATGGTCGGTTCTTTCCACGGACGTTCCCGTCGTCCCGCCGGGGGCAAACATGGCGCCGGCGTGGCCCTCGCCACAACGACTGCGCTCCGCGCGGCCGGGCCGTCAGCACCCGGCGGTACCCACGGCAGCCACGTGGCCGGCGCGGCAGGCGGCGCGGCGAAAATCGCAGATTAGTCCCGGTTCACGCGCGCCATACCGCAGTTGTGGAATGCGCTACCGATAGGTATACAGTATGGGTACAAACTTGCCTGCCGGGTCAGCCCTGCCGGGTCAGCTGTGAGGGGACGCCTTGATGAGTGCCGCCGACCATGTGGTCACCGACGAGGCGGTGCTGTACCAGACCACGGAAACCGGCGTTGCGGTCGTGACGTTCAACCGGCCCGAGCGGCTCAACGCCTGGGGACCCGACATCTCGAGCGGCTTCTACGCGTGCATCGACCGCGCCGAGGCGGACCCCGCGGTCCGGGTGATCGTGTTGACGGGCGCCGGTCGGGGGTTCTGCGCGGGCGCCAACCTGGGCGGCGCGGGATCCATCGATGCGAAGCTGGGCGACGGCGACACCGACGTCACCGCGTTGGTCGGCGATCGCCATCCCCACTTCCTGACCGCACTGCGCAAACCGATCATCGCCGCGATCAACGGCGCCTGCGTCGGCATCGGGCTGACCCACGCCCTGATGTGCGACGTGCGGTTCGCGGCCGCCGGCGCCAAGTTCGCCACCGCGTTCACCCGCCGGGGACTGATCGCCGAGTACGGCATCACCTGGATCCTGCCGCGGCTGGCCGGCTGGGGCGCGGCGATGGACCTGCTGTTGAGCGGGCGCACCTTCTTCGCCGAGGAGGCCGCAAAACTCGGGCTGGTCAACGAGATCGTCGCACCCGACGAGCTGATGGCCCGCGCCCTGACCTACGCCGACGACATCGCCCGCAACTGTTCGCCGGCGTCGCTGGCGGTGATCAAGCGGCAGGCCTACGACGACGCGCTGCGCGACGTCGTCGACGTCAGCGCCCGCGCCGAAACCCTCATGCACGAGTCGCTGCAGCGCCCCGACGTCATCGAGGGCATCACCAGCTTCCTGGAGAAGCGGCCGCCGCGGTTCCCACCCCTGGCCACCTGACCCGCCGGAAAGGATCATCATGACCGCCCTGAACTATCGCGTGATCGACGTCGACAACCACTATTACGAGCCGCTGGACTCGTTCACCCGCCACCTCGACAAGAAGTTCAAACGCCGCGGCGTCCAGATGCTCAGCGACGGCAAGCGCACCTGGGCGGTGATCGGCGACCGGGTCAACCACTTCATCCCCAACCCCACCTTCGACCCGATCATCGTGCCGGGCTGCCTGGACCTGTTGTTCCGCGGCGAGATCCCCGACGGCGTCGACCCGGCGTCGCTGATGAAGGTCGAGCGGCTGGCCGATCACCCCGAGTACCAGAACCGCGACGCCCGGATCGCGGTGATGGACGAGCAGGACATCGAGACGGCGTTCATGTTGCCGACGTTCGGTTGCGGGGTCGAGGAGGCGCTCAAGCACGACATCGAGGCGACGATGGCGTCCGTGCACGCGTTCAACCTGTGGCTCGACGAGGACTGGGGCTTCGACCGGCCCGATCACCGGATCATCGCCGCGCCCATCGTCTCGCTGGCCGATCCGACCAGGGCGGTCGAAGAGGTCGACTTCGTGCTGGCCCGCGGCGCCAAGCTGGTGCTGGTGCGCCCGGCGCCGGTGCCCGGCCTGGTCAAGCCGCGGTCGCTGGGCGATCGCAGCCACGACCCGGTGTGGGCCCGGCTGGCCGAAGCCGGGGTGCCGGTGGGATTTCACCTGTCCGACAGCGGCTATCTGCACATCGCGGCGGCCTGGGGCGGCAAGTCGACGTTCGAGGGCTTCGGCGCGAAGGACCCGCTGGATCAGGTGCTGCTCGACGACCGGGCGATCCACGACACGATGGCCTCGATGATCGTGCACGGCGTGTTCACCCGGCACCCCAAACTCAAGGCGGTCAGCATCGAAAACGGTTCGTACTTCGTGCATCGGCTGATCAAGCGGCTGAAGAAGGCGGCCAACACCCAGCCCCAGTACTTCCCCGAGGACCCGGTGGAACAGCTGCGCAACAACGTGTGGATCGCCCCCTACTACGAGGACGACCTGCCGGAGCTGGCGCGGGTCATCGGCGTCGACAAGATCCTGTTCGGTTCCGACTGGCCGCACGGCGAAGGCCTCGCATCGCCGGTGTCGTTCACCGCGGAACTGAAGGGATTCAGCGAGTCCGACATTCGAAAGATCATGCGGGACAACGCCCTCGATCTGCTCGGCGTGCAAGTTGGCTCGGCCGCCTGAGTATCCGGAACCGACGACGCCCGTGAGCGAATGGACCATAGGGGCGGTTCTCGACGAAATCGCCGACGTCATCCCCGACCGCACGATGACGGTGTGCGGCGACCGCCGCAGCACGTTCGCCGAGTCGGCGGACCGCACCCGCCGGTTGGCGAACTTCCTGTCCGGCAACGGATTGGGCGTGCACCGGGAACGCGCGGTCCTGCAGAACTGGGAGTGCGGGCAGGACCGGGTCGCCCTGGTCATGCACAACGATCTGTACCCGGACATGGTCGTCGGCTGCCTCAAGGCGCGCACCGTGCCGGTGAACGTCAACTACCACTACACGCCGCGTGAGGTCGGTGAGCTCTTCGACTACCTGAGACCGCGGGCGGTCATCTACCACCGCGGGCTGGGGCCGAAGTTCGCCGACGTCCTCGGCCGCGGCGACGTCGACCTGCTCATCGCGGTCGACGACGGCAGCGAGGCCCCGCAACTGCCGGGCGCGGTGTCGCTAAATGATGCTCTGGCCCAAGGCGATACCGGTCACCCGGTGCCGGGATCGCCTGACGATCTGCTGATGATCTGCACCGGCGGGACGACGGGCCGGCCCAAGGGGGTGCTGTGGCGCCAGTCCGACATCTACGTGTCGTCGATGGTGGGGGCGGATCACGCCTGCGCTCAGGAGATCCGCGACAAGGTCAGCGGCGCCGCCGGGGCGCCGTGGTTCGCCGTCTCGCCGCTGATGCACGCGGCCGGCATGTGGACGGCGTTCGCGGCGATCATGTCGGGGACCACCGTGGTGCTCTACGACACCGGCAAGAAGCTCGACCCGCGATCGGTGTGGGAGACCGCCCAGCGTGAGCGGGTCGGGATGATGACCATGGTCGGCGACGCCTACGCGGCACCGCTGGTCGCCGAATTGCGGCGCGGCTCATATGATTTGTCGTCGCTGTACGCCATCGGCACCGGGGGAGCGGCAACCAACGCCAAATACCAGCAGGCCCTGCTGGAGCTGCTTCCCCACATCACTCTCATCAACGGTTACGGGTCGTCGGAGACCGGCAACATGGGATTCGGCCACAGCCGAACCGGCACCCGAACCGACACCTTCACACTGCGCGAGGGTGGGCTGGTGCTCGCCGAGGACTACAGCCGCTTCCTTTCCCCCGGCGAGCCGCAGCTGGGCTGGGTCGCCCGCGAGGGACGAATCCCGTTGGGGTACTTCGACGATCCCGACGCCACCCGCAAGACCTTTCCGGTGATCGACGGCAAACAAGTGGTGATCTCCGGAGACCGCGCCGCCCTGGAACCCGACGGAACACTGCGGTTGTTCGGGCGGGACTCGCTGGTGGTCAACACCGGTGGGGAGAAGGTCTTCGTCGAGGAGGTCGAGGAGGTGCTGCGCGCCCACCCGGCCGTCGCCGACGCGCTGGTGGTCGGGCGGCCCAGCGGGCGTTGGGGCGAGGAAATCGTCGCGCTGGTGGAACTTCGTGCCGGAACCGGTGCCGCCGCCGACGAGTTGCACGCGCACTGCACGTCGCGGCTGGCGCGGTTCAAGGCGCCCAAGGAATTTCTGTTCGTCGCTGCGGTTCAGCGCCTGGGCAACGGTAAGGCGGATTACCGTTGGGCCAAACGTCACGCTGTCACCGAAGCTAGCGAGAAGGCGCCGATGTCGACATGAAAGCAATCGATTGTCTGGTCAACGTGCACTTCGGCGAGACCGAGAAGCAGCCGACGTGGATGCTCAAGGTGCGCGACGACTACTTCAAGGGACCGGCGTCGATGTTCGCGCCCGTCGAGTTGTCCGAGCTGATCGACGAGATGGACGCCCAGGGGGTGCGCAAAGCCATCCTGATGGACAACCTGGCCAAGCCGTCGGTGACCGCGCGCAAGTTCGTCGAGGACAAGCCCGAGCGTTTCGCCCTGGCGATGGGTGGGGTGAACCTGCTGCGGCCGATCCCGTCCCTGCGCGAGCTCGGCGCCGTCGTCGCCGACCTGCCCGTCGCGTATGCCGCTGTAGGACCGAGCTTTTGGGGGGATGGCCAGTATCCGCCCAGCGACGCCGTCTACTATCCGCTCTACACCAAGTGCGCCGAGCTCGAGCTGCCGCTGTGCGTCAACACCGGCATTCCCGGGCCCCCGATCCCGGGGGAGGTGCAGAATCCGATCCACCTCGACCGGGTCTGCGTGCGCTTCCCGGAACTCAAGCTGTGCATGATCCACGGCGCGGACCCTTGGTGGGACGTCGCCATCAGGCTGTTGCTCAAATACGCCAACCTGCGCCTGATGACGTCGGCCTGGTCGCCAAAGCGGTTGCCGGAGAGCCTGTTGCACTACATGCGTACCCGCGGGCAGGACAAGGTCATCTTCGCGTCCGACTGGCCGGTGCTCAAAATGCATCGCGTCGTCCCCGAGGCGGCCGGGTTGGATCTGCCCGCCGACGTGCTGGAAAACTACCTCTACAACAACGCGCACGAATTCTTCTTCGGTGGCCACAAGGAAGGCTGAGTATGGACCGCTATGAACTGCGCAGGCTCGACTACAGCCTGACCGACGATCACCAGGCGTTGCAGGCGGCCTACCGCGATTTCTTCACGACGCACTGCCCGATCGAGACGGTACGCGCCGCGGAGGAGACCGGCTTCGACAAGAACCTGTGGGAGCGGTTGTGCGCCATGGGCGCAACGAGCATGGCCGTCCCGGAATCCGCCGGCGGCGACGGGGCGACGCTGGTCGACCTGACGTTGGTGGCCGAGGAGATCGGCAGGTCGCTGGCGCCGGTGCCGTGGATCGACCAGGTCTGCACCGCCCGGCTGCTGGCCCGGCTCGGTGCGGTGGAACCCGATGTCGTTCACGGCAAGCGGCTCGCGGGGTTCGATCCGCAGCACGACAGCCTGTCGGGGCCCCGGCTCATCCCGACCGGGTCGATCGCCGACGCGATCATCGTGCGCGACGGCGACGACGTCGTCGCGCTGAGCTTCGGCACCCGCCCCGCGAAGGTGGACAACATCGGCCGGCTGCCCATGGCCTGGGTGGATCCGGCGGCGGCCGACACCCGCACCGTGCTGGCCGGCGGATCGGATGCACTCGCGGAATATCAACGCGCACTTGACGAGTGGCGCGTGCTCACCGCCGCGGCGCTGGTCGGCCTGGTGGAGGAGACCATGACGATCGCGGCCGAGTTCGCCAAGACCCGCTACACGCTGGGGGTGCCGATCTCGACGCTGCAGGGCATCTCGCACCCGCTGGCCAACATCGCGATCACCGTGCAGGGCGGCCGCAACCTGGCCCGGCGCGCGGCCTGGTTCCTGGACAACGAGCCCGACGAGCGGCCGGAGCTGGCGCCCTCGGCGTTCGTGTTCATGGCCGAGGAAGCGGCGAAGGCGGCCACCATGGCGGTGCATGTGCAAGGCGGGCTTGGTGTTTCGGCGGAGGCGGCGGCGACGGCGTATCTGGTGCGGGCCCGCGGCTGGGCGCTGGCCGGCGGGGATCCCGGGGCCAGCGCGAAGTACATCGGCGAGCTCGTCGCCGCACGGGAAAGCGGAAAGGGCGCATAGGTGGACTTCTCACGTGTCACGCTGTCCGACGAGGACCAGCGATTCCTGGACGAGGCTCGCGAGTTCCTGCGCACCCATGTGACCGACGAGGTCAGGCGCCGGGACCGGGAAACCGGCGACAACTTCGACGAGGGCGTGCACCTGGCGTTGGGTGCGGCCGGCTATCTGGAACGCGAATGGAAGCCCGAGGCCGAGGGCGGTTTCAGCCGGGTGCAACGTCGCATCTGGGAGCTGGAGAAACGACGCGCCCACGTGCCCTGGGTGACCTGGGGGACCACCGCCATGGTGGCCCGCTCGGTGGCCAAGTTCGGGTCCGAGGAGTTACAGCGGGAAGTGCTGCCCGGCGTGTTCAGCGGGCACGTGCGGCTGTGCCTGGGCTATACCGAACCCGAGGGCGGATCCGATGTGGCCACCTGCAAGACCAGGGCGGTCCGGGACGGCAACGGCTGGATCATCAACGGCTCCAAGATGTTCACCACCGGGGCGCACAACTGCCAATACGTTTTCCTGATCACCAACACCGACCCCGATGCGCCGAAGCACAAGAGCCTGACCATGTTCCTGGTGCCGCTGGACTCGCCGGGCATCGACATCCAGGGCATCCGCACCGTCGACGGGGACCGCACCAACATCGTCTACTACAGCGACGTGCGGGTCGACGACAAGTATCGGCTGGGCGACGTGAACGCCGGCTGGACCGTGTTGCGCGAGCCGCTCAACGTCGAGCACGGGGCGGTGGCGGCGGCCCCGGACGGGCTGCAGGACGTGTCGATCATGATGCACCAGGCCGGGTTCATGGCCGACACCCTGGACAAGGTCGCGGCCAAGGTCACGCTGCCAGACCCGCACGGGCGCAGGCTCATTGACGATTCGGCGATCGCGTATCGGTTGGGCCGCAACGCCGCGCGGATGGAGGCGGCGCTGAGCGCGCCCAGCATCTACGGACGCGTCGCCCTCGCCCAGACGATGCGCGACATCTCCCCGGACCTGATGGACATCCTGGGCACGGCGTCCGCGCTGCCGGTCGGCACCGACGGCGCGGCCGACGACGGCGCCTCCGAATACGTCTTCCGGTTCGCCCCGCTGGTCGGCATCTACGGCGGCACCCTCGAGGTGTTCCGCAACATGATCGCGCAGTACATGCTCGGCCTGGGCAAGCCGGCCTACGCGCCGGTGGCCCAGCGCGCCAGCTGACGGCGGGTGCCGGCGCGCCTCCTGCCGCGCCTCCTGCCGCGCCTCCTGCGCGCCGAACGTGCACTGGCCGCGAAATTCCGCGCACTTTTTCGCGCTGGGTGCACGCTCGGCGACGGTCAGGTGGTGAGGATGGTGGCCGCCGCGGTACCCGGGGCACCGTAGAGCTGAGCGAACCCGACGCGCGGCTCACCGGCCACCTGCCGATCGCCGGCTTCGCCACGCAATTGCCGCACCAGCTCGTGGATTTGGCGCAGGCCGGACGCGCCGATCGGTTCGCCGTTGGCGATCAGCCCGCCGTCGGTGTTGATCGGCATCGCGCCGGTGATCTCGGTGACTCCGTCGGCGAGCAGCTTCTCCTGCTCGCCGTCGGCGCAGAACCCGCACTCCGCCATGTGGATGATCTCCGCCCCGGCGTCGGTGTCCTGCAGCTGGATCACGTCGACGTCTTGCGGTGCCACACCGGCCTTTTCGAACGCGGCCCGCGCCGCGTACACGGTGGGCGCCACATCCTCGTCGACCGGGGCGAAGGTGGTGTTCACCTCGTAGGCGCCGTAGCGGCGGGTGCGCACCTCGACCGCGCGCAGATAGACGGGCTTGGCGCTGTACCGGTGCGCGATGTCGGCCCGGCACATCACCACCGCCGCCGCGCCCTCGTCGGGCGCGCAGAACATGTACTGGGTGAGCGGGTAGTTCAGCATCGGCGAGTTGAGGATCTCATCCTCCGGGATCGGCTTGCGCCGGAAGGCATTCGGGTTGCGGGCGCCGTTGCGGAAGTTCTTGGCCGCGACCTTGGCCAGGGTCCGCTGCGAGATGCCGTGCTGGTGCAGGTAGCGGTTGGCCTTCATGCCGAAGAACTGTGTGGTGAGGTACTGCCCATTCTCGGCATACCAGCGCGGCATCCCCACCAGGGCCGGGTCCTCGGTGAACGCACCCCGCGGGTGCTTGTCCAGGCCGATGGCGATGCCGATGTCGTAGTCACCGAGCCGGATCCCGTCGGCGCACGCCTTGGCGGCACTGGCCGCGGTCGCGCAGGCATTGAACACGTTGGTGAACGGAATGCCCGAAAGCCCCACCATGCCGACGATCGCGTCCGGGTTGGCCACCGTCCAGCTGCCCCCGGTGGCGGCCTGGATGTCCTTCCATTCGACACCCGCGTCGGCCACCGCGAGCTGGATGGCGTCGACGGCCATCTCCATCGCGGACTTGCCCTCGAAGCGGCCGAACGGGTGCAGGCCGACGCCGATGATGGCGACGTCATTCATTGGCGCCGCTCCTCCTCATCGCTTCGCTCTGCATCGTCGCGGCGCGACTCGCACTCACGCAATGGCTCCTGCATTCTTGAGCTCCTCGATGCGGTCCCAGTCCATCCCCAACTCCATCAGCACCAGCTCGGTGTGCTCACTGGCCTGGGGTGCCCTCGTCGTGGCGAGCGGCTCGTGATTGAACTGCACCGGACCGCGCACCACGCGGAAAGGCTTTCCGCCGCCGGCGAGTTCGACCTCGGCGATCATGTCGTTGGCGATGGCCTGCTCGTCGTCGATCAGGTCGAGCAGGCTCTGGAACGGTGCCCACTGGCCCTTCATCGTCTTCAGATGCTGGCGCCAATAGTCAAAGGGCTTGGCGGCGAACGCCTTTGCGATCAGCTCGGCGGCCGCGTCGGCGTTCTGGATCAACGGCAGCACATCACAGAACCGGGGATCGTCGGCCGCCTCGGGGATGCCGAGGTGCTCGAACGTGTCGCGGATCAGCCCGGTCGGGCTGATGATGCACAGGTTGATGGTGCCGCCGTCGGAAGTCTCATAGTTGCCCATGAACGGATTCACCGACGGCGCCCCGGCACCCGGCATCGGGGTGCGCATCACTTCGCCGGTCTCCATGCCCTGCGTCACGCTGGCGCCCGCCGCCCACCATGCCGTGCTCAGCAGCGACACGTCGAGCTCGACGGCCTCGCCGGTGCGTTCACGGTGCAGCAACGCCGCCGAGATCCCGCCGGCGATGAACATGCCGCCGATGGAATCGCCGAATGCGGGAATGCCTTGTCCCAGTGCGCCGCCCAACTCCTCCGGCGTCAGCGCGTAGCCGATCCCGCTGCGCGTCCAGAACGCCGTCCCGTCGTAACCGCCGACGTCACGCTCGGCGCCCTTGTCCCCGTACGCCGAACCGCGGGCGTACACGATGTTCGGGTTGACCGCCCGGATGTGCTCCACGTCGAACTTGTGCTTGCGACGCTGCGCGGGCATGTAATTGGTGAGGAACACATCGGAAGTCTTGGCCAGTTCGTAGATCACCTCCTGGCCGCCCGGCGTGGACACGTCGACCCCGACGCTGCGCTTGCCCCGGTTGGGGTGCTCCATCAGCGGGTGACGCTCCGGATCAACCTGGATGCCACCCATGTTCACGAAGCCGCGCTGGGTGTCGCCGCGCACCGGGTGCTCGACCTTGATGACGTCGGCTCCCCAGTCCGCCAGGATCGCGCCGGCGGCCGGGACGAACGTGAACTGCGCAACCTCGAGGACCCGAAAGCCCTGCATTACCTTCACCATTCCCGGGACCCTACTTGGCGTCGAAGGTAACCGGAAGTGCCGTCGGAGACCGAAACGGCTGACCGTGGATGTGCGGGTCGTCGTCGCTGAGCAGGGTGACGTTGGTCAGCCGATTCAGCAGGCATTCCATCGCGACGCGCGTCTCCAGCCGCGCCAGATGCAGGCCCAGGCAGGTGTGCTCGCCGGCGGCGAAGGAGATGTGCGGCACGTGTTTACGGAAGATGTCGAATTCCTCGGAACGCTCCCAGCGCCGCTCGTCGCGGTTCGCCGAACCGATGCACACGCCGATCACCGAACGCGCCGGAATCCGCACGCCTTGCAGTTCGGTGTCTTCGGTGGTGAACCGCTGCACGGTGGTCAGCGGCGTCTCGAAGCGCAACCCCTCCTCGATCGCCGGCGCCAGCAGCTCGCGATCGGCCTGCAGCGCGGCGAACTGGTCCGGGTGGGTCAGCAGCAGATACAGCAGGTTTCCCGACGACCGGTAGGTGGTTTCCAGCCCGGCCGGCAACAGCAGCCGCAGGAACGAGTAGATGGCCTCGTCGCTGAGCTTTTCGCCGTCGATCTCCGCGGTGACCAGGTCGCCGATAATGTCCTCGGTGGGCTGGGACTTACGTTGTTCGATCTGCTCGAGGAAGTAGTCCTTGAGCGCCGCCGACGCCTCGAAGGCCCGTTCGTAGTCGACGTGGTAGCTGATCAACTGCACCGCGCGGGTGTGGAACATCGGCAGGTCTTCATCGGGCAGCCCGAGCAGCCGGGCGATCACCCGGGTGGGGAACTCGAAGGTGAATTGCCTTACCAGGTCGGCGGTTCCGGCATCGATGAACTCGTCGATCAGCGCGTTGCAGATCGGGCGCACGATGGTGGGCTCCCACCGGGCCAGCGCCTTGGACTTGAACGCCGCAGACACCAGGTTGCGGTGGTCCCGGTGCTTCTTGCCCTCCATCGCCAGGATCGTCGGCCCCATGAACAGCCCGATGGTCTTGTCGTACGGCTTGGAACTGAACACCCGGCCGTCGCGGAACACGGTGTTGACCGCGTCGAAGGACACCGCGGAGTATTCCTGCTTGGGCATCAGGGACTCCGGCGTCTTGGAGTAGTCCATCACCGTGCCGGCGAACACGCCGGCCTCGCGGCGTTTGCGGGCGAAGAACGGGTAGGGGTCACGCAGGCTGACGGTCTCGCCTCCGGCGGCGGTGGGAACGTTGGTCGTCACCTGATCTCCAGCATCTTGATCTCAGCACGATCGAACACTTCTTCGTAAGATCATACTGTAATTATTACAGTAGACAATATGGCGGGGCCATGCCCCGATCGCCACCGGCTGCGGCGCCGCAGGTGTGGTCAGCGTCCGGAGTGGGCCGCGCGGGAGTCGGTCAACCGCGCGGCACGCGCCAGCAGGCCCGCATAAGCCACGCCGAGCAGCCGGGGCAGCGCCGCCATCGCCCGTCCGTCGGCCCCGATCAGGATCCGGGCCCGGTTCTTCTCGGCGCCGCGCAGGATGAGCCGGGCGGCCCTGGCGGGGGTGGTGAGCGCCGCCCGGTCGAAGAGCTGGGCGGCCAGGTCGGGATCCTCGGTGTCCGAGGTGCGCATGTTGGCGCCGAAGTTGGTACGCACGACTCCGGGGTGCACGCAGTGCACCGTCACCGGATGGCGTTCGATGATCATCTCCTGGCGCAGGGCCTCCGTGAAACCGCGCACCGCGAACTTCGACGTGCTGTAGGCCCCTTGGTAGGGGACCGCGATGAGACCGAAGGCGCTGGACAGGTTGACCAACCGCGACGGCCGCCGGTCGGAGCCGGCTTCGATGAGTTGCGGCAGAAAGGCTTTGGTCCCGTTGACCACACCGCCGACGTTGATGCCCATCAGCCAGTCGAAGTCCTCCCAGGACATGTCGGCCACGCTGGCGAACAGGTCGACGCCGGCGTTGTTGAACACCATCGAGGCGGGTCCGTGCTTGCGGCGCACCTCATCGGCGAAGCCCAGCACCGCATCCCGGTCCGCCACGTCGATGCGATACGGCGTGACCTGTCCGGGCCCGCACGACGCCTGGGTTTCGGCCAGGCCGTTGTCGTCGATGTCGGACGCCGCGACATGCGCGCCGCCCGCGGTGAGCGCCTGCGTCAGCGCCCGGCCGATGCCCGAGCCGGCGCCTGTGACCACCACGACCCGCCCTTGGTACTTCATCGGTGTGCTCCTAGCCTAAAAGCGCTCGGCCCCAGCGGGTTTCATCCGTCCACCGCCTGCTCGCGCGCCCACCGGTAATCGGCCTTGCCCGACGGGCTGCGCTCGATCACCGGACGGAACACGATCGCCTTGGGAAGCTTGTAGCGCGCCAGCGAATTCGATGCGTGGGCGATCAATTCTCCGGCGTCGACGGCGGCGCCGTCGGACAGCGCGACCACCGCGACGACTTCCTGGCCCCACCGTTCACTCGGCCGTCCGGCCACCACCACGTCGGCCACCGCGGGATGCGACGCGATGGCCGTCTCGACCTCCTCGACGAAAATCTTCTCGCCGCCGGAATTGATGCACACGGAGTCGCGGCCCAGCAGCTCGATATGGCCGTCGGCGTGGTGGCGTGCCCGGTCGCCCGGCACCGCGTAGCGCACCCCGTCGATGACCGGAAAGGTCTTGGCGGTCTTGGCGGCATCGCCCTTGTACCCGAGCGGGACATAGCCGCGCTGGGCCAACCAGCCCATCCCCTCGTGCCCGGGCGGCAGGATCGCCGACAGGTCCTCGGCCGCCACGAAGGTGTCCGGGCCGGCGTTGAAGGTGCCGGTCGCCACCGCCCCGGGCGTCGACATGTGGTGCATCTGCGCCCCGGTCTCCGACGACCCGACGCCGTCGACGACCACCGCGTTCGGCAGTACCTCGATCAAGCGCTGCTTGACGAACGGGGTCAGCAACGCGCCGCCGTTGGCCACCACGGCCAGCGACGACACGTCGGCGATCCCCTTCTCGATGGCCGCGACCAACGGGCGCGCCATCGCGTCACCCACCACCGTCACCACCATGACCTTTTCCCGCTCGATGGTGCGCACCACGTCCTCGGCGTCCAAATGGTCGACGACAGTGGGGAAGACGACCGTCTGGCCGGTCGTGATCGCCGTCATCACGCTCCACTGGGCCGCGCCGTGGATCAGCGGCGGCAGGATCATCAGCTTGGTTCCCGGCCCCGACGCGGCGCGCTGCACGATCTCGTCGATCGACGACGAGGGCTCGCCGGTCATCAGGTTGCGCCCCCCGAAGGACGTCATGAAGATGTCGTGCTGACGCCACAACACGCCCTTGGGCATTCCCGTGGTGCCGCCGGTGTACAGCACGTACAGGTCGTCCGGACAGTGCCGCACCGGCGGTGGCTCCGCGGACACCGACGCCAGCGCGTCCTCGTAATCCACTGCGCCGTCGAGTAATTCGTTGCCCGACTCGTCGGCGATCTGGATGAGCACCCGAAGCCGCGGCAGGTCGGGCAGGATCTCGGCCACCCGGGGCGCGAACGCCGCGTGGTAGATCAGCGCGGTCGCCTCGGAGTCCGCGAGCAGGTAGTGCAGTTCGCTTTTGACGTAGCGGAAGTTGACGTTGAACGGGGCGACGCGCGCCGCGAGGGCGCCCAGCAGCGCTTCGACGAATTCGTTCCCGTTGTACGCGTAGAGGCCGAGCAGGTCCTGGCCCACCTCGTGGCCGGCCAGCGCCTCGCGCTCGGTGTGGCATCCCAGACCCTGGGAGTGCAGATACGCGGCGAGCCGGTTCGACCGTTCGATCACCTGCCGGTAGCTGTAGCGACGGTCGCCCTGGATGATCAGCTCGCGGTCGGGAATCGCGGCCGCGACGGCCTTCGCGACCGCCGGTACCGTGAATGCTGTTGTGGTGTCGGACATTTTGCCTCTCACGGCTGGTGGGGTAGCAGGCGGACCATCAGGCCGGTGGCCTCACTGAGCAGCGTGCCGTCGGCCGCCGTCATGCTAGCGGAGATGAAGATCTTGCGGCCGTCGACGTCGGTGATGCGGCCGTGCGCCGTCAGCGGCGCGTCGATCGGGGTGACGTTGCGGTAATCCACGTGTAGGAAGGCGGTGCGCGTGGGTGGACAGTTCGCGCCAGACACCACCATGCCGAACAGCCAGTCGTAGTAGAGCGGGATCATGCCGCCGTGCACGGCGTTGTTGCCGCCCACGTGCGATCGGGTGAAATGCCCCTGCATGGTGACGCCGTGCGCGCCGGAGTCGACGACGGTCCACGGCGGCAGCAGCGGGTGGCCGAGGCCGGGCCGTTCGATGACCCGCCCGGCCGGCGACACGCCTTCGGGAACCTGGTGGCCGTCCAGCACCGCGCAGGCGTCCTCGACGTGCCGGGCGGCGACGGTCCACAGCGGATCCGCCGGGTTGGTGGCGACGGTCAGGTCCTGCAGCCGGCGCAGCGCGGCGACCAGCCGGCCCAGACCCGGCGGCGCCGACTCGGCGGGCTTGATCTCGGGGAATCCGCCGGCAGACCCGTCCAGCGTGCCGGGTGCGGTGTCGGTCATGGCCGGCTCCAGGCGCGCAGCAGCTCGTCGGTGGTGGTGATGGTGGCCAGCAGCGACAACGTGTTCGCGATGACCGCCTCGCCGTACTCGGCGGGGACGCCGGCGACGGCGTCGCGCGGGACGACGACGCGGTAGGCGGCGTTGACCGCATCCATGACGACGTTGGGAATCGCGATGTTCAACGAGACGCCGACCACCACCAGGGTGGACACGCCCAGGTTGCGCAACACCGCGTCGAGGTCGGTACCGCCCATCGGGCCCACGCCATGCCACCGGCTCAGCACCAAATCGCTTGGCGCGGGGCCTAATTCGGGCAACAGCGTGGCACCCGGGGTGCCGGGGGAGATGTCCACCCGGCCTTGCCCGGAGCGGCGACCCAGCGCGAAGATCTTGGCGTTGTGATTGGAGCCCAGTCCGTCCGGGCGCCGCTGCACCAGGCAGTGCACGATTCGCACACCGGCGGCGCGGGCCGGCGGCAACAGCCGCACGATGTTCGGCAGCGCGACCCGGCGGGCTTCCGCGGCCAGCGCGCCCAGGCCGGCGTCGGGACCGACGACCGCGCCCTGGACTTCTTGCGTGATGACGGCGGTGTGCGCCGGCGCCACCAGCTCTGCCAGGTCCGTCATGCCGGTGACGACGTTCCGGCCGGCGGCAACTCATAGAATTGGGTGGCCCATTTGCGCAGTGCCATATAGCCTTTGGCGTCGACCTTGGACAGCGGCGGGTGCTCGACGTATTTCTGGTAGCGCCAGATCTGCAGATCGTCGAAGACGGTGGACAGGAACTGCTTTTCGATGACCTCGCGCAGCTTGCCCTCGGGCACGTCGGCGGTGTCGCCGGGGACGCGGGGCCACCAGATCGAATAGAACAGGTCCGAGCACTCGTCGTCGACCGGTGTGCAGGTGAAGATCAGCCGATGGTTCTGCGCACCTTCGAAGACGCTGATCGCCCCGCCCAGGCCGAACAGGTGGCTGTGGAAGCGCAGCGCGAGGGCCTCGGGGTCGTCGCTGTTGGCATCGGGCCAGCCGGCGACGAACTGCCATTCCTGCTCGACGATCTTCCAGTCCAGCACCCGCGGCGTCACCGTGGCGTGGTGCACGTACTCGAAATGGGCGCTGTCGGGCGCGTTTTCGGCCACGATCTGCGGATGCACCGGCTCACGCTCGGCGCGCCGGGAAAACTCGGGGTAGGCCCGGTAGTAGGCCGCCGGGTCGGTCTCGAATTGCGGGAACTTACCGAAGATGTCCGGCATCTCCCACTGCGGCTCCTTGCCGTGCGGCTGGTGCCAGACGAACACGCAGTCGTACTGCTCGCGCACCGGGTACACCTTCAGCCGCAACCCGCGGTTGGGCCGATCGGGTTGGTAGGGGATGTAGCGGTTGGTGCCGTCGGGCCCCCAGCGCCAGCCGTGGAAGGGGCACTGCACGCAGTCGCCGACCACCGTGCCACCGTGCCCGAGATGGGCGCCCAGGTGTTTGCAGTGCGCCTCCAAGATGTGCAGTTCGCCGGACTCGTCGCGGTAGGCCACCAGGTCCTCGCCGAAATAGTGCAACGGGCGCACCTCTCCGATGGGGAACTCCGGTGACCAGCCGACCATGAACCAGCCGGTGACCTTCCAGGTGAAGGGGACTTTCACGCCAGCGCCTCCGATACGTTGATACTAAGTCCATTACAGTATAGATTTCAGCAGTCCGGCCGTCGCGCGGCAAGGAGTGACATGACGACAGCGGCTGACCAGCCAGGGCGGTGAGGATGACCGAAGCCGACACCCCGTTCGACGTACTCGTCATCGGCGCGGGATTCTCCGGGCTGTACATGCTGCACCGGCTGCGCCAACTCGGCATCCCCGCCCGGGTGCTGGAGATGGCCGAAAACGTCGGTGGCACCTGGCTTTTCAACCGCTATCCGGGCGCACGGTGCGACATCGAGAGCATCGAATACTCCTACAGCTTCTCCGAGGAGATCCAGCAGGAGTGGGTGTGGACGGAGTCGATGCCGGCGCAGCCCGAGATCTTGGCCTACCTCAACTACGTCGCCGACCGGCTCGACCTGCGCCGCGACATCCAATTCGGCGCCGAGGTCGTCGCGATGACCTTCGACGAAGACGCCGCGAGGTGGTCGGTGCGCACCCGGTCCGGCGACACCTTCCGCGTTCCGTTCGTGGTCGCCGCCTCCGGCATCCTGTCCGTGCCGCTGCAGCCCGACATCCCCGGGATGGACACCTTCGCCGGGACGTCGCTGGTCACCAGCCGCTGGCCGGCCGCGGGCGTCGACCTGACCGGCAAGCGCGTCGGCGTCATCGGCACCGGCTCGACCGGTGTCCAGCTCATCCCCGTGGTTGCCCGAGAAGCGTTGCACCTCTCGGTGTTTCAGCGTTCACCCGCATACACCCTGCCCTGGCGGGTGCACCGATTCCAACCCGGCGAGCTGGACGAGATGAAGGCGCGCTACGGCGAAATCCGCGCCGCTCAACGCGCCCACCCGATCGGCGCGGCCCGGCTGAGCGCCTTTTCCGTCCTGCTGGAAATGCTCGGGCGGCCGCCGCTGAAATCGGCCACCCGCGAAGAACAACTGCGCGCCATCGAGGAGCACGGCGTCCTGGGGGCGTTGAACTGGGGTGACGTCTTCTTCGACATCGAAGCCAACCGGATGGCCGCCGAACTGTACGGCGAGGCGGTCGCGCGGATCGTCAAAGACCCCGAGACCGCGGCGTCGTTGGTGCCGGTGCATCCCTTCGCCTGCAAGCGGCCGATCATCGACCAGGGCTACTACGAGACCTTCAATCGCGACAACGTCACCCTCGTCGACCTGCGCAAGGCGCCGATCCGGGAGGTCACCCCGGCCGGCATTCGCACCGACGACCGATTCCACGAGCTCGACGTCATCGTCTACGCCACCGGCTTCGACGCCATGACCGGTGCGCTCAGCCGGATCGACATCCGGGGCCGCGGCGGCATCGGGCTGGCCGAGTTCTGGGCCACCCAGGGGCCGCTGTCGTATCTGGGCCTGGCGGTCGCCGGCTTTCCGAACCTGTTCACCGTCCAGGGCCCGGGCAGCCCCAGTGCCGCCACCAACTTCGTCGCCGCCCTCGAACAGCACGTGGAATGGATCGGCGACTGCATCGCATACCTGCGCGCCAACCACATTCGCACCATCGAGGCGCTGAGCACCGCCCAGCAGGAGTGGATCGAGCACACCACCGCGCTCGTCGCGCCCACGGTTCTGGTCCACCCGTCGTGCAACTCCTGGTACAACGGTGGCAACGTGCCCGGCAAGAAGCGGATGTACATGGGCTATACCGGCGGGATCCCCGAATACCGGCGCAGGTGCGACGAAATCGCGGCCGGCGGCTACACCGGTTTCAAGCTGGCTTAGTTGAAGGTGAGCGGATGGCGAAGGCATTGAGCGGGCTCAGCCTGGCCAGAGACGCCGCCCGGGAACTGGCCATGCTGGTGCCGCGGACGGTGGCGGGCCTGCAGGAGTCGACCGGTTGGGCTCCGCTGTCGCCCCGCGGTGCACGCCAGTTCGGTGAGGTCATGCTGGACGAGCTTGTGCTGAGCGCCTTTTCGCTGCTGGGTGGCAGCCCGGCGGCGCTGCGCCCGGTCGACGCCTGCGCCGCTGCCGCCGAGGAACTCGCCGCGCTGGGCATCGACGGCGCGCACGCCGCGCCGAACCCGTTGCGGCCGACCTCGATTCGGCGGCGCAGCATCGCCGGTCTCGACTACGAACGGATGGCCTTCGAGCACGACCCCGCGCTGCCGGCGACGCTGGTGGCCGACGGCTTGGGCGGCCCGGCCCGGGCGGTGGTGCACCTGCGCCGGCACCGTGACGGGCCCAGACCCTGGCTGGTCTGGGTGCACGGCGCCGGCCAGGGCGGCACCGAAGACCTGCTGCTGTCCGGCATCGGCCGAATACATCGCGAGCTGGGGTTCAACATCGCGATGCCGGTACAGCCCGGACACGGGTGCCGGCGCCGGCAGTGGCCGGTCTACCCCGACATGGATCCGCTGGGCAACGTCGCGGGCATGATGCGCGCGGTGTCGGAGGTGCGCGCCGTGGTGCGCTGGGCCCGGTCGCAGGCCAGCACCCTTGTGGTGGCGGGCATTTCGATGGGCAGCCCGGTGGCCGCACTGGTCTCCCACCTGGAGAGGCAGGTCGACGCCGTCGCGCTGTACACGCCCATCCTGGGACTCAACGCGATGATCGCCCGGCACCTGCAGCGCTGGGGGCCGGCCCGGGACGGATTCCGCGAACTGCTGCAATCCCCGGTGGTCACCCGGCTCACCTCGGTGATCGACCCGCTGGCGGTGACCCCGGCGCCGCCGCCGGAGCGCCGGCTCATCGTGGGGGCCTGGCACGACCGGATGGCGATGCGCGAGCCCGCGAACGCCTTACAGGACCGCTGGGCCGGCCAGTTGTACTGGTACGACGGCAGCCACGTCGGGCACATCTTCTCCCGGCGGGTACAGCGCATCACCGACCGGTTCCTGCGCGACGCGGTGCTTGCCTGATGCGGCCCACCTGGACCGCTCGCACCGTGGTCGAGCTGTACAACCTGGTGGTGTGGAACGAACGCAACATCGAACTGGCCCGGGAGTTGTTGGGCGACACGGTTATCCGGCATGAGGTCGGCGCGGCGCACACGCTGACACACGCCGAGGCGGTACAGCGGGTGGTGGACATGTGGGAGATGGCCGACTCGCTGCACTTCGACCTCAACGTCGTCGTCGAGGGCGACGACGGCGAGCACGTGGCGATCGTCTACGACTCGACGATCAGGACCAAGGACGGCGCGGAAACCAACATCGCCGGCATCGAGGTTTTCCGGGTCGTCGATGGCAAGATCACCGAGGTTTGGAACTGCGGCTACCAGCAAGGGGTTTGGAATTGAGCGACCGGGTGCTTGACGAGTTGGGCTTCTATCTGCTGGCCGGGGCAGGAGGTGAGGGCCCCGCGACCCTGATGGACGAGGCCCGCCGCGGCGAGGAACTCGGCTTCGGCACCGCCTTCATCTCCGAGCGGTGGAACGTCAAAGAGGCGTCGTCTCTGGTCGGGGCGGCGTGCGCGGTCACCCACCGGATGCAGATCGCCACCGCCGCAACCAATCACAACACCCGTCATCCGCTGATCACCGGGTCGTGGGCGACCACGATGCATCGACTGTCCGGCGGCCGGTTCACCCTCGGCGTGGGACGGGGGATCGCCGCGATCTATGGGGCGTTCGGCATACCGGCGGTGACGACCGCGCAGATGGAGGACTGGGCCGGGGTGATGCGCCGCCTGTGGCACGGCGAGCTGATCTTCAACCACGACGGACCGATGGGTAAGTACCCCATCCTGTTTCTCGATCCGGACTTCAACGAGGACATCCGGCTGGCCCTGGTGGCGTTCGGGCCCAACACGCTCGCGCTCGGCGGGCGGGTATTCGACGACGTCATACTGCACACCTACTTCACCCCGGAGACCTTGCAGCGCAGCGTCAAGACCGTCAAGTCGGCCGCGGAGAAGGCGGGCCGCGACCCCGACAGCGTGCGGGTGTGGTCGTGCTTCGCCACCGTCGGCGACCATCTGCCCGAACAGCTGCGGCTGAAGAAGACGGTCGCCCGGCTGGCCACCTACCTGCAGGGCTACGGAGACCTGCTGGTGCGCACCAACGACTGGGATTCCGCTGTGCTGCAACGGTTCCGCGACGACCCGGTGGTGACGTCGATCGCCGGCGGGATCGACCACAAGGCCACCCCGGAGCAGATCGAGCACATCGCGACGCTGATCCCCGACGAATGGCTGGAACCCTCGGCCACCGGGTCTGCGCAGCAGTGTGTGGCCCGCATCCGCCAGGAATTCGACTACGGCGCCGACGCGGTCATCCTGCACGGCGCCACACCCGACGAGCTCGAGCCGATCGTCGCCGCCTACCGAGCCGGCTGACCGCGAAAGTGCAACTAGCGACGCGTTTCCCGAGAGGTGCCGTCGGTAGTTGCACTCTCGCGGCGTACCGGTTCAGGGCATGATGACGGTCCGGCTCACCGGTTCGGCGGCGGCCTGCCGGCTGGACAGGCCGCGCCGCAACGACGCCAGCAACGCGTCCCGCGTCTCACGCGGGTCGATGAGTTCGTCGAACCCCATGTGCTCGGCCGACCGGTAGGAGGCCTGCAGCTCGGCGTTGCGCAGCTTGGTGGAGAGGTCCTCACCGGCGTGCGAGGCGCGGCTCAGCGCCGCCGCGCTCATCGCGCCCATGGTTGCACCCGGGTAGGCGAACGTCGCGACCTGATGGTCGAATCCCAACAGCGACATGACCATCGACCCGAACCCGTACGCCTTGCGCAGCGTGACGTGCAGCTTCAACGTGGTCGCCGCGGTCTGGGCGGCGAACATCCGCGCGCCGGCGCGCAGCACACCGCTGCGTTCGGACCGGCTGCCGGGCAGCATGCCCGGGTTATCGGCGAGGAAGACGATCGGCAGGTGGAACGAGTCGGCCACCATGATGAAGTGTGCCGCCTTGTCGGCGGCGTCGGCGTCGATGGAGCCGGCCAGCACCTGAGGCTGGTTGGCCACCACCGCGACGGGGTGGCCGCCGAGGTGGGCGAGCGCGCAGATGATCGCCTTGCCGAACTGGGGTTGCACCTCGAACCAGTCGGGGCTGTCGAACACCACGTCGAGCACGGCGCGCATGTCGTAGACGCGGCGGTTGTCCCGGGAGACGATGTCGAGCAGCTCCGGCGTCGGCCGCGGCATGGCGGCGTCGCCGGCGGGCAGCGACGGCGGGTACGACCAGGCGCTGGGCGGGAAGTAGGACAGGTAGCGGCGGACGTCGTCGAGCACCGCTTCGTCGTTTTCGGCGACGTTGTGGATCACGCCGCTGGGCAGCGCGACATCCGGCCCGCCCAGGTCCTCTTTCGAAATGTCTTCTCCGGTGGACTCTTTGACGACGGGAGGCCCGGCGGTGAAGATCGCCCCCTGCCTGCTCATGATCCGGAAGTCGCAGACCGGGGCCACCAGCGCGCCGTGTCCGGCCGACGGGCCGAGCACGGCGGCGACGGTCGGGACGCGACCAGAGCACTGCGCCTGGGCCAGCAGGTCGGTCGGGGTGCGGCCGTAATGCCCGCCGGTGGGGCGAAAGCCCGCGCCCTCGAGCAGCATGACCAACGGAATCTTGTCCCGCAACGCCAGTTCGGCGATGCGGTAGCGCTTCGAGTTGCCGCCGGGCCCGATGCTGCCCGCCAGGGTGGTGAAATCCTCGGCGCCCAGCATCACCGGCGTGCCGTTGATCTCGCCGGAGCCGACCACCAGGCCATCGGCGGCGATCTCGCCACCGACCAGGGTGCCGAGTTCACGGAACGTGCCCGGGTCGAGCAGGTATTCGATGCGGGCGCGGGCGTCGAGTTTGCCCTTGTTGCGGTGCTTGTCCAGCCGCTCCGGGCCGCCCATGTCGAACGCGTGCTGACGGCGCCGCTGGAGATCGGCGAGCGTTTCTTCCCAGTCCTGGGCTTTCGGCATGCCTATGTCCTACCTCATAGAGGATTCGTCGCGCGACCAGTCGGGGGCGGGCCGCAGATCTGCAGGGTCACATACTGGATTGCTTACTGTAAAGTTACCCGCATGCCTGACCCCGGCCGTCTCGAGGTCGGCGGCACCGAGCATCCCGGATCGAGGAGTTGCACCAGTGAGCACAACCACGATGGACGAGGCCGCCAAGTTGCTGGCCGATCCGATGGCCTACACCGACGAGCAGCGACTGCATGCGGCACTGACCCACCTGCGCGCCAACGCCCCGGTGTCCTGGGTGGAGGTGCCGAACTACAAGCCGTTCTGGGCGATCACCAAACACGCCGACGTCATGGACATCGAGCGGGAGAACATGCTGTTCACCAACTGGCCGCGCCCGGTGCTGACGACCGCCGAGGGCGACGAGATGCAGGCCGCCGCGGGGGTGCGCACCCTGATCCACATGGACGACCCCCAGCACCGGGTGGTGCGCGCCATCGGCTCGGACTGGTTCCGGCCAAAGGCGATGCGGGCGTTGAAGGTTCGCGTCGACGAGCTGGCCAAGATCTACGTCGACAAGATGCTGGCGGCCGGACCGGAATGCGACTTCGTCCAGGAGGTCGCGGTCAATTACCCCCTCTACGTGATCATGTCGCTGCTGGGCCTGCCGGAGGCCGACTTCCCCCGGATGCTCAAACTGACCCAGGAGCTGTTCGGCAGCGACGACTCGGAATTCAAGCGCGGCAGCTCCAACGAGGATCAGCTGCCGGCGCTGCTGGACATGTTCGGCTACTTCAACGGTGTCACCGCCGCGCGCCGCGAGCATCCGACCGAGGATCTCGCGTCGGCGATCGCCAACGCCCGGGTTGACGGCGAACCGCTCTCGGACATCGACACCGTCTCCTACTACCTGATCGTCGCCACCGCCGGCCACGACACCACCAGCGCCACCATCTCCGGTGGCCTGCAGGCACTCATCGAGAACCCCGACCAGCTGCAGCGGCTGCGCGACAACCTCGACCTGATGCCGCTGGCCACCGAGGAGATGATCCGCTGGGTCACCCCGGTCAAGGAGTTCATGCGCACCGCCGCCAAAGACACCGTGGTGCGTGGAGTGCCCATCGCCGCGGGCGAATCCGTGCTGCTGTCCTACGTCTCGGCGAACCGCGACGAGGACGTGTTCGACGAGCCGTTCCGCTTCGACGTCGGGCGCGACCCCAACAAGCATCTGGCCTTCGGCTACGGCGTGCACTTCTGCATGGGTGCGGCGCTGGCCCGCATGGAGGTCAACAGTTTCTTCACCGAGCTGCTGCCCCGGCTGAAATCCATTGAGCTGACCGGTGATCCGGAGCTGGTGGCCACCACCTTCGTCGGCGGTCTCAAGCACCTGCCGGTGCGGTATTCGCTGGCGTGAGTCGGGGTCAGGCCGCCACCGCTGCGTGATCGCTACACTCCCGGTGGAGGTCTGGCAATGACGCGCAGGACGATTGTCATCACGGGCGCCAGCGACGGCATCGGCGCGGCCGCGGCTCGTCGCCTCAGCCGCGCCGGCGACCGGATCGTCGTGGTCGGCCGCTCCCAAACCAAGACCGCCGCGGTGGCCGCCGAATTGGGCGCCGATCACTTCGTCGTCGATTACGCCGACCTGTCCCAGGTGCGGGCGCTGGCGGACAAGATGCGTGCGCAATACCCGCGCATCGACGTGTTGCTCAACAACGCGGGCGGGGTGGCCAGCAGGATCGAGCTGACGGCCGACGGCTACGAACGCACCTATCAGGTCAACTACCTGGCGCCGTTCCTGTTGACCACCCAGTTGCTGGATGTGCTGCTGGAGTCCCGGGCCACGGTCGTCAACACGACCAGCTCCTCGCACAAGCTGATCCTCCGTGCCACCGTCGACGACCTGGAGAACACCGCCAACCGCAGGCCCGCCGTCGCTTACGCGTACTCGAAGCTGGCAATCGTGTTGTTCACCAAGGAATTACACCGGCGCTACCACGCGCGCGGCCTTTCCGTTGCGGCCGTGCATCCCGGCAACGTCAACTCCAACATCGGCATCGCCTCGGGTTCGCGATTTCTGGTGTTCATGCAGCGGTACACCCCGGCGGCGCTGTTCATCTCGAGCCCGGACCAGGGCGCCGACCCCTTGGTGCGGCTGGCGTCGAGCCCGTCCGTTTCGGAGTGGACGTCCGGCGCGTACTACGCCAAGCGCAAGATCGGCAAAACCACTCGCCTGGCGGACGATCCGCGATTGGCCGCCGAGCTGTGGGAGCGCACCGCGGCCAGGCTCGGCTGACGAGCTCCCGGGGTCGGCGGAGGACCGCCCGGGTGATCTTCGATACTCGCTGGTATCTATCCGATACTGGCCGGTATGCTGCTGGGCATGTCGCCCGTCAAACCGCTTCGCAGCCGCCCCACCCGCGGCGAGGTTCGCGACCGGATCCTGGATGCGGCGGCGAAGGTGTTCGCGGCCGAGGGCTTCGCCGGGGCCACCATCGACGCGATCGGTCAGGCCGCGGGGTTCACCAAGGGAGCGGTCTATTCCAACTTCGAGTCCAAGGACGAGCTGTTCCTGGCCCTGCTCGACCGCGAGTTCGAGCTGCGCGGGCAGCAGATCGCGATAGCGCTGGACCGCAGCGCCGGCGACACCACTGCGGCCGCGCGCGAGGTGAGCCGGTCGGTGCTCGACTCGGTCCGCGACCATTCCGACTACTACGTGCTGCTCGTCGAGTACTGGCTGCGCGCCCAGCGCGATCCGCAGCTTCGGGAACGCCTGATCGAGCGCCGCCGCGCCGCGGCCGACCAGGCCCTGCACATCGTCGAGTCGACCGACACCGTGCCGGGCGACCGGCGGCTGACCGACATCGCCCAGCTCGTCGTCACCCTCAACCTGGGCGTGGCGATGGAAGAGGTGCTGCGCCCGGGAACCATCAACCCCGACCTGCTCGCCCAGCTGATCACCGCGCTGCTGGAATCGGTACCGGTCTGACGGTGATGAGGGAAAGCCACACCATGGATGCCAACAACGAACCGGACGACGTCGCACCGGTGATCACCGCCGCCGGATTGGGGGTCGACGGCGAGCACGGGCCCCTGTTCTCGGGGGTCGACCTGGCCCTGACGCCGGGCTTTCACGCGATTCAGATGCCCGGCGGACCGGGGCAGACCACACTGCTGTTGACGCTCGCGGGACGGTTCAAGCCCAGCCACGGCACGCTCACCGTCCTCGGCGAAACAACTCCGCGCGCGATCCGCCGGCACTGCTCCATCGCGGCGTTCGAAGGCATCGACGATCTGGAGGATTCGGTGACCGTGGGGACCGTGCTCGCCGAGCAACGCCGGTGGCTGGCGCCCTGGTACTCGTCGGTGCCGCTGCAATCGCGCCCGGCCGAGCTCACCGAGGTCTTCGGCGACATGGCCCCGCCATCCGACAACACCTACGTCGTCGAACTGTCGGACCTCGAACTGTTCCTGCTGCGGATCACGCTGGCGTTGCTGTCGAACCGTCCGATTCTGGTGGTCGGCGACCTCGAACAGGTTCGTGACAACTCCCGACGAGCGATCGCGGCCGAGCGGCTCGGCGCGATCGCGAGGCAGCGCACCGTCGTCGTCGGGGTGACCAACCCGCTCGGCGCCGACGCGCCCGACCACGAACTCCACGATCACCGCATCCCGACCGGGGAGGACTGAAAGATGCTGGCTGGACTCGCCTTTGGCTCAGAGATCAAACGCTTCCGGCGTAGCCGATTGACGCGCGCGGCCATCGTCGTGCTGATGCTGCTTCCCCTGGTGTACGGGGCGCTGTACCTGTGGGCCTTCTGGGATCCCTTCGGCCACACCAACAAGATGCCGGTGGCGCTGGTCAACTCCGACCGGGGCGCCGTCGTGTCCGGCCAGCAGTTCAACGCCGGTGCGGAGATCGCCAAGAGTCTGACCGCCGACGGCAGCCTGGACTGGCACGTCGTGGACTTACCGGAGGCACGCAACGGAGTCGACCACGGCAAGTACTACTTCATGGTCGAGCTGCCGCCGGACTTCAGCGCGGCGATCGCGTCGCCGGTGACCGGGCAGCCCAAGAAGGCCAACCTGATTGCCGTCTACAACGACGCCAACAACTACATCTCGACGAGCATCGGTCGTACCGCCATCGAGCAGGTACTCAACGCCGTCTCCAGCCGGATCTCGGGACAGGCCGTCAATCAGATGCTGTCGGTGGTGGTTTCGTCCGGATCGGGTATCAAGCAGGCCGCAGACGGGGCGGCCCGACTCGACGACGGCGCCGGTCAGCTGGCAGCCGGCCTGGACAGTGCGCGGACCGGCTCGGCGACGCTCGCCGCCGGCGCCAAGCAACTGTCCGACGGAATCAACCAGGCCACCGACCCGCTGCTCGCGGTGACCAAGGCGGTATCGCAGATCGGCGGCAGCACAGAGCAATTGCAGCAGGGCGCCACCGCGCTCGCGCAGGCCAACGATCAGCTCGGCGCCATCGCCGCGGCGCAGGACGCCGCCGCGAGCTCGCTGACGTCGGTGATCGACCAGCTCTCCGCGCGAGCGGATCCGCTGGCGAACAACCTGCGCGGCATCCAGGATCAACTCCGGGGTCACCAGTTCACGCCCCAGATCCGCCAGCAGCTCACCGATGCGCAGAACGCGGCGATCGCCATGACTTCGGGGTTGCGGACCCCGGGCAGTCCGCTCGCGTCGGCGCTCGATCAGCTCGGCGGCAAGGGCCAGGAGCTGACCAACAAGCTCACCCAGCTGCGCGACGGGGCGCAGCAAGTCGCCACCGGTAACGCCGAATTGGCCGGCGGCATCGCCAAGCTCGACGACGGCGCCGGCCAACTCAAAGCGGGATCGGCCGAGCTGGCGACGAAACTCGCCGAGGGCGCCAGGCAGGTGCCGAACTGGACCACCCAGCAAAAGGAAGCGGTCGCCGACACCATCGGCGGCCCGGTGCAACTCGAGGCTTCCCATGAGAACGCCGCGCCCAACTTCGGCACCGGTATGGCCCCGTTCTTCCTCACCCTCGCCCTGTTCTTCGGCGCCTTGGTGCTGTGGATGGTGTTGCGGCCCTTGCAATATCGTGCGATCGCCGCGGAGGTGATCGCGATCCGCGTGGTGCTCGCCAGCTACCTGCCCGCCGCTGCGATCGCGCTGTTCCAGGCCGTCGTTCTCTACTGTGTGGTCCGGTTCGCCCTCGGCATGCACGCCGTCCACCCGGTGGCGATGCTGGGGTTCATGGTGCTGATTTCCGCCGCGTTCGTGGCCGCGACGCAGGCGATCAACGCTCTTGTCGGTCCGGCGGTGGGCCGGGTGCTGATCATGGCCCTGCTCATGCTGCAGCTCGTCAGCGCGGGCGGGATGTATCCCGTGGAAACCACGTCTCGGCCGTTCCAGGTCCTGCACCGCTTCGACCCGATGACGTACGGTGTCAACGGACTCCGGCAGCTCATCCTCGGCGGCATCGACGCCCGACTGTGGCAGGCGATCATCGTGCTGGCCGCGATAACGGCCGTCGCACTGGCGATCTCGTGTCTGTCGGCGCGCAGAGACCGGCTGTGGAACCTCAGCAGGCTGTTCCCCGCGATCAAGATTTAGGCCGCGCTCAGGCGATCCCGAAATCGATGATGCCCCGCACGATTTTGCCGTTGAGCAGGTCGTCGTAGGCGTCGTTGACCTCGTCCAGACGATAGCGCTTGGTGATCATCTCGTCGAGCTGCAGCTGACCGGTCTGATAGAGCCTGGCCAGCCGGGCGATGTCGGCCCTGGGGTTGCACGAGCCGAAGATGGTGCCCGCCAGTGTCTTGTTCATCAGGATGAAGTCCTGCAGCTCGATGTTGACCGACCGGGTCAACTGCGACGTCATGCCGGTGAGCACACAGGTTCCGCCCTTGCGGGTCAGCTTCAGCGCGTCGCGCACGTCGTCGGCGGTGATCAACGACGGCGAGACCACCACCGCGTCGGCCATCACCCCATAAGTCAAGTCCCGCACCAGGTCCAGGGCCTCGGCGATGGTCGCCACGCTGTGCGTGGCGCCGAACCGCAGCGCCGACTTCTGCTTGAACTCCACCGGGTCGACCGCGACGATCTGCGCGGCACCGCTGATCCGGGCGCCCTGGATGGCTCCGGTGCCGATGCCGCCGGCGCCGATCACCACCACGGCGTCCCCGCCGCACACCCCGGCCCGGTTGGCGGCCGAGCCGTAGCCGGTCGGGATGGCGCAGGACAGCAGCGCGCTCGGCGCCAGCGGCAACTGCTGCTCGATCTTCACCAGCGAATTCGTCGACACCACAGTGTGTTCGGCGAAGGCGCCGATCTTCGCGATGTGGCCGAGGTTGCCGCCGCCGGCCGTGTGGTGGCGGAAGGTGCCGTCGGTGGGCATCCCAGGGATCATGGTGCCGATGCCCACGTCGCAGAGGTACTCCATTCCGCTTGCGCACCAACGGCATTGGCCGCACACGGCGACGAACGACATCACCACGTGATCGCCCGGCGCGAAATCGGTGACGCCCTCACCCACCTCGCGCACGATGCCCGAACCCTCGTGGCCGCCGATGGTGGGGAACATGGTGGGCAGCCCCAGCGATCGCATCACCTCGTTGGGCGCCGACATGTCGCCCTTGAGGATGTGGTCGTCGGAGTGGCACAAACCGGCGGCGGCCATCTGCACCAGGACCTCCCCGGCGCGCGGCGGGTCCAGCTCGAACTCCTCGACCGACCAAGGGCCGCCGACGTCATGCAGGATCGCTGCCCGGCTTTTCATGCGGCGGGCGCGAACGTGACGGGAAGCTTGTTGGGGGAGCGGAAGGTGAGCCCGACGATCTTGGACTCCTCGCCGGTTCCGTCGTCGGGCACGAACGCCAAATCCCGCACCCGGTCGAACAGGCTGTTCAACATCACCCGGGTTTCCAGTCGCGCCAAATGCATGCCCAGGCACATGTGGATGCCCCCGGCGAAGGCGATGTGGGCCTGGCGGGGCCGGCGGATGTCGAAGGCGTTGGGATCGGTCCAGCGGGTCTCGTCGCGATTGGCCGAGCCCATGCACATGTCGATCTGGGCGTTGGCCGGGATGGTCTTGCCGCCGATTTCGACCTCCTCGGTGGTGGTCCGGGTGACCATGGTCAGCGGTGTCTCGAACCGCAGGGCCTCCTCGATCGCCATCGGTATCAACGACCGGTCCCGATAGACCATCGCCAACTGCTCGGGGTGGGTCAGCAACAGGTACAGCAGGTTGCCCGAGGAGCGGTAGGTGGTCTCCAGCCCGGCGGGCAGCAGCAACCGCAGGAACGCGATGATGGCCTCATCGGTGAGCTTTTCGCCGTCGATCTCCGCGGCCACCAGGTCGCCGATGATGTCGTCGGTGGGTTTGCGCCGGCGCTGCTCGACCTGTTTGAGGAAGTAGTCGTAGAGCTCGGTCGCGGCGTTCAGGCCGGCCTCGATGTCGGTGGGGATGGAGATCAGGTCCAGCGACAGCCGGCGGAACAGGTCGAGATCCTCGGCGGGCAGACCGAGCAGCGTCGAGATGATCCGCGTGGGGAACTCGAATGTCACCGCCTTCACCAAATCGGCGTGGCCGTCGTTCTTGATCTCGTCGACCAGTTGCTCGCAGACCGGCCCGATGACCGACGGCTCCCAGCGCTCCAGCGCGGTGGCGCGAAAGGCCTTGGCCACCAAGTTGCGGTGGTCGTGGTGTTCCCGGCCGCCCATCGCGAGGATGGTGTGGCCCATCACCAGGCCGATGGTCTCGTCGTACTTGTGCGAGCTGAAGATCCGGTCGTCGCGGAAGGCCTGCGACACGCTCTCGTAGTCGAACAGCACCCACTCGTCCTCGGGGCGCAGTTCCTCGGGCAGCTGGCTGGCGTCGGCCAGCGAGCCGTGCCAGACCGGGTCGGTGCGCCGCATGTGTTCGAAGAACGGGTACGGGCTGGTCTCGCCGGTGAAGTCGAGCGTCGGTACGACGGGTTGACCGGTCGGGCCAGTGCTCAGCGGCATAGCGCTCCTTACGCGAAAACGGACCGGTGGCGCGGGCCGCGCGCGGGTCCACGGCGGGTCGGTACCGAGCGGAATATCGCTATCATAGTATAAATAGCAACGAAGCCCAATGGCCGCAGCCTGTTCGCCGCCCGCGGCCTCCGGTCGGCGAACCGCGATCCCCGGCCCACCGGGAGTCGCCCCTCCTTTCCGCCCGCCCAAAAGCGCAGGTCTACTTTGAAGGTGGTGTCCGGCACCACCGTCCGCCGGGACCGTCGACGAGCCCGCTGATCAGCCGACGAAAACGAGTAGGTATGACACAGACGAACCTGGCCCGGCCGCAAGGCCTTACCCGCATCGACCCGGTGCTGCGGGATACCGCCGCCCAGTTGGGGGTGGTGGAGTTCCGCGCCGAAACCCTGGCCGCCGAGCGGGAACACGCCAACCGGTTGGCCGCCCAGCGCGCCGCATCCGCCGACACCCGCGGCGTGGCGATCGATTCGGTGTCGATCGCCGGGCCGGACGGTCAGCCGCTGGAGCTTCGCTTGTATCGCGGCCACACCGAATCCGCGGCGCCGCTGCTGGTGTACGCCCACGGCGGCGCGTTCGTCACCGGCAACCTCGCCACCGACCACGCGCACTGCGTGGAGCTGGCCCGTGACGGCGGGTGTCTGGTGGTGTCGGTCGACTACCGGCTGGCGCCCGAAAATCCCTGTCCCGCGGCGCTGGACGACGTCGAAGCCGCCTTCCGGTACGTCGTCGACAACAGCGCGGCGCTAAACGCCGACGCCAACCGCATCGCCGTGATGGGCCGGGACGCCGGCGCGGCCCTGGTGGCGGGCCTGACCCAGCGCATGTTCGACCAGGAGGGGCCGACGATCCTGATGCAGATCCTGCACCAGCCGATGCTGGATTCCGACGCCACGCCGTCGCGTCGCGAATTCCAGCGCACGCCGGGTCTGAACGGTCCGGCCGTGAGCCGGGCCTGGAACCACTACCTCGGTCACGCCAGCGCCAGCGGTCAGCACGTCCCCGCCCACCGGGCCAACCTCGAGGGCCTGCCGCCCACGTTCATCAGCTGCTCGGAGATCGATCCGTGCCGCGACGAGGCCATCGACTATGCCAATCGGCTGCTGCACGCCTACGTGCACACCGAATTGCATGTGATCGCAGCAACCTTCAACGGTTTCGACTCGATGGTCCCGGATTGGATTGTTGCCCAAGAGAACCGGGCGCTGCACGCGCAGGCGTTACGCCGCGTGTTTGCCATGTAGGACGGGCCGGGTGTCTGCCGGCGGCCGCCGCAGCCGGAGCGGCGGCGCGGGCCGCCGCTTACCGACTGAACTCCGGTATCTCTTACCGTAGTGCGCGTTGCTAACATCGGAATCGGCAGCCAACCGAGGACCGATCGGGCGGATGATCAAACACTCAAACCGATTCCGTTGCACCCGCAGCGATCGAATGTCACGAAGGATCCCCTCGGCACCATGAGCACCGTCGACTCCCCGGAAAAGATCCTCTTCACCTCGACCACCCAAGCTTTCCTGGAAAAGGAGGCGCCGCTGCGGCGGGTGCGGGAGCTGCATGCCGCCGGCACCGCGTTCGACCCCGGCTGGTGGCGGCGCGCCGCCGAGCTCGGCTGGACGGGCCTGCTGGTTCCCGAGGAGTTGGGCGGCGGCAGCGTCTCGGAGAGCGGCCTGGCCGATCTGGCGACGGTCGCCGAACAACTCGGCAAGACCGTCGCGCCCGGCCCGCTGTACCCGGTCAGCATCGTGCTGTCGGCGCTGGCCGAATGTTCCGGCGCCGAAACGCATCGTGACGTCATCGAGGCGCTGATCTCCGGTGAAACCGTCGCGTCCTGGGCGGTGTATGAGCCGGGTCAGGGCTGGGCGCCGCTGAATCCGTCGGTGACGGCCACCGAAACCGACTCCGGCTACCGCATCGACGGCGTCAAGGACCGCGTGGAGGCGGGCGCCCAGAGCGCGCTGCTGCTGGTGGTCGGGCGCTGCGGCGTCGACGGGCAGATCCGCCAGTTCCTGGTCCCGACGGACGCGCCGGGGGTGCGGATCGAGCCCCAGCAGTCGGTGGACCTGGTCAAGCAGTACGCCCGGGTGCACTTCGACGGTGTCGTCGTGCCGCGGTCCGCCGCGGTCGGCACCGCCGCCGAGACCGCCGCCCTGATCGAGCGACAAAGCCAGCTCGCCCAGGTGCTGCAATGCGCCGAGGTGGTCGGGGTGGTGCAGACGGTGTTCGACTTCACCACCCAATGGGCGCTGGACCGGCACACCTTCGGTCGTCCGCTGGCGTCGTATCAGGCCCTCAAACACAAGTTCGCCGACATGAAGCTGTGGCTGGAGGCATGCCGGGCCACCACCTGGGCGGCGGTCGCCGAGGTGGCCGCCCGCTCGCCCCAGGCGGGGCTGTCGGCCAGCATTGCCAAGTCCTATGTGGGCGAGATGGCCGGGCAGATCGTGCAGGCCTGCGTGCAGATGCACGGCGGTATCGGCGTCACCTGGGAACACGACCTGCACCTGTACCTGCGCCGGGTTACGTTGTACCGCGGCATGTTCGGCACGCCGGAGGAACACAACCTGCGCGTCTACCAGTTCGAGAAGGCGGGGCGTGCGGCGAAATGACGACCGAATCCGTCGCGCAATTCGCGGCCCGGGCGCGAGCCTGGTTGGCCGACAACATGCCCGCCATCGACCGCGAGTCCCCACCACCGGCCCCGCGCGACGACGAGCGGGCCTGGCGCAGGGCCCGCGAACTGCAGAAGCGGCTGTACGACGGCGGTTTCGCGGGCATTTGCTTTCCCCGCGAGTACGGCGGCCTGGGGCTGGACTACGAATACCAGAAGGCATTCGACGCCGAAAGCCTCGACTATGAAATGCCGTTGATCCTCAACACCCCGACCTTCACCATCTGCTGCGCGACGCTGCTCGACACCGGCAGCGAGCAGCAGAAGAAACAGCACATCGCCGCGGCACTGCGCGGCGAGGAAATCCTGGTGCAGCTGTTGAGCGAACCCAGCGGCGGGTCGGATCTGGCCGGTGTGCTCACCCGGGCCGAGCGGCGCGGCGACCGGTGGATCATCAACGGCGCCAAGACCTGGAGCACGAGCGCGTTCGCCGCCGACTACGGCCTGTGCCTGGCCCGCACCAACTGGGACGTGCCCAAGCACGAAGGCCTGACCATGTTCCTGGTGCCCATCAACCATCCCGGAATCACGTTGCGGCGCATCACCATGCTCAGCGGCTCCACCGAGTTCTGCGAGGAGTTCCTGGACGGTGTCGACGTGGGGGATGACGCCGTCGTCGGGGAGGTCAACGGCGGCTGGGCGGTGGCCTCACGCCAGCTCTACCACGAACGCCGGGCCGTGGGGCAGGGTTCCGAATTCGCCAGCGGCGGCGGCAGCGAGGGCGGCCACACGATCCCGGTCGACTACGTGAGCCTGGCCGAGAAGACCGGACAGGCCGACGACCCGCGCGTGCAGGAGATGGCCGGTCGCGTCCTGGTGCACCGCGCGGTGGCCGAGCAGCTGATCGGCCACGTGTACCGCAGCGTCCGGGACGGCGCACTGCCGCCGGCCGCCGGAACGCTGATCCGGCTGTTCCACTCCGAAACCGTCACCACCGACGTCGACACCGCGCTGGCGATCGCGGGCAGCGCCGGTGTGGTCGGGGAGCCGGGCGCCGGACTGGAAACCGGGCTGCGCTACCTTTCTCGGCAGACCGTCGCCATCGGCGGTGGCACAACGGAAATGGCGCGCAACGTCATCGGCGAGCGGGTGCTGGGCTTCCCCCGCGAATACGCCGCCGACCGCGGGGTGCCGTTCAACCAGGTGCGGCACGGGCAGCGCTCGGATCGGTCCTAACCTTCGGCGACGACGTTCTCGGCGAGGCCGCTGACCACCGGGATCTGCACCAGCGACAGGACATGGTGGGCAGGGCTTCCCGGCGGGGCCACCAGCACGTAGTCGCTGCCTTGGCGCAGCGCCCGCTCCCGTGCGGCGGCCAGCGCGCTGACGCCCGCCGACCCGAGGTGGGTGACCGCGCTCAGATCGACCGTCAAAGGGGCTACGCCGGAACGGCTTTCGACGGCGATCTGCCGGTCCAGGGTGGACGCGGTGTTGGAGTCGACGTCGCCGCTGACGACGATGCGGCCCGGCTCGGTGACCGTGGAGACGAATTCGGCGCTGCGCACCCCGTGGTCGCCGGCCCGGCTGACCAGTGAGTCGGCGACGAAGTTGGCCGGGCGCGAAAGCCGGTGCGTCACACTGGCGGTCGTCCCCTCGGGGCCGTGACTGACGTGCGCCTCTGACACCAGGGCCTCGGCCATGGCCAGGCCTCGGCCACGGCCGGTCTCGCCTTCCCGGTGATCCTTCCACCGTCCCCGGTCGATCACCGAGGCGTGCAGGTTGCCGTCGCCGGCCAGCATCGCTTCGACGACCACGCCGTCGGGAACCTCGGTGGCGTAGCCGTGCTCGACCGCGTTCTCGACGAACTCCGAGATGGCGTGCACGATGTCGGAGATGTCGTCGGCGTCGGCGCCGACGTCGGACAACCACTGCCGCAACCGGGTGCGCACCGTGCGCGCGGCGTGAATCGTCGCGTCCAGCGTCAAGTTCAGTGGGGGTGGCGGTGTGCGGCGTTGCGCCGCAAGCAGAGTCACGTCGTCGCTGTAGCCAGTCGAGCGCAGCAGCAGTTCCAGCGTCTCCGCGCAGAGCCGGTCGACCGTTCGCACCGACGATTCGATGACGAAGCCGCCCTGACCGGAGACGATGTTGGCGGCCAGGTCGGCGAATTCGGCGGTGCTGGCTCCCAAGGGCCGGCCCGGCCGTTCGATCAAGCCGTCGGTGTAGAGCAGGATCGAGTCGCCCACGTCGAGGAATTCGGTGCGGACCGGAAAGCCGGTGCCGCTGCCCAGCGGGCCCGCGCCGGACGGCTCGACGTAGCGCGCGGTCGCGTCCGCCGTCACCAGCAGCGGCGGCGGGTGTCCGGCTGTGCAGTAACTGAATTCGCCGCTGCCGAAGTCCAGCGAGCCGACGCACATGGTGGCCGAGCTGGACCCCGGGACGTGCTTGTGGAAGCGGTCGACCGCCTCGAGCGCTTCGGCGATCGGGTATCCCGCCAGGATCTGCATCCGCAGCGCGGTGCGCAGCTGGGACATCACCGCGGCCGCTTCCACCCCATGGCCGACGATGTCACCGACGATGAGCACCAACCGATCCCCGAGCGGGATCGCATCGAACCAGTCGCCGCCGGCCGCGGTGTCCTGCGCGGCCACCAGATACTCCGCGGTCACATCCGCGCCGGGGGTCACCGGCACCGACGGCGCCAGCAGCGCCTGCTGCATGACGGTGGCGGAGTCGCGCACGTTGCGGTACCGCTCGGACAGCTCCTCGAGGCGCGCTTCGGCGGCCATCCGGTTGCGCACCCGGTCGGTGACGTCGACGAAGGCGAGCTGCACGCCCTCGATCGAGCCGTCGTCGCCGCGGCGCGGCGTGACGATGAAATCGAAGAAGTGCTCCTGGGCCTTCCCCACGCCTTCGAAGTCGGCCTGTACCCGCCATTCCGTTCCCGACTGCGGCTCACCGGTCTGGTAAACCCGGTCGAACATCTGGAAGATCTGCTGGCTCTCCAGCTCGGGATACACCTCGCGGGCGAGCAGCCCGATCGGGTCGACCGGCGGACTGAGCGCGCGGTAGGCGGCGTTGACCGCGACGAATCGATGGTCTGGCCCTTCCAGGCCGACCAACAGCGCGGGGACGTTGTCGAAGACGCGGCGCACGTCATCGGCCGCGCCGACGATTCTGTCCCAGTCCTTTTCGGCCACCATTTGGCCCTCCTAGCGGTCTCCGTCCGGTGCGACCGTGGCGAAAACCGGGTCAATCGATTGACCAATTTGCACACGTAGTTGTTCAGATTAGCAATGGTTGCCGGTCCGGCATTGCAACGGCTTTGATACCGGCCCGTTAATCGTCGCCCGATCCGCCGACGCAGCGCAATTGACGCCGCCGAAAAACGCTGCTGTGGACTCCCTGAAAGCGCGTTTGCGGATGTGACGGTCGGGTATGTCGCTGGCGTGGCCGATCCGCTGGCGCAAAGCACGAAGGGCGCGAAGGGATTGCGGCGGCGCCTGTTGTCGTCGCGGGTGCTCACCCTCAACGGCTGGGTGGCGTTCAACCTGCCGCGCACGGTGACCGCGCTGGGTGGCGCGCTGCTGACCGGACTGATGCTGGTGCACATCTACGTGCTGGCCACCGAACCGGGTCTGCCGCGATATTTCGCCGCCTACGTGCTGGGGCTGAGCGCGGCCTGCGCGCTGGCGGCCGGCGCCATGGTGTTCGCTCTCAAACCGATTGTGCCCCAGGCTGGTTGGTATTTCGGCAGCCTGGTCTGCTCGGCGTTCCTTTGCGCGTATCTGGTAACCCGGTGGGTCCAGCTGCCCGGGCTGATCGGGGTGACCGCCCGATGGGACTTCGCGCCGGGAACGTTGGGCATCGCGTTCGCGGGGGCCTTCCTCGCGGTGCATACCACGGTGTTGTCGGGCATCAACGTGGCCTATCCGCAGCGTCAGCAGTGGTACGACTGACGGAGCGCAGGCGATGACGGTATTGGACTATCCGGTATGGCTGCGCGTCGATCATTGGCTCAACGTGCTGTTTGTGACGCTGATAATTCGCAGCGGCATCGAGATACTTTCCACCCACCCGAAGTTGTACTGGCACGACGACAGCAAGCCGGGCACCGAGTGGGCGCGCTTTACCCGAAAGGTGATGCCCCGCGACCGGATCTACGACACCCTCGATGAGGAGGAGGATTATCACCCGTTGATTTCCCTGCCCGGCCACGCGCAGCTGGGCATGGGCCGGCACTGGCATTTCTTCGCGGTGATCGGCTGGGTGCTGGTGGGGCTTTCCTATTACGTCCTGCTGTTCGCCACCGGCCAATGGCACCGCTACTGGCCCTATTCCTGGTCGATCTTCCCCGAGGCGTTCAACGACATCGTCACCTATCTGACGTTCAATCTGCCGCCGGTGCTGCCCGGTGAGCCCCTGGACGCCATGCAGAAGCTGACGTACGCGGGGGTGGTGTTCGTGCTGGCGCCGTTCCAGATCCTCACCGGCGCCGCGCAGTCCCCGGCGATCGAGGCGCGCTTCCCGTGGTACGTGCGGATGTGGGGCGGTCGGCAATGGGCCCGCAGCCTGCATTTCCTGGGGCTGGTCGCCTTTGTGGTGTTCATCGTGATCCACCTGTCGATGATCTTCTTCTGGGGCTGGGGAAGGCTCACCGCCGCAATGATTTTCGGCTCGGTGCGCAACACCTACTGGGCGACGGCGATCTCGCTGCTGATCATCGCCGCGATCGTCGGGATCCATGTGGCGGCCACGCTGTGGAGTCTGCGGCATCCACGCTCCGTGCAGCGGGTGCTGGGTCGGGTGGTCACCGCGGCCCGGCTGATGCTGCTGCGCCCGCTTAATTCGCGGCAGAACTACCCGGCGAGCAAGATCACCCCGCGGCATCGCATCAACGGAAAGCCGCCCACCAGCACGGAATACAAGGTGATGGCGGTGCACAACTTCGTCGACTGGCGGCTGCGGGTGGGCGGACTGGTGGAAAACCCGGTAGTCCTCGACCTTGCCGCGCTGCGTTCGCTGGCCGAGCCGGAAACCCAACGGGTGATGCACAATTGCGTGCAGGGCTGGACCAGCATCGGGGAGTGGACCGGAGTTCATCTGCGCCGGCTGGTCGATCTGGTGCGGCCGCTGCCGCAGGCGCGTTACATCTGCTTTCTGACCATGCAGGACAACAGCACCGACGAGCCGGCCTCGCACGGCGGCGGCCAGTTCTACGAAGTGCTCGACCTGGAATTCGCCGACAAGCCGCAGACCCTGCTGGCCTATGAAATGAACGGCGCCCCACTGCCGATCCAGCACGGCGCACCGTTGCGGCTGCGGGTGGAAACGCAGGTGGGTTTCAAGATGGCCAAGTGGATCAACCAGATCGAGTTCGTCGACGACTTCGCCGGGATCGGCATGGGCACCGGCGGTTGGCGTGAGGACCGCGTGTACTACGACAAGGACGTGGAGATCTGAGATGTCCGACGCGGCGGCCAACGGCATCGGGGTGCGGCCCGAGCTGATCAGCTTGGACGCGGCGGCCGTCCATCGGGTGCGCGAGCAGGTCGCGGCCAAGGGTGGGCACTGCGAGGCGTGCGGCGCAACGGATTTCGTGGTCGGCGACGCCCTCTATCTGGGTTTCCTGTTTCTGAACGAGGAGGCCGACGCCTACCTGGTGGCGTTGACCTGTGCCAATCCGCAATGCCCCGCGCCGCGGACCGCGATCAGGCTGTCCGAGAACGAGTTTTTGACCAGCGGCCGCGGCGCCGCCGGCCGTTAGCCGAGGCGTCCGCCGCTCCCGGGAGTCGGGGCCGGGCCAAGCCGAATCTGTCGATCAGGGGCGACAATTCGCGCAGCCGATCGCACATCGCTTGGAATCGGCGCTCGTCTTGTTCGACGAGTTGTCCCAGCGCGCTGTAGTGCGCCATGCGCGGCAGCCGCCCGGCGAGCGCGACACCCCACCTGATGCTCAGGTCGTAAACCCGTTCGTCATCGACGTCCTCGCGCCCCCCGAGTCGTTCGAGCGCCTCGATCTGCTCGCCGACCAACGCAAGGTCGTCAGTGATGTCGATCCGTGCCCGGCCGGGGGATGCCACGCTGCGGCGGATACCCTGCCGCGGCGTCGGTTACACGCCGCGCCGCGGCAGGGGCGCGAGATCAGGCCGAGACGGGCTTCTTGGCGGCCGGCGCGGACACCTTCATCAGCTTCATCAGGTTGCCGCCCATGATCTTCGCCTTGTCCTCGTCGCTGAAGTCGGCCAGCTCGTCGACGAAGCTGATCGGGTCCTTCAAACCCTCGGGGTGCGGCCAGTCCGATCCGAACACCACCCGGTCGGTGCCTACCATGTTGACGATCTCGGCGAACCGGTCCTCCCAGAACGGGCTGACGTAGACGCACCGCTTGAACGTCTCGATCGGATCCTCGGCGAACGCCTGCGGCATCTTCTTGTACACGCCCTTGAGGCCCTTGAACAGGTGCGGCACCCAGTCGGCGCCGTTCTCAATGGACAGGATGCGCAGGTCGGGGTTGCGGGACAGCGCGCCGTGGCAGATCAACGCGCCGAACGCGTCCTCGACGGGCCGGTGCCCCATGGCCAGGCTGCGGAAGGCGGTGGGCTTGAACGGCAGGAACTCGTCGCCGGGTTCCCAGATGTTGAGCAGCTCGGAGTAGCCGCTGTCCGAGGCGTGCATCGAGACGGGGATCTCGGCCCGCACGCAGGCCTGCCAGAACGGGTCGAACTCCTCGAAGCCGAACGAGCGGCTGCCGCGGTAGCCGGGCACCGGCGCGGGCCGGACCAACACGGTGCGGGCGCCGCGCTCGAGGCACCACTCGAGCTCCTCGAGCGCGCGGTCGACGATCGGCAGCGTGATCACCGGGGTGGCGAAGATGCGGTCCTTGTAGTTGAACGACCACTGCTCGTACATCCACTGGTTGAGCGCGTGGATGACGTCGTGCGTCATCTCCGGGTCGTCCTTCATGCGCTCCTCGACCAGGCTGGCCAGGGTGGGGAACATCAGCGCGTAGTCGATGCCGAGTTCGTCCATCACCTCCAGCCGGGCGCCGGGTTCGCGGAAGGCCGGAATGGCCTTCATCGGCTCGCCGAGGATTTCGCGGTAGCTCTTGCCGCCCGAGCCGTTGCGGAAGTACTCCTCCTGGGCGCCGGGACGGGCCACCACTTCGAACGTCGGGTTGGGGATGTATTCGCTGATGTGGCCGCGCACCACGATCTTGGTCCGGCCGCGGATCTGGACGTAGTCGATGACGTGCTTGCGGTGGTCCGGCAGGAACTTGGTCAGCGCTTCCTGCGGCTCGTACATGTGGTTGTCGGCATCGAACACCGGGAAGGAAAGCTCGCGAGACGGCATGGCGATCTCCTTGCAGAAGGCTGTAATTCTCACTGTGTGGTAATGACGTTACCACTTGTGCGGAACAAGGTGTACCTGCCCGTTCGGCCGTATTCGTCGCTATTCGGCCGGGGGCAGCCCGGAGCTCGGCGTGTCGCCGTTGATGATGGCGAAGTTCACGGTGGCGGTGGCGAGCAGCTCGTCGTCGCCGTCGCCGAAGATGTCCACCTGCATCACCATCGCCCGCCGTCCCGAGCGCAGCATCCTGGGCACCGCGAAGGCCGAACCCTGCCGCACCGGCCGCAGGTAGCGGACGAACAGGTCCGCGGTGGTCATCGTGGTGCCGGGCCGCAGATAGTCCAGCCCGAACTGCCCGCCCGCCACGTCGACCAGCGTGGCGATCAGGCCGCCCTGCAGCGCGCCGGAGGTGTTGACCACCGCGGGGCTGACCGGCATGGTCATCGCGAACTGACCGTTGCGGGTGCCGGGGCGCATGCCGATCTGCCCGAACAACTCCGCCAGCGACGGCGCGCCCGCGTCCTCGTCGGTGTCCCGGATGCCCAGCGCCCGGCTGCAGAAGTCGTAGAGCTGGCCGGCATCGACGGAGGTGCCGTTCAATTCCGCACCCAGCCAGTGCAATCGCTGCGCACCCATCATGGTCTGCATGACGATGGCGGCCGCCGCCCCGACGTCCAATCCGGGGTTGAACACTCCCTCGGTGATGCCCTGGCCGACGATGTCGCGGATCAGCCGGTGCAGCGGGGAGAGCACCCGGGCGTATTCGCGCGGACGGGTTTCGGCCAGGTGCTGGTTGTAAAGGGTCAACGCCCGATTGAGGCTGTCCTGGGTGCTCGATTCCGGTTGCTGGCTGACCCGGTCGATCACCAATTTCAGCGCCGCGGTGCTGTCCAGCCCGGCGGTCTCGGCGCGCCAGGTCTGCGCCGACTGGGCGATGGTCCGGTCGAACAGCGCCAGCAGCAGTTCGTCCTTGCTGCTGAAGTGTTGGTAGAAGGCGCGCAACGACGTCTTGGAGCGCGCGACCACCTCTTGGACGGTGAAGTCGGTGCGCCCGGTTTCGCCCAGTATCGCCACGGCCGTCTTGATGAAGCGGTCGCCGCGGGTGATCTCGACGTCCTCGTTGGGCTCGGCCATGAGAATGAGGTTACCGCGCAGTGTGGCACGGCTGACGAATGCCGAGCAGATTGCGAAGCCAGGATTGCGGAGTGTATCGCCTACCAGTTGGCCGCAAGACGCCCGGAGCGTTGGCGGCGGTGGCTATTGACTGGCTTCAGCGCGCAGTCGCGACTGTCTGTCCGTCGAGCGGCGACGCCCATCTGACTACCAACTTCGCGGTTACGCGGACTCTCCTGATCCCATTCGAGTGGGATTGACTCGCCCTGTCTCAGCGGCCTTCTGAATTTCGCGAGCGGCTATCGAGCACTAATCTCTTGTTATGTTCTCGGCTAAGTCTTCGAGCCAATTGCAAGTAAGTGATGGCGGCTTGCGTTTAGAGGCTGCCCGGTGTGATGCGTTAGCCGGCAAGCTATCGGCCAATACGCTTCCGTCGGTTGACGAGACGTCACCACTGACCAGCGCAGCGGCAGTCGAGGCGGCCTGTGAACAGGTCGCTGAAGCTGGCGTGCGAAGCGCGCGCCACGTGCAGGCGACCGCCGCGAAACTCCGCGCAGCTGCTGCCGGCTACGACACTCATGAAGCCCGTGCGGCCGCCGACCTGCGGGCAGTGGAAAGCTCAAGGGTGTGCTAGGTGGCGGCGAGGGCACGGTCAAGTCCCGGGAAGTGGTGTAGTGCTGTGTGATCCGGTGGGTTAGGCGGTGAGTGCGGGCATGTCGTTGGCTCCTATGTCGGGGTTGTCGTCGGTGATGGTGGTCAGGCGGCAGCGGGTGAGGATGTCGAGGCCGAGGTAACGGCGGCCTTCGGCCCATTCGTCGTTCTGTTCGGCCAACACGGCGCCGACGAGACGGACGATGGCGTCGCGGTTGGGGAAGATCCCGACGGCGTCGGTGCGGCGGCGGATCTCTTTGTTGAGCCGTTCACTGGTTATCTGGAGCACTGTGTGCGATAGCTGTTGTGACCTGCAGGTTTGTGTCGTGGAGGGTGTCCATGACGCGGCTGGAGATCGATATCGGTTGGCGGTCAGCATGGCCCGATCGTTACCGAATCGTGATGCGTCCGTTCATGGTGTCTTCCGGTGTCGTCGCGGAGTTGGCCAAGGGCGCACGCGAGTTGGCGGCGTAGCCGCCGGTTCTCATCGGCGAGTTCGTGGTTGCGGCGGTTGGCGATTTCGAGGCGCTGCCGCAGGGAGTCGTCGCTGGCGCGTTGTCGGGCAGGTAACGGTGTGCTTGGCTCGGGCCGGTGCTGGGCGCGGAGCCGGCAGATCTCGTCTTTGAGGTCGATTTGGGTGTAGATCCACGAGCGGGAGACACCGGCATGGCGGGCGACGGATTCGAAGGTGAGCACGGCGCCGGTCCGGTCGAGTTCGTGCATCGCCGCGATCGCCTTGGCGCGGGTGTGTTCGTGCCGCTGCTGGGCCGCCCGGATGAGGTTGATGCTGTTGTCAGCCCGCATGTTTGGCCTTCCCTGGTTCTGAATCGTTGAGGGCGGTGATGATGGTGTCCAGGTTGTGCAGGACTTGACGGTTCATCTCGGCCAGACGTTGTTGGCCGCGGGCTTCGGCGGCGGTGATCAGCTGCAGAGTCTGTTGCCGCTGCTGGTGGTGCTGGGGCAGGAACTCGGCGGTGGTGAGGAACATCGGGCAGGTCAGGCAGGCGTTGGCGTGCGGGCAGCTCTGCTGCACCGGCAGTCCGCAGTAGCCGTTGGGTAGGGCCTGGGTGGCTCGGCCGAGGCGCTGTTTGGCCCAGGCGGCCTCCGCGATCGGCCCGGACGGGTCGAAAATGATTGTGGCGCCGTGGATGTCGACCTTTCGAGCTGCCTCCCACTGACGGCGCACGGTGGTGTCGTGCAGGCGGGCGTAGTGCCCGGTCATCTGCGCGGAGTCATGGTCGAGGATGCGTCGCACGACCTCTTGCGGGACGTCGCGGTTGATCAGCCGGGTGCCCAGGGTATGGCGCCACTGGTGCGGGGTGAGGTGCACCGGCTGGCCGTGCTCGTCGCGGATGTCGCAGACGGACAGCCAGCGCAACAGCGCCATCCGGTAGGTGGGACTCGCGATCGGGTGGGTGCCGTCAATGTTCTTCGTCGGCCGTGGGAACAACACCGGCGTGCCTGCCGGCCAACGCTGGGAGGTGTGGTTGCGATGTTCGGCGATGAGTTCGCGCAACTGCTCGTCGATGGGCACCAACGCGTCGCGTTTCATCTTGTGGTTGAGGTAGCGCAGATACGGTGCGCCTTCGGCATCGGCGACCACACAATCGCTGCGCAGCCGCAGCGCATCAGTGATCCGTAGCCCGCAACGCATCAAGATGATCGTGATCAACCGGTGAGCGGGGTCGGCGTATCGGGCAAGGTTGTCGGGATCCTCGAGCTGGGTCATGACCTGTTCGGCCAGTGCCCGAGGCAACCGTTCATCGCGTTTGGGGTAGTCCTCGGCGAAGAACATCGCGTCTGCGGGAAGGTCTGTGTCCCAACGGTGTTGGCGGACGGTAGCGAAGAATCGGTTGAGCAGCCCGATATGGGTCCCGCGGCGTTGGGCACCGATGGAGTCGCTGCGCAGGTTGGCCAAATAGCGCTCCAGCACCGGCCGGTTGATCCGGTCGATGCTCTCGACGCCGATGTCGGCGAGGTACCCGGCGAAGCGGGTGAGCGCAACGACCGGCCTGCCGCCGCCGGCTTCCAGACCCAATCCGGTCGATAGCCGCCACCGGACCCACCGCTTGGCCAGATCCCGCAGCCACGGCTGCGGAATACCGTCGAAGCGCAGCGTGCGGTCTCCGTCGTAGCCGAGCCGGCGCATGCGCCAGACTTCGCGCGGGTATTCGGCGTCCCAGCCGCCGGCCTCGGCCAGGTCGGCGATCACCCGGGATGCGTAGCTGAGGAATCCACGGGAGCGAGTGTCGTTGATCGTCGACCGAGCCCAGTCATGCCAGGTGTCCTCGTCGTGGTGGAGCAGGGAGCCCACGCCTGCGGCGGCCAGTGCCTTCACCACGCGCATGACCACGTCCGGGGTGAGCTTGCCCTGCCGATCGTCGTGGCGGCGTTGCAGCACGTACTGCAGTTCCAGCTTCAGCTGACCGATCAGCCGGTCGAGCCGTATCTGCTCACTGGCCAACGGGGCTTCGGCGGCGAAGCGGTCGGCGAACACGTCGATGTCGGGTCTGCCGTTGACCTTCCAGGTGTTGGTGTGGGTTTGGCAGAACGCAGACGTGCCCTGCGGCCAGAGCTCGCAGTGCGGAATCCGGCAGGTCACCCCGGCCGCTGGTTGCTTGAACGGCTGCGGTTCGGCCAGCCATCCGGCCAGGCTGGGGCGCCCGGCGCGTTCCCATCGTTGCGCGTGCAGCCCGCACATGCCGCCACGGGCAGAGCCGTAACCGCAACCGGGCACCCGGCAGCGCTGGTTGGGTTGTCGCCGCCGCCACCGCGGATCGGTCGACACGACAAACTGCTCCACCGACGGGCGTCCTTCGTCGTCCCACCGTTGCCGATGTCCTTCACACAGGCCGCGTCCGCGGGCGGTTCGCCCGCACCCCTCAACCCGGCACTCGGCTCCACCAAACACCGGATCATCGGCACCGAATTCCAGTACATCGCTGCGGAATTCGCTGCGGACCTCGGCCATCAGCTTGCCGATTAGCCCCGACGGGCCGGCGGGCTTCAGCGACGGCGTGCTCATAGCCGCACCTGCCCATCGGTGAACCAGCCTGCCTGTTCCATGACCCGCCGAGCGTCCTCCACGGTGAGGTGCCCATACGTCGTGGTCGTCGTCGCCACGTGCGCATGTCCGAGCAGGTGCGCGACCACCTCGATGCTGACTCCGTCGCGCAGCAGCCGGGTTGCGGCCGTGTGTCGCAGCCAGTGCGGGTCGAAGTCGATCCCGGTCCGCCGGCGCAGCCTCCGCACCAGGTCGTAGACCGCAGCGTAGGTCAGCGGATGCCCCTGCGGGCGGCCCCACAGGTTGACGAACACGTAGTCGCTGTCCAGATCGCCGTACTCGCTGTGAAGGTAGTCGGCGAACAATCGGATCAACGCGCTGCTGACTGGGATCGTGCGGACGGTCTGTGACTTGGCGCGCGCGCCATTGGCGTTATCGCGTCGCCGCACCGTCACCTCATGCTCGGCAGCGGCGATGTCGTTGTGCCGCAAACCAAGTGCCTCACCGATCCGCATCCCGGTGTCGTAGAGCACGGCGAACAGCAATCGGTCCCGCAGCCGACCGCAACCATCCAGGATCGCCTGCACCTCGTCCGGTGAGAGCACCCGCGGCAGCTTCTTCGGCGCCTTCAACGCGATCACCCGCCGCGACCTCGGCGCGCCCTTGCTGATGTGGTGCAAAAACGGCTTCCAACCACCGCGCGCGCCGCCGACCTGCCACGAGGTCAGCAGAGCGCTGACATCCAGCCCATCTCGTGCGGCGTGGGTGTAAAACGCCCCGACCGCCGAAAGCTTGCGGTTCACAGTAGATTCCGTGCAGTGATGCGGCACCGACGGCAACACCGCAACCTGCCCATGCCGGGCCCGCAGCGGCAGCCGCAGCCAGGCCACGAACTCACCTACGTCATCAAGCCGCACCGCCCGCCAGTCCAGCCCACGCTCGGCGAGAAAACCGAACCAGTCCTTGAGATCGTGCGCGTACGCCTTGACCGTGTTCGGTGATCGCTCGATATCGGTCAGATACGCCAGATACCGGTCAACCGCTGCTACCGGAGCGTCGTCGTCGCCGAGAACGGTCCACGACTCACGCAACGAGACCGGCGAGATAACTCGTGCAATCTGCATCGCCCCTCCGCAGGCTCTTGCCTCCTGGACGACTGCAGATAAACACGTCCACCACGCAGAACCTGGGACCTCAACGCCTCGTGTCGGACATCAAGGACACCGCCTGCAGGACTCCAGATAACTGCGGGGTTGTTGGACCAGATCTGGGACCAGACATCTTTGGGGAATGCAGTGAAGGCCAGGATATCTTCGCGGGCGGTGGCCAGGTGGTCGGCCACGGCGGGCAGTTTGTCGGTGACGTAGTCGATGAGCCGGTCGAACTGCGCGGCCACCGCGGGGGCATCGGGTTGGTCGTAGACGCTGTGCAGCATCGCTTTGACCGCCGGCCACATGCTCTTGGGGCAGATGCTCATCAGGTTGGCCGCGTAGTGTGTGCGACACCGCTGCCAGGCCGCTCCGGGCAGGTTGGCCGCGATCGCCTCGCGCAGCCCGGCGTGGGCGTCGCTGGTGACCAGGCGTACGCCGGCCAGCCCGCGGGCGACGAGGTCGGCGAAGAACTCGTTCCAGGCCGGGCCGGTCTCGCTGGTGACCACCCGCATGCCCAGGACTTCGCGGTGTCCGTCACCGTTGACGCCAGTGGCCAGCAGCACGACCCCGTTGACCACGCGGCCGCCTTCGCGGACCTTCATCGTCAACGCATCAGCGGCGACGAAGGTGAACGGGCCAGCAGAATCGAGTGGGCGGTGACGGAACGCCTCGACGTGCTCGTCGAGGTCGGTGGCCATGCGGCTGACCTGCGATTTACTCAGTGAGTCGATGCCCAGGGTCTTGACCAGCTTGTCCATCCGCCGCGTGGAGACGCCGGCCAGGTAGCAGTCGGCGACCACGGTGATCAGCGCGGATTCGGCCCGCTTGCGGCGTTCGAGCAGCCAGTCGGGAAAGTAGGTTCCCTTGCGCAGCTTCGGGACTGCGACATCGATGGTGCCCACCCTGGTGTCCAGGCCGCGGTGGCGATACCCGTTGCGCTGCGCTCGCCGTCCCGGGGTGGGCTGGCCCCATTCGGCGCCCACGACGGCATCAGCATCCGCCGACAGCAGAGCGTTGATCACGGTCTGCAGCAGGGAGCGCATCAGATCAGGTGAGGCTTCGGCCAGGGCCTCGCCAAGAAGGCCGGCAGGGTCGACAACGTGGGGTGCGGTCATCGTGGGACTCCTCGAGGATTCTGTGGAAGGTTGACTCGAAGGATCACGCGGTGGCCGCTTTACGTCCATCACCGACACGATGACGAACCCAGCAACCGCGCTACACCACTATGCGGGACTCAACTGAGGGCACCATTCCCAACCTTGTCGCAAGTTCGGGCCCTCGACACTAAGTATCTGACGAGAGCTGCCGACTTTTGGTCCCGCAGCGCCAGCTTGTGGGAGCAGACATTTACCGAAATCAACGACAGGATGTTGGCCCCGAGAGGCGTCGCATGGAAGGGGCAGGCCGCAGTTGCGGCTCAAGCTCGTGCCTACCGTGACGTGATTAGTGTTCGTGCAGTGGCCGACCAACTGCACCAAGCTGCCGCGATCGCTCTTCGAGGCGACGAGCAGTTGCAGGCGTGCAGGGAAGGAGTCCTAGATGCCGTAGTTGCTGCAGAGTCAGATGGCTTTGACGTCGGCGAGGAATATTCGGTGGCGGATCGTTCAAAAGGTGGGCCGGCCAACTTCCGTTCGAGTCGACAAGCTCTGGCTGAGGAACACGCCAGCTTCATCCGCCATCGGCTCGCGGCATTGATCGCGACGGATCAGCAACTTGCGTCTAAGATCGCCGCCACTACGAAATGCGTGGACACCCTAACATTCGAGGGCTCTTCAGGGCGCGGCGACACTATTGCCGGTGATAATACTGATCACGGTATCCAGCTCGTCGACAACAAGACTCGAAAAGACTCGCCTCAGCCTGTGCCACCAGACCCGCAGCCAGGTCCCCTGCCGCCGGTAAACAACGGCGACGATGTCAGAAATATCTTGGATCCATTGCAGAATGGGGGAAAACGAGGGCGCTACGGAGTCGGCACGAATCCGGGCGTCAAAGAGCTGTGGGATAGATCCAGTATTAAACGGATGTGGGATTATCTCACGCGTAACGCCGCTGATAGCCCGGGACGGCCGGGTTATGACGGCGTAACGCGGGTCCTCCCAGACGGCACTGAAATAGGTTTACGTCAGAGCGGTAAAGGTTGGGGCGACACTATCGATGTCTGGTATCCCGACGGGTCGGACAAGAAACTCCATGTTCCTTATGCTCCGCCAGTGATTAACTCTCCACCGCAGATTCCGGCTGTTGGTCAGCCTGTGCCATTGCCAGGCTCTCCACCGCAGGTTGGAGGACCACCGCCTGTCGCCTTCCCTCCAACGCAAGTGGTTGATCCGGCCAGGCTGCCGCCATGGCTGCAGGATCCGTCGCCGCCGGGCTTTCATGTCACACCGGCCACGCCGCTTCCGATAGCGCCATTAGATACTCCGGACACGCCGACGTTGGCACCATCCGCGACCCCAGGATTGGCATCATCGTCCGGCGGAGCGTCTCCTTTATCCAACTTCGCTCACGACCTAGCGGATGCCGGCAAGAAGGCTGGTGAGGGACTTTTAGCCGGCATCGTAATTCTTGGCAGCATCCTCGCTGGTGGTGCATCGCCTGGTGGACAGTTTGCCCGGTGAGTACAACACCACAGTTTGATGAGCAGCGCCTGATGTCGGCTGCGTCGTTACCTGACCTCATCTGCGGACGAGTAAGTCAGTTTGAGTGCCTTCCGGTTACGGGTGCACTCGATCTCGGAGACATTCGTATTCCACCGCGCTGGCACTTAGCCGCCCCCGGAGATGAAGCCGAGCAGCCTGTTCGATGCATCGTCACGGGCCATAGGTTGCGTGGTGGCTGGCAAGCTTGCGACACCGTCGCGGCGTTCACATTCTCTGGCGTCGTACCGCTCGAGGTCATGGTTGACAACGCAGATTGCACGCTGCGCGACCTCGGTGCCGTGTCCATGGCCATGAGAAAGTCCCCATCTGTGGCCAGTAGGAAGTCCCCACTGGTGGCCAGGTAGAAGTCCCCACTCCTTTGCGGGCTCGTCGTGTCTTTTCCGGGAGCTGAGGGCCTGGGCGGTGACGGTGATAGCGCCAACTGTCACTTGATCACCGCCCAGGGAGCTCTATTGAAGTCTGCAAGGGAGCGTATGAACATCATTTCGGCGTATCACCAGGTCGGGTCGTATCGCGGCGCGGCCGAGCTGTGCGGTACTACGCACAAGACGGTCAAGCGGGTCATCGAGCGGGCCGAGGCCGGTGGCGCGCCCCCGCGGGAACCACGGCCACGCAACCTCGACGCGTTCACCGATCTAGTCGCCACCCGAGTCGAGAAATCACACGGCAAGATGTCGGCGAAGCGGATGCTGCCGATCGCCCGAGCTGCCGGGTATCAGGGCTCGGCCCGTAACTTCCGCCGCCTGGTAGCCGAGCAGAAAGTATTGTGGCGCAACGCTAACCGGCATCAACGCCGTCCGGCGGTCTGGTCACCCGGTGACTATCTGGTGATGGATTGGGCCGAAGCTGCACCGGGGTTGATGGTGTTCTGCGCGGTGCTGGCCTATTCGCGGTGGCGGTTTGTGCGGTTCGCCGCCGACGAGAAAGCCTCGACCACGCTGGCGATGATCGCCGAAGCCCTCGAGGCGATCGGTGGGGTTCCGGCCAAGATCCTGGCCGACCGGATGGGCTGCCTCAAAGGTGGTGTCGTCGCCAATGTTGTTGTTCCAACACCGGATTATGTGCGATTCGCGTCCCACTATGGCTTCGTTCCGGACTTCTGCCACGGTGCGGATCCGCAATCGAAGGGCATCGTGGAGAACCTCTGTGGCTACGCTCAGGACGACCTTGCGGTGCCGCTGCTGACCGAAGCTGCGTTAGCCGGTGAGCAGGTCGACCTACGTGCCCTCAACGCCCAGGCGCAACTATGGTGCGCCGAGGTCAATGCCACGGTCCACTCGGAGATCTGCGCCGTGCCCAACGATCGCTTGGTTGACGAGCGCACCGTCTTGAGGGAGCTGCCCTCGCTGCGGCCGACGATCGGCTCGGGGTCGGTGCGCCGTAAGGTCGACGGCCTCTCGTGCATCCGTTACGGCTCAGCTCGTTACTCGGTGCCTCAGCGGCTCGTCGGTGCCACCGTGGCGGTGGTGGTCGATCATGGCGCCCTGATCCTGTTGGAACCTGCGACCGGTGTGATCGTGGCCGAGCACGAGCTCGTCAGCCCAGGTGAGGTGTCCATCCTCGATGAACACTACGACGGACCCAGACCCGCACCCTCGCGTGGTCCTCGCCCGAAAAACCCAAGCAGAGAAACGATTCTGCGCATTGGGAACCGAAGCGCAGCAGTTCCTCGTCGGTGCTGCTGCGATCGGCAACACCCGACTGAAATCCGAACTCGACATTCTGCTCGGCCTTGGCGCCGCCCACGGCGAACAGGCTTTGATTGACGCGCTGCGCCGGGCGGTTGCGTTTCGCCGGTTCCGCGCTGCCGACGTGCGCTCGATCCTGGCCGCCGGCGCCGGCACCCCACAACCCCGCCCCGCCGGCGACGCACTCGTGCTCGATCTGCCCACCGTCGAGACCCGCTCGTTGGAGGCCTACAAGATCAACACCACCGACGGGACGGCCTCATGACCACCGCTGCCAAGCCGGTGGCACCGTCCTCGGCGGCACCGCTGGCTGCTGACCTTGACGCGGCGCTGCGGCGGTTGAAGCTGGCCACGGTGCGCCGCAACGCCGCCGAGGTGTTGCAAGTCGCCAAGACGCAACGCTGGACACCGGAGGAGATCCTGCGGACGTTGGTTGAGGCCGAGATCGCTGCCCGCGATGCCTCCAACACCGCCAACCGTCTCAAGGCCGCAGCCTTCCCGGTCACCAAGACCCTCGACGGGTTCGACGTCACCGGATCGTCGATCACCGCAGCCACGTTCGACTACCTGTCGAGCCTGGAATGGATTCGGGCACAACAGAACCTGGCGGTCATTGGCCCACCTGGTACGGGCAAAAGTCACCTGCTCATCGGCTGCGGGCACGCTGCCGTCCACGCCGGATTCAAAGTCCGCTACTTCACCGCCGCCGACCTGATCGAGGTCCTCTACCGCGGCCTGGCCGACAACACCGTCGGCAAGATCATCGACACCCTGCTCCGCGCGGATCTGGTCATCTTGGACGAGATCGGCTTCGCCCCGCTCGACGACACCGGGACTCAACTGTTGTTCCGGCTCGTGGCTGCCGGCTACGAGCGCCGCTCCCTGGCCATCGCCTCGCATTGGCCCTTCGAACAATGGGGGCGATTCCTGCCCGAGCACACCACCGCCGCCAGCATCCTCGATCGGCTGCTGCACCACGCCAGCATCGTCGTCACCTCCGGCGAGTCCTACCGGATGCGCCACGCCGACCACAAGAAGGGAGCCGCCAAGAATTAGCCAACCACCCGCAGCGGAGTGGGGACTTCTGCTGGCCACCAGCGGGGACTTCTACTTGGCCATTGACATGCCGCGGGCGTGAGTTCCCGGGCGGTTGTCGCATCTACGATTCCTGGGGTTGCTGGGATGCGTAGTGCCGGGTACTTTACGGCTCTCGGATTGCGAATATGGGGCCAATTCACGACGTACATCGCTGATTCGCGGTGCCTTGAGATGGGGCGGCTCATTCAACACAGCCTTTTTGTCGCTACCCAGCGACGGACGCAGCTGAGGACAGATATCCGATATTTGAGCGATGCCATCGCGAAGTCATTCGGCGACCTGGTCGACGGCCATCACTGACGCGTAGACAATGGCGGGTTGTCGAAGAAAACTGATCGCATTTCGAGGCGCTACTTAGTCGGCGTGGTATCGCTCGAGCGCCAGCTTCTCGCCTTTATCGGTGAGATTGAGCCAACACATTGTTCGCCAGCCCCACGTATCGTCAAAATTTCTGACGTAAGCCTCCTCGATCTTGGCCATTGCCGCTTCGAGCGGCAGGTCCCAAGGTTCGAAATGTGGAGTTTGCTTGCTGCCAGCGGCTGACCCGAGGATGAACAGACCCTCGGAGACTAGATCGCGAATCATGTTCAGCGTGAGTTGCTGCACCTTCTCCAGCGGTCGTGCCGGGCCGATCGGCGCAAGGAAGGAGGAATGCACATTGCTGAGGGAGATCCAGTCCTGCAATCCTTCAATTAGCAGACCCTCTTTGACGGTGTCATATTCAGCCGCAGCATTCATCGCCGACGTTTCCTTCCTGCGCTGGAGCCGCTGGCAGCATTCTTCCATGCGCCACGGTCACATGTTTGGGCTCGATGAGCAACGACAGTTGAGAGCGATCGGCCGTTGCAGGGGCCGGTCAGCCGCCCCGGGCCGCGATCATCGCCGAGCGGTTGACCTTGGTCGCCGCCGTGCGCGGGATGGCGTCGACGAATTCGACGGTCTTGGGCGCCTTGTAGGGGGCCAGCCGGCCCTTGGCGTAGTCGATCACCTGCTGCTCGGTCAGCGACGCGCCGTCGGCGCGCTGGACCACCGCATGCACCCGGCGCCCCCACTGCGGGTCGGCCAGCCCGATCACGACGACGTCGGCGATTGCGGGATGGCCGGCCAGGGCGGACTCGACTTCGGCCGGAAACACGTTGGCGCCGCCGCTGATGATCATGTCGACCCGGCGGTCGACGATGTAGAGGTAGCCGTCCTCGTCGAGGTGGCCGATGTCCCCGGCGGAGCGGAAGCCGTCCTCGGTCGACGGCAGCGGGGGCGCCCCACCCAGGTAGCGGTACCCCGCGCTCATCGGCGCCCGCAGGTACACGTCGCCGTCCTCGCCGGGGCCCAGCGGTCGCTGCTGGGAGTCGAGGATGCGGATCTCGGTGTCGCGGAAACCACGCCCGACGCTGCCCGGGTGTTCGAGCCACTCGTCGCCGCGCAGCGCGGTCAGCCCCAGGTTTTCGGTCATGCCGTAGGCCATCACGATCTGCTCGGGGGACAGCAGCTCGAACCAGGTGTGCAGCAGCGATGGCGGCATCACCGCGGCCCCCTGCAGAATGAACACGATGCTGGACAGGTCGCGCTGCCGGACATCGGGCCGGGCTGCGATGCGGGCCAGCATGGTGGGTGTGGCGGTGAAGTTGGTGATCCGGAAGCGCTCGATCACGTCGAGAACCAATGCGGCATCGAACTTTTCGAGGATCACCAGATGGTCGCCGCCCAGCAGCATGAGCAGCGGGGCGAAGCCGTTGGTGTGATACATCGGTGCGGGCACCATGATGGTCTGCGGCTGGGCCACCGGCGTCCAGTTCGACAGGAACGGCTCACCGTGCTGCGGGATCCACAGCGAGGGCGCCAGGTTGAGGATCACCTTGGGCACCCCGGTGGAGCCGCTGCTGCAGATGCCGTTGGCGGTGGGGGAGACGGCGACCGGCACGGCGGCCTCGGACTCGCCGGCCGCGCGCGCCTCGAGCCCCCAGCGGTTCGTTTCGTCGACGACGACGGCGGGGTTGATCACCTCGCGCACCCGGTCGCGTTCCCACTCGGGAAGATCCCAATGCATGGGCACGGGCACCGCGCCGATCTTCCAGCACCCCAGCGTGGCCAGCACCAGATGCTGCGAGTTGGGAATGGCAAGTGCGACAAGCGAACCCGTTTGGGCGCCGGTGGCGGCCAGGGCCCGGCCCCACTGGTTGGCGCGGGCGTCGAGCTCGGCGAACGTCAGCGAGGTGGCGGTGCCGTCGAGCGCGACGACGGTCACCGCCGTGTCGTCGCCGCGTTGCTCGGCGAGCTGTTGCAGCTTGGCGCCGAACGGGATTCCGTCGGCTAACGGGTTGGCCGCCAGTTCGGCCGGCGCCGACTCGGTCATGCCGACACCGGCTCGCTGAACAGCGTCTCGAAGGCGCCGTCGGCCACGCTGGGGATCAGCCGCAGCGCGAGTTCCTCGGTGCTCAGCGGCAGCCGGATCAGCGGCTGAGTGTGCCGGTCGAGCACGCTGACGTCGGACTCGTCGCAGAATCCCAACGCTCCGAGCAACTGGTGGGAGGTGCGCATGACCTGCCGCGCGGTGTCGGCGGCCTTGAGCCGAAGCACCAGCGCGTCGGCCGAATAGACTTGCGCCGGAAGCGTTTTCGGCCGACAGATGGTGTACTTCGCGAGTTCATGCAGGCCGCGGACCATGACGGCGGCATCGGCGACGGCGAACCTGACGGCCTGAAAGTCCGCCAGCGGCTTGCCGAACTGGATGCGGGCCTGCACGTGGTCGGTGACAATGCGCAGCGACTGTTGCACCGCGCCCAGGATGCGCCACGCCCCCAGCACCAGGTGCAGATTGACGTCGGCGCCGGGCACGGTCCCCTCCGGGGCGCTCACGGTGGCCGGCACCAGGAAGGGGCCGAGTTTGGCGCCCGTCCGCGATCCCGGCCGCGGACGGTAGCGATTGCCGTCGATGTCGGCGGCGATCCAGTCGCCGGCCAGGTCGCCGTGGTCGATGCGGGGGGCGGCGGGGTTCACCAGGGTCAGTCGCGCGCCGTCGATCGCCAGCAGCTCCTCGACCAGCGGGTAGGGCAGCGCGGCGGCCCCCGCGGCCTGGCACAGCACCGCGGCGGCCAGCAGATCGTCGGGCGCCGTGCGCACGTCGAGATCGAAGGCGCCCACCTCGGCCAGCGCGGTGCGGGCCGCCTCTCGCACGGTGTCGTCGGTCTCGGCGCGCAGCGCCGCCGGCGGCCCGCCCAATCGGGTGAACCGTTTGGCGGCGACCGTGGCGAAGTCGCTGATATCTTGCGGCAGATCGGTTTTCACCGGTGCCCTCCCAGTACGTCTCGGGCCACCAACATCTTCTGCACCTCGATGGTGCCCGATGCGACGGTGGCTGCCTGTGCGTAACGCCAATGATCTTCGATGGCCCCGTGCAGCGGCGCGCCGGACCCGGCATCCAGCGCGGTCGGGCCCAGCACGTCGAACAACAGCTCGGCGACCTGCTGATCGCACGTGGTGGTGGCGATGCGGGCGGCGCTGGCCGCTGCCCCGGCGGCCGGGTCGTCCTGCAGCGACACGGCGCGATAGGCCAGCAGCCGGGCGACCCGCAGGTCGACGAGCGCGCGCACCCAGCGGGCCCGGATCGATTCGGGCAGTTGCTCCCACTCGTCACCGAGCAGGCCGCGCATCCGCTCCAGCAGTGACTCGCAGCGCGCGTAGCGCGCGATCCCCACCCGTTCGTAGGCCAGCGCCTCGCGCATCACCCGCCAGCCGTCGCCGACCTCGCCCAGCACGTCGCCGGGATACGCCGGGACGTCGTCGAGGAGCATCTCGTTGAGGTGATGCGGCCCCAGCATGGACGGGATCGGCCGGACGGTGAACCCGGGCCGGTCCATCGGTATCAGAAAAAGCGTGAGCCGCTTGTGTTTTGGCGCGTCGGGGTCGGTGCAGGCCGCCAGCACGCACCACGATGCCATCAGCGCGTACGACGTCCACACCTTCTGGCCGGTGATCCGCCAACCGTCACCGTCGGCGACGGCGCGGGTGCGCAACGACACCAGATCGGTGCCGGCCTCCGGCTCGGAGAATCCCTGGCACCAGATCACGTCGCCGGCGGCGATGGCCGCCAGGTGCTTGGCCTTCTGTTCCTCGGTGCCGTACCGCATCAGGGCCGGCCCGACCCAGTTGATGCCCATGTACTGCGGGCCGCGCGGCTCGTGCTGGGCCCACATCTCCTCGCGCAGCACGGTCTGCTGCCAGACCGAACCACCGCCGCCGCCATGCTCTTTCGGCCACGCAAGGGCCAGCAGCCCCTCGGCGGCCAGCAGTTTGCAGAACGTCTCGGTGGTGGCGAGGTCCTGCGGGTTCTCCGTGCAGGCGCCCAGGAAGTCGGCGGGAATGTGGTTGGCGACCAGCTCGCGCAGGTGGCTTCGCAGTTGGGCGGCGTCGTCGCCGAGGTCGTAGTCCATGGTCGTCATCCCTTCGGCAGCCCGAGCAGCCGCTCGGCGATGATGTTGCGCTGCACCTCCGACGTTCCGCCGTAGATGGTCGCGGCCAGCGCGTCCTGACGTTCGAACAGCAGATCGGGGTCGGTGGCCGAATCGGGGCCCGCGGCGGCCGCCGCGAGTTCCCAAACACGTTGCAGGGTAAGCGATCCCAGCAGCTTCATGGTGTCGGCTTCGGGGCTGGGCCGGCCCGCGAGTTCGTTGGCCAGGGCCCGATACCCGGTGGCGCGCAGTGCTTCGGCGTCGGCCAGCAGGGAACCGAGCGCGGTGTGGATGTCGTGGCCCGGCCCCACGCCGTTGGCGGTCCGCACCGCGTCGAGTCCGCGGTTGATCTCGACCCAGTTCATGATCCAGATCATCTGGCGTTCGTGGTGCAGCGACGACAGCGCGACGTCCCAGCCGCCGTGCAGCGGCCCCAACAGGTTTACCGCCGGCACCTCGACGTCGTCGAGGAACACCTCGCAGAATGTTTCGTCGGAGATCGACGCCATCCGGATGGGTTCGATCCGCACCCCGGGCGAATGCAGATCCAGGATGAGGCAGGAGATGCCGTGGTGCTTGGGCGCCTCGGGATCGGTGCGGGCATACAGCGTGCACCAGCGCGACTCGTGAGCCTGGGTGGTCCAGATCTTGTGGCCGTTGACCCGGAACACGTCGCCGTCCCGCACGGCGCGGGTGCGCAGACCGGCGAAGTCCGAGCCGGCTTCCGGTTCGGACATGCCCAGCGCCCACCACTCGTCACCGCGCAGCAGCGGCACCAGCAGCCGCTCGATCTGGGCGGGCGTGCCGAACTGGCGGATGCCGGGGGCGGCGACGTTGGGGCCGGCGATGTTGGGCAGCTTGGGCGCCGAGCGCAGGGCCGCCTCCAGCCGGATCTCCATCGCGTCGCGCAGGCCCAGCGACCGGCCGCCGTGCTCGCGCGGCCAGGTCGGCTGGATCCACCCGGCCTCGAACGCGGCCCGCTGATAATCGCGGCGCAGCGTGAGGTCCCAGCGGTACCGCCGGTAGTTCTCGTAATAGTCATTCGGCAGGAACGCCGCCAGCCAGGCCGCGAACTCGGAGACCACCTCGGATCGAGTGCTTACCCCGCTCGTCACGCCGCGCCTCCGCAGAACCGGCGGCCCACCTCGTGGTAGAGCGCGCGGCTGTCGCCCAGCAGGGCGGCGGTCTGCCAGGCGTGCCGGACATAGAGATGCGCGTCGTGCTCCCAGGTCTGCCCGAGCGCGCCGTGCACCTGGACCGCGGTGCGCGCGCAACCGGTGGCCGCCTCACCGGCCGCCGCCTTGGCCAGGGCCGCCGCGGTCCACGCATCGCCGGGCGCCGTGCCGGGATCGGCGAGCCGGGCCGCCGCGGCGTAGGTGAGGCTGCGGGCGCGTTCCACGCTGACGTAGTTGTCGGCCAGCGCATGTTTGACGCCCTGGAACGCGCCGATCGGCTTGCCGAATTGGCGGCGCGTCTTGGCGTGCTCGACGGAGCGGCGCAGCGCCGCGCCGGCCACCCCCACCAGGTCGGCGGCGCACGCCACCCACGGCGCCGGCAGCGCCGACTCGAGGTCGACCGGCGCCACCGCGACCGGCTCGGCGTCGATCTCCACCCCGGCCAACGGCTGGGCGGGATCGGTGCACTCGGCCGCGGGCAGCGCGGTGACCCCGTCGCCGCACCGGGCGACCGCGGCCACCGTGCCGCCGTCGTCGGTTCGGGCCAGCGTGACGAGAAGCTCCGCGCGCGCCAGGTTGGGCACCGCGACCGCGCGACCGCGCAGCCGCCCCTGCCGCAGCGTCATCGGCACCCCGGGCAGCCGGGACTTTTCGGCGTGGACGGCCACGGTGGCGACGGCGCCGCCGGCGATGTCGGCCAGGACCCCGTCGAGGCCGCTGCCGCGCAACAGCCCGGCGGCCAGACCGACGCTGCACAACAACGGGATCGGCGCGATGGCGGCACCACACTCCTCGAGAACCACGACCAGTTCCATCGGTCCGTAGTCGCCGGCGTTCGCGGCGGCCAGCTCAGTCCAGCCCAGGTCGACGACCGTCTTCCACAGGGCGCGCCAACGCTCCGGATCGGTGATCGCTTGCCGGGCGGCATCGGGCGGACATTCCGTCCGTAATATGTCGCGCACGGCGTCGCGCAGCGACAACTGCTCCGAGTTCAGTCCGACATCCATAAGACCTCTAACATAGTAAAAATAATAAACTAGCCGGGCGGGTGCAATCGCACCGAATCTCACGCTTGAGGTGGCGCGCATGGTCGAGTGGTATCTGTTCCTGCCCCAGGTCCGGTTGTCGGCCGCCGACATCGCGGAACGGGCGCGCCGCGCCGAGGCCAGTGGTTTCGACGGCATCGCCTTCATCGATCACCTGGAAGCGCCCGGACTTCGGGACGAAAACATCTGGGAGGCAATGGGCATCGCCACCTGGGTGGCGGCCAAGACCGAGCGGCTGCGGATCGGCCACCTGGTGCTGTGCGACGCGTTCCGGCATCCCGCGGTGCTGGCCAAACAGGCGGTCACGCTGTCCGAGGCGTCGGAGGGAAGATTCGAGTTGGGCCTGGGTGCCGGATCCTGGCCGGCCGAATTCGCCAGATTCGATGTCGGCCAGCAGGATCCGAAGGCCAGGGTGGCCCAGCTCGCGCGGCACCTCGAACTCATCAAGCGGTACTGGGGCGACGACGGGCGCGGCGAGGCGCAGGCCCCGCGACGCTCGCATCCGATACCGCTGGTGCTGGGCGGAAGCGGCCCGCGGATGATGGAACTTGTTCGCACTCATGCGGATTGGTGGAATCTGCCGGCCAACAAGCTCGACAAGTTGCCGGCGCTGGCGCCGGCCGCGGGCAGCGCCCGGCTGTCCATTCAGCAGATGGTGGGCTTCGTCCGTGCCGGCCAGGATCCCGAAAAGGTGCGCGAGGTGAGCACCCGGCGCTTCGGCAACTTGGGGTCCGGTTTGGTCTGCGGGGACGCCGACGAACTCATCGGGCACTTCAGCGGCCTGGCCGCCCAACGCGTCGAGCGGTTCTACGTGTGGTTCGCCGACTTCGCCGCCCCGGATTCGCTGCGCGAGTTCGGCGAATCGGTGATCACGGCCTTCCCGGCCCGGTGAGCGTCAACCCCGTTGCGCGCGGCGGCGGGCCTCGGTGGGCACCACCGGCGGGCGGGCGAACGGGCCGCGCTGGACGGCGGACAACCGGATCTCGGGCAGATCGACCGACGGGTCGACGGTGTCCAGAAAGACGACCGCCTCGGCGACGTCGGACACCGCGATCGCATACATCTCGAACGGCACGTCCTGCAGCATCTCGGTGGCCACCGGGCCCGGCGTGACGAGGTGCACGCTGATCCCGTCGCGGTCGACCTCGAGCGCCAGCGCCCGCGCGAACGCATTCATGCCGGCCTTCGACGCGGAGTAGGCGGTGCGGGCCGGCATCGGTTCGTGCGCCGCCGAGGATGAGATGAACACCAGCCGGGAGCCGGCTTTCATCTTGGGCAGCACCGCCGAGGTCACCACGAAGCACGAATCCAGGTTGGCCGAGATGATGGCCCGCCACTGCTCGAAGGTCTGCTTGCGCGCGTAGGTTCCGCCCAGCGCGCCCGCCGCGTGGACGACGAGGTCGACCGTCTCCAATGTGCGTAGGGCAGCGGGGAATCCGATCGGATCGGAGGCATCGGCCACGACGTGGCGGGCACCGATCTCCTCGGCCGCCGCGCGCAACGGGGCTTCGCGGCGGGCGCACAGCAACACGTCGTAGCCGCGTTCGACCAGCTTGCGAGCGCACCCCTTACCGATCCCGCCGCTGCCACCGGTGACCAATGCGGTTCGCATGAGGATCGCAGGCCGCCCTTCAGGAGCGCCGGAGGTCCCGCGGCCGCGCCAGCGCCTGCGGGGAGAACGCGTGAATCCGTTGATCGGGCTGACCGGAGAGCACGTAGGTCTGGGTGTCGGCCAGATGCCGGCCGGCGATCCGGCGGGCGCGGTCGACGTTGCCCTCGGCGATGGTCTCGGTCAGCTTGACGTGGGTGTTGAGCACCGCGCGGCGCTGCGCGAGCGAGGGGTAGGTGCCGCGGGAGGAGCTCTCGTCGGCCCACTGCCTTTCGTGACTGGTCCACAGCGTCTCCAGGCTGCCGACCACCGCGATGATGGTGTGGTTTCCGCAGCCGCGGACCACGAGATCGTGGAATTGGCGGCCGATTTCGGTGAACAGCCGGCCGTCGTCGAGGTGGGTGGCCATCGACTCGTTGATCTTCGTCAGCTCGGGCACCAGCGTGTCCGCCCGGTCCGGTCGCCGCGCGGCCAACGCGGCGCAGGCGGGCTCCAGTTCCTGCAGCGCCATGCCCAGGTCGGCCACCGCCACGGATTCACTCTGCAGCAGCAGGCCCAGCATGTAGGCGGCGCTGGTCTTCGCCGGGGCATGCACGACGGCGCCGCCGCGGTTACCCCGTCGCACCGAAACCAGGCCCTCGGTCTCCAAAATCCGCAACGCCTCGCGCAGCGACACCAGGCTCACGTTGAACTGCTCGACCAGGACCTCCTGGCGCGGCAACAAATCGCCGTCGGCCAGCTCGCCGCTGATGATCTGACGGCGCAGCTCGTCGGCTACGATTTCGGCGATCCGCGGCGCCGACAACCGGCGCCGGGCGTCGGGGCCAATTCCCAAGGCGGTCATCCGATCCTCGAAACGAACAGCAACTCGCTGGCTTAGCTATTTTAACAGTAATGATATAAATAGCTTCCCTGATCGCGCGTCGATCGGAAGGGCGGGTGCACTTGAGCGAGCGGTCCGACAGCCGGCCGACACCGCTACGGGATTTGCGTGTCGTCGAGATCAGCGACCGGATAGCCGGCAGCTACTGCGGCAAGCTGCTGCTCGACGCCGGCGCGCAGGTGCGCAAAATCGAACCGCCGCAAGGGGATTGGCTGCGCCGGTATTCGGCGAGCGGTTCGCCCGTCGCCCCCGGCGCCGACGCGCCGTTTTTCAGCTACCTCAACGCGGGCAAACGCAGCGTGACGTTCGGCTCCGGCGGCGACGACGCGGCGCGGTTTCGCGCCGAACTGGCCGGCGCCGACGTCATCGTCGTCACCGCCGGCCCGTCGCGGGCCGCGGCGCTGGGCATCGACCCGTCCCGACTGCTGCGGCAGTCGCCGCGCGCCATCGTCGTCACCATCTCCGACTTCGGCTGGACCGGCCCCTTCGCGCAGCGGGCCGCCACCGAGTTCACGCTGCAGGCGTGGGCGGGCTCGCCGGGGTTCCGCGGCGACCCGGCCGGGCCGCCGATCGCCATCGGGGGCGATCTGGGCGAGTACATGGGCGGTGTGTTCGCCGCGTTCGGCGTGCTGGCGCTGCGCCGCCGCGTCGAGCGCGGCGGCCCCGGCGAACACCTCGACCTGTCCATGCTGGAGGCGTTGACCGCGATGCAGAGCAGCGAATGGCTGCATTCGCAGTTGCTGCGCGTCCCGCCGATCCTTCGCACCACCGAAGTCCCGTCGATCGAACCCGCCAAGGACGGCTACGTCGGGATCACCATGGTCACCGGTCAGCAGTGGCTCGACTTCGCCGCGATGGTCGAATGCCCGCAATTGGAGGAGATCGAACAGTTGCGGTTCCAGATCGGCCGGTGGCAATACCGCGACCTGATCCGCGAACTGATCCATCCCTGGTTGGCCGAACGCACCGTCGCCGAAATCGTGGAATTGGGGCAGCTTTTCCGGCTGCCGATCGCCGCGCTGGGTAACGGTTCCACCATCCGGGATCTGGAATACGTGCGCGAGCGCGACGTGTTCGTCGAGAATCCCGCGGGTTTCCACCAGCCCCGCCCGCCCTGGCTGATGTCGGCGTGTGCGCCCGCGCCCGTCGGGGACACCCCCGCCGTCGGCGAGGCCGACCGTGAAACACCTTGGCGCCGAGACGATTCCGGTTCCGCCCCGGACCCGACGCTGCCGCCGCTGCCGCTGGCCGGGGTGCGCATCGTCGACCTCACCGCGTTTTGGGCGGGGCCGTCGGCAACACATCTGCTGGCCGCGTTCGGCGCCGACGTGGTCAAGATCGAATCGATCCAGCGCCCCGACGGCATCCGGTATTCCGGTGGCATGCGCACCGATGTGGACGACTGGTGGGAGTACGGCTGGGTGTTCCACGCGATGAACACCAACAAGCGTTCGGTCACACTGGATTTGGGCTCCGAGCAAGGCCGCGGTTTGTTCACCCGGCTGGTCGCCGACGCCGACGTGGTGATCGAGAACTTCTCGCCGCGGGTGATGGACCAGTTCGGGCTGACCGCCGACGTGCTGCTCGACATCAACCCCCGGCTGGTGTTCGCCCGGATGCCCGCGTTCGGCGTCGAGGGCCCCTGGCGGAACCGGGTCGGGTTCGCTCCCACCATGGAACAGGTCGCCGGCCTGGCCTGGATCACCGGGCTGCCCGAGGGTCCGCCGGTCACGCCGCGCGGAGCGTGCGACCCGCTGGCCGGTGTGCACGCCGCGTTCGCCGTGCTGGCCGCGCTCAATTTCGCCGAACGCACCGGCACCGGGCAACTGGTCGAGCTCCCGATGCTCGAAACGGTGCTCAACGCCACCGCGATCCAGGCCATCGAGGCCGAAGTCTTCGGCGTCACGCTGAGCCGCCGGGGCAACCGCGGGCACGGCGCGGCGATCCAGAACATCTATCGCTGCGCCGGAGCCGAACGGGGCAAAGACGATTGGATCGCGGTCAGCGTCGGCGACGACGCGCAGTGGCGGGCGCTGGTGGACGTGATGGATCGGCCCGCGTGGTGTGCGGATCCGGATCTGGCCACCGTGGACGGGCGCCGGCAACGCGCCGACGACATCGACGCCCGGCTGGCGCGGTGGTTCGGCCGGCAGGACCTCGACTCGACGGTGGATCTGCTGGCCGGCGCGGGCATTCCCGCCGCGCCGGTGGTGTCGCCGTCACTGGTCACCGACAACCCGCAACTGCTCGCGCGCGGGTTCTTCGAAGCGCTGCACCATCCCAGCACCGGGGTGGGCCTGTATCCGTGCCCGCCCTTCGCGCTGCTCACCGGCCAGGACAAGTGGCTGCTGCGGCCCCCGCCGAAGCTGGGCGAGCACAATGAAGAGATCCTGCGCGATCGGTGCGGGCTGACCGACGAAGAACTGACCCACCTCGCGGCCGGCGGGGTGATCGGGACCCGACCCAAGGGCCTCTGAGAGAAGTGGAGGGTAGCTGATGCGCGTGACGGTCGACGAAAACCTTTGTGAGGCCAACGGCTTCTGCGAATCGCTCGCGCCCGACGTGTTCGAGTTGGGGGACGCCGACGTGGTGCAGATCGCCGACGTGCCGGTGCCGCCGCGGCTGGAAATCGACGTGCGCGCCGCGGTGGACCAGTGTCCCAAGGCCGCGTTGCGGCTGATCGACTGACCTATCGCCGCCGCAGCGAGATCGGCATCTCGTCGTAGATCGACATGTTGGTGATCAGGTTCGGATAGGCGGCCTTGGCCGGACCGATCTCGATGTCGTCGCAGCGCAGCAATAGCTCGTCGAACACCGCGCGCAGCTCGGCGCGTGCGAGCATGGCGCCCAGGCAGTGGTGCGGCCCGCCGCCGCCGAACGCCACGTGCGGGTTGGGCTGACGGCCGATGTCGAACGTGAACGGGGCGTCGAAGACCTCCTCGTCGCGGTTGGCCGACCGCAGCATCGAGACCACCCGTTCGCCCTTGGCGATGCGCTGGCCGTCCATCTCGACGTCGACCTTGGCGGTGCGGGTCCAGTACGCCACCGGCGACGCCCAGCGCAACACCTCCTCGACGGCCGTCGGCCTCAGCGCCTCGTCGGCGCGATAGCGCTCGACCTGCCCGGGGTTGGCCAGAAACGCCTGCAGCCCGATGGCCAGGGCGTTCTTGGTGGTGTCGCTTCCGGCGAAAGCCAGGACGAAGAAGAAGAATTCGAGTTCGTTGGCGGGCAGCCGGAATTCCTCGCCGTCTTCCCCGGTGATCACCGCGGTCGCGAGCGTGCTCCAGATGTCGCCGGTGGGGTTGCGCCGCTTGTCGGCGGTCAGCTGCATTGCATAGTCGAAGACCGAGGCGAACAGCTCGAGCTCCACCCCGCCGCGCGGGTGCGCATCGGGTGCCAGCGCCTTGAGGATGCGGTCGAACAGGTCGAAGATTCGCGGTCGGTCCCGCTCGGGGATGCCGAGGATGTCGCCGATCACCGTCATCGGCAACGCGTCGGCGACGTCCTCGATCCAGTCGCCGCCGCCGTGGGCGAGCAGGTTGTCGATCATCCGCGCCGCACGCGCCCGGATGCCGTCCTCCAGCTTGGCGATCGCCCGCGGATTGAACGCGTTCGAGATGAGCTTGCGGCGCTTGTTCAGCTCCGGCGGGTCCATGGTGATGATCGTCGGCGACGACGAGAACATGGCGACCGGCTGGATGAGCGGGCCGTCGGCCGCGGTGAACGACTCGGTGTCGCGGTGCAGGCGGACCGCGTGCCGGTGCTTGGTCGCCACCCAGAAATCCCGGTGCACGGTCGCCGCCACGCCCGGGGTGAGGTCGTGGTGAAAAAGCAGCCGGGTGCGGCGCAGCTCGGTGAAGAGCTCGTCGGGAAAGCCGTTGCACCACAAGGAGAAATCCGAAAGGTCGACCGCTGCCGTCGTCATCGCCAAACCCCGTTCTGCCGGATCGTCGCCGCACGCGGCGGTGGCCGCGTTGACGTTCAATGCTTAAAATAGTAAAAATAGACCTGGTCGTCGAACCGCGGTGAGCGCCGGGCGGCGCCCGGCTAGCCTTTGGTCCGGACGGGATACGGAGTGCAAGTGGCGCGTACAGTTTCGGATTCGGCCCCCGATTCGGCCGAGGATCCTTCGGAGCGGGAGTTCGGGCAGGCCGGCATCGCATTGTCGACCTACCGGTTCCCGACGGGCTGGTTCATCGTGGCGTTCGGATCCGACCTGGCCCCCGGCCAGGTCAAGCGCGCGCACTACTTCGGCGAGGAGTTGGTGCTGTTCCGCACCGCGTCGGGGCGGGTGCACGTGATGGACGCCTACTGTCAGCATTTGGGCGCCAACCTCGGCGTCGGCGGCACCGTGGAGGGCGAGAACATCGTCTGCCCCTGGCACGGGTGGCAGTGGCGCGGCGACGGCAGCAACGCGCTGATTCCCTACAGCAAGATCGGCTGCAAGAACAACGTCCGCATCCGCACCTACCCGAGCATGGAGTGGTACGGCTTCGTGCTGGCCTGGCACGAGCGGCACGGCCGGGCCCCGTACTGGCAGCCGCCGGTGCTGCCGGAGCTGGAAACCGGCGAGTACTACCCGCTGCATCCGCACACCCAGATGGTCAACCGGGTCAAGGTGCACCCGCAGATGATCATCGAGAACGCCGCCGACCCCTACCACGTCCAGTACGTGCACAAGGCGGCCAATCCGGCCACCACCGCGTCGTTCGAGGTGTCCGGCTACCACCTGCACGCGACGGTCAACGCGCATTTCGGCGGGGGCCGGGCGCAGACCTGGCTGACGCCGAACGGGCCGGTCGACGCCAAGATCATCTACGACAACTACTCGCTGGGCCTGGGCGTGGTGCGCTTCCCCAGCGAGCTGGTGGCCACCGTCCAGGTCACCGGTCAGACGCCGGTCGACGAGGACTACACCGACTACTTCTACACCCAGGCGTCCGTGCGTGAACCGGGCGACACCGGTGACGTGCCCACCGGACGTGCCGCCCGGTTCCTGGCGCTTCAGAAGGAAGTCATCAAGCAGGACTTCTTCACGTGGGAGAACATGAAGTACCTGGAGAAGCCGAATCTGGCGCCGGAAGAGGCGCACGACTATGCGGCGCTTCGCCGTTGGGCGCACCGGTTCTACCCGGGACCCCAACCCGCCCCGACCGATTTCGGTTACACCGCCGACGGCGAGCCCGACCCGGCAGCCGCGAAGGCCTGATGCGGGCACCGGCCGACTTCGGCGTGGACCGTTTCACCGTGCCCGCCGTGCTGGATCGGCGCGCCGAGCAGCATCCGGACCGGGTGATGATGTCGATCGCCGGTGTCGATGTGACCTTCGCGCAGATGCGGCAGCGGTCCTGCGCGGCGGCGAACATGTTGAGCGACTTGGGTGTTGGGCGCGGCGACCGGGTGGCGCTGTTCTCCGGCACCTGCCCCGAGTGGGTCTACTTCTGGCTGGGCGCGGCGCGGATCGGGGCGGTCAGCGCGGCGATCAACGCCGCGCACAAGGGCGATTTCCTGCTGCACGCCCTGCGGCTGTGCCGGCCCGCGGTGATCTTCACCGACCCCGAACATCGGTCCCGTGCCGAACGAGCGGCCGCCGCGCTCGAGGGCCCCGCACGCATTGTGGTGCAAGGGGATTCGCTGACGGCGACGCTGAGTCGAGCCGCCGACCGCGCACCGGCCGAGGACCGCGGGGACGCGGGCGAGCTGGGCTGCTTGTTCTACACCTCGGGCACCACCGGCCCGTCCAAGGCGGTCGCCACCACCTGGCACTACCTGTTCTCGGTCGCGGCGACCGTCGCGGCGGCCTGGGAGTTCCGCCAGGGCGAGGTGCTGTGGACGGCGATGCCGTTGTTTCATCTCAGCGCGGCGCCCAGCGTGCTGGCACCCATGCTGGTCGGCGCAACCACGGTGCTGGCGGCGGCTTTTCATCCCCGCGAGGTGTGGGACGACATCCGCGCGCACGGCGCCGTCGGATTCGCCGGAGCCGGGGCGATGGTGTCGATGCTGCAGAACCTGCCTGCCGATCCGGGCGACGCGCGGCTGCCCTTGCGGTTCATCTCCGCCGCGCCGATCGATGCGAGGTCCTACCGCGACATCGAAAAGCGTTACGGCTGCCGCATTGTCACGATGTACGGGATGACCGAGGCGTTTCCGATCGCCGTCAAGGCGCTGGCCGACGCCGGCATCCCGGGCACCTCGGGCCGGCCGAATCCCGATTTCGAGGTGCGAATCCTCGACGCGCACGGGAATTCACTGCCTCCCGACACGGTGGGTGAGATCGCTTGTCGCCCCAGACATCCGCACGTCATGAGCGAGGGGTACATCGGCGACGACCTGGCGGTGCGGCCGCACCCGGAATGGTTTCGCACCGGCGATCTCGGTCGGCTGGATCGCGACCAGAACCTGACATACGTGGACCGCATCAAAGACGCGTTGCGCCGGCGCGGCGAGAACATCTCCTCGGTCGAGGTGGAGACGGTGGTCATGGGTCACCCCGCGGTGGCCGAGGCCGCCGCCGTCGGCGTGCCCGGCGAACTGGGCGAGGACGACGTGTTGGTGGTCGTGACCCTGCGGCCGGGCGCCACCCTGGATTGCGCGGAGTTGCTCGACTTCTGCGCGGACCGGATGCCGTACTTCTGTGTGCCGAGATATGTGGAAACGGTGCCTGAACTCCCGAAGAACGCCATCGGCCGAATACGTAAAGATTTGTTGCGCGCCCGAGGATTAACGACGAACGTCTGGGATCGGGAGAAGCATGGCTATGTCGTCCGGCGCTAAGTAGAGTTAGCGTCAACCGCGCAGTTCGCCGTCGGGTTTCCCGGAGAGGGTTCACAAGCAGATGTCCCTGACCTATCAACAAGAACAGTTTCTTCAGGCCGCGACGAGCCGAGCCGCCATCCTGAACCTGAACGCCCGGCACGATCGGGCCTATTCGGACGGCGACCGCGATGGCTGGATCGCCACCTTCCGCCACTCCGGCGCGAGCTACACCCGCGACGGAGAGGCGTTCACCGATCTGCGCGCCGCGTTCGACGGCGGCGACGACCAGCGCCTGGTCACCGTCGATCACGAGATCCACGTCGACGGGGTGACCGCGACGCAGCAGTGCGTCGCCGTGTTGTTCGCGGCCATGTTCGGTGACGCGGCGCTGCGGGCCACCGGGGTGTTCCGCGACGAGCTGATCTACGAGCGGGGCGGCTGGTATTTCACTTCCCGTGCCTTGCAGTGGGATTCGGTACCGAGTCGGCACCCGCTCGTCATGTGAGCGGCGCCGGCACGTGGATCAGGACTTCGGCCGGCGGCTGGCCTTCGGGACCTATGAAGACGCGCTGCGCATGGTCGGCGCGAAGGGCGAACCCCGCGCCGCGGGCACGGCGGTCAGCGCCGCGCGCATCCAGCTGTTCGCCGCGATGGTCCGCGACGGCAACCGCTCGTACTGGGATTCCGCGTTCGCCCAACGCCATTGGGGAGGACTGCTGGCGCCGCCGGCGCTGTTGATGGGCTGGCTGATAGCACCGCCCTGGCAGCCCGACGGCCGGCCATCCGCCTCATTGATCGCCCTGCGGGTGCCGCTGCCGGGCACCACGTTCATCAACGCGGCCAACGAGGTCGAGTTCCCCCACCCCATCGTCGAGGGCGACGTGCTGACCGTGGTCGACGAGCTGGTGTCGGTGTCACCGGAGAAGCGGACCCGGCTGGGCGTCGGCCACTTCGTCGAGACGCTGGAGACCTATCGGCGCCAGGACGGCACGGTGGTCGCCACCTCGCGGAACACGTTGTTCCGCTTCACCCCGGGGCCGTCGTCGTGACCGGTGCGGGCGTGGACTGGAGCCGGCTCAGCGTCCCCGCCGAGCTGCCGGAAGTGGTCGACCACATCAGCTACCAGCGGGTGGTGGAAAACGCCGGAGCGACGTGGGACTACTTTCCCGGCCATTTCGATCCGGATTACGCTCGGGCTCAAGGCAATCCGACGATCTATGTCAACGCGATGCACCTGGCCGGCTTCGCCGACCGGGTCGCCACCGAGTGGGCGGGCCCACGCAGCCGGGTGGTGCGCCGCGCGATGCGGCTGGCCGGGCCGATATATGCCGGCGACACCATGATCGGGCGCGGCCGGGCGGTCGCCAAGCGCCGCGACACCTCGGTGGATCCGCCGAGATGCCTGGTCGACATCGAGATCGAAGTGACCAATCAGCATGGCGCGCTGTGCTGCCCGGTCGAGCTGACCGTGCAGCTGCCCTGACGCGCCGAGCGTGCAGTGGTTGCGAAAAATCCGCCGAATTTTCGCAGTGGTTGCACGCTCGGCGCTAATTCACAGCGGCGGCAGCTGCCCCTTGCACACGAGCGTCTGAAGCTCGACGTACTCATGTAGCCCCTCGGGACCGAACTCCCGCCCGATGCCGGATTGCTTGAATCCGCCGAACGGGGCGCCGATGTCCAGGGTGTACATGTTGATGCCGTACGTGCCGGTGCGAACCGCGGCGGCGACCTCGAGGCCGTGGGCGACGTCGGCCGTCCACACCGAACCGGCCAGGCCGTAATCGGTTTCGTTGGCGATGCGGATGGCGTCGTCCTCGTCGCGGTAACGCAACACCGTCAACACCGGGCCGAAAATCTCCTCCCGGGCGATACGCATGTCGTTGGTGGCGTCGGCGAACAGCGTCGGCCGCACATACCAGCCGCGCCCCGCCGGGCTGTCCTCGCCGCCGAGCACCATGCGGGCCCCCTCACTGCGGCCGGACTTGATGTACTCCTGGACCCGGCGCTGTTGGCGTTGGGCGACAAGCGGTCCGATGTCCGTCGACTCGGCGGCCGGATCGCCGACATTCAGCTCCGCCATCATGGCGGCCAGTGCGTCGACGACCTCGTCGTGCTTGCGGTCGCTGACCAGGATGCGGGTCTGGGCGACGCAGGCCTGCCCGTTGTTCATCAGCCCCGCACTCTTCAGGCCGGCGACGGTCTTGTCGATGTCGGCGTCGTCGAGGATGATCGCCGCCGACTTGCCGCCCAACTCGAGGCTCACCCGCTTGAGCCGCTCCCCGCACAGGGCGGCGATCCGGCGCCCCACGGCACTCGAGCCGGTGAACGCGACCTTGTCCACTCCCGGGTGGCGCACCAGCGCCTCGCCCACGTCGGTGCCGCCGGGAAGCACCGACACCACACCCGGCGGCAGCTCCAGCTGCTCGATCATCTCGGCCAACCACAAAGCGTCCAAAGGGGTTTCGGGTGCTGGTTTCACGATCACCGTGCACCCCGCGATGAGCGCCGGGATCAGTTTGGGCATGATCAGGAACTGCGGCACGTTCCACGGCACGATCGCGCCCACCACCCCGACCGGGGCCCGGTGCAGGTGCACCTCGCCGAGCACGCCCTGGCGGCGTTCGGTCCAGGGAAAGTCCCGGGCGGCGGCCAGCGTGAGGTGGATCAGCGTCGCGGCGGCCGCTCCCTGACCCATCCGGCTGAAGCTGCGCGGCGACCCCATCTCGTCGGTGATCAGGTCGGCCATCTCGTCCATGTGCGCGGCGTAGATCGTGGCGAGCTGTTCGACCTTGGCCATCCGCTCGGCATGGCTCATCCGCGGCCATGGGCCGTGATCGAAGGCCCGGCGCGCGGCGGCGACGGCGGCGTCGACGTCCTCGGGACCGGCCGCCTGGGCATGGCCTATCGGCTGCTCGGAGTGCGGCGAGATCACGTCGAGCTGCTGCGGATTGGCCGGCTTTCGCCACTGCCCGCCGATGAACAGTTCGTCGTAGCAACGATGGTCGGAATTCTTCGTCATCGGGCGCCTCCTCGAGGCAGCGATGGGCGCTGGACCGGATCCGCACCGTAATTTGCTATTGACGCTAACATAGCGAAAAAAGGACAAGTCAGGAAGCCGCGGATGGATCATCGGCGACGGCGAGGCGAGAGATGAACAGCGACTGGCGCAGTTATCCATTCCAGCTGGTGCCCGGAGACGGCCAGCTCGAATTCCCCGCTGCCGAAGGCGAACACCGTGACCAGGAGTCGGACACCTGGTTCCTAGCGGGCCAGCTGGAGGCCGCCGGGGCCGACCGGTCGTTCGCCTTCCTGACCATCTTCAACAAGAACCGGCCCGGCGGCACGGTGGTCGCCGATTTCTACACGATGGCGCTGTTCGATCTCGATACCGGCGACTACGGCACCTATACGGATTACGACATGCCGCCGGCCAATCTCGAGCCGGGGGCGCCACGCAAGATGGGGCTGGCCGCCGGCTATCTCGACATCAGCTACGCCGGTGGCGCCGGCACCGCATCATGGACCAGCTGCCGCAACGGCGACGGCGGTTTACTGCCCTACACCTACCGGGTGAGCCTGGTCGGCGAGGACCATTGCGGCCGGCGGATGCGCCTGGACCTGGCCGTAACGCCAACGCGCGCACCGACTCCGGTGGGCGCGTCGGCCTACAACGGAAAGATCGTCTGCTTCGGCCAACGCGACACCTACTCCTACTTCCAGACCGGCATGGCGATGACGGGCACCCTGCGCTGGGGCGAGCAGGTTCACCAGGTGTCGGGCAGCAGCGGTCATGTCGATCGGCAGTGGTTCCCGAAATACGCCGGCGGTGGCGGATCCGGCGGAGACCCACGGGCCAGGTCGCACGAGTGGCGCACCATCAACTTCGACAACGGCGTCGACCTGAGCATCTGGCGGCAGTTCGACCGCACGAATAACAATGTCCTGCAACCGTTTACCGGGATCACGGTCAGCTATCCCGACTCCGCCATGGCGCCGGAGTGCGCCGAGGACGTCGAGGTCACCGTCAGCAGCTACGTCCGCTGGCCGGAGAGCATGCGGCCCTTGGTGCGTCCCCTTGCCCCTGCCCGGTACCTGCCCGATCGTCACCGGATCACCTGTCCCACATTGGGACTCGACATCACCGGCGAGCCGGTGGTGGCGGCGCCGGCGCACGGTCTGCCGATCGAATACATGGAAGGCCCCTACCGTTACCGCGGGACCCTGCAGGGACAACCGGTGACCGCGTTTGCCTTCAACGAACGGTCCCTGGCGCTCTACCGCGATTGGGAATTGGTCGAGGTGCTCGCCACCACCGTCATGCATACCGAACCGTCCGATCCCGACCTGCGGGCGACGGTGGATCGATTGGCCCCGTTGGTGGCCGCCGGCCGTCGGCGCGAGGCGGTCGAACTGCTGGCCGCCGTGCGCCCCGCCCAGACAGGCGCGCTGGCAACGTTATTGGACGATCTGGTGACGGTGCTGTCCACCGAGTCAGCCGGTTGAGGCCGCCAGCGCCTTGGCCCAGGTGATGTGGCGGTGCTGCAATCCCGGCTCGTTGCGGCCGAACACCAGGTGGTCGCGCGCGCCGGACTCGAGGTTGGCTTGCAGGCTCTCGACCAGCCGGTAGTCCTCGTCGCGCACGGTGGCGTGCGCATAGTCGAAGACGGCCTGGACGCCCGCGGCGACGGATTCGTCGGAAAGGTCTTGCGGTGTTGCGTTCTGGTGGACGGTGATTGACCGGCCGGGCCGATCGCCGGGGTAGACGCGGAACAGCTCGCCGTTGGCGATGGTCACCGACAGCACGATGTTGGGGAACAGCGCGTAGATCACCACCATGTTGTGGAACGGGTTCCACTGGTCCTCGGGTATGTCGTCGAGCTCCAGGATGGTGTTGAGCGGGAAGACCAGCCTATGATGCGGCCCGTAGGAGTCGAACACCGTGCAGTTGCTGCGCGCGATCGTGGTGAAGGTCTGCCGGTGCACGGTGGCGAAATGGTAGTTCTCGGCGAACGTGTCGATCGCGAGTTTCCAGTTGATCGCGCAGTCGAGCACCTTCTCGCCGAGCGGGGACCAGCGGCCGATACCCCAGGAGTCGAGTTCGTCGGCGAGCGGCCCGAGGTGGGTGGCCACGTCCAGCGTCGCTCCCGGATCCAGTGACACCCAAAGGAATCCGGCGAACTCGGTGGCCGGCAGCTCGGTCAGGCCGGCAGAGCGCAGCGTCACGTCCGGGAATCCCTCGCGGCCCGGCAGTCCGACCAGCCGGCCGGTGTTGTCGTAGGTCCACGCGTGGTAGGGGCAACTGAACCGGCTGGCGGTGCCGCATCCGGTCGCCACCTGCGACTGGCGGTGCAGGCAGACGTTGTTGAACGCCTTCACCGAGCCGTCGGAGGTTCGGGTCAACAGGACGGATCGGCCCATCACCGTCTTGGTGCAATACGTCCCGGGGGCGGGCAGCTCCGAGACGTAGCCCACCAACTGTGGGCTGGCCAGCAGCATGGCGCGGTCCTGCTGGTGCCGCTGCACGCAGGTGTAGTCACGCGCGTCGACGACGTGGGCGGTGGGGGCGAGATCGGTTGTCCTGTCCCGCGCCAGCTTCAAGGCACGCCGGGTCAGGTCGATGAGCTGATCGTGTTGCATCCGCTCAGTACAGACCTTGCGACAGTTGTAAGGTCAAGGAGTGGCTGAGCAGTTGCTGATCGGCGACGTCACGGCCCTGACCGGAATCGCCTCGGGCCGTATTCGCCACTACGAGAAGATCGGGCTGCTGCACGCCGACCACCTGTCCAACGGCTACCGCGTCTTCGACGTGGAACAGGTGCTCGACCTGTTGCGCATCGACCCGATGCGCAGTCTCGGCGTCGGCATCAACGACATTCAGCGATTGCTGCACGGCGGGCACAGCACGCTGGCGGATCTGCTCGACGAGCACCGCGCACTGCTGATCCAGCAGCGCGACCGGTTGGACCAACTGATCCGCGCCCTGGACGAATCCTGCGCCCAGTCAAGGGCGGCCGCCGACGGCACCGACGTCAGCGAGCACCTGCTGCGCCAGCTGGCGACCACGCATCGCGACAGCATCGGGGTGATCGGGCGGCTCAGCGCCCCGCTGCCGGCGCCGGTCGCCGCGATGTATGCCGACCTGTTCGACGAGTGGGACCTGCCGGTCCCCGCCCTGTTCGGGCAGATGAGGCTGCCGAGCGCGGCCAGCACCCTGCTGGCCCAACTGGCCGAGACCCCGGGGCGCCAGGTGCTGTTCGACCGGCTGCGCCGGCTGGCCGCCGACGTCATCGCGCTCGGCGAAAGCGTATCGGCGGCAACCGAACTCGCGCACAATTGGATCGAGCAGCAGCTGGCCGACCCGCTGCCCGACGACGTGGTCACGGTGCTGCGAGGCGTGCAACCGCTGTTGGGGCAGGACCCGGTGATCGTGCAGGGGTTTCGGGCCTGGGCGGGCTCGATCAGCCCGGCGGCCGCCCGGTTCATCGAGGAGATCGCGCGGCAGACCGCGCGCCGGGGCCTGGCGGCGGTGAGCGTCATCGTGCTGCCCGCGGCGGACCGGGCCCAAACCGCCGATGCGACGCCGTGATACAAATGTGACTCGTGTGATCAACGGGGCACATGGGGTTTATGTCGTACCCTATGGCCTGTGTCCTCCGTTTCGCGGCGCGATCTGCTGAAATTCGCGGCCGCGGCGCCGGCCCTGCTGGGCCTGGGCGTCGCGGGTTCGACGGCGTACGCCGCGCCGGCGTCGGCATCGCTGGGCACCCTGCTCGACTACGCGGCCGGTGTCATCCCGGGCAGCCAGTTGCGGGCGGCCGGCGCCCTGGGGGCGATTCGGTACGTGTCGGACCGCCGGCCCGGCGGGAACTGGATGCTGGGCAAGCCGATCCAGGTGGCCGAGGCGCGCGATCTCAACGCCAACGGGCTCAAGATCGTGTCCTGCTACCAGTACGGCAAGGGCAACACCGCGGACTGGCTGGGCGGCGCCAGCGCCGGCCTGCAGCACGCGCAGCGCGGCATGCAGCTGCACGCCGCGGCGGGCGGGCCGGCCACCGCACCCATTTACGCCTCGATCGACGACGACCCGTCCTACGAGCAGTACAAGAGCCAGATCGCGCCGTATCTGCGGTCGTGGGAGTCGGTGATCGGCCATCAGCGCACAGGCGTGTACGCCAATTCCAAAACCATCGATTGGGCGTTGCACGACGGGCTGGGCTCCTATTTCTGGCAGCACAACTGGGGATCGCCCAAGGGGTTCACCCATCCGGCCGCCCATCTGCACCAGGTCGAGATCGACAAACGCAGCGTGGGCGGGGTCGGGGTGGACATCAACGAGATCCTCAAGCCCCAATTCGGGCAGTGGGTCTAGCCGCCGCCGGGCCCTCGCGAGCCGTCACCGCGGCCGCCGGGCCGGCCGGAAGGCCGACTCTTAGAAATTCCAGCAAACACTCGTTCGCTCATTTTCTCGGCGCGCGGCCGCCGGCGATCGCCGCACGGCGCCGCCGACGCCGGCTCGACGGCGCTTCGCGGCGCAAAATTTTTACATAACGATTCGATAACAAAACTGCTTTGATCTGCGCAGTTATAGCTACTCGACCGTAACCACCTGCACGCAGCAGGTTTGTTCGCCGCGTCCGCGCCGCCGGCGAAACCCGGTGTTACCCACAACACGGTTACCCATGCGTAGAACTCACCAGTAACCGATCAGCACGCGAAACGAGGGGCCGATCCTTATGACACTCTTAGTGCAGCCGATGAAGTCCGCCGCGCCGCTTCGCACCACCGGGGCGGCCGCCGACGTCACACCGGCCGGCCGTTTCCCGGCCGCGATTCGACGCGGAATCGACGGGCACCGACGAGGCCCCAACCCTCTGGCGGTGACCGCCACACGAACTTCAGACCTAAAGACGCATATCAGGGGAGACAGAGAAGGTGACGATCCACGAGCACGACCGGGTGTCCGCCGACCGCGACGGGCAGGGCCCGCATGGGGTCAAGCACCCACCAGCCGGGGACACGCATGCTCTGGTCGACCGCCTGGCGGCCGGCGAGCCCTACGCGGTGGCCTTCGGCGGCCAGGGCAGCGCCTGGCTGGAGACCCTCGAAGAGCTGGTCTCGTCGGCCGGCATCGAGCCGGAGCTGGCAACCCTGGTCGGTGAGGTCGACCTGCTGCTCGAGCCGGTGGCGAAAGAGCTCGTCGTGGTGCGCCCGATCGGCTTCGAGCCGCTGTCCTGGGTGCGCGCGCTGGCCGCCGAGGACCCGGTCCCGTCCAACAAGCACCTGACCTCGGCCGCGGTCTCCATCCCCGGCGTGCTGCTGACCCAGATCGCGGCCGTGCGCGCGCTGGCACGCCAGGGCATGGACCTGACGGCCACGCCGCCGGTGGCCGTCGCCGGACATTCCCAGGGCGTGCTGGCCGTCGAGGCGCTCAAAGGCGCGGGCGCTCGCGACGTCGAGCTGCTGGCGCTGGCCCAGCTGATCGGTGCCGCCGGCACGCTGGTGGCCCGCCGGCGCGGCATCTCGGTGCTCGGCGACCGTCCGCCCATGGTGTCGGTCACCAACGCCGACCCCGAGCGGATCAGCCGGCTGCTCGACGAGTTCGCCCAGGACGTACGCACCGTGCTGCCGCCCGTGCTGTCCATCCGCAACGGCCGCCGTTCGGTCGTCATCACCGGCACCCCGGAACAGTTGTCGCGCTTCGAGCTGTACTGCCGGCAGATCTCGGAGAAGGAAGAGGCCGAGCGCAAGAACAAGCTGCGCGGCGGCGACGTCTTCGCGCCGGTGTTCGATCCGGTGCAGGTCGAGGTGGGCTTCCACACGCCCCGGCTGGCCGACGGCATCGATATCGTCGGCGGCTGGGCAGAGAAAGTCGGCCTGGACGTCGCCCTGGCCCGGGAACTGACCGAGGCCATCCTGGTGCGCCGGGTGGACTGGGTGCAGGAGATCACCCGCGTACACGAGTCGGGCGCGCGCTGGATTCTGGACCTGGGCCCCGGCGACATCCTGACCCGGCTGACCGCGCCGGTGATCCGCGGCCTCGGTGTGGGCATCGTGCCCGCCGCGACCCGCGGGGGACAGCGCAACCTGTTCACCGTCGGCGCCGTCCCCGAGGTGGCGCGGGCCTGGTCGAGCTACGCCCCGACGCTGGTTCGGCTGCCCGACGGCAGGGTCAAGCTGTCGACCAAGTTCACCCGCCTGACGGGCCGCTCGCCGATCCTGTTGGCCGGCATGACCCCGACCACGGTGGACGCCAAGATCGTGGCCGCCGCGGCCAACGCCGGGCACTGGGCCGAGCTGGCCGGCGGCGGGCAGGTCACCGAGGAGATCTTCGCCGCCCGGATCGAGGAGCTGTCCGGGCTGCTCGAGGAGGGCCGCACCTACCAGTTCAACGCGCTGTTCTTGGACCCGTACCTGTGGAAGCTGCAGGTCGGCGGCAAGCGGCTGGTGCAGAAGGCGCGCCAGTCCGGCGCGGCGATCGACGGCCTGGTGATCAGCGCCGGCATCCCCGAGCTGGAGGAGGCCGTCGAGCTGATCGAGGAGCTGGGCGACGTCGGCATCAGCAACATCGTGTTCAAGCCCGGCACCGTCGAACAGATCCGTTCGGTGATCCGCATCGCCACCGAGGTGTCCACCAAGCCGGTGATCGTGCACATCGAGGGCGGCCGCGCCGGCGGCCACCACTCCTGGGAGGACCTCGACGACCTGCTGCTGGCGACCTACTCGGAGCTGCGGTCGCGGCCCAACATCACCGTCTGCGTCGGCGGCGGCATCGGCACCCCCGAGCGGGCGGCCGAGTACCTGTCCGGTCGGTGGGCCGAGAAGTACGGCTTCCCGCTGATGCCGATCGACGGCATCCTGGTCGGCACCGCGGCGATGGCGACGCTGGAGTCCACCACCTCGCCGTCGGTCAAGCGGATGCTGGTCGAAACCCAGGGCACCGAGCACTGGATCGGCGCCGGAAAAGCCGTGGGCGGCATGGCATCCAGCCGCAGCCAGCTCGGCGCGGACATCCACGAGATCGACAACAGCGCCTCGCGGTGCGGCCGGCTGCTGGACGAGGTCGCCGGTGACGCCGAGGCCGTCGCGGAACGCCGCGACGAGATCATCGCCGCGATGGCCAAGACCGCCAAGCCGTACTTCGGCGACGTCGGGGAGATGACCTACCTGCAGTGGCTGCAGCGCTATGTCGAGCTGGCCATCGGCGACGGCGACTCCACCGCCGACACCGCGTCACCGGGCAGCCCGTGGCTGGCCGACACCTGGCGCGACCGTTTCGAGCAGATGCTGCAACGCGCCGAAGCACGTTTGCACGCAAAGGATTTCGGTCCCATCGAGACGCTGTTCGACGGCTCGACCGAGGACGGCGCGCGGCTGCTGGAAAACCCGGCCGAGGCCATCGCCACCCTGCTGGCGCACTACCCCGACGCCGAATCCGTGCAGCTGCACCCGGCCGACGTCCCGTTCTTCGTCACGCTGTGCAAGACGCCCGGCAAGCCGGTCAACTTCGTGCCGGTCATCGACAAGGACGTCCGGCGCTGGTGGCGCAGCGACTCGCTGTGGCAGGCCCACGACGCCCGCTACGACGCCGACCAGGTGTGCATCATCCCGGGCACCGCCGCGGTGGCCGGCATCACCCGGATGGACGAACCCGTCGGGGAACTGCTGGACCGCTTCGAGCAGGCCGCCATCGACGAGGCGCTGGCCGCCGGGGTGCAACCCGCGGCCGTCACGTCGCGCCGGACCGGTCGCGCCGACGTGACGGGACCGCTGGCCGTGGTGCTGGACGCCCCCGACGTGCAGTGGGCCGGCCGCACCGCGATCAATCCGGTCCACCGCATCGCCGAGCCCGGCGACTGGCTGGTGCACGACGGGCCGGACAGCCGCCGCGCCACCCACTCGTCCACCGGGGCGCGGCTGCAGGTCGAGGGCGACCGCGTCGTCCTCAGCGTCCCGGTGTCGGGCACCTGGGTCGAGATTCCATTCACCTTGCCGCCCAACACCATTGACGGCGGCACCCCGGTGGTCTCCACCGACGACGCGGCCACGGCGATGCGCGCGGTGCTGGCGATCGCCGCCGGCGTGGATGGGCCGGAGTTCTTGCCGAAGGTCGTCGACGGCGCGGCCACCGTCACGGTGGACTGGGATCCCGAGCGGGTCGCCGACCACACCGGGGTCACGGCCACCTTCGGTGAGCCGTTGGCGCCCAGCCTCACCACCGTGCCCGACGCGCTGGTCGGCCTGTGCTGGCCGGCGGTCTTCGCGGCGATCGGTGCGGCGGCCACCGACACCGGCGTCCCGGTCGTGGAGGGCCTGCTGAGCCTGGTGCACCTGGACCACGCCGCGCACATGGTCGGCAAGCTGCCCACCACGCTGGCCCAATTGACCGTCACCGCAACGGCTTCGGCGGCCGCCGACACCGACATGGGCCGCGTCGTCCCGGTTTCGGTCACCATCGCCGACGCCGACGGCCAGGTGATCGCCACCCTCGACGAGCGTTTCGCGATCCTGGGCCGCACCGGCCCCGCCGAACTGACCGACCCCGCGCGCGCCGGGGGAGCGGTGTCGGAGAACGCGACCGACACCCCGCGCCGGCGCCGCCGCGACGTCACCATCACCGCGCCCGTCGACATGCGTCCCTTCGCGGTGGTGTCCGGCGACCACAACCCCATCCACACCGACCGGGCCGCCGCGCTGCTGGCCGGTCTGGAAACGCCGATCGTGCACGGCATGTGGCTGTCCGCCGCCGCCCAGCACGCGGTGACCGCCACCGACGGTCAGGCCCGCCCGCCGGCGCGGCTGATCGGCTGGACCGCCCGCTTCCTGGGCATGGTGCGTCCCGGTGACGAGGTCGCGTTCCGCGTGGACCGTGTCGGAATCGACCAGGGCGCAGAGGTTTTGGAGGTGGCCGCCCGCGTCGGGTCGGACCTGGTGATGTCCGCGACCGCGCGCCTGGCCGCCCCGCGCACCGTCTATGCGTTCCCCGGCCAGGGCATTCAGCACAAGGGCATGGGCATGGACGTGCGGGCCCGGTCCAAGGCCGCGCGCAAGGTGTGGGACAAGGCCGACAAGTTCACCCGCGACACGCTGGGCTTCTCGGTGCTGCACGTGGTGCGCGACAACCCGACCAGCATCATCGCCAGCGGTGTGCACTACAACCACCCCGAGGGCGTGCTGTACCTGACGCAGTTCACCCAGGTCGCGATGGCCACGGTGGCGGCGGCGCAAGTCGCCGAGATGCGTGAGCAGGGCGCCTTCGTCGAGGACGCGATCGCCTGCGGGCACTCCGTCGGCGAGTACACCGCGCTGGCCTGCGTGACGGGCATCTACGAGCTGGAAGCCTTGCTGGAGACGGTGTTTCACCGCGGCTCCAAGATGCACGACATCGTGCCGCGCGACGAGCTGGGCCGGTCCAACTACCGGCTGGCGGCGATCCGCCCGTCGCAGATCGACCTGCCGGACGACGAGGTGCCGGCGTTCGTCGCGGGAATCGCCGAGCGCACAGGGGAATTCCTGGAGATCGTGAACTTCAACCTGCGGGGTTCGCAGTACGCGATCGCCGGCACGGTGCGCGGGCTGGAGGCGCTCGAGGAAGAGGTGGAGCGGCGTCGCGAGATCACCGGCGGCAAGCGCTCGTTCATCTTGGTGCCCGGCATCGACGTGCCCTTCCACTCGCGGGTGCTGCGCGTCGGTGTGGCGGAGTTCCGGCGTTCGCTGGACCGGGTGATGCCGCGCGACAAGGATCCCGACATCATCATCGGGCGCTACATCCCCAACCTGGTGCCGCGGCCGTTCACCCTGGACCGCGACTTCATCCAGGAGATCCGCGACCTGGTGCCGGCCGAGCCGCTCGACCCGATCCTGGCCGACTACGACACCTGGCTCGCCGAGCGCCGGATCGAGATGGCCCGCACGGTGTTGATCGAGCTGCTGGCCTGGCAGTTCGCCAGCCCGGTGCGCTGGATCGAAACCCAGGACCTGCTGTTCACCGAGGAGGCGGCCGGCGGTCTGGGCGTGGAGCGGTTCGTCGAGATCGGTGTGAAGTCCGCACCGACCGTCGCCGGGCTGGCCACCAACACCCTCAAACTGCCCGAATATGCGCACAGCACAGTCGAAGTGCTCAATGCCGAGCGTGACGCGGCGGTGCTGTTCGCCACCGACACCGACCCCGAGCCGGAACCGGAGGCGGACGAGGCTTCCGATTCGGCCGTTCCGGCCTCATCGGACGGTGCACCCATGTCCGATGTCGCCCCCGCCGCCGCACCGGCTCCCGCCGCGGCTCCGTCCGGGGCTCCGCGTCCCGAGGACATCCCGTTCGACGCCGCCGATGCCACGCTGGCGCTGATCGCGCTGTCGGCCAAGATGCGCATCGACCAGATCGAGGAGCTGGACTCCATCGAGTCCATCACCGACGGCGCCTCGTCGCGGCGCAACCAGCTGCTGGTGGACCTGGGGTCGGAGCTGAACCTGGGCGCCATCGACGGCGCGGCCGAAGCCGACCTGGCCGGGTTGCGCGCTCAGGTGACCAAGCTGGCGCGCACCTACAAGCCTTACGGCCCAGTGCTTTCCGATGCGATCAATGACCAGCTGCGCACGGTGCTGGGGCCCTCGGGTAAGCGGCCCGGCGCCATCGCCGAGCGGGTCAAGAAGACCTGGGAGCTCGGCGAGGGCTGGGCCAAGCACGTCACGGTCGAGGTGGCGCTGGGCACCCGCGAGGGCACCAGTGTCCGCGGCGGCGCGCTGGGTCATCTGCACGAGGGCGCGCTGGCCGACGCCGCCGCCGTCGACAAGGCCATCGACGCCGCGGTCGCCGCGGTCGCCGCGCGGCGCGGCATCACGGTGGCGCTGCCGTCCGCGGGCGGTGGCGGTGCCGGTGCGACCATCGACGCCGCCGCACTGGGCGAATTCACCGAACAGATCACCGGCCGCGACGGCGTGCTGGCCTCGGCGGCGCGCCTGGTGCTCAACCAGCTGGGCCTGGACGAGCCGGCCGGCGCCGCGGCCGCGTCAGCGGCCACCGACGCCGAGCTGATCGATCTGGTGACGGCCGAACTCGGCGCGGACTGGCCGCGTCTGGTGGCGCCGGTGTTCGACCCCAAGAAGGCCGTGCTGTTCGACGACCGGTGGGCCAGTGCCCGCGAAGACCTGGTCAAGTTGTGGCTCGCCGACGAGGGCGACATCGACTCGCAGTGGCTGCACCTGTCCGAAAGGTTCGAGGGCGCAGGCCATGTCGTGGCCACCCAGGCCACCTGGTGGCAGGGCAAAGCCCTGTCCGCGGGCCGCGCCGTGCACGCGTCGCTGTACGGCCGCATCGCCGCCGGCGCCGAGAATCCCGACCCGGGCCGCTACAGCCACGAGGTCGCCGTGGTGACCGGCGCGTCCAAAGGTTCGATCGCCTCGTCGGTGGTCGCGCGACTGCTCGACGGCGGCGCCACCGTCATCGCGACCACGTCGAAGCTGGACGACGAGCGGCTGGCGTTCTACCGGGGCCTGTATCGCGACCACGCACGCTACGGCGCGGCGCTGTGGGTGGTCGCGGCCAATATGGCGTCCTACTCCGACATCGATGCGCTGGTCGAGTGGATCGGCACCGAGCAGACGGAAAGCCTTGGGCCCCAGTCGATCCACATCAAGGACGCGCAGACCCCGACGCTGTTGTTCCCGTTCGCCGCACCGCGGGTGGCCGGCGACCTGTCCGAGGCCGGCTCTCGCTCCGAGATGGAGATGAAGGTGCTGCTGTGGGCGGTGCAGCGGCTGATCGGCGGGCTGTCCAAGATCGGTGCCGAGCGCGACATCGCCTCCCGGCTGCACGTCGTGCTGCCCGGCTCGCCCAACCGCGGAATGTTCGGCGGCGACGGCGCTTACGGTGAGGCCAAGTCGGCGCTGGACGCGCTGGTGAGTCGTTGGCACGCCGAGTCGTCCTGGGCGGCCCGGGTCAGCCTGGCGCACGCGCTGATCGGCTGGACCCGCGGCACCGGGCTGATGGGCCACAACGACGCCATCGTCGACGCGGTCGAACAGGCCGGCGTCACCACCTACTCCACCGACGAGATGGCGGCGATGCTGCTGGATCTCTGCGACGTCGAGTCGAAGGTGGCCGCGGCCAGCGCCCCGATCAAGGCCGACCTGACCGGCGGCCTGGGCGAGGCCGACCTGGACATGGCCGAGCTGGCCGCCAAGGCCCGCGAGCAGGCCACCGGCGCGGAGCCGGCCGCCGACGACGGCCCGACGCCGGGCACCATCGCCGCGCTGCCGTCGCCGCCGCGCGGGTTCACCCCGGCACCGCCGCCGGAGTGGGCCGACCTGGACGTCGACCCGGCCGATCTGGTGGTGATCGTCGGCGGCGCCGAACTCGGCCCGTACGGCTCGTCGCGCACCCGCTTCGAGATGGAGGTCGACAACGAACTGTCGGCGGCGGGGGTGCTCGAGCTGGCCTGGACCACCGGCCTGATCCGCTGGGAGGACGACCCCCAACCCGGTTGGTACGACACCGAATCCGGTGAGCTGGTCGACGAGTCCGAGCTGGTCGAGCGCTACCACGACACCGTCGTGGCGCGCTGCGGCATCCGCGAGTTCGTCGACGACGGCGCGATCGACCCCGATCACGCGTCGCCGCTGCTGGTCTCGGTGTTCCTGGACAAGGACTTCACCTTCGTGGTGTCCTCGGAGGCCGACGCCCGCGCGTTCGTCGAGTTCGATCCCGAACACACGATCATCCGGCCGGTGCCCGACTCCAGCGACTGGCAGGTCACCCGCAAGGCGGGCACCGAGATCCGGGTGCCGCGAAAGACCAAGCTGTCGCGGGTGGTTGGCGGCCAGCTGCCTACCGGGTTCGACCCGACGGTCTGGGGCATCAGCCCCGACATGGCGAGTTCCATTGACCGGGTAGCGGTTTGGAACATCGTGGCGACGGTCGACGCATTCCTGAGCGCCGGGTTCAGCCCGGCCGAGGTGATGCGCTACGTGCACCCGAGCCTGGTGGCCAACACCATGGGCACCGGCATGGGCGGCGGCACCTCGATGCAGACGCTGTATCACGGCAACCTGCTGGGCCGTAACAAGCCCAATGACATCTTCCAGGAGATCCTGCCGAATATCGTTGCCGCACATGTGGTTCAGTCCTACATCGGCAGCTACGGCGCCATGATCCACCCGGTGGCCGCGTGCGCGACGGCCGCGGTCTCGGTGGAGGAAGGCGTCGACAAGATCCGCCTGGGCAAGGCCGAGATGGTGGTCGCCGGCGGCATCGACGACCTGACGCTGGAGGGCATCATCGGGTTCGGTGACATGGCGGCCACCGCCGACACCGGCATGATGCGCGGCCGGGGCATCTCGGACGCCAAGTTCTCCCGGCCCAACGACCGGCGCCGGCTCGGCTTCGTCGAGGCCCAGGGCGGCGGCACCATCCTGCTGGCCCGCGGCGACCTGGCGTTGAAGATGGGTCTGCCGGTGCTGGCGGTGGTGGCCTACGCGCAGTCGTTCGCCGACGGCGTGCACACCTCGATCCCGGCGCCGGGGCTGGGTGCGCTGGGAGCCGGTCGCGGCGGCAAGGAGTCGCCGTTGGCGCGCGCGCTGGCCAAGCTCGGGGTGGGCGCGGACGACGTCGCGGTGATCTCCAAGCACGACACCTCGACGCTGGCCAACGATCCCAACGAGACCGAACTGCACGAGCGGCTCGCCGACTCGCTGGGGCGCTCGGAGGGTGCTCCGCTGTTCGTGGTGTCGCAGAAGAGCCTCACCGGGCACGCCAAGGGCGGCGCGGCGGTCTTCCAGATGATGGGCCTGTGCCAGATGCTGCGCGACGGGGTGATCCCGCCCAACCGCAGCCTGGATTGCGTCGACGACGAACTCGCCGGCTCGGCCCACTTCGTCTGGGTGCGCGAGACCTTGCGGCTCGGCGACAAGTTCCCGCTGAAGGCGGGGATGGTGACCAGCCTTGGCTTCGGCCATGTTTCGGGTTTGGTGGCGCTGGTGCACCCGCAGGCGTTCCTCGCCGCGCTGGACCCGGAGCAGCGCGCGGACTACCAGCAGCGCGCCAACGCGCGGCTGCTGGCCGGTCAGCGGCGGCTGGTCTCGGCGATCGCCGGGGGCGCGCCGATGTACCAGCGGCCACCGGACCGTCGCTTCGACCATGACGTGCCGGAGAAGCGTCAGGAGGCCGCGATGCTGCTCGATCCCGCCTCGCGGTTGGGTGACGGCGACGCCTACCAGGTCTCTGCCGGGTGACGGCGGCGATCCGTTAGCCTGGCGACCCATGGGAATTGTCGGTGTGGGGATCGATCTCGTCTCGATTCCCGAATTCGCCGAGCAGGTCGACCAGCCGGGAACGGTCTTCTCCGAGACGTTCACGCCGGGGGAGCGCCGCGACGCGTCGGACAAGAGCTCGTCGGCGGCGCGTCACCTGGCGGCCCGCTGGGCCGCCAAGGAGGCCGTGATCAAGGCCTGGTCGGGTTCACGGTTCGCGCAGCGGCCGGTGCTGCGCGAGGACATCCACCGCGACATCGAGGTGGTCACCGACATGTGGGGGCGCCCGCGGGTCCGGTTGAGCGGTGACATCGCCAAGCACCTGGCCGACGTGACGATTCACGTGTCGCTGACGCACGAGAAAGACACCGCCGCCGCGGTGGCGATCCTGGAGACTCCTTGAGCGCGAGCAGACACAATAGCGCCGCGACACGCCGTGAAGAAGGGGCTTTTGCGTCTGCTCGCGAGATAACGGAGCGGGTGCGCGAGGTGCTGCCGTCGGTGCGGCGCGACCTGGAAGAGCTGGTGCGCATCGAATCGGTGTGGGCCGACCCCGGGCGACGGTCCGAGGTGCAGCGCAGCGCGCGGGCGGTGGCAGATTTGTTGGCGCAGGCCGGTTTCGGCGATGTGCGGATCGTCAGCGAAGGCGGCGCGCCGGCGGTCATCGCCCGCCATCCCGCGCCGCCCGGCGCGCCCACCGTGCTGTTGTATGCCCACCACGACGTGCAGCCCGAAGGCGACCGCGGGCAATGGGTCTCGCCGCCCTTCGAGCCCACCGAACGCGACGGCCGGCTCTACGGCCGCGGCAGCGCCGACGACAAGGCCGGCATCGCAACACATTTGGCGGCGTTCCGGGCGCACGGCGGCCGGCCGCCGGTGGGGGTGACGGTCTTCGTAGAGGGCGAAGAGGAATCCGGCTCGCCGTCGTTGGGGCGGTTGCTGGCCGCGCACCGCGACACCCTGGCCGCCGACGTGATCGTCATTGCCGACTCGGACAACTGGAGCGCCGACACGCCGGCGTTGACGGTGTCGCTGCGCGGCCTGGTCGACTGCGTGGTCGAGGTCGCCACCCTCGACCACGGTCTGCACTCCGGGTTGTGGGGTGGGGTGGTGCCCGACGCGCTGAGCGTGCTGGTGCGCCTGCTGGCCAGCCTGCACGACGACGACGGCAACGTGGCCGTCGCCGGACTGCATGAGACAGACATCGCCACGCTGAACTATCCCGACTATCCGCCCGAGCGGGTCCGCGCCGATTCGGGCTTGCTGCCAGGCGTGTCCGAGATCGGCTCGGGCTCAGTGCCGCAACGGCTTTGGGCCAAACCGGCGATCACCGTGATCGGTATCGACGCCACACCCATCGAGCGGGCGTCCAACACGCTGATCCCGCGGGCCCGTGCCAAGATCAGCATGCGGGTGGCGCCCGGCGGCGACGCGGCGGCGCACCTGGACGCGCTGACCGCGCACCTGCAACAGCACGCGCCGTGGGGCGCACAGGTCAGCGTCACCCGCGGGGACATCGGCGAACCCTACGCGATCGACGCCAGCGGCAGCGTCTACGACGCCGCCCGCGCGGCCTTCCGCCTGGCGTGGGGCACCGAGCCGATCGACATGGGCATGGGCGGCTCCATCCCGTTCATCGCCGAATTCGCGGCCGCCTTCCCGGAGGCGAAGATTCTGGTCACCGGCGTGGAAGACCCGGCGACCCAAGCGCACAGCATCAACGAGAGCCTGCATCTGGGCGTGCTGGAACGCGCGGCGATCAGCGAGGCGCTGCTGCTGGCCAACCTGGCCAACCTGGCTGACCTGCCCAACCCGGGCTGACTAGACGGACAGGTCGCGGCGGAGCTTGGCGACGTGACCGGTGGCCTTCACGTTGTACTGGGCGACGGCGATCCTGCCCTTCTCGTCGACCACGAAGGTGGAGCGGATGACGCCGGTGACCGTCTTGCCGTACATCTGCTTTTCGCCGTAGGCGCCGTAGGCCGTCAGCACCTTGCGGTCCGGGTCGGACAGCAGCGGGAAGGTCAGCTTCTCGGCGTCGCGGAACTTGGCCAGCTTCTCGGGCTTGTCGGGGGAGATGCCGACGACGTCCAAGCCGGCGCCGTTGAGCTCGGCCAAGCTGTCCCGAAAGTCGCACGCCTGCTTGGTGCATCCCGGCGTCAACGCGGCCGGATAGAAGTACACGATCACCTTGCGGCCCTTGAAGTCGGACAGCTTCACGGTCTTGCCGTCGGCGTCGGGCAGGCTGAAGGCGGGCGCTTTGTCGCCCGGTGCGAGCCGCGTGGTCTCGGTCAAGGTGAGTCCCTTTCTGTTCACCGGAGCGTGGGGATCGCCGCCAGCTGATCTAGGGTAGTTCGGGCAGGCGCATGAGCCAGACAGCGGGCGACTTGGAGGACACAGTGGCGGACCGGGACCCGGAAGCGATCAAGCGAGACATCGACGTCGCCCGTGACCAGCTGGCGACCACCGTCGACTCCCTCGCCGAGCGGGCCAACCCGCGCCGCCTCGCCGACGACCTCAAGGCCCGGGTGATCGGATTCGTGCAAAAGCCGGTAGTGCTGGCGTCGCTCGCCGGGGTGGGGGCGCTGGTCGTGGTGGTGGCGGTGCGCCGGGTCAGGAATCGCTGACCCGGCCGGTCTGGACGTACACCGGAATGTCGTCGGCCCACGGCTGCGCGGTGGCCATGTCGTCGACGGTGCAGTAGCCGCGCTCGAATTCGCCCGTCGCCGCGTCGACCAACCGGTACTCCTGCGTCTGGCGGTGGATGGGCTGGGCGTCCAGGATCACCACCCGCACCTCGCCCGGCTCGAACCCGCAGCGCTGCTGCAGCGCCTCGATCAGGCATTCGTTGTGCAGGTGGCCGTCGCCGAAGTTCCAGCCCAGCACCATGGCGCACAGCACTTCGCCCTCGCACAGGTTGTAGTCGTCCTCGTCGTAGTCGGCCATCGCCCGGTGCGCCAGGGTGAGCAGCGCGCGCCCGTGGGTGTTCATGCCCCGGAACGCCAGCGCCAGGTGCAGCGGGATCAGGGTCTCCTCCTTGCTGCCGTACAGCCGCTCCAGCTGCAGGTGCTGCATCGGGCCCAGCGCGCGAGCGCCGACCCGGATCTTCTCGTCGGCCGACGGCCGCACGCACCACAGCGTGGTGTCCCAGTTGCCCGCGTAGTAGCGCATGCCCGGCAGGAAGGACACCTTGCGCGGGTACAGGTTGCCGACGACGACGGTGCCGGCCATCACCACGAACAGCAGGGCGATCGGCCACGGGTCGGCGACGCTCGACAACCCCACCCGCGCATGCGCGACGAACAGCCACAGCACCCCGAAGATCATGAACACGTTCCACTCCAGCGGCACGCCCATCGGGAAGGCCAGCAGGATGTTGAGGTGGAACACGATCATCACGAACGCGGCGAGCGCCGTCGGCCAGCCCCCGGTTGAACAGAAGAGCACCAGCGGCACCAGGCCCTCGACCGCGGTGGAGAAGTGCGCGATGAACCCGGCCAGCGCGCTGGGCCGCAGGTCGTCGGGATAGCGCCGGAACATCGAGCGCTTGAGCGGCCCGGACGGGATGAACGGGTTGTTGGCCAGCATCGTCGAGATGACGAACGGGAAGTGCCGGTTGAGCTTCGACGTGGCCGCGCCCAGCCAGATCACCATGAAGGCCACCTTCGCCCCGACCACCACGTCCGCCCCGCCGAACAGGAACACCAGCGCCAGGGGCGCATACACCTCGCCGCGCGCGGCCAGGAAGATGACCTTGTCGCGCAGGGCGATCACGGCCAGCACGCCCAAAATCGCGGCGGTCTGCCAGCGCGGCAGCACGCCGATTGCCGTGTCCAGAGCGGGAATCGGCCCGCTGCCGTCGGAGACCAGCGCCCCCACCAGCAGCACCAGCAGGGCGCCGTACAGCGCGGCGTCCAACGGCGTCCGGGTGCTGCCCCGGGTCAACGGGATTCGATTCGGCCACGGCGGCAACCGAATTGTGCCGGGCCGCAACCAGTACAGGATGGAACCCATCGGCGGGAAATAGCGCCCGGCCAGCGGGCCGAAGCAGCAACCGAGGCCGACGACCTCGAACAGCATCGTGTAGAGCACCGCCTTCTGGAACACGATCGGCTCCGACCACCAGGCGCCGACCTCGGCGAAGCCGCCGATGCCCCGGGTGGACCAGGCGAACAGCCAGCCGCCGAGGACGTACAGCGCGATCTTCACGCCGTACATCACGTGCATCACCAGCGGCGTGCCGAACCCGTTCTCGGCGATGTGGCGTGCCATCGGCACCAGCCGCTCGGCGCGGGGCCGCGCGCTCCACTCGGCCACATCGACGACGGGCAGATTGGGCCGGATGAATCCCATTGCGGCTCCTTCGACGCGGCGGATTTCACGGGCCCGGCCGGCCTTTGGGCGCCGGTCGGTGCCAGCAAGAAACTACCTATTCGCGTCGCGATAGGGCGGCAAATGGATTCCGGAATTCGCTGCGCCAGCCGCCGCCGGCTATTCCCAGCCCGGCGGGTCGTGCTCGGCCATGTAGGCCTCCCACGCCGCGCGCCGCAGGGTCCGGGTGTGCAGGTCCTGGCAGATACCCTGAGCCTCGGCGGCACTGGCGGCCCGGCCGAGATCGTGGTGCACGAAGCCGTCGTCAACGCGCTCGGCGCGAAAGCCGCCCGTCGAGACCGCGTGAACCCGGTATTCGCTGCGGTCATCGATGTTGGCGTGGAAGTGGCCCGGGTAGGGTTCGACCCACTTCAGCTCAGTTTTCACAGGACCCCTTTTGAGAAATCACCGTCGCTGCGATGGTATGCGCGGGGCGCTTCGGGAAAACCCGTGGGGTCGCGGCGGGAGCCGCCGAACAGACGAAAATTCCGCAGGTGGTGCGCCGTCAGGGTTTCGAACCCCGGACCCGCTGATTAAGAGTCAGCTGCTCTACCAACTGAGCTAACGGCGCTTGTGGTCGGCCGAGACCGCGTAGGCGACAATAACAGGCGTTCTGCCGCGGAGCGAAATCCCGAACCATCACCCAGGATAGCCGTTCGGCGGGCGGTCGCGGCTTGCTCTCACCGACGCGGCCCGGCCGGCGCCCGTCGAACCAACGAAACAGGCTGGCCGCCAAAGCTTTCCGGGCGATCGTAGAACGGTCTCACAGCACCGTGCCGCAGAACGGGGCCCGCTCGGCGCCGAAGGCGGCGTCCAGCCGGCCCAGCGCGCCCTGGCGCAGCTCGGTGATGCGCTTGGCCCGGGCCAACTGGGCGCCCCGGTGGGCGCCCATGTACACGGTGGCCAGGTCGGCCAGCCCGATCTCGAGGTCCGCGGGCCCGTCGTGCGGCGTGCACTTGCCGGCGCCGTCGCGCGTCTGCAGCTGGAACCGCCCCCCGGCCAGTCCCAGCGGGTCTGTGACGTCGAGCACGATGTCGGTGTCGGCGGCGTAGCCGCGGGCCCCCAACACCTCGGGGATGTCGTTGATCCGCACCCAGAGGAAGTCGCTGATGCCTTTCGTCTCGGCGGCGCGCTGGTCGACGAGTTTGAGCGGCAGCGGATCGTCGGGCGGCACATCGATCTCGACGCGATAGAACATCTCCAAAACCAGTAGCGTCTGCAGCAACTCGGTGTGCGCCTGGTCGGTGATGGGGCAGAAGTCCTCGACCACCACCGTGCCCAGCGGCGGCCGAAACGCGTGCTGGCGCGAGCCGACCACCCGATAGGTCAGGAAGCCGTCCGGGTGGATGGTGTAGTGCAACGCAGATCCGTTGCCGCGCTGGGTCGTTCGGTCTTCCAGGTGGTCGGCCCACCAGGCCTTGTCCCGGGTCACCGCCCCCGGCGTGACGGCACACCATCGTTCGTAGAGCCCGGGCAGGTGACGTCGTGCCGTTGCGGCGTTGACCTCGCGCGCCCGGTCGTCGCCGGGTGCGTCCCGCAGCTTCGCGAAGCGACGGTCGATGGCGTAGGTGTGGCTGTAGCTGGACACGCCGGCGCCGAAACCGTCGTACATCGCGGTCTGGGTGGGCACGCCACAGACGATCGGATAGCCGCGGTCCAACAGGATTCCGAGCCCCTTGGCGCTGAGCTGCGCCCACAGCCCCTTGCCCTGATGCGTTGATGCGACGGCGATCATCGTCAACCACGCGGCTCGCAGGTTGGCGCCGCCGGGCACGGTCAGCTGCGCCGGGTAGATGATGGAGGTTCCCACCAGGAACGGGTTCTTCGGATCGGAGACGTCCTCGGCGATGAGAATGTCGTCGAGGCGGACCCGGCGTTTCCACGCCTCGAGGTCTTGCGGGCCCACCGGATCGCCGAAGGTGCGGGCCTGGTTCTCGAAGACCGCCTGCCAGTCATCCTCGGTGGGATGCCGAATGGCGATGCCGTCGTCCTGCGTGTTCATTGCACATCCAATCCGCTTGTAGCCCAGGCCAACCGGCGCTGTGCAGCTCGAATCCGCCTCCCGAGTGTGCTTTTAGGTCCGATACCCGAGTGCCGGATGGTCAAACCACGGGCGGCCCGCCGGCACGGCGCCGGCGAACGCGGGCCGGTGTGAGCAATTCGGCGGGTCAAACACCTCGGTTTTGGGTAGGTGATGGCCATGCTGCGAGTAATCACCCGGCTGGCCATCGCCGCGCCGCGCCGTATCATCGGGATCGCGGTCCTGGTCATGGTGGGCGCGGCGATCTTCGGCCTGCCGGTGGTCAACAGCCTGTCCGGCGGCGGCTTCCAGGATCCGACGTCGGAGTCCGCCCGGGCCACCGAGATCCTGCGGGACCGGTTCAACCAGACCGATCAGCAAATGCTGATCGTGGTGAGCGCCCCCGACGGCGCCCGCAGCCCCCAGGCGCACTGGGTCGGCACCGACATCGTCGACAAACTGAAGAATTCGCCGTGGGTGATGAATGTGTCGTCGGCCTGGACGTCGCCGCCGGCCGCCGCCGCCCAGCTGATCAGCAAGGACAACAAGTCCGGGATGATCGTCGCCGGCCTGAAGGGCGGCGAGAACGACGCGCAGAAGTACGCCAGCACCCTCACCCGTGAGCTGGTGCACGACCGTGACGGCGTCACCGTGCGCGCCGGCGGCATGGCCGTGGCGTATGCCCAGATCAACGCCCAGAACCAGCGGGATCTGCTGTTGATGGAGTCCATCGCGATCCCGCTGAGCTTCGCCGTGCTGGTGTGGGTGCTCGGCGGCGTGGTGGCCGCGACGCTGCCGGTCGTGCTGGGCGCCTTGGCCATCGTCGGCACCATGTCGGTGCTGCGGCTGATCAGCTTTGCCACCGACGTGTCGACCTACGCGCTGGACCTGTCCATCGCCATGGGTCTGGCCCTGGCGATCGACTACAACCTGCTGATCATCACCCGCTACCGCGAGGAGCTGGCCCGCACCGAGGACCGGGACCGGGCGCTGTACCGGACCATGGCCACCGCCGGGCGGACGGTGCTGTTCTCGGCCACCACCGTCGGGTTGTCGATGGCGGTGATGGCGGTGTTCCCGATGTACTTCCTGAAGTCGTCGGCCTACACCATCGTGGCCACCGCGATCATCGTCGCGATCGCCGCCGTGGTGATCACCCCGGCGGCGATCGTGTTGCTCGGGCCCCGACTGGACACGATGGACGCCCGCCGGGTGATGCATCGCATCCTGCACGGGCAGCGTTCGTTCCGGGATCCGGCGCACAAGCCGCTGGTGGAGCAGTTCTGGTACCGGTCGACGAAGTACGTGTTGCGCCGCGCCGTGCCGGTCGGGCTGAGCGTCGTCGCGCTGCTGCTGTTGCTGGGGGTGCCGTTCCTGGGCGTGAAGTGGGGCTTTCCCGACGAGCGGGTGCTGCCCCGCTCGGCGTCTGCGCGCCAGGTCGCCGACATGCTGGACAACGACTTCCCCGGCCTGGGCACCGAGCTCTCCGTCGTCGTCCCCGACGCCCGCGGCGTCACACCCACCGAACTTCGCAAATACGCCGCCGAGCTGTCCCGGGTGCCCGACGTCTCCGCGGTCAGCGCGCCGACCGGCACCTTCTCGGCCGGACACCGGGTGGGTCCGCCCGCCGCGGCCACCGGCCTGGCCAACGGCAGCGCCTTCTTCACCGTGTCGAGCACCGCCCCGCTGTATTCACCGGCCTCGAACGCCCAGCTCGACCGGCTGCATCAGGTCGCCGGGCCGGGCGGACGCGCCGTGCTGATGACCGGGCTGGCCCAGATCAACCGCGACAGCGTCGAGGCGATCACCAAACGACTGCCGACGGTGTTCGGCCTGATCGCCGTCGTCACCTTCATGCTGCTTTTCCTGCTGACCGGCAGCGCGGTGCTGCCGGTGCAGGCGCTGGTGTGCAACGTGTTGTCGCTGACGGCGGCGTTCGGCGCGATGGTGTGGATCTTCCAGGACGGCCACCTGGGTGCGCTGGGAACCACACCCAACGGGACGCTGAACGCCAACATCCCGGTGCTGTTGTTCTGCATCGCCTTCGGCCTGGCCATGGATTACGAGGTGTTCCTCGTTTCCCGTATCCATGAGTACTGGCTGGCCTCGCAGTCCATCCGCGAGACACCGCCGACCGCCAGGGAGGCGCGCGCCGAAACCGACGAGAGCACCGCGCTGGGCATCGCGGGCATCGGGCGGGTGGTCACCACCGCCGCCGTGGTGATGTCGATTTCCTTCGCGGCGCTGATTCCCGCGCACGTGTCGTTCATGCGGATGCTGGGCCTGGGCCTGACCCTCGGCGTGCTCGTCGACGCCACCCTGGTGCGCATGGTGCTGGTCCCGGCGTTCATCCACCTGCTGGGCCGCTGGACGTGGTGGGCGCCGCGACCGATGGTCTGGCTGCGCGAACGGTCGGCGACCGGGGAGGCCGGCGAGGTGCGGGTGGGGCGGCGGCGCTGGGCCCGCGACGCGCCGCGACCTGCGATCCGCAGGTGGCCCAGCCGGGCCACGTCGGGTCGCGGTTGACACGCCAATCCGCTTGTAGGGAAATAACTTTCGGACGGAGAATCCTCGTGCCCCGAACCGAGATCATCGCCGCATTACTCGCGTTGAGCTCCGCGCTGTGCGTCGCGACCGGGGACGTGTTGCAGCAGCGGGCGGCGCATTGCATCACCGACCGCGAGTTGGGCCCGGTCGAATTGTTCGCCGGACTGCTGCGCAGCCAGCGGTGGTGGTGGGGCGCCGTGCTGTTGCTGGCGAGCATCGGGTTGCAGGCCGCCGCCCTGGGCGGCGGCTCGGTGTTGCTGGTGCAGGCGCTGCTGATGTTCTCGGTGCTCTTCGCCCTGCCCATCAACGCCCGGCTGTCGCACCGCGCCGTGACCGCGGGCGAATGGGTCTGGGCGGCCCTGCTCACCGCGGCGGTGACCGTGGTCGTCGTCGTGGGCAATCCGCAGACCGGCCACGCCGGGGCGCCGCTGCGCACCTGGGCGGTGGTGGCCCTGGTGCTGGGGCCGCTGCTGGCCGCCTGCGTGGTGGCCGGCCGGGTCCGGGGCGGTGCCGTGGCCGCGGTGCTGTTCGCCTTCGTGTCCGGGTCGCTGTGGGGCGTGTTCGCGGTGCTCACCAAGGAGGTGATGGCGCGGCTGGGGCAGGGCGTCGGGGTGGTGACCCGGACCCCGGAGCTGTATGCCTGCATCCTGGTCGCGCTGGGGGGCGTGGTGTGGAGTCAGGCGGCGTTTCGGGCCGGGCCGTTGACCGCGTCGATGCCAACCCTGCAGGTGTCGCAGCCGGTGGTGGCGTCGGTGCTGGGCGTGGTCGTGCTGGGCGAGACGCTGGACACCGGCCGGGCCGGGACGGTCGCGCTGCTGGTGGCCGTGGTGGTGATGACGGCGGCCATCATCAAGCTCGCCCGCGTCGAGGCCGTCGCGACCCGCGACCGGGCCGAGGCGCAACTGCACCAGCCCGCCTAGTTTGCTGACTCGCCGGATTGCGAGCCGATTTCGGTGCCGACACCGGACGGCCGCCGCCGGCGCGGATGCGCATGGGACGACGCCCGAAACCCATTAGAATGCCGGCAGCTACCTGTGGTCAGCGGTGACCAACTGTGCGACGTGAGATGGAAGGTCACTGGATGACGCCTTTGCGTGGACGCCGATCGTGGCTGGCAGCCGCGATGGCTTTGGTTGCTGTGGGGGCAGTCGCCTGCGGCGGCGGCCACACGGCAGCGCCGCCCAAGGTCATCTTCGACAAGGGCACCCCGTTCGCCGACCTGCTGGTGCCCAAACTCACCGCCTCGGTGAGCGACGGCGCCGTCGGCGTGACGGTGGATGCGCCGGTGACCGTCAGCGTCGCCGACGGCGTGCTGGCCTCGGTCACCATGGTCAACGAGAACGGCAGGTCGATCAGCGGGCAACTGAGCCCCGACGGCCTGCGCTGGTCGACCACCGAGCAGCTCGGCTACAACCGGCGTTACACGCTGACCGCGAAGGCGACCGGCCTGGGCGGCGCGGCCAGCAAGCAGATGACCTTCGAGACCAGTTCCCCCGCGCACCTGACCATGCCCTACGTCAGCCCGGCCGACGGCGAGGTGGTCGGCGTCGGCGAACCGGTGGCGATCCGCTTCGACGAGAACATCGCCAACCGGGCCGCGGCCCAAAAGGCCATCACCATCACCACCAATCCTCCGGTGGAGGGCGCCTTCTACTGGCTCAACAACCGCGAAGTGCGTTGGCGCCCAGAGCATTTCTGGAAGTCCGGGACCGTCATCGACGTGGCCGTCAACACCTACGGGGTGGACCTGGGCGACGGCATGTTCGGCGAGGACAACGTCAAGACGCACTTCACCATTGGCGACGAGGTCATCTCGACGGCCGACGACACCACCAAGACGGTGACCGTGCGGGTCAACGGTGAAGTGGTCAAGACCATGCCGACCTCGATGGGCAAGGACAGCACCCCGACGGCCAACGGCATCTACATCGTCGGGGCGCGGTTCAAGCACATCATCATGGACTCCTCCACCTACGGCGTTCCGGTCAACTCGCCCAACGGATATCGCACCGAAGTCGACTGGGCCACGCAGATGTCCTACAGCGGCGTCTTCGTGCACTCGGCGCCGTGGTCGGTCGGTGCCCAGGGGCACACCAACACCAGCCATGGCTGTCTCAACGTGAGCCCCAGCAACGCCGAATGGTTCTACGACCACAGCAAGAGCGGCGACATCGTCGAGGTCGTGCACACCGTGGGGCCGACACTGCCCGGCACCGAGGGGCTGGGCGACTGGAACATCCCGTGGTCGCAGTGGAAGGCGGGCAACGCCAACACCTGACGCCGGGTCAGTCGATCTTGCGCCAGATCCCGCAGCTTCTGGTCATGAAGGCGGCGTCGGTCGGCAGGATCCGGACGACCTGGGCGCCGTCGCCGACGTTGTTGTCGATGATGTCGTTGGTGTCGAAGCTGCGCAGCCGTGCCCAATAGCACCCGCTTTTGCCGTCGGTGCGGTAGGTGCCGGCCGCGATCTCCTTGTTGACGATGAACGTCCCGTTGGTCTCGATCGAGGTCTTCGGTCCCGGCGGCGGCGGCGGGGTGACGGTCACGGTGACGGTTTTGGTCTGCGCCGGCGGTGTCGAGATGACCGTCGTTGCCGTGGGGGTCGACCAGCCGCAGCCCGCCAGGAACAACGCCGCCCCGGCGACGGCGGCCGTCTTGCCCGGCGAGCGCCGCCACGGGGCTGCGGGCCAGGCGGGACGTTGTCTGTTCACTACTTTTCCGCTTACCGGTGCACGAGCGTCGTGCGGGCTCCGCACGACCTGAACGCGCAGTGGACGGCCACGCATGGCCGACCTGTGGGGTGGCTGACGGGACTCGAACCCGCGACACCCAGGATCACAACCTGGTGCTCTACCAGCTGAACTACAGCCACCATGGCCGCCATCCGATCCCGGTGCGGGTGAACGCGGCGACGTCGATACTAACCGGTGGGCGGTGCGCTGGCCGAATCGCTAGGTCCCGGTGCGTCTTTTCCCTCGTCGAGGGCGGCGGCCACCGCCTCGATTTCGCTGGTAGACGGTCCCGGCGGGGCGACGAACGCGGTGCGCCGGTAGAACTGCAGCTCCCGGATGGATTCGTGGATGTCGGCCAGGGCCCGGTGGGTCAGCCCCTTGACCGGCTGGCCGAAGTAGATCCGCGGGTACCAGCGCCGGCAGAGCTCCTTGATGGAGCTCACATCGATCATGCGGTAGTGCAGGTAGGAGTCCAGGGCGGGCATGTCGCGCACGATGAACGCGCGGTCGGTGGCAATCGAATTCCCGGCCAGCGGCGCCGTCTTGGGGGCCTTGACGTGAGTGCGGATGTAGTCCAGCACCATCTCCTCGGCGGTGGCCAGGTCGACCGTGGACGCCTTCACCTCATCGATCAGCCCGGAGCGCGAATGCATTTCGGTGACCACCTCGCCCATCGCCGCTAGCGCGGCGTCGTCGGCGTGGATCACCACGTCGACGCCGTCGCCGAGCACGTTCAGCTCGGCGTCGGTGACCAGGGCCGCGATCTCGATCAGCTTGTCCGAACCGAGATCGAGTCCGGTCATTTCGCAGTCGATCCACACCAATTCGTCGCGCACAGCGCTCACCCTAATGCGGGGCGGCGACCTCCGTGCCGGCCCTCGCCCCCGGATCGGCCCGCGACGTAGGGTGAGCGTTGGCGAAGTGCATGCCGAATCACCCGGGGGAAGAGGGGCGCAGCACGATGAGCACCGATTCAGCGGCAACACCGGCGACGCGGATCGCGGACGGCTACGCCGTCGCGGGCCAGGCATTGGAATTGGGCACGGTCGTCATCGACGGTGCGGCCGACCCGTCGGCGCAGATCCGCATCCCGCTGGCGACGGTGAACCGGCACGGCCTGGTGGCCGGTGCGACGGGCACCGGCAAGACCAAGACGCTGCAGCTGATCGCCGAGCAGCTCAGCGCCGCGGGCGTGCCGGTGCTGATGGCCGACGTGAAGGGCGACCTGTCCGGGCTGTCCAAGGAAGGGGAGCGCAGCGACCGAACCGATGCACGCGCCAAGGACACCGGCGATGATTGGCAACCCTCGGGGTTCCCGGTGGAGTTCCTGTCGTTAGGTACCAACGGGATCGGCGTGCCGATCCGCGCGACCGTCGAGAGCTTCGGGCCGGTGCTGCTGTCGAAGGTGTTGGGGCTCAACGCCACTCAGGAGTCCACCCTGGGACTGATCTTCCACTGGGCCAAGGAGCGCGACCGCCGCCTGGTGACCACGGACGATCTGCGCACCGTCATCGGCTATCTGACCAGCGAAGCGGGCAAGGAGGACCTGAAGTCCCTGGGCGGCGTGTCGGCGACGACGGCGGGCGTGATCCTGCGGGCACTGGTCAACCTCGACGCCGAGGGCGGCGACACCTTCTTCGGCGAACCCAAGCTCGACCCCAACGACTTGCTGCGCACCAACGATCAAGGCCAAGGCGTCATTTCGCTGCTGGAGTTCACCGGTCAGTCGGTGCGCCCGGTCATCTTCTCCACCTTCCTGATGTGGCTGCTGGCCGACCTATACACGCAACTGCCCGAGGTCGGCGACATCGACAAACCCAAGCTGGTCTTCTTCTTCGACGAGGCGCACCTGCTGTTCGCCGACGCGTCCAAGGCCTTCCTGGAACAGGTCGAACAGACGGTGAAGCTGATCCGCTCCAAGGGCGTCGGGGTGTTCTTCTGCACCCAGTTGCCCACCGACATTCCCAACGACGTGCTGTCCCAGTTGGGTGCGCGAATTCAGCACGCGCTGCGGGCTTTCACGCCCGACGACCAGAAGGCGCTGTCCAAGACCGTGCGCACCTACCCGAAAACCGATGTCTACGACCTGGAGTCGGCGTTGACGTCGCTGGGAATCGGCGAGGCCGTCGTGACCGTGCTCTCCGAGAAGGGCGCACCCACGCCGGTGGCCTGGACCCGGATGCGGGTGCCCCGCTCGCTGATGGCGTCGATCGGGACAGAGGAGATCACGAAGGCAGCCAAACGCAGTGAGCTGCAAGCGAAGTACGGCCAAACGGTGCAACAACCGGCCCAGCCCCCGCCGGGCCCGCAAGCACCGACCGGATCGCGGTCGCCGCAAGCCCAGTCCGACTACCCGCCCGTCCCGCCGAATGGCCCGGTTCCGCCGATGCCGGAACCCGCGGAGCCCAAAGGGCCGGGCCTGCTGGAAAGGCTCTGGCACGACCGCGACGTACAGAGCGCGGTGAACACCGGGATCCGGGAGATCATTCGGCTCAAGTTCGGCGGCGGAGGCCGTCGCCGCAAGTAACGCCTACCCGCCGCCCAGCTTCTTGTAGAAGCTGCCCACAATGGGCGCCACGATGGCGCGCGGGGCATACCCGCTGGCCACCGACATGGCCTTGGACGTCAGACCGGGCACGACGCGCATCTTGTTGCGGCCCAACGCATCCAGCGATACCCGGGCGGTGTGCTCGGTGGAGATCCACAAGAAGTCGGGCACCAGCCGCTCGACGATCGAGGCCTCGGCGTCGTCGGGCAGGTCGGTGCGCACCGGGCCGGGCGCCAACAGCGTCACATGCACCCCGGAGCCGCGGAGTTCCCCGCGCAGCGACTCGCTGAACGTGTTGACGAAGGCCTTGGTGGCCGCGTAGGTGGCGTTGTAGGGGATCGGCGAGTTGCCGGCCGCCGAACCGGAAATCAGGATGCCGCCGGCGCGGCGCTCCACCATGCCGGGCAGCACCGCCAGCGTAAGGTCATGCACCCCAAGGACATTCAGCTGCACCTGGGCCTTCTCGCCGGCCGGGTCGAGGGTGGCGACGGGACCGAAGGTTGCGGTGCCGGCGTTGGCGCACAACACCGAGATGGGCCGCGCGGCCAGCTCGTCGCACAGGGTGGCCCGCTCGCCCGCGTCTGCCAGATCGGCCGGGCGCACCTCGACGGTGACCCGGTACTTCTCGGTCAGCCGGGCGGCCAGGTCCTTGAGCAGGTCCTCCCGTCGCGCGGTGACGATCAGATGGTGCCCGCGGGCGGCGAGTTCGGTTGCGAGCGCTTCACCGATGTTCTGCGACGCTCCGGTGACAACCGCGCGCGCCTCGGGGCTGGGAGCGGGGATCGGCATGCGCCAATCGTAGACAGCGCGCGAACGGCGATCGGCAGGCGATCGCCGGCGCCGATAGAGTTGCCGGGCATGAGCCAGCCGGAGTCGCGTGCCGCCGCCCCCGTGCGATCGCGGGTGGTGGCGTGGGCGCTCTGGGATTGCGGCTCGACCGGGCTGAACGCGATCGTGGCCACCTTCGTCTTCGCCGTCTATTTGACCAGCAGTGTTGGCGTGGGCATCGGCGGCAGCACCACGCCGGCGAGTTGGCTGGGCCGGGCGGCGGCCATCGCCGGGTTGACGGTCGCGCTGCTGGCGCCCGCCGTCGGCGTGTGGGTGGAGTCGCCGCATCGGCGGCGGGTGGCGCTGAGCGTGTTGACCGCGTTGGCGGTGACGTTGACCGGCTCGATGTTCTTCATCCGCGATCGGCCCGGCTATCTGTGGGCGGGCCTGGTGCTGCTGGGGGCGACGGCGGCCTGCGGCGATTTGGCCAGCGTCCCGTACAACGCCATGCTGCGCCAGCTCTCGACGCCGCGCACCGCCGGTCGGATCTCCGGGTTCGGCTGGGCGGCGGGCTATGTCGGCAGCGTCCTGCTGTTGCTGGTGATCTACACCGGCTTCATCGCCGGATCGGGTTCGGGCCCGGATGCCACGCGCGGGCTGCTGCGAGTTCCGTTGCGCGACGGGCTTTATGTCCGAGAGGCGATGCTGGTGGCCGCGGCCTGGTTGGCGCTGTTCGCGCTGCCGTTGCTGTTCGTCGCGCACCGGTTCACCGAGTCCGCCGAGGGGTATCGGCCGACGAGCATGCTGGGCGGATATCGCAAGCTGTGGACCGAGGTCCGCGAGGAATGGCGGCGCGATCGCAACCTGGTGTACTTCCTGTTCGCCAGCGCGCTGTTCCGGGACGGACTGGCGGCGATCTTCGCCTTCGGCGCGGTGCTCGGCGTCAACGTCTACGGCATCTCCCAGGCCGACGTGCTGGTGTTCGGGGTGGCGGCCAGCGTGGTGGCCGCCGTGGGTGCGGTGCTGGGCGGTTTCGTCGACCACCGGGTCGGATCCAAGCCCGTCATCGTCGCGTCCCTGCTGGCCATCGTCGTGCTGGGGCTGACCCTGATGGCGTTGTCCGGGCCGGTGGCGTTCTGGGCCTGTGGCCTGCTGCTGTGCATGTTCATCGGGCCGTCGCAATCGTCGTCGCGCGCCCTGCTGCTGCAGATGGCCAAGCACGGCAGGGAAGGCGTCGCGTTCGGCCTCTACACCATGACCGGGCGGGCGGTGTCGTTCGTGGCGCCGTGGCTGTTCTCGGTGTTCGTCGACGCGTTCGGGGCGGTGCGCGCCGGCCTCGGCGGGATCTCGCTGGTGCTGACCGCCGGGCTGCTGGCCATGCTCGCGGTGCGGGTCCCGCGCCGCGCCCCCGTCGCCGTCGAAGCGGCATGACGCCGCCACGGCGACCTGCCGCCGCCGCGCCGAGTGTGGGGGATACGTCCGTCCGCGCGCGGGCAATCGTGCATAGGCCCCACGGTCGGCGGGCCGCGATGTCCGCTCAGCCGCGGGCGTCGCAGATGGTCAACCCCCCGCCGACGCGTCTGCTGACCTGAACCCCGTTGACGGTCACGGTGCAGGTGACGCTGTGACCGATGTTGACGATCGTGACGTTGGCCGGGTGCACGGCGGACTTGGACAGGCTGACCTGCTTGCTCCACGGCAACGCGACATTGAATTCGGTCTGGATGAGGTCGCCGGTGTCGATGTACATGATGCTGATCGCCCGGCCCTCCCCGGACACGGAGTAGACGACGTCCTGCATCGCGGCCGGGCCGGTCGTCGCGGTGGGCGGCTCGGGCTCGCTGGTGGGCGGTATCGGCGCCGGGATGAGCGAGGGCGACCTGTGCGTCGACGTCGTCGGCGTCTCCGGGCTCGGCTCCGGCATGGCCGGCAACGGCGGCACCGCGGTCTGCGTCTTGATCGCGTCGTTGGCGAGCACCAGCGCGATCACCAGGGCGACCACCAGCAGCACCGCCGCGCCCGCGGCGATCCACAGCCCGCGAGGCGATTTCGGCTCGCCCGGCGGCGGAGCCATGCCCGGGGCGTGCGGGTCGCCGCCCGGGGGAAGCTCCTGCTGCCAGTAGGCGGGCAGCTGCTTGGTCGGGTTGGTTTCGTTCGCGGCGGGCGCCCAGGGTGACATCGTCGGGCCGTAGGTGGGCGCGTACGGAGTCTGGTCGGCATACGCCGGATCGACGGACGGCGAGTACCGCGGCTGCGGCGGACTGAACCGCTCGGTGGGACGTGAATCGTTCATGTCCACCTCATGGCTTGCAGGGTACCCGGGCTCGGCGCTGACGCCCTGACTCACCTTACGACGGCGGGCTCACGGGCACTGGTTTCCCGCCGCCAGCGCAGCGACCGTCATGGCCCGCATGATGGCGCGCGATCGGGCGGCGCGGGCCGGCTTGCCGCGCCCGGAATCCTGGGACTTCATGCTGTGCGGTGTCGAATTGAGCAGGCCGAACACGGCGTGCGCGGTCAGCCGGGCATCGGCCTCGGCCAGCTCGGGGTTCAGCTCGCGCAACACCCCCACCCAAACCTCGACGTACTGCCGTTGCGCCTTGCGCACCTGCCTCTCGGCCGGCTTGGGCAGGTAGGCGAGGTCGCGGTCCTGGATCCGGATCAGGTCGGGTTCGTTCAGGGCGAAGTCGAGGTGGAAGTCGATCAGGCCGTCCAGCGCGGCGGCGGCATCGGCACTGCGGGCGCGGACCTGCCGGGCGCCGGCGAGCAGCCGAGTGCTGATCCCGACCAGCAATTCGACCAGCAGCGACTCCTTGTTGGGGAAGTGCCGGTAGATGGCCGGACCGCTGACGCCGGCCGAGGCGCCGATGTCTTCCAGCCGCACCGCCAGGAAACCGCGCTCGGCGAACAGCCGCTCGGCGGCGGACAGTAGCTGGAGCCGGCGGTCAGACTTCAACTGGCTCCGCCGATTTGGCGGCTGCGCGCCGCCGGCCCGACTTTCGGAGGCAGACGTTGTCATGACGGACCTCCGTCTGTGTCGATCCCGCCCAACCTAGCACGAGTTATTCGCAATTAACTCGTATCGTGCCGCGGTGCCCGCTCCCTGGACCGGCAACGGCGACGATGGTATTCTCGACCACCGAGTTAATCAGAATTAACTCAAAGCTCCGACCGCCCGACGGCAAGGAGGCTGCTGCGGCGATGGACAAGGTGATGGCCGCACCCGCGAAGGCTGACCCGGTGTCGTTCGCCGACGAGCACCGCCGGCTGGTCGGCGAGTTGAATGCCAAGCTGGCCGCGGCCGCGTTGGGCGGCAACGAGCGTGCCCGCGAACGCCACGTCAGCCGCGGAAAGCTGCTGCCCCGCGAACGGGTGGACCGCCTGCTCGACCCGGGTAGCCCTTTCCTGGAACTCTCGCCGCTGGCCGCCGACGGCATGTACGACGACGAATCCCCGGGAGCCGGAATCATCACCGGGATCGGCCGGGTGTCCGAGCGCGAGTGCGTGATTGTCGCCAACGACGCGACGGTCAAGGGCGGCACCTACTACCCGATGACGGTCAAAAAACACCTGCGCGCCCAGGAGGTGGCGCTGCAGAACCGGCTGCCGTGCATCTACCTGGTCGACTCCGGCGGCGCCTTCTTGCCGCGCCAAGACGAGGTGTTCCCCGACCGCGAGCATTTCGGCCGCATCTTCTACAACCAGGCGACCATGAGCGCCAAGGGAATTCCGCAAGTGGCGGCGGTGCTGGGCTCCTGCACGGCCGGCGGCGCCTACGTGCCGGCGATGAGCGACGAAGCCGTCATCGTGCGCGAGCAGGGCACGATTTTTCTGGGCGGCCCGCCGCTGGTCAAGGCGGCGACCGGAGAGGTGGTGTCGGCCGAGGAACTGGGCGGCGGCGACCTGCACTCGCGTATCTCCGGGGTGACCGATCACCTCGCCGACGACGACGAGCACGCGCTGCGGATCGTCCGCTCGATCGCGGCCACCTTCGGCCCGCGCGAGCCGAGCCCGTGGCAGGTGCGCACCCCGGTCCCGCCCAAGGCCGCGCAGAACGAGCTCTACGACGTGGTGCCGCCCGACCCGCGGGTGCCCTACGACGTGCACGAGGTGATCGTGCGGTTGGTCGACGGCGGCGAATTCAGCGAATTCAAGGCCAATTACGGCAAGACGCTGGTGACCGGGTTCGCCCACATCCACGGCCACCCGGTGGGCATCGTCGCCAACAACGGTGTGCTGTTCAGCGAATCCGCTTTGAAGGGAGCACATTTCATCGAGCTCTGCGACAAACGCAAGGTGCCGCTGCTGTTCCTGCAGAACATCGCCGGGTTCATGGTGGGACGCGACTACGAGGCCGGCGGCATCGCCAAGCACGGCGCCAAGATGGTCACCGCCGTCGCCTGCGCGCGGGTGCCCAAGCTGACCGTGGTGATCGGCGGATCCTATGGCGCGGGCAATTATTCGATGTGCGGGCGGGCCTACTCGCCGCGCTTCCTGTGGATGTGGCCCAACGCCCGGATCTCGGTGATGGGCGGCGAGCAGGCCGCCTCGGTGCTGGCCACCGTGCGCGGTGAGCAGCTCACCGCGGCCGGCAAGCCCTGGTCGGCCGAGGAGGAAGAGGCGTTCAAGGCGCCTATCCGGGCGCAGTACGAGGACCAGGGCAACCCCTACTATTCGACCGCCCGGCTGTGGGACGATGGGATCATCGACCCGGCCGACACCAGAACCTTTGTCGGGCTTGCTCTTTCGGTGTGCGCGCAGGCGCCGTTGGAGCCCGTCGGCTACGGCGTCTTCCGGATGTGAGTGCAGTGTTCGAAACGGTATTGGTGGCCAACCGCGGCGAGATCGCGGTGCGGGTGATCCGCACCCTGCACCGGCTGGGCATCCGGTCGGTCGCCGTCTACAGCGATCCCGACGCCGCTGCGCGGCATGTGCTCGAGGCCGACGAAGCGGTGCGGCTGGGGCCGGCCGCGGCCCGGGACAGCTACCTGAACATCGACAAGGTCGTCGAGGCGGCGACGCGCACCGGGGCGCAGGCGATCCATCCCGGGTACGGATTCCTCTCCGAGAACGCCGATTTCGCTGCGGCATGCGAACGGGCCGGGGTGGTGTTCCTCGGCCCGCCGGCACGGGCGATCCAGGTGATGGGCGACAAGATCACCGCCAAGAACGCCGTCGCCGAATTCGACGTCCCGGTGGTGCCCGGGGTGGCCAAACCGGGGCTGGGCGACGACGAATTGGTGGCCGCCGCCGAGGAGATCGGCTACCCGGTGCTGATCAAGCCGTCGGCGGGCGGCGGCGGCAAGGGCATGCGCCTGGTGGAAGAACCGGGCAGGCTGCGCGAGGCGCTGGTGGGCGCGCGCCGCGAGGCCGCCACGTCGTTCGGCGACGACACGCTGTTTCTGGAACGATTTGTGTTGCGCCCCAGGCACATCGAGGTGCAGATCCTGGCCGACACGCACGGCAACGTCGTGCATCTCGGCGAACGCGAGTGCAGCCTGCAGCGGCGCCATCAAAAGGTCATCGAGGAGGCGCCGTCGCCGCTGCTCGACCCGGCGACGCGGGCGCGGATCGGGGCGGCCGCCTGCAATACCGCCCGCAGCGTCGACTACGTCGGCGCCGGCACGGTGGAGTTCATCGTCTCCGCCGATCGGCCCGACGAGTTCTTCTTCATGGAGATGAACACGCGGCTGCAGGTCGAGCATCCGGTCACCGAGGCGGTGACCGGGCTGGACCTGGTGGAATGGCAGCTGCGGGTGGCCGCCGGCGAGAAGCTGGTGTTCGCCCAGGACGACATCGAACTGCGTGGGCACGCGATCGAGGCCCGGGTGTACGCCGAGGATCCGGCGCGGGGCTTCCTGCCCACCGGCGGCCGGGTGCTCGGCGTCTCCGAGCCGTCCGGTGACGGCGTGCGGGTCGACTCCTCGCTGCTGCCCGGCACCGTGGTGGGCAGCGACTACGACCCGATGCTGAGCAAGGTGATCGCCCACGGGGCCGACCGCGACGAGGCGCTGGCCAGACTCGACCGGGCGTTGAGCCACACCGCGATCCTGGGCGTCCAGACCAACGTCGAGTTCCTGCGCTTCCTGCTGGCCGACCAACGGGTACGCGCCGGCGATCTGGACACCGCGCTGCTGGATGCGCGGCTGGCCGACTTCGCGCCGCTGCCCGCACCCGACGACGTGCTCGCCGCGGCCGGGCTGTACCGGCAATCGGCGCTGGCCGCCCGGGCGCGACGCTTCGCCGGCAACCCCTGGGCGGCGCCGACGGGGTGGCGGGCCGGCGGTAGCCCGGCGCCGGTCCGCACCGACATGCGCACCGCGCTGCGCACCGAGACGGTGTCGGTGTGGGGGCCACCCGAGGCCGCCGAAGTACAGGTCGGTGCCGGCGAAAGGCTTTCGGCCAGCGCGCATCTCGGGCCGGACCGGATCAGTGTGACGCTTGACGGCCGGCGCCGCGACTACCGCTGGGCCGAGGCCGACCGGCACCTGTGGATCGCCGACGAGCGAGGAACCTGGCACCTGCGCGAGGCCGAACAGACCACCATTCACCGCGCCGCCGGCCCGCAGCGGGCCGAGATCCTCAGCCCGATGCCGGGCAGCGTGATCGCCGTCCAAACCCCTTCGGGCAGCGACGTTTCCGAAGGCGACGTGGTGGTCGTCGTGGAGGCGATGAAGATGGAGCACTCGCTGGCCGCGCCGGTTTCCGGACGGGTGGAGGTGCTGGTCTGCGTCGGCGACCAGGTGAGCGTGGACCAGGTGCTGGCCCGGGTGGTGCCCGAGGAATCCGACCCGCCGGCCGATTCGAGTAAGGACGAGACATGACCACATCCATCACCGCGGGAACGCTGCCCAAGGAATACCAGGACCTGCGCGACACCGTCGCCGAGTTCGCGCGGACCGTCGTCGCCCCCGTGTCAGCTAAACACGATGAGGAACACAGCTTTCCGTACGAGGTCGTCGCCAAGATGGGGGAGATGGGCCTGTTCGGCCTGCCCTTCCCCGAGGAGTACGGCGGCATGGGCGGTGACTACTTCGCGCTGTCGCTGGCGCTGGAGGAACTGGGCAAGGTCGACCAGTCGGTGGCCATCACCCTGGAGGCCGGGGTCAGCCTGGGCGCCATGCCGATCTACCGGTTCGGCAACGAGGAACAGAAACGCAAGTGGCTGCCGGACTTGACGGCCGGGCGGGCGCTGGCCGGCTTCGGGCTCACCGAGCCGGGCGCCGGTTCCGACGCCGGCGCCACCCGCACCACCGCCCGGCTCGAGGACGGCGAATGGGTGATCAACGGCAGCAAGCAATTCATCACCAACTCGGGAACCGACATCACCTCGCTGGTCACCGTCACCGCCGTCACCGGCACGGTCGGCGCGGACAAGAAGGAGATCTCCACCATCATCGTGCCCAGCGGCACACCGGGATTCACCGTCGAACCGGTCTACAGCAAGGTGGGCTGGAACGCGTCGGACACCCACCCGCTGAGTTTTTCCGACGCCCGGGTGCCGGAAGAGAACCTGCTCGGGGCCCGCGGGACGGGCTACGCGAACTTCCTGTCCATCCTGGACGAGGGCCGCATCGCGATCGCCGCACTGGCGACCGGCGCCGCGCAGGGCTGCGTCGACGAGAGCGTCAAGTACGCCAAGGAGCGCCAGTCGTTCGGTCAACCGATCGGTAGCTATCAGGCGATCAGCTTCAAGATCGCCCGAATGGAGGCGCGTGCCCACGTGGCCCGCACCGCGTACTACGATGCGGCTGCAAAGATGTTGGCGGGCAAGCCCTTCAAGAAGGAGGCGGCGATCGCGAAGATGATCGCGTCGGAAGCGGCGATGGACAACGCCCGCGACGCAACCCAGATCCATGGCGGCTACGGCTTCATGAACGAATATCCGGTGGCCCGTCACTACCGCGACAGCAAGATCCTCGAAATCGGCGAGGGCACCACCGAGGTGCAGCTGATGCTCATCGCCCGCTCGCTGGGGCTGTCATGAGCGAACCAGTCAAATCGGTTGTCCAGCGCGGCTTGTGGTTCGAAGAGTTCGAGATCGGCACCACCTACCTGCACCGCCCCGGTCGCACGATCACCGAGGCCGACAACGTCTTGTTCACCACGCTGACCATGAACACCCAGTCGCTGCACCTCGACGCGGCCTGGGCCGCGCAGCAGCCGGGCTTTCGCGGCGAGCGGCTGGTGAACTCCATGTTCACCCTGTCCACCCTGGTGGGGCTGTCGGTGTCGCAGCTGACGCTCGGCACCATCGTGGCCAACCTGGGCTTCTCCGAGGTGTCGTTCCCCAAGCCCGTCTTCCACGGCGACACCCTCTACGCCGAAACCGTCTGCACCGGCAAGCGCGAGTCCAAGAGCCGGCCCGGCGAGGGCATCGTCACCCTCGAGCACACCGGGCGCAACCAGCACGGCGACGTCGTGGCCCGCGCCGTGCGCACCACGCTGGTGCAGAAGCGCCCAAGCGACCAGGAGGCCCCGTGAACCCGCACGCCGCCGGTCCGGCATGGCTGTTCTGCCCGGCCGACCGTCCCGAGCGTTTCGCCAAGGCCGCCGCGGCCGCCGACGTGGTGATCCTCGACCTGGAGGACGGCGTGGCCGAGGCGGACAAGCCCGCCGCCCGCAAGGCCTTGCTGGAGACGCCGCTGGACCCCGAGCGCACCGTGGTGCGGGTCAACGCCGCCGACACCGACGAGTACGCCCGCGATCTGGAGGCGTTGGCCGGTACCGCGTACACCACGGTGATGCTGTCCAAGACAGAATCGGCGGCCCAGGTGCAGACCCTGGCGCCGCGCGAGGTGATCGCGCTGCTGGAAACCCCGCGCGGGGCGGTGTTCGCCACCGAGATCGCGGCGGCCCAGAACACGGTGGCGCTGATGTGGGGCGCTGAGGACCTGGTCGCCACGCTCGGCGGCAGCTCGAGCCGCCGGGCCGACGGCAGCTACCGCGACGTCGCCCACCACGTGCGCTCGACCGCCCTGCTGACCGCGTCGGCCTTCGGCCGGGCCGCGCTCGACGCCGTCCACTTGGACATCCGCGACCTCGACGGGTTGCGGGCCGAGGCCGAAGACGCCGTCGCGCTGGGCTTTGCCGGAACGGTGTGCATCCACCCGAGCCAGGTTCCGGTGGTGCGCCAGGCGTACCGCCCGCCCGAGGAGAAGCTGGACTGGGCGCGACGGGTGCTGGCGGCCGCCCGCAGCGAACGCGGGGTGTTCGCATTCGAGGGACAGATGGTCGACTCGCCGGTGCTCAAGCACGCGCAGATGATGCTGCGCCGGGCGGGTGAGACGGCCGCGGGCTGACCGTCCCGCCGCGGCCGGCCCGCCCGCCCGGCTGAGCGGCGACACGTCCGGGCCGTCGGTGCAATCAACGCGGTCTCTTCTGATTCGGGCGCATAATGGTGAGTACGCCAGTGTCGCGGCGAGCGAAGCCTTTCGTGTAGCTGGCGATCGACTTCCGCTCGCGGTATGCACCGAGCAAGGGAGGCGGTATGGCGCAGACATCTCAGCCGCCGATGACCGTCGACCTGCAACCGGTGCAACTCGTCGCCGCCGACGGCACCCCGACCCCCGAACATCGCTACAGCCGTGAGCTTCCCGCGGAGACGCTGAGCTGGCTCTACGAGATGATGGTGCTCACCCGGGAGCTCGACGGCGAATTCGTGAACCTCAAACGCCAAGGCCAGTTGGCGCTGTTCGCGTCCTGCCGCGGTCAGGAAGCCGCTCAGGTGGGCGCGACGGCCTGCCTGCGCAAAACCGACTGGTTGTTCCCCCAATACCGGGAACTCGGCGCCTTTTTGGTGCGCGGCATCCCGCCCGGCAACGTCGGGGCGGTGTGGCGCGGAACGTGGCACGGCGGACTGGGATTCACCGACAAGTGCTGCGCTCCGCTGTCCATCCCGATCGGCACCCAAACCCTGCACGCGGTGGGCGCGGCGATGGCCGCCCAACGGCTGGGCGAAGATTCGGTGACGATCGCGTTCCTGGGCGACGGAGCCACCAGTGTGGGCGACGTGCACGAGGCGCTGAACTTCGCCGCCGTGTTCCGCACACCCTGCGTGTTCTTCGTGCAGAACAACCAGTGGGCGATTTCCCTGCCGGTCGCCAAACAGACCGCCGCACCGTCGTTGGCGCACAAGGCAATTGGCTACGGGATGCCCGGCATCCGGGTGGACGGCAATGACGTGCTGGCCTGCTACGCGGTGACGGCCGAGGCCGCCGCCCGGGCCCGCGCCGGGGGCGGCCCGACGTTGATCGAGGCGATCACCTACCGGCTGGGGCCGCACACCACCTCCGATGACCCGACCCGGTACCGGACACAGGACGAGGTCGACCACTGGGCCGCGCTGGACCCGATCCCGCGCTACCGCAGCTACCTGCAGGGCCAGGGCCTGTGGTCGGAGCGCTTGGAGGAGCGGGTGATCGGGCGCGCCACGCGGATGCGCGCCGAGCTGCGCGACGCGGTGTTCGATGCGCCCGATCTCGACGTCGACGAGGTGTTCACCGCGGTGTACGCCGAAATCACGCCGGAGCTGCAGGCGCAGCGCCGTGCGCTGCGGACCGAACTCGAGAAAAGTGATTGAGAGATGACCCAGCTCGCTGATCGCCCGACCGGCCACGGCGAAACCCTCACCGCGGCAGTGCAGGACGTCGCGCTCGGCGCGCAGGCGTTGACCATGGTGCAGGCGCTCAACCGTGCCCTGCACGACGCGATGGCCGCCGACGAGCGGGTGCTGGTGTTCGGTGAAGACGTCGCGGTCCAGGGCGGGGTCTTCCGGGTGACCGAAGGGCTGGCGGAGGCGTTCGGCGAGAGTCGTTGCTTCGATACGCCGTTGGCGGAATCCGCGATCATCGGCATCGCGGTGGGGCTGGCGCTGCGCGGCTTCGTGCCGGTGCCCGAGATCCAGTTCGACGGGTTCTCCTACCCGGCGTTCGACCAAGTGGTCAGCCATCTGGCGAAGTACCGCACCCGGACCCGCGGCGCGATCGACATGCCGGTGACGGTCCGGGTACCGTCGTTCGGCGGAATCGGTGCCGCCGAACATCATTCGGAATCCACCGAGTCGTACTGGGCGCACACCGCCGGCCTGAAGGTGGTGGTGCCGTCCAACCCGGCCGACGCGTACTGGCTGCTGCGCCACGCCATCGCCTGCCCGGACCCGGTGATGTACCTGGAGCCCAAGCGTCGCTACCAAGGCCGCGGCCTGGTGGACGCCGGCCGGCCCGAACCGCCGATCGGGCGGGCGATGGTGCGCCGGGCGGGGACCGACGTGACCGTCGTGACCTACGGCAGTCTGGTCGGCACGGCGGTCGGGGCCGCCGAAGAGGCTCAGCGCCAACGCGGTTGGAGCCTGGAGGTCATCGACCTGCGGTCGTTGGTGCCGCTGGACTTCGACACCATCGCGACGTCCATCCACCGGACCGGTCGGTGCGTGGTGATGCACGAGGGGCCGCGGACCCTGGGTTACGGAGCCGAGCTGGCCGCCCGCATCCAGGAGGAGTTGTTCTACGAACTGGAGGCGCCGGTGTTGCGCGCGTGCGGATTCGACACCCCCTACCCGCCGGCCCGGCTGGAGAAGTGGTGGCTGCCGGGCCCGGACCGGCTGCTGGACTGCGTCGAGCGCACGTTGGAGCTGCCGTGAGCGACGAGCGCGTCAAACCGTTTCTGGTCCCGGATCTCGGCGAGGGACTCGAAGAGGTGACCGTGACGCACTGGAACGTCGCGGTGGGCGACGACGTCGAGCTCAACCAGGTGTTGTGCACGGTGGAGACGGCCAAGGCCGAGGTGGAGCTGCCCAGCCCGTACGCGGGGCGGATCGTCGAAATGAACGGCGCCGAGGGCGATGTGCTCAAGGTGGGCGCGGTGCTGGTGCGGCTGGACACCGCCCCCGAGAGCGGCGAGCCGCCAGCGGCCGAGACGGCGCCCACACTGGTCGGTTACGGCGCCGATGCCGGGATCGACACCAGCCGGCGGACCGCCCGCCCGCTGGCTGCCCCTCCGGTGCGCAAGCTGGCCAAGGAGCTGATGGTCGACCTCGGCTCGCTGCGGCCCCGCTCCGGCGCCGTCATCACCCGCGAGGATGTGCTCTCGGCGGCCCACGGCACCGGCAACGGGGCCGAGGTCCGGCCGGTTCAGGGCGTCCAGGCCCGGATGGCCGACAAAATGACCTTGTCGCACAAGGAGATTCCGGCCGCGACGGTTAGCGTGCAGGTCGACTGCACCGCACTGGTCCGGCTGTCCGAGCGGCTGGGTCCGGCGGAGCAGAGGATAACGCCGTTCGTGCTGACGCTGCGGCTGCTGGTCATCGCGTTGCGCCGCAACGAGATCATGAACTCGACCTGGGTCGACACCCCGCAGGGGCCGCAGGTGCGCATCGAGCATCGGGTGCACCTGGGCGTCGCGGTGGCCACCGAACGGGGCCTGCTGGTGCCGGTCATCGCCGACGCACACACCAAGACGACTCGTGAATTGGCAAGTCGGGCAGCAGAATTGATCTCCGGCGCGCGTGCCGGCTCGCTCACGCCGGGGGAGCTGCGGGGATCGACGTTCACCGTGTCGAACTTCGGGGCGCTAGGCGTGGACGACGGTGTGCCCGTGATCAACCACCCCGAAGCGGCCATCCTGGGGATGGGTGCGATCAAGCCACGCCTGGTGGCCGTCGGCACGGAGGTCGTGGTGCGCCCGACCATGTCGCTCAGCGCCGTGTTCGACCACCGCATCGCCGACGGCGCGCAGGCGGCTCGATTCGTTTGCGAGCTGCGGGATTTGATCGAATCGCCGGAAACCGCGCTGCTGGATTTGTGAGCCTACTTGCGTTGCGCGGCGGCCAATCGCTGTGCGAACTCCGGTGATTGAATGGAATGTGCCTGCGGGCCCAGCTCGGTGCGCATGGCGTGCTGATGCTGTTCGTTGTCGAGCGAGCCGAGACTGATGGTGGCGCGCATCGTGGCCTTGGTCGCCAGCACCACCTCGCGCGGGGCGGCCGCCGGGCCGGCGGCCAGTTCGAGCGCCGCGGCCACCGGGTCGTCCGCGACGCTGAGCGCCAGGCCATGGCGCACCGCGGCCTCGGCGTCGAAGCGCATGCCGAACAACAGGGCCGCGCGGGCGACCTGCGGGCCCACCGCGCGCTGCAGCATCCAGGTGGCGCCTCCGCCCGGGTGCAGGCCCAGCTGCTGGAATCGCGGATCGAACAGGGCGGCGGGCCCGGCGATGCGCACGTCGGCCGCCAGGGCCAGGTTCAGGCCCGCGCCGACGGCCGCGCCGTTGACCGCGGCGATGGTGGGCAGCCGGCAACTCCCGATCGCCATGAAGCCGTCGTAAAGCTGCTGCAGCCCCGTCTCGGCCGAGCCTCCGCCGGCGGCGCCCAGGGCGCTGAGGTCGGCGCCGGCGCAAAACGCCTTGCCGGCGCCGGTGATCACCACGGCGTGCACGTCGGAGTCGGCCTCGACCCGCTCGACGGCCTCGCGCAACCGCCCCGACATCTCGGCGGTCACCGCGTTGCGCCGGTCGGGATCGTTGACGGTGATGAGCGCGACGTGGTTCTCGATGTCGAGCAGGACGAGATTTGACTGGGCCATCGGGCACCTCCGGTTCGGGTGTGGGCTGCGGTCTCGGCTCGTCGCCAGGAGTGACGCGGCGACAGGGCGAGGTAAGGGTACTGCGAGGCCTTGCCGGGCCCCAGCGCGAGCAGTCACCTCGCCCGGTCCCAGCGCGAGCAGTCACAAAAGCGCCCTGAAGCCCGGCGTGTCGGGTGCTTTTGCGTCTGCTCGCGGGGCGACGGGCGGGCGGCCCGGTCGCCCCGTCACGGCCGCCGGCGCGGTCAGGCCTCGGGTTTCGCCAATTTCTTGGCCAGCTCATCGAGTTCGGCCTGGCGTTCGCGCACCGCACAGGCCCGGGAGTCGCTGCGTGAGCCGTACGTCATCGTCGGCGGCAGAGCATCGTTGCGCAATCTGGTGTTGGCGTAATGGATTGCGGCATCGATCATTTCGATGTAGCGCTCGGCGTCGTGTTCGGCGCAGGAACCCTCGATGCGCTGGATCTCGTCCCAACACGGATACGACGTGTACCGCGCGTCGAGTTGTTGTTGTGAGACTTGCGATCCGAAGTAGCAACGCCAGTCGCGGCTCAGCCAGCCCCTGGTCTTGACTTCGACTTTGATTCGATTGCCAACTCCGGCTATGAACCTCGGTTTCCCAACCCGGACCACCGGCTGCCAGTCACTCGACGCCATGTTTCGCCAACCCCTCGAAGAGAAGACGCTCTAAGTAATGATCTCCCCGTGAGCGTCATCTGCTCGTCTTGACACGCTGTTCCCAGAATGCTGAAACCGCAAACTTTTCACAACACTTGATTTTTCGGCGCAGGTGCGGTCCGTTTAGCGTGCCCGAAACGCCATGACCGGCGGTTCGGCGTGCGTTTTCCGCGGTGCTTGATCCCGGTCCTGACCGCGCCGGACCCGACGAGCGCGGCCCTGGTGTGCCGTTCCGGCGCCGCGGCGTCCATAGTTGAAGTGGCGCAACGTGTTTCGGCCGCGGCCGATCGGCTCAGAGGTGGGCCGCCACGAAAGTCGCGGCCTGGGCCGGCATGCCGGACTGTCGGTAGGACAGGTGCGCGGGGGAGACCATCTCGTCGTGCGACGGCAGCGCCAGCGGTCCGCCTGGAGTGCACACCGGATCGCCGGGTGCGCACAAGTCAATGGCTTTGGCCCCGTACCACGGGCTGACCACGCTGACGGGCGCGCCCAGATACCGGTCGGACGGATTGCCGAACAGGGCCAGCGCTGATACGTGCTCGGCCTGGTCGGCGTTCAGCGTCTGCGGAATCAACCCCGCCACCGGCGCCTGGGCGATGGTGATCAGGTCGATCACCATGGCGCCCTGGGAATATCCGCCGAGCACCAGCTTGGTGTTGGGGCAGTCGGCCACCATGGACTGGACGTGAGCGCTGGCGTCGCCGGCGCCGGCGGATGCCGAGGCGGCGAAATCGTCGTCGGCGGGGTAGTTGACCGGATACACGCCCAGCGACCGGGCGCCGGCCTGGCTGCGCACCGCCTCGACGAATGCCTGCCCAACCCCGCCCACCCCGGGCGGCTCGGCGGTGCCGCGGGCGAAAGTCACCTCGATGTCGGGGCACGGCGCGGCGGATGCGGGTAGCGGTGCGCCGAGCAGCGTCGCCCCGGCCGTCATCGCCCCGGCGCCCAGCAAACCCGCCCATCGGCGTGCGTTCACCCGCCCATGCTGACATATCGGGAGCGTGGCGCGCCGGGAATTCGCCGCCGCGATCCACCCTGGTGCCCCGTTGACCCAGGTCCGGCGTCTCGCCGCTGGGCCGAAGAACGGGGCGATGCGACGCTGCCTGCTGACTTCCGTTGTGGCACAACGGTTTTAGATGTGCGCCGGCTGGGCGCTTGGCCTGCTGAGTTCGGCGGCCGATTCGCGGCGCCCCGCCAATTGATGGCTACCGGCAAAGCGGCTTCGTATTGTCGTCTTTGCAGTGAATACAATACTCGTCGTCTTGATTTTGTGTTTCGTGTATCGAATGACATCCAGGGCACTCCTGAATGTATTTGTGGTTCGGATTCAAGCACGGCGTCATCAGCGCTTGTTTTTGCCGGAATCGGTTTGCTGAACTTCGACTTCTACTGGCTGGCATCCCGATCGATTTTCCTGTTCAGTGCGTAAGAAGCGGTTCCTGTGACCGCAGCCACAAGCCTTTGCGCCTGTCAAATTTCTGTTCCCCGCCGCGCCCGGTTCAAACCCCCGCGTGCCGGGTGCCGCGAAAATACCGCACGCCGCCTGCGGGCGCGACGCCACGGGTCCACTTACCCGCGCGCGCGAAAATGGCGTAGTCGGCTACTCTAGACGACTCGTTCCGCCGCGCCGGAGACTTTTAGAGTCCCTGTCCCCTCTCGCGGAAGGTTCTGCTCATGACCATCCTCGCCACCACCCTCGTCCATCCCAACCCCGGGGTCGCGTGGGACGACATCCAAAAGCAACTCAAGCGCGCCAGCGGGCTTGCCCGCAAACACGGCGCGGAGAACGTCACGGTGCTGGTCAACATGGTCGGAGGCCAGGGCACCAACTCCATCGGCTTCCTGACCACCGCCAAGGACTGGGCCACCTACGGCCAGATCCAGCAGAGCCTCAGCAGTGACCCGGATTACCAGGGCCTGCTCGTGGACTCGGCACAGATCGCCACCTGGGAGAACTACGTCAGCCAGACGATCGAGGTCTAGCCACCCGCTGTCACGTCGTCGCTGACAAGCGTCGGCATGCTCCTGTCATCGATCGCCTAGGTAGTCCTCGTGACTACCTAGGCGACAGGGGCCGGCCCGCCACCGGGCAATCGCTCGCCACCGAGGGGTTGGCGCGACGCCCGGTCGCGGAGGCCTACGTCATACACGGTCTCGGTGCCCCTGTTCACTCAGCCACACTTAACTCCCTCATCTAGGGAGTGTCACCGATCAGCCGAAACAACTGTCACGCATCAACCGAAACACCGTCACACATCAACCGAAGACAAAACGTCACACATCAGCCGACGTCATACACGGTATCGGTGCCCCCGGCACGACTCGAACGTGCGACCTAGGGATTAGAAGGCCCTTGCTCTATCCACCTGAGCTACGGAGGCAATACGCAGGTCAGTCTATCCAACCGCGCGCAGCTACCCGATTAGCCCGCGCCACGCGCCTGAAAAGCCTTCCCGCGCCGTGGGTATCGGTTATCGTGTGGACCTCGACACACGTTCATCATCGGTCGGCAACGGGCCGTTAACCGAACGAGGCGTGTGCATGACGTCGAGGGGTGACGTGGCTATGAGCGTGGCCGGCGATCTCACTTCGCGCTGCTCCTGGGCCGGCGCCCAGGCGGCCCGCCTGGCGGCCGAGGCCCGGGACGTCTATCAGCTCGGCAATCTGGTGCTGCGCGGCGGGCCGTTCGCGCTGGGCTGTTTCGCCGGTTGGCTTTTCACGGAGTTTCCGCCGCACGTGCTCACCGGACACGCGCTGTCGCGGGTCTCGCATCCCTCCATCGGCCGGGTAGGCAAAACACTGGCCGCGCAGCGCGCCGACCACACCCTGACCGCGGCGCTGCAGGAGTCGCTCGGCCCCGATTTCCGGGACCAGGTATGCCACCCGACCAGCGTGGCGTCGGTGTGCGCCCGGCGGGGTGGCCTGCTGGGCCGGCCGGGGCCGCACCGCCGCTACGCGGCGCAGACGTCCGACATCTCCTACGGTCCGGGCGGGCGCGACAACCTGCTGGACATCTGGCGGCGCGACGACCTGGCGCCCGGCTGCCGCGCACCGGTGCTGATCCAGGTGCCCGGCGGCGCGTGGGCGCTCAACGGCCGGCGCCCGCAGGCCTACACGCTGATGAGCCGGATGGTGCAGCTCGGCTGGATCTGCGTCTCGATCGACTACAGCAAGAGTCCGCGCAGCACCTTCCCGGCGCACCTGATCGACGTCAAACGGGCGATCGCCTGGGTGCGGGAGAACATCGCCGACTACGGCGGGGACCCCGACTTCATCGCGATCACCGGCGGTTCGGCCGGCGGGCACCTGGCCTCGCTGGCCGCGCTCACCCCCAACGACCCGGCCTTTCAGCCCGGCTTCGAAAACGCCGACACCGCCGTGCAGGCCGTCGCGCCCTATTACGGCGTCTACGACTTCACCGACTTCGAGAACATGCACCCGCTGATGGTCCCGTTCCTCGAGCAGTTCGTGCTCAAGGCCCGCTACGCCGACGACCCGCAGCGGTTCGCCGCCGCCTCGCCGATCTCCTACGTGCACGCCGACGCTCCGCCGTTCTTCGTGTTGCACGGCCAGAAGGACGAACTGGTGCCCAGCGGCCAGGCCCGGGCGTTCTGCGCGGCGCTGCGCGCGGCCGGCGCCCGCACGGTGGGCCACGCCGAACTGAGCAACGCGCACCACGCCTTCGACATCACCCCCACCGTCCGGTCCCGGCTGGCCGCCGACGCCGTCGCCGATTTCCTGGGCGTGGTCTACGGGCGGCGCGTCAGCTCGCTGGTGGATTCGCTGCCGCTGTCGGCGACTTCCGCCAGTTGAACGCCGGCTGAGCCGCAGTCGAGCGCCGGTTGAGCCACAGTCTTCGCCGCTTCTTTCACCAGCGCGGCAACCCGACTAGCGTTGTGGAGACCACCGCGGCGGACGGGCGCAAGGCAGGAGGCTTGATCGACGGTGACAAGGTTGGCGCGTCGAGCTGATGACCATGACTGAGTCCGTCGAGACGATCAAATTGTCCGACGAGCTCGGGCCGGTCGACTACCTCATGCATCGGGGCGAGGCGAATCCCCGAACCCGGTCGGGCATCATGGCGCTGGAGCTCCTCGACACCACCCCGGACTGGCAGCAGTTCCGGGCGCGATTCGAAAACGCCTCCCGGCGGGTGCTGCGGCTGCGGCAGAAGGTGGTGGTGCCGACCCTGCCCACCGCCGCGCCGCGCTGGGTCATCGATCCCGACTTCAACCTCGATTTCCACGTGCGCCGGGTGCGGGTCGCCGAACCCGGCACGCTGCGTGAGGTATTCGACCTCGCCGAGCTCATCCTGCAGTCGCCGATGGAGATCTCCCGGCCGCTGTGGACGGCCACCCTGGTCGACGGTCTGGCCGACGGGAAAGCCGCGACGCTGCTGCACGTCAGCCACGCCGTCACCGACGGTGTCGGCGGGGTCCAGATGTTCGCCGAAATCTATGACCTGGAACGCAATCCACCGCCCAAGCCGCCGCCGCCGCTGCCCGTCCCGCAAGACCTGTCGCCCAATGACCTGATGCGGCAAGGCATTAACCACCTGCCGTTCGCGGTGGTGGGCGGTGTCGTGAGCGCGCTGTCCGGGGCGGTGTCGGTGGCCGGTCGGGCGGTGCTGGAGCCGGCGTCCACCGTGTCGGGGATCGTCGGGTACGCCATGTCGGGCATGCGGGTGCTCAACCGGGCCGCCGAACCGTCGCCGCTGCTGCGCCGGCGCAGCCTGGCCACCCGCAGCGAAGCGATCGACATCCCGCTCGCCGACCTGCACAAGGCCGCCAAGGCCGGCGGCGGATCGATCAACGACGCCTACCTCGCCGGGCTGTGCGGCGCCTTGCGGCGCTACCACGAGGCGTTCGGGGTGCCGATCAGCACGCTGCCGATGGCGGTGCCGGTCAACCTGCGCGCCGAGGCCGACACCGCCGGCGGCAACCGGTTCACCGGGGTCAACCTGGCCGCGCCGATCGGCACCGTCGACCCGGTCTCCCGGATGAAGAAGATCCGCGCCCAGATGACCCAGCGCCGCGACGAGCCCGCGATGAACATCATCGGCTCGCTGGCACCGGTGCTCAGCGTGTTGCCCACCGCGGTGCTGGAAGGGATCACCGGCTCGGTGATCGGCTCCGACGTGCAGGCCAGCAACGTTCCCGTCTTCCCCGGAGACACCTACATCGCCGGCGCAAAGGTGTTGCGCCAGTACGGGATCGGCCCGCTGCCCGGGGTGGCGATGATGGTGGTGCTGATCTCCCGGGGCGGGTGGTGCACCATCACGGTGCGCTACGACCGGGCCTCGGTGCGCGACGAGGCGTTGTTCGCCCAGTGCCTGCTGGAGGGTTTCGACGAGATCCTGGCCCTGGCCGGTGACGGCGCGCCGCGCGCGGTGCCCGCCTCGTTCACGGAGTCCGCCGTGTCGGCGCGATCGGCCAGCGGCTCATGAGCGATTCGCGTCAGCCGGCACCGCAACGCGGCACCGAGGATTCCGGGCCGCGGGAGACCGACATGCGGCTGCCGGGCTCGGTCGCCGAGATCATGGCGAGTCCCCCCGGGCCCAGGATCGGCGCGTTCTTCGACCTGGACGGCACCCTGGTCGCCGGGTTCACCGCGGTGATCCTGACCCAGGAGCGGCTGCTGCGCCGCGACATGGGGGTGGGGGAGCTGCTGGGCATGGTGCAGGCCGGCCTCAGCCACACCCTGGGCCGTATCGAGTTCGAGGACCTGATCGGCAAGGCCGCGGCGGCCCTGGCCGGACGACTGATCGACGACCTGGAAGAGATCGGCGAGCGGATGTTCGTCCAGCGGATCGAATCCCGGATCTACCCGGAGATGCGCGAGCTGGTGCGCGCCCACATGGCCCGCGGCCACACCGTGGTGCTCAGCTCGTCGGCGCTGACCATCCAGGTGAACCCGGTCGCGCGGTTCCTCGGCATCCCCAACACCCTCACCAACAAATTCGAGACCACCGAAGACGGCATCCTGACCGGCGGCCTGCAAAAGCCGATTCTGTGGGGACCGGGCAAAGCCGCTGCGGTGCAACGCTTTGCGGCCGAGCACGACATCGATCTCAAAGAGAGCTACTTCTACGCCGACGGTGACGAGGACGTCGCCCTGATGTATCTGGTCGGCAATCCGCGGCCGACCAATCCCGAGGGCAAGATGGCCGCCGTCGCCAAGCGCCGCGGTTGGCCGATCCTGCGGTTCAGCAGCCGCGGCCCGGTGGGTCTGCGGCGGCAGTTGCGCACCCTCGCCGGATTCGGATCGATGTTCCCGGTCGCGGCCGGTGCGGTGGGCGTCGGTGTGCTCACCCGCAACCGGCGCCGCGGCGTCAACTTCTTCACCTCCACGTTCTCCCAATTGTCGCTGGCCATCGCCGGGGTGCACCTCAACGTCATCGGCAAGGAGAACCTGACCGCCCAACGCCCCGCGGTCTTCATCTTCAACCACCGCAACCAGGTCGACCCCGTGATCGCCGGGGCGCTGGTGCGCGACAACTGGGTTGCGGTGGGCAAGAAGGAACTTGAGAAGGACCCGGTGATGGGCACGCTGGGCAAGTTGCTGGACGGCGTGTTCATCGACCGCGACGACCCCGCCGCCGCGGTGGAGACGCTGCACACGGTCGAAGACCGGGCCCGCAACGGCCTGTCGATCCTGATCGCCCCCGAGGGCACCCGGGTCGACACCACCGAGGTCGGCCCATTCAAGAAGGGGCCCTTCAGGATTGCGATGGCCGCCGGGATCCCGATCGTGCCGATCGTGATCCGCAACGCCGAACTCGTCGCCGCCCGGAACTCGACCGTCATCAACCCCGGCACCGTCGACGTGGCCGTCTTTCCGCCGATCTCGGTGCAGGACTGGACACTTGACACGCTGCCGGAGCGCATCGCCGAGGTGCGCCAGCTCTATCTGGACACCCTGGCCAACTGGCCGGTCGGCGAACTGCCCGAGGTCGACCTGTACGCGGAGAAGAAAGCGGCGCAAAAGGCGCGCGGCCAGGCCGCCAAAAGCCCCGCGACAAGCCCTGCCAAAACCCCCGCCAAGAGCCCCGCGAAACGCCCCGCCAAGAAATCGGCGGCGAAGAAGACCGCGGCCACCTCGGCGGCCAAGACGCGCGCGAAAAAGACTGCGGCCGAACCGAAGTCGCGCACCACCCCGGCCGCACCGAACCCGGAAGCCGCCGCGTCGCACAACGGGGAAGTGAGCCCCTCCCGCGCGGCCGACCCGATCGGCGCCGACCCACCCGAAGCGCCGCCCCGAGGGCGTCCGTGACCGAACCGGCGGCAGACGCCAGCGCGCTGCTCACCGAACAAGACTCGCTGGTGTTGGCGTCCATGGCCTCTGCGGTCGAGGTGGACCTGGTCACCGCCTGGCTGGAGCAGCAGCGCGCCGGCCAGCCGGGTGCGCAATTCGAGCTGGTCAAACTGCCCGCGCTGGACGCGCCGCCGGCGGAGATGACCGCGCTGGCCGAGCGTCTCGAGGCCGGCGACGACCGCTCGGTGGTGCCGGTGCGGGTGTTCTGGCTGCCGCCACCGGATCGCGGGCGAATCGCCAAGCTGGCCGGGCTGGTTCCCGGCCGCGACCCCTACCACCCCAACCAGCGTCTGCAAGCACAGATCCTGCGCCGCGCCCCGCAGCGGGCCCGGGTGGTGGCCGGTGAGGCGGCCACCGTCTCCGAACTGCGCCGCCAGTGGCGCGACACCACCGTCGGCGACGACCAGCGCGACTTCGCCCAATTCGTCATCCGCCGCGCCATCTTGGCGATGGAGCGGGTCGAATACCGGATACTGGGCCCGCAATACAAGTCGCCGCGGCTGGTGAAGCCGGAGATCTTGGCGTCCAACAGGTTTCGAGCCGGGCTGGCGAAGATCCCGGGCGCCACCGTCGAGGAAGCCGGAAAGATGCTCGACGAGCTCGCCACCGGGTGGAGCCGGGCATCGGTCGATTTGGTCTCGGTGCTCGGCCGGTTGATCAGCCGCGGCTTCGACCGCGAGATCGACTACGACGAATACCAGGTGGCGGCGATGCGCACCGCCCTGGAAGCCCACCCCGCGGTGCTGCTGTTCTCGCACCGGTCCTACATCGACGGCGCGGTGGTGCCGGTGGCCATGCAGGAGAACCGGTTACCGCCGGTGCACGTCTTCGCCGGCATCAACCTGTCGTTCGGGGCGATGGGGCCGCTGCTGCGGCGCTCCGGTGTCATCTTCATCCGCCGCAACATCGGCAACGACCAGCTCTACAAGTACGTCCTGCGAGAATACGTCGGCTACATCGTCGAGAAGCGGTTCAACCTGAGCTGGTCCATCGAGGGCACCCGCTCGCGCACCGGCAAGATGCTGCCGCCCAAACTCGGCCTGCTGTCCTACGTTGCCGACGCCTACCTGGATGGCCGCAGCGAAGACATTCTGCTGCAACCGGTTTCGATCAGCTTCGATCAGCTGCACGAGACCGCGGAGTACGCCGCCTACGCCCGCGGTGGTGAGAAGACGCCCGAAGGCGTGGGCTGGCTGTACAACTTCATCCGGGCGCAGGGCGAACGCAACTACGGCAAGATCTACGTCCGATTCCCCGAGGCCGTGTCGATGCGCCAATACCTGGGTGCACCGCACGGCCCGCTGGCGCAGGACCCCGACGCCAAACGCCTTGCGCTGCAGAAGATGTCCTTCGAAGTCGCCTGGCGGATCCTGCAGGCGACCCCGGTGACGGCGACCGGGCTGGTGTGCGCGCTGCTGTTGACCACCCGCGGCGCGGCGTTGACCCTGCGCCAACTGCATCACACCCTGCAGGACTCGCTGGATTACCTGGAACGCAAACAGAATCCGATGTCGACCAGTGCCCTGCGGCTGCGCTCGCCGGACGGTGTGCGGGCGGCGGTGGACGCGCTGTCCAACGGGCACCCCGTCACTCGGATCGACGGCGGCCGGGAGCCGGTGTGGCAGATCACGCCCGAACACCAGCACGCCGCGGCGTTCTACCGCAACTCGGTGATCCATGCCTTTCTGGAGACCTCCATCGTCGAACTGGCGCTGGCACACGCCAAGCACGTCGACGGCGACCGCATGCAGGCCTTCTGGGACCAGGCGATGCGGCTGCGCGATCTGCTCAAGTTCGACTTCTACTTCGCGGACTCGGCGACGTTCCGGGACAACATCGCCGAAGAGATGGCCTGGCACGACAATTGGGAGGACCACGTCGCCGCCGGCGGCGACGAGATCGACGCGCTGCTGTTCACCAAGCGGCCGCTGATGGCCGAAGCGATGCTGCGGGTGTTCTTCGAGGCCTACGAGATCGTCGCCGACGTGCTGCGCGACGCCCCGGCGGACATCGGGCACAAGGAACTGACGCAGCTGGCCCTGGGGGTGGGCCGGCAGTACGTGGCACAAACCCGGATCCGCAGCAGCGAATCGGTGTCGACCCTGCTGTTCGCCACCGCACGCCAGGTCGTCGAGGACCAGGACCTGATCGCGGCCGCCCCGGACCTGGCCGAACGACGGGACGCGTTCCTGCGCGAGCTGCGCGCCATCCTGCAGGACTTCGACTACGTCGGCCGCATCGCGCGCGAGCAGTTCGTGGCCCGGGAGGCCAAGGCGCGCCGGGAGAGCCTGGACAGCCGACCGGGATAGCCGACCGCCCCGCCAATACCCTGGGGGGATGACCGTCGCCCCGCCGGCCGGCACCGCCTCGACCGAGGCCGTCCCGCAGCACCGCACGCTGGTGTGGCCGGTGCTGGCCGGCGTCGCCGTGCTGGCCGGCTGCACGGCCGCCGGGATCGGCGCGCTGTCGCTGGCGAGCGCGTTGACCGCGACCGGGCTGCCCGACCCGGGCCCGGTGACCACCCTGGGATTGCCCTTCCTGCGCGCGGCCGGCGAGATCGCCGCGGTGCTCGCGGTCGGCTCCTTCCTGTTCGCCGCCTTCCTGGTGCCGCCGCAACCCAGCGGTGTGCTCGACGCCGACGGCTACCGGGCGCTGCGACTGGGCACCGTCGCGTCCGGGGTGTGGGCGGTGTGCGCCGCCCTGCTGGTCCCGCTCACCCTGTCGGACGTGTCCGGTCACCCCGTCGCCGACCTGCGCCCCGCCCAGATGTGGTCGCTGGCCGGTCTCATCACCACCGCCTCGGCCTGGCGCTGGACCGCCATCCTGGCCGCGGCCATCACGCTGGCCAGCCTGCCGGTGCTGCGCTGGTCGTGGGCCCCGGTGCTGCTGGCCGCGTCGCTGACGACGCTGATCCCGCTCGGCCTGACCGGGCATTCGTCCGCCGGCGGCTCGCACGACCTGGCCACCAACGGCCTGCTGATCCACCTGGTCGCCGCCGCCCTGTGGGCCGGCGGCTTGCTGGCCCTGCTGGCCTATGCGCTGCGCGGCGGTCAGGGCGGCGGTCACCTGGGCCTGGCGACGCGGCGCTTCTCGGCCATCGCGCTGTGGTGTTGGGTCGCGATGGCGCTGAGCGGACTGGTCAACGCCGCGGTGCGGGTCCAGCCGAGCGACCTGCTTGCCACCGGCTACGGCCGGCTGGTGCTGGCCAAAGCCGCGGCGCTGTGCCTGCTGGGCGGCGTGGGTTGGCGTCAGCGGCGGGTGAATGTGGCTGCGCTGCAAGCGGTTTCGACTCTCGGGCGGGCGCGCCGCGCGCTGCTGCGGCTGACCCTGATCGAGGCCGCGCTGTTCGGCCTGACCTTCGGCATCGCCGTCGGGCTGGGCCGCACCGCGCCGCCACCGCCGCCGGCCCGGTTGCCCTCGATCGCCGAGGCCGAGATCGGCTACGACTTCGACGGACCGCCGACGCTGACGCGCATCCTGTTCGACTGGCGCTTCGACCTGATCTTCGGCACCGCCGCCATCGTCCTGGCCGGGCTGTATGTCGCCGGTGTGGTGCGGCTGCGCCGCCGCGGCGACCGCTGGCCACCGGGCCGCACGTCGTCCTGGCTGCTCGGCTGCCTGGTGTTGCTGTTCGTCACGTCGTCGGGGGTCGGCCGCTACATGCCGGCCATGTTCAGCATGCACATGGTGGTGCACATGTGCCTGTCCATGCTGGTGCCGATCCTGCTGGCGCTGGGCGCCCCGGTCACCCTGGCGTTACGCGCGCTGCCCGCCGCCGGCCGCGGCGATCCGCCGGGACCGCGCGAATGGCTGTTGGCCGCGCTGCACAGCCGGTTCTCCCGGTTGCTCACCAACCCCGTGGTGGCCACCGTGCTGTTCGTGGCCGGTTTCTACGGGCTGTATCTGTCCAACCTGTTCGACACCACCGCGAGCAGTCATGCCGGGCACCTGCTGATGAACCTGCACTTCCTGCTCAGCGGCTACCTCTTCTACTGGGTGGTGATCGGGGTGGACCCGACGCCGCGGCCGATCCCGCCGCTGGCCAAGCTGGCCGTGGTGTTCGCCTCGCTGCCGCTGCATGCCTTCTTCGGGGTGGTGCTGATGGGCACCCGGAAGGTGCTGGGCGCCGACTACTACCGCTCGCTGGGCTTCAGCTGGCACACCGATCTGCTCGGCGATCAACGGCTGGGCGGCGGCATCGCCTGGTCGGCGGGCGAATTCCCGCTGGTGATCGTCATGCTGGCGCTGCTGGTGCAGTGGGCGCGCAGCGACCGACGCACCGCCAAGCGGCTGGACCGGGCCGCCGACCGCGACGACGACGCCGAACTGGCGGCCTACAACGCGATGCTCGCCCAGCTCGCTGGGCGGGACAAGCCGGGCGAAGGGTCCGCGACCGGTCAGGCGTAGTGATACCGGACCTGCAGGATCTGCAGGTCATGAACTCGCCGATCCATCCACAGTCGCCGTTCCTTCCACAGGTTCGCGGCCCGGGGCGCGTCGGGCCCTCGCCTCGTCGGTGCCGCCGGGCTTACTGGCGGCCATGAGAACGGTGACGAGCTCAGGAGCCCGTCGCCACGCCAGAGAAACACGAGGAAGGGATCAGCCCATGTTCGAAACCCCGCTGACCGTGGTCGGTCACATCGTCAACAACCCCGAACGACGCCAGGTCGGCGCCCAGGAGGTCATCAAGTTTCGCGTCGCGAGCAATTCGCGCCGCCGCACCGCCGACGGCGGCTGGGAGCCGGGCAACTCGCTGTTCATCAACGTCAATTGCTGGGGCCGGCTGGTCACCGGGGTGGGCGCCGCGCTGGGCAAGGGCGCACCGGTGATCGTGGTGGGCCACGTCTACACCAGCGAATACGAGGACCGCGACGGCAACCGTCGCTCGTCGCTGGAGATGCGGGCAACCTCCGTCGGGCCCGATGTGTCCCGCGCGATCGTGCGCATCGAGAAGCCCGGCTACACCGGTCCCAGCACCGACGAGGCCGCCCCGGCCGCGGCGGAGGCGGCCGACGCCGCTGGTGAGGACGCCGATCGCGGCGACACCGTCGAGCCCGTCGACACGGGCCCGGTGCCACTGTCCGCTTAGCTGCGGGATCCGCCCACCGCGCGATGCCTAGGATGGTCCGCGAGATCACTCGCTAAATCAGAAAGGCAAAACCGCGGCATGGCTGAGTTCATCTACACGATGAAGAAGGTCCGCAAGGCGCACGGCGACAAGGTGATCCTGGACGACGTCACGTTGAGCTTCTATCCAGGCGCCAAGATCGGTGTCGTCGGCCCCAACGGCGCCGGTAAGTCGAGCGTCTTGCGGATCATGGCGGGCCTGGACAAGCCGAACAACGGTGAAGCCTTCCTGGCCACCGACGCCACCGTCGGCATCCTGCAACAGGAGCCGCCGCTGAACGAGGAGAAAACCGTTCGCGGCAACGTCGAGGAGGGCCTGGGCGAGATTAAGGTCAAGCTCGACCGCTTCAACGAGGTCGCCGAGTTGATGGCCACCGACTACTCCGACGAGTTGATGGAGGAGATGGGCCGGCTGCAGGAGGAGCTCGACCACGCCGACGCCTGGGACCTCGATTCGCAGCTCGAGCAGGCGATGGACGCGCTGCGCTGCCCGCCGCCCGACGACCCGGTGACGAACCTGTCCGGTGGCGAACGCCGCCGGGTGGCGCTGTGCAAGCTGCTGCTGTCCAAGCCCGACCTGCTGTTGCTGGACGAGCCCACCAACCACCTGGACGCCGAAAGCGTGCAGTGGCTCGAACAGCACCTGGCGGCCTACGCGGGCGCGGTGCTGGCGGTCACCCACGACCGCTACTTCCTGGACAACGTCGCGCAATGGATTCTCGAACTCGACCGCGGCCGCGCCTACCCCTACGAGGGCAACTATTCGACCTATCTGGAGAAGAAGGCCGACCGCCTGGCGGTGCAGGGCCGCAAGGACGCCAAGCTGCAGAAGCGGCTGAGCGAGGAGCTGGCTTGGGTGCGTTCCGGGGCCAAGGCGCGTCAGGCCAAGAGCAAGGCCCGCCTGCAGCGCTACGAGGAGATGGCGGCCGAGGCGGAGAAGACGCGCAAGCTCGACTTCGAGGAGATCCAGATACCGGTCGGGCCCCGGCTGGGCAACGTGGTGGTCGAGGTCGAACACCTGGACAAGGGCTACGACGGGCGCACCCTGATCAAGGACCTGTCCTTCACCCTGCCGCGCAACGGCATCGTCGGCGTCATCGGCCCCAACGGGGTCGGCAAGACCACGCTGTTCAAGACCATCGTCGGGCTGGAACAACCCGACAGCGGCACCGTCAAGGTCGGCGAAACGGTCAAGCTCAGCTACGTCGACCAGGCCCGCGCCGGGATCGACCCGAAAAAGACGGTGTGGGAGGTCGTCTCGGACGGACTGGACTACATCGAGGTCGGCCAGAACGAAATGCCGTCGCGCGCCTACGTGTCGGCGTTCGGGTTCAAGGGGCCGGATCAGCAGAAGCCGGCCGGCGTGCTGTCCGGCGGCGAACGCAACCGGCTCAACCTGGCGCTCACCCTCAAGCAGGGCGGCAACCTGATCCTGCTGGACGAGCCGACCAACGACCTGGACGTCGAGACCCTGGGCTCGCTGGAGAACGCGCTGGTGAATTTCCCGGGCTGCGCGGTGGTCATCTCGCACGACCGCTGGTTCCTGGACCGCACCTGCACGCACATCCTGGCCTGGGAGGGTGACGACGACAACGAGGCCAAGTGGTTCTGGTTCGAGGGCAACTTCGGAGCGTATGAGGAGAACAAGATCGAACGGCTCGGCGCCGAAGCGGCCCGGCCGCACCGAGTGACCCACCGGAAGCTGACGCGCGACTAGTGTCAGCTCTGCCCCGCGCCGTCGAGAAACGGGGTGTTCGAGCGCATTGACAACCGTCGGCAGTTGGGAGCAATCGGCATGACGATCGATCCCAGAGCTCAGCAGGATCTCAAGCCGTGGACGACCTTCACCCGACAGCAGGACATCCCCGAGTGGATCTCGAAAGCCTATGTGGAGAGCTATCGCGGTCCGCATAGCGACGAATCCGGGGGCGCCGAGGCTGGGCCCATCGACCTGACGGTCCCGACGGCGCTCGTCACCCCGGCCATGCTCAGCGCGCACTACCGGCTCGGGCTGCATCGCCCCGACGGCGAAAGCCGGGTCGCCGTCTACCCGGCCGACGATCCCGCCGGGTTCGGGCCGGCGCTGCAGGTCGTCACCGACCACGGCGGCATGCTGATGGACTCGGTCACGGTGCTGCTGCACCGCCTCGGCGTGCCCTACACGGCCATCATGACGCCGGTGTTCGACGTGCACCGCAGTCCCGACGGCGACCTGCTCAGCCTCGAACCCAAGCCGCAGGGCGCCCCGCAATACGCCGGCGAGGCCTGGATCCACGTGCAGCTGCTGCCGTCCGTCGACAGCAAGGGCCTCACCGAGGCGGAGCGGCTGCTGCCCAAGGTGCTGGCCGACGTCCAGCAGGTGGCCAGCGACGCCTCGGCCCTGATCGCCGTGCTCGACGAGCTGGCCGCCGCGGTGGAAGCCAACCGTGACAACCACTTCTCGGCGCCGGACCGCGACGACGTCGCCGCGCTGCTGCGCTGGCTGGGCAACGGCAATTTCCTGCTGCTGGGTTATCAGCGCTGCCGGGTGCACGACGGCCTGGTCTCCGGCGACGGCTCACCGGGGTTGGGCGTGCTGCGCACCCGCACCGGGTCACGGCCCCGGCTCACCGACGACGACCGGCTGCTGGTGTTGGCGCAATCCGTGGTGGGCAGCTACCTGCGCTACGGCGCCTACCCGTATGCGATCGCGGTCCGCGAGTATGTCGACGGCGCGGTGATCGAGCACCGCTTCGTCGGGCTGTTCACCGTTGCCGCCATGAACGCCGACGTGCTGGAGATCCCCACCATCTCCCGCCGCGTCCGCGAGGCGCTGGCCATGGCCGACAGCGACCCGATCCATCCCGGCCAGCTGCTGCTCGACGTCATCCAAACCGTGCCCCGCTCGGAACTGTTCACGCTGAGCTCCGAGCGGCTGCTGGCGATGGCCAAAGCGGTGGTGGACCTCGGGCCGCAACGAAACGCGTTGCTGTTCCTGCGCGCCGACAGCCTGCAGTACTTCGTCTCCTGCCTGGTCTACCTGCCCCGCGACCGCTACACCACCGCGGTGCGGCTGCAGATCGAAGACATCCTGGTCCGCGAATTCGGCGGCACCCGACTGGAATTCACCGCCCGGGTCAGCGAATCCCCTTGGGCGCTCATGCATTTCATGGTTCGCCTGCCCACCGACGATCCCGCCGCCAAGCCCGTGGACGTCTCCGAGGACAACCGGGTCCGCATCCAGGGCCTGCTGAGCGAAGCGGCCCGCACCTGGACCGACCGGCTGGTCGCGGCCGCTGCCGAGGGCGCGGTGGGGCACGCCGACGCGGAGTACTACGCGGGCGCCTTTCCCGAGGTCTACAAGCAAGCCATCAGTCCGGCCGATGCGATCGGTCACATCGCCATCATCAAAGAGCTGCAAGACAATTCGGTCAAGCTGGTGTTCACCGACGGCGAGGACGGATCGGCGCAGCTGACCTGGTTCCTGGGCGGGCGCACCGCCTCGCTGAGCCAGCTGCTGCCGATGCTGCAAAGCATGGGTGTGGTGGTGCTCGAAGAACGCCCGTTCACCGTCACCCGCTCCGACGGGCTGCCGGTGTGGATCTACCAGTTCAGGATCTCACCGCACCCGACCATCGAGCTGGCGTCCACCCCGGACGAGCGCGATGCGATGGCCGAGCGATTCGCCGACGCCGTCACCGCGATCTGGCAGGGCCGCCTCGAGGTCGACCGCTTCAACGAACTGGTGATGCGCGCCGGCCTGCGCTGGCAGCAGGTGGTGCTGCTGCGCGCCTACGCAAAGTACTTGCGGCAGGCCAACTTTCCCTACAGCCAGTCCTACATCGAGGCGGTGCTCAACGAGCATCCGTCCACCGCCCGCTCCTTGGTGGCGCTGTTCGAGGCGCTGTTCGACCTCGACCCCGACTCCTCGGCGGGTCGCGACGCGCAGGCGGCCGCCGCGGCGGTGGCCGCCGACATCGACGCGCTGGTCAGCCTGGACACCGACCGCATCCTGCGGGCGTTCGCGTCGCTGGTGCAGGCCACGCTGCGGACCAATTACTTTGTCACCCGCGAGGGTTCGGCCCGTGCCCGCAACGTGTTGGTGATCAAGCTGGACGCCCAGCTGATCGACGAGCTGCCCCTGCCGCGCCCCAAGTACGAGATCTTCGTCTACTCGCCCCGGGTCGAGGGCGTGCACCTACGGTTCGGGCCGGTGGCCCGCGGCGGGCTGCGCTGGTCGGACCGCCGCGACGACTTCCGCACCGAAATCCTGGGCCTGGTCAAGGCGCAAGCCGTCAAGAACGCCGTCATCGTGCCGGTCGGGGCCAAGGGCGGCTTCGTCGTCAAGCGGCCGCCGCTGCCCAGCGGGGACGGCGCCGCCGACCGCGACGCCACCCGCGCCGAGGGGGTGGCCTGCTATCAGCTGTTCATCTCGGGCCTGCTCGACGTCACCGACAACGTCGACCACGCGACTGGAAAGGTCAGCCCGCCACCGGAAGTGGTGCGCCGCGACGGCGACGACGCCTACCTGGTGGTGGCGGCCGACAAGGGCACCGCCACCTTCTCCGACATCGCCAACGACGTCGCCAAGTCGTACGGATTCTGGCTGGGTGACGCGTTCGCCTCCGGCGGGTCGGTCGGCTACGACCACAAGGCCATGGGCATCACCGCCCGGGGCGCCTGGGAGGCGGTCAAACGGCACTTCCGGGAGATGGGCGTCGACACCCAGACCGAGGACTTCACCGTGGTGGGAATCGGCGACATGAGCGGCGACGTGTTCGGCAACGGCATGCTGCTGTCCAAGCACATCCGGCTCCTGGCCGCCTTCGACCACCGACACATCTTCCTCGACCCGAACCCCGACGCCGCGGCGTCCTGGGAGGAACGCCGCCGCATGTTCGAGCTGCCCCGGTCCAGCTGGGACGACTACGACAAGTCCCTGATCAGCGAGGGCGGCGGGGTGTACAGCCGCGAGCACAAATCCATTCCGGTCAGCCCCCAGGTCCGCGACGCGCTGGGCTTGGACGGCTCAGGCGGCGGCGTCGTCACCGAGATGACCCCGCCCAACCTGATCAAGGCGATCCTGCAGGCGCCGGTGGACCTGCTGTTCAACGGCGGCATCGGCACCTACATCAAGGCCGAGTCCGAGTCGGACGCCGACGTCGGCGACCGCGCCAACGATCCGGTGCGGGTCAACGGATCCTCGGTGCGCGCCAAGGTGATCGGCGAAGGCGGCAACCTCGGGGTGACGGCGCTGGGCCGCGTCGAGTTCGACCTGTCCGGCGGCCGGATCAACACCGACGCGATGGACAACTCCGCCGGCGTGGACTGCTCCGACCACGAGGTCAACATCAAGATCCTGATCGACTCGCTGGTCACCGCGGGCAAGGTCAAGCCGCAGGAGCGCAAACCGCTGCTGGAGTCGATGACCGACGAGGTCGCCGCGCTGGTGCTCACCGACAACGAGGACCAGAACGACCTGATCGGCACCAGCCGGGCCAACGCGCCCAGCCTGCTGCCGGTGCACGCCCGGCAGATCCAGTACCTGGTCGACGAGCGCGGCCTCAACCGCGAGCTGGAAGCGCTGCCGTCGGAGAAGGAGATTCAGCGCCGCGCCGAGGCCGGGATCGGCCTCACCTCACCCGAACTGTGCACGCTGATGGCGCACGTGAAACTGGACCTCAAAGAACAGATGCTGCAGACCGAGCTCACCGAGCAGGATGTGTTCGCGTCCCGGTTGCCGCTGTACTTCCCGACGCCGCTGCGGCACCGGTTCACCCCGGAGATCCGCGCGCATCAGCTGCGCCGCGAGATCGTGGCCACCATGCTGATCAACGAGCTGGTGGACGCCGCCGGCATCAGCTACGCCTTCCGGATCGTCGAGGACGTCGGCGTATCGGCGGTGGACGCGGTGCGCACCTACGTGGCCACCGATGCCATCTTCGGTGTGGGGGAGATCTGGCGCCGCATCCGCGCCGCGAATCTGCCTGTGGCGCTGTCGGATCGGCTCACCCTGGATACCCGGCGGCTGATCGACCGGGCCGGCCGCTGGCTGCTCAACTACCGTCCCCAGCCGTTGGCGGTGGGCGCCGAGATCAACCGATTCGCCGCCAAGGTCAAGGCGCTGACACCGCGCATGTCGGAATGGCTGCGCGGGGACGACAAGGCCATCGTCGAAAAGGAAGCCGCCGAGTTCGAGTCCCAGGGCGCCCCCCGTGACCTGGCCTACCTGGTGGCCGCCGGTCTCTACCGGTTCAGCCTGCTCGACATCATCGACATCGGCGACATCAACGACATCGACGCCGCCGAGGTCGCCGACACCTATTTCGCGCTGATGGACCGGCTCGGCACCGACGGCCTGCTGACCGCGGTGTCCGAGCTGCCGCGCAACGACCGGTGGCACTCTTTGGCGCGTTTGGCGATTCGCGACGACATCTACGCCTCGCTGCGCTCGCTGTGCTTCGACGTGCTGGCGGTAGGCGAGCCCGACGAGAGCGGCGAAGAGAAGATCGCCGAGTGGGAACACCTGTCCGCCTCCCGGGTCGAGCGGGCCCGCCGCACACTGATCGAGATCCAGGAAAGCGGGGCCAAGGATCTCGCGACGCTGTCTGTCGCCGCGCGACAAATCCGTCGCATGACCCGCACCAGCGGAAGAGGTTCATCGAGTTGAGCGTCGGATTCGTCGCGGCCGTGCCAGTGCGCTGGTCGGATATCGACATGTACCAGCACGTCAACCACGCCACCATGGTCACCATCCTGGAGGAGGCGCGGGTTCAGTTCCTGCGGGAGGCGTTCGAGGTCGACATCCTGACCATCGGGCTGCTCATCGCCGAGGTCAAGGTGACCTACAAAGGCCAACTGCGGCTTGTGGATTCGCCGCTGCAGGTGACCATGTGGACCAAGCGGCTGCGGGCGGTCGATTTCACGCTGGGCTACGAGGTGCGCTCGGTCAACGCCGACCCCGAGTCCCGGCCGGCCGTCATCGCCGAATCGCAACTGGCCGCCGTGCACATCGAAGAGGAGCGGCTGGTGCGGCTCTCACCGCAACATCGAGAGTATCTGCAGCGGTGGATTCGGTAGCCGAGCGCGGGCTGTGGCTGGACGCCCAGTCACGGGCCGCCCACCGCGCCGACCTGGCCGCGTTCGTCGACCGCGCGCTGCGGCTCGACGACGCCGCGATCATCCGTCTGCGCACCCGCTCCCCGGGGCTTCTCACCGCCTGGGTGGCAACGGGTTTCGACGTCCTGGCCAGCAGGGTGGTGGCCGGCGAGGTGCGGCCCGCGGATCTGTCGGTCGGGGCGGACGCGCTGGCGCGTGGCCTGGCCGCGATGGACGACTCGGGCTACGTCGATCCGGGCTTCGCGATGGACTCCGCGTGGCGCGGGGCGCTGCCGCCGGAATCCGGCTTCACCCACCTCGAGGACATACCCGCCCGGGTGATGCTCGACCTGGCCCAGCAGGGCGCGCGACTTGCCAAGCAGCACAGCAGTTCTCACGGCCCACCGGTTTCCCTGTTGGATCAGGAGGTCATCCAGGTGAGCTCCGGCGACGTAGAGGTGGGCCTGCCGATGCGGTGCGTGTTCGCGTTGACCGCCATGGGTTTTCTGCCCCAATCGCCCGACGCGGTCGACGCCGGCGAGTTGATCCGGGTGCGCATCCTGCCGACCTGGTTGCGGCTGGACGCGCGGTTCGGTTCGGTGTACCGGCGCCGCGGCGATCCCGGGCTGCTGCTGGGCTGAGCGGCGCGGAGCCGGCGCCGGAAAACGGATCAGGCTGAGTTTAATGCCGACCGACCTGTGGTCGCGCGGATCAGGGGCCGTAGCGCAGCCACAGCGGCAGCACAGAATCCAGGTAGTCCATGAATTTCTTCAGCCCCACTCGGAATTGCCCGTAGCCGTACGGGTCTTCGGCGTACTGGGGGAACGCGATGCCCACCCCGAACAGGCCGGGAGCAAGGATCCCGGTGGTCGGGTTGTAGTCCAGCCGGCCCCATTGCGGCGTCTCGGGCAACGTTCTGCGCTCGAAGCCGACGGTGTAGACCACCCGGTCGCAGCGTGCCAGATTCTCGGCGAACTCCGGGCTGGACACCAGACACCGGTGCAGCCGTTCCGGCAGCACCCCGTCGATGTTCTCCCGCGCCCACACCGCGGCCTGGCCCTTCAGGCCGGTGTCGTCGAAGAGAATCCAATCATCGAAGTAGACAGCGTATTTCAGCGGGCTCCGGTAGAAGTTGATCACCTTTTCGACCGGCTGGCGCAGCAGGTTGGGCAGCGCGATCATCGACGAGTGCGATGAACCGAACACGCCCACTGTCGCCCCGGAAAGCGGTTGGCGGGCGAGCTTTTCGGGATCCAGTGCGACTTCCACCGGAATCTCCTCCAGGCCGGGGTGGCAAAGCTTTTTGGGCACCGCCCCGACGGCCAGGATCACGTTTCTGGAGAAAATCTCGCGCTGCTCGGTCTCGATCCGCCACCGCCGGTCCGACAGGTACAGCGCGGTGGCGGTGGTGGTGACGGTGTCGACCCGCTCACGCAGCTGCCCGGTGACCCACAGCAGGGGTTCGGCCACCAGCGCCAGCGCGCAGGTTTCGCCGGCGTCGATTTCCCGCAGCGGCATGGGCGGTGCCTCGGAGAACCGAAATGACTTGCAGCCGTTGAAATATTCGAGAAACAGCCCGGCGTGCGTGTTGCTGGACACCGATCGCCACTTCTGGCCGATGTCTCCGGCGGCGAAGGCGGGGTCGATCCAGGCGATGCTGTCCGCCCCGTGATCGAGCAGCCGGCCCACCGCCGCGATGCCCGCCGGCCCGGCGCCGACCACTGTCCACTCGTAGCAAGCCATGGGTCAACATATAGAGCAGCGGGCGGCGAAATGCTCGCCCCGGTCGCGCCGCTAGGCCAGCCAGGCCGCCGCGTCCGGGGGCAGCTTCCCGTCCAGCAGCGGCGCGCTCGCCAGCACCAGTTCGCCCGGCGGCAGCGGCACGGGCTGCTCGCCGCTGTTGAGGGCGCACACCAGCCCGCCGGGACGCCGGAACGTCACCGCATCGGCGGTCGCCTCCAGCCATTCGACGCCGTCGCCGTCGAATTCCACACGGCGCCTTCGCAATTCGAGGGCCCGCCGGAAGAACGACAACGTCGAGTCGGGGTCGTCGCGCTGCTTTTGCACCGTCAGCGCCGCCCACTCCTTCGGCATCGGCAGCCAGGTGTCGGTGCGCGAGGAGAACCCGAACGGGGGAGCCTGGCCCGACCAGGGCATCGGCACCCGGCATTTGTCCCGGCCCCGCTCGGTGTGTCCCGAGCGCTCCCAGGTCGGGTCCTGCAACACCTCGTCGGGCAACTCGACGTCGGGCAGGCCCAGCTCCTCGCCGTTGTAGATGAACACCGCGCCGGGCAGGGCGAGCATCACCATCGCCATCGCGCGGGCGCGGCGCAGCCCGACCTCGCCGCCGCCGTAGCGGGTGACCTCCCGCCCGACGTCGTGGTTGGACAGCGTCCAGGTCGGGGTGGCGTCCTGCAGGGCGGTGGCGGCCAGCGAGTTCTGGATCGCGTCGTGGATCTGGGCGGCGTCGAAGTCGATCTTGGTCAGCCGGAAGTTGAACCCGAGATGCAGTTCGTCGGGCCGCAGGTACTCCGCCCAGCGGGCGTTGTCGGTGACCCACACCTCGCCGACGGTGACCGCGCCCGGATAGTCGTTGACCACCTTGCGGATGTCGCGGTGGATGTCGTGCACGCTCGGGTGGTTGAAGCGCGGGTCGTCGTCGCTGTGGTGCAACACCTTGGACTCGAGGTCCGGCGAATCCGGCAGGCCGGCCGGTTTGGCCATGCCGTGGGCGACGTCGATGCGGAAGCCGTCCACGCCGCGCTCCAGCCAGAACCGCAGCGTCTTCTCGAAGTCGTCGAAGACGTCCGGGTGCTCCCAGTTCAGGTCGGGCTGCTCGGTGTCGAACAGGTGCAGATACCACTGGCCGGGATTGCCGTCGGGTTCGAGCACCCGGGTCCAGGCCGACCCGCCGAACACCGAGGTCCAGTTGTTCGGCGGCAGCTCGCCGTCCGTGCCGCGGCCGTCCCGGAAGAAGTAGCGCTGCCGGGCGTCGGAACCCGGCCCGGCCGCCAGCGCCGCCTGGAACCACGGATGCGCCGAGCTGGTGTGGTTGGGCACCACGTCCATGGTGATCTTGATGCCCCGCCGGTGCGCCGCGGCGATCAGCCGTTCGATCGCGGCCATCCCGCCGAACAGCGGGTCGATGTCGCGCGGGTCGGCGACGTCGTAGCCGTGGTCGGCCATCGGGGAGACGGTGACCGGATTGAGCCAGATCGCGTCGACGCCCAGTTGCTCGAGGTGGTCCAGATGCGCCGTCACCCCGTCGATGTCGCCGACGCCGTCGCCGTCGCTGTCGGCGAATGACCTCGGATACACCTGATAGAACACCGCGCTCGACCACCACGGCTTGGATTGCATTGCACCCCGCTCGGTTTCGTGGGCTGACATCACTTCGTGGGCTGACATCACAACGGAGAATTCACCAGCGAGTGCGCGGCCATCTCCAGATAGTCGAGCAGCTCGCGACGGTGCTCGTCGTCCAGTGTCTTCGAGTCGATCGACGCCACCGCCGTGTGCATGCAGCGCAGCCAGGCGTCGCGGGCCAGGGGAGTGATCCGGAACGGCACGTGACGCATCCGCAGCCGCGGATGCCCGCGCCGGTCGGAGTAGGTGCGCGGGCCGCCCCAATACTGCTCGAGGAACATCCGCAGCCGTTCCTCGGCGCCCTCGAGGTCATCGAGCGGATAGAGCTCGCGCAGGATCTCGTCCTCGGGCACCTGGGCGTAAAACCGCGACACGATCGCCTGAAACGTCTCGGCACCGCCGACCGCGTCGTAAAAGCTCACCTGATCCATCGCCGTCCATTGTGGTGCATCCGCGCCGTCACGCACCGGAGCGGCCCGAGCCCACTCCGGCTGTTCACCGGATCGACACGGCGTTCACCTGCAATAGGCGTGCGATTGGCGGCGAATCATGGTGGACTGTTCGCGGAGGATCTATGGCGCAGGGCAAGAAGCGCCGCCGCCACCGCAGCCAGGTGGCCGCGGCAGGGTTGACCGGGCCCCCGACCGCGTCCTCGCTGCACAGTGTTGAAACCCATCCGCCCACCCGCCCGGACAGCACGTCCATCTGGAGTCGCCGGCGGGTGCTGCTGCTGAATTCCACCTACGAGCCGCTGACCGCGCTGCCGATGCGGCGCGCCATCGTCATGGTGATCTGCGGAAAGGCCGACGTGGTGCATCACGATCCAGCGGGCCCGGTCATCCACTCGGCGACCAGCTCGATCGTGATGCCGTCGGTGATCCAGCTGCGCAGCTACGTCCGGGTGCCCTACCGGGCGCGGGTCCCGATGACCCGCGCCGCGCTGATGCACCGCGACCGGTTCTGCTGCGCCTACTGCGGGGCCAAGGCCGACACCGTCGACCACGTGGTGCCGCGCAGCCGCGGGGGTGACCACTCCTGGGAGAACTGCGTCGCCTGCTGCTCGACGTGCAACCACCGCAAGGGCGACAAACTGCTCAACGAGCTCGGCTGGACGCTGCGCCGGCCGCCGCTGCCGCCCACCGGCCAACACTGGCGGCTGCTGTCGACGGTCAAGGAGCTGGACCCGGCCTGGGCCCGATACCTCGGTGAAGGTGCGGCCTGAGCCACATTCCGGTGTCCGGACGAGTGCAGCCCGGTGCGTGGGATACGGTTTGCGTCGTGAGTTCTATGCAGATGCACCTGTTCATCGTCGGAATACCGCTGTTGCTGGTGATCGTCTTGTCGGTGCTGATCTGGTCCCACAAGGGACCGCACCCGGCGACCTACAAGCTGGGCGAGAAGTGGACCCACCCGCCGATCCTGTGGGCGGCCGTCGATGAGGACGTCGGCCACGCCGGTCACGGTGGACACGGCACGTCGGAATTCACAGTCGGAGGTGGCGCCAGTGGCACGTGGTGAGGTAGCGACGAGGGAACCCGCCGAGCTGCCCAACGGCTGGGTGATCACCACCAGCGGCCGGATCTCCGGGGTGACCGAGCCCGGTGAGCTGTCCGTGCACTACCCGTTCCCGATCAAGGACCTGGTGGCCATCGACGACGCGCTGAAGTTCGGGTCGCGGGCGTCCAAGACGCGGTTCGCGATCTATCTGGGCGACCTGGGCACCGACACCGCCGCGCGGGCCCGCGAGATCCTGGCCGACGTGCCCACCCCGGACAACGCGGTGCTGCTGGCCGTCTCACCCGATCAGAAGGTCATCGAGGTGGTCTACGGTTCCGCGGTCCGGGGTCGCGGCGCCGAATCGGCCGCGCCGCTGGGTGTCGCCGCGGCCTCCTCGGCGTTCCAGCGGGGCGATCTGGTGGACGGCCTGGTCAGCGCGATCCGCGTGCTGAGCGCAGGGATCTCGCCGGCCTAGTCAGCTGTCGCGTCGAAGCGACGCGCCCGCAGCGCACGCTTCACCCCGGCCTGGCCCTCGAGCACCAGCCGCCGCAGCGCCGCCGGCACCTGGGGGTCCGACAAGAACCTGTCCGCCGCCGCGATGCCCTCGTCGCTGATGTCCCAGGCCGGATACAGGCCGACCACCACCGTCTGGGCCACTTCGCTGGATCGCCGCGCCCACACGCCCGGGATCGCCTCGAAGTAGCGCGGGGTGAACGGCTTGAGCAGCTCGTGCTGCCCGGGCTGGGCGATGCCCGCGATCATCGAGCGGGCCGTGATGTTGGCCAGGGTGTCGTCCTCGACCACCGTCGTCCACGCCTGCTCCTTGACCGGCAGCTGCGGCCGCGCCGCCGCGGCCTGCGCGGCGTGCCGCTTGCCGGCGGCCGTCGGGTCACGCTGCACCTCGGCATCGATGAACGGCGTCGCGGGCCCGTCGGCGTCGATCTCGCCGGCGGCGGCCAGGGCGGTGACGATCCGCCACCGCAGGTCGGTGTCGATCTCCAGGCCGGCCAGCCCCAACTCGGCCGGGTCATGGTCGAGCAGATCCGCCAGCGTCACCACATGGCGCGTCGACAACAGCGACGAGCACAGCGCGTTGACGAAGGCCAGCTGGTGATCCGACCCGGTCTCGGCGGCCCGCGCCAACTCCAGCAGCCGGTCGGCGAACTGCGGCCAACCGTGGTCGCGCGCCCATTCCGGCTCGGCGTAGGAGCTCAGCGCCGTCTGCGCCTGCAGCAGCAGCCGCTGCGCCACGCCGACCTCGGTTTCGCCCTGCACGCCGCCCGCCACCAGGGCCACGAAGTCGCGGGCCCGCAGTTCGGCCTCGCGGGTCATCTCCCAGGCCGCCGACCAGACCAGCGAGCGCGGCAACGGCTCGGCGATGTCGGCGATGCGATCCAGCGCGGTGCCCAGCGACTCGGCGTCCAGCCGCACGGAGCAGTAGGTCAGGTCGTCGTCGTTGACCAGAACCAGTTTGCCTCGCGAAACACCAACCAGCGCAGGCACTTCCGTGACAGGACCCTCGACGTCGAGTTCCGCCCGGTGCACTCGCACCAGCTTCCCCGACCCGTCGTCGTCGTAGATGCCGATCACCAGCCGGTGCACCCGGGTCTCCCCGGCGCCCGGGGCGGCACCACTCTGGGTCACCGCGAACCGGGTGAACCGGCCGCGGTCGTCGACGTCGAAATCCGGCCGCAGCGTGTTCAGCCCGGTGGTCTTCAGCCACTGCCGACCCCAGTCGGACAGGTCGCGGCCGGATGCCTTCTCCAGCGCGGCGACCAGATGGTCGAAGGTGGCGTTGCCGAACGCGTGGGCGCGGAAGTAATCGCGCAGCCCGGCCAAAAAGTGCTCCAGCCCGACGTAGGCGACGAGTTGTTTGAGCACCGAAGCGCCCTTGGCGTAGGTGATCCCGTCGAAGTTCACCTCGACCGCGGCCAGGTCCGGGATGTCGGCGGCGATCGGATGCGTCGACGGCAGTTGATCCTGGCGGTAGGCCCACGACTTCTCCACCGTCGCGAACGTCGTCCACGCCTCGGTGAATTCCGTTGCCTCGCTTTGGCACAGCACCGACGCGAAGGTGGCGAACGACTCGTTCAGCCACAGATCGTCCCACCAGGCCATGGTGACCAGGTCCCCGAACCACATGTGCGCCATCTCGTGCAGCACCGTCTCGGCGCGCCGCTCGTAGGAGGCCCGGGTGACCTTGCTGCGGAACACGTAATCCTCGAGGAGGGTCACCGCGCCCGCGTTTTCCATTGCGCCGGCGTTGAATTCGGGCACGAACAGCTGATCGTATTTGCCGAACGCGTAGGGCATCCCGAAGTTCTTGTGGTAGAAGCCGAATCCCTGCTTGGTCTGGGTGAAGAGCCGTTCGGCGTCCATGTACTGCGCCAGCGAGGCCCGGCAGTAGATGCCCAGCGGGATCTCCCCGTGCTCGTCGACGTAGCTGTCCTTCCACTCGGCGTACGGGCCGGCGATCAGGGCGACCAGATAGGTGCTCATCCGCGGCGTGGTGGCAAACGTGTGCACCCGGTGTTGCGCCGCGTCGTTCACCGACACCGCCGCGCTGTTGGAGATCACCTTCCAATGCCGGGGCGCGGTCACCCGCACGTCGAAGGTCGCCTTGAGGTCGGGCTGGTCGAAGCAGGCGAACATCCGCTTGGCATCGGCGGTTTCGAATTGCGAGTACAGGTAGACCTCGTCGTCGACCGGGTCGACGAAGCGATGCAGACCCTCGCCGGTGTTGGAGTAGCGGCAGTCCGCGTCGACCACGACGACATTGCGGTCGGCCAGCCCCTGCAACGGGATCCCGGTGGATTCGTCGTAGCCGGAGACGTCGATGTCGCGACCGTTGAGGGTGGCGCTGCGCACGGTGTCGGCGGCGATGTCGATGACGGTGTCGGCGCCGGCCAGCGCGTCGAACACCACCGTGGTGATCGAGCGGAAGGTCCGTTCGCCGGGAGCGCCGTTCCCGTCGGTGAGGTCGAGGTCGATCCGGTAGCCGGCTACGGTGACCAGCGCGGCGCGCTCGACGGCTTGTTCGCGGGTGAGATTGGGAAGTGCCACGTGTCCAACTTACGGGGCGGGCAAACCGGGAACAGGATGCAGACGCCTACGGTTGTGCAGATCAGTCTTTCAACTCCACGAGCAACTCCCACACGAGAGGATCCGCCATGGCGCAGCAGGCCCCCGCGAAGAACAAAGCCGATTTCTGGTTCGACCCGCTGTGCCCGTGGGCATGGATCACCTCACGCTGGATCCTCGAGGTGGAAAAGGTCCGCGACATCGAGGTGAACTTCCACGTGATGAGCCTGGCGGTGCTCAACGAGAACCGCGAGGGCCTGCCCGACGAATACCGGGAGCGGTTGGCCAAGGCGTTCGGCCCGGTGCGGGTGGCCATCGCCGCCGAACAGGCGCACGGCGCCGAGGTGCTTGCGCCGCTGTACACGGCGATGGGCACCCGCATCCACAACGAGGGCAACAAGGACCTCACCGACGTGATCAAGCAGTCGCTGGCCGAGGTGGGCCTGCCGGCCGAGCTGGCCGAGGCCGCCGACACCGACGCCTACGACGACGCGCTGCGCAAGAGCCACCACGCCGGCATGGACCCGGTCGGCGACGACGTCGGCACCCCCACCATCCACGTCAACAACGTGGCGTTCTTCGGGCCGGTGCTGTCCCGGATCCCGCGCGGCGAGGAAGCGGGCAAGCTGTGGGACGCCTCGGTGACGTTCGCGTCCTACCCGCACTTCTTCGAACTCAAGCGAACCCGCGACGAGAAGCCCGAATTCGACTAGCCTGCCGCACACAGCCGCGGGCCCGGCGGCCCGCGGCTGTGTAAGGATTGCGGGCATGCGCGTCTACCTCGGCTCTGACCACGCCGGATTCGAGCTCAAGCAGCAGATCATCGCCCACCTCGAGCAGTCCGGCCACCAGCCGATCGACTGCGGCGCCTTCAGCTACGACGCCGACGACGACTACCCGGCGTTCTGCATCGCCGCCGCGACGCGCACCGTGGCCGACCCGGACAGCCTCGGCATCGTGCTCGGGGGGTCGGGCAACGGCGAGCAGATCGCCGCCAACAAGGTTCCCGGCGCCCGCTGCGCGTTGGCCTGGAGCGTGGAAACGGCGCAGCTGGCGCGCGAGCACAACAACGCCCAGCTGATCGGCATCGGCGGTCGCATGCACACCGTGGCCGAGGCGCTGGCCATCGTCGACGCCTTCGTGACCACGCCGTGGTCGAAAGCCCCACGCCACCAACGGCGTATCGACATACTGGCCGAATACGAACGCACCCACCAAGCCCCGCCGGTACCCGGCGCCGTGGGCTGAGGTCGGCAGGGTCCGCGCGTGCCCGAAGGCCATACCCTGCACCGGCTGGCCCGGCTACATCAACGCCGTTACGCCGGCGCGCCGGTGGCGGTGACCAGCCCGCAGGGCCGCTTCGCCGAGGCGGCCGCGGTGGTCGACGGCCGGGTGTTGCGGCGCACCAGCGCCTGGGGCAAACACCTGTTTCACCACTACGCGGGCGGCCCGATCGTGCACGTGCACCTGGGACTGTACGGCTCCTTCAGCGAATGGGAACGTCCCGGCGACGGGCCGTTGCCCGACCCGGTCGGGCAGGTGCGGATGCGCATGGTCGGCGCCAGCCACGGCACCGACCTGCGCGGCCCGACGGTCTGCGAGGTCATCGACGAGGGGCAGGTCAGCGACGTGCTGGCCAGGCTGGGCCCCGACCCGTTGCGCGACGACGCCGACCCGTCCTGGGCCTGGCAGCGAATTGCCAAGTCGCGCAGACCTATTGGCGCGCTGCTGATGGACCAGACCGTGATGGCCGGGGTGGGCAACGTGTACCGCAGCGAGTTGTTGTTCCGGCACGGCATCGACCCGTACCGGGCGGGCCGCGACGTGGGCGAGGCCGAGTTCGATGCGGCCTGGACCGATCTGGTGGCGCTGATGAAGGTGGGCCTGCGGCGCGGCAAGATCATCGTGGTGCGGCCCGAACACGACCGCGGCGCCCCGTCCTATCGCCCCGACCGGCCGCGCACCTACGTGTACCGGCGGGCCGGCGAGGCCTGCCGGGTGTGCGGCGAGCCCGTCCGGACTGCGGTGCTGGAGGGCCGAAACGTGTTCTGGTGCCCCACTTGTCAGAAGTGAGCCCGCCCGCTCGATCGCCCCGGTTGGCAGGAAGCTCACAGGCAAGAAACGCCAGGCCATTGTTTAGCCAAAGCATCTATACGGGTATGAGTGTTCTTCGTGAAAACTCTTCCACGTTTGGCCGCAACGGCCCTCGCGATCGGTGGGCTGGGCCTGGCCGGCTTGGGCATCGCAACGGTAGCCCAGGCCCATCCCGGGCCCTTCCCGCAATGGTGCCCCGGCGAATTCTGGGATCCGGGCTGGGGAAACAACTGGGACTGGAACAACTGCCATGACTGGCGTGGGGGCCCGCCCCCGCCGCCTCCGGGTCCGCCGGGACCGCCACCCCCGGGCTGGGGCCACCCTGGTCCAGGCGGACCGCCGCCGCCGCACGGCTGGCACCCCTGACGCCGCGCACGTCCACGAAACCCGAACGCGCCCCGCCGATCCGGGCGGGGCGCGTTCGCGTCGCAGTTAGCGGACGCCCAGCACGGAGTAGACCTCGTTGGACAGCGCCAGGCTCCGCGGATCGGCGTTGGCCTTGGTGGCGTCGAAGCGATTCATCACGTACGCGTAGCCGATCCGGTGTTCCAGGTCGACGAATCCGAACGAGCCGCCCAGCCCGCCGTGGCCGAAGATCCGCGGGTTGGGTCCGTTGACGCACCGCTGGTTGAGCATGTACCCCAGGCCCCAGCCGTGGTCGGCGACCCGGGGTCCCAGCACCAGGTCGGTGTCCAGCCCGCCCTGGCACACCCGCACCCGGTCCATGTGCTCGCGGCTGAGCAACTTCTCCTGGGCCAGCGCGTTGTAGAAGGTCGCCAAGCCGAGCGCCGACACCTGCCCGTTGGTGCCCGGGAACTCCAGTTCGCGCCACAGGTTCAGATCGTGCGAGCCCAGCTCGTCGTCGGGGGCGAAACCCATCGAGATGGACAGCCCGGCCTTGGGGTGCTCGGCAAGGCTCCTCGGGTCGGTGGGGGCGTTGGCGTCGGCCAGCAGGTCGCGGGCGTGCGGCTTGTTGACCCGCTCGGCGCAGCGGTGTTGTTCGGCCAGCGGCAACCCGATGTGGACGTCGGCGCCGAACGGTCCGGCGATCTCGGTGCGCAGGTAGTGGCCGATGGTTCGGCCGGTGACCCGGCGGAACACCTCGCCCATGATGAAACCGAAGGTGGTCATGTGGTAGCCCTGGGCGGTGCCCGGCTCCCACCACGGCTCGGCGGCGGCCAGCTGTTCGCAGACGTAGTCCCAGTCGGCGACCTGTTCCCAGCGCATCCGGGTGCGCGGCCCGATCACCCCGGATCGGTGGCTCATCACCATCGCCAGGGTGATGTCTTGTTTGCCCGCCTGGGCGAACTCGGGCCAGTAGCGGGCCACCGGCGCCTGTAGGTCCAGCTGCCCGCTGTCGGCCAGTCGATGCACACAGGTGGCGGACAGGCCCTTTGTGCCGGACAGCACCGTGGTCAGGGTGTTCTGCTGCCAGGGGCGGGTGCGCGCGGCGTCGGCCCAGCCGCCCCACAGATTGACGACCAGCGACCCGTCCACCCAGACGGCGACGGCCGCGCCGACCTCACCGCCATGGGTGAAATTGCGCTCGAAGGCGTCGCGTACCCCGACGAAGTCCGGCGCACATGAGCCATGAATCGGCGCGTCCGTCTTCAGGTCGCTCATGGCGCCTCTCTATCGAGAAGATAGTTAGCCCGAGCGGGCGACGGGAATCGAACCCGCGTAGCTAGTTTGGAAGACTAGGGCTCTACCATTGAGCTACGCCCGCATGTGTCTAGTCGAGCGTGACTGTAGCTGGCGACGAAGATCAAATCTAATCGACGCGGCTTTGTGACCACCCCGTGAGGTCCGCGCGGTCGCTGCGAAGCCTGTGGCGGACCTGGCTTCGAGGGGCCTTAGGATCATCGAGGTCAGCGCGGGGTGTAGCGCAGCTTGGTAGCGCATCCGCTTTGGGAGCGGAAGGCCGCAGGTTCAAATCCTGTCACCCCGACCAGCACGACCGGCCCCGTGCCCCGCGCACGGCCCACCGACCGCCAGCAACGAGTACCAAGGAGCACACCCGTGAAGAGCACCGTCGAGCAGTTGAGCCCTACCCGGGTGCGCATCAACGTGGAGGTCCCCTTCGCCGAACTCGAGCCCGACTTCCAGCGGGCCTACAAGGAACTGGCCAAGCAGGTGCGGCTGCCCGGCTTCCGGCCCGGCAAGGCGCCGGCGAAGTTGCTGGAGGCCCGCTTCGGCCGGGAGGCGATGCTCGACCAGGTCGTCACCGAGGCGCTGCCCGCCCGGTACGGACAGGCCGTGGCCGAGTCGGAAGTGCACCCGCTGGGCCAGCCCGAGATCGAGGTCACCAAGAAGGAGTACGGGCAGGAGCTGGCCTTCACCGCCGAGGTCGACGTCCGCCCCGAGCTGAACCTGCCGGACCCGGGCGCCCTGAAGATCTCGGTGGACCCGATCGAGGTCACCGACGAGGACGTCGACGCCGAACTGCAGTCGCTGCGCGCCCGCTTCGGCACCCTGACCGGGGTGGAGCGCCCGGTGGCCGAGGGGGACTTCGTCTCGATCGACCTGTCGGCCACCATCGACGGGCAGGAGGTGCCCGGCGCCACCGCCCAGGGGCTGTCGCACGAGGTCGGCTCCGGCCGGCTCATCGAGGGGCTGGACGAGGCCCTGATCGGGATGTCCGTCGACGAATCCCGGGAGTTCACGACCAAGCTGGTGTCGGGCGAGCACGCCGGCCAGGACGCCCAGGTGACGGTCACGGTCAAGTCGGTCAAGGAGCGCGAGCTGCCCGGGCCCGACGACGAGTTCGCCCAACTGGCCAGTGAATTCGACACCATCGACGAGCTGCGGGCCAACCTGCGCGAGCAGGTCGGCCGGGTCAAGCGGGCGCAGCAGGCCGAACGCATCCGCGACGCCGCGATCGACACCCTGCTCGAGCAGGTCGACATCCCGTTGCCGGAAGCAATCGTCAAGGCCCAGGTGGACAGCGCCCTGCACGGCGCGCTGCACAGCCTCAACCACGACGAGTCCAAACTCGAGGAAGTGCTTGCCCAGCAAGGGAAGTCCCGCGAGGAGTTCGAGAACGAGACGCGCACCGCCGCCGAGACGGACGTCAAGAAGCAGTTGTTGCTCGACGCACTGGCCGACAAGCTGCAGGTCCAGGTCGGCCAGGAAGACCTGACCGAGCGGCTGGTGGCGACCTCGCGGCAGTACGGCATCGAGCCGCAGCAGTTGCTGGCCTACCTTCAGGAGAACAACCAGCTGCCGGCCATGTTCGCCGATGTGCGACGGGCGCTGGCCATCGCCGAGGTGATCCGGGCGGCGACGGTCACCGACACCGCCGGCAACACCATCGACACCAGTGAGTTCTTCGGCAAGCGCCCGTCGGGCGACGGCGCCGCCGATGAGGACGCCGATCAGGCCGACGAAACCACCACGGCCGACGCCGGCGAATGACCTTGCCGATGACGCTGTGAGCGAACGCGGCCCGTTTCCGGGGCGCGTGGCCGCGAAACGGCGGGCCCGGTTGGTTAGTGTCGGTGCAGAGAAGAACTCGAGAAAGCAGGTAACCCAGTCGTGTCTGACATGCGTTCGCCCTCGCAGGGTCTCAACCTCACGGACTCGGTCTATGAGCGCTTGCTGTCCGAGCGCATCATCTTCCTGGGTTCGGAGGTCAACGACGACGTCGCCAACCGGCTGTGCGCGCAGATCCTGCTGCTCGCCGCCGAAGACCCCACCAAGGACATCTCGCTCTACATCAACTCCCCGGGCGGTTCGATCAGCGCCGGCATGGCCATCTACGACACCATGGTGCTGGCGCCCTGCGACATCGCCACCTACGCGATGGGCATGGCCGCCTCGATGGGCGAGTTCTTGTTGGCGGCGGGCACCAAGGGCAAGCGCTACGCGCTGCCGCACGCCCGCATCCTGATGCACCAGCCGCTCGGCGGGGTCACCGGCAGCGCGGCCGACATCGCCATCCAGGCCGAGCAGTTCCACGTCATCAAAAAGGAGATGTTCCGGCTCAACGCCGAATTCACCGGACAGTCGATCGAACGCATCGAGGCCGACTCCGACCGCGACCGCTGGTTCACCGCCCAGGAAGCCCTCGAGTATGGGTTCGTCGACCACATCATCACCCGCGCCGCCACCATCACCAACGGAGAAGCACAGTGAACCCTCAGATCCAGCCCCAGGCGCGCTACATCCTGCCGTCGTTCATCGAGCACTCCAGCTTCGGGATCAAGGAATCCAACCCGTACAACAAGCTGTTCGAGGAGCGCATCATCTTCCTCGGCGTCCAGGTGGACGACGCGTCGGCGAACGACATCATGGCGCAGCTGCTGGTGCTGGAGTCGCTGGACCCGGACCGCGACATCACCATGTACATCAATTCGCCCGGCGGCGGATTCACCTCGCTGATGGCCATTTACGACACCATGCAGTACGTGCGCGCCGACATTCAGACGGTGTGCCTCGGTCAGGCCGCCTCGGCGGCGGCGGTGCTGCTGGCCGCCGGCACCCCGGGCAAGCGGATGGCGCTGCCCAACGCGCGGGTGCTGATCCACCAGCCGTCGCTGCAGGGCGTGATCCAGGGGCAGTTCTCCGACCTGGAGATCCAGGCCGCCGAGATCGAGCGGATGCGCACGCTGATGGAGACCACCCTGGCCCGTCACACCGGCAAGGACGCCGCGACCATCCGCAAGGACACCGACCGGGACAAGATCCTGACCGCCGAAGAGGCCAAGGACTACGGGATCATCGACACCGTGCTGGAGTACCGCAAGCTGTCGGCGCAGACGGCCTAACTCGCTGCGCCGAACGTGCACTCAGGGCGATTTTTTGGCGGAATTTTCGCCGTCACTGCACGCTCGGCGAACGGCCGCGATGTCGGTGGGCCGCACCCGGCAGCATCCGCCGACGATACGTGCTCCCGCCGAGATCCATTGGCTTGCAAGTTCTGCGGAAAACTTTGATCGGCCCGTCCAGACGCGACCATCCCAGTGCTCTCCGCTGTTGGGATACACGATCACGGGTTTGCCGACGGCTCGGGCCGGCCCGATCGCCGGAAGCACATCATCCGGCGCGCAGCAATTGACGCCGACAGCGACAATCTCGGGAACCCCTGCCGCCACCGCGAAAGCGTCGGCCAGCGGCTGACCCGCCCGGGTGTGGGCGCCGTCAATGGTGTAGCTCAGCCACGCCGGCACACCGAGCGAGCGCACCAGATTCACCAGCGCCTCGGCCTCGTCGACGTCGGGGATGGTTTCCACTGCCAAGACGTCCGCGTCGGCGTCGGCCAACACCTCCAGCCGCGGCCGGTGCCAGTCCTCCAGCTGCCTCACGCTGAGCCCGTAGCGGCCGCGGTATTCGGAGCCGTCCGCAAGTGCGGCGCCGTACGGGCCCACCGACGCGGCCACGTAGCCCGCAACACCTGCCTCATCCCGCGCAGCCTTGGCGAGTTCGACACTGCGCCGAAGCAATCCGGCGGTGTCGGAACGGCTGATTCCGCGGGCCGCGAAGCCCTCGAAGGACGCCTGGTAGCTGGCCGTCGTCGCGATCATCGCCCCGGCGCGGAAGTAGGCGGCGTGCACCGCGCCGATCTCCTGCGGGGCGTCGGCGAGCAGCCGCGCCGACCACAACGGGTCGGAGAGGTCGTGACCGCGCGCTTCCAGCTCGGTGGCCAGGCCGCCGTCGAGCAGCACGGGAGCGCTGGGCCAGGTGAAGCCCCGGGCTGAACCCACCTGGCCACTGTAGGGTGATTTCGTGGGGGTTCGCCCACGCCTCGAGCCGGCCGCCAGCCTCGGTCGCATCACGACCGCGACACGCCAAAGACACGCAAAGCGCGTCTATCGCGAGTCACGGGCACCGTGTGGCTATATGTTTCATCCATACGGAAAGAGGCACGAACCCCCGCAATACCATGAGCGCGATTCGGCGTTTATGGTCGCGGCGGGCCCGATCAAGCGGGTAGCGTCGGTGAATACATGCGGGACAGGCAAGACCAACGGCGAACAGGAAGTAGGCCCTCAGCACCATGGCGCGCATCGGAGACGGCGGTGACCTGCTGAAGTGCTCGTTCTGCGGAAAGAGCCAGAAACAGGTCAAGAAACTCATTGCTGGCCCCGGCGTGTACATCTGCGATGAGTGCATCGACCTCTGCAACGAGATCATCGAAGAGGAGCTCGCCGACGCCGACGACGTGAAGCTCGACGAGCTGCCCAAGCCGATCGAGATCCGGGAGTTCCTCGAGGGATACGTCATCGGGCAGGACACCGCCAAGCGGACGCTGGCCGTGGCGGTCTACAACCACTACAAGCGCATCCAGGCCGGCGAGAAGGGCCGCGACTCGCGCCACGAACCGGTCGAGCTGACCAAGTCCAACATCTTGATGCTGGGGCCGACCGGATGCGGCAAGACCTACCTGGCCCAGACGCTGGCCAAGATGCTCAACGTGCCGTTCGCCATCGCCGACGCCACCGCGCTCACCGAGGCCGGATACGTCGGTGAGGACGTGGAGAACATCCTGCTGAAGCTGATCCAGGCCGCCGACTACGACGTCAAGCGCGCCGAGACCGGCATCATCTACATCGACGAGGTGGACAAGATCGCGCGCAAGAGCGAGAACCCGTCGATCACCCGCGACGTGTCGGGGGAGGGCGTGCAGCAGGCCCTGCTGAAGATCCTGGAGGGCACCCAGGCGTCGGTGCCGCCGCAGGGCGGCCGCAAGCACCCGCACCAGGAGTTCATCCAGATCGACACCACCAACGTGTTGTTCATCGTCGCGGGCGCCTTCGCCGGGCTGGAGAAGATCATCTACGAGCGCGTCGGCAAGCGGGGCCTGGGTTTCGGCGCCGAGGTGCGCTCCAAGGCCGAGATCGACACCACCGATCACTTCGCCGAGGTCATGCCCGAGGACCTGATCAAGTTCGGTCTGATCCCCGAGTTCATCGGCCGGTTGCCCGTGGTCGCCTCGGTCACCAACCTGGACCGCGAGTCGCTGGTCAAGATCCTGTCCGAGCCGAAGAACGCTCTGGTCAAGCAGTACACCCGGCTGTTCGAGATGGACGGCGTGGAGCTGGAGTTCACCGACGACGCGCTGGAGGCGATCGCCGATCAGGCCATCCACCGCGGCACCGGGGCCCGCGGCCTGCGCGCGATCATGGAAGAAGTGCTGCTGCCGGTGATGTACGACATCCCGAGCCGCGACGACGTCGCCAAGGTCGTGGTGACCAAGGAGACCGTGCAGGACAACGTGTTGCCAACGATCGTGCCGCGCAAGCCGTCGCGCACCGAGCGTCGCGACAAGAGCGCCTGACGCGACGCCGCGCCCCTGCCGCGGCTAAGCGCGGCGGTTAACGCTCACGACGTGACCAATAACACAGTTTGGTGCGGTCCGCGTCGGCGCCCCCGCCCTGACTTGGGCTTTTGGTGAGTTAACGGCCGCGTGTGGCGGGTATCAGGTGACCATGTACGCGCGAAATGAGTGCCATAATTGGTACCGCCAGTGACATAAAACCGTGATGGCCGGAGACTCACTTCGCCGGCGCGTAATCTGAAGCTGCGCGAACTGTCTGTCCGGTGAACAAATGGAGGGCAACGACGTGGATCCGAACGGCAGCGGAGCCGGATCAGACTCACAGAATGGGGCTTCCCCCAACGGATCTAGCCGTCAGCGCCTGGAACAGGTCGTCATCCGCTTCGCCGGTGACTCCGGTGACGGCATGCAGCTCACCGGCGACCGGTTCACCTCCGAGGCAGCGCTTTTCGGCAACGACCTGGCGACCCAGCCGAACTACCCTGCCGAGATCCGCGCGCCCGCAGGCACTCTGCCCGGTGTCTCGTCGTTCCAGATTCAGATCGCCGACTACGACATCCTGACCGCCGGCGACCGGCCCGACGTCCTCGTCGCGATGAATCCCGCTGCGCTGAAGGCCAATATCGGCGACCTACCCCGCGGCGGCATGGTGATCGCGAACTCCGACGAGTTCACCAAGCGCAACCTGACCAAGGTGGGTTACGTCACCAACCCGCTGGAGACCGACGAGTTGTCCGACTACGTGGTGCATTCCGTCGCGATGACCACGCTGACGCTCGGTGCCGTCGAATCCATCGGCGCGTCGAAGAAGGACGGTCAGCGGGCCAAGAACATGTTCGCGCTGGGCCTGCTGTCGTGGATGTACGGTCGGCCGATCGAAACCAGCGAGAAGTTCATCCGGGAGAAGTTCGCCCGCAAGCCCGAGATCGCCGAGACCAACGTGCTGGCGCTGAAGGCCGGCTGGAACTACGGCGAGACGACCGAGGCGTTCGGCACCACGTACGAGGTTTCCCGCGCGACGCTGCCGGCCGGTGAATACCGGCAGATCTCCGGCAACACCGCGCTGGCCTACGGCATCGTCGCGGCCGGTCAGCTGGCCGACATTCCGGTCGTGCTGGGCAGCTACCCGATCACGCCGGCCTCCGACATCCTGCACGAGCTGTCCAAGCACAAGAACTTCAACGTCATCACCTTCCAGGCCGAGGACGAGATCGGCGGGATCTGCGCCGCGATCGGCGCCTCCTACGGCGGCGCGCTGGGCGTCACCACCACGTCCGGGCCGGGCATCTCGCTGAAGTCCGAAGCGCTCGGGCTGGCCGTGATGACCGAACTGCCCCTGCTCGTCGTCGACGTGCAGCGCGGCGGGCCGTCGACCGGGCTGCCCACCAAGACCGAGCAGGCCGACCTGCTGCAGGCGTTGTTCGGCCGCAACGGCGAGTCGCCGGTCGCGGTGCTGGCGCCGCGCTCGCCGTCGGACTGCTTCGAAACCGCGCTGGAGGCGGCGCGCATCGCGGTGTCGTACCACACCCCGGTGATCGTGTTGTCCGACGGCGCGATCGCCAACGGCTCAGAGCCGTGGCGCATTCCGGACGTCAGCACTCTGCCGCGCATCACGCACGCCTTCGCCAAGCCGGACGAACCGTTCCAGCCCTACGCCCGCGACCCCGAGACGCTGGCGCGGCAATTCGCCGTTCCGGGCACGCCGGGCCTCGAGCACCGCATCGGCGGGCTGGAAGCCGCGAACGGCTCGGGCAACATTTCCTACGAGCCGGTCAACCACGACCTGATGGTGCGGTTGCGCCAGGCCAAGATCGACGGCATCTCGGTGCCCGATCTCGAGGTCGACGACCCCACGGGCGACGCCGAGCTGCTGCTGATCGGGTGGGGCAGCTCTTACGGCCCGATCGGTGAGGCCTGCCGGCGCGCGCGGCGCAAGGGCATCAAGGTGGCGCACGCCCACCTGCGCTACCTCAACCCGTTCCCGGCCAACCTGGGCGAGGTGTTGCGGCGGTACCCGCAGGTGGTGTGCCCGGAGATGAACCTGGGGCAGCTGGCCCTGCTGCTGCGCGGCAAGTACCTGGTAGACGTGCAATCGGTCAGCAAGGTACAGGGCGTGGCGTTCCTGGCCGACGAGATCGGTCGCGTCATTCGCGCCGCGCTGGGCGGCACGCTGGCCGAGGTCGAGAACGACAAGACGATGGTCGCCAGGATGGCGGCGGCAACGGTTGGAGCCAGCGCATGAGCGCACTGGTGACGGCCGGTTCGATGCAGAGCGAAGCGATGAGGAGGAGCGGCGCTCGTGACTGACGTGGTCGGCAACTTGGCGGGTAAGGACCTCGGTCTGACCGCGAAGTTGACCAAGAACGACGGGGTTCCCACAACGGACCAGCCGCAGAAGGCCAAGGACTTCACCAGTGACCAGGAGGTCCGCTGGTGCCCGGGCTGCGGGGACTACGTCATCCTCAACACCATCCGCAACTTCCTGCCGGACCTGGGGCTGCGCCGCGAGAACATCGTGTTCATCAGCGGCATCGGCTGCTCGAGCCGCTTCCCGTACTACCTGGAAACCTACGGCTTCCACTCGATCCACGGCCGCGCGCCGGCCATCGCCACCGGGTTGGCATTGGCCCGCGAGGACCTGTCGGTGTGGGTGGTCACCGGTGACGGCGACGCATTGTCGATCGGCGGCAACCACCTGATCCACGCGCTGCGCCGCAACGTCAACATCACGATCCTGTTGTTCAACAACCGGATCTACGGGCTGACCAAGGGGCAGTACTCGCCCACGTCGGAGGTCGGCAAGATCACCAAGTCGACCCCGATGGGATCGCTGGACCACCCGTTCAATCCGGTGTCGTTGGCCCTGGGCGCCGAGGCGACCTTCGTCGGCCGCGCACTGGACTCCGACCGGGCCGGTCTGACCGAGGTGCTGCAGGCGGCGGCCGGGCACCGGGGCGCCGCCGTCGTCGAGATCCTGCAGGACTGCCCGATCTTCAACGACGGCTCGTTCGACGTGCTGCGCAAGGAGGGCGCCGAGGAGCGGGTCATCAGCGTCCGGCACGGCGAACCAATTGTGTTCGGCGCCAACGGCGAATACTGCGTGGTGCAGTCCGGCTTCGGCCTGGAGGTCGCCAAGACCGCCGACGTGTCGGTCGACGAGATCGTGGTGCACGACGCGCACACCGACAACTCGGCGTACGCCTTCGCGTTGTCGCGGCTGTCGGACCAGAACCTCGAGCACACCGTGCTGGGCATCTTCCGCGACATCAGCCGGCCCACCTACGACGACGCCGCGCGCGCCCAGGTCCAGGCCGCCCAGTCGGCCAAGGCGTTCGACTCCGCGGCGCTGCAGTCGCTGCTGCGTGGCCGCGACACCTGGACCGTCGACTGACGTGGCCGACTCGATGCAACTGGCAGGGATCGTGCTTGCCGGCGGTGAATCGCGGCGGATGGGCCGCGACAAGGCCACCCTGCCGGGGCCCCGCGGGGCCGCGACGCTCCTCGAGTACGTCGTCGGGGTGCTCACCCAGCGCTGCGACCCGATCTTCGTGATGGCTGCCCCGGGGCAACCGTTGCCCGAGGTGTCGGCGCGCATCATTCGCGACGAGATACGCGGCCAGGGGCCGCTCCCGGCGACCGGCCGGGGCCTGCGCGCCGCCGCCGAGGCGGGCGCCCGGTACGCGTTCGTCTGCGCCGTCGACATGCCGCTGCTGTCCCCCGAATTGATCGACGACCTGGTGCATTTGGCCACCGAAACCAATGCCGAGGTGGTGCTGCCGTGGGATGGCCGCAGTCACTACCTTGCCTCGCTGTACCGCACCGATCTGGCCGAGCGGATCGACCGGCTGGTCGCCGGCGGCGCCCGATCGATGCGAGCCCTGATCGACGCCTCCGACGCCCAGCAGATCGTGCTGCCGGAATCGCGGTTCCTGGCCAACGTCAACACCGAGGCCGACCTGCGCGCCCTGGCGCAGGCGCGGGCCTGACAATCGGCCGGCGAATTCAGCGAATTCCCCTCTGCCTCCGAATTCGCGGCCGCCATCAATGCGGTAGCGCAAGCGAATGCGGCGTTATTGTTCCCTTTCGAATCGGTCTGGCCCGTCCATACCGGCTTTCCATCGTGATCTGTTGGGGCAGCGGCGATTTGAATGCACGTGTCGGAATCGGGTGCCGGCGTCCCACGGTTTTGCAAGTGGCCCGCCCACCCATGACGCTGTCGGGGCGTGGCAAATTCGAATCGGTGAATCCCGCGACCCGGTGTGCACGGTGGGCATCGCTTGGTGCCTATGAAAGCTGCTGCAGCACTGCCTGTTTGGTGAAATCTATTGCGGGCATTGGTAATACGATGACGACGGACCGCGGCATCGGTGTACCCGGTGGACAATTTATTTTCCGAAAAACCATGCAGCACAGCGCTACTCGACGTACGGGCGCACGATGTGCTGCTACTCGGCGTGGCGCGCGCTGTTGCGGCGCCCGCTGCGTTATCCTCCCGAACCCCCATCGGTGGGGGTCGAATGCGTTGAAGCACCACCGGATCGGGCTACCCACCCGGCAAACGATGGTGCGCCAGCTCACAAAATACGCGTGATTCGGCTCACCATTTGTTTGCCCGGGCAATCCGCGAGCTCCCGCCGAAAATGCCCGCACGACCTGCGAAAATGCCCGCGCTATCGCGGCGTGATCGGCTCGTTACCGAAACGAGATATCCAGTTTCCGAAGATGACGAATGCAGCGGCGTCTTCTACGGTCCGTGTTAGCCCACAACGGGTTACGGAAGAGTAATCGAAAATTGAATCCACGGACCCGCGTGTGAGCGGCGGCACGGACGGCGACAGCCCGCCCGTGACCGGTGGGTGAAGCCCGCCGGCAGACCTGGCCCGCCGCTGTCGTGCCCGACCCAGACGGCACGTCCCGAAGCAGGCATTCAACCAACAGCCTCAGCCCACCTTCGTGGGCTTGCTTTGGCGCGCGCGCACCGCGAAAGGAAGGATATTGAGGAACGTCCGCAAGACGCTCATTCTCGCCGCGGTCACGGGCACGCTCGTGACCATCCCGTCCGCTACTGCTCACGCAGACGCGGAGCAGGTGGGCTTCGACCCGAACGTGCCGGCCGCCGGCCCCGCCCCGGACGCGCCACCGCCCCCGGCCCCGGATGCTCCGCCGGCCCCGGCTCCGGACGCCCCGCCGGCCCCGGACGCTCCGCCGCCCCCGGCTCCGGACGCCCCGCCGCCGCCGGCCCCGGATGCGCCGCCGGCCCCGGGCCCGGACGTCCCGCCGCCTCCCGCTCCCAAGGCGTACAGCGTGAACTGGGACGCCATCGCGCAGTGCGAGTCGGGCGGCAACTGGGGGATCAACACCGGTAACGGCTACGCCGGTGGCCTGCAGTTCACCTCGAGCACCTGGCACGCCAACGGCGGCAGTGGCTCCCCGGCCGGCGCCAGCCGCGAGGAGCAGATCCGGGTCGCCGAGAACGTGCTGCACTCGCAGGGCATCGGCGCGTGGCCGGTGTGCGGCCGCCGCGGCTGATCCCAGCCATCCAAGAAGTGCCGGGCCTAGTGCCCGGCACTTCTTGGCTCCAGGGGTAGCGTCGGGCCGGTGACCGCAACACCGCGCGAATTCGACATTGTGTTGTATGGGGCTACCGGCTTCGTCGGCAAGCTCACCGCCGAGTACCTGGCCGGGGCGGCACCGGACAAGCGGATTGCGCTGGCCGGCAGGTCCACCGAGAAGCTGCATGCCGTCCGCGACTCGCTCGGCGACGCCGCGCAGTCCTGGCCGGTCCTGCAGGCCGACGCCAGCTCGCCCGCCACCCTCAACGAGATGGCGGCCCGCACCCAGGTCGTCATCACCACGGTCGGCCCGTACACCCGCTACGGGCTGCCGCTGGTGGCCGCGTGCGCGGCCGCCGGCACCGACTACGCCGACCTGACCGGAGAGGCGATGTTCGTCCGGGACAGCATCGACTCCTATCACAAGCAGGCCGCGGATACCGGCGCCCGCATCGTGCACGCCTGCGGATTCGATTCGGTGCCGTCGGACCTCAGCGTGTACGCGCTGTACCGGGCGGCGCGCGATGACGGCGCCGGCGAGCTCGTCGACACCGACCTGGTGGTGCGTTCCTTCTCCGGCGGGGTGTCCGGCGGCACCGTCGCCTCGATGCTCGAAGTGCTCGACACCGCATCCCGCGATCCCGAGGCCCGGCGCCAGCTCGCCGACCCCTACACGTTGAGCAGCGACCGCGGCGCCGAACCCGACGTCGGGCCGCAGCCCGATCTGCCGTGCCGACGGGGTCGCCAGATCGCGCCGGAACTGGCCGGGGTGTGGACCGCGGGCTTCGTCATGGCGCCCTACAACACCCGGATCGTGCGGCGCAGCAACGCATTGCTCGACTGGGCCTACGGTCGGTCGTTGCGTTACAGCGAAAGCATGAGCCTGGGCTCGTCGCCGCTGGCGCCGGTGGCCTCCGCGGTGGTGGGCGGAACGGCCGCCGCGACGTTCGGGTTGGGCAGCCGCTATTTCCGCTTCCTGCCGCGCCGGCTGGTGGAGCGCATCGTGCCCAAGCCGGGAACCGGCCCCAGCCCGTCGGCCCGCGAGCGCGGCTACTACCGGATCGAGACCTACACCACGACCACCAGCGGCGCCCGCTACGTGGCCCGGATGGAACAGCGCGGGGACCCCGGCTACAAGGCGACCTCGGTGCTGTTGGGGGAGAGCGGGCTGGCGCTGGCCTTCGACCGCGACAAGCTCCCGCAGCTGTACGGGGTTCTCACCCCCGCGGCCGCAATGGGCGACGCGCTGCTGGACCGATTCCCCGGCGCGGGCGTGTCCTTGCAGGTCGACCGGCTCGCCGGGTGACCCGGCGCACGGTTCGGGCACTTACATGAAGGTAAACGTCGCTCCCTAGAATTGACGGGTGACCGCCAGCCGCAGCCCCGCCACCGACCTGCCCAAGTCGTGGGACCCGGCCGCGGCCGAATACGCGATCTACCGCCAGTGGGTGGACGCCGGGTACTTCACCGCGAACCCGGCCAGCGACAAACCCGGCTACTCGATCGTGTTGCCGCCGCCCAACGTCACTGGCAGCCTGCACATGGGCCACGCGCTGGAGCACACCATGATGGACGCCCTGACCCGGCGCAAGCGGATGCAGGGCTACGAGGTGCTCTGGCAGCCCGGCATGGATCACGCCGGCATCGCGACCCAGAGCGTGGTGGAAAAGCAGCTCGCCGTCGACGGCAAGACCAAAGAGGACTTCGGTCGCGAGCTGTTCATCGAGAAGGTGTGGGACTGGAAGCGCGAGTCCGGCGGCGCCATCGGCGGCCAGATGCGCCGGCTGGGCGACGGGGTGGACTGGAGCCGCGACCGGTTCACCATGGACGAGGGCCTGTCCCGGGCCGTGCGCACCATCTTCAAAAGGCTCTACGACGCCGGGCTGATCTACCGCGCCGAGCGGCTGGTCAACTGGTCGCCGGTGCTGCAGACGGCCCTCTCCGACATCGAGGTCAACTACGAGGAGGTCGAGGGCGAGCTGGTGTCGTTCCGCTACGGCTCGCTCGACGACTCGGGCCCTCACATCGTGGTGGCCACCACCCGGGTTGAGACGATGCTGGGCGACACCGCCATCGCGGTGCATCCCGACGACGAGCGCTACCGGCACCTGGTCGGCAGCAGCCTGCCGCACCCGTTCGTGGACCGGCAGCTGCTGATCGTCGCCGACGAGCACGTCGACCCCGAATTCGGCACCGGCGCAGTCAAAGTCACGCCCGCGCACGACCCCAACGACTTCGAGATCGGGCTGCGCCACCAGTTGCCGATGATCTCGATCATGGACACAAAGGGTCGAATCGCCGACACCGGAACACAATTCGACGGCATGGACCGGTTCGCGGCCCGGGTCGCGGTGCGCGAGGCGCTGGCCGCGCAGGGCCGCATCGTCGAGGAGAAGCGACCCTACCTGCACAGCGTCGGGCATTCCGAGCGCAGCGGCGAGCCGATCGAGCCGCGGCTGTCGCTGCAATGGTGGGTCCGAGTGGAATCGCTGGCCAAGGCCGCCGGTGACGCGGTTCGCAACGGCGACACGGTGATTCACCCGACCAGCATGGAACCGCGCTGGTTCGCCTGGGTGGACGACATGCACGACTGGTGCATCTCGCGGCAGCTGTGGTGGGGCCACCGCATCCCGATCTGGTACGGGCCCAACGGCGAACAACGCTGCGTCGGCCCGGACGAAACACCGCCCGAGGGCTGGGAGCAGGACCCCGACGTGCTGGACACCTGGTTCTCCTCGGCGCTGTGGCCGTTCTCCACCCTGGGCTGGCCGGAGAAGACGCCGGAGCTGGAAAAGTTCTATCCCACAAGCGTTCTGGTCACCGGCTACGACATCCTCTTCTTCTGGGTGGCCAGAATGATGATGTTCGGCACCTTCGTCGGCGACGACGACGCCATCACCCTGGACGGCCGGCGCGGCCCGCAGGTGCCGTTCACCGACGTCTTCCTGCACGGGCTGATCCGCGACGAGTCCGGTCGCAAGATGAGCAAGTCCAAGGGCAACGTCATCGACCCGCTGGACTGGGTGGACATGTTCGGCGCCGACGCCCTGCGGTTCACCCTGGCCCGCGGCGCCAGCCCCGGCGGCGATCTGGCGATCGGGGAGGATCACGTCCGGGCGTCGCGCAACTTCTGCACCAAGCTGTTCAACGCCACCCGCTATGCGCTGCTCAACGGCGCGCAGCTGGCGCAGCTGCCGCCACTCGACGAGCTGACCGACGCCGACCGATGGATCCTGGGGCGGCTGGAAGAGGTTCGCGCGGAAGTCGATTCGGCGTTCGACAACTACGAGTTCAGCCGGGCCTGTGAATCGCTCTACCACTTCGCCTGGGACGAATTCTGCGACTGGTACGTCGAATTGGCCAAAACACAACTGGCCGAAGGAATTACACACACCACGGCGGTGCTGGCAACAACGTTGGACACGCTGCTGCGGCTGCTGCACCCGGTGATCCCGTTCATCACCGAGGCGCTGTGGCAGGCCCTGACCGGCAACGAGTCCCTGGTGATCGCCGACTGGCCGCGGTCGTCCGGCGTCGGCCTGGATCAGGTTGCCGCGCAACGGATCACCGACATGCAGAAGCTGGTGACCGAGGTCCGCCGGTTCCGCAGCGACCAGGGGCTGGCGGACCGGCAGAAGGTGCCGGCCCGACTGGCCGGTGTCACGGAATCCGATCTGGACACCCAGGTGAGCGCGGTGACCTCGCTGGCCTGGCTCACCGACGCGGGGCCCGACTTCCGCCCGTCGGCGTCGGTGGAGGTGCGGCTGCGCGGCGGCACCGTGGTCGTCGAGCTCGACACCTCGGGCAGCATCGACGTCGCCGCCGAGCGGCGCCGGCTGGAAAAGGATCTGGCCGCCGCCCACAAGGAGCTGGCGTCGACCACCGCCAAACTGGCCAACGAGGACTTCCTGGCCAAGGCGCCCCCGCACGTCGTCGACAAGATCCGGGACCGACAGCGGCTGGCGCAGGAGGAAAGCGAGCGGATCAACGCGCGGCTGGCCGTGCTGCAATGACCGAGCCGCCCGACTGGGCGCCGGAGCACGACGTTCCCGACCCGGTCCCCACCCCGGACGAGATCGCCGCGCTGCTGCAGGTCGAACACCTGCTGGACCAGCGCTGGCCGGAGACCAAGATCGAGCCCAGCCTGACCCGGATCAGCGCACTGCTGGACCTGTTGGGCTCGCCGCAGCGCGCCTACCCGTCCATCCACGTCGCGGGCACCAACGGCAAGACCTCGGTGGCCCGGATGATCGACGCGCTGGTCACCGCGCTGCACCGGCGCACCGGGCGCACCACCAGCCCGCACCTGCAATCCGCGGTGGAGCGCATCTCGATCGACGCCAAGCCGATCAGCCCGGCCCGGTATGTCGACACCTACCGCGAAATCGAGCCGTTCGTGCAGATGGTCGATCAGCAATCGCAAGCCGCCGGGGGACCGGCGATGAGTAAGTTCGAGGTGCTCACCGCGATGGCGTTCGCCGCGTTCGCCGACGCCCCGGTCGACGTCGCCGTGGTCGAGGTGGGCATGGGGGGACGCTGGGACGCCACCAACGTGGTCAACGCCCCGGTCGCGGTCATCACCCCGATCTCCATCGACCACGTCGACTACCTGGGCCACGATCTCGCCGGGATTGCCGGGGAGAAGGCCGGCATCATCACCCGGGCGCCCGCGGGGGCACCCGACACCGTCGCGGTCATCGCCCAGCAGCCGCCGGAGGTGATGGAGGTGCTGTTGGCGCAGTGCGTGCAGGCCGACGCCGCGGTGGCCCGCGCGGGCTCGGAGTTCGCGGTGCTGGGCCGGCAGGTCGCGATCGGCGGGCAGCTGCTGCAGCTGCAGGGGCTGGGCGGGGTGTATTCCGACGTCTACCTGCCGCTGCACGGCGAGCACCAGGTGCACAACGCCGCGCTGGCCCTGGCGGCGGTCGAGGCGTTCTTCGGCGCCGGCGCCCAGCGCCAGCTCGACGTCGACGCCGTTCGTGCCGGTTTCGCCGCCGTCACAAGCCCCGGCCGGCTTGAGCGAATGCGCCGCGCCCCAACGGTTTTCATCGACGCCGCGCACAATCCCGCCGGCGCGGCGGCCCTGGCGCGCACGCTGGCCGACGAATTCGACTTCCGCTTCCTGGTCGGCGTGCTCAGCGTCCTCGCCGACAAGGACGTCGACGGCATCCTGGCCGCGCTGCAGCCGGTGTTCCACTCCGTGGTGGTCACCCACAACGGGTCCCCGCGGGCGCTCGACGTCGAGTCGCTGGCCCTGGCGGCGCGCGAGCAGTTCGGCCCCGATCGGGTGAGCACCGCCGAGAACCTCAGCGACGCCATCGACGTCGCGACCGCGCTGGTCGACGACGCCGTCCGGGACGGGTTGGTGGACGGGCAGGCCGAGGACTTCGCCGGGACCGGGATCGTCATCACCGGCTCGGTGGTCACCGCCGGCGCGGCGCGAACCCTGTTCGGTCGTGATCCGCAATGACCCGGCCCGACCCACCCGAAGGCCCGCAGCAGCGCGGCGCGGCCGACCCGTGGCGCAGCTTCGGCGCGGTGATGGCCGCCACCCTGATCCTGGAGGCCATCGTCGTGCTGCTGGCGATCCCGGTGGTGGGCGCGGTCGGCGGCGGGCTGACGCGGGTGTCGCTGGGCTATCTGATCGGGCTGGCCGTTCTGCTGGTGCTGCTGGCCGGGGTGCAGCGCAGACCGTGGGCGATCTGGGTCAACCTGGGTGCGCAGGCGATCCTGCTGGCCGGCTTCGCCGTGTACCCGGGGGTGGGGTTCATCGGTGTGCTGTTCACCGGGCTGTGGGCGCTGATCGCCTACTTCCGCGCCGAGGTCCGCCGCCGGCAGGGATGACGCCCGGCGTCTGGCCAGCTGGTTATGTACGCTGTCCGCCGTGACCGAACGGACATTGGTACTGATCAAGCCGGACGGCGTCCAGCGGCAGCTGGTGGGGGAGATCATCGGCCGGATCGAGCGGAAGGGCCTCACCCTCGTCGCGCTGGAGCTGCGGCACGTCAGCCAAGATCTGGCCGCCCAGCATTACGCGGAGCACGAGGGCAAGCCGTTCTTCGCGTCGTTGCTGGAGTTCATCACCTCCGGTCCGGTGGTCGCGGCCATCGTCGAGGGGCCGCGGGCGATCGCGGCGTTCCGGCAGCTCGCCGGGGGAACCGACCCGGTGGAGAAGGCGATTCCCGGCACCATCCGGGGCGATTTCGGGTTGGAGACGCAGTTCAACCTGGTGCACGGGTCCGATTCGGTCGAGTCGGCGAAACGGGAAATCGGGCTCTGGTTTCCCGACGCCTAGAGCTGCGGCGATGCCGCCGCCTGCCGGGGGCGGGCGGTTCCGCCCGAGCCGGCGGCCTCAGGTGCGGGTGGGCCGGTGCCGTGATGTGGGATACTGATCTCGGGTGAACGTCGCCGGACCGGCGTCAGACACCCGAATGAAGACTTGGACAAGCGCGACCATAGCCCCGTCGCCTTGGTTCGCTGCGTGTCAGGCCGTCATTCAGCACGGCGCCGAGTGGGTTCTACCGAGCCGCTCGGGGCGAGACCATCACAAGCCCGGGAGAAGTGACCCGGGCCCATAGCGAAGCCCTCGCGTGGCCGCGTCGCAACGACGCGCCCGGGGGCTTGAGGAGAATACGTGGTAGACGGTGCACCGACTGCAGACCCATCAGAAGAATCGACCCGGTCCGGGGACCTGCCCGACCGTTTGAGAGTTCATTCGCTGGCCCGAACGCTGGGAACCACCAGCAAGCGGGTGCTGGACGCGCTCAGCGAGCTGGACGGCCGCGTGCGCAGCGCGCACTCCACGGTGGACCGCGAGGACGCGGTCCGGGTGCGTGACCTGCTCGCCGCCCAGCCGTCGGCAGAACCGGAGCCGGCTGCCGAGGACGCGGCGAGCGGCGGACCGGACGCCGGGATCACCGGCGAACCCGAATCCCGGCTGCTGCTGGAAACCCCCGACGCTACCGAGCGGCCGCATTACATGCCGCTGTTCGTCGCGCCGCAGCCGCTGGAAAGCAGCGACGACGACGGCGATGCCGACGAGACCGCCGACTCCGACGACTCCGACGGCGACGACGACGAGCAGGCCGACCGGCCGTCCAGCCGGCGGCGCCGCCGCGGCCGTCGCGGCCGCGGGCGGGGCCGCGGCGAGCAGGGCGGATCCGACGGGCCGGGCGACGGCGACGACGACGAGCCGCAAAACCGGGGCAAGAAGGGCGGCCAGTCGGACGGCGACGACGACTCCGACAGCCAGGACGCCGAGGACGCCGACGACTCCGACACCGGTGACGACGGCTCGGCCGACGGCGGTAATCGCCGCCGCCGCCGGCGCCGGCGCCGCAAATCCGGGTCCGGCGACGACAACGAGGACGGGCCCTCGCCCGACGATCCGCCCAACACCGTCGTGCACGAGCGGCCTCCCCGCAACGGCAAAAACGGCGGGGACGACGGCAACGGCAGCTCGAGCAGCGAGATCAAGGGCATCGACGGCTCGACCCGGTTGGAGGCCAAGCGGCAACGACGCCGGGACGGCCGCGACGCCGGCCGGCGCCGCCCCCCGGTGCTGACCGAGGCCGAATTCCTGGCGCGTCGCGAGGCCGTCGAACGGGTCATGGTGGTGCGCGACCGGATCCGCACCGAGCCGCCGCATCAGGGCTCGCGGTACACCCAGATCGCGGTGCTCGAGGACGGCATCGTGGTCGAGCACTTCGTCACCTCGGCCGCTTCGGCGTCCCTGGTGGGCAATATCTACCTGGGCATCGTGCAGAACGTGCTGCCCTCGATGGAGGCGGCCTTCGTCGACATCGGCCGCGGCCGCAACGGGGTGCTCTACGCCGGCGAGGTCAACTGGGAGGCCGCAGGGTTGGGCGGATCCGACCGCAAGATCGAGCAGGCGCTCAAACCCGGCGACTACGTCGTCGTCCAGGTCAGCAAGGATCCGGTCGGGCACAAGGGCGCCCGGCTCACCACGCAGGTGTCGTTGGCGGGCCGCTACCTGGTTTACGTGCCGGGGGCGTCCTCGACGGGCATCAGCCGCAAGCTGCCCGACACCGAACGCCAGCGGCTCAAGGAGATCCTGCGCGAGGTGGTGCCGTCGGACGCCGGGGTGATCATCCGGACCGCGTCCGAGGGTGTCAAAGAGGACGACATCCGCGGCGACGTCACCCGGCTGCAGGAGCGCTGGAAGCAGATCGAGGCCAAGGCGATCGAGATCAAGGAGAAGGCGGCCGGCGCGGCGGTGGCGCTCTACGAAGAGCCCGATGTGTTGGTCAAGGTCATCCGCGACCTGTTCAACGAGGACTTCGCCGGCCTGATCGTCTCCGGCGACGACGCCTGGAACACCATCAACGAATACGTGAATTCCGTTGCGCCGGACCTGGTTTCGAAGGTCACCAAGTACGAGCCGGCCACCGGCCCGGACGGCACGCCGGGGCCGGACGTGTTCGCGGTGCACCGCATCGACGAACAACTCGCCAAGGCGATGGACCGCAAGGTGTGGCTGCCGTCGGGCGGCACGCTGGTGATCGACCGGACCGAGGCCATGACGGTGATCGACGTCAACACCGGCAAGTTCACCGGCTCGGGGGGCAACCTGGAGCAGACGGTGACCAAGAACAACCTCGAGGCGGTCGAGGAGATCGTGCGCCAGCTGCGGCTGCGCGACATCGGCGGCATCGTGGTCATCGACTTCATCGACATGGTGCTGGAGTCCAACCGCGACCTGGTGCTGCGCCGGCTGACCGAGGCGCTGGCCCGCGACCGCACCCGTCATCAGGTGTCGGAGGTGACGTCGCTCGGGTTGGTGCAGCTGACCCGCAAGCGGTTGGGCACCGGGCTGGTGGAGGCCTTCTCGACGTCCTGCCCCAACTGCGGCGGCCGTGGCATCCTGCTGCACGCCGACCCGGTGGACTCGGCCCCGTCGAACGGGCGGAAGTCCGAGTCCGGGGGGCGCCGCGGCCGGCGCAAGAAGAGCAAGGCCGAGGAGCCGGTGGTGGCCAAGGTGCCGGTCCACTCGCCCGGCGAGCATCCGATGTTCAAGGCGATGGCCGCCGGCTCGTCCACGCAGGCGGCTTCCGACGAGGACGAATCCGCCGCCGAGGAGGCCGGTGACGAGCTCGAGCGGAAGAAGGCGGCGCGCGCCGAGGAGCTCGAAGCGGCCGAGGACACCGAGGACCTCGAGGACACCGAGGACGACGACGAGGACTCCGACGACTCCGACGACTCCGATGATGAGGACCTCGATGACGAGGACATCGACGACGAGGAAGATCTGGGCGACGACGACGAGGACCTCGAGCTGGACGACGACGACCTGGACACCGAGGACTCCGACGATTCCGACGACTCGGAGGATTCCGACGATTCCGAAGACCAGCGGGACCCGGCGGCCGAGCGCCCGGGCGTTTCGGCCCTCGGCCGGCCACGGCGTCGGCGCGCGGCCGGCCGGCCGGCCGGACCGCCGATCCACGCGGACTGAGCGCCGCGCCGGGGTGCCCGGTTTGACCCTGTAGCCGCTGGTCACGTACCCTTGGACAGTTGTCGTCGGGCCGGGTGGCTACTTTGGCCGGCGGCAGCGGGACTTCCCCGGGAATCGGCGCAGGCCCGCAACCCAGACCCACCACGTGCACCGCGGCTGGTTCGCGCGCGACGCGCCGAGCGGCGGCTACAAGAAGGAGCAGGAGCAACGATGGCGACCTACGCAATCGTCAAGACGGGCGGCAAGCAGTACAAGGTCGCCGTCGGGGACGTGGTCAAAGTCGAGAAGCTCGACTCCGAGCCGGGTTCGAACGTGTCGCTGCCGGTCGCCCTGGTGGTCGACGGCGCCAAGGTGACCAGCGACGCCGCCGCGCTGGCCAAGGTCGCGGTCACCGGCGAGGTGCTCGAGCACACCAAGGGCCCCAAGATCCGCATTCACAAGTTCAGGAACAAGACCGGCTACCACAAGCGTCAGGGACACCGTCAGCAGCTGACGGTCCTCAAGGTCACCGGTATCAAGTAGCTCGGGAGGCGACAGACATGGCACACAAGAAGGGCGCTTCCAGCTCGCGCAACGGCCGGGATTCCGCCGCGCAGCGGCTCGGGGTGAAGCGGTTCGGCGGCCAGATCGTCAAGGCCGGCGAGATCATCGTCCGCCAGCGCGGCACCAAGTTCCACCCGGGCACCGGCGTCGGCCGCGGCGGCGACGACACGTTGTTCGCCAAGCAGGCCGGCGCCGTCGAATTCGGCATCAAGCGCGGCCGCAAGACCGTCAACATCGTGGCGGCCGGGCAAGCCGCCGACTGAGCGCCGCGAGCGTGCACTCACCGCGATAATTCGAGGCAATTCTCGCGGTAGCTGCACGCTCGGCGAACGAGACGGCTGAGAGGATCCACGATGCCTCGGTTCGTCGACCGCGTCGTCATCCATGCGCGCGCCGGGTCCGGGGGCAACGGGTGCGCCTCGGTCCATCGCGAGAAGTTCAAGCCGCTGGGCGGCCCGGACGGGGGCAACGGTGGCCGCGGCGGCAGCATCGTCTTCGTCGTCGACCCCCAGGTGCACACCCTGCTGGACTTCCACTTCCATCCGCACATCAGCGCGCCGTCCGGCAAACAGGGCATGGGCAACAACCGCGACGGCGCCGCCGGCGCCGACCTGGAAGTCAAGGTGCCCGACGGCACCGTCGTGCTCGACGAGAACGGCCGGCTGCTGGCCGATCTGGTGGGCGCGGGCACCCGCTTCGAGGCCGCCGCGGGCGGACGCGGCGGCCTGGGCAACGCCGCGCTGGCGTCGCGGGCCCGCAAGGCTCCCGGGTTTGCGCTGCTGGGCGAGCCGGGCGAAACCCGTGAGCTGACACTGGAACTCAAGACCGTCGCGGACGTCGGCTTGATCGGCTTCCCGTCGGCCGGCAAATCGTCGTTGGTGTCCGCGATCTCGGCGGCCAAGCCCAAGATCGCCGACTACCCGTTCACCACGCTGGTGCCCAACCTGGGCGTGGTGTCGGCCGGCGAGCACACCTTCACCGTCGCCGACGTGCCCGGCCTGATCCCGGGCGCATCAGCGGGCCGCGGCCTGGGCCTGGACTTCCTGCGGCACATCGAGCGCTGCGCGGTGCTGGTGCACGTCATCGACTGCGCCACCGCCGATCCGGGCCGTGACCCGATCTCCGACATCGACGCGCTGGAAGCCGAACTCGCCGCCTACACGCCCACCCTGCAAGGCGACGTGACGCTGGGTGATCTCACCGAGCGGCCCCGCGCGGTGGTGCTCAACAAGATCGACGTGCCCGAGGCGCGCGAACTGGCCGAGTTCGTCCGTGACGAGATCGCCGAGCGCGGCTGGCCGGTGTTCCTGGTGTCGACGGTGGCTCGAGAAGGGTTGCAGCCCTTGACCTTCGGGCTGTGGCAGATGATCTCCGAGTACCAGTCCGCCCAGCCGGAGATCGTGCCGCGGCGCCCGGTGATCCGCCCGGTTCCCGTCGACGACAGCGGTTTTCGGGTGGAACCCGATCCGCGGCAGCCGGGCGCGTTCGTGGTCAGCGGTGCGCGGCCCGAGCGCTGGGTGCGCCAGACCAACTTCGACAACGACGAGGCGGTGGGGTATCTCGCCGACCGGCTGGCCCGGCTCGGCGTCGAAGAGGAGTTGCTGCGGCTGGGCGCGCGACCCGGCTGCGCGGTCACCATCGGGGACATGACGTTCGACTGGGAGCCGCAAACGCCTGCCGGACAACAGGTTGTGCTGTCCGGCCGCGGTACCGACGCGCGGCTGGAGCGCACCGAGCGGGTCGGCGCCGCCGAGCGCAAGGCCGCCCGCAGGCAGCGCCGCACCGGCGACGATGCAGAGCGCGGAACCACAGAACGCGGTGAGAACACGTGACCGCCCACCGCGACGCCATCCGCACGGCGCGCAGCCTGGTGGTCAAGGTGGGCACCAACGCGTTGACCACCCCGGCCGGGGTGTTCGACGCCGGCCGGCTGGCCGGGCTCGCCGACGCCATCGAGGCGCGGATGAAGGCCGGCACCGACGTCGTCATCGTCTCGTCGGGTGCCATCGCCGCGGGCATCGAGCCGCTCGGATTGTCCCGTCGCCCCAGGGATTTGGCGACCAAGCAGGCCGCGGCCAGCGTCGGTCAGGTGGCACTGGTGAATTCCTGGAGCGCGGCGTTCGCCCGCTACGGCCGCACCGTCGGGCAGGTGCTGCTGAGCGCGCACGACATCTCGATGCGCGCCCAGCACACCAACGCCCAGCGCACCCTGGATCGGCTGCGCGCCCTGCATGCGGTGGCGATCGTCAACGAGAACGACACCGTGGCCACCAACGAGATCCGGTTCGGCGACAACGACCGGCTCTCGGCGCTGGTGGCCCACCTGGTCGGCGCCGAGGCGCTGGTCTTGCTGTCCGACATCGACGGCCTTTACGACTCGGACCCGCGAAAGACCAAGGGAGCCAAGTTCATTCCGGAGGTGACGGGCGCGGAGGATCTGGCCGGCGTGGTCGCCGGCCCGGGCAGCGACCTGGGCACCGGCGGCATGACGTCGAAGATGTCCTCGGCGCTGCTGGCCGCCGACGCCGGGGTGCCCGTGCTGCTGGCCGCCGCGGCCGACGCCGCCAGCGCGCTCACCGACGCTTCGGTCGGCACGGTGTTCGCCGCCCGGGCGGTGCGGATGTCGGCCCGGCGGTTCTGGGTGCGCTACGCCGCCGAGGCGGCCGGCGCGCTGACCCTGGACGAGGGCGCGGTGCGCGCCGTGGTGCATCAGCGCCGCTCGCTGCTGCCCGCGGGTATCACCGCGGTGTCCGGCCGGTTCTACGCCGGCGACGTCGTGGAACTGCGCGGGCCGGACGCGGTGCCGGTGGCCCGCGGCGTGGTGGCCTACGACGCCACCGAACTGGCGACCATGATGGGGCGCTCGACCAGTGAGCTGCCCGGCGAGCTGCGCAGGCCCGCGGTGCACGCCGACGACCTGGTGGCGGTGTGAGCGGTGCCGTGCGGTCAGCTCCCCGAGGCGGGCTTGAGATACAGTGCGCCCCAAACGATTTCGGCCAGCGTGTCGGCCAGCTCCGCGTCGTAGGCGGGCGGCTGGGCCGGTAGGTTCTGCTGGCAGGCCCGCTCGACCATCCAGGTCAACGCGCTCGCGGTGGTGGCCGCGGCCAGCCGCGGGCGGATCGACCCGTCGGCCTGACCGTCTTCGATGACCCGGGTGAGCTGGCCGGAGATGCCGGTCAGTATCTCGCGGTAGGTCTGCGCCGTCAGCGGGTCGTAGCCGGACATCTCGTTGAGCGCCACCAGCACCGCCTGATGCCGGCGATAGGTGGCGATGATGCGGGTCATCGCCGCCCGCACGTCGTCGGGGTCGTGCCGCCCGGCCACACTCCACCAGCGCCGCGCGCCGTCGGTGAGCTCGCCGAACACCCGGCTGGCCAGCCGGCGCAGCAGATGGCCCTTGTCCTCGAAGTAGATGTAGAAGCTGGCCCGCGAGATGCCGGCCGCACCGGCGAGCCGATCCACGCTGAGCTCGGTGAAGCTGGCGCCGTCACGCATCAGCCGTTCGGTGGCGTCCAACAGCCGGCGCTCCAGCTGCTCGCGGCGCTGCTCGCGGCCCGGGCTGCGGCGGCCCGGCGGCGTGCGGGTCACCGACGGCATACGGCCAGCCTAGCCGACTATTCGACATATTGACTAGACACACTGTCTAGGAATATCGTCGCCGATGTGCTGTGACCGGTGTCATAGCGGAGAGGAACGGCATCATGGCCGTGCTGACGGGTGAGTCCGGGACCGATCGATCGCGCCGCGCCTACGACGAGATCGATCTGTCGTCGCGGGCGTTCTGGTCCGGCACCGCCGCGGAGCGGGAACGCTCGTTCGCGGCGCTGCGCGCCGAGCGGCCGGTGAGCTGGCATCCGCCGGTCGAAGACTCGTTGCTGCCCGATCCCACCGATCCCGGCTTCTGGGCGGTCACCCGGCGCGCCGACATCGTGACGGTCAGCCGCAACAACGACGTCTTCCTGTCCGGGCACGGGGTGATGTTCGAGAGCATTCCCGCGGAGCTGCTCGAGGCGTCGCAGTCGTTCCTGGCGATGGACCCGCCGCGGCACACCAAGTTGCGCAAGCTCGCGCACGCCGCGCTCAGTCCCCGCCAGGTGCGCCGCATCGAGGACTCGATCAAGGCCAACGCCAAGGCGATCGTCGAGGAACTGCGCGCCGCCGGCAGCGGCTGTGACTTCGTCGACCACTGCGCCAAGGAGCTACCCATCCGCACGCTTTCGGACATGATGGGCATTCCCGAATCCGAGCGGGAACGCATGGCGCACGCCACCGACGCCCTGGTCTCGTGGGCCGACCCGGAGTTCCTCAACGGGCGCCCGGCGCTGGAAGTCCTGCTGGAAAACCAGATGTATCTGCACCAGGTCGTCGGCGACCTGGCCACCCAGCGCCGCGAGCGGCCCGGCGACGACCTGATCAGCAGCCTGGTCACCGCCGAGGTCGACGGCGACCGCCTGGAGGACGCGGAGGTGGCGGCGTTCTTCGTGCTGCTGTCGGTGGCCGGGAACGACACCACCCGGCAGACCATCAGCCACACCCTCAGGGCGCTCACCGTATTCCCTGACGAAAAGTCTTGGCTGCTCGAGGATTTCGACCACCGCATCGGCACCGCGGTCGAGGAGTTCATCCGCTGGGCGAGCCCGGTGATGACCTTCCGCCGCACCGCGGCAGCCGACGTCGAACTCGGCGGTCAGACCATCCTGGCGGGGGAGAAGGTGGTCATGTTCTATCCGTCCGGCAACTGGGACACCGAGGCGTTCGACCATCCCGAACGGCTGAACCTGGGCCGTGACCCCAACCCGCACGTCGGCTTCGGCGGCGGCGGGCTGCACTTCTGCCTCGGCGCGCACGTGGCCCGGGCGCAGCTGCGGGCCATCTTCTCCGAGTTGTTCCGGCAGCTGCCCGGCATCCAGGCCGGCGAGCCCACCTATTTGGCGGGCAATTTCGTGCACGCCATCCGCGCCATGCCGTGCACCTTCTGACGCGTGTGGCGCTAATGCGTTGGCAGCGGCGATAACTCGTCGGCGAGCAGGGCCAGCAACTCCGAACACCCGCCGTCGACCTTGACGGTGGCCAAGTGGTCGCCCCGGGTGTCGCCGCGGTTGACGATCGCGATCGGGATGCCCCGCGCGGCGGCATGACGCACGAACCGGTAGCCGGAGAACACGGTCAGCGACGACCCCGCGACCAGCAGCGTATCGGACTCGTCGATGAGCCGATAGGCAGCTGCCACAACATCTTTGGGCACGCTCTCGCCGAAATAGACGATGTCGGGCTTGAGCATGCCGGCGCAGCGCGCACAGTCGACATAACGGAACGACGCGGTCTCGGCGACGACCGCGTCGGCGTCGGGGGCCACCGCCAGCCCGCCGATCGCCTCGGTGCGCTCGATGAACCCCGGGTTGAGCGCTTCCAGCCGCTCGGCCAACGCGGCGCGGCTCGTCGTGTCACCGCAGCCCAGGCAGATCACCCGCGCGTAGCTGCCGTGCAGGTCGATGACGTTTCGGCTGCCCGCCTTGGTATGCAGCAGGTCGACGTTCTGGGTGATCACGCCGGTGACCACCGCTGCATCCTCGAGCGCGGCCAGCGCCCGGTGGCCGGCGTTGGGCAGCGTGTCGTCCATGTGCCGCCAGCCGACGTGGTTGCGCGCCCAGTACCGCTGCCGGAACGCCGGATCGCCGGTGAACTGGCGGATCGTCATCGGATTGCTGGGCGGCGACTCGGGCCCGCGGTAGTCCGGAATGCCCGAGTCGGTGGAGATGCCCGCACCGGTCAGCACCGCGATCCGCCGACCGGCCAGCACCGCCACCAGTTCCGGGGATTCCGCGCGGCCGACCGTCACGCTGTTCAGGGTACGAGTCAGCCGAGGCAGTCCGCCGCCGTTGTCAGCTCGGCGGACATGTTCTGCTCCATCATCTTGCAGGCCGCCGCGCCCAGCTCGGGGTCGATGTGTGCGACCGCGTCCGTCGGGATGACGACGGGGAAGTGCCGCACGTAGGCGTCCAGGGCCGTGTAGAGGATGCACTGCTCGGTGACCTGCCCGGTGATGATCAGCCGCTTGGTGCCCAACCGGCTCAGCAGGTAAGCCAGCGCGGTCGAATAGAACGCGCTGTGACGCACCTTGGTCAGGCTGGCGGCTTCGCCCGAGACCGGGGCGATCGGCTTCACCAGGTCCGGCCGGGCGCCGTCGAGCGCCGAGCGGACCAGATCGGAGAACTGGGCGGTGAAATCGCCGTAGTTGTCGTTGACGTACACCAGGTCGACGCCGGCGGATTCGCGGGCCCGGCGCACCAGACCGGTCAACGGCTCGATGATCTTCTCGACATTGGGTATTAGATTTTCAGCGTCGGGATGCTGATACGAATTCATCATGTCGACCACCAACACAGCAGTGTCGCTCATGCCGTCCGGGATACCCGGCGGCCAGCAGTTGACACGCCTGGGGCGACAATGGAAGGGCGATGGACTTTTACAACGCTTACAGCCAGGGCTTCGCCCGCGTCGCCGCGTGCACGCATCGCACCGTCATCGGTGACCCCGCCGCGAACGCCGAGTCGGTGCTGCGGCTGGCCCGCGCCTGCCACGACGACAGCGCGGCGCTGGCCGTCTTCCCGGAACTGACGCTGTCCGGGTATTCCATCGAAGACATCGTGCTGCAGGACCTGTTGCTCGACGACGTGGAGCAGGCCATCGCCGCGATCGTGGCGGCCTCGGCCGATCTGTTGCCGGTCTTGGTGGTCGGCGCCCCGGTGCGGCACCGGCACCGGATCTACAACGCCGCGCTGGTGATCCATCGCGGCGCGCTGCTCGGTGTGGTGCCGAAGTCCTACCTGCCCACCTATCGGGAGTTCTACGAGCGCCGTCAGATCGCGCCGGGCGACGACGAGCGCGGCACCGTCCGCGTCGCCGGCCTCGAGGCGCCGTTCGGCCCGGATCTGCTCTTCGCCGCCTCCGACCTGCCCGGTTTCGTGCTGCACGTGGAGATCTGCGAGGACATGTTCGTGCCGATTCCGCCCAGCGCGCAGGCCGCGCTGGCCGGCGCGACGGTGCTGGCCAACCTGTCCGGCAGCCCCATCACGATCGGACGCGCCGAGGACCGTTGCCTGCTGGCGCGTTCCGCGTCCTCGCGATGCTTGGCCGCCTACGTGTATTCCGCTGCCGGCGAAGGGGAATCCACCACCGATCTGGCCTGGGACGGCCAGACCATGGTGTGGGAAAACGGTGTGCTGCTGGCGATGTCGGAGCGGTTCCCGAAGGGGGAGCGGCGCAGCATCGCCGACATCGACACCGAATTGCTTCGCTCGGAACGACTTCGGATGGGCACCTTCGACGACAACCGGCGCCATCACCGGATCGCGTCGGAGTCGTTCCGGCGCATCGAGTTCCGGCTCGACCCGCCGGCCGGTGACATCGGCTTGCGGCGTGAGATCGAGCGCTTTCCCTTCGTGCCCGCCGATCGCGAACGGCTGCAACAGGATTGCTTCGAGGCCTACAACATTCAGGTCGCCGGGCTGGAACAGCGGCTGCGCGCCCTGGACTACCCCAAACTCGTCATCGGGATTTCCGGCGGGCTGGACTCGACACACGCGTTGATCGTCGCCGCCCGGGCCATGGACCGCGAACAACGGCCGCGCAGCGACATTCTGGCGTTCACGTTGCCCGGCTTCGCCACTGGGGACCGCACCAAACGCAACGCGATCGAGCTGTGCCGAGCACTGGGGGTGACGTTCTCCGAGATCGACATCCGCGAGACCGCCCAGCTGATGCTCAAGGAGATGGACCATCCCTTCGCGCGCGGCGAAAAGGTGTATGACGTCACCTTCGAAAACGTGCAGGCCGGCTTGCGCACCGACTACCTGTTCCGGCTGGCCAACCAGCGCGGCGGCATCGTGCTGGGCACCAGCGATCTCTCCGAGCTGGGGCTGGGCTGGTCGACCTACGGTGTCGGCGACCAGATGTCGCACTACAACGTCAACGCCGGGGTGCCCAAGACGCTGATCCAGCACCTGATCCGCTGGGTGATCTCGTCGGAGGAGTTCGCGCCGGAGGTCGGCGCGGTGCTGCAGTCGGTGCTCGACACCGAGATCACCCCGGAGCTGGTGCCCAGCGGCGAGGAGGAGGAACTGCAGAGCAGCGAGGCCAAGGTGGGTCCGTTTGCGCTGCAGGACTTTTCGCTGTTCCATGTGCTGCGCTACGGGTTCAGGCCGTCCAAGATCGCGTTCCTGGCCTGGCATGCGTGGAGCGATCCCGAGCAGGGCAACTGGCCGCCCGGCTTCCCCGAGGACAAGCGACCGTCCTACTCGCTCAAGGAAATCCGGCACTGGCTGCAGGTCTTCGTACAGCGGTTCTATTCGTTCAGCCAGTTCAAGCGCTCGGCGCTGCCCAACGGCCCCAAGGTGTCGCACGGCGGTGCGCTCTCGCCGCGCGGCGACTGGCGCGCCCCGTCGGACATGTCGGCGCGCATCTGGCTCGACGAGATCGAACGCGAAGTCCCCGAGGACTAGCAACGGCGGCGGTGGGCCCGCCCGGGTTCGCCGAGCGGGCCCCGAACCTCACGCCCTGGCGCGCCGCCAGCCCTGGTATTGCAGCTCGGCGAACACCAGCGTGTAGACGCCGGCCGCCAGGTTCAACACCACACCCGTCGACGTCAACGGGAACACGTCGGCGAGCACCAGCACCACGGCGGCCGCGGTGTAAAGCAGGTTGCCGATGATGACGGCCATGCCGGCGCGGCGCACCGAGGGCAGCGCGGCCAGCCCGAACACCAGCACGCCGTAACCGATCAAGAACGCGGACATGCCGTACTCGAAGGCCGTGGTGGTGCCGGACACCTCGGCGAGCCAGCCGACCAGCGGGATACCGGCCAGGCCGACCAGCCCGCTGATGGCGGCGTCGGCGCGCATGGCCAGGCGGAGCAAACCGTCCCGGCCGGTGGTGCGGTCAATCGTGGTGGCGGACATGATTTTCCTTTCCGAGGGCTGACAGGTCGCCACCGAGGCTGCTCGCCCACCACTGCCAGATCGACGCGCTACGCTGCCAAACACTGCCAACCGCAGGTCAGCGGGGTTGCGCGGTGTCGGCAACGGCGGCGTCGAGCGCTCATGCGCCGCTGCCCGCGCCGCGCATCGCCACCGTGGGCGAGCGCAGCAGGTCGGCCAGCTCGCCGGGCAGGTATCCCTGCCGGGCAAGCCGGGGCAGCACACCGCCGCTGTCGATGATGTCGAGGATCAGGTCGGGAAGTTTCGGGACGGTGCCCGAGGCGCCGGTGGTGTCGTTGCGCCAGCTGCCCTCGGCGAGGTCGAAGGTGCCGGTGTCGCCGTCGCGGAACACCGCGGTGGCGTCGGGGACGGTGATGGCCGGCAGCCCGGAGTTGACGGCGTTGCGGAAGAATAGCGAGTTGAATTCCTCGGCGACCAGCCCCGCGACGCCGAGTTCGACGAACAACGCCGCCACCGGTCGCGACGAACCCAGCCCGAAGTTCTTGCCGGCCAGCACGATATCGCCCGGCGACACTTCGTCGGTCCAGCCCGGCCGCACCTGGTAGAACACGTGTTTGGCGGCTTCGGCGGGCTGCGTCTTCATCGCGAACGCCGGGTACATGGCGTCGGTGTTCAGGTTGTCGCCGAACACCCAGACCTTGCCGCGGAACATTAGCGAGCGCAGCGTCATGCGGTCACACTCCTCGGGTCGGTGATGTAGCCGGCGACCGCGGACGCCGCGACGGTGGCCGGCGAGGCCATGAAGATTTCGGCTTCGGTGCTGCCCATCCGGCCGGTGAAGTTGCGGGTGCTCGCGGTGATGCACACCTCGCCGGCCCCCAGCAGGCCCATGTGGTAGCCGAAGCAGGCCCCGCAGGTGGAATTGGTGACGACGGCGCCGGCGTCGGCGAGGTCCTGAAGGTAGCCGCGCCGCAAGGCCTCTCGATACACGGCCTGCGAGGCGGGGGTGATCAGCAGCCGCACGCCCGGCGCGACGGTCTTGCCGCGCAGCACCTCGGCGGCGATGCGCAGGTCCTCCAGCTGCCCGTTGGCGCAGGAGCCGATGAAGGCCTGGTCGATCTTCTGCCTGCCCAACCGCGACACCGGTGAACCGTTGCGGCTCACGGTGCCCGGCCGTGCCACGTAGGGTTCCAGCGTCGCCAGGTCGACGCGTCGGACGTCGTGGTATGCCGCGTCGGAATCCGGTGTGACGGCCTCGTATTCGACGACACCGCGTTCGGCCAGGAACGACGTCAGCACGTCGTCGGGCTCGAAGGTGCTGAAATCGGCGGACACCTCCGCGCCCTGGGTGGCGATGGTCCGCCGGTCGTGCATCGGGATGCCGGCCAGGCCCGGCCCGCCGAACTCGAGGTTCCGGTTGGGGGCGTCACCGTACTCGTCGGCGATGTGCAGGAAGATGTCCTTTCCGCTCACCACCTCCGGCTTGGCGCCGTGGAATTCGTAGCGGATGGTCGGCGCGACCTGGAACCAGGTGGTGCCGGTGCACATGATCGAGTAGATTTCGGCGGGCCCCAGACCACGGGCGGCGTTGTTGTAGGCGCCGGCCGCGCAGGTATGAGAGTCGGTGCAGGCCAGCACTTCTCCCGGACGGGCCAGCCCGTTCTCGGCGATCACCTGGTGGCAGATGCCGTGCCGGCCGACGTCGTAGAAGCGCTCGATGCCGAAGTCGGCCACGAACCTGCGGGCCTGCCGGCCGCCGTCGGCGTCCTTGATGGTGGGCGCGGGCACCGCGTGGTCCATGATCACCGCGAGCCTGTCGGGGTCGTGAATCCGGGTGGGGGATATCCACATGGTGGCGAATTGCAGGTCGATCAGGACGGTCATGTCGACGTCTACGACGACGGTGTCGCCCGATGACACGGAGTCCAGCCCGGCCTTGCGGGCCAAGATCTTCTCGATGACGGTCATGCCCATGTGCGGCCCCCGGTGTGTGCGTACTTCTCGTCGAGGGCCCGCCAGTGCGCCATGCCCACCAAGTCGAAGAAATCGCCCGGAGACGCCGGCAGATGGGCGGCCGGGTCGGTGCCGTTGAGGCCGCACAGGCTGTGCAGCATCGCGAACGTCGTGTGCATCAGCAGGTCGCCGGGGTGGATGGCGATGGCGTAACCCAGCTCGTGCAGCCGCGCCGCCGACTGCAGCGGCGTCAGGCCGCCGAGCACCAGGTTGATCAGCAGGGGTGCGTCGACTTCGGTTGCGATGCGCTCGATTTCGCCGGCGTCGTGCGGCGCCTCCACGAAGACGATGTCGGCCCCCGCGCGCGCGTACCGGTTGGCGCGCTCGATCGCCGCGTCCAGCCCGAGCGGGCCGCGCGCGTCGGTGCGGGCCACCACCAGCAGGTCGTCGTCGGATCGGACGTCCAGCGCGGCGGCCAGCGTCTGTTCGAACACCGCGGCGTCGACGACCTGCTTGTCGGGCAGGTGACCGCAGCGTTTGGGAAACACCTGGTCCTCCAGTTGGATGGCGGCCACCCCGGCCGCGTCGTAGGCGCGAACCGTGCGCACCACGTTCATGGGGCCGCCGTAACCGGTGTCGGCGTCGGCGATCAGCGGGACATCCCCCAATGCGGCCGCGATCATCGCCGCCCGATCCGCCATCTCGGTCGCGGTGACCAGGCCGATGTCGGGCAGCCCGAACCCCGATGCCGCCACGCCGGCGCCGGTCAGGCGCCGCAACGTGGCCGGTCCGGCGGGCCAGGTGCGCCGATAGCCCGTCGAAAACGCCTGGGGCGACGATGAGTTCGCCGTTGTCCAGCAATTGCCTGAGCCGCCTGCGGGCGGGTGTGGTGGCCATCTTCGTTCCTTGTCAGTCCAGTGCCCCAGCGACGGGGTCGGCCAGCAGGTCCATCAGGTTCTCGACGTCGGTCAGGTCGTCGAGTCGGATCACTGCGCGTTCGATCGCCGCGGCGCGGCCGCGGCTGGTCACCCGGTCGGCCAGCGCGTGGAACTTCGCCACTACTTCGTCGTTGGTGACCGGATCGTTGGGCGCGCCGTGCGGCAGCGCCACCCGGGCGCGGTGCACGGTTCCCTCGCGGGTGGTGACAGCGAGGTCGGTGCGGAACTTCTCGGTGATGTCGGCGTCGGCCAGTGATTCGTCGAGATGCACTCGGGTGGCCGAGATCAGCGCCCAGATGTCGTCGGCATCGAGGCGGGCCGCGGTGAATTGCTCGGGCAGCACGTTGCCGTCGAGCAGTGCGGCCGCGGTGGCGTACCCGATGTTCATCTGAGCGCCGATCGGGGTCAGCGGCCGCTCCGGTAGCCACCAGCCGTGCTTGTACACGGTCTCCCCGACGGTGATGTCGACCGAGGAGATGTTTTGCGGGGCAACCGAATTCCGCAACCTCCGGGCCGCGTCGATGGCCCCGTGCAGCCCGCCCATCGCGGCGTAGGACTTGACCATGATGAGCGAGGTCTCCCAGCGCTGGCCCAGGTCGGCGGTCAGTGCGGCGGCGTCGGGATCGTGGCCTTCACCGAATACACTGAGGAAACCCCCGTATTCGCGTTCGAACACCCGCTTGATGCCGGTGTAGCCGGCGGCCGCCAGGCCGGCCGCGTAAAAGCCGTTGCGCGCCGCCAGGCCGTGGTGCATCCGCTTACTCATCGCCTCGTACTGCGCGGCCATCAGACCGGCCGACTGGGTGCCGGCCAGCCCCAGGGCGTCTTCCAGTTGCGCCGGCGGCAGCCCGCGCAGCTTGCCGGACGCCATCGCCGCCGCGTGCGTGCCGAAGACCGGACCGGAATGCCATCCGCGGTCCAGCATTTGGGTGCCGTGCAGGGCGTGGCCGACGCGGGGACCGACTTCGAACCCGGCTATCGCGGCCGGCAGCAGCTCGCGGCCGGTCGTCGTCGCCGACCGCGTCGCCGCCGTGGACAGCAGCGCCGGGATCAGCAGCGAGCAACTGTGCAGCGGGGCCAACGGATGAAAGTCGTCGAGCTCGAAGCCCTGGATGAACGTGCCGTTGAGGACCGCGGCCGCGGGTGCGCTGGTCCGCCGGCCGGTTCCGATGACGATGCTGTCGCCGCTTCCCTCCAGGGCGAGGACGGCGTCGGTGGCGATGCGCGACCACGGCAGCTGCGCACCCACCAGGGCGCAGCCGATGCCGTCCAGCAGCAGGTGCTTGGCGCGGTCGACGACGGGCGGGGGGACGTCGTCGAGGGTCAGCTCGGCGACCCAGGTGGCGAGCAGCCCGGTGGGCCCGACCGGATCGGTGACTGTCTCCTGCTGCAGGGCGGTCATGGCTCCCCCTCGGACCGTGTGGTTATTTGTTATATGATTATAACAACAAATCGAATCCCGCAAGCGAGGTGGTGTGGAAGCATTGGGCATCGTGCAGCAGCGCAGCGACAAGGCCGGCCCGGTGACGGCGGCCGCCGGTGTGCCGTTGCACCGCCAGCTGTTTCTGGTGTTGCACGACGAAATCGACCGCGGCGTCATCGCCCCGGGCGAGGCGTTGCCCACCGAGCAGACGCTGTGCGATCAGTTCGGGGTCTCTCGCATCACGGTGCGACGGGCGCTGGCGGACCTGGCCGCGCAGGGCTACATCGAGCGCCGGCAGGGCGTGGGTTCCTTTGTACGCCAGCATGATCCGGCCGATGTGCCGACAGGGCGCTCATACCTGCAGGGACTGCGGCAGACCCAGTTTGAAACCGAGGCCGAAGTCGTCGAGCTGGGGGTGCGGTCCGCGCCCCGGGCGGTCGCCGAGGCCCTGGGGCGCTCCGGCGAGTTGTTACACATCGTGCGGGTGCGCCGGCAGCGCCGCACCCGCGAGCCGCTGATGGTGACCGACGCCTGGCTGCCGCCGGAGTTGGCCCCGGTGCTGACCGAGCGCGCGCTGCGGCGCGCGCCGCTGTATGAGCTGCTGTCGGCGAACGGGGTCGCCGTGGATCGGGTGCGGCACGAGATCACGGCCGAAATCGCCGGTCCGCGCAACGCGCAACTGCTCGACGTGCCGATCGGTGCCGCCCTGCTGAGGGTCAACCGGCTCGTCTACGTCGGCGACCGTCCGCACCACCACGTCTCGGCGCTGTTGTCGCCGAGCCGAAGTCGGGTGCTGCTCAGCCAGTCCGCCGACGACATGGAGACCGGCGACGGCCTGCGGATCGCCCACGACGTCGGCGGCCCGCGCGGCTAAGACTTACCACGCAAGGCCCTTTCGATTTCCTCGGCCCGCGGCGCGCAATCCCCGGCCCCGGGCACCAGGGTGGCCAGCGCACCCGCGGCGCAGGCCCGTCGCAACGCCAGCCGCCGCTGATCCGGCGAACCGGGCTCGAGTGGCCAGTTCGCCGCCAGCACCCCGGCGAACACGTCGCCGGCACCTGTGGTGTCCACCGCATCGACGTCGGGAGAGGGCACCGAGTACTCGCCGTCGGCGCCGACGTAACGGGCACCGTGCGATCCCAGGGTGACCACCAAGTGCCTTGGCCGCCAAGGCCATTCGCTGGTCTCCTCCTCGTTGGTGATCACCACGTCGGCGGCGGCGGCCAGCTCGCTCAACGAGTCGGGGTCCCGGCCTGCCGGCGACGCGTTCACCACGACCACCGCTCCGCCGGACCGGGCGTGCCGCGCCGCCGCGACCGCAGTGGCGACCGGAATCTCGAGCTGGGTGAGCATCACGTCGCAGCCGGCGAGCACCGCGCGGGCACGCTCGTCGTTCAGCGTGAACCGCCCATTGGCGCCCGGGGCGACCACGATGGTGTTCTCGGCGTTGGCGTCGACGACCACGATCGCGGTGCCGCTGGGACCGGGGATCTCGACGGCCCCGTCCAGCCCGACCCCGTTGGCCTGCAGGTGCGCCCGCAACTGCCCGGCGGCCGCGTCGTCGCCGACCGCGCCGACGAACTGCACCCGCGCGCCCGCCCGCGCCGCCGCCACCGCCTGGTTGCCCCCCTTGCCGCCGGGGGCCTGCCGCAACGACGACGCCAGCACCGTCTCGCCGGGCCGCGGCAGCGCGTCGACGGCCAGCGACAGATCGAGGTTCACACTGCCCACCACACAGACGTCTGTCATGGGCGCCGAGGTTAGTCGCCGTCCCGGCGGCCAAACCAGGCCAGGGGCGCGGGCCTTTTGCCGTGGATCCGCGTCACGGCAAACGGTCAATATCCGCGTGTCGGCACGCTAGTCTGCTGCGTTAGGCGCGCTTCTCCCGCGAGAAAAGGGCAGACGATTGACCACGAGCGAACTCACCGACGCCGAATCGGACATCGCGCCCGCCCCGGCGCCGCAACCCGCAAAGCGCACCCGGCGAACCCCGCTGCGTAGCCGGTTCCGGTTCGGCATCCAGTCCAAAATCCTGATCACCATGCTGCTGTCGAGCATCCTGGGGGTCGCGGTGATCGGGCTCATCGGCGCGGTGTCGGGGCGCAACGCGTTGCGGCAGGTCGAGTCCGAGCGGTTGATCGAGCTGCGCGAGGGGCAGAAGCGCGCGGTGCAGGCGCTGTTTCGGGAGGTGACGAACTCACTGATCGTCTGGAGCGGTGGTTTCACCATCAACGAGGCGACCGCGGCGCTCACCACCGGCTTCGCCCAACTGGCCAATGCGACCATCACGCCGGCCCAACAGCAGCAGCTGGTCAACTACTACGACAACCAGATGCTCAAACCGATCAAACACGCCACCGGTGACAGCATCGACATCAATGCGGTGCTGCCGAATTCCAATGCACAGAAATACGTTCAGGCGTACTACACCGCCGCGCCCCGGCCCACCCCCGACTCGCTGCCGGTGCAGGACGCCGGGGACGGCAGCGCATGGTCGGCGGCCAACGCCCGCTTCGATTTCTACGTCCGCGACATCGCCACCCGCTTCGACTACCGCGACGCGCTGCTGCTCGACACGCAGGGCAACGTCGTCTACAGCGTCATGAAGGGCCCCGATCTCGGGACCAACATCCTCACCGGCCCGTACCGCGAATCGAAGCTGCGCGAGGCCTACCAGAAAGCCTTGGCCTCCAACGACGTCGACTTCGTGTGGATCACCGACTTCCAGCCCTACCAGCCGCAACTCGACGCCCCGACCGCATGGGTGGTGTCCCCGGTCGGGATGAACGGGAGGATCGAGGGCGTGATGGCCCTGCCGGTGCCGGCCGCCAAGATCAACAAGATCATGACCGCCGGCGGTCACTGGGAAGCCGCCGGGATGGGCCCGGCCACCGAGACCTACCTGGCCGGCCCGGACGATCTGATGCGTTCCGACTCGCGGGTTTTCGTCGAGGATCCGCAACAATACCGGCGCGACGCCATCGACGCGGGCACCCCGCCGGACGTCGTGGACCGCGCGATCCACCTGGGCGGCACCACGCTGGTGCAGCCCGTCGCGACCGCGGGCCTGCGCGCGGCCCAGCGCGGCGAGACGGGCGTGGTCACCGCCACCGACTACATGGGCAACCGGGAGTTGGAGGCCTACGCCCCGCTGAACATCCCCAACTCCGACCTGCACTGGTCGATCCTGGCCACGCGGGACAACTCCGATGCGTTCGCGCGGCTGGGCCGGTTCAGCAAGAACCTGGTGATCGCGGTCACCGCAATGATTTTCGTGATCTGCGTGGCGTCGATGTTCGTCGCCCAGGCGGCGGTGCGCCCGGTCCGGCGACTGGAGGAGGGCACCCGCAAGATCAGCTCCGGCGACTACGACATCAACATTCCCGTCCGGGCCCGCGACGAGATCGGTGATCTGACAGCGGCTTTCAACGAGATGAGCCGAAACCTCGCGATCAAGGAAGAGCTGCTCAACGAGCAGCGCCGGGAGAACGACCGCCTGCTGCTGGCGCTGATGCCCGAGTCGGTGCTGCAACGCTATCGGGAGGGCGAGGAGACCATCGCCCAGAAGCACCAGGACGTCGCCATCATCTACGCCGACATCGTGGGCCTGGACGAGCTGTTCACCGAGATGCCGGAGGCCCAGCTGGTCGGCACCGTCGACGAACTCTTCCGCCAGTTCGACTCGGCGGCGGAAACCCTTGGCGTGGAACGCATTCGCACCTTCCACAACGGCTATCTGGCCAGCTGCGGGGTGGTCACACCGCGACTGGACAGCATTCACCGCGCCGTCGACTTCGCGCTGGAGATCGGCCGCATCATCGACCGGTTCAACAGCCAGACCGGCCACCAGCTGGGCCTGCGGATCGGCGTCAACACCGGCAACGTCGTCAGCGGTCTGGTGGGCCGCTCCGGCCTGGTCTACGACATGTGGGGCGGTGCGGTCAGCCTGGCCTACCAAATGCACAGCGGCTCACCGCAACCCGGGATCTACGTCAGCTCCCAGGTGTACGAGGCGATGCGCGACGTTCGGCAGTTCGCCCCGGCGGGCACCATCTCGGTCGGCGGGACCGACCAGGCCATCTACCGGTTGCTGGAGCGCTGATGAACGCCTTCGGCTCGTCGTGGTTCTACTGGGCGATCGGAATCGCGATCGGATTGCCGATCGGAATGATCGCGCTCACCGAGATCCACGACGCCCTGCTGCGCAGGCAGAGCCCGCTGGCCCGGCAGGTGGGCCTGCTGCGCAACTACCTGCTGCCGCTGGGTGCGCTGCTGCTGTTTTTGGTTCAGGCGTCCGGGATTCCGGCCGGCCACATCCCGGTGCGGATCCTCACCACGGCCTTCGGCCTGCTGGTGTTGGTGCTGCTGCTGTCCGGGCTCAACGCGACCGTGTTCGAACGCGCACCCGAAAAGAGTTGGCGCAAAAGGCTTCCCACCATCTTCATCGACGTCGCCCGGCTGGCCCTGATCTGCGTCGGGCTGGCGGTGATGTCGTCCTACATCTGGGGTGTGCGGATCGGCGGGCTGTTCACCGCGCTGGGCATCACCTCGGTCGTCATCGGCCTGATGCTGCAGAACTCCGTCGGCCAGATCGTCTCGGGCTTGTTCATGTTGTTCGAGCAGCCGTTCCGGATCGACGACTGGCTGGACACCGGAACCACCAGCGGGCGCGTCGTCGAGGTGAACTGGCGTTCGGTGCACATCGACACCGGCGCCGGGATCCGCATCATGCCGAACTCGATGCTGGCGACCACGTCGTTCATCAACCTCAGCCGACCGCCCGGACCGCACAAGGTGGCGATCGACACCACGTTCTCCACCGCCGACGCGCCCGACCGGGTGTGCGCGACGCTGTCCCGGGTCGCCCGCGCGTTGCCGCAAGTCAAACCCGGCACCGTCACCCGCACGGTGCCCGTCGGCGCCGCCGGGTACCGCACCGTCATCTGGCTGGACTCACCCGCCGACGCCGGCGCCGCGAAGGCCACCTTCCTGCGCTGGGCCTGGTACGCCGCCCGGCGCGAGGAGCTGCACCTCGACGGCGCCGACGACGATTTCTCCACGGTGCAACGCGTGGAGCACGCGTTGGACACGGTCGTCGCGGCGGCCTTGCGGCTCAGCACCGAGGAGCAGCGGTCGCTGCGGTCGGCGGCCAGGATCGTGCGGTACGGCGCCGACGAGATCGTGGAGGACGCCGGTCAGGTGCCGTCGGCGATGACGTTTCTGGTGTCGGGCCGGGTGCAGCTGACCGCGACGGCCGAGGACGGGACCGTCGTTCCGGTCAGCACCCTGACCGAAGGCGAGTTCCTGGGGCTGACCGCGCTGACCCGGCAACCCAACCTGGCCAGCGCGTACGCGCTGGAGGAGGTCACCGCCCTGGAGATCGACCGGGAACACATCGAGCATCTGGTGACACGGGCCCCGGCGCTGCTGCAGAACTTCGGCCGCATCCTCGAGGAGCGCCGCAGCAAGGTGCGCGGCGCCCGGCGCGGCGAGCGGGTCGGCTAGGGGCCGGCCGGGCCCGGCAGCGGGCCGCCTCACCCGGGCGTTTGCGGCCCGATACCCTGGTTCAATGGGTCTGCAAGCACCATTCCGCAGCGGTGGCGGCACCTCGCGCCCGCAGGGCCGGGCCGCACCCCGCGCGGTCGACCTGCGCCGCGAGGTGCACGACGCGGCGCGGCGCGCCCGGGTGGCTTCCCGGGTGCTGGCGCTGTTGCCCACCGTCGCCAAGGACCAGGCGCTGCGCTCGGCCGCGGATGCGATCGCCGGCCACGCCGAATTGATCCTGTCGGCCAACGCCGAGGACCTCGAGACGGCCCGGGCTGCCGGCACGCCCAGCGCCATGCTGGACCGATTGGCGTTGGACACCAAGCGGGTCGAGGGCATCGCCGCCGGGCTGCGCCAGGTGGCCGGGCTGCCCGACCCGGTCGGGGAGGTGCTGCGCGGCTACACGTTGCCGAACGGGCTGCAGCTGCGCCAGCAGCGGGTTCCGCTCGGCGTGGTCGGAATGATCTACGAGGGCCGGCCCAACGTCACCGTGGACGCGTTCGGTTTGGCGCTCAAGTCCGGCAACGCGGTGCTGTTGCGGGGCAGCTCCTCGGCGACGCGGTCCAACCAGGCGCTGGTCCAGGTGTTGCGGGCCTCGCTGGTCAGCGAGGACCTGCCCGCCGACGCGGTGCAGCTGCTGTCGGCCGACGACCGCGCCACGGTGACGCACCTGATCCAGGCCCGCGGCCTGGTGGACGTGGTGATTCCGCGCGGCGGGGCGAACCTGATCAACGCGGTGGTGCGCGACGCCCAGGTTCCCACCATCGAGACCGGGGTGGGCAACTGCCACGTGTACGTGCACGAAGGCGCCGACCTGGAGGTGGCGGAGCGCGTGCTGCTGAATTCCAAGACGCGCCGGCCCAGCGTCTGCAATGCGGCCGAGACGCTGCTGGTGGACGCCGCCATCGCGGAGGAGGCGTTGCCCCGGCTCGTGACCGCGCTGCAGGACGCCGGGGTGACCGTGCACGGCGGCTTCGCCCGCGACGCCACCGAGGACGACCTGCGGCGCGAGTACCTGTCGATGGACATCGCGGTGGCGGTGGTCGACGGCGTCGACGCCGCGATCGCCCACATCAACGAGTACGGCACCGGGCACACCGAGGCCATCGTCACGACGAATATGGCTGCGGCGCAACGGTTTACCGACGGTGTCGATGCCGCCGCGGTGATGGTGAACGCGTCCACCGCGTTCACCGACGGCGAGCAGTTCGGGTTCGGCGCCGAGATCGGCATCTCCACCCAGAAATTGCACGCCCGCGGTCCCATGGGGCTGCCCGAATTGACGTCGACCAAATGGATTGCGTGGGGAGACGGACAGACCCGTCCGGCCTGATCCGCATCCGAAAGTGCTTGAGGAGAACCGATTGTGAGTGTGCCCGCCCGGCCCAGGCCGCTGTTCGCCGACATCGACGACGTCTCGCGGCGGTTGGCCGAGACCGGCTACCTGCCCGACACCGCCACCGCGACGGCGGTGTTCCTGGCCGACAGGCTCGGCAAGCCGTTGTTGGTCGAGGGCCCGGCCGGGGTGGGCAAGACCGAGTTGGCCCGCGCGGTGGCCCAGGCCACCGGCTCGGGTCTGGTGCGCCTGCAGTGCTACGAGGGCGTGGACGAGGCGCGGGCGCTCTACGAGTGGAACCACGCCAAGCAGATACTTCGAATTCAGGCCGGCTCCGGGGACTGGGACCAAACCAAGACCGACGTGTTCAGCGAGGAATTCCTGCTGCAGCGCCCGTTGCTGACCGCCATCCGCCGCACCGAGCCCACCGTGCTGCTCATCGACGAGACCGACAAGGCCGACATCGAGATCGAGGGCCTGCTGCTCGAGGTGCTCTCCGATTTCGCCGTCACCGTCCCGGAATTGGGCACGCTGACCGCCGAGCGGCCCCCGTTCGTGGTGCTGACCTCGAATGCCACCCGCGAACTCTCGGAGGCGCTCAAGCGGCGCTGCCTGTTCCTGCACATCGACTTTCCCAGTCCCGACCTGGAACGCCGCATCCTGCTGTCCCGGGTCCCCGAGCTGCCCGCGCATCTGGCCGACGAGCTCGTCCGGATCATCGGGGTGCTGCGCGGCATGCAGCTCAAGAAGGTGCCGTCCATCGCCGAGACCATCGACTGGGGACGCACGCTGCTGGCGCTGGGATTGGACACCATCGACGACGCCGTCGTCGCCGCCACGCTGGGCGTGGTCCTCAAGCATCAATCCGACCAGCAGCGCGCAACCGGCGAGCTGCGGCTGAATTAGGAACACCGCCATGGCCACCCGCCGCATCCGACCATCCCGGCCGCTCGCCCCGCACGGGCTGCCCGGCCACCTGGTCGGGTTCGTGGAAGCCCTTCGCGGAGCGGGGATTTCGGTCGGCCCGTCGGAGACGGTGGACGCCGGCCGGGTGATGGCCACGCTCGGCCTGGGCAACCGCGAGGTGCTGCGCGAGGGCCTGGCGTGCGCGGTGCTGCGCCGGCCGGATCACCGCGAAACCTATGACGCCATGTTCGACCTGTGGTTCCCGGCGGCGCTGGGCGCCCGCGCGGTGGTCACCGACGAGGACGCCGGGCCGGGCTCCGGCGAGGACGCGTTGCCGCCCGATGACGTCGAGGCGATGCGCGAGATGCTGCTCGACCTGCTGACCGAGAACCCGGATCTGGCCGACATGGACGAGCGCCTGGTCGCGATGATCGCCCGGATCGTGGAGGCCTACGGCAAATACAGCTCCAGCCGCGGCCCGTCGTTCTCGTCGTACCAGGCGCTCAAGGCGATGGCGCTGGACGAACTCGAGGGCAAGCTGTTGGCCGGGCTGCTCGCCCCGTACGGCGACGAACCCACCCCCACCCAGGAGGAGATCGCCAAAGCCCTTGCCGCGCAGCGGATCACCCAGCTGCGCAAGCTGGTCGACGCGGAAACCAAGCGGCGCACCGCCGAGCAGCTGGGCCGCGATCACGTCCAGATGTACGGCATCCCACAGCTTTCCGAGAACGTCGAGTTCCTGCGTGCCTCCGGTGAGCAGCTGCGCCAGATGCAACGGGTCGTCGCCCCGCTGGCCCGCACCCTGGCCACCCGGCTGGCGGCCCGCCGCCGGCGCAGCCGGGCCGGAACGATCGACCTGCGCAAGACGCTGCGCAAGTCGATGTCCACCGGCGGGGTGCCGATCGACGTGGTGCTGGCCAAGCCCCGCCCGGCCCGCCCGGAGCTGGTGGTGCTGTGCGACGTGTCCGGCTCGGTCGCCGGGTTCAGCCACTTCACCCTGCTGCTGGTGCACGCCCTGCGCCAACAGTTCTCCCGGGTACGAGTGTTCGCGTTCATCGACACCACCGACGAGGTCACCCACATGTTCGGCCCGGAAGCCGACCTGGCCGTGGCCATCCAGCGCATCACCCGGGAGGCCGGCGTCTACAGCCGCGACGGCCATTCCGACTACGGCAACGCGTTCGCGTCGTTCGAGCAGAAGTTCCCCAACGTGCTATCCCCGCGCACCTCGCTGCTGGTGCTCGGCGATGGCCGCACCAATTACCGCAACCCGGAGGTCGAGCTGCTGAGCCACATGGTGACCGCCAGCCGGCACGCGCACTGGCTCAATCCCGAGCCCAAGCATCTGTGGGGCAGCGGCGACTCGGCCGTGCCGCGCTACCAACAGGTCATCCCGATGCACGAATGCCGGTCCGCCAAGCAGCTCGCCGCGGTGATCGACCAGCTGCTGCCGGTGTGAGGCGCCGTTCCCGCCCGGCGTCACGCTGGCGTGACGCTCGGCGGCGCCGGTCACGCTGGCGTGACGTTCGGCAGCCGAGAGCGGCGGGCTGGAAAATCGGGTCAGGTCACCGGCTCAAGTAAGCTGGCACATCGTGCAAAAGCAGCTTCGCAGGTTGGGAGTGATGGGTGGGACGTTCGATCCCATCCATTACGGCCACCTGGTTGCCGCCAGCGAGGTCGCCGACCTGTTCGGCCTCGACCAAGTGGTGTTCGTGCCCAGCGGGCAGCCCTGGCAGAAGGATCGGCACGTCTCGGCGGCCGAGGACCGCTATCTGATGACGGTGATCGCGACCGCGTCCAATCCCCGGTTCTCGGTGAGCCGGGTCGACATCGACCGCGCCGGCCCCACCTACACCCGGGACACCCTGCGCGACCTGCACGCGCTCAACCCGGACTCCGAGCTGTTCTTCATCACCGGCGCCGACGCGCTGGCCTCGATCCTGTCCTGGCAGGGCTGGGAGACGCTGTTCGAGCTCGCCCACTTCGTCGGGGTCAGCCGCCCCGGCTACGAGCTGCGCCGCGAACACATCACCGGTGTGCTGGGTGAGCTGCCCGACGACGCGCTGACCCTGGTCGAGATCCCCGCGCTGGCCATCTCGTCCACCGATTGCCGTCAGCGCGCCGCGCACCGCCGCCCGCTGTGGTACCTGATGCCCGACGGCGTGGTGCAGTACGTGTCCAAGCGTCGGCTCTACCGCGCCGAGCCGGGGCCCGCGGTGGCCGTCACCGAAACCAGCCTGAGCACAGGGGATCACCCATGAGCGCCACGCAGGAAGCCATCGACATGGCCACGGTGGCCGCCGGCGCCGCCGCCGCCAAGCTCGCCGACGACGTCGTCGTCATCGACGTCTCCGCCCAACTGGCCATCACCGGCTGCTTCGTGATCGCCTCGGCGTCCAACGAGCGACAGGTCAACGCGATCGTCGACGAGGTCGAGGAGAAGATGCGCAAGGCCGGCTACAAGCCCGCCCGCCGCGAGGGCGCTCGGGAGGGACGCTGGACGCTGCTGGACTATCGCGACATCGTGGTCCACATCCAGCACCAGGACGACCGCGACTTCTACGCCCTGGACCGGCTGTGGAGTGACTGCCCGGTGGTGCCGGTGAACCTGGACGAGGATCGGCACGACCCCGGCGACGCGGGCACGCCATGAAGATTCGTCGGCTGATCATGTTGCGGCACGGGCAAACCGAGTTCAACGCCGGCAGCCGCATGCAGGGCCAATTGGATTCCGAGCTCAGTGAACTCGGGCGGGCGCAGGCGGTCGCGGCCGCCGAGGTGCTCGGCAAGGCGCAGCCCCTGCTGATCGTGTCGTCGGACCTGCACCGCGCCTACGACACGGCGGTCCGGCTGGGGGAGCGGACCGGCCTGCCCATCCGGGTGGATCGGCGGCTGCGGGAAACCCACCTCGGCGACTGGCAGGGCCTGACCCACACCCAGGTGGACACCCAAGCCCCCGGCGCCCGCCTGGCCTGGCGCGAAGACGCCACCTGGGCGCCGCACGGCGGGGAAAGCCGGGTCGACGCCGCGGCCCGCAGCGTGCCGGTGGTGGCCGAACTGGTGGCCGGCGAACCGGAATGGGGCGATCCCGACGGCCCGGATCGGCCGGTGGTGCTGGTGGCCCACGGCGGTCTGATTGCCGCCCTGTCGGCGGCGCTGCTGAAGCTTCCGGTGCCCAACTGGCCGATGCTGGGCGGCATGGGCAACGCCAGCTGGGTGCAGCTGTCCGGCCATTCCGACGATGCCGCCGACGAATTCGACGACATCCGTTGGCGTTTGGACGTGTGGAACGCCTCGGCGCAGGTTGCCAACGATGTCCTCTGAACAGCGGCCGCGGCCCACCCTGCTGATCTTCGCCGACTCGCTGGCCTACTACGGGCCCACCGGGGGGCTGCCCGCCGACGACCCCCGGATCTGGCCGAACATCGTTGCCGCCCAACTCGATTGGGATGTAGAACTGATCGGCCGCATCGGCTGGACGTGCCGCGACGTGTGGTGGGCAGCGACCCAGGACCCGCGGGCGTGGGCGGCGCTGCCCCGGGCCGGTGCGGTCATCTTCGCCACCGGCGGCATGGACTCGCTGCCGTCGGTGCTGCCCACCGCGCTGCGCGAGCTGATCCGCTACGTGCGTCCGCCGCGGCTGCGGCGCTGGGTCCGCGACGGCTACGGGTGGCTGCAGCCCAGGCTCTCCCCGGTGGCCCGCTCCGCCCTGCCCCCGCACCTGAGCGTCGACTACCTCGAACAGACCCGCGGCGCAATCGATTTCAACCGCCCCGGCATCCCGATCGTGGCGTCGCTGCCCTCGGTGCACATCGCCGACACCTACGGCAGGGCCCACCACGGCCGCGCCGCCACCGCGGCCGCGATCACCGAATGGGCGCAAAGCCACGACATCCCGCTGGTGGATCTGAAAGCTGCTGTGGCAGAACACATCATGAGCGGGCGGGGAAACCCCGACGGCATTCACTGGAACTTCGAGGCCCACCAGGCGGTGGCGGAGTTGATGCTCAAGGCGCTGGCCGAGGCCCTGCCGAACACCGTGCCGCCCACCGAGAAACGGTAGCGGCGCTCGTGGCTGTCGTGGTGGTCACCGACTCGTCGGCGCGTCTGCCGGCCGACCTGCTCGGGCAGTGGGGGATACGCGTCGTCCCGCTGCACATCCTGCTCGACGGCACCGATCTGCGCGACGGTGTGGACGAGGTGCCCGCCGACATTCACCAGCGCGCGGCGACGACCGCGGCGGCCACCCCGGCCGAACTCGCCGACGCCTACCAGCAGGCGCTGGCCGACAGCGGCGGCGACGGCGTGGTGGCGGTGCACATCTCGTCGGCGCTGTCCGGGACCTGCCGGGCCGCCGAACGTACCGCGGCCGACCTGGACCCCAACCTACGCGTCGTCGACTCCAAGTCGGCCGCGATGGGCACCGGCTTCGTCGCGTTGGCCGCCGCGCGGGCGGCGGCCGCCGGCGCGCAGCTGGACGCCGTCGCCGACGCCGCCCGCGCCGCCGTGTCCCGCGGGCACGGCTTCATCGTGGTGCACCGGCTGGACAACCTGCGCCGCAGCGGGCGCATCGGCGGCCCGGCGGCCTGGCTGGGCACCGCGCTGGCGCTCAAGCCGCTGCTGCGCATCGACGACGGGAAACTCGTTCTGGCCCAACGTGTCCGCACCGCCGGTCACGCGACCGAGGCGATGATCGATCGGGTCTGTCAGGTGGTCGGCGAGGGCGCCGCCGCGCTGGCGGTGCACCACGTCGACAACCCGGGCGGTGCCGCCGAGGTGGCCGCCGCGCTGGGCGAGCGGTTGCCGGCGTGCGACCCGGCGATCATCACCGAGCTGGGCCCGGTGCTGGCGCTGCACGTCGGGGCGGGCGCCGTCGCGGTCGTCGTGCAGCAGCCGGGGTCCTAGGCCCGCGCGCTACGACGACGCCGGCACCGGCCGCCGCGCGTTGTCACCCCGCGGGTGCACCACCATCGGCCACCAGAACCAGCGGCCCAACAGGGTGGCGATCGACGGCATCAACAGCGTGCGCACGATCAGCGTGTCCAGCAGCAGACCGATGCACACCGTGGACCCGAACTGGCCGAGCACCCGCAGCTCGCTGCCCAGCATGGCCGCCATGGTGAAGGCGAACACCAGGCCGGCGGCCGTCACCACCCCGCCGGTGCCGGCCATCGACCGGATGATGCCGGTCTTGAGCCCGCCGTGAATCTCCTCGCGGAACCGGGAGACCAGCAGCAGGTTGTAGTCCGATCCGACGGCCAGCAGGATGATCACCGACAGCGCCGCCACGATCCAGTGGATCCGGATGCCGAACAGGTCCTGCCAAATCAGCACGGACAGACCGAAAGACGCCGCGATCGAGCTGGCCGCGGTGCCGACGATCACCAGCGCGGCCACCACGCTTCGGGTCAGCAGCAGCATGATCATGAAGATCAGCGTCAGCGCCGACACCACGGCGATCATCAGGTCGTACTTCTCGCCGTCGGCCATGTCCTTGAACGTCGCGGCGGTACCGCCGAGATACACCCGGGCATCCGACAGCGAGGACTGTTTCAGCCCCTCCTGCGCGGCGGTGCGTTCGGCGTCGACCCGCTTGATCCCCTCCGGCGACATCGGATCGCCCTGATGGGTGATGAAGAACCGCGCCGACTTACCGTCGGGCGACAGGAACATCCGCAGGCCCGTCTGGAAGTCGGGGTTGTCGAACGCCTCGGGCGGCAGGTAGAAGAAGTCGTCGTTCTTCGACGCGTCGAAGCTCTGACCCATCACGACGGCGGTGTTGCTCATCGCCTCCATCTGGTCGATCATCGCCTTGAACGTCTGATACAGCGTCAGGGTGATGCCCCGCGTCGTCTTCAGCGTGGTGATCAGGGTGGGGAACAGCGCGGTCAGGTCGCGCGAGGCCTTGGCCGTGTGCGCGATGTCGGTCGTCAAATAGTGGAACTGCTCGGCCAATTGGTCGAACCCGTCGAATGTGTCGAACAGCGACCGCAGCCCGATGCACACCGGAATGTCGTAGCAGTGCTTCTCCCAGTAGAAGTAGGTGCGGATCGGCCGGAAGGTGTCGTCGAAGTCCGCGATGTGGTCGCGCAGGCTGTCGGTGATCTGCGACGTCACCGCCGTGGTTTTCGCGCTGTCGTCGGCGGCGTTGGCCAGATCCATCGACACCTCGTATTGGCGTTGCGTGGTGTCGATCTGGGTCTGCAGGTCGTCGGCCATCTTGAGGATGTCGTTCATGCGCTCCTTGAGGAAGCCCATGTTCTGCATCGTCGTCTGGCTTTGCACGCTGTTCTGGAACGGAATCGAGCTGTGCTGGATCGGGATTCCCAGGGGCGGGTGATGTCCTGCACCATGGCGATGCCCAGCGTGCGCATCTCGTTCTTGGCCACCCGGTCCAGCACCAGCATGTCGGCCGGGTTGCGCATGTCGTGGTCGGATTCGATCATCAACAGGTCCGGGTTCATCCGCGCCTCGGAGAAATGCCGATTCGCGGCCTCCTGTCCCTGATTGGACGGGGCCGACAGCGGCAGGTAGTGCCGGTCGTTGTAGCTGGTGTGAAAGCTCGGCAGGGCGATCATGCCGACCAGCACCACCGCGGCGCTGACCGCCAAAACCGGTGCCGGCCAACGCACTACGGCCGTGCCTACCCGGCGCCACAGCCGACCCCGCTTGGCCTGCCGTTCGAAGAAGTGGAACCGGCTGCCGACGAAGACCACCGCGGGGCCCAGCGTGACGCCGGCCAGCACCACCACCAGCATGCCGATCGCCACCGGCGCACCCATGGTGTTGAACCACGGCAGCCGCGAAAAACTCAGGCAGTAGGTGGCGCCGGCGATCGTCAGGCCCGACCCCAACACGACCGGGGCGACGCCCTTGAACGTGGTGTAGTACGCCGATTCCCGGTCCTCGCCGGCGGCCAGCGCCTCCTGATAGCGGCCGATCAGGAAGATGCCGTAGTCGGTTCCCGCGGCGATCGCCAGCATGGTGAGGATGTTGGCGGCGAAGGTGGTGAGGCCGAATGCGTTGTGATACGCCAGAACCGCGACCACACCCCGTGAACACGCCAACGCGACGAAGGTCATGAACAGCTGCACCAGCGTGGTCACGATGGACCGGTAGACCAGCAGCAGCATGATCGCGATGGCGCCCAGGGTGAACAGCGTGATCTTGGCCAGGCTGGCGTTACCGATGATGTGCATGTCGTCGGACAGCGCCGCCGGGCCGGTGACGTAGGCCTTGACGCCGGGCGGCGCCTTGTTCTCGTCGATGACCTTGCGGACGGCGTCGACGGATTCGTTGGCCAGCGTGGTGCCCTGGTTGCCGGCGAGGTTCACCTGCACATAGGCGCCCTTGGCGTCGGCGCTCTGCGCCCCCGCGGCCGTCAGCCGGTCGCCCCAGAAGTCCTGGATGTGCTGGATGTGCTTGGGATCCTGGCGCAGCTGGCGAATGAGGTTGTCGTAGTACTTGTGGGCGTCGGGGCCCAGCGGCTGCTGACCCTCCAGCACGATCATCACGGTGCTGTTGGAGTCGAACTCGTGGAAGTTGTGGCCCAGCCGCATCATCGCCTTCATCGACGGCGCATCGAGCGGTGTCATCGGCGCCGAGTGCGCCTCGCCGACCTTTTCCAGCGTCGGCACGATGACGTTCACCAGCACCGTGACGAACAACCAGCCCAGGATGATGGGCACCGCGAAGATGCGGATCGCATGCGGAAGGTAGGGCCGGTGGCCCCGCTCGGCCTTGGACAGCCCCTTGACGTTGATCGGACCGGTGTCGGCCGCGCTCAGGTCGGGTTGGGTCTTGTTGCTCGCGTCGCTCATGCGGACTTCACCAGGCAGAAGGTTTGGGCGTTATGGCCGTCGGAGTTCTGGTTGTCGCGGACGACGCCGTCCACGGTGATCTTGCAGCTGATGGTGCTGCCGTCGCTTTGGGCCATGATGTTGGCGCTCACCGAGGGCAGCGTGGTCGAGATCGTGGTCGACCAGGGCAGCGGGGCGTTGTTGACCTGATGGGTGTTGGCGTTCTCGTCCCAGTAGTTGATGTTGGCCGTGCTGCCGGGCGCGCCGGAGATTTCGTAGACGACGACCTTCGGGTTGAACTGCACGATTTCGATCCCCTTGCCCGCGTTCGCGTTGAGATCCTCCGACCCGAAGATCTTGTGCAACCGCGACACGATCAGCGCCGAGACGGCCAGCACGACCACCAACACCAGCGGTATCCACGCTTGTTTGCGCGCGCGGCTCAGGACGCCTGGGCGGCTCTCTGAGTTTGGACCAGCCACCACCTGACCGCCTTCCGCAAAGCTCACCTCAGCTAGGCATCCTAACCTTAGTGCACGCAAGCGTTCCTCCCGGGGGCCGTCCGGTGTGGCGAACGGCATAGGCGTCAGCCCAGCCGGCCGGTGACCGGCGGTAGATCCGCCAGCGTCACGATCCCCGGTCTGGCCGCCACCACCGCCGGCACCGCGTTGGTGACCGGCATCGCGGTGTAGATCATGCCGAGCCCCATGAATCCGGGTTCGGTCCAGTCCTTGGGCGGCAGGCAGTGCAGCACGGTGCGCATGTTGGGCAGCCCGAACACCTGGATGACGTGGCCGTGCTCGAGCGGTTTGGGCGGCACCACGTGTTCGCCCATGGTCCAGTTGAACCCGACGCTGACGACGTTGCGGTCGCCGACCCAGCCGCGGTGATAGCCGTAGACGCTGCCGACCGTGCCGGCCGGAATCTTCATGAAGCCCAGGTCGGAGTCGCCGGTGGCCGCGGTGAAGGTGACGTCGAAGGTCATCTTGTCCAGCTTCGCCCCGATCGCGTCGGCCATCATCGCCGCCGACTCGGCGAACACCTCGCTTTCCCGCCGCACGCTTTCCGCCAGGCCCGGGGTGTCGGGGTCTTGCGAAAACCCCATGGCCGTCTGGGTTTCCGCCGATTCGTAGGTGGAGCAGTCCACCGACTCGGTGATCCGGATCTCGTCGACCCGCTCGCAGGACGCGGACAGCACCATGCCGACCATGTTGGTCATGCCCGGATGTGCGCCGCTGCCGAAGATCGTCGAATTGCCCTTCCGGCAGGCCTCTTCGATGCGCCGACGGTCTTCGGGCGTCTGCTTGCCGCCGGTGATCCAGGCCGCGCTGGTGCACACGTTGACGCCCGACTCCAGCAGCCGCACCAGCTCATCGACGTTGGGCCACAACGGGTTATAGCAACACGCGTCGGCGCCCAGGGACAGCAGCGCGTCGATGTCGTTGGTGGCCGCCACCCCGGTCGGCTCCGGCCAGCCCGCCAGCTCGGCGGCGTCGACGCCGACCTTCTCGGCGCCGTGCGCATAGACCCCGACCAGTTCCATGTCGGGCCGGCCGATGATGGCATGCAGCGAACGCCGCCCGATGTTGCCGGTGGTCCACTGGATCACCCGCAGCGGACGGGTGGTGCTTGGCTTGCTCATCGGGGCTCCTTTGCCGTGCGATTGCCTCATTATGTTCATCCCGGCTCCGCGCCCGCGCGCCGGGCCTCAAAGTCCGGTCACGCCGACCGTGAGGAACACACAGCCGGCCGCGGCCAGCAGGACGGCGACCTGAGGTCGGCGGCGCGATCGAATCCAGTTGTGCAAGGCCGTCATCGACGCGGCGGTTCTGGCGGGCGCCACCAGATAGGCCAGCAGCGGAATCTCGACGAGGGCGAAGGCCACGACGTTGAACAGCAGCAGCGCGCCGACCTGCGTCGCGGCCGCCGCGCCCGAGGCCACGATGACGGCGAGCGCGGCGAGATAGTCGACCGAGGGCAACGCGATGCCGAGGCCGGCGAGGCCCGCGACCGACAACGAGTCGCCGTTCAGCAATCGTTGGGCCGGCCGCGCCATCGCGGCGGGCCGCGAACCCAACCAGCGGGGGACGTCCACCGCCAGCGCCGCCGCGACCAGCAGCGCCAGCACACCGATCAGCAGCTGAACCTTCGGCACGGTGAAGTAGCTGGACCCCAGCAGCACCCGCCGCAGCAGGAACAGCACCACCAGGCCCACCGTCATGCCCATGGCGAAGCCGCCGGCCAGGAACGCGAGCAACTGCAGCACCGGTCTGGGCCGCGTCATCATCAGCACGGCCATGCCGATGCGGAACGGTTCGACGCTGACGGCCGCGGCCATGACCAGCACGGTGATCAACATCGATATGCCTGTGAGGCGGCCCGATCGGCGAGCGCCTCCCTCAGCTGTCCAACCGGGTGAATTGCCGCTGACGGTACTGCTCGATACAGCCGGCGCGGCGGATCTTGCCGCTCGTCGTGGTGGGAATGGATCCGGGCGATACCAGCACGACGTCGTCGACGTTCAGGCCGTGCGCGTTGGATATCGCCGCCGTGACATCGCTTTTGACGCTCGCGATTCGGTGCGACGTGTCCGCCGAATCGCTGCGCTCTTTGAATTCGATGATGGTGACCAGCTTTTCGGTGCCGTTGGCCGGGACCGATATTGCCGCGACCCGGCCGCGGGTGATCTCGTGCACGGTCGCCTCGATGTCCTCGGGATAGTGATTGCGGCCGTTGATGATCAGCAGGTCCTTGATGCGGCCGACGATGAAAAGCGCGCCGTCGAAAAGGAAACCCTGATCGCCGGTTTTCAGCCAGGGCCCGCCGGGCGTGCCGGGCGAGGGATCCCGCAGCGAGGCGCCGAAGCAGGACTGTTCGTGCGGCGGCTTGCGCCAGTAGCCGTCGGCCACGTTTTCGCCATGCACCCAGATCTCGCCGACCACGCCGGGCGGGCACTCCCGGTGGGTGTCGCCGTCGACGATGCGCAGCGTCGGTGACTGCGGCACTTGGTATTTGACCAACGCGGTGCCGGACCCGGCCGGGCACCGCCGGGCGCGTCCGGCGGACAGTTCGTCGGTATCGAAGCGGACCGCTCCCGACGATTCATTCCAGGTGCCGGCCGCCGCGAAGACGGTCGCCTCCGCCAAGCCGTACGACGGACGCACCATCTCGTCGCGAAAATTGAAGTGCGCGAACCGATCAACGAAGCGTTGCAAGGTGGCCGGCTCCACCCGTTCGGCGCCGCTGATGATGCCCAGCACGCCACCGAGGTCCAGGCCGGCCAGGTCGCCGTCGGTTGTCTTGCGGGCCGCTAAGTCGAAGGCGAAGTTAGGTGCCGCCGACCACGCGTGCGGGCTGCTGGCCAGGGCCTGCACCCATCGGGCCGGCCGCTCCAAAAACGAAAGCGGACTGCTCAACTCGCCCCGGTAGCCACCCAGGACCGGGGCGCAGACCCCGAGCACCAAACCCATGTCGTGGTAGAAGGGCAGCCAGGACACGATGGTCAGATCCGAGGGGGCCTTGACGTGGGCGTCGGCGAAAAAGCCGCGCATCAACTGTTCGAAATTCACCTTGAGGTTGCGGTGCGAGATCATCACCCCGGTGGGCTGCCGCGTCGAACCCGAGCTGTACTGCAGATAGGCGACGCTGGGCAGGTCGGCCGCCCGCACGTGTGGTCCGCCGTCGACGTCGAGGTTCAGCGAATCGATCTCGACGATCTTCGGAACTGCGTCCAGGCAGGCCTTGTCCACGTATTCGGTGATGTCTTCGGCGACCGCGGACGTCGTCAGGACGACGGACGGCGAGGTGTCGGCAAGCACCGCGCTGACCCGCTCATGACTCGAGCCGCGGTGCGGCAACGGGAGTGGAACCGCGACGAGCCCGGCCTGCATCGAGCCGAGGAACGCCGCGATGTAGTCGAGGCTTTGGGGCGCAAGGATTACCGCCCGGTCTCCCACCGAACCATGAAGGTGAAGCTCGCGCGCCACGTTGATGGTTCTGCGCGACAACTGCGACCAGGTGAGGCTCTCCCGAACACCCGCCCAGTCGCGCTCGTAATCGGTGAAGGTGAACGCGATGTCAGCGGGACGCAGGCTGGCCCGTGCGTGCAGCATCGACAGAATAGATGACTGGGACATAGGCATCACATCACGTCCGTACTGATAGTCGGTTTTTCGTGCTCGGAGTCAGTGGTCGGCTTCGCCCGCGCCGTGCGACAACACGGACATGGCCCCGGCCATGATCTGCGACAGCGGGTCGGCGCCGCCGCCGAACGTCGCCTGGTTGGCCGGCGCGGTGACCTCGGCCGGGTCGAAGCCGTGCACCGGGTCCACCTGCACCGGGGCGGTCGCCGGGTCGTCGTTGCGTGAATAGCCCGCGTTCACCCGGGGGGTCAGGATCGCATCGAGCTTGTTCAGCGTGTTTTCGTCGATCCCGATGTATTTCAGCGGCATCACCAGCGGAAGGTGCTTTTCCGGGATCATGATCGTGGTGTCTTTGGCGCCACGGGAGTTGATCGTGGTTCTGATGTTCTGCGGCGGCACCATGCTCGGATTGGTGAAGGCCACCGCGGTGTGACCCGTCGCCAGCCCCATCAGCGTGTTGGCGAGCGCGAACATGTTGTCCGGCCGATCGGGAAAGTCCGCGATCGAGTCGTATGCGGCGACGAACCTGTTGGTGTCGTACTGGCTCTCATACGGCGGCGGCATGGTGTAGTCCAGTGCGGGAACGACGCTGCCGACTCCGAACATGGCGGTCAGAAAGCTCTGACCGAAGGCGTGCCGCCCGATCGGGTCGCCGAACGTGGCGAAGTTCAGCGTGTTCGGCGGGGGAGCGGTGGGGTCGTTCGCCAATCGGGCCTGCTCGCCGTCGACCACGAACGCGCCCTCCGACAGGCCGATCGCGGTGCCGGGGCGCCCGGTGGTGCGAATCGCCGCATCGAGATTGTCGATCCCCTCGGCGACCGATTCGCCCACGCTCGGGCCGTCCATGCCCAGGCCGGGGAAGGATTCGTCGAGCTTGCCGATGCCCGGGAAGAGTCGCTCGAGCACGTGTCCCTGCACCTGCCCGGCCGGGTAGCGAACGATTTGGCGCTGCTGGCCGGGAAACCAGTCCGCGCCCTCCATACGGATGTATTGGTCGTAGGGGATGCCCAACACGTGCGCGCCGCCAAGAGCGTAGGCGGTCTGGTCGCCCGGCGCGCCCGGGGTGGGCGGTCCGCCGATGGGCCCGCCGTCGGCCGCTGCCGTACCGATGCCGAAATACCCTGCGGTACTGACACTTAACAGCGCCGTCACTCCTGCGAGTAGTTGCTTCATCCCTACTCCTGACCCGTCGGCTTCTCTAGTCTCACATACGTCATGGCTGCCCGCTAACCGGGTTCCGCCGGACGGCAATGCGTGACGGCCACCAGTTGGCCCGTCCGGCCAGCGCCGCGATGGCGGGAACGGTGACGGTGCGCACCAGGAAGGTGTCCAGCAGGATCCCCACCCCGATCACCACACCGCCCTGCACCACGGTGCCGATGCTGGAGAACAGCAGACCGGACATCGAGGCCGCGAAGATCAGACCCGCGGCGGTGATCACTCCACCCGTGGAACTCAGGGTGCGGATGATGCCGTAGCGCATGCTGTGCGGCGACTCGTCACGCATCCGGGAGACCAGCAGCATGTTGTAGTCGGCACCCACCGCGACCAGCACCACGAACGCCAGTGGCGGCACGCTCCAATGCAATTGCTGGCCGAGCAAAAATTGGAAGACCAACACGCCGACGCCCACCGCCGACAAATACGAAATGACCACGGTGGCAACCAGATACAGCGGCGCGACGATCGCGCGCAGCAGCGCCATCAACGTCAGGAGCACCACCAGCAGGGTGACCGCGATGATGAATTTGATGTCGTGCTGGTAGTAGTCCCGGGTGTCTTTGAGGCCGACGGTGTATCCGGCCATCGACACCTCGGCATCGGCCAAGGCGGTATTGGGCTGGGCGCCCCGGGCCGTGGCCGTGATCGCGTCGACCTGATCCACGGCTTGGGTGCTGAACGGGCTCAGTTTGCTTTGCACCAGGTACCGCACCGAGTGGCCGTCGGGTGAGATGAACACCTTGGCGGCCTCCTGGAACTGCGGCAGACGCAGCAGCTGCGCCGGGATGTTGAACCCGGCCATCGCCGGGTGGGCCGCGTCGTGCTTCAACGACAACAAAAACGCCGCCGACTCGCTGAGCCCCGCGCCCAGCTGCTTGACCTTGTCGACGAGTTGGGCCACCGCGTCGGCCACCTGCCGGCTGCCGCCGGCGAATTGGTCGGCGCCGTTTTGCAGGGTGGTCAGGTTGGACTGCAGGCCGCCGGGCCGATCCATTCCCATCGCCCGCAGCACGTCGTTGAGTTTGGCGAAGGCGTTGCGCAGCCGGTCGGTGGATGCTTTCAGGGCCCGTTTGTCGGGATAGGCCTGCAGTTGGTGGGACAGGTCATCGATCGCGTCGAGGTCGGCCTGACCGCGCGGACCCACCAATTGCTCGAACGTCGCGCGGGTGGCGCTGCACGACGAGTCGGCGTCGCAGACCGGGTTGCCCTGCAGCGCCGCCAGCACCGGGCCGATCCAGGCGAACATGTTCTTGGCGGCGGTGAAGTTCCACCCCATGGCGTTGCTGAGCGAGTTGACGTGGTCGACCAGCCGGGCCGCGATGTCGACCTGGTTGACCAGCGCGTCGCCGCTGTACTGGTTTTTCGTCGACGAGAACGCATTCTCCAGTTCGCGCACGCTGGCGGCGAGCTGGTTGACCTGGCCGCGGACGTCGCCGAGGTTGTCGGCCAGGGTGCCGGCCCCCCGGGCCAGGCGGTTGAGGTCGTCGGTCTGGTCGTTGATCATGGTGGACCCGCCGGCCAGCATGCTGCCGATCGCGCCGGCCTGATACGTGGCCCGGAATTGCTCCGGCACGTTCCCGGTGGGGCGGGTGATGCCGCTGACCACGCTGACGTTCGGCAGTTGGCTGACTCGATCGGCCAGCTGTTCCAGGTCGGCGAGGGCCTGCGGGGTACGAAGGTCGTGCGGTGACCGGATGAGGATGTACTCCGGGATGGACTGATTCACCGGGAAGTGGCGCTCCAGCGCGGCGTAGCCGACCGAACTCGGGGCCGACGGCCGCAACGCCTTGCGATCGTCGTAGTTGTAGCGCACCAGGCCCGCGCAGCTGGCCAGGATGATCAGCACCAGCACGCTGGCCACCAGGTGGGCCCGCGGCCGGCGCACAATGCGGATGCCCGAACGCCGCCACAGCCCGGTGGTCAGTTCGCGCCGCGGCCTGATCCAACCCCGCGGCCCGGCGAGCACCATGATGGCCGGCAGCAACGTCACGGCGGCGAGAAAGGCCACGCCGATCCCGATCGCCGACGAGATCCCGACCGTCTTGAACACGCCCATCCGGGCGAAGCCGATCAGCAGAAACGTGATCCCGACCGTACTGGCCGACGCGGTGATCACCTTGCCGATCGAGATCAGGGCCTTCCTGACCGCCTGATCGAAATCGTCCCCCCGGCGCAGAAAGTCGTGATAGCGGCTGATGAGAAAGACGGCGTAATCCGTCCCGGCGCCGGCCATGATCGCGCTCAGGAACACGATGGACTGGTTGGATACGCCCGAGCCCGTCAATTGCGAGTAGCCCGCCACGGCCGCCTGCGCGATCACCAGCGACAACAGGATCGTCACCAACGGCAGCAGCATCGTGACCGCACTGCGGTAAACGACCAGCAGGACGACGAGCACCAGAACGGCGATCGCCAGCTCGATCGGCAGTCGATCCCGCTCGCCCGCGACGGTGAGGTCGGCGACGGTCGCCGCGGGGCCGGTGAGGCTCACCGTCAAAGACGTTGCGGCCGGACCGTTTTCATGTTTTTCCAGGGTCTGTTTGACGATGCCGGCGATCCGGTTGAACGCCGCGTATGACTGCGGGGTGCCCAACTCGCCCGCGATGCCGACGGGCAGTACCCAGGCTTTGCGGTCCTTGCTGGTCACGGCCGAACGCAGCGGCGGCGCGCTGATGAAGTCCTGCACCATCACCACGTCACGGGTGTCCCGGCGCAGCGCGTCCACCAGCCTGCGGTAGACGGCTTCGTCGGCGGGGCCCAGACCCTTCTCGTCGGTCAACGCCACCAACAGCAGGTCATCCGAGCCCGATTCGTGGAACGCCTCGGTCATCTGGCGGGCGGCGACATTGGACGGTGCGTTGCCCGGCAAGATCGCCAGCGGATGCTTCTGGGCCATCTCGGCCAGGGACGGGAAGGCCAGCGGCAGGGCGACCGCCAATGCCGCCCAGAACCCGATCACCAGCCAGGGCCAGCGCACCACGAAATCGGCTATCCGGCGCATCTCGACCTCATCCCCGGCCGGCGCGGTCGGGGACATCCGGCGGCGGCACCCGCCGACGCCGCTGCCGAGCCGCGCGATTTTCCACGCGATCTTTCAGGAGCCATCGAACTAACCCACGCTACGCAACGCGCCCCCAATGCCCGGTGTCGGCGACCCGCCCGCATACGGACCTCATCGTCTCCGTGTAGCGGGCAACCGACTTGTGAGCGACCGGATTGTCCGGGTACATCATGGCCATGGCCGTGCCCTCGCCGTACCGGAACACGTAAATGGTGAGCTGATAGGAATACCGGCCGTCGGAGTAGATCCCGATGTTGTTGGCATAGCCGAGGTCGGCCGCGGCGAGCACGGCATTGAGGGGAGCGGCGCCGGCGTGGAAGAAATTCGAGACCGGAAAGTTGGGTTGCGGCCACTTCAGCCAGGGCGCCAATTCCAATACCCGGTAATAGGGCACCTTCGCCAATTGCTGGCCCGAATCGAACGAGGTCTGTGCCGTCCACGCGGCATCGGCGAACGAGGCCGCCGCGATGGGCACGGTGATCGGGACCAGGCCGGTGAACCAGCCCTGCGTCATGAAATTGTCCGTGGTTCGGCGGGTGTCCCGGGGGGTGAGGCCGTAATACGTGAGCGCGCCGGTGAGCTCGTGCTCCACCAGGGCGATGCAGGCGAACAAGCCGCCGATGAACCGCACGCCGACGGCGGTGCAGGCCGATTCGAATCGCTCCGTCTGTTCGGCGTCCATCACCAGCTCGGAGACCATGGCGCTGGCGGTCGCCTCGGACGGGTTGCCCAGCGGCAGCGGAAATTCCGGAAAGCTGCCATTGTTGTTCTCCGCGAAGTCGATCCACGCGCGGACTTCGGGCGAATCCACGGTCAACGCCGACGTGTACTCCCGCTCGCGGGCGCAAAAGTCGTCGAAGCTGCCGGCATCGGGCAGCTCGAGGGGTTCGCTGCCCGCGCTCGCCGCCGCATACATGCCGTTGGCCTCGAGCATCGTCGTGCCGATCAGCGTCGCGTCCCCGTGCACGTGATCCATGGCGGCGAAGAAAGTGAAATATTCCTCGTTTTGCACGACCCCGAACGTGAAGCAGCCCCACTCCAGCGGATTGGGTATCGCCACGACATGAGCGCGTATTTCCTCCGCCGTCATTTCGCCGTGGTGGATCGGGGCGAATTCGATGTCAGCGGGGTTGCTGACGGTGTGCCTGACGAACTCCCCATCGCCGCTGTGGTGGAACCAGCTGCGGAATGTGTCATGACGCCGCAAGTAGGCGTTGACGGCGTAATTCATCGCCGAGATATCGCAACGGCCCGGCACGTCACAGGTGGCGATGATTTGACGGGAAAAATCGAGCCCCGCCGCGGTCCGCTCGTGATAATTGCGCAAATGCTGGCCCTGCATGTAGCTGACCGGAACGGGACTGGCCGGCGCTTGGCGCACCTTCTCGGCCGCCGCGGCGGTCGGGTGCCAGGAGGTGACCGGTCCGGGGGTCGGTGTCCAATCACCGAGCGAGCCGATCGTGATTTTCCCGATGCGCAATCTGTTCTCCTCGGTCCGGACGGCCGCGGTTCGGCCCCGCTGGCGGCACCAACATAACCCCGGCGGCAATGGCCGTCGCCGCGAAGCGCGGATATGCGTGCAACGGCCGACCGGCACGGCGGTGTTGGCGGGACGGATCCGGCCCCGCGCCGGACACAGGCCGGCGCGGACACTTGACGATACCCGCGCGATTACCCGACGATACTGATGCAACGCTCCGCGGAGAAGACCCGTACTCGTTGACCTTGCAGATGCGCAACCGGAACGGCATGCGTACATTCGCTGTACGACTTGTTCGTTCGCTGCCACAGGTTTGCGTCGGTGATCCAGCAGCGGCTGGGCCGCGGTAAAGACCCTTGAGCTTGCTGGGAGTGTCGAGATGTCGGACGAACGCTGTGTGGGAGCGGGCTGATCATCGCACCTCTGAACGCGTCCGGACGCATGCATTGCGTTGCGGGACAAGGCATTCCGCGTGACGGTCGAAATCGATCGGATCCGATGAGGCGACCCTGTGGTTGCCGAGCGGACGGGCGGGAGACCTCGCGCTCGGTTGGTTGTCTGCGGTGGGATGGACAAGGGCCCCTCGGGCAGGCGGCTGTCAGCGGCCCGGCGGCGGCATCCGCCCGCCGGTCCGGTCCCGCGCTCGTGTTGTATCATCGCCGCCTATACCGAAAGCCTTCCTGCAGTCCATTCGATTGGCGGAAAGCGCGAATTTGGATGCGGTGCTTGAGGATATCGACGGCGTCTCGGGGTGTTGGCACTCCGAGCAGGGGCCGGTGAGTGTGCGGCCAGGAGCACGACGGTTGCCGGAGGCAGGACCTGGTACGGAACACCACGGCGGTGGTGCTTAAAGGCCGGCCCGCGACCATGGGTCCTTCGCTGGCTGAGAGAGAGAGGACAACCGCATGTCGACCGTCGAGGGTCTGAGGGACCCGGCGTCCAGTTTCGCGATCGTTGGCTATGCGGCGCGCTTTCCCGGCGCCGCGGACGCCGATGAATTCTGGCGGGTGCTGGCCGAAGGCCGGGACGCGGTATCGGAGGTGCCCAAGGACCGGTGGGACGCCGACGAGTTCTTCGACCCGGATCCCGACGCGCCCGGCAAAGTTGTCACCCGCCGGGCCGGTTTCGTCGACGACGTAACCGGGTTCGACGCGCCGTTTTTCGGCATGTCGGCGCGCGAGGCCAGGCTGTTGGACCCGCAGCATCGGCTGCTGCTCGAGACGGCGTGGCGGGCGGTGGAACATTCCGGCACCGCGCCAACGGATTTGGCGAACACCAACACCGGTGTGTTCATCGGAATATCCACCCACGACTACCTGGGGATGGCCTCCGACGAGCTGACCTACGACCAGATCGAGGCTTACACGGCGATCGGGACATCGTCTGCCGCCGCCGCGGGACGGATCAGCTATCGGTTGGGACTGCAGGGCCCGGCGGTCGCGGTGGACACCGCGTGCAGCTCGTCGTTGGTGGCGATCCATCAGGCGTGCCAAGCGCTGCGTCTGGGGGAGTGCGACCTCGCGCTGGCCGGCGGCGCGAACGTCCTGCTCACCCCGGCGACCATGATCACCTTTTCCCAGGCACACATGCTCGCGCCCGACGGGCGATGCAAGACCTTCGACGCGGCCGCCGACGGCTACGTCCGTGGCGAGGGATGTGGCGTCCTCGTTGTGAAGCGGCTCGAGGACGCGATCCGCGACGGCGACCGGATCCGGGCGGTAATCCGGGGCAGCGCCATCAACCAGGACGGCGCATCGGGCGGTTTGACCGTGCCGAACGGCGTTGCCCAGCAACGAGTTATCGCCGAGGCGCTGCAGCGCGCCGGCATCGCACCCGGCGACGTCGACTACCTGGAGGCGCACGGCACCGGCACCTCGCTGGGCGATCCGATCGAGGTCCAGGCCGCAGGTGCGGTGCTCGGCGCGGGGCGCGAGGCCAGCAGACCGCTGCTGATCGGCTCGGTCAAAACCAACATCGGACACCTGGAAGCGGCCGCCGGCATCGCGGGCGTGATCAAGGTGATCCTGGCGCTCGAGCACGGGATGCTGCCGCAACATCTGCACTTTCGCGATCCGTCGCCGCACATTCCCTGGGATCGGCTTGCGGTGCAGGTCGTCAAGGAGGCGACCGCGTGGCAACGCAACGGCCGGCCCCGCGTGGCGGGCGTCAGCTCATTCGGGTTCGCCGGAACCAACGCGCACGTCATCCTCGAGGAAGCACCCGACGGGACGGGTCGGGCCGCCGTACCACCGGCCGCCGTCCGGCCGCCCGGTCAGCGCCGGTTCCACGTACTTCCGCTGTCGGCGCGAACACCCGCCGCGTTGGTGCAGATCGCCGGCGAGTACCGCGACTGGTTGAGCGCGCATCCCGACACCGCCCTGGCCGACCTGTGCTTGACCGCCGGGGCGGGCCGGGCGCACTTCGAACACCGGGCCGCGCTGGTGGTGGATTCGACGGGGTCCGCCGGTGAGTTGCTCGCGGCGCTGGCCGACGACCGGCCGGCCCCGGGACTGCTGCGCGGGGTTTGCGAGGACGCGCCGAAAACGGCGTGGCTGTTCACCGGTCAGGGCAGCCAGTACGCCGGCATGGCCAGAGAGTTGTTCGACACCGAGCCGGTGTTCGCCGAGACGCTGACCCGCTGCGCCACGGTGCTCGCCGATGTTCTCGAAAAGCCGTTGCTGGACGTAATTTTCGATACGGATGACCCGGCCAGCGAAGCGACGTTGCGGCAGACCAGCTACGCCCAGCCCGCCTTGTTCGCCGTGGAGATGGGTCTGGCCCGGCTCTGGCAGTCGTGGGGCTTCGAACCCGACGTGGTGCTGGGCCACAGCGTCGGCCAGTATTCGGCGGCCTGCGTTGCCGGCGTGCTGCGCCTCGAGGATGGGGCGCGGCTGATCGCCGAGCGCGGCCGGCTGTTCGGCAGTTTGCCCGCGGGCGGTCGGATGGTGGCGGCGTTCGCCGCCGCGGCCCGCGTCGAGGGCCTCACCGACGAGTTCCCGAGCTTGTCGGTCGCCGCGTACAACGGTGCCAACACCGTGTTGTCGGGACCGGGGCAGGAGCTGGAGCAGGCGGTGGCCCGGTTGACCGCCGAGAAAGTCCGGTGCGACTGGCTCGACACCAGCCACGCGTTCCACTCGGCGCTGCTGGATCCGATTCTCGACGAGTTCGAGTCGTATGCGAACCAGTTCGATTTCGGTCCGCCCCAACGGATCTTGATCTGCAACCGAACCGGCTCCGCCCTGGGCAGGAGCGTGAAACTCGATGGGGCCTATTGGCGTCGCCATGCCCGCCAACCGGTCGAGTTCGCCAAGAGCGTTCACACCCTCGCCGACCTGTGCTGCAAGGTGTTGCTGGAGATCGGCCCCCAACCCGTGCTCACCGCCGCGGCCCTGCGGGCCTGGCCCGACCCGGCGACCGCGCCCCGGGCGATCGCATCCTTGCGCCGCAACACCGCCGACCACCGCCAGATCACCGAAGCGCTTGCCGAGGCCTACATTGTCGGCCACCTCCCGGACTTTGGTGCCGCCGTCGGTCCGGCGCGAAAGCTTGACCTGCCCACCTATCCGTTCCAGCATCGCCAGTACTGGTTCAGCGAGCAGCGGGTCCCGCCCGGCAGCCAACAAACCTCGACCCAGACCACGGCCGTCCGGCTTCTCGAGGACGGCCGGATCGCCGAACTCGCGGAGTTGCTCGACGGCGCGAGCGCCGATCAGCACACCCTCGATGTGCTGACGAAGCTTGCCGCACAACACAATCAACAGCGCAAGAGTCGGTCCATCGCCGAGGACCGCTACGAGATCCGCTGGGAGAAGTCCACGGTCCCTGGCCCCGAAGCCGAAGCCACCTGGCTCGTCGTCGGCGATGACGACGACGCCGTCGCGCCGCTGGTCGACGCGCTCACCGCGCGCGGGCACCAGCACCGGATTCTCGTGTTGCCCGCCTCCGACGCGGACGAGGAACGACTCGAGATCGTATTGCGCGCCGCGGCGGCGGAGGAAGCGCCGCTACGCATCGCGCTGGTGGCGGCGCTGGATTCCGGCACCGCACCATCGATGCGGTCGCTGCTGCGGATGCAGCACCGGGTACTGGCCGGAACACGGCGGCTCTTCCGCGCCGCGGCCGCCGCTGAACTGCGCCAACCGATTTGGTTGGTCACCCGCGGCGCGCAACGAGTCACCGACGCCGACACCGTGTTCCCGGATCAAAGCTGCCTGTGGGGATTCGGCCGGGCGGCGTCCCTGGAATATCCGCAATTGTGGGGCGGGCTGGCCGACCTGGCGCAGGGCAGCGCCGAGGAATGGTCCCGGTTGGTCAGGGTCGCGTCGGCGCCGCGCGACCCGGCCGTCGGGGAGGACCAGATCGCGCTGCGCGGCTCGGACATCTACGTTCCCCGGCTGACGCGACGAAGCGGGCAGCCGGCCGCGGCTGCGCTGACATTGCGTGCCGACGCAACGTATCTGGTGACCGGCGGGCTGGGTTCGATCGGACTGGAGATCGCCGGCCACCTGGCTGCGCAGGGCGCCCGGCACCTGGTGCTGACCGGCCGCCGCGCGCCGGGCGAAGCCGCACAGCGGCGCATCGACGCCCTCAGCCAACAGCACGGATGCGAAGTCCGGGTGATCGCGGCCGATGTCGCCGACGCCCACCACGTTGCGCGGCTGCTCGGCGCCGTGCGGGCCGAACTGCCGCCGGTGGCCGGCATAGTCCATGCCGCGGGCGAGATCGGCACCACCCCGCTGAGCGACCTCGAAGACGCCGAAATAGACCGGGTTTTCGCCGGGAAGGTCTGGGGTGCTTGGCATTTGAGCGAAGCCGCCGCCGACCTGCGGTTGGACTTCTTCGTCAGCACGTCCTCGATCGCCTCGGTATGGGGTGGTCTGGGTCAGACGGCGTACGGCGCGGCCAACGCCTTCCTCGACGGGCTGGCGTGGCGGCTGCGTGAGCAGGGCGTCAACGGGATCAGCGTCAACTTCGGTCCCTGGGCGGCGGGCATGGCCGACGAGAACGCCCGGGCGCGACTGGCTCAGCGCGGCATCAAGACACTCTCACCCGCCGACGCGCTGGCGGGTCTGGCCGATGTCATGGCGACCGCCGCCGCGCAGGGGGTGGTGGCCCGGATCGACTGGACCCGCTTCCTGCCGCTCTACCAGCAAGCGGGGCAGCGGTCGTTGCTGGCGGAACTGGTCCGGGAGATACCCGATTTCGCCCCGGCACCAACGCCTTCCGGGAAGACGGGGCTGGTCGAGCGGCTCGCCGGCGCGCCGGTACAGCAGCGCAGGAAACTCATGACGGAGTTTCTGCGCAACGCTGTCGCCGAGGTGACGCGCGTCGATGCCGCGGAGATCCGCGAGGACGCGGGATTCTTCGACCTCGGCATGGATTCGCTGATGGCCATCGAACTGCGCCGCCACATCGAGCAAGGCGTGGGCAAGCAGATACCCGCAACCCTGGCGATGGATTACCCGCGGCTGTCCGATGTCGCCGAGTACCTGCTCGGCGACGTGCTCGACCTGCGCGGGCAGCCGGACGCCAAACCCGCACCGCCGGCGGGCACCCCGGCGCCGGCCGGCCGCACGGACGAGCCGATCGCGATCGTCGCGATGGCATGCCGTTTCCCCGGCGCCGCTGATCCGGAAGCCTTCTGGGAGTTGCTGTCCGGCGGTGTCGACGCCATCCGGGAAGTCCCGGAAGACCGATTCGACATCGACGAGTTCTACGACCCGGATCCGGAAACCCCCGGCAAGATGTACAGCCGATTCGGCGGATACCTGGACCAAATCGACGAATTCGATCCGGAGTTCTTCGGTATCTCGCCGCGCGAAGCGGTGTGGATCGACCCGCAGCAGCGGCTGGTGCTGGAAACCGTGTGGGAGGGCTTGGAGCGTGCCGGGTATTCCCCGGCCGCGCTGCGCGGCAGCCGAAGCGGCATCTTCGTGGGGGTCGGCGCCAACGAGTATTCGCATCTGCTGTCCGCCGAGTCGGTGGACAAGATCGAGCCGCACTTCATCACCGGCAACGCGCTCAACGCCATCTCCGGCCGGGTCGCCTTCGCGCTGGGTCTGGAAGGACCCGCGGTGGCCGTCGACACCGCATGCAGCTCGTCGCTGGTGGCCGTGCATCAGGCCTGCCAGGCATTGCATTCCGGTGACTGCGATTTGGCGTTGGCCGGCGGTGTCAACGTGCTGCTGAGTCCGGTGTCCAACATCGCCGCGTCGCGCGCCCGGATGCTTTCACCCGTCGGGCGATGCAAGACCTTCGATGCCACCGCCGACGGTTATGTGCGCAGCGAAGGCTGCGGGATCCTGGTGCTCAAGCGGATGAGCGACGCCGTGCGCGACGGAGACCGGGTGTGCGCGGTCATCCCGGCCAGCGCGGTCAACCAGGACGGCGCGTCCAGCGGTCTCACGGTGCCCAATGGTGGTGCACAGCAACGGCTTATCGCCACGGCGCTGAGCCGCGCCGGCCTCTCCGGCGATGACGTCGACTACCTCGAGGCGCACGGGACGGGCACCGCGCTGGGGGATCCGATCGAAGTGCAGGCGGCCGGGGCCGTCTACGGCGCCACCCGGGACACCGACCGGCCGCTGCTGATCGGATCGGTGAAGACCAACATCGGCCACCTCGAGGCGGCCTCCGGGGTCGCCGGCCTGATCAAGGTCGTGTTGTCGCTGCAGCACGAAATGCTCCCGCAGAGCCTGCATTTCGAGACCCCGTCGCCGCATATCCCGTGGGACTCGCTGCCACTGCGGGTGGTGGACAAGGCGGTTCCCTGGCAGACCAACGGCCGGCCGCGGCGAGCCGGGGTGAGCTCGTTCGGGTTCACCGGCACCAACGCACACGTGTTGATCGAGGAGGCGCCGCAACCGGTAACGACGCAAGACGCCACCCCGGCAGCCGAATCCGACGCACGCCCGGTCGACGTGCTGCCGCTGTCCGCGCGGTCACCGGAGGCGCTGCTGGCGCTGGCGCAGCGGTACGGGGAATGGTTGCACGCTCATCCCGACGCGGACATCGGCGATCTGTGCTTCACCGTCGGGGCCGGGCGTGCGCATTTCGAGCACCGGGCCGCGCTGGTGGTGGATTCGGTGCGCAGCGCACGCGAGGCGCTGGCCGACCTCGCCGACAACCGAACCCGGCCGGGAGTTGCGCGCGGCGAGTGCACCGACCCGCCGACGACGGCGTGGTTGTTCACCGGACAGGGCAGCCAATACCCGGGGATGGCGCGCGAGTTGTTCGACGCCGAGCCGGTTTTCGCCGAGACGGTGACGCGCTGCGCGGACGCCGTCGACGGGCTGCTGCCGCGTCCGTTGACCGAGGTGATCTTCGCGACCGACAAGGACACCGGTGGTGAGGCCGGAAAAACCCTGCGGAATACCGCTTTTGCGCAGCCCGCGTTGTTCGCCGTCGAGATGGGCCTGGCCAGGCTGTGGCAATCCTGGGGTGTCGAGCCCGACGTGGTGCTGGGGCACAGCGTGGGCCAATACGCGGCGGCTTGTGTCGCAGGCGTTTTCAGCCTCGAGGACGGGGCGCGGCTGATGGCCGAGCGCGGCCGGCTGTTCGGCGGCCTGCCCGACGGCGGCCGGATGGTGGCGGTGTTCGCCGACGCCCAATACGTCGAGGAGCTCGCCAACGACTGCCCCCGGGTGTCGGTGGCCGCCTACAACGGTCCCAACACGGTGCTCTCGGGTCCCGGCGCGGATCTGGAACAGATCGTGGCCCGCGGTGCCAGTGACGGGATCCGGTGCAGCTGGCTGGAAACCAGCCACGCCTTCCACTCGGAGCTGCTGGACCCGGTGCTCGATGAATTCGAGTCGTATGCGGCGCATCTGGACTTCGCCGTACCCACGCTGCCGCTGGTCTGCAACCGCACCGGTACGGTGCTCACCACCGAAACCCCGCTCGACGCCCGCTATTGGCGGCGGCATTCCCGCCAGCCGGTGCAGTTCGCCGAAAGCGTGCGTACCGTCGCGGCGCTGGGCTGCACGGTGCTGATGGAGATCGGTCCGCAACCGGTGCTGACGGGGGCCGCGGTGCAGGTCTGGCCGGAACACCTGGCCGCGCCACGCGCGATCGTTTCCCTGCGCAAGGGCGTCGGCGATCGGCGACAGATCGCCGAAGGGCTGGCCGCGGCATACGTCAGCGGTCATCGTCCCGAGTTCGCCGCGCTGCATCGTCGACCGCGCCGCAAACTCGAACTGCCCACCTACCCGTTCCAGCGGCGGCGCTTCTGGCCCAAAGCTTCCGGCATCGCCGGCATCGATGGACAGGGCGCCGCGGCATCCGGGCTGCTGGGCAGCGCGAAGGAGCTCGCCTCCGGCGACTCCGTCTACACCAGTAGGTTGTCGGTGAAGTCGCAGCCCTGGCTTGCCGATCACGTGATCTACGGCACCGTCGTCGTCCCGGGCGCGACATATGCGGCGATGGCCCTGGCCGCCGTCGGGCCGCCGGCACGTGTGCAAAACGTCTACTTCTATGAGCCGATCATCCTGCCCGACAAGGCTTCTCGTGAAGTGCAGCTGAGTCTGCATCCGCTGCAGGAGGGCGGCTGGAGCTTCCGGGTGGACAGCCGCCCGTACGGCGTCCCCGATGCCGAATGGTCGTTGAACGCCGATGGCACCGTCGTCGCCGGCATCGAGGACGAGCCGGCGGCCGACCCGGCGGACCACATCGACGCCGTGATCGAGAGGTTGGACCGCAGCCGCCCGCAACTGCTGTTCGACAGCTTCGCCGAAAGCGAACTGGAGTGGGGGACCACGTGGTCCACCTCGCTGAAGTCGCTGTGGATGGGCGACGGTGAGGCGGTCGGCGACGTCACCGTGGGTGACGAACTCGCCGAGCACCTCGGGACGGAGCCCATGCATCCGGTGCTGCTCGACCTGTGCACCGGAGTCGTCTTCCCGGCGTTTCCCGCCCTTCTCGCCGCCGAACAGGGCTTCAATGATCTGTTGCTGCCGTTGCGGTACGGGCAGGTGTCCCTGCGGGAGAAGATGCCGCGGCGGTTCTATTGCCGCGGGAAATGGCGGCCCAGCGCGCTGGACAGCGAAACCCAAGTCTTCGACATCGATTTCATCGATCGGGACGGTCGCCACCTGGGTGGGATACGCGAGTTCACGGTCAAGCGCGCGCCCCGCGAGGCGTTGTTGCGGGGACTGGGCGGCGATGCCACCCGGCTGCTGTACACCCTTGGCTGGCATGAGGTTCCACCCCAGCCGTCGAACGATGGTGTCGCAAATCCAAGCGGGACATGGCTGATCGCCGGCTTCGACGAACTGGCGGCTCAACTGCCGGGCTGCATCCCATTCGACCGCAACACCGATCCGGAGTCCTTCGGGCAGCTGTTGGCGCGCGCCGAGGACCGCGGCGGCCGGGTCACCGGCATCGTCTGGCGCGCAACGCAATCCGGTGGACAGGAGTCGAGCGCCGAATCCGTGGCGCGGCTGGAAACCGAGATCGCCGGGCTTCTCACCGCCGTGCACGCCTTGCAGAACGCGGATGGCTCGGCGGTCAAGCTTCCCGGTGGCCTGTGGATCGTCACCGAACGGGGCGTGGCGACCGAGTCCGGCGAACCGGTCGACCCGGTGCAGGCGGCGCTGTGGGGACTTGGGCGCACCATCGTCAACGAGGAACCGGCGCTGCGGTGCAGGCTGGTCGATTCCGACGGGTCGGAGCAGGCCGTGCGGTCGCTGGCCGGTCTGCTCGGCGCGCCGCTGGACGAACCGGAACTGGCGGTGCGGCAGGGGAAACTCCTGGCATCCCGGTTACTGCCGTGGGCGCGCAGCGGTCATCTCGCGGTACCTCGCGGCACCGACTACGTCCTTGCCCCCACCGAACGCGGCGCGATCGACAACCTGCGGCTGATCGAGCAGGAGGCGCCGCCCCCGGCCGAGGGCTGTGTGCAGGTGCGTGTCGAGGCCGGCGGTTTGAACTTCCGGGAGGTGCTCAACGTGCTGGGCCTCTACCCGGGCGACCCGGGGCCGCTCGGCGGCGACTTCGCCGGCACCGTCACCCAATTGGGCAGCGGCGTTACCGGACTCGAGGTCGGCACGCGCGTCTACGGTTTCATGCAGGGCGCGTTCGCCAGCCGGTTCAATGTGCCGGTCCAGTTGCTGGCGCCGATTCCCGACGGCGTGAGCGCGGTGGATGCCGCGACCATTCCCGCCGCGGCGCTCACCGCCCGGCTCGCGTTCGACTGGGCCCAGCTGAAACCCGGTGACCGCGTGCTCATTCATGCGGCAAGCGGTGGCGTCGGATTGGCCGCCATCCAGCTGGCGCAGCGACACGGAGCGACCGTGTTCGCCACCGCGAGCACCTACAAACGCGCGACGCTGCGCAAGCTGGGTGTGGAATACGTCTACGATTCGCGCAGCACCGATTTCGCCGACCAGATCCTCGCCGACACCGACGGCGCCGGCGTCGACGTGGTGCTCAACAGCCTGACCAATGAGGGATTCATCGAGGCGACCGTGCGGGCCACCGCCCAACACGGCCGTTTCGTCGAGATCGCCAAGCGAGACATCTGGACCCGCGAGCAGATGGCGGCGGCCCGCCCCGATATCGCCTACGAGATCGTCGCGTTGGACTGGGCCTGCGTGGAACAGCCGGAGCACATTCATGCCCTGCTGACCGAGGTGTCGGACGGGCTGGCCAGCGGCGAGTGGAGGCCGTTGCCCGCCGAGATCTATCCGCTGGCCGAGGCGAAGACGGCGTTTCGCCGCATGCAGCAAGCAAGGCACATCGGCAAGATCGTGCTGCAGATGCCGAAACCGCTGCAACCGCGCGGTGATCGCAGCTATCTGATCACCGGTGGGCTCGGCGCGATCGGCCTGCACCTGGCGGCCTATTTGGCCCAGCTCGGCGCCGGCGAGATCGTGCTGACCAGCCGGCGTGCACCCGACGCCGCGGCGCGGCGGGCCATCGACGACATCACCGAGCGCTACCGGTGCCGCGTCCACACCTTCGCCGCCGACGTCGGTGACGCCGCGCAGGTCGAGCAGCTGCTGGCCCGGATCCGCGCCGAACTGCCCCCGCTGGCGGGAGTGGCGCATCTGGCGGGCGTGCTCGACGACGCGCTGCTGTCCCAGCAGAGCCCGGAGCGTTTCCGGGTGGCGTTGGCGCCCAAGGCATTCGGAGCCAGCTACCTGGACCATGCGACGAGGACCGACGATCTCGACTTCTTCATCGTGTCGTCCTCGGTGTCCAGCCTGCTCGGTTCACCCGGCCAGGCCAACTATTCGACCGCCAACGCGTGGCTCGACGGGCTGGTCGCAGCGCGACAGGCGCGCGGCTTGCCGGCGACCGGGGTCAACCTCGGGCCCTGGGCCCAAGGGGGGATGGCGTCGTCGGAGGCCGCGCGCGCCAACATCGGTGCGCAGGGACTCATTCCGCTGGAACCGACGGCCGCGCTGGCCGCGCTCGCCGAGGTCGTCGCCAACGGAACCGGGCAGGCGACCGTCATCAAGGCCAACTGGCAGCGGGCGGCGAAGCTGCTGGGCGGTGCTCGCCCACCGATTCTCGATCTCGTGCTGCCGAGCGCCGTCGGGGAGGCGAGTGGTGACAGCGAATTACTCAAGCAGTTGCAGGAGATCCCGGTGGCGCAGCGCGCCGCCTTCATCACCGAATTCCTGCAGCGCGAGGTGCAGGGTTTCCTGCGGCTCGCGCAGCCACCCGCCGCGACGAGCCGATTCCTGGACCTGGGCACGGATTCCCTGATGGCGGTCGAACTCCGCAACCGGTTGCACAGCCAATTCGGTGGCGCGTTCACGATCAACGCGACCGCGGTCTTCGACTATCCGACGATCGGTGGGCTGGCCGAGTATCTGGCAGGCCAACTGCCCGACGCGGAATCGGAGCCCGGTGCGGCGGTGGCCGCCAACCCGAATCCGGGCTCGGAAACCGGCACCGGTGAGGCCGAACCGGAACGTGAGGCGGCGCCCGAGCCGAGCTGATCCGGGCCGGGGTTCAGTCGGCGACGTCGAAGGCGGAGTTCACCTTCGTCGGCCGAACCCGCACCACCAACTCGCCGGGGACGGCGTTACGCCGGCCGAACTCGTCGGCCCGGTCGGCGCCCATGTACCGCGCGCCGGTCCGGGTGGCGATGTCCAACACCTCGGCGGGGTCCTCGCTCACCGCGGCCACGCCCTGCACCTGGACGAACGAATAGGGCGGATGCGGATCGTCGACACAGATGACCACCCGCGAATCACGCGCTATCGCACGGGCTTTCGCCGTGCCACGGCCGGTGTTGAAGGCCAGCTCGCCGTCGTCGACCACGAACCAGATCGGCGCGACCAGCGGCCGGCCGTCGGCGGCGACATAGCCGAGCATCCCGGTGCGGGTGCCGGCGGACAGGAACTCGACGACCTCGGCGGACAGCGCGGCCATGGGGTTAGAGGCGGACCAGGTCGTAGTCGCCGAGGTGGTCGATCAGGTTGTGCAGATGCTCACCCGAGGTGCCCAGGGTGTGCTCGATCGCGGTGAGCCGGGCGGCGTAGTGGCTGATCGGGTACTCCGCGGTCACCCCGATCCCGCCGTGCATCTGGATCGACTCCTGCGCGATGTGCCGGCCGGAGCGGCCGATCTGCAGCTTGGCCCGCGAGGCGATCACCGGGTCGATGTTGCCGTCGGCGATCGACATCGCCGCATACAGGCTCATGCTGCGGGCCAATTCCAGCGAGACGTACATGTCGGCGGCGCGCTGGGTGAGCGCCTGGAATTTGTTCAGGGTGACCCCGAACTGCTTGCGGGTCTTGAGGTAGTCGGTGGTCAGGCGCAGCGATTCCTCCATCGCCCCAAGCGCTTCGGAGCACAACGCGGACTGGATGCGGATGATGGCCGCCTCGATGCCGCCCGATGCGTCGGTCGCCTCGCCCAGCGGTTCGGCCGGGGTGGCGTCCAGATCGATTTGGGCGCCCCGCTGCCCGTCGAAGGTGCGGTACGGGTGCCGGGTGACGGCGCCCGCGTCGACCAGGAACAGCCCGGTGCCGCCGTCCGGCAACGCGGCGCTGACCACCAGGGTGTCGGCGCAGTCGCCGGCCAGCACCGGGTTCTTCTGACCGCTCAGCGTCCACGGATCACCTTGCCGCGCAGCCTTGGTGCCCACCTCGGCGGTCGGTTTGCGCTGCCCCGGCTCCAGGTGGGCGAACGCCAGCAGCCGCTGGCCGGCCGCGACCTCGTCCAGCAGTTCCTTCTGGGCCGCGCTGCCCAGCTCGGCGATCAGCGCGCCGGGTCCCAGCGCGGCGTGCAGCACCGGCTCGGGGGCCAGCCGGCGCCCGATCTCGGTGAGCACCACCATGATCTCGATCTGGCCCGACTCGTCGGGATCGAAGCCCAGGCCCAGGATCCCGGTGTCGGCGAGCTGGCTCCACACCTCGCGGCTCCAGCCCAGCTCGGAACCGATGACCTTGTTGCGGCTCTCCGGGTCGTAACTGCGCGACAGCAGATCGCGGGTGGTGTCGCGCAGCAGGGCCTGCTCGTCGCTCAACTGAAAGTCCATGGCTGCCTCACAATCCCAGAATGGTGGACGCGATGATGTTGCGCTGTACTTCGCTGCTGCCGCCGTAGATCGACGTCTTGCGATAGTTCAGGTAGTGCGGCGCGCTGGATTGCGCCCAGGACGGGGAGGCGATGTCATCGGCCTTGGCCGGCAACGCATCCGGGCCGGCCACCTCGACGAGCAGTTCGGTGGCCACCTGCTGCAGTTGGCTGCCCCGCAGCTTGAGCACCGACGACGCCGGGTTGGGCTGCCCGTTCGCCGAGTCGGTGGTCACCCGCGACTGCGTGAGTTCCAGTGCCAGCAGCTCGTTTTCGGCCTCGGCGAGCCGGGCGGCGAACAGCGGATCGTCGAGCACCCCGGTGGCCGCGGCGTGCTTCTTCACCTCGGCCAGGCGCACCTTGGTGCGGCCCACTCCGGCGATGCCGGTGCGTTCGTTGCCCAGCAGGAACTTCGCGTACGTCCAGCCCTGATTCTCTTCTCCGACAAGCTGATCGGCGGGCACCCGGACGTCCTCGAAGAAGACCTCGTTGATCTCGTGGCCGCCGTCGATCGTCTTGATGGGCCGCAGCGTGATGCCCGGGCTTTTCATATCGAAGAGCAGGAACGAGATGCCGGCCTGGCGCTTGGGCGCCTGCGGGTCGGTGCGCACCAGGCAGAAGATCCAGTCGGCGTACTGGCCCAGCGTGGTCCAGGTCTTCTGGCCGTTGACGATGTAGTGGTCGCCGTCGCGCACCGCGGTGGTGCGCAGCGACGCCAGGTCCGAACCGGCGTCCGGCTCGGAGAATCCCTGGCACCACCAGATGTCGAGGCTGGCGGTCGGGGGCAGGAAGCGTTGTTTGACCTCCTCCGAACCGAATTCGGCGATCACCGGGCCCACCATCTTGGTGTTGAAGTTCAACGGCTCCGGGACGCAGGCCAGCTGCATCTCGTCGGCCCAGATCTGGTGCTGGGTGGGCGTCCAGTCCTTGCCGCCCCACTCCACCGGCCAGTTCGGTACCGCAAGGCCGTGCTCGTGCAGGATCTTGTGGCTGGTGACGATGTCGTCGCGGTTCACTTCCGCCGATCCCCGGCGCACCCGCTCGCGCAGCTCCTCGGGAATCTTGGTCGTGTAGATGGTGCGAAGCTCGTCGCGGAACGCGGCTTCCTCCGGTGTGAGCGCCAGTTGCATGGCAGCCTCCTGTCGTTTCGGGGTGAACGTGGCGACCCATCGCCCTGGTCGTTCGCTCGGCTTCCATCTTGACCCATCGGGTGCGGGCCCTGTGCACAGCCTCGGGTTAGTCCACAGTTCGGCCCGGCGGCGCCGCGGAGCGGGGCGGTCGCGCCGGTGGGCGGACCTACGGTCGGGCCATGCGAACAGAACTTCCGGCCGAGCGCCTGCAACGGCGGCTGCGCGCCGAACCGGATGCCGATGCCGCGGTGCAGCCCGAGGAGCCCGGGCCAATCGCGGGCGAGGACTTTCCGGATGACGACCAGAATTCGCTGCTGCCGCGGTGGCTTCCCGGCGCGCCGGAGCACCGGGGCTGGGTGGCCCGGATTCGTGCCGACCCGGGACGTGCCGGCGCCATCGGGTTGGCCATCGTGGCGGCGCTGGCCGTGCTGGTCACGGTTTTCACGCTGATCCGCGACCGGCCGGCGCCGGTGATGTCGGCCAAGCTGCCGCCGGTGGAGAAGGTGTCGACCGCGAGCCCACGCTCGTCGGCAAGCCCGAGCGGCGGCCCGGACCGCCCGGTGGTGGTCAGCGTGGTCGGCCTGGTGCACACGCCCGGCCTGGTCACGCTGGCGCCGGGGGCGCGGATCGCCGATGCGGTGCAGGCGGCCGGCGGCGCGGTGAACGGCGCCGACACCGCCGGGTTGAACATGGCCCGGCCGCTGGACGACGGCGAGCAGATCGTGGTGGGCTTGGCCCCGGTGCCCGGACAGCCGCCGGTGCTGGGCAGTTCGGTGGCCGCGGGGTCGACGCCGGCCCCGAAACCGCCGCCGGGTCCCGGGGCGGCCAAGGCCAAGCCGAAGACCAGCGACGCGGTCGACCTGAACACCGCGACAGTGCAGGAGCTCGACGCCCTGCCCGGCGTCGGGCCGGTCACCGCCGCCGCGATCGTGGCGTGGCGGCAGACCAACGGCAGGTTCACCAGCGTCGACCAGCTCGCCGACGTGGAGGGCATCGGCCCCGCGCGGCTGGAGAAGCTGCGCGCTCTGGTCCGTGTCTGAGCGCTGTGCATCCCGGCGGGCCGTCGCCCGAGGGCCGCGTCGATGTGCGGCTGGTGCCGTCCGCGCTGACCTGCTGGGCGGTGACGGCCGGCGGAATCTGGTGGCCGATCGGCCGGGAGCTCGCCTGGTGCTGCGTCGGGTTGCTCGCGATCGCCGGCGCCCTGCGGTGGCGTGCGGCGCGCCGGCACCGCCGGCCGCGGCTGTCGTCGGTCAGCGCCGGGCTGGCGGCGATCGGTGTGGTGGGGGCGGGGTTCGGGTTCGCCGTGGCGCTGCGCGCCGACGCGGTCGATCACCACCCGATCGCCGCGGACTTCGGCGCCAGCGCCCCGGTCACCGTCACCCCCTCCGAGAGCCCGGTGTCGTTGGGCTCCGGGACCCAGGGCCGGCTGATGTTTCGGGCCACCCTGCAACAGCTGCGTTCCGACCAAATGTCCGGGCGGGTCGTTGTTTTCGCGCGCGGCCCGGATTTCGGCGGGCTGATGGTGGGCCAGCCGGTGCGGTTCACCGCCCGGATCGGCCGGCCCACCCGGCGCGACCTGACGGTCGCGGTGCTCACCGCGTCGGGCCGGCCAACCCTGGGCAGCGCGAGTGCCGTGCAGCGGGCCGCGCACGAGGTGCGCCGCCGCTTCGCCGCCGCGGTGCGTGACACGCTGCCCGCCGACCAGGCCGCGCTGCTGCCCGCGCTGGTGCTCGGGGACACCTCGGCGGTGCCCACCCCAACCGGCCGGGACTTCCGGGCGGCCGGCATGACGCACCTGATGGCCGTGTCGGGCGCCAACGTGACGATCGTGTGTGCGGCCGTGCTGTTTTCGGCGCGGCTGATCGGCCCGCGGGCGGCGGTCCTGCTGGCGGCGCTGGCGCTGGTGGCCTTCGTCGTCGTGGTGCAGCCGACGGCAAGCGTGTTGCGGGCGGCCGTGATGGGCGCCATCGCGTTGGCGGGCATGCTGACTTCGCGTCGGCGGCAAGCGATTCCGGCCCTGGCCGCCACGGTGCTGGTGTTGTTGGCCGTCGCGCCGCAGCTGTCGGTGGACGTCGGGTTCGCGCTGTCGGTGCTCGCCACGGCCGCGCTGGTCGTTCTCGCGCCGGCCTGGTCGCGGCGGTTGGCGGACCGGGGCTGGCCCAAGCCGTTGGCCGATGCGGTCGCCGTCGCCTGGGCCGCGCAGCTGGTGACCGCGCCTTTGGTCGCGGCCATCTCCGGCCGGTTCAGCGTGGTCGCCGCCGCCGCAAACCTGCTCGTGGCGGCCGTGATCGCACCGATCACGGTGCTGGGCACCGCGGCGGCGGCGCTGTGCCCGATCTGGCCGGCCGGCGCGCGGCTGCTGATCCGATTCACCGGCCCCGAGTTGTGGTGGGTGGGCGGGGTGGCCCACCGGGCCGCGGGCCTGCCCGGCGCCACCGTGCCCGTCCCGGACGGGACGGCGGGCACGTTGATCGTCGGCGGCGTCACGCTGCTGGCGGTGGTGGCGTGGCGGTGGCGCCGGTTCCGCGCCGCGGCCGCCGCGGCGTTGCTGGTCGGCCTGGCCTGGGTGCTGTCCGGGCTGGCGTAGTACCCGGCGAGCGCCGATCCCCGCGCGAGGTCGTCGGTCGGTCGTGACACCATCGTGGAGTGAGCGAGGTTTCGCCGTTACACCTGGTCCTCGGGGACGAGGAACTGCTGGTCGAGCGGGCGGTGGCCGAGGTGCTGGCCGAGGCGCGCAAACGCGCCGGCGCCTCCGGCGACGCCGACGTCCCGGTCAACCGGATGCGGGCCGGCGACGTGAGCACCTACGAACTCGCCGAGCTGCTCAGCCCGTCGCTGTTCGCCGACGAGCGCATCGTCGTGCTGGAGGCCGCCGGCGAAGCCGGGAAAGACGCTGCGGCCGTGATCCTTTCGGCGGCCGCCGAGATGCCGGCCGGGGTGGTGCTGGTGGTGGTGCACTCCGGCGGTGGCCGGGCCAAGGCGCTGGCCACCGAGCTGCAGGCCCTGGGCGCCGTGGTGCACCCGTGCGCGCGGATCACCAAACTGAGCGAACGCATCGATTTCGTCCGCAAGGAGTTCCGGCGGCTGCGGGTCAAGGCCGACGAAGAGACCGTGACCGCGATGCTGGACGCGGTCGGCTCCGATCTTCGGGAGTTGGCCTCGGCCTGCTCGCAATTGGTCGCCGACACCGGCGGGGCGGTCGACGCCGCCGCGGTGCGCCGCTATCACAGCGGCAAGGCCGAGGTGAAGGGCTTCGACATCGCCGACAAGGCCGTCGCCGGCGACATCGAAGGGGCCGCCGAGGCGCTGCGCTGGGCGATGATGCGCGGCGAGCCGTTGGTGGTGCTGGCCGATGCGCTGGCCGAAGCGATCCACACCATCGGCCGGGTCGGCCCGCTGTCCGGCGATCCGTACCGGCTGGCGGCCCAGCTGGGGATGCCGCCGTGGCGGGTGCAGAAGGCGCAGAAGCAGGCCCGGTACTGGTCGCGGGACTCGGTGGCGACGGCGATGAAGGTGGTGGCGACGCTCAACGCGAACGTCAAAGGCGCGGTGGCCGACGCCGACTACGCGCTGGAATCCGCGGTGCGCAGGGTGGCGGAGCTGGCCGGCGGCCGCAATCGCTGAGCGGCGGTCCTCAGAGCTTGTTGAGCGCCTGGGCCAGCGCCGACTTCTTGTTGGCGGCCTGGTTCTTGTGGATCACGCCCTTGCTGGCCGCCTTGTCCAGCTTGCGGTTGGTCGACACCAGCAACTCGGCGGCCTTTTCCTTGTCGCCGGCGTGGGCGGCCTCGCGGAACGCGCGGACGGCGGTGCGCAGCGAGGACTTCACCGACTTGTTGCGCAGCCGGGCGCGCTCGTTGGTCTTGTTGCGCTTCTGCTGCGACTTGATGTTGGCCACGCTCGAGTTCCCTTTTCGATCAGACGTTTGCTTGGGCGCCGGATATCTCCACAGCGACTGCCCAGGTTATCAGTGAGTTACGTTTTCCCCCAAAACGGGAAGACGTGGGCTGCCGGGACGTCGATTTGAGGCAGCATCTAAACAGTGAGTCTTTCGAACCAGCTTGAGGACACCGGGCGGGGTTTTCGCGCTGCGCGTTCGGAGCGCATATTCGGCGGCTACAACGTGGCGTCGGACGCCTACGACATGGCCTTCGACGAAATGTTCGACGCCGCGGGCGCCGTGCGCGGCCCCTACAAGGGCATTTACGCCGAGCTGGCGCCGTCGGACGCCTCGGAGCTGAAGGCTCGCGCCGAAGCGCTGTCCCGCGCCTTCCTGGATCAAGGCATCACCTTCTCGCTGTCCGGGCAGGAGCGGCCCTTCCCGCTGGACCTGGTGCCGCGGGTCATCTCGGCCGCCGAGTGGGCCCGGCTGGAACGCGGGATCACCCAGCGGGTCAAGGCCCTTGAGATGTACCTCGACGACATCGACGGCGACCAGGAAATCCTCAACGACGGGGTGATCCCGCGCCGGTTGGTCACCTCCTGCGAGCACTTCCACCGCCAGGCGGTGGGCATCGTCCCGCCCAACGGGGTGCGGATCCACGTCGCCGGCATCGATTTGATCCGCGACGAGAAGGGCAATTTCCGGGTCCTCGAGGACAACCTGCGCTCGCCGTCGGGCGTGTCCTACGTGATGGAGAACCGCCGCACCATGGCGCGGGTGTTCCCGAACCTGTTCGCCACCCACCGGGTGCGGGCGGTCGACGACTACGCCGCGCATCTGCTGCGGGCGCTGCGCAACTCGGCGGCCACCAACGAGGCCGACCCCACCGTGGTGGTGCTCACCCCGGGCGTCTACAACTCGGCGTACTTCGAGCATTCGCTGCTGGCCCGCCAGATGGGGGTCGAGCTGGTCGAGGGCCGCGACCTGTTCTGCCGCGACAACCAGGTGTACATGCGCACCACCGAGGGTGAGCGCCAGGTCGACGTCATCTACCGGCGCATCGACGACGCGTTCCTGGATCCGCTGCAGTTCCGCGCCGACTCGGTGCTCGGGGTGGCCGGCCTGGTCAACGCCGCCCGCGCCGGCAACGTCGTCATTTCCAGCGCGATCGGCAACGGGGTGGGCGACGACAAACTCGTCTACACCTACGTGCCCACCATGATCGAGTACTACCTGGGTGAGAAGCCGCTGCTGGCCAACGTGGAGACGCTGCGGTGCTGGCTCGACGACGAGCGCGAGGAGGTGCTCGACCGCATCGACGAGCTGGTGCTCAAGCCGGTCGAGGGGTCGGGCGGCTACGGCATCGTGTTCGGCCCGGAAGCCTCCGACAAGGAGCTGGCCGCCGTCGCCAAGAAGATCCGCGACGACCCGCGCAGCTGGATCGCGCAGCCGATGATGGAGCTCTCCACGGTGCCGACGCAGGTCGGCAGCTCGCTGGCGCCCCGCTACGTCGACCTGCGGCCGTTCGCGGTCAACGACGGCGAGGACGTGTGGGTGTTGCCGGGCGGGCTGACCCGGGTGGCCCTGGTCGAGGGTTCGCGGGTGGTCAACTCCAGCCAGGGCGGCGGCTCCAAGGACACCTGGGTGCTGGCCTCGCGCGCGTCGTCCGGCGACCATGAACTCGGTGCCGCCGAGGTGGTGCGCTCGTTGCCGACGGCGATGCCCGACCCGCTGGTGGACGACGCGCCGCGGTCGATGGCCCAGCAGCCGCAACCCACCGGGCCGCCCCAGCGCGAGCAGCTCGAGCAACAGCAGCAGCAACGGGCGGGGCGTTGATGCTGGCACGCAACGCCGAGGCGCTCTACTGGATCGGCCGCTACGTCGAGCGCGCCGACGACACCGCGCGGATCCTGGACGTCGCCCTGCACCAACTGCTGGAAGACTCCAGCGTCGACCCGGACCAGGCGTCCCGGGTGCTGCTGCGGGTGCTCGGCATCGACCCGCCGGACCACGACCTGGACGTGTGGTCGCTGACCGACCTGGTGGCCTACAGCACCGGCGCCCAGGGCGGCTGCTCGATCGTGGACGCCGTCACCGCCGCGCGGGAGAACGCGAAATCGGCGCGGGAGGTGACGTCCAGCGAGATCTGGGAGTGCCTCAACACCACCTACCACGCCCTGCCGGAACGGGAACGAGCCGCCAAACGCCTTGGGCCGCATGATTTTCTGTCGTTCATCGAACGACGGGCGGCGATGTTCGCCGGGTTGGCCGACTCGACGTTGTCCCGCGACGACGGGTACCGGTTCATGGTGCTGGGCCGGGCGATCGAGCGGGTCGATATGACGGTGCGGCTGCTGCTGTCCCGGGTCGGCGACAGCGCCTCGTCGCCGGCGTGGGTGACGCTGCTGCGCTCGGCCGGCGCGCACGACACCTACCTGCGCACCTACCGCGGCGTGCTCGACGCCGGCCGGGTGGTCGAATTCATGTTGCTGTACAGGCTGTTTCCCCGCTCGGTGTTCTACTCGCTGCGGCTGGCCGAACACAACCTCGACGAACTGATGCACAACCGGCAGAGCCGGGTCGGGGCCACCGCCGAGGCGCAACGGTTGCTCGGGCAGGCCCGCAGCGAACTGGAGTTCGTCCAGCCCGGTGTGCTGCTGGAGTCGCTGGAGTCCCGGTTGGCGGGACTGCAGCGAACCTGCCGCGACGTTTCAGACGCGTTGGCGCTGCAGTACTTTCACGTCACCCCGTGGGTGGCCTGGTCGGACGCCAGCCAGCGCGCCCGGCTGGTCAGCCGCAAAGGGGACGGCTGATGTGGCGGCTGCGGGTGGTGCACACCACGGGGTACGCCTACCAGTCGCCGGTGACGGCGTCTTACAACGAAGCCCGGCTGACCCCGCGGTCGAACAATCGGCAGAACGTCATCCTCAACCGCGTCGAGACCATCCCGGCGACCCGGTCCTACCGCTACATCGACTACTGGGGGACCGCGGTCACCGCGTTCGACCTGCACGCGCCGCACACCGACCTCACGGTGATGTCCTCGTCGGTCGTAGAGACCGAGCGGGCCGAACGGCCGGCGACCGAGCTGGGCTGGGGTGATCTGCACTCGGAGGCGGTGATCGACCGCTTTGACGAGCTGCTGCGCCCCACCGGGCACGTCCCCGCCAGCAAGCGGGTGGCATCGGTCGCCAAGAAGATCGCCAAATCGCATGACCCGGCCGAAGCCGTTGTCGCCGTGGGTGATTGGGTGCGCGGCGAGCTCGAATACCTGCCCGGCACCACCAGCGTTCACTCGTCCGGGCTGGACGCGCTGAAGGAGGGCAGGGGAGTCTGCCAGGACTTCGTGCACCTGTCGTTGATGTTGTTGCGCAGCATGGGAATTCCGTCGCACTACGTGTCGGGTTACTTGCACCCCAAACGCGACGCCGTGGTCGGCGACACCGTGGACGGGCGCAGTCACGCCTGGATCGAGGCGTGGACGGGCGCGTGGTGGAGCTACGACCCCACCAACGACGCCGAGATCACCGAGCAGTACGTCGGGGTGGGCGCGGGCCGCGACTACGCCGATGTCTCCCCGCTCAAGGGCATCTATTCGGGGAAGGGCGCCACCGACCTCGACGTGATCGTCGAGGTGACCCGGCTCGCCTTACCAACGGAGGAGCCGGCGGCGATCAGGAGAAACGCATGGACGACACCGCGCGCCGCGCCTCCGGGTTGCCGCTGCTGTCGCTGCTCTGCGTCGGCCTGCTGGGCGGCGGGCTCGCCGTCGGGGTCGGGATGGGCGGCGTCATGCCGCTGCCGTACGGCCCGGTGGCCGCGGTGGCGGCCTATGTTCGCGCTTAGCCGGATGCCGTGCGGGTGATCGCCGTCGCGACGTTCGCGTCGTCGGTCCCGCTGGCGCTCTACGCGGCGACGGCCGCCGCCCGGTTGCGCCGCCTCGGGGCCGGCCCGACGACCGCCGCGATCACGCTCACCGGCGGAACCCTGGCGGCCGGATTGCTCGCCCTGGCCGGATTGCTCGGCTGGACGCTGTCCCGGCCGGCGGTCACCGCGGACACGGCGGTGGTGGCGGCGCTGTACCTGCTGGTGTTTCTCACCGGCGGGCCGGGGCACATCGTGGCGCTGGGCGTGTTGGTCGCCGCGATGGCGGTGCCCGGCCTGACCCGGGGGGTGCTGCCCCGGCCCGTCGCGCGGGCCGGTCTGGCCACGGCCGCACTCGCCGGGTCGGCGACCGCGGTGCTGATCTGGCCCGCGCTGGGCGTGATCTTGCCGGTCGCGCGGGTGGCGGCGCTGGCCTGGCTGCTGGCCGCGGGAATTGCTTTGCGGGACAAGGGTTATGGTGACCGGGGCGGTCGAGCTCAGGAGGGCGCGTCGACCTGAACCCGGTGCAGGTCGTCGCCGAGTTCGACGCGTCCGGCGAACTCGCGGGCCGCCAGCGCCCGCCACTGTTCTTCCTGGCCCGCCACCAGCGCGGGCACGTAGTGCGTCATGACGAGGGTGCCCACCCCGGCGCGGGCCGCGGTCGCCGCGGCCTGCTCGACCGAGGAGTGGTAGTCGCAGATGTCCTGCAGCCGCTGCTGCGGGATGGTGGCCACGATGTCCTTGCGGATCACGGTGTGCACCAGCGCGCCGGCGCCGGCCGCCAGCTCGTCGAGCCCGGCGCACGGCACGGTGTCGCCGGCCAGCACCACCGACGCGCCCTGGTAGTCGACGCGGAACCCGATGGTCGGGGCCACCGGCCGGTGGTCAGTGGGGGCCACCCGGATCGACACGCCGTCGCGGTCCCACACCGGGCCGTCGGTGTGCTCGCGCACGTCCACCGCCGGGGGCGCGTTGAGATCAGCGTGATGGGCGATCCGGTAACCGATGTCGTGCCGCAGCGCGTTCAGCGTCGCCGCCACCAGCTCGGCCGTGCCGGGCGGCCCGATGATGGGCAGCGGCACCGGGTCGGGGGTGAAGGTGCTGACCCACCGCGTGATCAGGACGTCGCCCAGGTCGCCGACGTGGTCGCTGTGCAGGTGGGTGAGCAGCAGCGTCGACAATCCGGCCGCGCCCACCCCCACCGCCGCGGCGCGCTGCAGCACCCCGCGTCCGCAGTCGACCAGGAACACCTGCCCGCCGGCGCGCACCAGGGTCGACGGGCCGGCGCGGTTGGGGTCGGGGATCGGGCTTCCGGTGCCCAGCAGGGTGACCTCGATCATGGGGCCTATCTTGCAGGGCCTGGAGCTTGGACACGATCTGTTTGCAGGTTCTCCTGGTGGCTTTTGCGCCGCGCGAGTTCGCCGTAGCCTGGTGTGAAGCGGCTCACAAACCCGGCTGGAGGCCTCGATGCGGATTGCGGACGTGTTGCGGAACAAGGGCGCGGCGGTGGTCACCATCAATCCCGACGCCACGGTTCGTGAGCTGATCGCCGGCCTGACCGAACAGAACATCGGCGCGATGGTGGTGGTCGGCGCCGAGGGTGTGCTGGGCATTGTGTCGGAGCGCGACGTCGTGCGCCAGTTACACGTTCACGGCGCCAGCGTGCTGTCCCGGCCGGTGTCCAAGATCATGACCACCACGCTGGCCACCTGCACCAAGACCGACACCGTCGACGAGATCAGCGTGCTGATGACGCGCAACCGGGTGCGGCACGTGCCGGTGCTGGACGGCAAGAAGCTGATCGGCATCGTCAGCATCGGCGACGTGGTCAAGATCCGGATGGAAGAACTCGAGGCCGAACAGCAGCAGCTGCAGTCCTACATCACGCAGGGCTGATCGCCCCCGGTTCGCCGAGCGTGCAGACCTAGCTCCAGGCGTACTGCGCGCGCAGCCGCGCGGCCACCACGTCGAAGACCTCCCGATCCAGGATGGCCCCCTCGCGGCGGATGCCCTCTTCGGGCACCACCAGCACCCGGTCCAGCCGGACCCAGCTCGGCCTGCCCTCGTAATCCCAACTGCCGGAACCGATTCCGACCCATTCCGGATCGGCGGCATGACGCTCCTGGCTGGACACCATCAACCCGAGCAGGGTGCTGCGGTCGCGTCCCACCACCAGGACGGGCCGGTCCTTGCCGCGGCTGGGATCGTCCTCGTAAACCACCCAGGTCCACACGATCTCGCCGGGATCGGCCCGGCCGTCCAGTTTGGGCGCGTACACCAGCTTGCGGGCCCGCTGCGCGGTGGGCAGGCTGCTGCGGGTCACCGGCCGGCCCAACACGGCGGTGTCCGGCGGCGGGGGTGCGGCGGCGGCGATGACGTTCGCGGTGATCTTCACGGCCTGCTGCAGCTCGCGCAGCACGGTCTGCGAGTTCTGCACATGCCGCACCAGCCGCGGCGCGCGATCGAAAACCAGGTTCTCCGCGAACCGCTGAAACGCCTTCCACTGCGACTTCCGGGCGGACGCCATATTCGCAGCATAGACGCGCCGATTGTGCCGCAGTCCGGCCGCGCCGATACGCTGGACACACTTGCGAACCGCCGTCTAGCAGGCCCGGACCAGGAGATACCCATCAGCAGTTTCGCCGACAAGACCTTCACCGCGCCGGCGCAGATTCGCAACTTCTGCATCATCGCCCACATCGATCACGGCAAGTCGACGCTGGCCGACCGGATGCTGCAGCTCACCGGCGTCGTCGACGAGCGGTCGATGCGCGCCCAGTACCTGGACCGGATGGACATCGAGCGGGAGCGCGGCATCACCATCAAGGCGCAGAACGTGCGGCTGCCCTGGCAGGTCTCCGGCGGCGAGGACGCCGGCAAAGAATTTGTCCTGCACCTGATCGACACCCCGGGCCACGTCGACTTCACCTACGAGGTGTCGCGCGCACTGGAGGCCTGCGAAGGTGCCGTGCTGCTGGTCGACGCCGCGCAGGGCATCGAGGCCCAGACGCTGGCCAACCTCTACCTGGCGCTGGACCGCGATCTGACCATCATCCCGGTCCTCAACAAGATCGACCTGCCGGCCGCCGACCCGGACCGGTACGCCGGCGAGCTCGCCCACATCATCGGGTGCGAACCCGACGACGTGCTGCGGGTGTCCGGCAAAACCGGGGAGGGCGTGGCGCGGCTGCTCGACGAGGTGGTGCGCCAGGTGCCGCCGCCGCAGGGGCAGGCCGATGCGCCGCTGCGCGCGATGATCTTCGACTCGGTCTACGACATCTACCGCGGCGTGGTGACCTACGTGCGGGTGGTCGACGGCAAGATCACCCCGCGCGAACGCATCGCGATGATGTCCACCGGCGCCACCCACGAACTGCTCGAAGTCGGCATCGTCTCACCCGAGCCGAAGGCCAGCGACGGCCTGGGCGTCGGCGAGGTGGGCTACCTGATCACCGGGGTGAAGGACGTCCGCCAGTCCAAAGTGGGCGACACCGTGACCAGCGCGCGCCACGGCGCGCAAGAGGCGCTGACCGGATATCGCGAACCCAAGCCGATGGTCTATTCGGGTCTGTATCCGGTGGACGGCTCGGACTATCCGGATCTGCGCGACGCGCTGGACCGGCTGCGGCTCAACGACGCCGCGCTCACCTACGAACCGGAGACGTCGGTGGCGCTGGGCTTCGGATTCCGTTGCGGCTTTTTGGGTTTGCTGCACATGGAGATCACCCGCGAGCGCCTGGAGCGCGAGTTCGACCTCGACCTGATCTCGACGTCGCCCAACGTGGTGTACCGGGTGATCAAAGAGGACGGCACCGAGATCGTGGTGACCAACCCGTCGGACTGGCCCGAGGGCAAGGTGCGCACGGTGTACGAGCCGGTGGTCAAGACCACCATCATCGCGCCCAGCGAATTCATCGGCACCATCATGGAGCTGTGCCAGTCCCGCCGCGGCGAGCTGGGCGGCATGGATTACCTGTCGCCGGAACGGGTCGAGCTGCGCTACACCATGCCGTTGGGCGAGATCATCTTCGACTTCTTCGACTCGCTGAAGTCGCGGACCCGCGGCTACGCCAGCCTGGACTACGAGGAGGCCGGCGAGCAGGAGGCCCAGCTGGTCAAGGTGGACATCCTGTTGCAGGGGGAGGCCGTCGACGCGTTCAGCGCGATCGTGCACAAGGATGCGGCGTTCGCCTACGGCAACAAGATGACCACCAAGCTCAAGGAGCTGATCCCCCGTCAGCAGTTCGAGGTGCCCGTCCAGGCCGCGATCGGCTCGAAAATCATTGCCCGCGAGAACATTCGGGCCATCCGCAAGGACGTGCTGTCCAAGTGTTACGGCGGTGACATCACCCGTAAGCGCAAACTTCTGGAAAAGCAGAAGGAGGGCAAGAAGCGGATGAAGACCATCGGCCGGGTCGACGTGCCGCAGGAGGCGTTCGTCGCGGCGCTGTCCGCCGACGCCGCGGGCGACAAATCCAAGAAGTAAGGCAACGAATAGCGATGCGGATTTTCACGGCGGCGACGCTGCTCACGGCGGTCGCCGCGCTGGCGGCGGGCTGCGGCGGGGTGGTGTCGGGCACGGCCAAACCCGCGCCCAACCTCAAACCGCGACCGCTCAGCGGCGCCACCGTCCAGCAGGTGCTGCTCGACGGCCCGACCCTGTCGCGAATGCTCAACCAGCCCTTCGTCGCCCGGGATCCGGCCCAGGTCGGCGGCCCGGAAAAGCTCTACCGGGGCGGCCGGTCGGCGTCGCAGAGCGGCTGCCTGGGCGTGACGGCGATGCTGCAGAAGAGCGTCTACCCCGCCGCCGACGTCCGCGACGTCGCGGCCGAATCCTGGTGGAACAACGGCGAACTCGCGCAGGTGATCACCGTGATGGAGGGCGTGGTGACGTTGCCGTCGGCCGCGCAGGCCCAGGCGCTGTTCGCGCAGTTCTCCCGGCAATGGCAGCAGTGCAACGGCATGACGACCTCCGAACAGAGCGGCCCGATCAGCGCCACCAACGTCATCAGCGACGTGCGGGCCACCGACACCACCGTCGCGGCGACCAAGACCGCCACCGCGGTGCTGCCCAACATGCCGGCCCTGCGGCCCACCCCTCAAGGGCGTGCGCTCGGTGTCCGGTCGAACTGCCTGGTCGAGGTCGAGGTGGTGTTCTTCGGCGGGCGACGGTCCTCCGACCCCGGCTCGGCCGACCTCAACACCAGCGCGCTCGACATCGCGCACGCGATGATGGACCGGGTCAGCGCGCTGGGCTGACCCCGGTGCGGCTCACATGGGCGCGTTGGCCGGCTGGAACATGCCGGAGCCGTCGGCTTCCTCCTCGGCGCGGATGACGTGCACCACCGCGTTGATCAGCGCCAGGTGGGTGAATGCCTGCGGGAAGTTGCCCAACTGGCGACCGGTCCGCGGTTCGATCTCCTCGGCGTAAAGGTGCAGCGGGCTGGCGTAGGACAACAGCCGCTCACACAGCCGCTTGGCGCGCCGCACCTCACCGATCTCGACCAGCGCCGAGACCAGCCAGAACGAACAGATGGTGAAGGTGCCCTCCTCGCCGGAGAGCCCGTCGTCGGTCTCCTCGACCCGGTAGCGCAGCACCAGGCCCTCCTGGGTGAGTTCGTCGGCGATCGCCAGCACGGTGTTGCGCACCCGCGGGTCGTCGGGCGGCAGGAACCGGGTCAGCACCACCAACAGCAGCGAGGCGTCCAGCGCGTCGCTGCCGTAGCGCTGGGTGAACACCCCGCGGGAGTCCACGCCGTGCGCCAAAATGTCGGCCTTGATCTCCTCGGCGATGTTGCGCCACTGCTGGGCGTAGCTCTTCTCGCCCTGCCGCTCGGCCAGCTTGGCGCCGCGGTCCAGCGCCACCCAGCACATCACCTTCGACGAGGTGAAGTGCTGCGGTTCCCCGCGCACCTCCCAGATGCCGCGGTCCGGCTCCCGCCAGTGCTTGATCGCCTCTTCCACCTGCTTCTTCAGCACCGGCCACAACGTCTCGGGAACCTGTTCGCGCGACTTGGCGTGCAGGTAGAACGAGTCCAGGATGGAGCCCCAGATGTCGTGCTGGACCTGGTCGTAGGCGCCGTTGCCGATGCGCACCGGCCGGGCGTGGTCGTAGCCGGACAGGTGGTGCAGCTCCTCTTCGACCAGGCTGCGCTCGCCGCCCACCCCGTACATGACCTGCAGCGGATGCCGCTCGTTGTTGTTGGCGCCGGAGACGTCGGCGATGAAGGCGAAGAAGTCGTCGGCCTCGCGGTCCAGCCCCAGCGTGTACAGGCCCCACAACGCGAAGGTCGAGTCGCGCACCCAGGCGTAGCGGTAGTCCCAATTGCGTTCGCCCTGAGGGGTTTCCGGTAGCGAGGTGGTGCTGGCGGCCAGCAGCGCCCCGGTGGGGGAGTAGGTCAACCCCTTCAGGGTGAGCGCGCTGCGCTGCAGGTATGCCCGCCACGGGTGGTCGGGGAAGTTGCCGATGTTGATCCACTGCCGCCAGCACTCGGTGGTCTGCCACATCTTGTCGGCGGCTTCCTGGTAGGTCTGCGGCGGCGGATGCTTGGTCCAGCTCAGCGCGACGAACACGTCGTCGCCCTCTTTCATCCGGGTGCGGGCCCGGGCTTCCCGGCCTTCCAGCCCGATGCGCAGGTTGGTGGTGAGCCGCAGCGTCGGGTGGGCGTCGGGCTGCTTGGTGGCGCGGGCGATGGCCTCGCCGTAGGCGTTGGCGGAGTACTCCCAGGTGGCGCCGACGCGGTGGTAGTCGAACGCCGGCTCGCAGCTCATCATCAGCTCGACGGTGCCGCTGACGCAGCGCACCGTGCGCAGCAGGATGTGCTCGGCATCCCAGTCCATCGGGGTGCGGCGGTGGGTGCGCGAGCGTCGCTCCAGGTCGTGCCAGGGGCCCATGACCAGCGCGTCCCGCACGATCAGCCATCCCGTGTGGGTCTGCCAGGTGGTTTCCATGATCAGGCTGCCGGGCAGGTAGCGGCGGGCCGACGGGACGGACACGCCGTAGGGTCCCAGCCGGAAATGGCCGGCGCTGCGGTCCAGGATCGCCCCGAACACGCTCGGGGAGTCCGGTCGGGGCACACACATCCATTCCACCGACCCGGCCGGAGAGATCAGGCAGGTGGTTTCCCAGTCGGACAGGAATGCGTAGTCGGCGATCGGGGGAAACGGGTTCCGCAGGGCTGCGTTGGGAGCAAGCGGCCCGGGTGTGCGCAGGTCGATCGACGACTCCATCGACGTCGCGGGGGCTGCGCGGAAGGGTTCCTCGGGCATGGTGTCGGCCGGTTGGTCGTCGGGTTGAACGTGCAGAACCATCTGGACATCATCGACTGCGCGGCGGCCCTTCGTCCAACGTTTCGGCCGCGCGGCAAAGTCGGCGTGCTTTTTCCCTCACCGTGACTTTGACGCCGGAGCGGGCCGGCACGCCCGTCTTCACACATTGGTCTTCGGCCGCCGGGCGCAATAGGGTGAGCTCCGTGAACGCGTTCCTCAACTGGTGGGACGGCAACGAGCTGTGGCTTTCCGGGCTGGCCTTCGTGCTTCAGGCCATGGTGGTGATGCCGATCGTGCTGGCGGTGGCCTACGTGACGGCGGCGTTGCTGGACGGCCTGCTCGGCAAGGGCATCGCCCTGATGCGCCGCGCCCGCCAGGCCGGCGGGACCTCCGGATAACCCGGATGCCTCGCTCGCACGTGACGCTGGTGCTCGCCATCCTGGTGGCGCTGGTGATCATCACCTGGCTGGTCACCCATCTGATGCACCGGTAGGGCGCCGACGCGATCCCCGCAACGGCCAGCCGTGCGGCGGTCCGGTGGCGGCCCCGTCAATTCCTGTTAGGCTTCCGGCCATGCGTGCGGCGTTCGGCATTCCGGGGTGCTATGCCTTCATGCACTGTTGTCGCTGACTCCCAAGCCCGTGTGCGGTCTGGTTCCGGAGTTCTCGAATTCTCCTGACGTTCTAGTTGCCTTTCCGCCGAGACGGGACACCGAGATCCGCTAAGTTCTCCCACCGGAAGGCCATCGATGGACATCAGGACCGCAGCGCGCTGGCGGCCTGTTCTCGCCCTTGTTCTCACCGCCGGTGTCGTGGCCGGATGCCACGGCGGCGCCAGCGATGCCGTCGGCGGCACCGGGCCGGCCGACGCGCACACCAGCATCACGCTGGTCGCCTACTCGGTCCCAGAACCCGGATGGAGCAAGATAATTCCGGCGTTCAACGCCTCCGACGAGGGCAAGGGCATCCAGGTGGTCACCTCCTACGGGGCCTCCGGTGACCAATCCCGCGGTGTGGTGGACGGCAAACCCGCCGACGTGGTGAACTTCTCCGTCGAACCCGACATCGCGCGCCTGGTCAAGGCCGGCAAGGTCGCCAAGGATTGGAACACCGACGCCACCAAGGGGATCCCGTTCGGCTCGGTGGTCACGCTGGTGGTGCGCAAGGGCAATCCGAAGCACATCAAGGATTGGGACGACCTGTTGCGGCCCGGCGTCGAGGTGATCACGCCCAGCCCGCTCAGTTCCGGGTCGGCCAAGTGGAATCTGCTGGCGCCGTACGCCGTCAAGAGCGAGGGCGGCGCGCACGGCGACGCCGGCGTGGACTTCATCCGGAAGTTGGTGACCGAACACGTCAAGTTGCGCCCGGGATCGGGGCGCGAGGCCACCGACGTCTTCGTGCAGGGCAGCGGTGACGTGTTGATCAGCTACGAGAACGAGGCCATCGCCACCGAGCGGGCGGGAAAGCCGGTCGAGCACCTCAATCTGGCGCAGACCTTCAAGATCGACAACCCGGTCGCGGTGGTCAACACCAGCCCGCACCTGCAGGCCGCCGTCGCGTTCAAGAACTTCCAGTACACCGCGGCGGCCCAAAAGGTGTGGGCGCAAGCCGGTTTCCGGCCGGTCGACCCGGCCGTCGCCGCCGACTTCCGCGACCAGTATCCGGTGCCGGCAAAGCTGTGGACCATCGCCGATCTGGGCGGCTGGAGCGCCGCGGACCCGCAGCTGTTCGACAAGAACACCGGCAGCATCACCAAGATCTACACGCAGGCCACCGGATGACGGCCATCACGCCCGACCCGCTGGCGATCCGGCCCGAACTCGGCGGCGACCCCGGACACCAGCCGGTGCCCGGACGCGGCCGCGGCACCACCGCGCTGCGGGTGGGGGTGGCCACGGTGTGGCTGTCGGTGATCGTGCTGTTGCCGCTGGCCGCCATCGCCTGGCAGTCCGCCGGCGGCGGATGGCACGTGTTCTGGCTGGCGGTCACGTCGAACGCCGCGCTGGAATCGTTCCGGGTGACGCTGACGATCTCGGCCGGGGTGACCGTGCTCAACCTGGTCTTCGGCCTGGTGATCGCCTGGGTGCTGGTGCGCGACGAGTTCCCCGGCAAGCGGCTGGTCGACGCGATCATCGACCTGCCGTTCGCGCTGCCCACCATCGTGGCCAGCCTGGTGATGTTGGCGCTGTACGGCAACAACAGCCCGGTGGGTCTTCACCTGCAGCACACCGCGGCGGGTGTGGCGGTGGCGTTGGCCTTCGTCACGCTGCCGTTCGTGGTGCGTGCGGTCCAGCCGGTGCTGCTGGAGCTGGACCGCGAAACCGAGGAGGCGGCCGCGTCGCTGGGCGCCAGCGGCCCGAAGATCTTCACCTCCGTGGTGCTGCCCGCGTTGCTGCCCGCGTTGTTGTCCGGTGCGGGCCTGGCGTTTTCACGCGCGATCGGCGAGTTCGGCTCGGTGGTGCTGATCGGAGGTGCGGTGCCGGGCAAGACCGAAGTGTCCTCGCAGTGGATCCGGACCCTGATCGAGAACGACGACCGGACCGGCGCCGCCGCGATATCGATTGTGCTGTTGGCGATTTCCTTTGTGGTGCTGCTGATCCTGCGGGTGGTCGGTGGGCGCGCGGCCAAACGCGAGGAGCTGGCCGCATGACGTCGTCGCCCGGGGTCCGCTATGGCCTGCGATTCGTGGCGCTGGCCTACATTTTCGTGCTGCTCGTCATTCCGGTGAGCCTGATCCTGTGGCGGACGTTCCGGCCCGGATTCGGCCAGTTCTATGCCTGGGTCAGCACCCCCGCGGCGATCTCGGCGCTGAACCTGACGCTGCTGGTGGTGGCCATCGTGGTGCCGCTCAACGTCTTCTTCGGCATCCCCACCGCATTGGTGCTGGCGCGCAACAGGTTTCGGGGCAAGGGCGTGCTGCAGGCGATCATCGACCTGCCGTTCGCGGTGTCGCCCGTCATCGTCGGCGTGGCGCTGATCGTGCTCTGGGGTTCGGCCGGCGCACTCGGGTTCGTCGAAAAGGACCTCGGCTTCAAGATCATCTTCGGTCTGCCCGGCATCGTGCTCGCCAGCATCTTCGTCACCCTGCCGTTCGTGGTGCGCGAGGTGGAACCGGTGCTGCACGAGCTGGGGACCGACCAGGAGGAGGCGGCGGCCACCCTGGGTTCGGGCTGGTGGCAGACGTTTTGGCGGATCACGCTGCCGTCCATCCGGTGGGGCCTGACCTACGGCATCGTGTTGACCATCGCACGTAGCCTGGGGGAATACGGCGCGGTGCTGATGGTGTCGTCGAACCTGCCGGGGAAGTCGCAGACGCTGACCCTGCTGGTCTCCGACCGCTACAACCGGGGCGCCGAGTACGGCGCCTACGCGTTGTCGACGCTGCTGATGGGGGTTGCCGTGCTGGTGCTGGTTTTCCAGGTGGTTCTCGATGCCCGCCGCGGCCGCGCGGCCCGGCAGGCCTGACGAGGAGGCATGACGTGACCGACGCCGGTACCGACCGCGGCGACATCGCCATCACTGTGCGCGACGCCTACAAACGCTACGGCGACTTCGTCGCACTGGACCACGTGGACTTCGTGGTGCCGACCGGTTCGCTGACGGCCTTGTTGGGTCCCAGCGGATCGGGCAAATCGACGCTGCTGCGCACCATCGCCGGCCTGGACCAGCCCGACACCGGGACGGTGACCATCTACGGCCGGGACGTGACCCGGGTGCCGCCGCAGCGCCGCGGCATCGGCTTCGTGTTCCAGCATTACGCGGCGTTCAAGCACCTGACGGTCCGCGACAACGTGGCCTACGGCCTCAAGGTGCGCAAGCGGCCCAAGGCCGAGATCAAGGCCAAGGTGGACAATCTGCTGGAAGTGGTGGGGCTGAGCGGTTTTCAGGGCCGCTACCCCAACCAGTTGTCCGGTGGGCAACGGCAGCGGATGGCGCTGGCGCGGGCGCTGGCCGTCGACCCGCAGGTGCTGCTGCTCGACGAGCCGTTCGGCGCGCTGGACGCCAAGGTGCGCGAGGACCTGCGCGCCTGGCTGCGCCGGTTGCACGACGAGGTGCACGTGACCACGGTGCTGGTCACCCACGACCAGGCCGAGGCGCTGGATGTCGCCGATCGGATCGCGGTGCTCAACCAGGGCCGCATCGAGCAGATCGGATCCCCGACCGAGGTGTACGACGCGCCGACGAACGCGTTCGTGATGTCGTTTCTGGGTGCGGTGTCCACGCTCAACGGCACTTTGGTGCGACCGCACGACATCCGGGTGGGCCGCACTCCCGAGATGGCGGTGGCGGCCGAGGACGGCACAGCCGAGTCGACGGGTGTGGCCCGGGCCATCGTCGACCGGGTGGTCAAGCTGGGTTTCGAGGTGCGGGTCGAGTTGACCAGCGCGGCCACCGGCGGGCCCTTCACGGCGCAGATCACCCGCGGTGACGCCGAGGCGCTGGCCCTGCGCGAGGGCGACACCGTCTACGTGCGGGCCACCCGGGTTCCGCCGATCACTGCCGGTGCGACGACGGTGCCCGCGGTCTCCCGCGACGGCGCCGACGAGGCCACCCTGACGTCGGCGTAAGGAACGCTCTTCAGCGCGACAGCCAAACAGGTTGGCGCCGAAGGCTTTACGAGGCGTGCAGCCCGCATTCCGTCTTGGCCAGGCCCTGCCAGCGCCCGCTGCGCGGGTCGGCGCCGGCCAGCGGCTTGGCCGTGCAGGGGGCGCAGCCGATCGACGAATAGCCTTCGTAGATAAGCGGATTGACCAGCACGTTGTGCTCGTCGATGTAGTTCTGCACGTCCTCGTCGGTCCAGGTGGCCATGGGGTTGACCTTGACCAGCTTGAAGCCCTCGTCGAAGCCGATCACCGGCGCGTTGGCCCGTGTCGCGGCCTCCGAGCGGCGCAGGCCGGTCACCCAGGCCGAGTATCCGCGCAGCGTCTTGCCCAGCGGGGCGACCTTGCGCAGCCGGCAGCATTCGCCGGGGTCGCGCGCGAACAGGTCCTTGCCCAGCAGTTTGTCCTGCTCGGCGACGCTGTGCTCGGGAGTGACGTTGAGCACCCGGATGTCGTAGACGGATTCGATCGCATCCCGGGTCCCGATGGTCTCGGCGAAGTGGTAGCCGGTGTCCAGGAAGACCACCGGCACACCGGGGCGGACCTTGGCGGCCAGGTCGATCAACACCGCTTCCTGCATGCTCGAGGCCACCACGTAGTTGCAGGTGGCCCATCCGCGTGGCCCGTTGACGCCGCCGAATGTTTCGTCGGTCCAACGCAACACGTCGCTGGCGCTGGCGCCTTCGAGCTCGGCGGCGCCGCGGGCGGCTAGTTCACGCAGTTCGGCCTCTGGAAGTTTGGTCGTTCGTTCGGTCATCGCAAATCGTCCTCGTCTGCCCTCATGGCCCACTGGGCGAAACGTTCACCTTCGCCGCGATATTTCAAGAAGTTGCGTGCCACCCGCTCGATGTAGTCGCCGAGCTCGTCGCTGGTGACCTTGTGCTGGCGCAGTTTTCGGCCGAAGCCGCTGTCCTGGCCCAAGCTGCCGCCCAGGTGCACCTGGAATCCCTCGACCGAGCCGCCCTCTCCGTCGTCGACCATCTGGCCTTTGAGGCCGATGTCGGCGACCTGGATGCGGGCACACGAGTTGGGGCAGCCGTTGAGGTTGATGGTGATCGGCACGTCGAGCTGCCGGTTGACATCGGCGAGGCGGCGCTCCAGCTCGGGCACCAAACCCTGTGCCCGCACCCGTGTTTCGGCGAAAGACAGCTTGCAGAACTCAATTCCGCTGCAGGCCATCAGGTTACGACGCCAATGCGACGGTTGCGATTGCAGGCCGAGGGCTTCCAGCCCGGCCACCACCTCGTCGAGCTTGTCGTCGGGGATGTCGAGCAGCACCAGCTTCTGATAGGGAGTGAACCGGATCCGGTCGCAACCCGCTTGCTGCGCCAGGTCGGCCACCGCCAGCAGGATGGTGCCCGACACCCGCCCGGCGATCGGGGCGACTCCCACCGCGTTGAGCCCGTTCTTGAGCCGTTGCACCCCCACGTGATCGATCGGATGCGCGACCGGCTCGGGGGCCGGACCGTCGATCAGCGGACGCTTGAGATATTCGGTTTCGAGAACTTCGCGGAACTTCTCGATGCCCCAGTCCTTGACCAGGAACTTCAGCCGCGCCTTGGAGCGCAGCCGGCGGTACCCGTAGTCGCGGAACACCGAGGTGACCGCCGCCCACACCTCGGGCACCTCGTGCAGCGGAACCCAGGCGCCGACCCGTTGGGCCAGCATCGGGTTGGTCGACAGCCCGCCGCCGACCCACAGGTCCAGGCCGGGACCGTGCTCGGGATGGTTGACGCCGATGAACGCGACGTCGTTGACCTCGTGGGCGACGTCCTGCAACCCCGAGATCGCGGTCTTGTACTTGCGGGGCAGGTCGGCGAATTCGGGCTGACCGATGTAGCGGCGGGCGATCTCGGCGATCGCCCAGCTCGGGTCGATGACCTCCTCGAGCGACTCACCCGCCAGCGGCGACCCCAGGATCACCCGCGGGCAGTCGCCGCAGGCCTCGGTGGTGCGCAACCCCACCGCGTCAAGCCGACGCCAGATCTCGGGGACGTTTTCCACCTCGATCCAGTGGTACTGGATGTTCTCGCGGTCGGTGATGTCGGCGGTGTCGCGGGCGAAGTCCACCGAAATCTGGCCCAGCGTGCGCAGCGCGGCCGCGGAGATGGCGCCGCCGTCGCAGCGCACCCGCATCATGAAGTACCTGGCCTCGAGCTTTTCGATGTTCTCGTCGCCGGTCCAGCTGCCGTCGTAGCCCTGCTCGCGCTGGGTGTACAGGCCCCACCAGCGGAAACGGCCGCGCAGGTCGCTCTTGTCGATGCTGTCGAAGCCGTTTTTGGCGTAGATGGTCTCGATCCGCTCCCGAACTGCCAGCGGCGCGCCGGCCTGTTTCATTTCCTCGTTCGGGTTCAGCGGCTCACGATTCCCCAGTGCCCACTGGCCCTCGTTACGGGCCTTCGCGGGTCGGGCGGTGGTCATCGGACGTTCTCCTCGGAAAAAGATCGCCAGCGCGGCCAGCACAGTTCACCGACACTGTTGGGCGGCATGGAACCGTCAGCCGGCTGGAGACGCGGGGGGGCTGGGTCTACCACGTCAAGGCAGACAGATACAGCTGCAGACGCGCTTGAGATCGATGTGCCGTCGCGCCACGAGCACCACGTGCGGGCTGGGTTGGGCGACAGTCACGCCAACCATTGTGCCACGGACGCCGACGGGCCGTGCGAGCAGGTCAAATCTTGGCTCACGGTGATTTAAAACCCGGGCCGCAGCGGGCTCGCCGTACCGCCCGGGCCGCCCGTTCGCCGTGGGATCATGTGGCATGGCCATTCGCGAGCAAACGGTCGAGCTGCCCGACGTGCGGGTGGTCGACGGGCGCCCGTTCGGCCTCTATGTGCACGTGCCGTTTTGCGTAACCCGTTGCGGCTACTGCGATTTCAACACCTACACACCCGCCGAGCTGGGCGGGGTCAATCCCGACGCGTGGCTGGGGGCGCTGCGCACGGAACTGGAACTGGCCGCCGCGCGGCTGCGGCCACCACCGGTGAACACCGTGTTCGTCGGGGGCGGGACGCCCTCGCTGCTGGGGGGCGCGCGGCTGGCGCTGCTGCTGGACATGGTGCGCGAGCACTTCGCCCTGGCGCCCGACGCGGAGATCACCACCGAGGCCAACCCCGAGTCGACGTGGCCGGAGTTCTTCGACGCCATCCGGGCGGCCGGTTACACCCGGGTGTCGCTGGGGATGCAGTCGGTGGCGCCGCGGGTGCTGGGTGTGCTGGACCGCATTCACACGCCGAACCGGTCGGCGGACGCCGCCCGCGAGGCGCTGGCCGCCGGGTTCGAGCACGTCAGCCTCGATCTCATCTACGGGACGCCGGGGGAGTCCGACGAGGACCTGCTGTGGTCGCTCGACACCGCGATCGAAACCGGTGTGGACCACGTGTCCGCCTATGCGCTGGTGGTCGAGGAAGGCACGGCGCTGGCCCGGAGGGTGCGCCGCGGTGAGCTGGCGGCGCCCGACGACGACGTGCTGGCGCACCGTTACGAATTGGTCGACGCGCGGCTGTCGCAGGCGGGTCTGTCCTGGTACGAAGTCTCCAACTGGTCGCGCCCGGGCGGGCAGTGCCGGCACAACCTCGGCTACTGGGACGGCGGTCAGTGGTGGGGCGCGGGTCCCGGTGCCCACGGCTACGTCGGCACGACGCGCTGGTGGAATGTCAAGCACCCCAACGCCTATGCCGAACGGCTCAACGCCGCGGCGCTGCCGGTGGCCGGATTCGAGCAGCTCGGCTCCGAGGCCTTGCACACCGAAGACGTGCTACTGAAAATCCGCCTGCGCCAAGGGCTTCCGGTGGATCTGTTGAATCCCGCGGAACGCGAACGCGTCCAGGGCGTGGTGGCCGACGGGTTGTTGGTGCGCGACGGCGACCGGCTGGTGCTCACGCCGCGCGGGCGGCTGCTGGCCGACGGCGTGGTGCGCACGCTGTTGGGGTGACGCCGGTCAGACCCCGTACCAGCGCTCGACGAGGCGGGCGATCTCGATGTAGAGCGGGATCCCCACCGTGACGTTGTAGGAGAACGTCAGGCCCAGCGAGGCGGCCAGCGGCAGCGTCGGGCTCGCCTCGGGGATCGCCAGGCGTTGCACCGCGGGCACGGCGATGTAGGACGCCGCACCGCAAAGCACCGCGAACAGCACGTAGGTCCCGGTCTTGAAGTCGGTGTGGGTCAGCGAGGCGTAGCTGCAGGCGACGAAAATGCCCAGTGTCGCAAAGACATTCGGGGCCACCAGGCCGAAGACGATGAAACCCCAGCCGGCGGAGCGAAGGTCCTTCAACTTGCGCGACGCCGTCATCCCCATCTCGAGCAGGAACAGACACAGCACGCCCTGGAAGGCGATCACGAAGAACTTGTCGTCGTCGGCGACGACCTTCTGGCCTTGCAGCCCGCTGACCAGGCCGATGATGATGCCGCCCATCAGCAGGACCAGGCCGGGGTTGAGGAAGACCTCCTGGAACAGCTCCCGGGAGAAGATCGGCGCCCTTGTGCCCTTGCCGCGCAGCGGGCCCGGGTCGGTCTGCCACTCCGGATGCTCCAGCTTTTCCAGCGACAGTTCCAGCTCCTGCTCGATGGCCGCCTCCTCCTGGGTCTGCAGGCTCTGGCCGTGCGGCGGACGCGCGGCGGTGCCGGGACCGACCCCGACCCGGACCGGCGGCGTGTAGCCCGCCTCGTCGGGCATGTACCCGGCGGAGTCCATGCCCCGGTGGCGCAGTCGCGCCACGAAGTACAGCGCCACCAGGCAGCCGGGAATCTCCATCACGGCCAGCATCACCGGCATGTAGGCGTTGAAGGCGATGTTCACCGCCGCCAGGACCGCCACGCAGGTGGCGAAGGTGCCCGCCGAGTCCGACCCGTAGTAGCCGGCGATGGTGGCGCGGTCCACCTTGCGCAGCGATTTCAGCCGGCTCAGCCCCAGGTAGGCCAGCCCGCCGATGGCGCAGTTCAGCACGAACCCGAGCACCATGAAGCCCACGATCGCCCCGACGCTCGACGCGCTGACCTGGGCGAGTTCCTCGCCGCCGTGCCAGCCGATGGCCAGCAGCAGATACATCGTCAACCCCTGATAGATCACGTAGGGGAATTCGAACCGCACCTTGAGAATCGGGATCAGGAAACCGAAGTAGAAGAACAGCAGTAGCGGCTTGAAGAGGTTGTGGGTGAAGTTGTGCCAGAACTCTTGCAGCATCGATGCCTCCGTTGATCAGAGCCGTGATCGTGGGGAAGCACCGTCCGCGAGCCGAGCAGCCACGAAACGTCCCGACGACCGTGACGAACCTATCCCCGCCGCCCTGGCCTCGCCACTCGACGACACGGCGGGTGAGGAAGATTTAACGGAATCCTTTCGGGCGGCATAAGCGCTGCTCAGGGCCGGATTTCCGGGCGGAATCGGGGCGGATTGGCCGGTTCGCCGCCGCCGTGCATTTGGTGTGAAGGTGCTGTGGATTTACTGTGCAGTCAATAGAAGCCAGGTCCGGACTGTAGGCCACGGCCGGTGGCTGCTCCGAACCGACGGGCGGTGACCACCCCGGGATGAGTGTGGCCGCCGGATGCGCACCGTGTGTGGCCGCCACGTAAACGGCGGGAAAACGTTGCGACGACGATCACCGCCCTTCCGGGAATCGGGCTGACGAGATCGGTTGCGCAAAGCTACATAGGTTAGGCTACATTTACTAACCGTGACCGAGGTCAGCGTCGAGACAACTTCCGCCGGCTCTGAGTCGCCGTCGATTCCCCTTCCGGTGCACATCGACCCGGCGGACCTGGCCGCCGAGCTGGCCGTGGTGCTCTCCGAGCGTGCCGGGGAAGAGTATTTGCTCTACGAGCGCGGCGGTGAATGGGTGCTGGCCACCGGGGTGCGCGCCATGATCGAGCTGGACAGCGACGAGCTGCGGGTGATCCGCGACGGCGTGACCCAGCGCCAACACTGGTCGGGCCGGCCGGGGCCGGTGCTCGGTGAGGCCATCGATCGGCTGCTGCTGGAGACCGACCAGCTTTTCGGCTGGATCGCCTTCGAGTTCGGCGTCTATCGCTACGGGCTGCAGCAGCGACTGGCGCCGGGCACCGCGCTGGCCCGGGTGTTCTGGCCGAACGGACGCGTCGTGGTGACCCGCGAGGCGATCCAGCTGTTCGGGACGTCGACCGGCCGGCGCGACGACGTGCTGGGCGTGCTCGGCGACGGGGTGCCGGGGCTGCGCGACGCCTCGGCGGTCGACGTCGTCACCGACCCGTCGAACTATCGCGATCGGGTGGCCTCGGCCGTCGCGGAGATCGCTGCCGGCCGCTATCACAAGGTGATTCTTTCCCGTTGTCTCCAAGTGCCTTTCGCGCTGGACTTCCCCTCCACCTACCGGCTGGCCCGTCGGCACAACACCCCGGTGCGGTCGTTTCTGCTGCGGCTTGGCGGGATTCGCGCGGTGGGCTACAGCCCGGAACTGGTTGCGGCCGTGCGTCACGACGGCGTCGTGGTGACCGAACCGCTGGCGGGCACCCGCGCGTTCGGCCGCGGCGCCCTGCACGACCGCCAGGCCCGTGACGACCTGGAGTCGAACTCCAAAGAGATTGTCGAGCACGCGATTTCGGTGCGAAGCTCGCTGCAGGAGATGGCCGAGATCGCCGAGCCCGGCACCGCCGTGGTCACCGACTTCATGACGGTCCGGGAACGGGGCAGCGTCCAGCATCTCGGCTCCACGGTCAGCGGGCGGCTGGGCACGTCCAACGACCGGATGGACGCGCTGGAAGCGCTGTTCCCCGCCGTCACCGCCTCGGGCATCCCGAAAGCGGGCGGAGTGGAGGCGATCCTGCGTCTCGACGAGGGACCACGCGGGCTGTATTCGGGTGCGGTGGTGATGGTTTCGGCCGACGGCGCGCTGGACGCGGCGTTGACGTTGCGCGCGGCCTACGAGCATGACGGCAAGACCTGGCTGCGGGCCGGCGCCGGCATCATCGAAGAGTCGACGCCCGAGCGCGAATTCGAGGAGACCTGCGAGAAGCTGTCCACCCTCGCGCCGTATCTCATTGCGCGCCAATAGCTTCCCGGGGCTGCCGCTGCCTGGCGTGTGCCGGGTCACGGTTCGGCGCTAAGGGACTTTCGGCCCTAGGTGGTCGCCTCCGCCGCGTGTCATCTTCATGTAACCGCATGACACAGATACATGCGGGCTGCCGACCGCGATGGACAACCGGGAGGGTTCCGTGCCCAAGGACCTGACTAACCTGCAGCTGCTGCATGAACTCGAGCCGGTGGTGGAGGGGCTGCTCAACCGGCACCTGGCGAAGTTCAAGGAGTGGAACCCGCACGACTACGTGCCCTGGTCGGACGGCAAGAATTTCCACACCCGCGGCGGGCAGGATTGGGAGCCCGGCCAGACCCGGCTGCCCGACGTCGCGCAGGTGGCCATCGTCCAAAACCTGCTGACCGAAGACAATCTGCCGTCGTATCACCGCGAAATCGCCATGAATTTCGGCATGGACGGCCCGTGGGGCCAGTGGGTGAACCGCTGGACCGCGGAGGAGGCCAGGCACAGCACCGCGCTGCGCGATTACCTCGTGGTCACTCGATCGGTGGACCCGGTGGAATTGGAGTTGCTGCGGCTCGAGCAAATGACCCGGGGCTTCAGCCCCGGCCAGAATCAGCAGGGCGACATGTTCGCCGAGAGCCTGTTCGACTCGGTCATGTATGTCTCATTCCAGGAATTGGCCACCCGCGTCTCGCACCGCAACACCGGCAAAGTGTGCAACGACGCGATCGCCGAGCAGTTGATGGCCAGGGTGTCGCACGACGAAAACCTGCACATGATCTTCTACCGGGACGTCAGCGCCGCAGGCCTGGATATCGCACCGAATCAAGCGATGAAGTCGGTGCACCGGATTCTGCGCAATTTCAAGATGCCCGGATTCACGGTGCCGGAGTTTCGGCGCAAGGCGGTGATCATCGCCGTCGGCGGTGTGTATGACCCACGGATCCATCTCGACGAGGTGGTCATGCCGGTGCTCAAGAAATGGCGCATCTTCGAACGCGAAGACTTTACCGGCGAGGCCGCCCGAATGCGCGACGATCTCGGCCTGCTGGTCAAGGAGCTGCAGGATGCGTCGGAGAAATTCGAGGAATCCAAGCAGCGCTACCTCGAACGTGAGGCACGCAGGACCGAGAAAATCACCGCCAGCAAAGTGTTGCAAACGAAAGGAACGCTGACGCTGAGCCGGCATTGAGCCGAGTGTTCGCCGATGATTGTCGCCGCCGGGCCGATGTCACGCGCAACCCTGCACGCCTGCTGCGGGTTTGCCGCGAAAATCCATCATTCTCCGGTTTTCTGACAGCGCCGCGTTTAGCATCTGTGCCACCTTCAACGGGATGGAGTATTTGTGTCTGGCCGTAAGTCCAAAATCATTCTTGCCGTAATGCTGGCCCTCACTTACCCCACGGCCGCAGCCTGCACGGGCACCTACACGTGCTTAACCTGCACTGTGGTCAGCACTCCTTTTTAGTGCTGACCCACGTCTAGATTGCGCGCGCACGACCCGAGGTGCGCGCGAAGCCGTATTCAGGCCGACGAGCTGGATTCGAGATAGTCGGCCAGAATACGGCTGACCAACGACTCAATATTGGCTTCGATCGACGACGCGAGCGTCGCGGTGACCGTCGCGACCGCTTGGGTGCGGAACCGCACCAGCATGGTGATCAGCTCGGCGATCTCGGCGTCGGCCGGCAATGGTTCGCCGGGCTTGATCCGATCGAGCACGTGTTCGGCGCCCGCGCGCACCAGCATGTCGCTGATCTTGTCGATCTCGGGGACGATCTGCTCGTGCAGGTCGATGAGCTTGTCGAATTCGACGCCGTAGCCGCGTATTTCGTTGAACGCCTCGATCAGCTTCGGGCGGGTCAGGGTGGCCCGGGACCCGTCGACGCGGATCACCTGAAGCGCCACCAGGCGCTCGAACGCGCGGGGGTCGCCGACGAGTCGCTGCGCCTCGGCCAGCGACATGGTCTCCGGTTTCTCGGTGGTCCAGGTGCCCACGATGGCGGTTTCCAGGCCCAGCACGTCACCGAGGTTCTTGCCTTGCTCCCAGGCGCTGAGCATTTCCCGGACGTGGGCGATGGTGTAGCCGCGGTCGAGCATCGACGTGATCAGCCGCAGCCGGGTCAGGTGGGTGTCGTTGAACAGCGCGATCCGGCCGACGCGCAGGGGCGGCGGCAGCAGCCCGCGGTCACGGTAGACGCGAATGTTGCGGGTGGTGGTGCCGGCCAGCCGGGCCAGGTCGTCGATCCGGTACTCACCGGAGTTGGGGTCGCCGTGCGGGTGACGGACCGCCGCGTCGAAAAGCTGCGACACCGCGCCCTCGATGAGTTGGCGATATTCCCGCGACTGGCGCCGGACGCGCTTGGGTGCCCGCCGCACGTTGTGCAGCACGCTGGCGATGGTGCCCGGCTCCGGCCTGGAAGAACGGTAGGTTGCGCGCTCGGTTGCCATGTCGGTGCGCCGGCTCAGGCGGAGGAGGCGGCGGGTGTGCGGGCACGCCGCGCCACGGCCTGATAGTCCTGGTACCGGAAATCGCTCATCTGGCGAAGATACTGCGTGGCGAAGCCGGGATACATCGACCCGTTGAATCCGTCCTTGGTGAGGTACCAACTTCGGCACCCCGACATCCAGGTCGTCTTGGTGAGCCGGCGTTGAATGGCCTCGTTGTGGCGGCGTTGAACCTCTTCGCGCACATCGAGGTAGCGCAGGTCGTCGTTGAGAATGGTGGTGATGCCGCGGACCGCGTAGTCCAGCTGGCCCTCGATGTAGACCAGCAGCGAGTTGTGCCCGGGCCCGGAGTTGGGGCCGGTCATCACGAACAGGTTCGGGTAGCCGTGCACGTTGATGCTCTTGTAAGCCTGTGCGCCACCGGCCCATTCGGCGGCCAGCGATCGGCCCCCCAGCCCGGTGACCGGAAACGGCGGACCGGTCAGGTGCACGTCGTAGCCGGTGGCGAACACGATGCAGTCGAGGTGGTGCTCGATGCCGTCACTGGTGCGAATGCCGGCCGGGCTCAACGTGGCGATCGGCCAGTCGATGAGCTTGCAGTTGTCGCGTTGCAGCGCCGGGTAGTAGTCGCTCGAGACCAGCATGCGCTTGCAGCCGGGCCGGAAGTCCGGCGTCAGCTGACGGCGCAGCCACGGATCCTTCACCTGAGCGCGCAGATGCGCCTTTCCGAGCCGGGCGACCAGCGACGTCAACGGCGTGTCCCACACCAGCGCGGTGGCGCTGGCTTCGTGGCCCCAGTACAGCGCCTGGCGGGCAAGTTCCTGTGCGGCAGGAACTTTCGCGAACAACGCCTGGACAGCCGGTGGGGTGGCGACGTCCAGCCGCGGCAGCACCCAGCACGGGGTGCGCTGAAACACCTTGACGAACCCGGCCTGCTTGACCAGTTCGGGGATGATCTGGATGGCGCTGGCGCCGGTCCCGATGACCGCGACCCGCTTGCCCGCGAAGTCGTAGTCGTGGTCCCAGCGCGCGCTGTGGATCTTGTGCCCGCGGTAGCTGTCCAGCCCACGGATGTCGGGGAAGCTGACGTCGGACAGCGGACCCGACGCCAGCACCACGGTACGGGCGCGGAACTTCTTGCGGTTCTTGGTGGTGGCGGTCCACACGCCGGCGTCCTCGTCGAAGGCCAAACCGCTGACCTCGTGGCCGAACCTGATGCGCCGGCGAATGTCGAACCGGTCGGCCATGTCCTCGAGGTGGCGATAGATCTCGGGGGCCGGCGAGTAGGTTCGCGACCAGGTCGGGTTCTTGACGAACGAGTAGGAATACAGCAGCGAGGGAACGTCGCAGCTGGCACCGGGATACGTTGTGTCACGCCAGGTTCCGCCGACCCGGTCGGCGCGCTCCAGAATCACGATGTCGTCGACTCCGGCCTCGGCCAGTCGGATCGCCGCACCCAGACCGGTGAAGCCGGCTCCGATGATGAGCGCCGCGTGGGCGTGATCGCGTGCCATGCTCACGCCGCCGGCTCGTGGGTGAGTTCTTCCACCCAGGATGGCACCGGCGGAAGCAGCAGCCGCGGATACCGGTCGGAAAGCCACACCATCGAATTCGCCAGCAGGTGGTAGGGGTGGCGTGGGTTGGTGACCACTCCGGCGTAGCGCCTCAGGAAACGATAGGTCGGCACCCGAGTGGTGCGTTCGCCGCGATCGCCAAGCTCTTTGAATCGTTTCACCGCCCGGTAGAGCCGCTCCGGCTCCATGCCCATGGCGGTGATCTCGTTGCGGATCCGGTTGATCAGCGGTGCGCCGGTGATCGCACCGATGATGAGGCCCGGAGTGGCATGGTGACCGACGAAGTCGATCAGCAACCGCCGGACCTTGGCGTGCCCGATCATGTCGAGGACTTCGAAATCGACGACGAGATGGCGGGATTCGTCATTGTTGATCTTCTCGAAGACCTGATGGCAGATGGGGTCGTGCACCTCGTCGAGGAGAAATTTCAACAGGGCGCCGTCCAGTGCCACCTCGAGCATCGGGATGACGGTGCCCAGCAGCGACAGCGGCATGTCGTCGGCCCAACGGTCCAACCAGTCGATCGCCAGCCGGATATTCACGTTCGGCTCGGGAATCTCACCGTCGGTGAGCATGCCCCAGCGTTTCATCAGCGCCAGTTCGGCGTTGGCGTGCCGCTGCTCCTCGGCGTGAAAGTAGCGGTAGATCTCGGCGATGGTCGGGGTGGGCGCCTTCTTCGCCAGTGCCGCGAATCCCCTGGCGCCGATGTTCTCGATCCAGCACAGGTCGGCCATGAACGCCTTGAGCTGTGGCCGCTGTTCGTCACTGATCATGTCGGCGCCGGGCGCGGTCCAATCGATGTCGGCGAGCGCCCACTGTCGATCCTTGATCTTGGCGAGCATGGCTTCCATGTCGATGGCCACCGGAGGCTCCTTTCCGTCGGGTGATCAGGGCAGGTTGATTCGGGACACCAGGCCGGCCGCTCGCGTATAGGCCTGCGGGGCAAGGCGTTTGATGTGCCAGCCGATTTGTGCGTCGAGCTGCGGCATGCAGTACAGGTCGCCGCGGTCGTGCGCGTCCAAGCAGATGCGGGCGACTTTGTCCGCGGAGAACCCGGTCCAGCGCATCAGTTTTGCGGCCAGTTCGCCGGATTCCTCGCTGATCCGCCCGGATTCGAGGATGTTCGTCTTGACGAACGTCGGGCACAGCACGGTGACCCGCACCGGCGTGCCGGACAGCTCGGCGGCCAGGGTCTCGGACAGTGACAGCACGCCCGCCTTGCTGACGTTGTAGGCCGCCATGCCGGGGGCCGCGCCGAACGCCGCGGCCGAGGCCACGTTGATGATGCCCCGCGGCGCGGCCGACTGCGCGGCGTCGCGCAGGATCGGGGTGAACACATGACAGCCGTGAATGGGACCCCACAGGTTGATTCCGAGCGTCCACTGCCAATCGTCCAGTGGCGCATCACCGATGGCCGCGCCGCCGGCGCCGACACCGGCGTTGTTGATCACCAGTGTGGGTGGGGCGCCGAACCAGGACTGCGACTGCTCGGCCAGCGCCTGCACGTCGCCGAATTGCGAGACATCACAACGGGTTGCGAGGGCTTTCGCGCCGTGTTCGGTGATCGCGTCGGCCGTCCGCTGGGCGGCGGCTTGGTCGATATCGCTGCACACGACGGTGCCGCCGCGCTTGCCCAGTTCGAGGGCGAAGGCCGCACCGATGCCGCTTCCCGCGCCGGTCACCACCGCCAGGGCGCCGCGGCTGGTCTTCGATCGGTGCAGCAGCCGGTCCAACATGTCAGTGCACCTCCTGGGTGAGGGCACGGGCATCCTGCAGGGCGTGGGTGATGAACCGCGCGACATAGGCCATGGCCTTGGCGGCTTCGGGCGTCATGCGCGGCAACGCCTGAAAGACGTGCACCTGGTGCGGCCAGATCTGTAGTTCGCATCTGCCGCCGGCGGTGCGGATGTCGGCGGCGAGTTGGTGGGCGTCCTCTTGCAGCATTTCGGCTCCGCCGGCCTGGATCAGTGTGGGCGGAAGCGCGGGACCGCGGGCGACGTCGAGCGTCAGCCGCTCATGGGTGAGGTCGACGCCGCTGTGGTAGCGGCCCACCAGCCGGATCGCGTTGGCCGCCCGGGTGGCCGGATCGGGGCGAATCCGTTCTCGCGCCTTGGCCAGCTCGAACGTCAGGTCATAGAGGGGGGAGAACAACACCATGGCGGCGGGGTGTTCGACCCCCGGTTGCAGCAGTAGGTCGACCGACAGGTGACCGCCCGCCGAATCTCCGGCGATCACAATGTGTTTGGGCAGTAGGCCGCACGTGTCGACCAGCCAGTCCCAGCCCGCGCGGACATCGTCGGCCGCGGTGGGGAAGCGATGCTTTGGGGCGAGTCGGTAGTCGATGCAGAACACCGGAAGGCCGGTCAAGGACGAAAGCCAGGATGTCAACCGGCGGTGCGTCTTTGGCGAACACACGGCGTACCCGCTGCCGTGCACGTAGTAGATGGCTCCCGCGGTTGTCGATGAGCGCTCAGCTTCGCTGGTGGGGGTGCGCGGCCCGTAGACCCATTCCCCTTTGACGCGGCGGCCGTCGGGCAGCCTGGTGTCGACCAGTTCGACGCGCGTGCCCGCGAGCGAGGGTCCAAAGGTGCCCATGATCCTGGCGATGATCTGACGCGAGAGCCATAGCCCCCATGCCCGCTCGGGCGGGATCACGCTGGTGATCGGCCGCAAGGTGTAGGCACTTACCGCTGCCGCCCCGCGGGATCGCAGCGACCCGCGAGCCGGAACACCGTCCGTCATACAACGCAGTCAATACCAAATGGTGACATTCGTCAATGGCAGATTCGCGGTGGGGTGTCGAGCCGGTCGCCTACGAAAGCTGTAGGTTCTCAAATCCCGTTTCCAATTCTCAAATGAAATGTCCACTTGATGTCCAATTGGACATTTGAGTGAGACGGCTGAACCCGTGGATCGTCGTCTGGCCGTAAGACAAGTCAGCTCATGACTACTGGGGCGGAGGTTCTGCTGCGGCTTACGGCCTCAAATATCAGTACCTGGCGACGCTCGAGTATTTTCTGCGACACCTGCGCGAACACCCCGAGTTGATTCCGTGCGCGGGTCTGGTCGTGGAACCGATGCTCAAAGATACCGATGACGCGAACGACGACATCGTCGATTTCGCGATCGAATTGAATGATGTTGCGGTCCACCACGTTCAGGTCAAGGCCACGACTAAGCCCGACCAATACCCACTGCAACCGGCCGATGCTCGAGCCGGTCGTCGCTGATCATTCGTTGACCATGGACGACGACAACCTCGAACTGATGCGCATCGGCCAGCCGGCCGGTAGCTGGGCCGACCGATGTGAGACTATGGCGACAATGGGCAATTGCAATTATGAGAATGAATATATTCGCAGCTACCCGGCGCGGATGCCTCCCATAGCGCGGCGGCAACTCACGGAAGCTGACGGCCTTCGCGACCGGCGTGCGCCCGGGGGCAAGGCATGAGACCGCTGCCGCAGCTCACACCGTGGAATCAATGGTTCTGGACGTCCGGCAAGGATGGCCATCTACGCATCCAGCACTGCAGCGAGTGCGATACGTACGTGCACCCTCCGGTGCCGATCTGTCCATCATGCCGGGCGACATCGGCTGAACCCGCCGTGGTTTCCGGTCGTGCGACGGTGGTGGGCTACACGGTCAACGAGCATCCATGGCTTCCCGGATTCGAGCCGCCCTACGTCATCGCGGTGGTCGCACTCGACGAGTGCGCCGAGGTGCGCCTGACGACCAACGTCGTCGGCTGCTCACCCGAGGAGGTGCACGTCGGCCAGCGCGTCTCCGTGCGATTCGACAACATTGACGACGTCTGGATCCCGCTGTTCGAACCCACGGGTGGCACCGATGAGCGGGACCTGCTGGGGCCGCCCGCTTCTCCCGTTCCGCGTCAGCCGGTAACGACGGAGCGGTTTGAGCATCGATCCGTGATATCGGGCATCGGCCGGTCAGCCACCGGCCGCCGGCTGATGGTCGATCCGTTGTCGCTCACGATGGACGCATGTCTTGCCGCGGTTGCCGATGCCGGTTTGGAACTGTCTGATATTGACGGTCTTTCGACGTACCCGGGACCCGTGGGCATGGGTATGAGCGAAGGCGGCATCGCTGCCGTCGAGGAGGCTTTGCGCATACATCCCACGTGGATCAACGGCGGCATGGATCTACCCGGCCAGGGTGGCGCGATCATAGCCGCGATGATGGCGGTGGCCGCGGGCCTTTGCCGACACGTCCTGTGCTTTCGGACGGTGTGGGAATCGACGTATGCCGCGCTTCGACTACACGGGGGCGGCGGACGGGTATCGGGGCCCCAGCAATGGTCGTTGCCGTTTGGCGCCGCCTCGGCGGCCAATTGGATCGGTGTGAATGCCAACCAGTATCTGCATCGATACGGTGCGAATCGGGAACTCTTCGGCATGATCGCCGTGAACGCGCGGCGCAATGCCGCGCTCAACCCGTCGGCCATCTACCGCGAACCGATGACCATGGACGACTACCTCGCCGCGCGGCCCATCACGTCACCGTTCGGCCTCTACGACTGCGACGTTCCCTGCGACGGTTCGATCGCGGTCGTGGCCTCCAACGCGTCGATCGGCGGTGATCTGCCGCGACCGGCCATACGCTGTGAGGCCGTCGGAACGCAAGTGGCCGAACGTATCTCGTGGGATCAGGGGACGCTCACTCACGAGCCCCAGGTCATCGGCCAGGCCGCGCATTTGTGGAGCAGAACTGATCTGCGGCCCGAGGACGTCGACCTTGCCCTGCTGTACGACGGCTTTACGTTCAACTGCGTGTCGTGGCTCGAGGCCTTGGGTTTCTGCGGCTTCGGCGAGGCCCAGGGATGGCTGGATGGCGGCCGGCGCATTGCGCTGGACGGCGAGCTTCCACTGAACACGCACGGCGGCCAGCTGTCCGAGGGACGCCTGCACGGATTCGGCTTCCTCTACGAAGCGGTGCTGCAATTGCGCCACCAGGCCGGTAACCGCCAAGTCAAAGACGCACGCACCGCCGTCGTCAGTACCGGTGGGGGAGTTCCATCCGGCGTCATGCTGTTGCACCGCGCGACGTGACGTCGCGACGCTATTCGAAGGCGATGACGCCCCGGATGTTCTTGCCCGCGCGCAGGTCTTTCATGGCCTCGTTGATGTCATCGAGCTTGTACTTCTGCGTGACCAGCTCATCGAGCTTGATCAGCCCCGCCTCATACATCGCCAATAGTTTCGGCATGGCCTCGCGGGGGTTCATCTCGCCGTAGAGCACCCCCTTGAACGTCTTGCACGAACTGACCATGTCAGTGAGGACGATCGGCACCATCAGGTCGGTGATCTTCGGCATCCCGGTCAGCACGCAGGTTCCGCCCTTGCGCAACAACATCATCGCCGTCATTATCATGTCCGCCGGAACGACCCCGGGCGTGAGAACGACCCGGTCGGCCATCACCCCCCAGGTGATCTCCTTGACCAGTTCCAGCGCGGCACCGATGTCGGCAGCGGCGTGGGTGGCCCCGAACGTCGGCGCGATCTCGCGTTTGAACTCGTTGGGGTCCACGGCGACGATGTGCTTGGCGCCGGCGACTTTCGCGCCCTGCACGGCGTTCATGCCGATTCCGCCGACACCGACCACGACGACGGTATCGCCGGCTTGGGTACCCGCCGCGACCGATCCCGACCCGAATCCTGTTGTCACCCCGCAGGACACCAGCGAGGCGGCCTCTAGGGGGATCCAGTCGTGGACTTTGACGAGCGAGCGCTCGGAGGCCACCACGTATTCGGAGAAGGTGCCGACCTGCATCATCGCCATGAGGTCTTCGCCGCCGAGGTGGCGACGGCGGGTGCCGTCGGTGGTCATCGCCTTGCTGTAGATGTCGGCGCCCACGTCGCACAGGTAGGTGTAGCCACTGGCGCACCATCGGCAATTGCCGCAGGCGGGCAGAAACGAAATGGCCACATGGTCACCGGGCTTCAGTGATGTCACCCCGGGCCCGACCGCTTCGACCACACCGGAGCCCTCGTGTCCTCCGAGCATGGGGAACCATTCGGGCACCGGAAGGCCAGACGCCCGCATCATCTCTTCCATCTCCGCTGTCGGCACACTGTCGCCGGTATAGAAGTGTTCGTCGGAGTGACAGATGCCCGCATAGGCCATCTTGACCAGCACTTCGCCCGCGTGCGGCGGATCGAGCTCCACTTCGGTGACTTCCCAATCCACACCGACACCGCGCAACACCGCTGCTTTGGACTTCATTGCGTCTCTTTCGTTAGGGGTTTCACCATTGGCGGAGTTCCTTCACCGCGTCGGAGGCGCGCGGGGCCAGTGTCAGGTAAGGGATGAAACTGCTGTTGCCGCAGTGGATCACGGAATGGACGACCTCGGTCAGGTGTTCCGCGTCAACGAGGCCCCCCCACCATGTACTTGTTCTCCATCCAGTACCTGATGGCCGCTTCCAGAGCGTCGGGGTCCCAGCTTTTGTTGAACTCGGTCTGCGCGTCGCCGGCGCCGCCGAGGCTGTCGCCCACGGCGAGACGGGTGAAGCCGATCTCCGGATGTTCGATACGCCAGGCCTCAACGAGCTTGTCTAAGGCGCTCTTGGTAACCGAGTAGGCCCCGAGCAGCGGCCACGGCGTCGTGTAGGACGCACTCAGTGAGGACAGGTATACGGCAGAGCCGGCCGTCGCCGCCAAATGCGGGGCGGCGGCCGCGGTGACGAGCGCGGCGCCGGTGACATTGGTCGCGAACAACTGTGCCCATTGTTCCGCGGTCACCTCGCGCAGTGGAGCCAACACACCCATGCCGGTCGTGTACACCAAGGCGTCAAGACCGCCGAGCGCGCCGACAACCTCGGAGATCGCCTTTTTGCAGCTGTCGGTGACGGTGACGTCGCACGCGATGGCGACCGCGCCGTTGCCGGCATCCTTGGCGGCCTCGACCAGCCGGTCGTATCGACGCGCCAGTAGCGCGACGTGCGCACCGCGTTGGGCGAGCCCGGTGCCGATGCATCGGCCGAGGCCCGCGGAGGCGCCGACGACGGCGACCCGCATCGGTTGATTTCCGTTGTCAGACATCGAGCTTGGCACTCACGGAGCCGAGGGTCGAGCCCACGGTGCGTTCGAACCGACCGTGGTCGAAGCTGCGGATCTCGACGTCGTGGTCACCGGCACCGGCACGCAGGGCGCCCACCGTGCACTGCTCTCGGGTGCGGTGTTCGAACGGGTCGAACGAATACCACCGACACGCATTCTCGTAGGTGATCTTGTTGATCTCGTCGTCGGGCAGCCCAGCCATGACGAGGGCGAGTTCCTCGGCCGCCGCGGGCCACGACGAGTCGGAATGCGGGTAGTCGCACTCCCAGGCGATGTTGTCGATGCCGACGTCGTGGCGCAGCTTGACCCCGATCGGATCGGCGATGAAGCAGGTCAGGAAGCGCTCCCGGAAGACCTCACTGGGCAGTCTGTCGCCGAAGTCCTGGCCCGTCCACAGGTGATGCATTTCGTACGTGCGGTCGAGGCGGTCGACGAAATACGGGATCCACCCGGTGCCGCCCTCCGAGAGCGCGAACCGTACGTCGGGGAATTGCTTGATGACTCGCGACCACAACAGGTCTGCGGCCGCCGAGCAGACATTCATCGGCTGCAGCGTGATCATCACGTCGATGGGCGCGTTGTCGGCGGTCATCGTGATCTTGCCCGACGAGCCCAGGTGGACCGAGAGCACCGTGTTGGTGTCCGACAGCGCCCGCCACATCGGATCCCAATAGTCGTCGTGGAAGCTCGGGAAGCCGAGGGTGGCGGGGTTCTCGGTGAAGGTCACTGAGTGACAACCCTTCTCGGCATTGCGACGGATCTCCTTGGCGCACAACTCCGGATCCCAAAGTACGGGTAATCCCATGGGCAGGAAGCGTCCGGGATACGACCCACACCACTCGTCGATGTGCCAATCGTTGTACGCCTGGGTGACGGCGAGCGCGAGGTCCTTATCGGGGTGGGTGGCGAACAGCCGGCCCGCGAAGCCGGGAAAGGACGGGAAGCACATGGACGCGAGCACACCGCCCGCGTCCATGTCCTTGATTCGCTCGTGGATGTCGTAGCACCCCGGGCGCATCTCGTCGAAGGCAGTGGGTTCGATGCCGTACTCCTCGCGCGGGCGGCCCGCCACGGCGTTGAGGCCGATGTTGGGGATGATCGCGCCGTTGAACGTCCAGACCTCCGAGCCGTCGGACTGCCGGATCACCCGGGGCGTCTCGTCGGCGTACGTGTTCACAACCCTGCCCTCGAACAGGTTCGGTGGTTCCACCAGATGGTCGTCGACGCTCACCAGGATCATCTCTTCGGGCTGCATGGGACTCCTTGTGCAGAGGTTGAGAGCGAGACTATCAGGTTGTAGAGGAACTATATTCAATTACGGAAATGTACATTTTCAGAACGGTAGCCTTTGACCATGAGCAAATCCAGAAACGCTACCGCCGCAATATTTTTCGGGGCGCTACGGCGAACGAGAGCAACAGCCGGTCGAGGACCTTGGCGGCTCGGCGGCGTGCCCTGGCGGGATTTGCGGCATGCGCGACCAGACGTGAAGCCTCCTCGAGCGCCGCGACGAGCATGTGCGTCAGCTCCCCGACGGGCTGGTCGTCGATGATGCCCTCTGCGATCGCCTCGCGGACCAACTCGTTGATGAGGGCGATGCTGTTGCCCTCCTGGATTTCGCGCAGGGTCTGCCAGCCCAGCACCACCGGACCGTCGACGAGTATCACCCTCTGCACGGCGGGCTCCGTTGCGGCTTCGAGAAATCCGTGCAGACCGCTCGTGAGCCGTTCCCACGGGTCCGTGCCGGGCGGGGGAGTGGCGATGGACCGCAGCGTAAGGTCGTTCTCAACGTCTTCGAACACGGCCCGAAACAGCTCGGCCTTGTCCTTGAAGTGGTGGTAGAAGGCACCGCGCGTGCCGACGCCCGACTTCGCCACGAGGTCACCGATGCTCGTGTTGAAGAATCCGTGCTCCACGAACAGTTCCCGGCCCGCCTCGATCAGGTCGCGGCGAGTCTGCTCGCCACGGGCACGCCGATCATCGTCCGCACCACCGCGCTGCGCCATGCCGATGATCGTAGCAACATTCAGTCTGCATGTTGAGGGGCGTGCCCAGGTGTTATCAGCGCACGATCCCGCGAACAGTCATGAGCCCAAGGTCGGCGTGGGACTTGAAACCCGGCGGGCCATCACAGATGGCGGGGATGGCGTTCACTGGTTCCATCGCGGTCCAGGCGTAGCCGATATAGCCGGGCTTCGCGTGGTCTCGTGCATCTTCGCTGCCCCGCAGGATCAGCTCGGTTCCCGGGTCGCCGTCAATCACCACGCGGTAGTGGTAGTAGGGCTCCCAATCAGGTTTCGGCTCGATGGCGTCGTGTTCAACAAACGAGTAGAGCTCGTGCAGCGTGATGAATGGCCTGCCGTCCACCCACGCCGTCCAGAGATGATGCTGGGACGCGACGGTGCCCGTCTTGATCACACCTTTGAGGCCGGGCATGTCCATGTCCGGGGATCCCTCGTACGGGATATCGCGGGTGGCCGTGCCGAGCTGCACGTCTGTCGTGAACTTCTCCACGGTTTTACCCAGCCCTTCGACAACCATCGTCAGCGACTGTGCGAACAACGACCACGCGTCTTGGAAGAGATTTCCCTTCGCAAATTCGACCGGGGTTTTTCCGAACCCCATCTCGTCCAAGTACTTCAGGGTGTCCTTATTGAAGTTCACCGCCTCGTAGATGTGGATGTGGTCGGTCTTGCCGACGATCCGGGCTAGCGTCAGAACGAGAAGGTCCGCGGCGTAGCCGGGGTGGATGCCACCTCCGTGGAACGAAGTACCGCCTTCTTGGCACGCCGCTTCGATCTTGTCGATGTCCGCGGTGTTGGTTTCGGTCCGATGCCACCACGCACCACCCGAGGCAACGACGCTCTTTCCTCCGCGGAGCAGTCGGCAGATCTCGTCGACGTCCGACCAGAGCGGCGCGTAGAACACGCAATCGGCGTCGAGTGTCTCCAAGGTGGCCTTATCGGTGGTTGCGTGTACCCCGATCGGTCCTACCCCGACGAGTTCACCGGCGTCCCTACCGACCTTCTCCGGGCGATTACAAAGCACTCCGACCACTTCGTAGAGAGGGTTGTGTGCGAAGTGGCGCAGTGCGATCGTGCCGACATTACCCATGCCCCACTGGATCACGCGGTACTTCTTCTGGATTGACGGCGCGTGGGACTCCTGCGTCGATGTGAGCGTCATTCCGTCTCCTCCGGATGTGATCCCCCGCTCGGAAAAACTAACATGCCGAAAGTTCGCTTTGCACTTTTCGTAAACCACCATTTTCGGCGGGTGCGAGTTTGCGGTGGCGCGGTGGGCCTCAACCTCCATACTGTATGTTGCCGCTATGGCAGACGAGGTTCGCGCATACGGTTCGGTCGCTCCCCTGAAAGTCGGCTTGCTCAACGACTATCCGACGTCCGGCGACACCGACAACGACAGCGTCGCCGCGCTGCGGCTGGTGATGGATGAAGCCCTTTCCTCGGGACTGATCGACCGGCCGATCGAACTCGTCACCCGCAATGTGGTGGGCCTGCCCAACGGGACCTACCAAGTGGTCGAGCGGGCCTTCGACGAGCTCGTCGCGGAGGGTTGCCTGGCGATCTTCGGGCCGTGGGTGTCGGATAACGTGGTGCCGCTGCGTTCCCACGTCGAGGCCACCGCGCGGGTTCCGATCGTCACTCTGTCGGGATCGGAGGGAGCGCTCGGCGACTGGTGCTTCGCACTGAACAACGGCTCGATGCCCGAGGAGCCGGTGATGCTGGCCGCGGTGATGATCGGCGACGGTCGATCGCGCATCGCCATTGCCTACGAGGCATCGCTCATCGGTAAGGAGTACCTCGCCTTCGCCGAGAGAGCCTACGACGCCGCGGGTTTGAAGGTCGTTGCGACCGTGGCGATTCCCCAGGTCGAAGCCGACAAGTCCGAGACGGTCACTGCGTTGCGTGCGGCGGAACCCGACGCGCTGGTGCACGTCGGGTTCGGGCACGGGCTGTGGGGCTTCACGGATGCGCTGCGCGCCGCGGGCTGGGATCCGCCGCGATACACGACGACGGCGTTCGAAATGGCACACATCAGCGCGGAGTGGAGGCGGCACCTATCCGGATGGATCGGCCTGGACAGCTACGACGAGCGCAACACGGTCGGACAGGCCTTCCTCGACCGCTTCGAGGCGCGATACGGTCGCCGGCCCGGACACTCGATGCCGGGCCTGTCGCACGACGCGGCCACCGTGATCGTGCGTGGTCTCGCCGCGGCACGGCCGTTGACCGGGGAGGGTGTGAAGAACGGGATGGAGCAGGTGAAGCTCGTCCCGTCGGCCAGCGGCGCGCCGGGAACGTTCCTGCGATTCGGCCGGTTCATCCGACAGGGGTGGATGGGTTCCGATTATCTCGTGGCCCGAAGGGTTTTGCCCGACGGCAGCGCGCACGTTTTCCATGCGGCGCCCAGCGACCACATCGCCCGCGCGGTCGGTGGTGCCTCAGGCTAGTTGGATCGCGCCGAACACCGGTGCTGTCACGACACCGGGTGGCCGGGCCAGCACGTACGGTATGGCGCGAACCGCGCTCATCGCGATCATCAGGTGACCTGGCATGGCGTGCTGGCCCGTCGATGGCGCGCCGTCGAATGCCACGTCGAGCTGGAGTTCAAAGCTGGGCTCACCTTTGATGACCGCGCGGATCAGCGGCGCCTTTTCGCCGGGCGCCAATGGAGCCATGCCCCATTGTGGAAGGTCGCGGGTGAGCACCCACTCCTCGTGAATGGCCAGCAACGGGCGTCCCGACCAGTGGCCGACCCACGAGAATCGCTGCCCGACAACCGTTCCCGCCTCGATCGTGCCGGCCAGGACGTCGATGTCGTGGGGCAGTGTGGTGGCGTCGACCGCCACGTCGATGTGGGACAGGGTGATCCCGAGGACGTCGGCCGTCGCATTGAGGGCCTGGCGGTAGGCCATGTCGAGCTTCTTGATGATCGGGGAGTCAATGCTGACGTCTTCCGGCGGTCTGCCCATGCCCATCAGGTCGACGAGCATCGGCCGACTGTCCACGGCGGAGACGTCGGTGGCCTCGTAGAGGTCGATGCGGTCGATGGACTTACTCAGCCCCGTCACCGTCGCGACGAGCCGCTCGAACATGAAACCGGGGTTCTCACCCGCCGCGTGAAAGCGTGACCCGCCCGCTCGGCACGCCCTGGCGAACATTGCCTCGGTCTCTTCGCCGTAGGTGGGTAGGTGGTTGTACGACGTGGTGGTGATGACGGTGCTACCCGCCGCGAGCAGGCGGCAGATGTCCGCAGCGTTCGTCTCGACGGCGTGGGCCTTGCTGGCCGCGTGCACGACGACATCGGCGCCCAGGGCGATGATCTCGTCCTTGTCCGTCGTGGCGATCACACCCGTCGTCGGTGGCCGCCCGCAGAGCACACCCGCGTCGAGGCCGGCCTTCGCCGGGTCGTACACGAGCACGCCCACTAACTGATAACGCGGGTTTTCAATAAGCTCCTGCAGTGCGGCCCGGCCGACGGCGCCGGTCGCCCATTGCACGACTCGAATAACCAATCGAACGCTCCAGGTTGCTCTTTCGGACTTCCCCGAGTTCTGGTTGGTTCAACCTACATGATGTAGGTTTACAACCGACAAGGTGTAGGTTGAACGGTCGTACGGGAGGTGGGCACGTGACGGAGCCTGCGGTTGCTGGCGACATCGAGCAGCGCATCCGTGATGCGCAGGAGAAGTTCAACGCCGGAATGGGCGCCGACGGCGCCGCGACCCCCTACCCGCTGCTGCGCGAGTTGCGGCGGAAGGCGGCCGTTCACCCCGGCTGGCCGGAGATGGGCGTCCCCGAGGACGGACCGGACGGCACGAAGACATTCACGGCGTACTCGTTCGACGCGGTCAAGGCCGTCTTCACCGACAACATCACGTTCAGCACCCGGATCTACGAGGACATGGTGCGACCGCTGCAAGGCCCGACGATCCTGGAAATGCAGGAACCCGAACACGCGACGTATCGCAGATTGCACGAATTCGCGTTCGCCAGGTCCTCGATGAAACGCTGGGACACCGAACTCGTTGGGCCCCTAGTGGACCGCACGATCGCGAAGTTCCGCGACAACAAGCGCGCCGACGTGGTCAATGCGGTGTTCATGCCGATCCCGGTCCGGATCATCGCCGCCCTGCTCGGCTTGCCCGAATCCGATGTCGGCGAGTTTCACCGGCTGGCCATCGACCTGCTGGGCTTTCGTGCCGACATGGAAACGGCGATGAAGGCCTCGGCTCAGATGAAGGAGTATTTCGTCGGAGTCCTCGCCGACCGGCGCAAGTCGCCGAAGGACGACATGGTGACCATCCTGTCTCGGGCCGAGATCGACGGCGTCAAAATGTCCGATGAACAAATCTACGGATTCATGCGCAATCTCTTGCCCGCGGGAGCAGAGACCACGTCGCGCTCGACGGCCAGCCTCGCGCTGGGTCTGTTGACCCACACCGACCAGCTCGATGCGCTGCGCGCCGATCGCAGCCTGTTGCCGCAGGCGATCGAGGAGGGCATCCGGTGGGAGACGCCGCTGCTCAACTTCATCCGAGAGGTCACTGCCGACATCGACTTTTTCGGGCTCCATATCCCGAAGGGTTCGACGATGATGGTCAACCTCGGCAGTGCCAACCATGACGAGACGCGATGGGAGGACGCCGAGTCCTTCGACATTTTCCGGGAGCGCAAGCCGCACATCGGGTTCGGTCATGGCGCGCACGTGTGCCTGGGAATGCACCTGGCGCGGTTGGAGAGCACCAAGATCTTCGACGCCTTGCTCGACGAACTCCCGGGGCTGCGGCTGGACCCCGACGCCCCGCCGCCCTACGTGACCGGCACCATGTTTCGATCACCGTCGCGCCTCGACGTGGTATGGGACTAGAGGAAGCCGCCTGACATGACTCGCGTGATCCAGTGGGCCACCGGGGTGACCGGAACGATGTCCTTGCGTCACGTCTTGAGCCGGCCGGACCTGGAACTGGTCGGCGTGCGGGTCTACGACGCGGGCAAAGCCGGGGTCGACGCGGGCGCGCTGTGCGGGGTCCCCGAAGCGGGAGTGTTGACGACCGCCGATCGCGACACCATCATCGGAACCGATGCCGACGTGGTGCTCTACATGGGAAAAGTCGAGACCGACACGCCGGGCTGCTTCGCCGATGTCTGTGATCTCTTGGCGTCGGGCAAAAATGTCGTAGCCACCGGCAGTCGGTTTGTTCATCCCCGCTCACTGCACGAATCGCTGGCCGACGCCATCGAAAAAGCTTGCCGCACCGGCGGTTCGTCGTTTCTGGGGCTAGGCCTGTATCCGGGCTTCGTCGGTGAGTCGCTCGCGCCGATCCTGTCCCGGCTGACCGAGCGCACCAACCGGATCAGTGTGCGGGAGGTGCTGAACTACTCGACCTATGCCAGCCACGACCTGATCTTCAATGCGATGGGCTTCGGTCATGCGCCGGATGATCCCGCCCCGTTGCTGACCAACACCGACTATGCCGCGAGCGCATGGATCGGCAGCGCGACGGTCCTTGCGCAGGCGCTCGGACTCCATATCCGGTCCGTCGAGGGGTTCCGCGAGGTCGTGACGACGCCGAGGGCGCTGACGGTGGCCGCCGGGGAGATTCCGGCAGGAACCGTGGGCGCCATGCGCTTCGGAGTGGTGGTCGACTGCGGCGAGACCACCCTCGCCGTCGAACACCTCACCAGGATGGCCGACGACCTGGCCCCCGACTGGCCGACGGAGATCGGTTATGCGGTGACCTTCGAGGGCAAGCCCAACATGACTTTTCAACTCGTGATCGGCTCCCACGGGGAGGATCATGCCGAGCAGGGCTGTCTGGCCACCGCCATGCACGCCATCAACGCCATCCCCGCCGTGATCGCGGCTGAGCCGGGGCTCTACGACTTGTCGACGATCACCCCGTTCGTCGCGCACTGGACTGAGCGCGGCGTCGTGCCCGCGACGTAGGCGCCCACACCTACAACTATGCGAGGAGAGTTGAGTGCTCAAATCGATTGATTTCCAGGTCCTTCGCGAGGCACCGTCCCTGACCCATTACCGGCGCGAATGGGTCCCGAGTCCCGGCATGGGACTGTCGGGAATCTGGCTCGGCGCAGTCGTCGCCGACGCATCCGGTCAGAACTACTGGGGGGTGCGGGGATGCGACGACTTCCTCACCGGAATGACCCACGTCGTGTCTCCGGTCTGCGGCTTTCGCTCGCTTCCGAAAGACCTTGGCGCCGAGGCGCCCCACCTCTATCCGGAGTACTCGACGCTCGACTGGTTCGAGCCGCTGCAGTACGTCGACGATGGTAAGGCGGTGCGGCTATCGTATCCGAGCGGGCGAATCGAACGCGACGCCAACGAGTTTCACTGGTATGACGCCAGCAATCGATGGGAGATCCACGGTCGTACGGTCAGCGACATCGTCCTCACCCACGTGCCCGCCCAGGGCGGCATCGACGACGATGTCTATTACCGCCATGAGCTGATGTACGCCACCGGCAGGGTCGACGGTGTCGAGGTGTCCGGCTACGCACACCAGGACTTCGCGTACGGTCCGCCGAAAAAGGTGTACACCGAACTCCCGATCGCCCGTCACCTGCAAGGCATGTGGGTGTCTTGGCTGCATGAGTTCGACGATGGGCAGTTGGGCGGCGGCAGCTTCTGGCAGGGGCGCGACGGCGTGGCTTTCGGGCCGGGCTATCAGCTGAAAGACGGTGTCACCACGGTGCATACGGATATCGTTGCGAAGCCGACTTTCAACCAGGCCGGAAGGATGTCCGCGCTCGAGGCGACCATCGGCGCCGATTCTTACACCTTCACCTTCGAATCCAGCGGTAGCCCGCTGCACGTCTTCGGTTCCGTGACCGCAATCTCGTCGGGTGCGCGGCCGGCGCGAAGCTGGTGCTGGGTCGAGTACGCCGGAAACATGCTGACACCGGAACTTCTCGACGCGGCCACCGCCGTGTTCGCGCTGGCGCGCGGACTCGGCTGACCACGGATCAGATGAAGTCGGACCCGCCGTCGACGTTGACGGTGGCCCCCGTCACGTAGCCGTTTCGTCGTGACGCCAGATAGGCGGTGACGGATGCGACCTCTTCGGGCAAACCGGCACGACCGACGTCGCAGGGATGGCCGTACGTCCGCTCGACCCATGTCATCACATGCTTGGGATCCGATGAGTCCAGCCCCCCTGCGGCAAGCACTTCCCTCAGCGTCTCGGTGAAACTAGCAGTCACAATGGTTCCGGGACAGACGCAGTTGACCAGGATACCCTCGGCGCCAAGGCTTTTAGACAGGTTCTTGGTGAAACTGGACAGGGCTGATTTGGTGGCCGTGTAAGCCACCAGGCGCGGGCTCTGGCGCTGGATCGAGTGCGCCGAGAGGGTGACGATGCGGGCCCACTCGGCGGCTCGCAACATCGGCAGTGCGGCCCGCACCGAGCGCACAGCGGAGAGCGTTCCCAGTTCGAACGCGGCGTGCCAGTCGTCGTCATCGAGATCCTCGAATGCGCCGGCGTTCGGTCCGACGGTGTGCACCAGGACGTTCAGGCTGTCCCAGGCATGACCAACGGACGCGAACGCCGATGCGATGGATTCGGTGTCGGACATGTCGACGCTGATCGTCAGCACTTCGGGAGCTCCCGCACTGCGGATTTGCCTCGCAGCCGAGTCCAAGGCGGCCTGGCCGCGCGCCATGATCGCCACGGAAGCGCCCTCGGCGCCGAGCCCCTCGGCGATCGCCAGCCCCATTCCCTTGCTGCCTCCGGTGACAACCGCGGTGGCGCCGGCGAAACCCAGGTCCATTGAGCCGTCCTCTGAGGTGCTGTGAAGGGCTACTGGCCCTTGATGATTCGGGGCGCCAGGTGAACGATCTCGCTGACCACTGTCGGGTTGGCGCGCGACATCGCGATCAGGGAAAGCATTGCGTTGGCCACGTCCTCCACCGTAGACATCTCGTCCGGGATCTGACCCCCGTGCGCCCAGGCGCGGTATAGATCGGCCAGCAGGTCCCGGTCGGCTCCGCGCAGGATCTCGGTGTCACAAGTGGGGCCGACGCTGACCCGGATCACGGCGATCTCGGGATGTTCGGCCCGCCAGGAGCGCAAGATCTCGTCGAGCGCGGCCTTGCTCGCGTGATACGCGGCCACACCCGCGCGGGGGCGGCCTACATCGTGGCTCGACGCGATGACGACCGTCGCGCTGTCGGTCAAGTGGGGGAGGGCCGTCCGCAGTACGTGGGAGGCCCCTACGGCGTTGACGGCGTACGCGTGCAGCCAGGTCTCCACATCGGTCTCTTCGATCAGCGCGAACGGCACCACTGCACTGGTGAAAACCACTGCGTCGAGCTTCCCGAAGTTGGCGGCAACGGCGCTGATGACGGATTCGATGGCGCGCGGATCGGACACGTCGAGTTCGTGGGCCGTTCCACCGAGCCGATCAGCTAGTTCCGAAAGGCGGTCTACCCGCCGAGCGGCGAGGGCCACCGCAGCACCCCTGGAGTGGGCGGCAAGGGCCAACGCCTGCCCGATGCCGGACGATGCCCCGATGATCAACATCCGCGTCCCCGCGATGCTGGAGTGCCGGTCGCTCATTGCCTGCTTCCTTTGGATGTTTTCATGATTGACGGCTGCGCCGACACTACCTTGATTCTCGCATATGAGAATCATTATTCTCAGGCGGGCCGGATCGGCCGCGCTCGACTCGGGCAAAACGGCCGGTTCCGGGGCAGCTGTGCTGCCTTTCGTCGATCGGCGCTGACATGTGCGGTGCGACGAACGGGACGCGTGTCCGTCAGCAAAAGAAACCGCCGGCAAACCCGCGGAGGTCACGGGCAAAGTCTGACCAAATTGGGCGGAAGGCTTGTTTGCGATTTGCGATAGCGAATACTCTCGACGAGACGACCTGCTCGGCGGGTAAGGAAGGACGACCGCGTGACGCAAACCGTGGGCGGCCAGCCGTACTTCCACCCGTCCGACTTCGAGATCGACGACGCCCCGTATCCGGTGTGGCAGCGCATGCGTGATGCCCTGCCCCTCTACCACCACGAGAAGTATGGATTCTGTGCGCTGAGCCGATCCGAGGGCGTCGCGCGCGATCTCACCAGTTGCGACGACTACCGCTCGGGCAAGGGCACCATCATCGAAGTCATCCTCAAGGCCTCCCTCCCTGCGAGGTCATGACGTGGCGAATACCGTTGACTCCAACACTGCTACGGGCTCCGTCGAACCGGTTGATGCCAGCGCGTCAACGCTGCTGACCAGGGCCGGGTGGGGGCTTTTCACCGTCGCTTACCTGGCCTTCGCGGTATTGACCGTCGCGACCGTTCAAACGGGCACTCACGGGGATCCCCGCACCACCAATCCCACCCCGGGCCCCGTGCCATATCCGCACTTCCTCGGGTTCGATAACTGGCCGCTGGTAGTCGCCTTCAGTTCCATTCCGATGGCGCTCGGCCTGATCGGATCGTTGGTGTGGCTCTCGGTGCGACAGCGCAGGCTGCATTGGGCGGTGGTAATCGCGTTCGCAGGCCTGATCACCGGCGCACTGGATCCGTTGGCTAACTGGGCGACGTTCGCGATGTTCGACCCGCGCATGCTGCACTTCCCGCGGTCATGGCCGTATATGAACATCTCGCCCAACCTGGAGCCCGCGTTGTCATTCCTGGGGGGTTACGCGGCCTATTACCTACTCAATGGGCTGGGAATCCTGCAACTGCACGACCGCTTCTTGGATCCTATGGTCCGGAGAACCAGTTGGCTTGCGCGCCATCGGCTTGCCGCGGTTTTCTTCGGTGCGTTCGTGATCGCCATACCGCTCAACGGGTTCGTCCAGTTCAGCTGGTTGAGGTTCGGTATCTTCTACTACTCCGAGGCGGTGGGCCCGACGCTGCGGATCGGCCACATCCATTTCCCGCTCATCATGGCGGTGTACGACTCGTTCATCTTCGCGATGGTTGCCGTCATGTGTGTCCGCGACCAAGGGGGCGAGCTGGTGCTGATCAACCGGATCGCCCGCCGGCTTCCGGCGCGGTCGGGCCACAAACAGGTCACGCTGACGCGCCAGCTCCTCGTTTCGGCTTCGGCGGGCCTCGTATCGTTCGGGGTACCGCTGGCGGTGTTGTCCGGGCTACGGGTCGCGGGGCTGTCCGCACCCGCATATGAGCAGAACCCGTATCCGAATGTCAAGGTATACGACCCGTATGGGCATCTCGAGGAATCGGGCAAGCCGGGGCCCTTCTACACATGAGCCCGATCCGAAGGGTCCCCCACCAGCGTGTCGAATCGATAATCGCAATTTCGTTGATCGGAGGCAGCGGTGATGACTGACCACGGTTTCGGCCGCCATCGAGTCGTCCACATCGGTACGGGTCTCACGGGAAGAGAAGCGTTGCGGGCCACGATTCTCGATCCGGCACTGGACCTTGTCGGGATAAAGGTGTCGACACCGAGCAAGGTCGGCACAGATGCGGGTCGGCTCTGCGGGGTGGCGGACGTGGGAGTGACGGCCACCGACGACATGGCGGAAATCATTGCGCTAAAGCCCGATTGTGTGTCCTACTGTGCGACGGCGGTGCGGCGGGAGGAGGACGCGATCGCGGATATTGCCGCGCTGCTGGAATCAGGGATCAACGTCGTTACAATCTCGACCATCCCGATGGTCTACCCGCCGGCTGCGCCGAAACACTGGCGTACCGCGCTCGATTCGGCCGCGAAGAAGGGCAATTCGACCCTTTACGCTACGGGTAGCGAACCCGGATTCATAAGCCTCAACCTTCCGACCGCCCTGCTCGCCGGCGCGGGCACCGTCGATTCGTATCGGATGGACGAGTACGCGGTGGACTTGGACAAGTCCTATCCGATCTGGGATGTGTTGCACGAGTCAATGGGTTTCGGCAAGCCGGATGGCCACGTACCCGCCCGGATAGCTTCGGGCAAGGTGAATCACGACTGGGAGGCGGTCGTGCGTTACCTTGCGGACGTACTTGGGATCGAACTCGACCGTGTGGAACTCGACTGGGAGACTCTGCTCGCTCCCGTTGATCTACCAACTGCTGTGGGCGTGGTGCCGTCGGGAACGATCTGCGGGCATCGCTGGCAGCTTTCCGGAGTCGCCAACGACCGGCCAGTAGTGGCAGTCCAATATTTCGCGACGGTGAGTTCGACACCGTGGCCCGAACACTGGCCGAAGCCCTCGCGCGTGGAACAGGGCGGAATGGTCTTTCGTGTCGAAGGAAATCCCAGCATGAGCCTGGAACTGTACCTCGAACCGTCCAAGGAAAATCACGTCAATCCGGGAATCACGGCCACCGCGATGGCCGCGGTGAATGCCATTCCTCGCGTGGTGGCCGCAGCGCCTGGCGTCATCGAATGGCCCCTGGCCGGACCCGAGATCGTTACTCGACTCTCCCGCACCGGACGGTGACCCTATTCGCGCTGTTACACGGCGGGCTGCATTACGGCTCCTGCTGGGATGCGGTCACCACGGAGCTGGCGCGGCGAGGCCATCGCGTGATCGCACCTGATCTCCCAGTCGACGACGACTCGGCCGGGGCGCTGAAGTGGGCGCAAGTGGCGATCGTTGCGATTGAGCGAGAAGCTGACGGCGCATCCGACGACGTTGTCGTTGTCGCGCACTCGATTTCGGGACTTTGCGCACCGGTCATCGCCACGCTGTACCCGGTGCGCCGAATGGTGTTTGTCGGTGGCCTCCTGCCCGTCCCGGGCCACTCGTTCGTCGAACACCTGGCCGCCAACCCCGATGCGATCACATTTCCCGAGCCGCAAGAACAAGGTACCGGACCGTTCGGTCTTACCTGGGAATCGGTGCGGGAAGGCTTTTACCATGATTGCCCGGAATCGATGGCACGTCATGCGTTCAGCGAACTACGGCACCAGGCGTTCACCGTGTTCACGGAGCGTTGCCCGATCAGCCGCTGGCCCGATACGCCGTCGACCTACGTGCTCATGCGGGACGACCGCGCCGTGGGGGAGTCGTGGGCTCGGCGCAACGCGGTCGGCAGGATCGGGGCACGGGTCGTCGAATTGGACGGCGGCCACTCGCCGTTCTTTGCCCGTCCGGCCGAGCTGAGTGCGGTGCTGCTAAGCTTGGACGACCCCGACGTCAGCTGAAATTGCAGCTGCGGTAACAAACTTCGACTCATCTGATGCCAGCCACGCAACCGCGTTCGCGACGTCCGCGGGCATCGTCACCGCGTAGGCAGCAGTTGCTTGGTGAAGCCGTATTGTCGATGAGGGTAACGGCGCGGTCCGATGTTCACCGTCTCGCGAAATCCAGCGCGTTGCGGGGCGCGGTGATCGGCAGATCCAGTGATGTGGCGATGCCGGGAGCCGCATCGATGACGTACGGGATGGCGTTGACAACGCGCATGGCCGTCGCCTCCATGGCGTTGTCATTCGCCGATGCCGCGGTGCCTTCGGTACCGAAGCGAAGGTCACAGTGGATGTGCGGTTCACCCTCGATCACGATGCGGTAAGTGCCGTGTGGCGCCGACGCCCACTGCGGCGCCAGGTCGGGAGCCATGCGGTTGATGTGCTCGATGGTGATCACCGGATGGCCGGCGACTACCCCGGTGGTCTCGGCCCTCACTGCTCCGCAGGTGCCGGCCGGAATCAAGCCGCACGCCACGTGTAGGTCGCGTGGCGTGATCACGCGCTCGTAGCGTTCGGTGATCTCGTCGAGTTCGACGTCGAGGGCGCGGGCGACGAGACCGATCGGTGGTCCCCAGGCGAACTGCTGTGCGCCCTCGAGTTCGAGCATCGGTTTGAAATCCAGTGGGCGACCGAAACCCATGGCGTCGAACATCAGGTACTCGTTGGGATAGGCCGAGTAGTCAAAGATCTCTTGTGCACGGACCGAGCGGATCGTGTTAGACAGGGTGGACAGTATGACGGCGAACTGGTCGCCGGCGAAGCCGGGTTCGATACCGGACGTGTATATCGTGGCGCCGCCGGCGAGCGCCGCGGCCCGCACCTGATCGGCCAGGTTGGGAATCCACCGGTCGGGAAACATCATTCCGGGCGTGTTGGTCGTGACCACATTGATGCCGGCCCTCAAAATGCGGAGATAGTCGCGCACCGCGGCCGCATCCATTTCGTCGCTCATGGCCGCATACACCACGCAGTCGGGCTTGAGCTTGATGATGTCGTCGAGATCGGCGGTGGTCGTGACGCCGATGGGGCCGACCCCGACTACCTCACCGGCGTCGCGGCCCGCCTTCTCGGGACTGTGCACCCATACGCCGACCAGGTCGAGGTGTGCGCGGCGGTTGATCGCGCGCAAGGCGATGCTGCCCACTCCACCGGTGGATATGACTGCGACGCGTAAGATTTGGTCTACCACGTCAATTGCTCCTTCGTAGGGTGCTTTTGCGCTACAGGTCGGGAATTGGCAGGGACGAATTCGGCCCCTGGAGGCCACCGTCGACGATGAAGGTCGAATTGGTGGCATAGCAATCGCGGGTGGACAGATATAGCGTCAGTCGGCCGAGGTCCGCGACGTCGCCGATACGATGCAGGGGCGTCAGCTCCTTCAGCTTCTCCTCGGAGCCCGGCATGAGGTCGAAGCTTGACTGCAGTCCGGTCGTCATAAAGGCGCCCAGGGCGATGGCATTTACCCGGATCTTGGGGGCGAGCTCCTGCGCCATGGCTCGGGTCAGAGCTTCGAGCCCGCCCTTGGCCACGGAATAGGGCAACAATCCACGGATTCCGAATCGACCTGCACCGGAGGAGATGTTTACGATGGAGCCCCGTCCCACCTTCAACATGTGGGGCACCGCGAGCTGGCTCATGATGAAGGCAGAAGTGACGCAGTAGTCGAACGTCTGCCGAAGGTTGTCGTCGGTGAGGCTCAGAAATGGGCCATACGTTGCGAAACCAACGTTGTTGACAAGGATGTCGATTCGGCCGAACTTGTCGACGGCGGTTTGCACCACGCGTTCGCTGTCCGAACGTTTGAGTGCATCGGCAGTGAGCGCGAGGCCTGTACCGCCGGCTAGTTCGATATCCTTGACCGTCGCTTCCACCTCGGACGAAGTTCGTGCCGTGCCAACGATGGTGGCGCCCGCTTCTGCGAGTACCTTGGCGATGCCTTCGCCGACGCCGCGTCCGGCGCCGGTGACTATCGCCACCTGACCGTCCAGCTTGAATTGTTCGAGTGCCATGAGCGCCTCTCCGCACGGGTTTTGGGTTCGCAGCGGCGAATCTACCGTAATGAGAATCAATATTTCCGGTTATCGGAAAGCGCCCTTTAGGGTGTCGTAGAGTCGTTCGTATGCCGCAGCCACAGTTGCACCACGTCGTGTTCGCGATCGGCCTCGAGCGGCTCGACCGCGCTGCGGAGTACCTGAGCGCATTGGGCTTTCAGTTCGAGGCTTTCGAGCTCGAGCACCTCGGCCTGCAAATCCGACTCGACTGGGACCGCGGTTTCGAGCTCATCGCTCCCACCGCGGCTGCACCGACGGACGGGGGCACCGCGGCGGAGTTCTTGTCCCGCAACGGCGACGGCCTGTTCTCTGTCGTGATACGTACCGCGGATTGTGATGCTGGCGAACACATCGCGGCGCGATACGGCGTCAAGTCCGACTTCCGGCAGCGGCACGAAGGTGACGGCTTCGAGCTGACCGAAGTCAAGCTGGAGCCGTTGTTCGGCATTCCGTTGACACTGATGACCACGAATATGGCAGACGGGCAGCCGGTCACCCCTTAGGGTGCGCCAACAGTTCGCTGAGCTGTTGCGCCAGCTCCGACTTCTTGACCTTTCCGCTCGCGGTGAAAGGGAGTTCTTGCTTCGCGGTGACCCAGATGAACTTCGGAACCTTGTACGCCGACAACCGGCCACGCAGTTGCGCCCGCAAGGACTCGCCGTCGAGCGCCGAGTCGCCGCGCGGTACCACCGCCGCCGCGACCACCGTGCCGTGCTCCTCGCTCTCGGCGCCCACCACGTATGCCTCCAGCACGCCGTCGCAGTCGGCCAGCGCCCGCTCGACCTCGCTGGGTGTGATGTTGGTGCCGCCACCCGTCTTGATCAGATCGCCCAACCGACCGGTGAACCTGATCCAACCGTCGTTGTACTCGACGCCGCAGTCGCCCGTCCGGTAGTAGCCGTCTGGAGTGAACACCTCTTCGCGCTCACGTTTGTGCAGGCGTTGCATCAACGAGTATCCGCGAACCCAGATTTCGCCCGGCGCGCCGACGGGCACCGGCCGCCCCGTGTCAGGGTCGACGATCAGATGGTGCAGCCCTTCGATGGATACGCCACCGGTTTCGGACCGCTCGGGCGGCTGCGGCACATAGGGGTCGACCCCAATGTGGTTGCCGCACAGTTCCGTCATCCCCAGCGCGTTAGGTCCCTTGGGTCGACGCGCGGGCGGCACCATCGCGGGCATGCTGGTCCGTTGCACCGAGCTCAGATCGCGTCCAGGAAAATCGGGATGCTCGGCCAGAGTCTTGCCCTGCTGGGGCCAGCCCAGCGTGATCGTCGCCCGGTGGCGCTCCATGAGTTCCAGGGCCTCGGCCGCGTCGAACGCGGGCTGGGTGACCAGCGTTGCGCCGTGGTGGATCACGGCATGCAATCCGGTGATCAGACCTCCCACCCAGAAGAAGGGCATGGCGGTGAACATCACGTCGTCGTGGGTGACCCCATAGGTGAACGTGAGGTTGTAGGTATGCCGCACCAGCGCGCCGTGGGTGTGGACGGGACCCTTCGGGTCTCCGGTACTGCCCGAGGTGTAGATGATCGTCGCGTCGTCGGCCGGCGTTACGCACAGTTCCACATCGACCAGGAAGTCGGTGTCGCTGGCCGACATGTTGCCATCGCCGTCGATCGTTGTCGTCCAGGCCTGATCGGATGGCCCCCACACGGCAACGGTCCGCAGGAACGGCGCTTTGGGTACGGCGATGCGGCCCGGCTCGCGCTGATCCGACAGCCCCGGCAGCGCCTCCCGGAGGCGGGCGAGGAAGTCGTGATTGCGGAACCGCGACCACGTCAGGATCGCGTGCAGGTCGGCATGGCGTGCGGTCCAGGCGAGTTCGGACGCCTGGTAAAAGGTGTTGAGCGGCACCGCGACCGCGCCGATGCGTGTGGTGGCGAACCAGGCCAGGGCCCAATCGACGCTGTTCGGCATCAAGATTCCGACGTGATCGCCCTTGCTTATACCCTCCGCCAGCAGGGCGATCGCCAGCGCAGCCGAGCGCCGGTCGAGGTCGATATAGGTCAATTCCTGACCATCGGCGATGAGGAACGGCTTGTCCCCGAAACGTGCCGCGCAGGATCTCACCAGAGCGGGAATCGTGGGCAAGATCTTCGGGAAGGGCATGAGCGCAGGATAGTAGCCTTTGCAGAAAACGAGAACAAAGGTTCTCATTCGTTGCTTTCGGCCTACAATTCCGCCATGGCCGCAGAAGCGGGGCGTCGGTCCACTGGCGATCGTTTGGACCGGGTCGAATCGAGTCTCGCGATCAGCCAGCTGCCCAGTAGATACGCGATGGCCCTCGACGCCCGGGATCTCAACGCGCTGGTGGCGTTGTTCGTCGACGACGTCGACGCCGGCGCGGAGGGCCACGGCAGGGATGCGCTGAAGCGTTGGTACGACCGGGTACTTCGGCGGTTCTACCGCAGCATCCACCTGATCTGCGGCCACCAGTTCGATTTCATCGACCCTGACCACGCGACCGGATCGGTGTATTGCCGCGCCGAACACGAGGACGGCGACGGGTGGTTTGTGATCACGATGCGTTACGACGACGTCTACGAGCGCCGCGGCGGCCAGTGGTGCTTCGTCAAGCGGCGGGAGCATCCTTGGTACTCGGTCGACGTGACGGAGCGCCCGGGTCCGGAATTCATGCGCTGGCCGACCGACGTTCGGTTGCGTGCGGCCATGCCCCAGCGCATGCCGACGTGGCGGGCCTTCTGGGCCGACGGAGATCCCGCGCTGCCCGAGCGGTTATCGGCGCGCCCATAGCCTCCGGCGCCGGTTGCCTCACGCGCCGACGCGGTTTACAAATCCGTTCGAAACTGACATTCTCACATAATGCAATCGTGCGTTTTCGCCGTTGCAAGCCTGCCGGTGCGCTCGCACCCGTACCACTGAGACCAATGGAGGCCGTCATTTCCGACGACAAAGTGCTCAGCGGCGTCCGCGTGTTGGAGGTCGCGGCGTGGACCTTCGTCCCGTCGGCCGGCGCCGTGCTCGCCGAGTGGGGCGCCGAGGTTATCAAGGTCGAGCCCCGCGAGGGCGGTGATCCACAGCGTGGCCTGGTCACGATGGGCATCGTGGACGAGGGCGGCGGCACGGTCAACTACATGATCGAGATACCGAATCGGGGGAAGAAGTCGATAGGCGTCGATCTGAGCACACCCGGCGGCCAGGACGTCATCCGTAAGCTCGCTGCCACGTGCGACGTATTCCTCACCAGCTATCTGCCGACTCGCCGCAAGAAGATGGGCATCGACGTCGACGACATCAGGGCAGCGAATCCCGGCATCGTGTACGTGCGCGGGTCAGGCCACGGCCCGAAGGGTCCCGATTCGGACAAGCCTGGCTACGACGGCGTCTCCTACTGGGCGCGCGGCGGCATCGCCGCCATGCTCACCGAAGACGGCGACGAGTTGGTGCGGTCGCGGCCCGCCTTCGGAGATCTCCTCGGGGGCATGGCGATCGCCGGCGGGATCGCGGCCGCTCTGTACAGGAAGGCGACCACCGGCCAGGGTTCGGTGGTGGATGTCTCCCTGCTCGGGCTGGCCGCGTGGAACCTCAGCCCCGACGTCGCGGTGAGCCAGATTCACGGTGGCAGCTCGATCCCGAAGTACAGCCACGCCGACGCACCCAACCCTCTGGTGGGGACCTACCGCACCAAGGACGACCGCTACGTCCAGCTGATGATGCTGCAACTCGACAAGTTCTACCCGGAAGCGATGCGCGCCATCGGCCTGCCCAAATTGGTCGAGGATGAGCGGTTTGCCAGTCCCGCAGCACGTTTCGCCAACCGCACGGAACTCATCTCGCTCATGGACGAGGTGTTCGCAAAACGCACACTCGCGCAATGGCGCGAACAGCTGGCCGAACTCTCTGGCGCCTGGGGGGTTGTCCAAACCCCCGGAGAACTCTGTGATGACCCGGCGGTGACCGCCAACGGCTATGTCGCGAACACCGCCACGATGAACGGCTCGCCATACTCGTTGCCCACAAACCCCGTCCAGTTCGACGAACGGGCCGTTGTCCCGCCGGGCGCACCCGAACACGGCCAGCACACCGAAGAGGTCTTGATGGAGGCAGGCTTGGACTGGGACACCATCGCGACCTACAAGGAAACCGGGGCGATCCTATGAGTGCAACGCCATCGCAGATCGCTTCTGAGAATCCTGTTGATTTCGACCCGTTCTCGGACGACTTCTTCAATGGAGCGTTCGACACGTACCGTCGGCTGCGCGACGAGGCTCCCGTTTATTACAACGCAAAGTGGGACTTCTGGGCCTTGACCCGTTACGACGACGTGGCGCCCGCTACCAAAGACTACGAAACCTTCTCGTCTGCCAAGGGCGCCACGCTGGACATGGTGCAGGCGCACGACGATGCGCTGCCGGTGCCCAAAGTGATCATCTCGATGGACCCGCCCGAACATCAGAAGATGCGCCGGCTGGTGAGCAACGTGTTCACCCCCCGCGCCATCGCCGCGCTGGAAGACATGGTGCGCGAGAAGGTCTACGAGCGCATTCATGCGCTCGACCCGTCCTCCTTCGACGTGGTAGCCGACTTCTCGGCCCTGTTTCCGAACGAGGTCATCACCACCATGCTGGGAGTGCCGAAGCAGGACCGCGACCAGATTCGTCTCTGGCTCGATCTGCTGCTTGAACGGCGCCCCGGTGAGATCGCCACCACCGCAGAGGGTTTCGAGGCCTCGACGAAGACGGGGATCTATTACTACAACCTGGTGCAGAAGCGCCGTGCCGAACCCTGCGACGACATGATCAGCCGGCTCATCGAGACCGAGATCGAGCGAGACGGGCAGGTCGAGAAGCTCACCGATGTGGATATCACCGGCTTCGCGACCATGCTCGGGGGAGCGGGCGCGGAGACCGTCACCAAGCTCATCGGCAATGCCATGGTCGCCTTCGCCGACTTTCCCGACCAGTGGCAGAAGTTGCAGAAGGACCGTAGCAAGATTCCGGCCGCGATCGAAGAGTTGCTGCGCTACGAAGCGCCGTCACAGTACCAGGTCCGCACCGCTACCCGCGATGTGACGTTGCACGGCAAGACAATTCCCGAGGGTAGCGCCGTCCTGCTCGTCACGGGTTCAGCGACGCGCGATGAGCGGATGTTCCCTGATCCTGACCGATTGGACATCGACAGGGAGCGCAAAATGGGCTTCAATCTCGCCTTTGGCTACGGCATACACAGTTGTTTGGGGGCCGCGTTGGCGAGGATGGAGAGCCGCATCGCCCTAGGCGCGCTGCTCGATCTCCTCCCCGAGTACGAAGTCGATCGCAGCGGGTTGCGGCGGGTGGCAATGTCCAATGTTTGCGGGTGGTCCAATGTCCCCGTGCGCAGAATTAGATGAAGTGTTGCGGACGCCGACATTGGCCAGGCGGTGATCGAATTGGCCGACCTCGCCGACGCCGGCGACGTGATCGCCGGAGAATTGCTGGCGTGGCTGTACGCGCGGCTGGCGAGATACAAGTGCCTCGGTCGATTTCATTCACGCGGTGCCTCCCGCGCACCGACGCGTGAAAGTTGAACAAGCATCAGCTCGCCCGAGAACTCGAATCGTGCAACAAGAGCCGGGGTCGGCGAGCGTGAATGGGCTGGAGTCGAGCTGACAGCACACAGTCGACGGAGGCCCAGGGCCGGCCGCTGCGATCCGACGCTAAACGCGATCGAATCCCAAAGATGATCGTGCGCGACGTCAGGGGAACGTCACGACGACCTTGTCCGCGGCGCCGGGGGTGGCCGCCAGCCGCAGTGCCTCCTCGACGTCATCGAACGGAATTGTGTGGCTGATGATGACGGCGTACTTCTGCCAGTTGGCCACCAGATCCTTTGTCACCTCGAAGATTTCGTCCGGGTATCCACAGGATCCGACGATCTCGATTTCGTTGCCCATCACGTTGAGCAGCTCCACGGACACGGGTTCCTTGTGGACGCCCACGATGGTCAATCGCGCGTCCCGCTTCGCCGCCGACAGGACGGTGTCGACGACGGCGTTCGCGCCAGCAGCGTCGAGGTAGACATCAGTCCCGACCCGACCGCCGAACATCGACTCGCCCTCGCCGTGCAGTTCCAAGAGCCGGGTGACGACGTCCTCCTCGGTGGGATCTATCACGGCGTTGGCGCCGACCTGCAGCGCCTTTTCGAGACGGCCCGAAATTGGGTCGACCACGACCACGTGGCCCACGCCGAGCGATTTGAACGCCAGTATTGCCCCGAGGCCCACCGGTCCGGCGCCGAAGACGACGACCTTGTCTCCGGTTCGAGGGTTGCAGCGATTGGCGCCGTGCAGGGCGACGGCCATGGGCTCGTTGAGCGCTGCGACCTCCCACGGTATGTGGTCGGGTATGACCTCGAGACTGCGTCCCCGCGCCGCGTTCTCGATGAGTAGGTACGGTGCCAACGCCCCTGTGGTGCCGCCGTTTCCGATGATGCCGCTCGGGGCGCTCATCGGGTTGACGACCACGTGATCGCCGACCTGGATCCCTACGACGTCCGCGCCCACCTCGACGACTTCACCGGCGGGTTCGTGGCCCAGAGGCATGCGACCCTGCATCGGTGGGACCCCGCCCATGGATATGTAAATCCCGTCGGACCCACACACGCCGCAGGCACGCATTCGCAACAGGACGTCGTTCGGTCCGGTTTGCGGCTTCGGAACATCGAGTAACCCCGTCTCGCCGACGGCAATGACTGTCGCTTGCTTCATGGCATCGGCCGATCGCCGTCAACGCGCGCAGGATCGGCCGCCCCCATGGCGAAGAAGCTCTCCATTACGGGCTGCATCACGCGGTTGACGAGTTCGATCCGGGGACCGATCAGTCCTTTGCAGTACGCCCAGAGCGTTTCGCCTTCGGGGGTTAGACCCCGCCCCTCGACAGCAAAGTGATTTGCTCGCAGCGCCGCGATGTCGTCATCGATGTCGTCGGACCAGTATCCGAGGTGGTGTAGGCCCGAGGTCGAAGGGGTCCACAGGGTGTTGGGAACGGCCTGGACGAGTTCCAGTCGTGGTTCGGTCAGTGAGAACGCCAGCCGTAGGGGGATGGTGTCGACCCGGCCGTCGAGTTCGACCGTCTGGTCCACCTCGAAAGCCTGAGTCCACCGGTGACCGACTACGTCGGTGAGGAAAGCCATCTCGGCGTCGAAGTCTTCGACGACGAGTCCGCAGTGGTACAGATCGTCTGCCTTCATTCTCGTTGCCCTTCTTCCATTTTCATTGCCTTTCTTCGTGCGCGTTGTGGGACGGCGTTCAGATGGACGCGAGTAGTTGCCGCGCCGCTTCGATGCCGGGACGCAGTCGCTCGGCTGCCCCGGTACCGGCGAGGGCCGCCTCGCGTTGCGGCATCTCCAGGCCGACGACGACGTCCCTGGGGAGCTCGGCCAGGTACTCCTTGAGGGGCACCTCACCGGCGCCGGGGACCAGTCGCTCGTTCATGGCCTCGAAGTTGTAGTCGTCGAATCGGCTGGTCATAGTGGTATCGGACAGCTGGATGTATCCGATGCAGGCCGCCGGAATTTCTGCGAGGTCTGCGGGTCGCGTGCCCAACCGGGCGATGTGCATGGTGTCGATCAGCAGGCGGAATTCGGGCCGGTCGACGTACTCGACCACCGTCATGCCCGTGCGGAGGTCTCCGATGGTGAAGCCCGGCACGACCTCCGTGACTGTACTCATTCCACGCTGGGCAGCCATCTCGGTGATCGCGGCGAACTCGTCGCAGCTTCGGCGTAGATCGGGTTCGAAGCTCACGACATTGACCTTCTGGGCGCCGAGCTCGGCCATCAGGTCGAGATCGGCTGCCAGACTGGCGGAGTCGCGTTCGGGCAGGATCAGCAGTCCCTCGCCCAACGAGATTTTCACACCGGTATCGGCCAGGGCGGCGATCACCTCGCGCCGCAGACGTGTGTCGTCCTTGAGCGAATACGTCGGGTAACCCAATTCGGGCAGCGGCACCCCGTACAGCGCCGTGGAGATGTAGTGGCAGCCCAACTCCGCAGTGAGAGAGATGAATTCGAGTGGCGGCATGCCGAAGATGCTCAGGAATTCGATGCCCAGCCGGTCCATGGTGTACTCCGATCGATGTGATTTCTCAGGCGCCCAGCATGATGAGGCCGCCATCGACGGCGAGCAGTTGGCCGGTGATGAATCCAGACCCCTCGCCGACTAGGAAAACCAGCAGCGGAGCAAGGTCTGTGGCCGGGTCGCCGAGGGCTCCGCGCAATGGGATGGCCAACTTCAGGTTCTCGTCCATGAACGCCGAACCTTCCGGACCGAGAAAGCTACGCAGGCGGTCGGCTCCGGGCGTCTGCATCGCCGGCGCGATCGCGTTCACGGTGATGCCTTCACTGCCCCAGGCCTTGGCGGCGGAGCGCGTCCACGCGTGTACCGCTCCCTTCGTGGCCGCGTAGACCGCCGAGATGGGACTGCCCATGACCGCTTCTGCGGAGCCGAAATTGATGATCCGGCCTCCTGAGCCCTGCATGATGCGGTGAGCGGCTTGATTGACGTGAATGGTCCCGCGCACATTGATCGACACGAGCCGATCGATGTCCGCGTCGGTAATCGTTCCCGCGATGCCCGGTAGCCACAGGCCGGCGGCATGAATGACGGCGTCCAAGCCCCCCATGGCTGCCGCCGCTGCGTCGACCGTCTCGTCCACGCTGTTGACACTGGTGACGTCGCAGCGAAGCCAGGAGGCTGGGGATCGCTCGGGAGCCGGCGCCTCATGGAAGGTGGCGACAACGTCGGCGCCGGAATTCACGAAGACGTCGACGATGGCCGCGCCGATGCCCGTGGCCGCGCCGGTAACCAAGACTCGTCTGCGACCGGATATGTTCGCACCTGTCCCGGGCATGTCACGGAGTCCCTTCAAGTTCGATGTCGAAGGCGGCTAAGTACTCGTCGAACACGGGCCGGATCCCGTCGACGGTCAAGCCGTACTGCTCCAATGAGTAGGCGGCAGAACCGAACCGATCTTGAGGATGTTCGGCAAGCCATCGACGCATCCGCTGAACGGTGTCATCGGTGAGTTCATCGCCGGCCCAGTCGTACAGACTGCGCATCACTGAAATCGGATCACGCATCATCTCCGAGTAGTACATGTCGAAGAAGCGGTCATCTCCGATGCGCTCGCGGACTCGAAGCGGGCGGGTGACGTGCGCGCGCATCTGATCCGTGGCCTTGCGGCCGAGCGCGCGGCGGTCGATGTCTGCTTCACGCATCACCACCTGCTGGGGCATCATCAGCAGGTTGCACAGCGAACCCGTGGCCTTGAACGGGTCACGATGGGCCCAAATCATACGCACGTCGGGGAATACGGTCAGCAGGGTTTCGATGTGCACCGCATGCGACGGCATTTTCAAGTTCCAGGTGCCAGGCGCCTTCGACTGCAGGATTTGCAGCACCAACTTCTGATACTCGTAAGTGCTCGTCATGTCCGCTTCGCCGATGAGCCACTCGGAGTATCGAGCAGTGGGCTGCCATGATTCCCACGACAGGGCCTTGAAATCGGCGGCGTGGATGAACATGTCCTCGGTCGGACCATCGGCGTCTTCCCAGTGCGGGATGGCAACTTTGGCCTTCCGCACCATCTTCAGCATCGCCTGCTGCTCTTCAAGGAGGGCCAAGCATCGCGGATCACTCTTCAAAGTTGCAGTGGTCGCGGGCGGCACCGGGTGGATGCACTCCCAGTGCAGCAGCGAGCGGCGTGCCGGGTCTTCGCCCAGTAAATAGCTGATCACGGTGGTACCTGTGCGCGGCATCCCAAGGGTGACGAGGGGCCGTTTGATCTCCTGCTCGCGCACTTCGGGGTGGCGCTTCGCGTAGTCGTGCACTTCCAGGCGGCTCGCGAGGACCCGCGCGAAGTTGCTGATCAGGTATTCGCGACCGGAGTCGGTGACCAGCGGCGAGGAGTGAATTTCGTCGAGCAGGATCGCCAATCCTTCGCGCCAGGAATCGGAATCGATTTCGTGTAAACCGCTGCGCTGCTGCGCGAGGCGCAGGACGTCATCGGGGCTGCGGACCGCACGGTAATCCACCGCGGACGGCGTGTCGGTGCTCATACCGTCAGGTACCCTCCGTCGACGGCGATGGTGGCCCCAGTGATGTACCGGGCCGGTTCACTGCACAGGAAAAGCACTGCCGCCCAACAGTCTTCAGGCTTTCCTGGACGCCCGAGCGGAGTATGGAATCCGATTTCAACATCGACGACTTGCGGGAGATTGATACCGGGGTCGCTCAGTCGCGTGTGGATGAGGCCAGGTGCGACGGCGTTGACGCGGATGCCGTCGTTGCACCAGCGTCGCGCGAGATTCCACGTCAGTGCGGTGAGTGCCGCTTTCGACGATCCATATCCCGGTGACAGGATCGCCGAGCGGAAGGCCGACATCGAGGTGGTGTTGACGACGTTGGCTCCGCCGGGTGCCGTGCTGCTCTTGAGCAGACCCTCGCATGCCATAGTCAAACGCATCGCTCCGAAGAGGTTCTGCGTCAGGGATAGGGCGAAGCCCTCGGGGGTCCATTCATCCTTCCACTCCGGGAATGGACCGCCCGCGTTGTTGACCAGGATGTCCAGTTCTCCAAGCGACGCGGCGAGGTCGTCGACTGATTTTTCGTCGCGGATCTGGCATTGCCGGTAGGTGAATGCGCTCAGGTCATCGTCATAGTCTTCGGTGGAGGCACGGGTCCCGGTGATGGTCACGGCGGCACCCGCTTTGGCGAATTGGGTGGCAATCTCCTGTCCGATGCCGCTCGTGCCACCGGTGACGAGAACCTTGGCGCCGGCGAAGTCGAAGGTGACCGCGTTCATGCCGATAATCCTTTGATGGAGTGCTGGATCCAGGCCTTCACCCAGAAGTTGTCTGCATCGCTGAGCAGACGCTCGTGTGCGGCAATGGCGACGTCCTTGGCGGCCGCGTTGGTGTCGTCGCCGGCCAGAATTAGATCGGTTAGGTGCAGCGCCTCGACCGCCTGGCCGGCGTCTAAACGCGAGCGGGCGGCCGCGACGAGCCGTTCGGCGCCAGCGGCCGCCACGACGTCCGGCGCGACCGACCACGGCGGGATGGGGAACAGCTCGGTGGTGGAGCGGTGGTGGAACCAGCCGCCGTAGAGCTCCCAGATGGCGCGGGAGTTCCACGTGGTCCGCCCATAACCCTCGCCGACGTCGAAACGTTCGGGCAGCCGGATTTCGTTCATCAGGCTGTAGATATCGGAGCCCGACACCATGGCATCGATGACGCGGTCGTGTACCCACTGCATGGCATCGCGCATGGCGGTGACCTCGGTCGCGATAAGGTCGGCACCTTCGATGGGGTCAAAGTGCCCGGTGATGAGGCGATCGGGCTGCAGGGACAGCACCAGATCGAGCGCCTCGATGTACTGGATCGGATCGCGATACCGATCACCGCGGATCGTCACGAGATTTGGCACGTGACCGAACAGCGGGCCAAACAGGTTACCGGTGAACAGGACTCGGCTGTCTGGTAACCATGCGACCAGTGCATCGGTGGTTTCGCCTCCGGGCGTCCAGTGCAGGTCCACTTGCCTCCCGCCGACGTTCAGACCCAGGTGACGATCGAACGTGATAGTCGGTTCAGGAAAAGACATGTCGAAGAGCGACATGTCGACGTCCTTGAGGTGTTCGAGGGTTGCCCTGGTGAATTTCTCGAAGGCGAAGGCGGTGTTGCGCACACGGGCCGGCATTAGTCGTTCGTTGTCGTCGCGCCAGTAGTAATAGTTGGCGTGCATCACCACCGCCGTGTCCGGGTCTCGGAGCGCGGCCGCTCCGCCCCAGTGATCAGCGTGGCCCTGCGTGACGATGATCGTGTGGGTCGGCCCCGGCACCGCCTGGTAGGCGTCGCGATGCAGTGGCCCCTCGTAGAAAACTCCGGTGTTGATGATGATCCGCCCGCTGCCGGTCTCTACGGCATAGGTGTTCGACACTCCCGGTGACATCCAGATGCCATCGCCCAGCGACGTCGCTGGCTGACCCGATGCGGCAGCAATCGCCTCGACGCCGGGTCGGCGGTGATGAATTGACCCCATACGCCGTACTTCCTCTCCGCCAGCCGCGCGGCGTGGTTCAGCCGGCCGGACTTTGCTATATCGAATATTCGATATAGCATCGATATCATGACACCGAGCGTAACCTTGGATTCCCAACCGCGTCAATCCGTTTCGCCACCCACCGATCGGGTGGTCGCCGTCATGAGCCTGCTGGGTGGTGCCCCCGACCGTTGCTTCACGGTGACCGAAGTCGGCCGAGCGTTGGAGATCAGCAGAGCGACCGCACACGCAGTGCTGAATGCATTGGCCGTTCACGACTGGGTAATCCGGGACCCCGAGACCGGTCAATTCAGTTGCGGCCCGGCCATCGAGGCATTGGCTCGTCCTTCCGGAGCAGGACGACGGCTCGTGCGGGCCCGCCTGGCCGGACTGGCGACTGAACTTCAGATGCAAGTTCTGCTGGTACGGCGCAACGGAACCGACATGACGGTGATCGAGACCGCCGGCCAGACGGCGACGGCTGCCCAGGTAGGCCTTGGCTTCCACATCCCGTTCCTGGCCCCTTTCGGCCGCGAGTTCGTCGCGTGGGCCGATGACCAAACGCATGGAGCTTGGCTCGCACGCTTGAAATCGGCGAGGCCCGAATTTCGTTCTCGCATGGACGAAGTACTGGCCGACGTACGCGACCGCGGCTACGCCATCGAGCGTCTGAGCCCTGAATGGCTGCGGGTGCACACTGCGCTTCAAGCGCTGAGCGGGCATGGTGACATCGACATCGTGACCACCAGCCTCGCCACTGCCATCGCCGACGGCACCGTGGTCGACTTCCTAACCGCGGAGCTTCCCCCTGGCCAATTGAATGAAGTGGCCATGGTGATGGCCCCGGTGCGGAACAGCGACGGCGCGGTCGTCATGTCGGTCTCGGCGATCCCCTTCGCGTCGCTGGAAGCGACCGCCGTGAAGGAGTTAGGTCAGCGAATGTGTCACGCCGCCGCCGAACTCGAAACGGTCATTGCTCGCTACGAGGCGACGTAAATGCGGCACCGGACAAATTCCCGTGTGAGCTGACCGTCTCGCCAGAATTTTCTAGTGTCGTGAGTCATCAATTCGCTTGCAGTAGTTCACGGCGGGTCCACGCCCTCAACTGCTCACGCTAGGCACTAGACAAAGCCACAGACGCAGCAACGGGGCCCGGCACACGCCAAGCCTACGATCCGAATGCGAGTTAACGACTCTCGACACTAGCGCCTCTTGAGTCCGTCACTCAGGAATCCCCGCACGACGTGGGCACGGACGAAGTCGGCGACCACGTCGTCGTCGCCCATGTCGAGATAGGGCGACGGGGTGGTGAACAACGAGAACAACATCCGCGCGAACCACTCGGTCGCCGACCGGATGTCAAGGTCACCGCGGACCTCGCCGGTCAGCCGCGCCGCGGAGACATACGGTGCGAGAAACTCGCTGCATTCCCGCAGGAGGGTCGACGCATTCTTGGTCAACATCAAGCTGACCTCGTCCTGGTCGAAATACGATTCGGGCTCCACGACTCGGCGCGCCTGAGCGACGAAAACGCCTGCACGCGTTAGCTTTTCCTCCAGCGTGCTGCCGCCGTGCCGATCGATCGCCGTGGCCAGCCTGCGATAGAAGCGCTGGGACGCCGCCTCCGCACAGCTTTCGACGATCGTCTCCTTGTCCCGGAAGTACTCGTAGAACGTGCTCCTGGACACATCCGCGACACGTGCGATGTCGACGATCGTCGTCTTCCGCAACCCGTGCGTGCGGAAACAGGCGAACGCAGCCGAGATGAGCACCTCGCGGGTGTCGACCGCCGTCGCGTACGTCATCTCGATTCCCGGCTTCCCCGCTCAGCGATCGGGCGCGAGGATCAGTCCGCTCGTCGGAACGCCTGTACCCGACGTGACCAGCACGTGTTCGACGTTGTCCACCTGATTGTGGGACGTGCCGCGCACCTGTCGGACGCCCTCGGTGATGCCGTTCATGCCGTGAATGTAAGCCTCGCCGAGCAACCCGCCGTTGGTGTTGATCGGCATCCGGCCGCCCAGCGACAGTTCTTCAACCGAGACGAAGTCCTTGGCTTCCCCGCGGCCGCAGAATCCGAGCTCCTCGAGTTGAGTGAAGACGAAAGGCGTGAAGTGGTCGTAGAGGAAAGCCGTCGAAATGTCTTGCGGTTTAAGACCGGAATCCCGCCACAGCTTGTCGCCAACGACTCCCATTTCGGGCAGGCCGGTGATCTCCTCGCGGTAGTAGCTGGTCATCACCTCGCCGTCGTAGGCGGCTCCTTGCGCGGCGGCCGTGATGACGGCGGGCGGCTTGGCCAGGTCGCGGGCGCGCTCGACGCTCGTCACCACCATGGCGACACCCCCGTCGCTTTCCTGACAACAGTCGAGCAGCCTCAGCACGGGCTCGATGATCCACCGCGATTGTTGGTGCTGCTCAAGGGTTATCGGCTTCTGGTAGAACCAGGCGTCGGGGTTGTTCGCGGCGTGCTTGCGGTCGATGACCGAGATCTTCCCGAAATCGGCGTTGGTGACGCCGTATGTGGTCATATAGCGCTGCGCGTGTAACGCGACCCAGGCGGCCGGCGTCATGAACCCGAACGGCGCATAGGGAGCCATCCACAGCGGCGTCACTCCCGGCTGACGGCCGGCGCCACCGAAGCGGAACCCGGAGCGCTCGTTGAACGCTCGGTAGCACACCACCGCCTCCGCCACGCCCGTCGCGACCGCCATCGCGGCCTGCATCACCGTTCCCGCGGCGGCGCCACCGCCGTGGGGGACCCTGGTGAAGAACGTCAGCTCCCGGATCCCGACATTGCGGGCGACCTCGATCTCCTCGTTGTCGTCGACGCTGAAGGTGACCATGCCGTCGATGTCGGCGGGACGAAGACCGGCGTCGCCTATGGCGGCTTTGACTGCCTCGCAGGCCAGTTGCATCTCGCTGCGGCCCGATTCCTTGGAGAACTCGGTTTGCCCGATCCCGACGAGCGCGGCCTTGCCGCCAATCCCGCAGGAGCCCCTGTTCATGCATCCACGCCTTCGAGCAGGCTGAGCACCGCGGTTCCCGAGACGTGGTCGCCGAGGCTGTTGGCGCCCCTGAACGTGACCTCGATGAATCCTTCGCCGTCGGCCGACGATTTGTCCGTGACCGATCCGGTGAAGCGCATCGGATCATTCGGGTAGGCCGGGACGCCGAGGCGAATGGACAACTTTTTGATCATCGCCTCGGGGCCCGCCCAGTCATGAAGGAACTTCACGCAAAGCCCATTAGTCGTCAGGATGTTCAAGAAAATGTCTTTGGATCCCTGGGAATTCGCAAAGTCGCGGTCATGGTGCACGGGCATGTAGTCGCGGGACGCGATGGCCCCGGCGACGATCAGTGTGGTGGTCACCGGGACGTCCATCGGGGTGACTTCCTCGCCCACGTTGATGGAATTCCATGCGCGCGTGGTGGTGCGGTCGACGGTGGAGGTCATGCGTTTCCTTCCGGGTATGTCGCGCCGAGCCGGGCGAGTTGTTGGGGGGCAGAGCCGAGCGAGAGCTCGATCTGCTTGGCCCACAGGAAATAGCGATGAAGCGGGTAGGTGACGTCGATGCCCATGCCGCCGTGGACCTGTTGGGCTGATGCGACGACCCGTGCACCCGCCTCGGCGGCCCAGAATTTGGCGATGGCGGCCTCGCGGGCGGCGGGTCGGCCTTCCGCGATCAGCCACGCCGCGTGCCAGGTGGTCCACCGAATCGCCTCGACGTCGATGAATGCATCGGCCAACCGCTGCTGCACGGCCTGAAATGAGCCGATCGGCCTGCCGAACTGCTCGCGCTCGCCGGTGTAGGACGCCGCGATCTTCAACGCGCGCTCGGTCACCCCGACCTGCATGGCGCACAGTCCGACGAGCGCCCTGGTGTACAGCGAGTCGACGGCATCCCGGCCACCGGCCTCGTTGAGTCGGAGCGCGACGGCCCCAGCGAACTCGACGTCGGCGTAGGGCTCACCGTTGGTGGTGATTGCCGGTGTGACGACGACGCCCTCGGTGGCCGTCTCGACGACGAACAGGCCCGGTCCGTCGTCCGCGCGTGCCGAAACCACGATGGCGTCGGCAAGCTGCGCTGCGGGCACGAGTTCCTTGACGCCGTCCAGGATCCAGGCGTCGCCATCGGGCCGTGCGGTGGTGCGTGGGGCGGCCGGGTCGGAGCTTCCCGGTTCGGCGAGCGCGGCGGTCAGTATCGTGCTTCCGTCCACCACCTTCGGTAGGTACCGTCGCTGAGTGGTCGAGTCACCGTGCCGCGCAATCGTATCCGCGCCGAGCACCAGGGTCGCATAGACCGGCACCGGCGCAACACTCCAGCCCACTTCCGCGAGCAGCACGCCGAGGTCGAGGAAGCTGCCACCGCTGCCGCCAACCGATTCGGGTAGCGCGATGCCCAGCAAGTCCGACGCCGCCAGCTCACGCCACAGTGCGGGGTCGAAACGAATCTCGCCCGATTCCAACTCGGTGAGGTGCTCGGTGGTGGCGCGGTGCTCGAAGAGCTGGCGGGCCACCTTGCCGACGGTCTCTTGTTCTTCGGTGAAGGAAAAATCCATGTTCGCCTGGTGCCTCGTGTTCAGCGGGCGGGCCGGAACTGGTGCAGCACCAGCTCGTCCCCGCTCGGGATTGCTTCGAACGTCTCGTAGAAGACCTCGACGGGCATACCGACGTCGATGGCCGCCGGTTCGATATCGCACAGGTTCGACACGATGCGCACACCTTCGTCGAGCTCGATCAGTGCCACGACGTAGGGGTATTGGAGGAAGGGGAGCGGCGGGTATTGCGGCATCACGAAGCTGTAAACCGTTCCGCGCCCGGTTGATTCGATGGAATCCCAGTTGAGCGACTGGCAATTTCCGCACATCGGGCGGGGCGGCACCCGCAACGTCCTGCAGTCGGCGCAGCGCTGGATCAGCAGCTTGTGGTCCTTGAGGCCCGACCAGAAGAATTCGGTGTCCGGGCTGATCGACGGAGCAAGTCTGGTCGCCATCAGCTTCCCGTCTTGAATCGCAGCGTGCGGAACCATTGGCGGCCGATGACTTCGCCGTTCTGATCGCGGTAGGTGGTCACCCACGTGACGAAGAATCCTTTGCCCATCGCGGTCGTCTTCTCGTCGGAGATCGAGTCGAACACCGTCTCACCGGTGATCTCGTCGCCGACGCGGGGATAGCGTTCGATCTCAAACTCAGAGTTCGTCGCGATGATGCCCGTGTAACCGGCGTCGGAGAGGAATTGCAGCGGGTTCGTCTTGATCTCGATCGGCACGCCGCCGCGCTCATGGATGCCGGCGAGCTTGGGCGGCGGCATCGTCCAGCTCTGCAGCATCACCGGCGGGGAAACCAGGCCACCGTAGCGGGAGTTCTCCGCGAACTCGGGATCAAGGTAGGCGGGATTCATGTCGTCCAACGCGTACGCCCAGTGCCGGATCATCGCGGCGTTCACCGGATCAGGGGCGCGGGAGGGTCTGCCGACTCCGTCGGTGGGCGTCCCGATCAACGCGTCGAGGCGCTCGCGCAGGTCGTCTTTGGCTAGCTCTGTCACGTGGATTTCTCCTTTCCGGAGGCCCGCACGTCTCGGGGTGCGCGGGGCATCCCGAGGCCGGCCATAGCGATGATGTCGCGTTGAAGTTCGTTGGCTCCGCCGCCGAATGTGTTGATGACCGCCAGCCTGTAGGCGCTCTCCAGCTCGCCCTTGAGCGGAGCCGCCGAGTCCTTGCGGACACCCGCCTGCCCGACGACTTCGAGCAGCTCGCGGGCGACCTGTTGAGTGAGTTCGGTGCCGAAAACCTTTGCCGCCGAGGCCTCGCCCATACCGAGGGCACCCGAGCTCATCGTCGCGTTCACGCGCAGGTTCAGCAGCCGGTAGGCGGCGACCTGCGCTTCCACCCGGGCCAGGGCCTGCTGCACCCAGGGCTGATCGATGACCATGCCGTCGTCGAGCGGTGTCGTCGACGCCCACTTGAGCGTCTTGGCGAAGAGCGGCTCCAGGGCACCGAGGTTGCCCAGGGCGGCGCGTTCGAGGTTGAGCTGGTTCGTCACCAGCGTCCAACCCTGGTTTTCGCCGAGCACGATGGCGCTCTCGGGTACCCGGACGTCATCGTAGAACGTGTAGTACGTGGACACCCCCGGCATGGTGTGTAGCGGCTTCCAGGAGAACCCGGGCGAGTCCGTCGGCACGATGAACAGGGTGATTCCCTTGTGTTTCTTGACGGTTGGGTCGGTGCGCGCCGCCAACCAGATGTAGTCGGCGAACTCCGCGCCGCTGGTGAACATCTTTGAACCATTGATGACGAACTCGTCGCCGTCCCTGACCGCGGTGGTCCGCAGCGAGGCGAGGTCGCTCCCGGCGCCGGGCTCCGAGTAACCGATCGCGAAATCAACGGTGCCCTTGAGGATCGCCGGGAGGAACTTGGCCTTCTGCTCCTCGGTGCCGTACTGAATGAGCGTGGGGCCCACAGTGTTTAGGGTGACAAACGGCAACGGTGCGTTGACCCTGCGCGCTTCCTCCGAGAAAATGTACTGCTCCAACGCGGTCAGCCCGCCGCCACCGTATTCGACCGGCCAGGCGACGCCGAGCAACCCGGCATCGCCGAGCGCCCGCCGGCACTCGGTCATCGCGGCGCCCCCCTCGGTGAGGTTGGCGACGGCGGCGCGGCGCTCCGGGGTCATCACCGCCTCCAGGCGCGTCCGGTAGTCCTTTCGGAGCTGCTCCTGTTCGGGCGTGTAGTCGAAGTCCATCAGTTGCCCGCCCCCAGTCGGATTGGCATGCGTTTCACGCCCGGCACCATGGTTGCGCGCAGCCGGGTCACGTCACCGGTGAGCTCGATCGTGGGAAAGGCGCCCAGTAGCACCTCAAACATCACCCTGGCTTCCAGGCGCGCGAGCTGGGCGCCAAGGCACGCGTGCTCCCCGGCCCCGAACGCGATGTGCGGGTTGGGATTACGGGTGATGTCGAACTCTTCGCAGGTGGGCCCAAAGATCTCTTCGTCGCGGTTGGCGGAGCCGTAGAGCATGACCACTGTGTCGCCCGCCCTGATCTGCTGGCCGCGGATCTCGACGTCCTCGGTCGCGCGGCGGGCCATGTGGGCGACCGGGCTGGTGAATCGCAGCATCTCCTCGACCGCGCTGGGCAGCAGCGACGGGTCCGATCGCAGCAGCGCGAACTGGTCGGGGTGGTCGATCAGCGCCAACGTGCCCAACGCGATCAGGTTGCGTGTGGTTTCGTTGCCGGCGACCAACAGCAGGAAGGAGAAGTTGAGCAGATCCGCGTCGGTGAGCCGCTCGCCGTCGACCTCGGCCGCGGCCAGGATGCTCAGCAGGTCGTCCTGCCCGCTGACCTCGCCGGACCGCCGCGCGGCGATGAGCTTGGTGAAGTATTCGTACAGCTCACCGAGGGCGACGATCGAGTCCAGTTCGATGTCCGGGTCGGCGGTGCCGACCGCCGCGTCCGACCACGCGCGGAACTGCTCCCAGTCTTCGGGAGGGGCACCGAGCATCTCGGCGATCATCCGGGTGGGAAGGGGCGCGGCGATCTCCTCGGCGAACTCGTACTCTCGCGACGGCTCGACACTGTCCACGATGCCCTTCACGATCTGGCGCACCTTGGGCTCGAGCAACTGCACCTGCCGGCGGGAAAAGCCGGAGTTGATGAGCTTGCGGAGCTGCCGGTGGCGGGGAGGGTCGGTGAAAATGAGGTTGCCTTCCTGAACGGGTTCAGGCTGGCTGGGATCCGGAATCGTGATGCCCTTCGTCGACGAGAAGGTCAGTGGGTGGCCCGAAACGTAGCGGACGTCCTCGTACTTCAACAGCGCCCAGAAGTTCGTGACGTCGTTCCACACCACTGGCGTCGTGTTGCGGAGTTCCCGGTAGACCGGGTAGGGATCGCCGGCGTAGAAGTCCGGAGAGTGCAAGGGAACAGTAGTAGTGGGCACCGCATGCCTTCCTTGGACACTGGGCTGGCCGGACAGATAACGCAAGAATGTCCGTTTCCATGCTGTCTACAGGAGAGCCAGATCATCTGTCAATCGCCGCATATTGGGCTAAAACTGGCTCAAATTAGCCGTTGACGGCGTCGCGGTCGGCGTGTACACACAGGTTGAGTATGTAAGTTATCTCGGTGGCGTCGCCCGCGCTGCTTCACGATCGTGCAGTCAGGAAGGCAGGCAGGATGGCTGGGTCGGGTTCGCTCCTCGAGGCCTACGGTCACTACATTGACGGCCAGTGGACCGACCCGGACTGCGGACGCTACGACGTCGTCAATCCCGCCACCGAGGTGGTGATCCAAACGGCGCCCGATGCGAGCGTGGCGCAGGTCCGGCAGGCGGTCGCAGCGGCCAGGTCCGCCTTCGACACGGGCCCGTGGCCCGCGGCAGAGCCCGCGGAACGGGCCCGATGCCTGCAACAACTCAGCGATGCGCTGATGGCCAGGAGCGAGGAGATCTACGCACTCGCGCTGGCCGAGTGGGGTTGTTCCGCGAACGAACGGCTGATTCACGTCGACGGACCGGCATTCATGGTCGGCCATGCCGCCGAGCTCGCGGCGGAGCCCGCCGAGGCACCGATGGATGCCTGGGGGGCCGCGGGCACCACACTGCTGCGCTACGAACCCCTCGGTGTGGTGGCGGCCATGACGCCGTGGAACTTCCCGCACACCCTCAACGTCATGAAGTTGGGCGCGGCACTGGCGGCGGGAAATACGCTGGTGCTCAAGCCTTCCCCGCTGACACCGCTGGCCGGGCTGGCGTTGGCGCGAATCATCGACGAGGACACGGACATTCCCCCTGGCGTCGTCAACGTGGTGCCGCCGACCAGCGTCGAGGCCAGCAGGAGCCTGACCCTGGATCCCAGGGTCGACATGGTGAGCTTCACCGGTAGCTCTGTCGTCGGCCGCGACGTGATGGCGGGAGCGGCGACCACCATGAAGCGCGTTCTGCTGGAATGCGGGGGCAAGTCGGCGACCATCCTGCTGCCCGACGTCGACGTCACCGACGACCTGTTGGAACGGCTGTTGTTCGAGGGATGCACGATGCATGCTGGTCAAGCCTGCATTCTCAACAGCAGGTTGCTGCTGCCCGAGGCGATCCACGACGAGGTGGTGGACCGGCTCGCCGCACTGTCCCGCGAAGTCGTGATCGGCGATCCCGTCGATCCGGCGGTCACCATGGGTCCGTTGATCAGCCGCGAGCACCTCGACCGTGTCGAGGGCTTCGTCAAACGCGCCGAAGCCGACGGTGCGACCGTCGTGGCCGGGGGAGCCCGCCCGAAGGATCTGAACAGCGGTTTCTATTTCGAGCCAACGATACTCACCGATGCCGCCGCCGATTCGTATATCGCGCAGGAGGAGGTGTTCGGTCCCGTGCTGACCGTCTTGCGGTATCGCGACGACGATGACGCGGTGACCATCGCCAACAATTCGTCTTATGGCCTCGGCGGCGCGGTGTGGGGAAGCGACATCGACCGCGCGGTGGCCATCGCCCGGCGGATGAGGACCGGACAGGTATCGGTCAACGGCACAATCCCCGGAGACGCGCCGTTCGGAGGCTTCAAGCAGAGCGGCATCGGTCGGGAGGGCGGCGTGATGGGACTGCGGGCCTATATGGAGCCCAAGGCCATCGGGATACCCGCGTGAACCGACCCCTGGCGGGCTTGCGCGTCGTCGAGTTGGCCTCCGAGATCGCGGGTCCCTATTGCGCGAAGCTGCTGGTGGACCTGGGCGCCGACGTGCGCAAGGTCGAGCCCCCGTCAGGTGACCCACTGCGCCGTTGGGGTCCCTTTCCCCCAGAGGGCCCTCATCCGGAGCGAAGCGGGCTGTTCGAGTACCTGAACGCCGGAAAGTGCGGCGCCACGGTTGATTTCGCGCAGGAACGTGGCCTTGAGGTCCTGCGCGAGATGATCTCGCAGGCGGATGTCCTGGTCGAAGACTTACCGGGGGGCGCACCTGAGCGCCGGGCGTGGGGTCTGGACGCGCAAACCCTGGCCCGGGTCAACCCGGATCTCGTCGTGGTCCGGATCTCCAGCTTCGGCCAGGAGGGGCCACTGCGTGACCGGGTGACGACTCCGCTGACCCTGCAGGCGGCGGCGGGTTGGATCAACGTGCGCGAGCCCGGCCGGGCGCCGCTACAGGCCGGCGCCCGCATCCCGGAATACATCGCGGGCGGATACGCGGCCCTCGGCGCGCTGACGGCCCTACGCGTCGCCACGGCCGAAACGCACCGGCCGGTCGAGGTGGACGTGTCGATGTTCGAGTCGCTGTTGGCGACGCTGCCCTATCCCATGCTGATGGCCGCCCGCTTGAAAAGCCTTGGCTTGCCGACGAATTCCAAAGCCGCGCCGATGCTGGGTATTGTGCGTGCCTCCGACGGCTGGATCGGGATCAACTGCCTGACCGGTCAGCATTGGCTGGACGTCTGCGCGATGGTCGGGTTGCCCGAGTTCGGCGACCACCAGCTCGCGATCATGCTCGGCGGGCCCGAGCGCGACGAGTTCTTCGCCAAGGCCCAGCCGTTCCTGGAATCGATGTCCGTCGCCGATCTGGTCGAATTGAGCCAGGCCATGCGCATACCCGCGGCGCCGATCACCGACGGCGACACGATCCTGGGCTGCCCGCAGTATGCGGAGCGAGGGTTTTTCGTCGACGCGGCCACCGACGGATGGCGATTCACCAGGCCAGGCGCGCCGTTCCGGCTCTCGAAGACCCCGGTACCGCCGCCATTGCCCGCTCCCGCCCTCCGAACAAACGGAGCGCAGGCCAAGTGGAGCAAGCGCGACGCACCGCGCCCGACGGGTGACGTCGCCGACGTCTCTTTGCCGTTCGCCGGGTTGAAGGTCTTCGACTTGAGCACTTTCTGGGCGGGCGCGTATCTGACGTGCTACCTCGGTGCGTTCGGGGCGGACGTGATCAAGGTCGAATCCATTCAGCGGCCCGACGGACACCGCTACTCGGGCTCGCTGCTGCGCGAGGGCGACGACTGGTACGAGCGCGGGCCGCTGTGGCAGGGAACCAATCTCAACAAGCGCGACATCACGCTGGATCTCACCTCTGCCACCGGTCGAGAGTTGGCGCTGCGACTGGCTGCGGAGGCCGACGTGGTGGTGGAGAACTTCTCGCCGCGCGTCGTCGAACAATTCGGACTGGATTACGACTCCATCGCGCGGGTCAATCCCGGCGTGATCATGGTGCGGATGCCCGGGTTCGGGCTCCAGGGGCCGTGGCGCGACTACGTGGGCTGGGCGCTGAACATCGAACAGGTGTCAGGCATGTCGGCCGCGACCGGTTATGCGGACGGCCCGCCGTGCAATCTGCAGGGGCCCGCCGACCCGATCGCCGGCGTACACGCCTGCGTCGCGCTGCTGGCCGCCCTCGAGCACAGGCGGTCCACCGGCGAGGGGCAGCTGATCGAGGCGGCGCAAATCGAGGTCGGCGCGGCGGTGACAGCCGAACCCGTCATCGAATACTCGTTGACGGGATCGGTGCGCCCGCGTGAGGGAAACCGCCACCGCGAATACGCGCAGGGCGTCTATTCGACCGGCAATGTCGACGAGTGGGTCGCGCTCTCGGTGCGTCATGACGATGACTGGCGAGCGGTGCTGGACGCCATTGACCGCCCCGACCTGCGCGACGACCCGAGATTCGCCTCCGCTGCAGCGCGCCGGGAACACCACGACGAATTCGACGAGGTACTGGCGAATTGGACGTGCGAGCGAACCGCGGAGGAGGTCGTGGCGACGTTTGACCGGCATGGTGTGCCCGCCGAGCGACTGTTGACGGCCGATCGGATGTATGACGTCGAGCAACTCGACGCGCGCGGCTTCTATCAGGACCTGGACCATTCGATCACCGGCCGACAGAGGTTTCCCGGCTGGCCTTTTCGCATCTCGCCGGGACCCATACACCAGCACAGGGCCGCCGCGCCGACACTCGGGCAGCACAACGCCGAGGTGCTTGGAGCGCTTGGACTTTCCGCTCAGGAGATTGCCGCGTTGCGGGAGCAACGAGTGATCGGGGAACGCGTTCTCAACGCATAGTCGATGAACTCGGCCCGTTCGGTCAGGCGTCGATCATCGCGGCGATCGTGTCGACGACGCACGCCGGGCGATCGCTGCCCTCCACTTCGACGGTGACGCGAACCGTGGCCCGGCCGCCTTTGTCGTTGCGCTCAACCTTGAGCAGTTCGGCGCCAGCCCTGATGCGGGAATCGACCGGTACCGGGGCGGGGAAGCGCAGCTTGTCGCTTCCGTAATTGACTTGCATCGCCAAGCCGGTTACCCGGTAGATCTGTTGCACGAGAATGGGTACCAGCGACAAGGTCAGATAGCCGTGGGCGATGGTCTTGCCGTAGGGACCGGCGGCCGCCTTCTCAGGGTCGACATGGATCCATTGATGGTCACCGGTCGCCTCGGCGAACAAGTCGATTTCCTTCTGCGTGACCTGGCGCCAGTCGCTGAAACCAAGGTGCTCGCCGACGTGAGCCTCGAAGTCGGCGATTCCGTCGTAAACCTTCGGGGATGTGCGCGCCCGGGTCATGCCGGAACCTTGAGCCCCAACTGCTCGATAGCGTTGCCTCCCATGATCTTCGCCTTGGCGGCCTCGGAGACACCGTCGAGCCGGTCGACAAAGCTCAGCGGATCACCGATGCCCTCGGGGTGCGGGAAATCGGAGCCGAACATCACGTGATCCTCGCCCATGATGTCGATAATCCCCTTGAGGTCGTCCCCGAGGAACGGATGGATGTAGATGTTTCGCTTGAACACCTCGACCGGGTGCTCGTCGAACTCCTTGGGCATGATCTTGTACGCGGTGTTGAGCTGCTCGAGCAGATTGCGGACCCACCCGCTGCCGTTCTCGACGCAGAAGATCTTCAGATCGGGGAAGCGCGACAACGCGCCGTGGCAGATCATCGCGGCCAGGGTGTCCTCGATGGCGCGGTGGCCCATCACGACTTCGCGTAACGCGCTCGGCTTGAAGGACAGGTACTCGTCGCCGCCTTCCCACTCCATGAGGTGTTTTTGGTAGCCGCTGTCCGAGGCGTGCATGGTGACCGGCATGCCGGCGTTGACGACCTCTTCCCAGAACGGGTCGAACTCGGGGAGGCCCATGGAGCGCGAACCGCCGAACCGGCTGGGCACGGGTGCGGGCCGCACCAGGAATGTCTTCATGCCGCGCTCGAGGCCCCAGTGGAATTCCTTGATGGCTTCGTCCACCAGGGGCAGGCAGATCACGGGGGTGGCGAAGATCCGGTCGTGGTAGTTGAACGTCCAGTGCTCGTGCATCCACTCGTTGAGCGCATGAATGATCGCGTGCGTGAGGATGACGTCGTCGGTCGTGCGTTCCTCGATGAGACTGGCGAGCGTCGGATACATGACGCACTGATCGATGCCGAGTTCGTCCATCAGTTCCAGTCGCGGCGCGGGTGACTGGTATGCCGGGATGACATCCATTGCCTCGCCGATGAATTCGCGGAAGTTGAGGCCTTCGGGATTGTTGCCCAGGAAATAGTCCTCCGCGCTGCCCGGCCTGGCGACTCGCTCGAACGTCGGGTTGGGGATCATGTGGCTGATGTGGTCCTTGACGACGAGTTTGGGTCGGCCGTTGACCTCGACGTAGCCGACCTTTCCGCGGTGCTCCTTCGGCAAGTACTTGGTGAGCGCGTCCGTCGTCTCGTACATGTGGTTGTCGATGTCGAAAACCGGGTACGGCAGAGACCGGGGTGACATGAGGCTATCCCTCCTCCGAGCAGCGAATATGATCGTTTACGATAAGTGAGAACGACGTTATCACTTTGGCTTTTCAACATCCAGACGGGGTCAGGACGCCGGGATCCCTTTCCACGCGTCAATCACGGCATCGGTGGTGGTCACCGTGGCGAGCAGGGACAGCGTGTTATCGATGATGGACTCGGCGTACTCCCGTGGATACCCGCTCACCGCGTCACGCGGCAACACGAACTGATAGCTGCGGTTCACCGCGTCCATCGCGAAGTTCTGGATGGCGATGTTGACCGAAACGCCCACTCCCACAATGGTCTTGATGTTCATGTTCCGCAGCACCGAGTCAAGATCGGTACCCGTCATCGGTCCGACGCCGTGGGTGCGGGTCAGCACGAGGTCGCTGGGTACCGGACCGAGTTCGGGCAGGACCGATGCGCCGGGGCTGCCGGGAGTCAGGTCGGCGGCGAACGATTTTCCGGCCATGAACAGCCGGGCATTGCTGTTCGATCCCCGGTTGTCCGGGCGCTTCTCGATCAGGCAGTGCACGACCGCGACACCGGCCGCCCTGGCGGCGCCGAGCAGCCTGGCGATGTTGGGAATGGCTTCGCGCCGGGCCTCTTCGGCGAGCAATGGAAGGCCGGCCTGCGGCCCGATCACCCCGCCCTGGCACTCCTGGGTCACCAGCGCGGTGGTTGCGGGATCGAGCATGGCTTGAAGGCTGGGTTGTGGCATGAGAATAGACGTTATCGTGTGCTGGAACTCAATTTCCACGAGGAGGACCGATGGAGGCTTGGGAGCTTGAAGTGCGGGAGTCGGTACGGCAGACTTTGGCCGACTACACCGCCGCCACCGATCGATTCGATCTTCGTGCGCTGGCGGCGTGTTTCTGCGACGAGGGAGTGCTGGAATTCACCGGCGGTGCCGAGCGCTTGACGGGGCCCGCGCAAATCGAGACCGGCCTCGGCGCCGCGGTGACCCGGCCTTCGACACCGGGCCAGCCGGCACGGCGCGCTCCGACCCACGTCCGCCACCATGTCTCCAGCATTCGGTTCGGGTCGGTGGCAAACACCAGGGTCGAGGTCAGCAGTTACTTCGCGGTCCACACCGACATCGGACTCGACCACTGGGGCCGCTACCGCGACGTTCTTGTGCCCCTGAATGGTCGGTGGCTGTTCGCCCATCGCCGGATCAGTGTGGACGCGTTCGCGGCCGACAGCCTGATGGCCTAAGGGTCATGCCGTGATGAACTCCTTGGCGAAAGCGCGCGAACGTTCGATGAGTTCGCTCCGGTCGGAGCCGGACGGGGCGATGGTCAACCAGGTGACCCCGGCGGCAGCGAGCCGCGCGATGATGGCGTGACGTTCGTCGGCCGATCTGCTGTCCTCCAAGAGGTTTCCCGCGGAGAAGCAGATGTCCAGCGGTGCGGTGCGGCCGATTTGGGCCGCGTACTGCTTGGCCCAGCCGATCGCGACCTCCAAATCCTCGATGGTCGAGATCTCCGCGGTGCGCGATGCGGCGGCGTAGCCGAACGTGTTGAACGGCGCCCACCCCTGAGCGCGCGATACCGCCCGGCGCACGGCCGGCTTGCTGTTGCCGCCGACCCATACCGGTGGGGGAGTCGTCGGCAGCGGGCGCAGCCGAACACCGCGGGCGGCGAATGACGTCCCCTGGTAGGCGATGTCCTCACCGGTGAGCACCTTGTCCAGCACGTCCAGCGCCTCATCGAGCAGAGCGCCGCGGTTGTCGAAATCGATTCCGAGCGCCTTGAATTCGGGTTTGAGATATCCGGCGGCAGTTCCGAGGATGAGGCGCCCGTTGGACAACGCCGCGAGGCTCTGGATCGATTTGGCGCCGAGAAACGGATTGCGGTAAGCGGCGATGTAGACATTGGTCAACAGCTTGACGTCGGTCGTTGCGGCGGCCGCGAAAGCCAACGCGACGAACGGATCAAGGGCGTGGTGGCCGCCGTGGTCGAGCCACTTCGCATCGGGTGCGGGGTGATCGGTGACGTGGACGGCTGCGAACCCGCTCTCCTCGGCCACTCGCGCGATTTCGGCGATCGCTTCAGCGGTTACGAACTCATCGACCGTTTCGACACGATGAGTCGGCAGTTCGAGGGAAAAGGAGACGGTCACGAGGATCCTTTCATTCAGAGACGAGCGTGGCCAGGCGCTGCGCGTGGTAGTCCGGGTCGCCGAAGATCAGCTGACTGGCCTTGGCGCGCCGGACGTACAAATGGGCGTCGTGTTCCCAGGTGAAGCCGATTCCGCCGTGGATGCGCATGTTGTCGAGCGCAACCTGCAGGAAGGCTTCCGAACACACCATCTTCGCGACCGACGCGGCGGTCGGGAGATCATCGGTGCCGGCCACTGCGGCCGCATGCGATTGGGCCGATCGCGCGCCCTCCACCTGAACCAACATGTCCGCGCACCGGTGCTTCACCGCTTGGAAACTACCGATCGGCCGACCGAACTGAATTCGATTCTTGGCGTAGTCGACGGCCATATCGAGGCACCGTTGCGCCGCGCCGACCTGTTCGGCCGTCAGCGCGACGAGCGCGAGGTCCGATGTGCGGGCAAGGAAGTTCGCGGCACCACCGTCTGTTCCGATCAGCTCCGCCGGTGCGCCGTCGAACTGCACCCGCGCCACCTTGCGGGTGCGGTCGAGTCCGGCCAACGGCGTGCGACAAAGCCCCTCTGGCCCGGCACGTACCGCGAACAACGACACGCCCGCGTCGGTGATGGCCGGCGCCAAGACGACGTCCGCGGTGTGACCGTCGATAACGAGCGGCGCCTCACCACGGATCCGATAACCGGCGCCCCGGCGGTCGGCCCGCAACGTCACGGCATCCGGGTCCCACGCGCCGAGTTGGCCGTTGAGGATCAGCGTCGCGGTGGTGGAACCGTCGACGAACCCAGGAACGAACCGCTCCACCGCCGCGTCGTCCTCGCTGGCGAGAATGGCCTGGGTCGCCAGCGCCACGGTGGCGAAGAAGGGGGAGCACACCAGCGCGCGTCCCATTTCCTCGAACACCACCGCAAGTTCGACCACACCGGCACCGGCCCCGCCCCATCGTTCCGGCACGACTATGCCCTGCAGTCCCAACTCGCCCGCCATCTGGCGCCACGACGCCTCGTCGTACCCGATGTCCGTCGCCATCAGCTTGCGAACGGTCTCGCTGGGCGATGTCGCGCTCAAGTAGTCGCGGACGACGCTGCGAAGTTCGTCGACCTCACTTGACGGCACGCCGGGCCTCCCGGTTCGGCCTCACCCGGGCTGCTGCGGGATCTGTGATACGCAACGCGGCAGACCGAACGCTCAGCGGTGCCCACCCGATCATGTTGTCGTACAGCGGTTTTGATGGAGTCATGTCTTCCTTTGCGCGATCGCGGCTGACGCCGGCGTCCCTCACTCGGGCGCCTGGCCATCCCGCGCGAGATGGCCATTGTCGGATCAGGATAGTATGTTTTGTGAAAATAGAGAATAATCATTCTCGCGCTTAAGGAGCGAAGCGGTGACGACGAAACTCGACTACGGCATCTTTGACTGCGACACCCACTGCTACGAGACGCGGGACGCGTTCACCCGTTATCTGCCGGAGGAGTTTCGGGACCGGGCGATCACCACCGTGCGCGGAGCGGACGGCGTCGAGGTGATCCTTGCGGGACATCGGGTCGCCACGTTCAACAGCGAAGGGGGACTGGGCCTCGATGTCGCTTATCGGCCGGGCTCGCTCAAGGAGATGCTCAAGCAGACGGGATCGGGCAACCCCGAGGAGTCCTACGAGCCGCAACCCATGCAACCGGAATTCATCGAGCGCGGTGCACGCCTTGCCGTCATGGCGGAGCAGAACATCGAGCGTATGGTCATCTATCCCAGCGGTATGGCCCTGGCCGCCGAACACTACGTCGACGACACAGCGGCACTGTACGCCAACCTGCGCTCGTTCAACCGATGGTTCGACGAAGAGTGGGGTTTCAACTACGAAGACAAAATTTTCGCCACGGCGCTGATGTCGTTGCGCGACTTGGATTCTGCGATCGCCGAGACGGAGGCCATCATCGCGCAGGGCGCAAAGTTCGTGCTGTTGCCGACCGGGCCGGCTTACGGTCGATCGCCTGGCGACCCGTACTTCGACCCGATTTATGCACGCTTGCAGGAGGCCGGCTGCATCCTGGTGTTCCACATCATGCCGTTCTGGTACTTCAATGCGATCTCGCCCGCCTGGGGACAAAACTCCGACCCGGCTTCTTGGCACATGTCGGCGTGGCAGTGGATGAATGTCTACGGCCAGCGCCCGATCGAGGAGACGTTGTCCGCTCTCATCTTCGACAACCTCTTCGGTCGCTTCCCGGGCCTGAACGTCCTCGTCGCCGAGCACGGGGCGGAATGGGTGCCGTTCTTCGTCAAACACATGGACAAGAGCAGAGGGATGGGCCGCAACGGGCCTTGGATTGGTGGGAAGCTGACGGAGCGGCCTTCGGCGATCTTCCGCCGTCATGTCCGTGTCGTGCCGTACCCCGAGGACGACATCCCAGGAATCGTCGCGGGCTTGGGATACGACGACTGCTTGGTGATGGGCTCGGATTACCCGCACGCCGAAGGCCTGGCCGTGCCGGCCGAATTTGCCAAGCTGCTCGACCCGCTCGACGACGCCACCAAGCGGCGGATCATGCGTGACAACGCCGACCAGTTGTTCTCCCGGAGCTAACCGCCCGATGGCAGACGACGACGTCGACCTCGACCTGCTGCGCGGGTCTGCGCGGGAGTTTTTGGCCGAGCGCGGCGAAAAGGAATCCGTCAAGGACCTTGCCGCGATGGACTGGACCGCGCTGCTCGTCGGTGAGGAGGCGGGTGGCGCAGGCTGGCGTCCCGTCGAAACGTGCGTCATAGCCGAAGAACTCGGACGAGCGAACGACAGGTCGGCATGGTTCGGTACCACAATGTCGGCCGGCGCGCTTGCCTCGGCGCCCGCCGATGTGAGGGAACAGTTGCTCCCCGGTCTGCTCGCCGGCACGACGGTAGCGGGCTTCGCCGCCGCGGACGCCTCCGCACGGATCATTCGCGGCAATGAAGTCGACATCATTGTGCTTCTGGGACGCAACGGAATTCACCTGATTCGTGACCCGGATCCCGCGCGGACGGTGCTGGACGGCGACTTGCTCGACGTCACCAGAACGGTCTGGCGTATCGACCTCACCGACGCGCCCAGCACCCTGATCGGGCCGCCCGGCAGGGCCACAGAGCTGATGGCCGTGGCTCGGCTGCTCGTTTCCGCCGACTCCTTGGGCGCCGCCTCGATGACCCTTGAACGTCTGACGGCATACCTGCGGGAGCGCGTGGCGTTCGGGGCGCCGATCGCGAGCTTCCAAGCGATTCAGCACCGGCTCGTCGAGCTGCTGGTCTTCGAGGTCAAAGCCCGGGCCGTCATCATGAAAGCGGCGCGCGCCATAGCCTCCGGCGACGAAAGGGCGACCGCCCTGGCGGCGGCCGCGCACGCGTTCGTGGCGGCGAAAGCATCGGCCGCCGTGGACGAATGCATGCAACTGTCTGGCGGCATCGGATTCACTTGGGAGTACCCGCTGCACTACGAACTGCGTCGCGTCTTCACCAACTCTCACCTGATCGGCACGGCGCGGTCGAGTCGCGCGCTGCTGGCGGAGGTGTCCGGCTGGTGAGCGCTTTCGTCAACCGGCCCACCGAGGCGCAGCTGACCGAGTTCAGGCATCGCGTCAGGGCACACATCGCCGAACACGCACCGGCGATCGAGGCGCGCGAAGGCCACCGAGCGCCCGAGACCGCCGAGCAGGAAGCCCTGTTGCGCACGTGGTTCGCCGGCTTGTTCGAGGCGGGGTTTGCCGGTGCGGACTGGCCGGTCGAATACGGCGGTCGCGACGACTACCACCCGCTGCACGACCGCATCGTGAGCGAGGAGATCCTGCGCGCCCGCGCGCCGCGCCCGGTGGACCAGGTGAACCTGGCCGCCCATGTCCTTCTGCACTTCGGGTCCGACGAGCAGAAACGAATGCTGCTGCCATCGATTCGGCGCAGCGAACATGTCTGGTGCCAGTTGCTCAGCGAGCCCGACGCCGGCAGCGACATCGCCGGAGTGCGCAGCCGCGGTACGCGGCAAGACGACGGCAGCTGGCGCCTCGACGGGCAGAAGACCTGGATCACCGACGGCCACTGGGCCGACATGGGCCTCGCTCTGATGCGCACCGACCCGGCGTCGTCGCGCCACCACGGCCTGTCGGTCTTCGCCGTGCCGCTCTCGGCAGACGGCGTCGAGGTTCGTCCGATCCGCACGATCGGTGATGCGATCGAGGTCAATGAGGTCTTCCTCACCGGAGTCCGCGTCGGTGCCGAGAGCCTGATCGGCGCAGCGGGCGACGGCTGGTCAATCATCATGGCGGGCCTGGACTTTGAACGATTCGGCATCGGTGGAAACGTCGTTCTGCTGGAACTGTTGATCGATGATCTGGTCGTCGTGGCCCGCCACGCGCAGGTCGACGGCACACCCGCGCTGGAGTCCGCCGACATACGCCAGAAGGTCGCCGAGTTGGCCGTGGAGGTCGAAGTGGCCAAGGCGTTCATCGACGATCACGTGGAGCGGCTGACATCGGGCGACGAACGACCGGGTGACGGCTCGATCGCGAAGTTGAGTTTTGCGGAGACATACCACCGCGTCGCGGCTTACGGCGCCCAGTTGGCGGCGTCCGCGACCGTCGCCGGGGTCGCGGACCCGGAGGTGCAGAACGCCAAACAACGGTTGCGGGAATGCTGGTTGTGGTCGCGCGCCTACACGATTTCGGGCGGCAGTTCGGAGATGATGCGCAACATTCTTGCCAAGCGCCGACTGCACCTGCCGAGCCGATGACCTCACGTCCTGCGGCGCAGACCTACTGGTCCCTGGTGGAGACCGCCGCGCGGGCGCACCCCGACTGGGTTGTCCTCGCGGACGACTATGGGCGCAGCCTGTCGTGCGCGCAGCTGCGGGACTCCGCACTGACTTGTGCGGCGGCGCTGGCGCAGCGGGGGATCGGTGCGGGCACGGTGGTGTCCTGGCAACTGCCGACCACGCTGGAGACGATGGTCGTCATGACGGCGCTGGCGCGCCTCGGTGCGGTGCAGAACCCGGTGCTGCCGATATGGCGGGAGAGCGAACTGCGGTTTGTGACAGCACAACTCGGGACCGAAGTCATCATCGTCCCGGGATTGTGGCGCGACTTCGACCACACCGCGCTCGCGTATCAGCTCGCCCGTGAACGTGCCGGTGAGCGGCCCATGTCCGTCGTGGTCGTCGACCACGACGCACCCGTCACCGGCGGGCTTCGGCTGCCGGTGGGGGAACCAAAAGAGCTGCCTCCACCGCCGAGCGGCGGCGAGGAACCGCGGTGGATCTACTATTCGTCGGGCACGACGGCGGCACCGAAAGGGGCGCGGCACTGCGACCGGTCGGTCATCGCCGGTTCGGCAGGGGTCATCGGGATCGTCGGGGCGTCCAGTCGCGACGTCAACCCGATCGCGTTTCCGGTTTCGCACATCGGAGGCGCCGCGATGCTCTCCGCGGCCCTGCTCACCGGGATGAAGCTGGTGCTGTTCGACGCCTTCGACCCCGTCGAGACCCCTGTCGCCATCGCGGCGCACCGCCCGACTCTGCTGGGCAGCGCGACGCCTTTCTTCGTCGCCTTCATGGCGGCGCAGGCGAAGCATGGCGACGAACCGCTCTACCCCGATCTGCGGGGCTGCGTCGGAGGGGGTGCGCCAATCACCGCCGAGCTCGGTCACCAAGTGCGACAAACGCTTTCGGTCGACGGCGTGGCCAATGCGTGGGGCTTGACCGAATTTCCGGTCGCCACCTCTCAGGCGCCGAACGGTCCGGCGGAGCTGCTGGATCACACCGTCGGCAAACCGGTGCCCGGCGTTGCGGTACGGGTCGTCGACGAAGCTGGACAGCAGGTGTCGCGTGGCACGGAGGGGGAGTTGCGGCTCAAGGGGCCGCAGTGCTTCCTCGGCTACGTCGACGCAACTCTGGATGCCCACGCGTTCGACGCCGAAGGATGGTTCCGCACAGGAGATCTGGGCCGCATCGACGACGACGGCAACGTCGTCGTCACCGGCCGGATCAAGGATGCGATCATCCGCAATGCGGAGAACATCTCGGCCTTGGAGGTCGAGGGTGTCCTGGCCAGCCACCCGGCGGTGGCCGACGTGGCGATCATCGGGGTGCCGGATGAGCGGACCGGCGAGCGTGTTTGCGCCGTCGTCGTCGCGCGCCCGGGTGTGGCGGTGACGCTTTCGTCGGTCTTCGAACACTGTCAAGCGCGGGGACTGAGCAAGCACAAAACGCCCGAACGACTCGAAATCGTGGATGCGCTGCCCCGGAATAGCACCGGCAAGGTCCTCAAGACCGAGCTGCGGGCGCGGTTCGGCTGAAGCACTTCATCGGGCCCGGCTAGACGCCGATGAGCTCCTTGAGGTTGCCGCCCATCACTCGTGCCCTAGTGTCCTCCGGAAGATCCTCGAGTTCCTTGACGAAATCCGCGGGCTCGGCCAGCCCCTCGGGGTGCGGGTAGTCCGAGCCGAACATCACCCGATCCGCACCCAGGATGTCGACGAGGTGCGACATGTCCTCCTCGTGGAACGGATTGATCCACACGTGTCTGCGGAAGACATCGCAGGGATGCTCGCTGAAGTCGTATGGCCTCTTGCGGTATACGCGGTCGAACACGTCCATCAGGCGCTGCGCCCACGACCCGCCGTTCTCGACCACGCCGATGCGCAGCCCTGGGAACCGCTCGAACACCCCGTGCGCGATGAACGCCGCGAGCGTGTCGAAGATGTTTCGGCTCTCCTCGTAGATGAAACCCCGCAGCTTGCTCAGCGCGAATCCGTTGAACTCCGTAGCTTCCTCCCAGTCGTCGACGTAGCGCTCATAGCCGGAGTCCGAGTTGTGCATCTGCACCGAGATACCCGAATTCTCGACCAGTCGCCAGAAATCGTCGAACTCCGGCAGCGCCGGTGACCGCGACGTGCCGTCCTCGCGCGGAACGGGTGCCGGCCGGATCAATACCGTCCGGGCGCCATTGTTCAGGCACCATTCGAGTTCCTGCACGCCCAGCGCGGGATCGTTCAGCGAGATCGCAGGAACGGGGAAGATCCGGTCCTGGTAGTTGAATGTCCAGTCGTCGAGTAACCACCGATTGAACGCATGCGCGACCACGTGGGTGAGCTCGGTGTCGGATTTGGTCCGTTCTTCGAGCATGCCCGCTGTCGTCGGGAACATCACGGCGCCGTAGACGCCCTGCCGGTCCATCAGCGCCAGGCGTAGGTCGGGCCGCCTGAACTCATCGGGGCAGCGGATCGGTTCGGCGAGCTCCCGCAACGTCTTGCCCTCTGGGTTTATGCCCCGGAAGTAATCGGACCAGGCGCCGGGTGTGGGGATCACCTCGTATGTCGGGTTGGGGATGCACTCCGTGACCGTGCCCAAGATCTGCAACTTCTTGCGCCCGTTGACGTCGATGAATTTCAGCGCCTCGGCGTATTTCTCCGGCAGATATCGCGTGTAGGCGTCGATCGTCTCGTACATGTGGTTGTCGGCGTCCCAGACCTCAAACGCTTTGTCGTCGCTCACCAGCACCTCCAGCAGGCGTGAGAATATTGATTCTCAATCATAGCGAACGTTGGTATCTGCAGCGAACGGGCTCAGAGGTTCATGAAATGGCCGCCATCGACACCGAGGGTTTGCCCGGTGACGTAGCGAGCGGCGGGACCGATAAGGTATGCCACGGCTGAGCCGATATCGCTTTCGGGGTCTCCGATGCGTCCCAGCGGGATTCGGCGTGCCAGCCTTTCCTCCATCGCCGGCTCGGCGCTTATCGCCAAGGTCATCGCGGGTGAATATGCCAGCGGTGAAACAACATTCACCGTGATGCCGTGAGGGGCCCATTCCCGCGCGAGGCTCTTGGCGAAACCGCGCAACGCGCCCTTCATTGTGGCGTAGAGCGGCAGGGTCGCGCTGCCTTCGATGCCGGCGGGTGAGGTCATGACGAGGAAGGTGCCGCCCCGCTTCTTCAACGCGGGAAATACTGAAACGGCGCAGAAGTGCGCTCCACGAAGTGACACCGAGTAGTGGTCGCCCCAAACGGAACGATCGACATCAGCCAGTTGGTGCGGCTGGCTCGAGGCGTTGCTCGTGGCGTTGTGCACCACGGCATCGAGCCGACCGGTGGTCGCCAGGGACAGCTGTATCGCGCCCGCCACTGCGTCACCGTCGGTCACATCGCATCGTGCCCACGTCGCATCGTGGCCCCGCGCGGTGATTTCCTCCGCGACGGCCAATCCCGTTTCGGACCGGGTGGCGACGACGACGTGCGCCCCGGCCGAGGCGAGAGCCATGGCGATGCCGCGGCCAACCCCGGCGCCCGAACCAGTCACCAGCGCGGTGAGACCGTGCAGGCTCATGGCAGCATCACCGCCCCTCCGTCGGCGACGATCGTCTCGCCGACGAGGTGATCGATATCCGGCCGCAAGAGGAATTTCACCGCCTCGACGACGGTGTGGAGAAGCGTCGAATCGTCGTGGACCACAGCCGTGGTGAGGTGCGCGGTAAAAGAGTCCATCTCGGGCGTGAACAGTCGCAGAGGGGCCGCGACCAGGTTGACGGACACGTCTTCGCGCTTCCATTGCCGCGCAGCGGATTTCGCCATCGCGCGGATGCCTTCCACTGCGGTGGTGTACGCCACCAGTCGGGCCGCGCCCGCCATGCCGATTGTCGGCACGACAACGACGATTCGTCCCCCGTGCGGTGCTAACGCGGACCGTGCCCGCTGGAGTGCAGCGAGGGCGGGCCACATCATCCCGTCGACGATGTGATCCCATTCCTCGCCACTGAGGCCGGCCGCGTCGGACGGCCGCGGGGCCGGATCGGTACCGACGACTACGACCGCTCCGGTGATGCCCGATGCCAGCCCACGTCCGGGTACCGCGACGATGCCGTCGAGTCCGTCTGCCAGCTCGCGCGCCAGACCGTCGGCCGCGCCCAAGACGACTGTGGACGACGCCACGTCATCGACTCGGCTGGCGCGCTAGGCGGTCATCGTGAATTTTCACCAACTCCCTGAACCCGATACGTACGTACCGGGGTTTGGGTTGGATGCCCCAGTCGTCGCGGGCGGTGTGCTGGCCGGCCGCTTCGGGTGCTCCCCCGAACGGGGGCCCACCGAGTGGATAGGGCTGTTGGCACTGGAGACTGTCGTCGGAGAAGCGCACCTTCATGAGCTCACTGCAGATCTCGGTCAGCGATAGCGTCGGCCAGCCGTACCAGACCGCCATCACAGGTACGGTCAACGAGCCCTCGATGACCAGCCCGAACAGGCAGACGTACAGCCCGCGTTTGAGCCATTTGTGCATTCGCGCCCACGTCGGGGTGGTTCCGACCGGCAACGGCTCGACCGAATCCTCGGTCCCCACACTGGAATTAGACACGGCGGTCCCTCCTTCGGTGCTAGTCGGAAAAGATCTCTCGGTTGACGGTGTGCAGGTACGGGATCGCGAGGAACGGCGTCACGTAGAAGATGTTGAATGCCCACCACCCGAGAACCGGTAGCCCGACTGCCGTATAGCGGACGTCGGCGTACATCGTCATGTTGAGGATGTAGCCGGTCCACACGATCACTCCGAACCAGCACGTCACGATCGTCCACTGGTGGCCCCAGCGTCTCATTTGGAGCAGCCCGATGGCGGCGGCGATGCGCATGGGAAACGCGATCAGCACGCAGACCATGACCCAGGCCTTCTCGCCTGGCGCAGCGGCTCCGCCGATCCAGAGTTCGTTGTAGTGCCAGAAGTAGCCGGCGTCGATGAGGTTGCCCCATGCGGTGAAGACCGTGCGGGTGATCAGGGCGTGGTTGGCGAATAAATCGAGCGCCCAGCCGATGCTGTTGAGCGCGGCGTCGAGGATGATGACGTATCCGATGAGCGTGACCATCATTGGCCGAACCGACAGCCCGTCGCGCTGCGCCTTTCTCAACAGATAGATCCCTCGGCAAAATATGGGCAGGCCGACGATGCCGAGGACGAGGGTGCCCATGAGCGCGGTGCCGGCGATGCACCATCGATCCGCGCGCCGTTGCATCTCACGCGTTTGTGCCTCGTGCTCGTCCATGGCGGGCGATCGGGTTGGACTCGTCATTGATCACCAATCCCTCGTGAGATACATCTGGAGCTGGATCGCGAACATCGCGATCAGCACTCCGTAGATGAAGACCTGGAACGCGATCAATCCACGTTTGCGTCGTCGATCCTGCTCGTCCACTGTGTCTCCTGCGTCTATCAGAAGGTGCCGATGTTGGCCAGCATCCAGTAGAAGAATGCGACAAGGCCACACATCACTGCCCAGGTCACAGCCACTCGGACCAGTTCCTGCCACATGAGACCCTCCTAGCGGGGTGAAACTTGCCACCAAACGTTAACATCACTCTCAGAAATGAGAACAATCGTTTTCGTCGCGTAGGCGTTGGAGGGACAGGGTCACACGTCCGCGAGCGCAGCGAGGTCGCGCTTGACCACCTTGCCGACATCGTTGCGGGGCAGCTGTTCGACGAACACGATGCGTACCGGAACCCGGTAGGGCGTCAGACGCTCTCGACACCACGACACGAGGCCGGCCTCGGAGACCGACTCATCGCCTCTGACGACGAACGCCCACGGCACCTCCCCGAGCCGCTCGTCCGGAACGCCGACGACGGCGGCTTCGCGCACCCCATCGGCGGCCAGCAGGACGTCCTCTACCGTGCCGGGAAACACTTTGAGGCCACCACGATTGATCATGTCCGATACTCGGCCGTCGAGCCACAGAAAGCCGTCGTCGTCGAACCACCCGAGGTCGCCGGTGTGGAACCAGCCGTCGTCGGTCAGCCGGTCCAGGAAGGCTGGATCGATCTTCCGGGCGGCCGTCGTGGGCGTGCGGACCATCACCTCGTCGTCGGCGATTGTGACGTCGATGCCGGGCAGCGGCCTGCCGACCGAACCCAGTTTGGTCTCGCCCCACTCCCGGGCGTCGGCGGCCGACCAGCCCACCACCTCACCCCCGAGTTCGGTCTGGCCGTAGGAGTTCAGCACTATCACCCCGAATTTGTCCCGGAACCGGCGCGCCTGCACGGGCGACAGGGGAGCGGTGATCGACCGCACGATCTTCAGTGGCGAGAGGTCGGCCAGCGAGTCGTCGTGCAGAACCATGGTCAGCGCCGCGGGCGGCAGCACCGTGGATCGCAGCTGGTGGCGCCGGACCAGCGCGGCGAAATCCGTCGGTGAGAACCGGTCCATCAGCACGACGCCCGAACCGGCCCGGAACGCGAACAGCACCTGGTAGATGCCGGCCCACAGCGACAACGACAAGGGCACCAGGTTCGGCATGGGGGGCCTCTTCGGTGGGGCCGACGCATTTTCCAAGCCAGGTTTCGTGCCGCGAAGTTTGGCCAGCAGCCGGTCGATCAGATCGAGCACCGTGCTGTGACGAAGCGGCACCGGCTTCGGCGGTCCCGTGGTGCCGGAAGTGAACTGCAGCAGCGCGACGTCGTCGTCGTAGCACGGCTCGCCGGCCGAGTGGCCTGACGACGCGACCCTGGTCCACGACAGCGCCTCGCCGGTGATTACGGGCAGGTGATGAGTCGAGAAACGTTGTGCGAGTGCGGGGGTCGTGATGATGGCAACGGGGCGCAGCGTTTCCAGCTGGGCGAGGATCTCGGGATCGGCCGCCCTGGGGTTTAGCGGTGTGTACACGCCGCCGGCGTGCCACGTGCCGAACAGCGCGGCGATGGTGGTGGCGTCGTTGGGCAGCATCGCGGCGACGACCTGTCCCGTCGCCAGCCCGGACTCGGCGAGCAGCTTGCCGAGTCGCTGGGCACTGGCCGACAGCTCGTCACGGGATACCTCGGCGCCGACCGTGTGCACCGCGACGTCGGGTAGACCGTCCAGCAGCGTTGCGAGGTTCACGAATCATCCTCCAGGGGAGCCCAGTTCGGAGTTCGCTTGTCCGCGAAGGCCAGGGGGCCCTCGTTCTGGTCCGGATGGCCCCACATCGATGTCAGGTGTTTCGCACCTTCGCGGCACGCATCGGTGAGGCCGTATTCGAGCGCGCCCCATAGTGCCCGTTTGGTGGCGCGCATCGCCGAGGGCGAATTCTTGGCGATCTTCTCGGCGAGCTCCTGGGCGGCGTCACGCAGCTTGTCGGGCGGGTCGATCACCTGGCTGATCATGCCGAGTTCGTACGCGCGCTGGGCGGTGAGCCGTTCGTGACTCCCGACGAGTGCCATCCGTAACACCGCTTCGGCGGGCATCTTTCGCATCAGTGCGATGGTCTCCAGCGCGCTGACCTGACCGATCGAGACGTGGGGGTCGACGAAGGCCGCATCCGACGACGCGATGACGATGTCGGCGTCAGCCACCCAGTGCAGCCCGCCGCCCGCGCACACCCCATTGACGGCAGTGATGACCGGCTTCTCGACATTGCAGTGCCAGGCGCTCAGCTTCAGATCCAGTGTGCGCATGGTCTCCTGGAATTGCAGCACGGCCTCGCCGTCGAGGTCCTCGACATCGGCGCCCACCTGAAACGCCCGGCCGTTCCCGGTGTGCACGATGACGCGGACGTCGGGATCGGCGTTCAATTCCGCCCACGCCCTGGGAAATTCCTCGCGCATCACGGCGTCGTAGGCATTGAGACGGTCAGGGCGGTCGTTGATGATCCATCCGACGGGACCCCGTCGTTCAACGATGAGTCTGTGGTATGTCATGGAACCTCCGCTACGTCGGGCAGCGGTTGCCACTGCGGCGCACGCTTCTCGCGCCACGCCCGGACACCCTCGGCATGATCGGGGTGATTGCGGAGCCGCCAGATCTCCTCGGCGGCGTCGCTGCGCGCCTGCGTCATTCCGACTTCCAAACTGTGCCAGAGCGCCTTCTTCGTGGTGCGTATCGCGGTCGGCGAATTCGTGGCGATCGCGGCCGCGAGACGGCCCGCCGCCGCGCGGAGCTGATCGGCCGGCACCACCTCGGACACAATGCCCAACTGGTAGGCACGCTGCGCCGAGATGCGTTCACCCTTGCCGCTCAGTGTCATTCGCAGAACGGCCTCCATCGGCGACTTGCGCAGCAGCGTGATCGCCTCGTACGCGACGGCCTGCCCGATGGAGACGTGGGGGTCGGTGAAGGACGCCTGCTCGGCGGCGATGACGATGTCGGCGTCTGCGACCAGATGCAGGCCCCCTCCCGCGCACACCCCGTTGACCGCGGCGATCACCGGTTTCCACACGTCGCAGTGCCAGGACGAGATCTTCAGCTCGGCATCCCTGGTTCGGCGGGAGTGTCGTCGCATGGCCGCCTTGTCCCGCGCGACCTGGACCACGTCCATCCCGGTACAGAACGCCCTGCCGTTGGCGGCGTTGACGATCACCTTGACGTCCGGATCGGTATCGAGGTCGGCCCAGGCGGCCTCGAGCTCGTCGAGCATCAGCGCGTCGAAGGCGTTGCCCGCCTCGGGCCGGTCGAGGATCAACCAGCCGATCCCGTCGGCCTTGGACACGATCAAGCGTTCATAGGCGCTCACGAACGGGGAATGTCCTTCCAGGGCTTGCCCTTCCAGGGGTCCGGCTCCTTCGGCAAGCCGAGCACGCGTTCGCCGAGGATGTTCTTGTTGATGTCGGTGGTGCCGCCCTCGGTGCCGTTGGCGAGGCTGCGCATCATGCCTTGCACATCCCGCGGCAGAGCGTCCGGATCGTCGTGGGCAGGCCAGGCGATCGCATCCGTGCCCAGCAGATCGACCATGAGGTCCTGGATCTGCTGATTGATGGTGGCCTGGTGCACCTTGCCGATCGACGAGGCCGCGCCGGGGGACTGGCCGGCCGAAAGCGCTGCGCGCACGCGCTCATTGGTCCAGCCGCGTACCCGCTCTTGCGCCCACAAGCGCATCACCTTGTTCCTGATCACGGGATCTGCCCAGCGTCCGGTCTCCCTGGCGAGGATGATCAGTCGTTCGGCGCTCGACCCGCCGAGGCGGCCCATCCCACCCGAGCCCGAACCCGACACCATCTGTCGCTCGCTGGACAGCGTCGACGCACTCACGCGCCAGCCGTCGTTGACGGCGCCGACGCGGTGGACGTCGGGCACCCGCGCTCCGTCGAGGAAGACCTCGTTGAATTCGGCCTCGCCGGTGATCTGGCGAAGCGTTCGCACCTCGACGCCCGGCTGGTGCATGTCGAGCAGGAAGTACGTGATGCCCTTGTGCTTGGGCTGTTCGGGATCCGTCCGCGCCAACAGGATCGCAAAATCCGCCTGATCGGCCCACGTGGTCCACACCTTCTGACCGGAGATCACCCAGGAATCACCGTCGCGCACTGCGCGGGTGGCCAACGACGCGAGGTCGGAGCCAGCGCCAGGCTCGCTGAAGAGCTGGCACCACTTCTCCTCGTTGCGCACGATCGGCGGCAGGAAGCGCAGCCGCTGATCCTCGGTACCGTGGCTGAACAATGCTGCCGCCGCATTGTTGAGCCCCAAGGGATTCAGACGCGTCAGGCGAAGCGGGCGGAGCACCTCGTCGATCGCGCGCGCGACTTCGTTGCCAGCACCCAGGCCGCCGTGTTCACGCGCCCACGTGGGTACGACTAGGCCGGATTCGGCGAAGGTCGGATACCACTGTTGGTAATCCGCAGGGCTGCGGACCGCCCGCATGGTCGCGGGGTCCTTGGCCGCGGCCGAGCGCCAGGCGGCCGGAACCTCGGCCTCGATCCACTGCCGCACCGCCGCGACCGCATCGTCGACCGGCGTGTCAGGGCGGATCGGTAGTTGCGTCATGATCTCAACCTCTTCAGCGGCCCTTGAATGCTGCACCGCGTTTGTCGCGGAAGGCCGCCAAGCCTTCCTTGAAATCCTCACTACGACTCGACAATTCGAGTGCCAATGCCTCGTTCTGGAGATGGCGGTCAAGGTCGAGGCCGTTGGCGCTGTGCAGCAACCACTTGGTGAGTCCGAGCGAAACCGTGGGCGCTTCACCCAGTTCTCTGACGAGTTGTTCGGCCACCGAGGGCAATTCGTCGGATGCGCAGGCGCCGTGGATGATGCCCCACTCGGCGGCGCACGTTCCGTCGATTTCCCGGCCGAGCATCAGCAGCTGTCGGGTGCGTACCAATCCGATGAGTCGTGGCAGTAACCAGGCTGCGCCGCTGTCGGGGGTGAAGCCGCGCGCCATGAACGGCTCCCAGAACCGGGCGTCGTCGGCGGCGACGCAGAAGTCTGATGCCAGCGCGATGTGGAAGCCCAGGCCGATCGCCCAACCTCGGACCACGGCGACAATGGGCACCTGCGTCTGAAGCATCAACGGAATCAGCCGATTTGCCTTGTTCGGTAGGCGGCGCTGCGTGCTGCCCACGCGTGGTTTCCGTTCGGATTTTGCGTTGTTGGCGATCAGGTCCGCGCCCGCGCAGAAATCCGGTCCGGTGGCGTCGATCCTGATGACCCGCACCGATTCGTCGGTGCCGGCATCGACCAGATGACCGATCATCGCGTCCAGCATCGCGTCGTTGACGGCATTACGGCGTTCGGCGCGGTCGAGGGTCAGCCGCAGGGTCGGGCCCTGCTGTTCGGCCAGAAGGCCGGGAACACTGCGGTAACTCATGTGCTCAGCGCTCGGCGAACTGTTCCGTTACGGCGGTCAGCAATTCGCCGAGGTTCGTCGCGCCGCCCGGCGGGTCGGGCAGGCGCACGGGCCCTCGGTCGCGGCTGGGCAGCAGGATGGTCGCGTGTCCCGGCGCGGTGATCTGGCCGCGGTGGTTGGTCGCCGCGAGTTCGAGGTCGACGGCGGGGCGTTCACCGTCGGCGAGGTACTTGCGGACGACGGTACCGGTGACGGTGTGGACGTCGCCGACGTAATTGAACAGACGAAACTCGCAATCGAGCTTCCACAGCCAGGCGTCATCACCCATCCAGTCCGTGCACAAGTGGATCAACCACGTCTCGCGCATGCGCCCGTAGTCGAACGTGGTGGGATTGCCCGCGTTGCGCGCGGCGTCGGGCTCCCAGTGCACGCGTTGCTGGGCATCGGGGACGCCGTACTCGTTGGGCGTGTAGAAGCGGGGGATGCGCTGCCGGTTCCGCCACGCCAGTCTCAACGGACGCACACCGTACATGCCCATACCCATGCCGACGTGCCAGCAGACCATGTCGGTGACCGTCAGCGGGCCCTTTGTCAGCGACCCCAAATCGTCGCCTTCGTCGACGTCTTCCCACCACCGCGGCTCGGCGCCGCGCGGGCTTTCGCGCCCGTAGCGTTCGTCGAGCTCGGCGATCTCGTCAGCGGTCCACGTCTTGAGTTGGACGGCTTCGTATTTCTTCCGGCCCCGCGCCTTGCTGCGCTCGGTGCGAATCATGTTGCGGTACTGGCCTCCCAAGATCGTGCCCTCGTCGTCGCGGAACACCTGGGCGGACCATTCGTGGATGGCGCGGCCGGCAAACTCACTGCTCTTGTCGAGCGCGGCCACCAGGGCATTGCGCCTGAAGACGCGGTGGTTGGCGCGCAGCGGCGCCCACCATTCCCGAGCAGATGAGGCGTAGAAGGCATGCACCCCGCGCAGTGGATCGCCCTTGGTCAGTGCGCGGTCCTCGTCCGAGAGTGTCGTGACTTCGTCCTCCCCGATCAGCGTGTCGCCGCCAACGAGGGCGGGTGGGGCCACAGACTCTCCCCATACAGACTTCGCGGCGTATTCGGGATCGGCCCACAGCGGGTTGGCGTCACCGTAGCTTTCGGCGACGTGACGAAACGTGTCCTCGTTGGGGCGGTAGTAGTGCGGTGGCTGCGTGTGCGGGACGGCAATGCCGATGGTAGCCCGCAACCTGGCCAATCCCTCGTCGGTGATCCGCCCCGTCTGCCCCATCGGATTGCCTCCTCGTTGTGGCGGCCCGTGTCGTCGCCCGGACAAGGTGGAAATTAAGATACCCGAAAAACGGAAACGCTGTTAACGCAGGGGTGAACGAGATGTCAGAACAAGCATCCGGAATCGTGTGTGCGATCGGCGCCGACGGCGTCGCGCGGGTGACAATAGATCGCCAGGAAACGGGAAACTCGTTGTCTCCGTTGGCGCGTGACGCACTAACCGAAGCATTCGTACGGGCCAATGACAACCCCGCCGTCCGCGCGGTGCTGTTGAGCGCCAGCGGCACCCGGCACTTCTGCGCCGGGGCCGGCCTCGCACCGCAACCGGCGGGCGCCGGGGCCGCCGTCGAGCCGGTGCAAAAGCGTCCGGGTGACATCGCGCGGATGCTTCAGCAGGGCTGGCAGCGGCTGGTCGCGTCCATTCTCGACTGTGACAAGCCGGTGGTCGCGGCGGTCAAGGGCACGGCCGCCGGGGCGGGCGCGAGCTTGGTTCTGGCTTCCGATCTCGTCGTGATGTCAACGGAGGCAAAGCTTGTCGAGGCGTTTGTGCATCGTGGAATCCTGCCGGATTCCGGCGCCATCCACCTCCTGACGAGGATCGTCGGCCTGCGCAAGGCGACCGAATTACTGATGCTCGGTGAGCCGGTCGACGCGGCCGCCTGCGAAAGGCTGGGACTGGTCAATCGGGTGACCGCGCCGGACGACACCGACGCGGTCGCCGAGGAACTCGCCGGACGGTTGGCCGCGGGCCCGACGGTGATGCTGACGCTGACCAAGCGGCTGCTGTCGGTGTCGTCGGAGTCGGATCGGCACCGCGCATTCGAGCAGGAGGCCTGGGCGCAGGAGGTGGTGTCGCGCACGGCGGACCTGCAAGAAGGCCTGGTGTCGTTCGCCGAACGCCGGAAGCCCAAGTTCCTCGGCCGCTGACCTTCCGCGTCAGCCCGCGATGGGTCCGCCCCGAATGGTGAACGCGGCGCTGTCGTCGATCTCGTCGATAGACGACGCCACCGACTCCGCGGTCAGCGCCGTGTCCTCGATTCCCTTGGTGACACCGATGAACACGCGTGACACTTTGCCCGCGCCCACCGAGTAGATGTGCGCGGTGCGGTCGCACGACCGATGACACAGATAGACCACGACGGGCGTGACGAGCTCGGGATGCATGGCCTTGCCGGCGTCACCCATGATGTTTTCCGTCATCCGGGTCCGCGCTATCGGGGCGATGGCGTTGACGGCGATGCCGTTGCGGGCGCCCTCGATCGCGAGAACGTGCATCATGCCGACCAGGCCCATCTTGGCGGCGCCGTAGTTGGCTTGACCGAAATTCCCGAAAAGGCCGGTGCCCGAGGTCGTCTGAACGATTCGGCCGTAATTCTGCGCCCGCATGATCGGCCACACCGCCCGCGTGACGTTGAATGCGCCGGAGAGGTGCACGGCAATGACGGCGTCGACCTGCTCGGCGGTCATGTTCTTGAACGCCGCGTCGCGCAGAATCCCCGCGTTGTTCACCAGCACATCGACCTGCCCGAAGGCCTCCAGCGCGGCGGCCACGATCGCCGCACCGCCCTCCTCGGTGGCCACCGAGTCACCGTTGGCGATCGCCGTACCCCCGGCCGCGGTGATCTCGTCGACCACGGCCTGGGCCGCCGATATCGACGCCCCGTCGCCGTCCACCGAACTGCCCAGGTCGTTGACCACGACCCGGGCGCCGCGGCGGGCGAGCTCGAGTGCATGGCAGCGACCCAGTCCGCCGCCGGCCCCCGTGACGATGGCTACCTGGTTGTCGAAAGTCATTGAATGCATGGGTGAGAGGTTACATTTACCTAACCGAGAACAACCATTTGCATCTGAGGCGTCGGAGGAGGCTCATGACTGGCCCGGCTGAGTTGCTACGACATGCGCGCCGCAGAGCCGAAGAATTGCGGCCCCGCTACCGAGCGGCCGGTTTCTGGACGGCGGAGCCGATCGACCTGGTGGGACCCACCGCGGCGCGGCACCCTGCCCGGGTTGCCGTCGCGGATCGCGGCGCCGAACTGACCTACGGCGAACTGGACAAGCGCATCGACTCGGCCGCCCGAGCGATGGTCGACGCCGGCCTTGCTCCGGGTGGCGCGATCGTCGTGGTAGTCGGTAACGACGTGGACTCAGTCGTGTCGGTCCACGCGGCGCTGCGGGCGGACGCGGTGGTTCTGCTCGTGCCGCGCAGTGCTGGGGCGACGCAGATCGCCGACATCCTCACCCGCACCGGTGCACGATTCGGCGTAGCGCCGAACTGGGCGACGATCACCGACGCGGAGCTGTCCGGCCTCTGCGATTGGATCGAACTCGGTGACGATGGCCGAACGGGTACCACCCGGCCGCCGCGGCCGGTGCGGTCAGCCGATGATCCGTGCCTTGTGCTTTACACCTCGGGCACAACCGCGCGGCCCAAGGGCGTGATTCATTCGCTGAGCACGCTGGCCAAGGCTTCGGCGAATTACATTGCGGCGGCGGGCCTGGGTTCCGACGACCGCATCTTCTTGATCAGCCCGCTCGCGTCGGTCACCGGGGTGTTGCAGGCGCTGTTCATCGGTCCGATGCTGGCGGCTCCAGTGATTCTGGAAGATCGCTGGGACCCGGCGGCGACCTGCGACCTCCTGGTCAGCGCGGGTGCGACGTGGTACGGGGGCCCGGACCGGCTGCTCGACCGGATGCTCGACCAGGCCGTGGCGCGCGGCGCCGTCGTCCCGTTACGCGCGGTGTACCTGGGCGGCACGATGCTGGACCGGCGGATCGTCGAACGCATCGAAGACGAGTTCGGCATCGTTGTGATGCGCGCCTATGGATCCTCGGAGACCCCGGTCAGCACGTCCGGTCTGCGGACCGAACCCCGAGACATCCGCCATGCCGACGACGGTGTGGCGCTCGGCGACGTCGACGTGCGCGTCGGATCCGAGTCCGAACCCACCGAGTGCTGCATCAAGGGTCCGCACACGTTTCTCGGTTACACCGACGCCGAGGACGACGAATACGCGTTCGAGGGGGAGTGGTTCCGAACCGGTGATGTGGCGGAGGTGGTCGGCGGCCGGGTTCGGATCGTCGGCCGGATCAAGGACATCGTGATTCGTAACGGGCTGAAGATCCCGGCCGCCGAAGTGGAGGAAGCGGTCTCGAGGATCGGTGGGATACGCGAATGCGCCGCTTATTCCGTTTCCGATACCACCACCGGTGAGCGATTGGCTATGGCGGTCGTGCTCGAACCCGGCGTCGAGATCTCGCTCGCCGAGATCGCCCGGACCCTGGGCGCGGAGGGATTGCCGAAATACAAACTGCCCGAAGAACTTGTCTTCTGGGACGAGCCGCTGCCCGTCAACGCCAACGGCAAAGTCGACCGCGCCAAACTCGAAGCGCGGTCGGTCGGGCGGCAGCGGCTGCTCGCCGACCGTCTCGCCACTACCGGATGAGAGATCCCGCCGCCGAACCTAGTCGGCAGCGGGACGGAAGACCGGGACGACGAATCCGTCTTCGTCGTCGCGGAAGGCGATCACCAATTGCATGTCGGCGCGCAAATCTTCGACGCGGCAATTCTCCACGACCGTCATCAGCCGCGGTCCCTCCTCGAGGTCGACCATCGCCAGCACGTACGGCATGCGCACGTCGAAAGGTGCGGCGTTTTGGTGGATGACGCTCCACGTGTAGAGCCGCGCGCGACCGGTTGCCGGCGCCAACTCGACGTCCTCAGCCCAACAATGCGGACAGAACGGCCTGGCGTACAACGATTTGCGACCGCAGGACCGGCAGGCATTCACCAACAGCCGCCGGTCCTGCGTGGCTGACCACCACGCCTGACCATCGGCGTCGATCGTGGGGCGATCAGGAGCCGTCATCGCTACCTTCCGAGAATCATTGTGGCGCTGTGGGTGAAAAAGCCCCCCATCGCGTGGACGCATGCCAACCTGGCGTCGGCGACCTGACGCGCTCCGCATTCACCGCGCAACTGCCGCACCGCCTCCACCATGAGGAACATTCCTCGCATACCCGGGTGACACGACGCCAGGCCCCCGCCATCGGTATTGGTCGGCAGCGAGCCGCCCGGGCGAAGCGCTCCGGACTCTATGAAGGGGCCGCCTTCTCCCTTGGCGCAGAAGCCGAGGTCCTCCACGGTCAGCAGGACGGTGGACGTGAAGGAGTCGTAGAGCTGACACACATCGATGTCGGCCGGGCTGACCCCCGCCCGCGCGAACGCGAGTGGCCCCGAGCGCGCCGCCGGCGACGTCGTGAAATCGGGCCACTGGCCCATGCTGACGTGCGACGCCGCGTCGGCCGTGCCAAGAATCCACACGGGATCCTTCGCGCAATCTCTGGCGACGCGCTCGCTGGCGAGCACGACGGCACCGCCACCGTCGGTGCGCAGGCACACATGCTTGGAGGTGAACGGGTCCGCCAGTAGCGGCGCGGCTGTGACGTCGGCAACGGTGATGCGGTCTCGCTCGAATGCGTTGTCGTTCATGGCTGCCCACTCGTGGGCCGCGACGGCGACTTCGGCCAGTTGGTCGACGGTGGTGCCGAATTGGATCATGTGGCGCCGGGCTGCCATGGCGTACTTGGCGATGAGGGTCGCGCCGTAGGGGGCCTCGTACTGCAGGGCACCGCCGGTTGCCATCGCGGCAGCCGACGCGCGCAGCTGTCGCTTGACGTCGGAGCGTGCGGTCGATCCGTAGGTCAACAGAGCGACCTCGATTTCGCCGGCCGCGATCGCGGCGGCGGTATGGCCGGCCATCACTTCCCAGGAGGATCCGCCGACATTGGTCGCATCGACCCAGGTAGGCCGCAGGCCGAGGTACTCGCTGACTTCCACGGGGGGAAGCAATGTTCCGTGCCCGCCGAAACCGTCGATGTCCTCCTTCGTGAGCCCCGCATCGGCGACCGCCCGCCGCGAGGACTGGGCCATCAGCGCCATGGCGGTCTTGTCGGGCACCCGGCCGCAGTCGGACAAGGCTGCGCCGACGATGGCGACGCGGTTCGATGACATAGCTCATGGTTATCACATCGACGTGGCGTCCGATAACGACCGTTGACAATATTGTGGAAACGTTATTCTCGGTCGGCTACCGTGAGCCTATGACGACGGCGCTGCGGGACGCCTTGCGGGCAGAGACGCTGGTGTTGTGCCTCGCGCTGCTCCACGCGCGCACGCCCGACGTTCCGGCGATCGCTGCGGCGTGTGGATACGACGCGGTATACGTCGATCTCGAACACACATCGACGTCCCTGGATACCGCGCAGATGCTGTGCGCGAGCGCGCTCGGCGCGGGGATCTCCGGCCTGGTGCGGGTGCCGTCTAACGATCCCAGTGTCATCGCCCGCGTCCTGGACGCCGGCGCGGTGGGAGTTATTGTGCCACATATAAATTCGAAACAAGAGGTCGAAGGAGTCGTGCAGGCCGCACGATTTCCACCGATCGGCAACCGGTCCATTTCGGGTCCCAACGCGGTCAGCGGATACGCACCGCGAACAGCGCCCCAATTGGTGGAGCTGCTCGAACGGCGCACGGTCGTGGCCGTGATGATCGAGACCCCGGAAGCCGTCGAGGCAGCCGACTCCATCGCGGCCGTCGACGGTGTCGACATGATTCTCATCGGACCGAGCGATCTGACCGCCGAAATGGGCATCCATGGACAGTATGAGAATGAGCATTTCCACAGTGCAGTAGAATCGGTCGCGGCGGCTTGTCGTAGTCACGGCGTGGCGCTCGGTATCGCCGGAATAAAGTCGGTTGACCTGCTGAATCGATTCGTGGGATTGGGATTGCGATTCATCTCGGCGGGGACCGATGTCGGGATGATGACCGAGGCGGCCTCAGCCCGTGCGCAAGCGCTTCGCGGACTGCAGAGCCACCGCGACGACTGACATCGACAACCGAAAGCGACGCCCACACACCAGGAGGACCGGATGCCGACAGCCATCTACACCGAACGCGTCACCGACCCAATGGCGTGGACCGGCGCGGACTTCACGAGCAAGGAAGACTTCGCCTTCGACCTGTCCGCCCGCAATGTGGCTGCGCTGGAATCGATCCTGGCCAAGACGGCGAACAAGGACCGCGATGACATCACGCCAGAGGATGCTCGGCACCCCGACCTCGACGACGATCTGGCGCGGCTCTACCACGATCTGATGTTCGGCAAGGGTCTGGCCTGCGTGCGCGGCTTCCCGGTCGAGCAGCATTCGATTGAGGACCTCGAGCGCATCTACTGGGCGTTCTGCACGCACCTCGGCTATCTGGTGTCGAACAACTCCTTTGGTCACCGCATGGTGCGCGTTCAGGAAGAGATCCTGCCGGGCGGCGTGCAGCCCGCTCGCGGCACGAAGTCTCGTGCCGAACTCGCGATGCACAACGACGCCGCCGACATCCTGTCGCTGCTGTGCGTCTACCCGGCGGCCCAAGGCGGCGAAAGCCAGTTCGCCAGCGGCCCGGCCGCGCACAATCGGATCCTGGCCGAACGCCCCGACCTGCTCGACGTGCTCTACGAGGGCTTTCCGCACCACCGACGCAGCGAACAACCCGATGACCAGCCCGATGTCACGCCCTACAACGTCCCGGTCTTCTCCCAGATCAACGGGCGAATCTGCATCAACTTCACCTACAGCAGCATCCTGCCGGCCATGAAGACGCTCGGGCGTGAATTCACCCCGAAGCAAGAGGAGGCCATCGAACTGCTGCGCAACATACTCGTCGACCAACAGGTCGAATTCCGTTTGGAGTCCGGGGAAGCGGCCGTGGCGAACAACTTCGCGATGTGCCACTCCCGGTCGGACTTTGTCAGCAGCGACGACCCCAAGAAGGCCCGCTGCTTCCTGCGCGCCTGGATGGAGGTCCCGCGCGAAGATCGTCGGCTGCCGATCGGTCGCGAGTACTTCCACATGGAAAACAAGGATCTGCGGCTCGGGTACGACGTGGTGCCCGGGCGCGACGGCGCGATCGCGCGCAACGACTACCGCAACGTCGACACGGCGCTGGCCGACATGTTCAAGGCGGCACAGGCCAAACCCAAGGCACGGCCATGAAAGGCGCACGACAAAGATGACCGGCGCGCTACGACCGCGGTTGGTCGTCGAGCGGTGGACTGACCCCGCCGCGGCGGACGTCCTGGAACTGTCCGGCATCGACATCGTCAAACTCGATCTGACCGCACCCGCCGAATCAGGCTGGGCGGCATTGGAGTCCGCGCACGGCTACCAAGTCGCCACGCGAACCGATGTTGCCTCCGTGGCCGACGGCGCACAGTGGCTGGCCGGTGAGGCATTGATCGCGCGCTGCCCGTGCCTGCTGGCCGTCTGCTCGGCAGGAGCCGGATATGACGTCATCGATGTCGATGCCTGCACCCGCGCGGGGATAGCGGTGTGTAACAACTCTGGGCCGGGAGCGGAGGCGGTGGCCGAGCACGCCCTGGGATTCATGCTCGACCTCGCCAAGAAGATCACCGTCTCCGACCGCGCGCTACGGAGCGGTCCGCTTCGCGATCGGCTGGCCCTGCGGGGAACTCAGCTGTTCGGCAAGACGCTCGGTGTCGTCGGGCTCGGTGCCATCGGGGGCCGCCTCGTCGAGTTGTGTGCGCCGTTCGGCATGGAGGTGCTGGTCTTCGATCCGTACCTCGACGAGACGACCGCGCGGTCTCGCGGTGTGCAGCAAGTGACGCTCGCCGAGCTCGTCGAACGTTCGGACTTCGTGCAGGTTACGTGCCCTCTGACGAGCGAAACGCGCGGACTCATCGGCAGAACGCAATTCGCCGCGATGAAGCCGACCGCCTTCTTCATCACCACGGCGCGCGGGCCTGTCCATGACGAGGCGGCGCTGCTCGACGCGCTCGTCAGCGGCGGAATCGCCGGCGCGGGCCTCGATGTGTTCCACGAGGAGCCGCCCCGGCAGGACAACCCGCTGCTGCAACTCGACAACGTCGTTGCGACGCCGCACACAGCGGGCATCACGGTGGAGGCCGCGCGGGACATCGCCGTCGCCACCGCGACTCAGTGGCAGACGATCTTCGAAGGCCGCATGCCGCCTCGCTTGTTGAACCCGCAAGTCTGGCCTCGCTATTGCGAACGATTCCACGACATCCTTGGTGTTCACCCGACCGCGCGCGTCCCCGCGGCGGCGGAGTGAAAACGACTACCCCCCAACGAGTGTGAGAGAAGGACCGTGACTTGGCGACACACTACGACACGATCGAGGTCGAGGTCAGGGACCATGCCGCCTGCGTGACCCTCAACCGTCCTGAGGTGCTCAACGCGATCAACGACGAGATGATCGCCGAACTGGCCGTGGCTTATGCGGAAATCGAACGCTCGCAAGATATCTGGACCGTGATCATCACGGGTGCCGGCCGTGCGTTGTGCGTCGGAGCCGACGTCAACAAGGCCGCCGACCACGACATGGAGAACGCGGCAGGCATCGACAACCAGGGCGAACCCATCCTCAGCTCGATGCGGCAGTGGGACGCCCCGCAGGAGGCGACACCGCCGTGGCTGCAGATGACCAAGCCGATCATCTGCGCGGTGAACGGCATCGCCTGTGGGGCGGGAATGGACCTGGTGACCACGGCGGACATCACCATCGCGTCCGAGCGCGCGACGTTGATGGACCCGCATGTCAGCATCGGCGTGACATCCGGGCGCGAAGGGGTCAGGCTCGCCCGTGTGCTCCCGCTGCCCGTGGCGATGCGGCTGATCCTGATGGGCAAACACGAAAAGCTCAACGCGCAGCGCGCTTATGACTTGGGCGTCTTCACCGAAGTGGTCCCGCACGATGAGCTCATGGCGCGCGCCTGGGAGATCGCCGACATCGTGAATTCGAATGCACCGCTGGCGGTGCGTGGTTCACGTATGGCCGTGCGCAAAGGTCTGACGATGCCCATATACGAGGCGGAACTGCTCGCCGAGAATTACCGGATGAAGGTGGCGCTGACGAAGGATGCCATCGAGGGGCCGCGCGCCTTCCTCGAGAAGCGCCAGCCGCAGTGGAAGGCGCTGTAGGGCTCGACCGGCTGCGTTACACCATCCCGAAGAAGTTCTTTGCGTTGGTGGACAGCACCTTTCGCTTGGTCTCCTCGTCCAGGCCCTCCGTCGCCTTGTTTGCGACCTCGAGACTCCGCGGCCAGTTCGTGTCGTTGTGCGGGTAATCGGTCTCGAACATGAGTTGGTCCGGCCCAACCAGATCCAGGATGCGGAACGCGACCGGATCGCCGAAGGTGGAGAACCACACTCGTCCGGGCACCTGGCTGCTCGGCGGTTCGGTCAAGAGAGGGTGTATGCCGCCCCACGCGCGCCGGTCCTCCCAGACCTCGTCGACACGCTGCAGGTAGTAGGGGATCCAGCCCGCTTGCGCCTCGGCGAACGCGAGCTTGAGGCCGGGGAACTGCATGAGCTTGCCGGAGAACAGCCAGTCGACCATGGCGATGGTGCAGTTGACGGCCATCAGTGCGCTCGTCACGACATGCGGGGAGTCCGGAGAGGACTTGGTCAGCGAAGAACTTGATCCGATGTGGAGCATGATCCCCACCTGGTTTCGCTCGCACGCGGCGAAGAACGGGTCCCAATAGCCGCTGTGAATGGACGGCAGGTCCAGGCGAGAGGGCAGCTCGGAGAAGCACACCGCGCGCATCCCCCGGGCGGCCACCCTTTCGACCTCTTTCGCGGCGAGCTCGACGTCCCAGAGCGGGATGATGCCGAGCGGGATCAGCCGACCGTTCGAGCTGCCACCCCACTCGTCGATCTGGAAGTCGTTGTAGGCCTCGACACAGAGCCTGGCGAGCCCCTTGTCCTTGCCGTACAGGAAGCGTTGGCCGCAAAAGCGTACGAGGGTGTTGGGAAAGCAGGCCGAGGCTTCGATGCCGGCAATGTCCATGTCCGCGAGCCGATCCGCGGGACGGTAGCAGCCGGGGCGCATCTCGTCATAGGTGATGGGGTCGGTGGTGAGTTCGTCGATTTCATAGCCGGCGGCCGCGCTGATGAGCGGGATCGGGATAACCGCGTCCTCGTAGTGCCAGATGTCCGCGTCGCGGCCCTCGTCGTCCTCGACGAAAGCCACATCGGACGTGACGGATGGATCCATGCGCCCGCGCGTGCGAACGATCCGCGGGCCGATGTCGCGATAGCGCTCGGGCAGCCGGCTGGTCCACAAATCGGCCGGCTCCACCAGATGGTCGTCCGGCGAGACGATGAGGATGTCTGCGCTCAACGCTGCACTCCTTCGAAAACGGCCCATGGCTTCAGTGAGTGGCACACGGATTCAGAAATGAGAATGACCGTTTCCACGGTACCGCATCAGGCGGCCCGGCGCGCCGGGGCACCTCTGGACTGCCGTCGGACCAAGGCTCCTCGGAGGCGTACCGGCTCTGGGAGAACCGCCCCAGTGCGGGCCGCCGTCGAACCTTCGGGGCCGATGCCGGCAGTAATCACTTACCTGCAGTGAGAATCAACATGCACGTGTAGGTAGATCGCACATTTTCCGCGTCGGACGGGTAGTCTTTCCGCATTATGCCTACGAAGAAGCCCGCCGGTCCCGAAACCGAAACCGGCTTGGAATTGGTCGACAACAACGTCGAGCTGCACGGCTCGTGGCAGCAACGCACGATCGAGCGGCGTCTGAGTTCTGCCAGAGCGCGTGCACTCGCGCGCAGTTCGCGGTTCCTGGCCACCGCGCTGGAATTGGTAGAGGAGTCGGGCAAGGCCGATTTCACGATCCAGACCCTCATCGACAGGTCGAATCTCAGCCTGCGAGCGTTCTACCAACACTTCGCGGGTAAAGAAGAACTGATGTTGGCGCTCTATGAGAACGTCACGAGTCAGTTCACCGAGGACATTCGCCACGATGTCGCGGCCGCCGACGGTCCGATGGAGCAACTCGAGGCTTTCTGCCGGGGCGTTCTGTCCCGCGCGGAGTCGTCGGAAGCCGTCGGGGGCCGGGTCATGACGATCTACAACCTGAGCCTGGAGATCGAGCGGCCGGACGACTTCGCAAAGGTCTGGGAGCCGCACCTGAAGCTGCTGACGAAGATCCTCACGTCGTGTGCTCGGGCCGGATTGGTACGCACGGATCTGACCCCCGCGCAGCTGACCACGTTGCTGAACACCACGCTGACGGCGCTCGCTCAAATCGGCGTTTTTCATCTGGGCGGCAAGGGTTCCAAGCTGACGGAGGACCAGTTGTGGGCGTGGTGCAAACAGGCCGTCACGCCGCCCGCGTCGGACGTCAAAGCCAAGCCGGCGCGCAAGGCGCCGCGTGCCGCAGCCGGCGGACGGGCCGGACGGCCGAAGAAACTAACGGGGTAGGCCGAGCCCGCGCTGGGCGATGATGCTGCGCTGGATCTCGCTGGTGCCCGCATAGATCGTCGTGCCCAACGAGAATCGCAGCGAGTGGTCAAACCGCCCGCGTTCGGGAGCGGTCGGCTCGAGGTAGCTGCGTAGACCGTCCGGGCCGACGAGTTCGAACACGTCCTGGCTGGCACGCTCGAGCGCCTCGGTGCTGAACACCTTGGACATTGACCCCTCGGCCACCGGTATGTCGCCCTGCTCGACCATCCACACGCACCGGCGCTGCAGCAGCATCGACACCTCGGCCTCCATCGCGACGCGGGCGAGCCGGCGCCGGACGTCGGTATTGGCGATCGGCAGTGAGCCGTCGCCGGACGCGCTGGTGGTTGCCCAATGCTCGGCATGGTGCAGCAGCCGGATCAGGTGGGGCCCCCATCCGGACGCGTGCTCGTCTTGCAGCGACAGGCTGAGCACCTGCCAGCCGCCATCGACTTCGCCGATGCGCCACTCGTCGCCGATCCGGACGTCGCTGTAGAAGGTGATGTTGGTGCGTTCCCCGGAAAGCGTCCATACGGCTTGTGCCGCAAAGCCATCAGAGTCGCCCGGCACCAGGAACATCGTCAGGCCTTTGTGTTTCGGCTTGTCCGGGTTCGTGCGCGCAAGCAGGAACACGAAGTCGGCGAGGTGACCGTTGGTGGTGAACATCTTGGAGCCGTTGATCACCCACCCGTCGCCGTCGCGCACGGCGCGGGTGGCGGCCGCCGCGACGTCCGACCCGCATTCGGGTTCGGTGAAGCCGAGCGCAATGGTGATGTCGCCGTTGATGGCTCCGGTGAGGATGCGGTCCTTCAAGAAGGGGGTGCCGATCTCACGGATGATCGCCGCAACCATCCTGGTTGTCTCGGAGAGGTACACCGGCGCGTCATACCGCATCAGTTCCTCTTTGACGACCTGATCGTCCCATGCGTTGCGGCTCTGTCCGCCGAACTCGACGGGCCAGGCCGGAGCGAAATAGCCCTTGTCGACGAGACTTTTGGCGAACTCGTCGTCGTGTGCGACCCCGCTGCGGTAGATGCGTTCCTCGAATTCGGGGGTCAACACGTCGTGCAAGTGGGCACGGAGTCCGTCGCGGTAGGTCTCGGTCTCCGTATCGAGCTGAAAGTGCATGTATGCACGCCAATCTGTCGTGGCACGCGGCCCAGGACGGTACGCATGGCAATGTTAATCTCAATTTTGAGAGTAACCATATCCGCACGTGACGGGGCGATAACGTGGACCTGAGCCTGACGGGCGAACAGAGACAGTTGGTGGATTCGTTCGCCGCGCTGTTTGCGCGCGAGTCGACATCCGAACGAGTCCGGGCGGCCGAGCCGTTGGGCTTCGACCTCAAGCTGTGGAAGGCCCTGCTGGAGACGGGGGCGGTGGAGATGGCGGTCGACGAGGCGGCCGGGGGATGGGGCGCGCCCGAACTGGAACTCGCGTTGATTGCCGAACAGTTCGGACGCGCGGTCGCGTCCGCTCCCGTCATCGAAGCGCAGGTTGCCGCGCGGCTGCTGGCGGCGTCCGGCGAGGCCGGTACCGGGCTTTTGAATGAGGTCCTCGCCGGTGAGCAGCTGGTCACGTTCGCGCCCCGCACCGGTTGCGGTGGGCGGTTGGGGTTGGTGCCCGGCGGGGCGGTGGCAGACCACGTCATCGCCCTGACCCAGGGGCGGCTGCTGGTGGTGCCGATCGGCGAGAACCGCACCATAGTGGAAAACCTTGGGTCAATGCCGCTGGCGGACATCATGATTGACGATGGTCCCGTCGTGCTTGCGGACGGGCCGCAGGCGCGCGGCCTATTCGATGGCGCCCTTGACCTGTGGCTCGCGCTGACCGCCGCGGCTTTGGCGGGCGCGGCCAAGAGGGCCGTGGAGATCGGCGTCGACTACGCCCAGCAACGTCATGCGTTCGGAACCGCGATCGGCTCGTTCCAGGCGGTGTCTCACCCGCTGGCCGACAGCGCCACCGCCGCCGATGGGGCGCGGCTGCTCGGGCTCAAGGCCGCGTGCGCATTCGCCGACGAGCCGGATTGCGTTCGCGAACTGGCTGCGATGGCGTTCGCATTCGCCTATGAGACGGCGCGCGACGCCACTCGGCGCAGCCTGCACATTCAGGGCGGATACGGGTTCGGCATGGAGGGCGACATCCAGCTTTACTATCGCCGGGTTCGGGGATGGGCAATGGTTTTCGGCGAACCCGCGGTCGCATTGGACCGGCTGGCCGATGCGCGCTATGGCGCCGCCGCGGAGTGAACAGAATCGCGACGCGCAAGGATCGCGAAGCTCAGCGTCGCACGCGCCGCGAGTCGGTCGCGGCCAACGTCGAAGACGTCGACGGCAACAACGATCATCCGTTTTCCCGCGCGCACCAACGTGGCGACCGCACGCGCGGGGCCATCGACGATCGGTGCCAGGAAATGGATGGACATGTCCGCGGTTCCCGCGCCGTCGCCGTCGCCGGCATATTTGACCGCAAGGCGCCCTGCGGCGACATCGATGAGAGTGGCTACCAGCCCACCCTGCAGCGCGCCGCGAATGTTCCTCAGGTCTCCTCGGTTGTGCAGGTCAACGACGACCGAGTCATCGGTGTCGACGACGTCGTAGAACGGCAGCTGGGCGAAAAGATGTCCCGGAACGGTGACGTCCATAGGGCGTGGCGCCGCGGGCGAGTTATTGGTCACCGGCACAACGTTAGACGCTGGACCGGACCTGATCTTTCACGGCCAAGACAACCGGGGGAGCGCTCCGCCAGTTCGGCACCCCTTGCGCCTCGCCGGCGGTGGGGAGCTTGTCCTCCCGGATCTGGGCCCAGTGCGAGTGATTCAATTGGTGCAACGCGAAACACGACTGCAGCGCGTTGTAAAAACCCATGTTGTCGACTGATTGGTTTACCGACTCTTTGATGAGCAGGGCCGCCATCGTGGGCACCTCCGCGATGCGTCGCGCCAACTCGAGAGTGCGCTCGGCCAGTTCGTCGCGCCGGAAGATCTTGCTCACCATGCCGAGCCGGTAGGCCTCTTCGATCCCGATCGCGTCACCGGTGAGCATGAGCTCCTTCGTGCGCCGCGGTCCGAATTCCCAGGGATGGCCGAAGTATTCCATGCCGCACATGCCCAGCCGCGTGCCTACCACATCGGCGAAGCGCACCTCTTCGCTGCCCACGATGAGGTCACAGGCCCAGATCAGCATGAGTCCCGCCGAGAACACGTCGCCGTGCACCTGGGCGATGGTGATCTTTCGTAGGTTGCGCCAGCGCAGGTTGTTTTGAAAGAAATAGTGCCATTCCTGCAGCATGGTCCGCTCCGCTCCATCGCGCGTACCGCCGTTGATGGTCACGGTGGGGTGCTGGCCGGGCCCGGGGCCGAACTCGGCACGCGCCTGCTTGGAGCCGATATCGTGGCCCGACGAAAACATCGGGCCCTCGCCGGCCAAGACGACGACGCGGACGTTGTCATCGGATTCGGCGCGGGCAAACGCCTCGTCGAGTTCGACCAGCATGCCGCGGTTTTGGGCGTTGCGCTGGTCGGGGCGGTTCAGCGAGATCCGAACGATCATGCCGTCGTCGAAGGTCTCCCACTTCAAGAATTCGTAATCGCTCACCGTTCGCCCCTTCTTCCCGCATCCGGTAATGGTGTTATCTCTATATGAGAAGATATGTTCTCACAGGTCGGCGGGCGACGACCGGAAGGGGTGCCGATGGCGGACGGTCGAGGTAATCCACGAGTGATCCTGTGGGGTCCTGGTCAGGTCGGCATCGGCGCGTTGCGTGCCCTCATCGCCCACCCCGGCCTGGAGCTGGCCGGCGTCGTGGTGCACGCGGAAGCCAAGGACGGCAAGGACGCCGGCGACCTGTGCGGGATGCCCGCGACCGGCGTCATCGCCACGCGGGACATTGGGGCCGCACTATCGGTGGACGCCGACGTGGTGGCTTACTTCGCGTCGGGTGACTATCGCTACCACGACGCGGCGGTGGACATCGCGCGCTGCCTGCGCGCTGGCAAGCACGTGGTGTGTACCTCGTTGGTGCCCATGTGTTATCCGCCCGCTGCCGACCGGGAAACCGTCGAACTGCTCGAGGCGGCCTGCGCGGAGGGCGGCACCAGCTTTTTCAACAGCGGTGTCGATCCGGGCTGGGCCAACGATGTGATCGCGCTGACGATGACGGGCTTCAGCAGCCGTGTCGACGGCATCACCATGCTCGAGATGCTCGATTACGGCCCGATCCGTCAACCTGACATCATGTTCGACTTCATGGGGTTTGGGCATACCCCCGATCATCCCGCGCCGCTCTTCGACCCGAACCGCCTCGCCGCGTTGTGGGGACCCACCGTGCATCTGGTCGCGGATGGTGTTGGCCTGCCGCTCGATCGCGTCGAGACGACGATCGAGAAATGGTTGGCGACAGAGCGTTACGAAGTGGCGTCGGGGTGGATCGAACCGGGAACCATGGGAGGAATGCGATTCAAGCTCGCCGGAATGGTCGGTGGAGAGGAACGCGTTGTGCTGGAACACATCACCCGAATGGGCGACGGTGCCGCGCCGGATTGGCCGCGGCATCCATCACCGCTCGGTGGCTACCGGGTCATCGTGGACGGCCTGCCCACCTACACCGTCGACATCGAGATGCACGGCCGCGGGGACAACATGCGCGGCCTGACCTACGCGACGGTTATGCGCGAACTCAATGCCATCCCCGCGGTGATGGCCGCACCAGTTGGTTTGCTGTCCACCCTCGATCTGCCGTTGGTCACCGGTCCCGTGCGCGGTGGAACCTGGCGGGGCGTGCTGCCCGCAAAGGCGAAGCTGTGAGCGCTCAACCGGTCCCGCCCGCATCGGTGGATCTGTGGGAGGTCATGCGGACCGCGTCGGCGGTACGGCGCTATCGCGACGAACCCGTCTCCGACGAGGCCGTCGACGCTTGTCTGCGTGCGGCGAGTTGGGCTCCGTCCGGCGGCAACCAGCAGCCGTGGAAGTTTGTGGTGCTGAGATCGAGCGCTCTGCGCGACGTGGTCACGGCGGCGGCTCACAAGACATGGGACGTCATGACCGAGTTCTATCGGCTTTCAATGCCCGAGGACGAGGCTGACGACCCCAAGTCGCGCGTGCTGCGCGCGATGGCTGAGCACATGAGCGTCGGAGGCGCGGCGCCCGTGCTGGTGCTGTTCTGTGTCCAGCCGCAGCGGGGAACCACCGAACTACAGCAGGGAGGGTCGATCTTTCCCGCCGTCCAGAACTTCCTGCTGGCGGCGCGGGCGCAAGGCCTGGGCGCGGCGATCACCCTGTGGCACGGGTCCTGCGAGGATCAGCTGCGGTCGATGGTCGCAATCCCTGACGACTGGCTCATCGCGACTCTGCTCACGGTGGGCTGGCCCAAGGGCGGGCACCACGCGGTGCGGCGCAAACCGCTTGATGAGGTGGCGTCGATCGATCGTTGGGATCAATCCTGGAGCAAGAGGATGGCGTGAGGGACCCAGCGGTAGAAATCGCGCTGCTTCAACAGCATTCCTGTCGCCAATGTGCGGGCGGCCGCGTGGTCTGACGCGCCTCACCCGGTCGACGGGACGCGAGATGAGCCGCCCCACCTACTGCCCAGCGGGGGGTGAGTGAGCACGGCTGGCGTTACATTTGCCTGTGCTAGTGTAACTGCGTTGTCGCAACGGGCCGACGGGAAACTGATGACCGCTGAGCAAGTCATGCCTGCCGAGATCGCCGCAGGGAGCCACAACGACGTCGGCGAAGTCATGAGCACTTCGCTTACACCGCGACATTCGACATCGAAATCGTGCAGCCCGGCGCCGACGGCGTCGGTCCCATTCAGCTGAACAGCCCTGCAGCCCCGACGGAGTTCTGATGACCGTGCCCACCGCCCCCACCGAATCCGACCTGTACTACGACCCCTACAACATCGACCTCAACATGAACCCCTATCCGGTGTTCGCCCGGATTCGGGAAGAGGCGCCGCTGTACTACAACGAACAGCACGACTTCTACGCGCTGAGCCGCTACGACGACGTCAACAAGGCGGTCATCGACCACGAGACGTTCATCTCCGGGCGCGGAGCCCTGCTCGAGATCATCAAGTCGGGCATGGAAATACCGCCGGGCACACTGATTTTCGAGGATCCGCCGATCCACAACATTCACCGCAACCTGCTGTCGCGGGTGTTCACTCCGCGCAAGGTGCTCGCACTAGAGCCGCAGATCCGCGAGTTCACCGCGCGGTGCCTGGATCCGCTGGTCGGGTCGGGTCGGTTCGACTTCGTCAACGACCTCGGCGAGCAGATGCCCATGCGCGTCATCGGCATGCTGCTGGGGCTCCCGGAAGACCGGCAGCGGCAGATCACCGACCACGGCGAGGAGACCCTGCAGGGGAAGACCGTCGACGCGCTGGCCACCGGCGAGGTGTTCGCGGAGTTCGTCGACTGGCGCGCCGAACACCCGTCCGACGACATCATGACCGACCTTCTCAACGCCGAGTTCGAGGATGAGACCGGCACGGTGCGCAAGCTGCGCCGTGACGAGCTGTTGATGTACCTGACGGTTATCGCCACGGCCGGTTCCGAGACCACCACCCGGCTGATCGGCTGGGCCGGTAAGACGCTGGCCGACTACCCGGATCAGCGCCGTGATCTGGTGGAGAACCCGGGACTGATTCCTCAGGCGATCGAGGAGATTCTGCGGTGGGAACCGCCAGCGCTCCAGATCGCCCGCTACGTCACCCGCGATGTCGAGTACTACGGCCAGACCGTGCCGGAGGGTTCGGCGATGCTGATGCTCGTCGGCGCGGCCAACCGCGACCACCGCCGGTTCCCGCCGGACGGTGACGTCTTCGACATCTACCGGGAACAGCGTTCTCACATGACCTTTGGCGCGGGCACGCATTTCTGCATGGGCAACGCGCTGGCCCGCCTGGAGGGTCGGATCGCGTTGGAGGAGATCCTCAAGCGTTTCCCGGCGTGGGAGGTCGACTGGGCCAACGCGGTGCCCTCGGAGACCGCCGCGGTCCGCGGCTGGGCCGCCATGCCCACACTCGTTTCACGTTCCTGACGTCAACGCCGGGATCGAACGTCCCTTACCTGCTTGACCATTGAGGTGCTGCCGCAGAGCGTCAACGGTTAATCCACGCCGTCACCACGCCTTTGAGCCACCGGGCATGCCGTGCGCCCCGCGCATTCGGGGCCAAGACCGCCTCGGCTTGAGCACCCGTCGGCCCATGAGCCGCAGTGTCTGACGAGGCCCGGGACAGTCGTCGCCAAGGTCCTGGCCGACTACGAGGCCGTCGCTGACATCGACGCTTTGGCCCGCGGTATCGGGCCGGCGGTGGCACACCTGGTAGCGATCAGCAAGCAACGCAAGCGAACACGCGGTCGCCGGGGATCATCGCTGGTCGCCAACGTCTAACCGGACCGCGGCCGTGGCGCAGCGTCATCATGCCGCACAACGGGATCGGGCAGGAACAACCTGCAGGAACCGGGTTCGGCGAACGGGATGAGACCGAGGCCCGGAGCGTCGGTGGCGCCGAGCCGCTCCAGCATTCCCTCGACAATCCCGAGGTGGACCTGACAGACGATCGTCGGATAACGACGGGCCGCGTTCAGCAGGGGACACCGGCGCAGTGCGATGCCTCGCCGCGCGTCGGGTTCGTCGTCGGGCGCGAAGCCGAGGCGGGCCAACGCCTCGAGCACGGACTGCCGTGCATCGTCGCCGGTGCGGCCGCACTCGTCGATGAGTTCGCGTCCCCACTCGACGCCGGCCGCACGCGCGTCGCGCTCCGGGTGCGCGCTGGTGCGAGCCAGCTGTCCGGCCAGCGCGGTCGCCAAACCCGCGTAGTCACGCGTCGCCACCGCGGGGTCGGCGGCCGATGCCCGGTACAGCGTGGCCGGACGTCCGCGTCCGGGTGTCCTGGCGGTGGAGCGTTCGACGAGCCCCAGCTCGACGACCGCGTCGAGATGTTCGCGAACGGTGTTGGCGTGCAGGTCAAGAGCCGCGGCGGCGTCAGTGACCCGGACGGGGGAGTGTGCGCGCACGTAGTCGAGCACCCGCAGCCGCTGCCCGGACAGCGCCACGGGCGCCACCAGCACCGGCGTCGGCCGGGGGCCCAGGACGACCGGCTCTTTTTTCACGGAATTTATTGTAGTAAATTGTTGGGCGATGCACCTAGCGCAATGAGCCGCACCCGCTCGGCGAGCGTCAGCTCAACGGAAAGGAACCGAAAATGCCGGCCAACGATGTGATCGTGGCGTCCACAGCTGCCGATGCCGAGGCGGTCGAAGCCATCACCAGTCACCACGCGCAACTCGCCGGGCAGCTGGCGGTGCTTACCGATGCGATGGTGTCGGCGGTCGAGCGCGGTGCGGACTTCGAGCCGACACGCGTTGCCGCCCTTGCCTTCCTGGCCGGTGAGTTGCTGCCGCACGCGGCGGCTGAGGAGGAGCGCCTGTACCCGGCCGCGACCCGCACCCAGCGCGCGCGGCCCCTGATCGAATCGATGATCGCGGCGCACCGCATCATCGGCTCCCTCGTCGACGGCATCCGCACGGAACCGCCGGTGCGCGCGGCCGGTTCCGCCCAAGCCCTGCGGGTGCTGTTCGACGCGCACCTGGTCGACGAGAACGAGCGGATTCTGCCCATCGTCGCCGCCGACCCGGACGTCTCCCTGGTGGAGGTAACCCACGGCATGCACGAACTCCTCGGCCACCCGCATACCACCAATGGCGCCGAGCCATCACACAACTGCGGCTGCGGCGAAACCGATGCCGACGATCCCGTGCTCGACGTCCGCGACGTGCCGCATTCGATCCGGCACGCGACCGTGTTCGGCGCGTTCGACGCGGTTCCGGATGGCGGCGCCCTGGTGCTGGTCGCTCCCCACGACCCGATCCCGCTGCTGCGCCAGCTCGACCACCGGACGTCGGGGCGACTCGAAATCCGCTACGAGCAGCGCGGTCCGGAGGCTTGGCGGTTGCGGCTGATCAAGCGGTAAGGGGCAATACGCGAAACCGCGCGGGGCGTCTAGTCTTCGCGGGACAGCGCCGCGCGCGGACACGCCGCGACGGCCTGCTCGGCGAGCGCCTCCTGCCCGGCGGGCACGGGGTCGGTGAGGACCACGGCGTATTCGTCATCGTCGAGCTCGAACACCTGGGGGGCGATGTTCACACAGAAGGCGTTGCCCTCACAGCGATCACGGTCCACTAGCACGCGCATTGAGAATCCTCCTTCGATACGTCAGCGGGCTGCGTCCTCACGCGTTCGCCTGCTGGCACACCCACCCGTCGGGCGTGCGTCCGGCCTCGATGAACCGGGTCAGCTCCGCGCTTGTTTGCGGCGGCAGGTCGGTGTCGGCGTTCGGATAGATGACCGGCTCCTCTTTGGAGTTGTGCTGGTGGAGTTGATCCAGCAGCTGCGTGCACGTATCCCTCAGTCGCGGAACGTCGTTCCCGTCGGCGAGCAGATCCTCCAGCGTGTTCATGGTGTGCCAGAGCTGACCGTGCTCGCGCATCATCACGAAGATCGGCATCACGATCCCGGCCTCCCGCAGCGGCGGGAACAGGAAGATTTCCTCGAGGTAGATGTGCCGGCGCAGGGCTACCAGGGTGTCGGTCAATAGTTCGCGCTGCAGGCCGCCGCAGTCGAGCTTTTCGATGAAAGCCTCTATCGCGTCATCGATTTCGCGGTGTTCTCGCGTCAACTCGGCAGATAGCGTCGGGCTGGTCATTCGCATCCCCTCTGTGTCGGGCGGCTTCTGTTCTAGTCGAGTTCGGCGTCGACGCTGATCGTCGCTCCGGCGAACAACCGCGACACCGGACACAGTGCTGCGGCCTGGTCCACCACGGCGGCAAAGGATTCGGCATCCAGGCCGGCGACGCTGGCCTTGACCTTCAGCTGCGAGGTGGTGATCGTCGGAACACCATCGACCGCATCCAGGGTCACGGTGGCGGTGACCTCGAGTCGCTGTGGCGGAGTGTGGTTCTCGCCCAATTTCAAGGCCAATGCCATTGAAAAGCACGACGAGTGTGCGGCCGCCGCGAGTTCTTCGGGGCTCGTCTTGCCTCCGGGCTGCTCGGTGCGAGAGGCCCAGGTCAGCGGCAGGCCGTCCAGCGCTCCGCTGCTGCCCTGCGACAGTTTGCCTTCGCCCGACGCCAGCGGGCCTTCCCAGGTGGTCCGCGCCGCCCGTTCCGCGATGCTCATAGTCCGCGATCCCTTTCTCCATTGCGTGGCATTTATACAAGTGCTATTTGTGCAAACCCTAGCCCGTCACCGTGCGCGTTGGCCAGCATCGTCATGGCCCGCCTGGAGCGGGATTCGCAGGGGAACCGTCTCGATCATCGCGATGACTGCGGCGCGGTCGTCGGCGATCGGCGCGGCAATCCCTACCATGGCTAAGACTCAACGTGTCCGCCGCAACACGTCGGCGAGCGCGCGCCGCGGCGTGGGCGGCGGGGCTGCGTCGAGCGCCGGCGCGACACCCACCCGGATCAAGACCTGAGGGAGGTCGGTGTGACCCGTGACCGCCGCCAGCAGTTCACGGCTGACGGACAGTTCCGTCAACTGCGACACCGGACACGTGGCCAAGCCGGCCATCGTGCATTCCAGGAGGACACTCGATAGCACTTCGCCGCACGCAAACGCGTTGGCGTGGCTGTCATCTTCGGTGGACAGCATCAAGATCTTCGAGAAGTCCCGCGTCACCCCGGCGCGCCGGTCCGGGTTGCGGGTGAAAGGGAAGTGGCGATTGACGCCCACCCGATCCGCTTCGGCGGCCGAGATCAACGAGCTGTAAGGGATCCCCTCCGATACCTCGAATGGTGCTGTCCACCAATCGAGTTCGACATGATACGAGGAGTCATACAGGCGCAGCGACTCGGTGAACTCGGCCGCTTCGGCCAGGCGCGGACGCATCTCCTCCGGCAGTACGTCCAAGCGCACCACGCCCGCGTCGATCCTGCCGCGGAGCAAGCCCTCGAAGGATTCCCAGTCGAGCGGCGCGAGGAACGGGAGCCGATCGGTCCGACGCTGCAGGATCGCGTCGGCGCGGCGACGTTGGTGGTCGGTCACGCCGTCGGACGGGGCGAAGCTCACCCTGGCCAGGTGCCCAGGGTTGCCCGGCTCGGGAAAGCGTTCGACTTCGGCGGTCCAACCCGCGGCCGCCATCGCCGCCCGGAGGTGTTCGAGCGCACCGCCGCAGCTGATGTGGGCCTCGCGCATCGATCGATCCGCGTGCACGACACGGCTCGTGTCGAGCAGCAGGTCCAGCCCAGCGCCGTCGGCCACCCATCGCCACGGTTGGGTGTTGTACAGCGACGGGGCGCGACAGGCCAACCGGACCGCATCCTCGATGACCTTGGTTTCCACCATAGTGTCGAACACGACGCACCTCCGGCTTCTCCGCTGGCCCAAGGCCGTTCGCTGGGGAGGACGACTCGGACATCCAGTGCTACTATTAATGAATATTATCCTCCAAATTGCTGGAAGGCAACCGGACGAGAGGATGGATGGGGTGGGCGAGCGCACCGGGACCGAGGCCGGACGGCCGCACCGCGCGGCACAGAACCGGCAGCGCCAACGAGTTCTTGAACTGGTGCGTGAGCATGACGGACCGGTCGATGCGACCGAACTCGCCGCACGGCTTGGGCTGCACACGACGACCGTGCGTTTTCACCTCGACACGTTGTGCGCCGAGGGACTTGTTGAGCGGACTCGGATCACGCGGACCGGTGTGGGACGTCCCCGCACCGGCTACCGCGCGGTGCGCGAGCGGCTGGACTATCGAATCCTGGCCGAAATATTGGCATTGGAACTCGGCGATACCGCCGACAAGAGGCGCCGCCGCGCCGAAGCCGCCGGCCGGCGCTGGGCCGAGCGGATCACCGACGACGTCCCGCACGAAGACGCTGTGGGACACCATGTTCCACGCGACGCGGCACCGGCGGAGGATGCTGAGGAGCGTTCGGCGATGATCACGACGGTGTTCGCCAGGATGGGATTCGCTCCCGAGCTGGTTCCGGCCCAAAAATCGACCCGCCGCAACCGGCGGATAATTCGTTTGCACAGCTGCCCGGTCCGTGATCTGGCCCGTGATCACCCCGAGGTGGCGTGCGCGCTGCACCGGGGCCTCCTGCAGGGCCTGGCGGGCCCGGCTAAGCCGGTTGGTTCGGAGCCGGGGATGCACGTCGAGCTGGAGCCGTTCGTCGAACCCGAATTGTGTCGTGCCACGGTGACCGCGCATGACTGAGGTGTGCGCCCCGGTGGGCCAAGCGGACGCAGATCTGGTCTCCCGCGCGGACATCGAGGCACTGTTGCGCCGGTTTTACGGCCGGGTGATGGTCGACGACGTTCTCGCCGAGCCGTTCGCGGAGTTGCGGAGCAAGGGCCTCGAGTCGCACATCCCGGTGATGGCCGACTTCTGGGAGACCGTGCTGTTCCGCGCCGGACTGTACCGCGGCAGCGCCCTGCACGCCCACCGTCATGTCAATCAACGAACCCCGTTGGGCGGCAGTCACTTTGCCCGGTGGCTCACCGTGTGGAACGGCACCGTCGACGAGATGTTCCGGGGCCCGATCGCCGAGCGCGCGAAGATCCAGGGCGCCCGGATCGCCTGGGCGATGCACCGACGGCTGACGGGCGCGGACTCGCCGGAGCTAGACACCCTGGTGCCGCGCTGAAGCGCTGACACAGCCGCCGGGGGGGGCAAGGTGCCTTCAGTCCGGGTCGCGTTCACGGACGCTGGACTTCCTGGCCTGTCGGTGCCATTCGACGATCCCCCTACCGCCGGACCGGGGTTGGGGTCACGGTTCGTGGTTGCGTGTCGGTCATCGGAACCCGCTCCATCTGGTTTATACAAGCCGACTTGTGTAAACTCTACGTCATGGCATACGTGATAGGAAAGCCATGCGTAGACGTGATGGACCGGGCCTGCGTGGAGGAGTGCCCGGTCGACTGCATCTACGAGGGTGGCCGGGCGCTGTACATTCATCCCGACGAGTGCGTGGATTGCGGGGCGTGCGAACCCGTTTGCCCCGTCGAGGCGATCTACTACGAGGACGACCTGCCCGAAGAGTTGCAGCCGTACCAGGCGGACAACGCGGCGTTCTTTTCCGAAACGCTTCAGGGCCGTGACGAGCCGCTGGGGTCGCCGGGCGGGGCCGCCAAGATCGGCCCGCTCGGTGTCGACACACCGTTGGTGGCCAACCTGCCCAAGCAGGAGCCCGAGCCGGCGTGAACACGGTCGTGATGCCACGCGAGGAACCAGTGGGCCACCGACGCGGAATCTCGTGATGAACGCCGAGGGATCGATTGCCGTCGCCTTGACCTTCGTGTGGTTGGGAATGGTGTTGGCGATCTCATTTCTGGAAGCACCGTTGAAGTTTCGCGCGCCCGATGTGACGAGGCGGATCGGGCTCGGGATCGGGCGCCTGGTCTTTCGCGCGCTCAACAGCGTCGAGGTCGTCTTCGCCGCCATCCTCGTGGCGGTGATTCTGGCCAAACCTCCGCCGGCGGGCGTCATCGCGGCACTGCTGACCGCCTTCGCGACGCTCGCGGCGCAGTTGCTGGTCGTGCGACCATTTTTGAACCGGCGTTCCGCCAAGGTCCTCGCCGGCCTTGATGCGCCGCGCTCACGCGGTCACTACGCCTACGTGGGCCTGGAGGCGGTCAAGGTGATCGCGCTGGTGGTCGCGGGCGTGCTGCTGCTCGCCACCCCGTGACGTGAATCCCGGTCTCGGAGCGTGCTTTTGAAAAGCCCCACGAACACGCGTGGCCGGGTGCTTCCTCGAGTATCACATTCGCCCATACGCGACGGCCATCAACAGGAAGATCCCCGCGACCAGAAGAAACATCGTCGCCAACGGGTCGATCACATCGAAAATCATGGAATCGCCATCAGCTGATGCCGGCTAGGTGAACGCCGTAGGGGACGGCCTTCAGCAGTGTGACGGTGAGCGCGACACCGCTGGGCAGGGTATAGGTGCGCTGCTCGCCGGGACGCGCACCGGCGATGGCGGCGCCCAGCGGTGATCGGATCGAATAGACCTCCATGCCACCGTATTCGGCGCCGCGCACGCTGAACAGGAACGTTTCGACCTCGCCGGTGTCGTCGTAGCGGATCGTCAAAACCATTCCGGGCTCGGCGATCCCGTCATCGGGCGGGTCCTCACCGACGACCGCATCGACCAACAACTCATGGATCCGTCGGATGCGCACCTGCCACGCACGCTGGACGGCGATCGAATTCTCGTCATTGGCGCTACCGACGGCGTTGGTGTCACACAACTCCCGCAGCGTCGCCAATTCCCGCTGAAGCCGCTCGTAGGCCTGCGGTGAAATCCATGCGGGTTGAGTGCTGGTCATATCTTTTCCCTTTCTTCTGACAGCGTTGGAGCGCGCCCGAGAACGTGCTCGCGGGCGAGGATTCGCGGGAGGCTTGCTTTCCGGGGTTAACGGGTGGCGTGACGCAGGGTCCGGTGCCGCGGGTCGAATTCGGCGAGAGCCTGGGGCTGCTTGCCGGTGGTGATCTGTTCGGCCAACAGCCGCCCGGTCACCGGGCCGTGTGCCAAACCCCACATGCCGTGCCCGCCGGCCACATACACGCCACGCACCAGCTCACCGATCAGCGGGCGGCCATCGGCGGGGACCGCGCAAGCACCGGTCCAGACATTGCTGCGCGCGGCCCAATCCACCCCGTCGAGTAGGGAACTGGCGTCGGCGGCGATGGCCTCCACCCGCTCGCGTGGGTGCGGCTGGTGGTGTCGGCGGAGTTCCAACGCGCCTGAAACACGCAGCGCCCCTTTGTAGGGCGTGCACGCGACGCGAATGTCGGGCAGGTAGATCGGCGCCAGTATCGGGCGGTCCACCGGCACGGTGAACGAGTAGCCGCTCTGGGCCTGGACGGGGACGCGCAGCCAGCGGCCGGCCAGCCGCGACAACCGATCACCGGTGGCGATGACCGCGGCATCGGCGGTCAGCGGGTCGCCGCGGCGCGGGTGCACCACGGCCCCGTGATTCCAGCCGTGGACGTCGTCGACTTCCAGCCTGTGCATCGCCGCCCCGCGGGCCATCACCGAGCGGCCCAGGGCTTCGACGAACCGTCGCGGGTCGACGAACCGCTGTCCATTGATGTTCAGCCCCGCGGTGACTTCCGGGGAGGCCAGGGGCACTTGCTCGCGCAGCGCCGCGCCGGAGAGCGCGGTGACATACATTGGCTGTCCGGCGTTTTCGAGCTGCTGCAGCGATTCCAGCATGCGCTGCGCCTCTTTGGTGCTGCGAAACAGCGCGGTGATCGGCGCGTCGGTGACCGGTGCGTCGACCCCGTTGGCGATCAGCACGTCGAAGGCTTCGATGCAGTCCTCGTTGAGCGCCACGCCGGCGCGCAGGGCCCGCTGCGACGACGCACGCCGATGAGGCGCGGACAGCTGCATGAAAATGGCCCCCAGGTGCGCGCCGAGGGTCGACGGCAGCTGCGGCGGCATGGCCGGCTCGCGAACGGCCTGCCATTCGTCGCGCAGCACGCCGGCGGGCTGGAGCGGAAAAGTCAGTGCCGGGGCGATCCATCCCGCATTGCCCCATGACGCGCCCGCTGCAACGCCCGCGCGGTCGACCACCGTGACGTCGACACCACGTTCCTGGAGGAACCACGCCGTGGACAACCCGGCGACGCCGGCGCCCACGACGATCACGGATCTGGGCCCGCCGTCAATAGATTCGACGCCACCCATCGCGCACCTCCGCAACTGATCTTCTGACTGGTGAAGTCCATGGTGGTGTGGACGGGTGCCGCGGTGGTTGCCGGAATCCGACAATGCGGGACTGGGCCGTTGTGCCGAACCGACAACGCCGTTGCTGCCGTTACCTCATCGATGCCCAACCAGGCTGTCGAAGTCCCGTTGCCATCGGGCGTAGCGCGACCGGTCGAGGGCGACACGGACGACGCCGAACAAGCCCGCCGCCAACAAACGCACGGTGGACCAGGTCGCCACGGCGAACGCCACCCCCGCGTCGACAGCGGTCCGCACCGCTGGGCGCACCGGGGCGCCCTTGCCATCGACCCAAATCTCAAACGCGTCACCGGACTTCACGTTCAACGGCGCGGAAACGTCACCGGTGTGCTCGATCCCGTCGACCGACCATCGTGCAGGCACCGTCACCGTTGGGCTTTCGAGATCCCTGCGCGAGTGGCTGTCGCCGATGGACGTCGCGGTCACCTGCCGGCGAGCCTGCTCGACGTGAACGCGGCTGCTGGACTCGTGGACGGCGGTGCCCACGGCAGCCCCGATGGGAACCCCCAGTAGCGAGATCGCGACGGCCAACACCAACACCAGCGCCTCCACCCGGTCGCTGGCGCGTATCAGCGGGTTGTGCCCGAACAACCGCGAGGACAGTCCCCGCGGCAACGGCACGGTGAAGCTCTCCATGGCGGCGCCATCGTCCGGGTCGCCTGCGGGCCGAAGATGATCGGGACGGTGGGTGCTCATCGGATGTTTCCTATCGACGGGTCGGCGCGGGCTTTGATCGCACACGGCAGCCGGAAACACGCCGCCACTGAAACCGGCCACGGGTGACAACCTCATGATGGCGGGCATGATCGCCACAGGGTTTGCCGAGCCAAGACAACCGGGCCGCGGCGCTTTGTCGGATCCCGACAGCCCCGTCGGTCAGTCGGTGTCGGTTGCCGCGAGCTCGATCATCATCGCCAGCCGCTTTCTGGCGTCGTCCAACGACAGGTTGGTGAGCTCGGCCATTTTGCGCAGCCGGTAACGGACGGTGTTCTCGTGCACTCCCAGGCGTTCGCCGGCCTCGGTCGGGTCGCCCTGGGCCTGTAGCCACGCTCGCAGCGTGAGCACGTAGTCCGTGCCGTTGGCCTGGTCGTGGCGGCGCAGTTCGGCCACCGGTCCGCGGGTCGGGGCGCGCCCTGAGCGTGCCGCGGCTCGCAGCCGCTGCAGCAGGATGTCGTCCCACGACTCGTCGTAGGCCGGCGGCGCGGCGGTCGGCGACATCTCGTGCAATGCCAGGCATTCGTCGGCCTCCTGGCGGGCGGCGGCGAGGTCCGCCAGCTCGGCCACCCCGCTGATCCCGGCGATCACCGTCACCCGCTCGGGCAGGGCCGCGTGCAAAGTCGTCACCCAGCGCCGCGCCGTCGCCGCGTCCTCGCCGGGGAGCACGGTGTAGACGATATTGCCCGCCAACGCGCTGCGCCCCGGCCGTGACCAGCCGAACCCCGTGGTGGCGCGCTCGAACGCCAACAGCAACGCCGCATCGCGGTCGGCCCCGACGAACGCCTGCATCGCGATCACGCGCAAACCGTTGTGCGCCAGGCCCAGCCTGCTCGCCACCGTGGACGCGTCGGCCGCGCCCTCCAGCAACCGGATCACCAGTTCGGACTCGACCTGGCGCTCCAGGTCGGCGCTCGCGCGCGACCGCAGCAGGTGCAGGGCCACGGTGTGCGCGCCATCGGCCAGGGCCCCGCGCGCCGCGTCGTCCAGCGGCGCCGGGCATGCCACCCACACCGACCCGATCAGTTCCGCGCCGGATCGCACCGCGACCACCATGCGTCCGGTCAGGCCCTGGTCAGGGGCCTCGGCGATAAACAGCGGCTCGTCGGAGACCGCCAGGTGAGCCAGCACCCCACGCGCCTCGAACAGCGCGCGTAGTGGTTCCGGCGTCTGCCGTCCAAGGATCGTCTCGACCCGTGCCGGGTCTGCATGTTGCTGCAGCCTCGAGTACGCCAACACCCGCAACAGACGGTCGTGGATGACGACGGCGCGACCGATCGCGTCTGCCAAACTATCGGCCAGCGCGAACAGATCGGTTGGGCCGCGCCCGGATTCCGTCTCGCGACCTTCCAGCACCAGGCCGTAGACCACCGCCGCGACCGCGCTCCATGACACCGCCTCGTCGATGACCATCACCGCGCCGACACCGGCGTCACTGTCAAAGGTCACCGGTGCGTCACGGTCGCGCAGCACCACCACGATCGCGCGGGCCGACGCCGCCCAGCGCACCGCCTCGTCGTGGGAGCCGGCGCCGATGGCCAGCAAAACGTCGCCGACGACCGGCCGTTCGGTGGGCGGCTCGTGGACGACCACGCTGCGCAGCTCGGTCGAGCGGGGCACCGACGACCAACGCAACCGGACGCCATACCCACCCAGGACGTTCACCAGGCGGTCCAGTGTGATCATGCGCCGGCTCCAACGGTGTGCAGAAACGAGAGGTAGGTGCCTTGTATTGTGCCCCGGATCGCGAGCGGTAAGCCGATTGTGGCTGCGGAGTCGGAATTCGCAGCGGTCTACCGCGGGTTTCGGCCGGACCGCACTAGGCGGTCAGCCGCAGTGAGGCAAGCCATTACGCCGCGCCAGCCGTCCCATGCGGTCCGTTCTGGTCAACGCGCCCGACGACGTCTAGACTTTTCACAATTTCATTTGTAAAAACATAGGGCGGGCATGTGCCGCCCGGGCCGCGATCAGCCACCGGCCGGCGATGGGCATCTGCGAAGAAAGGGCAGCGGCGCAATGAGTTTTCGCGACGACGGCAAGGTGTACCTCGAAGTCGGGGTCAACGAAGACGCCAGCAAGGATGAAAACCCGAATGTGCCCTACGGCGCCGAAGAGACGGCGCGCGACGTGGTCGAGTGCATGCAGCGCGGAGCCACCGCCGTCCAATTCCATGCCCGCTACGACGACGGCCGGCAGGCGTGGGCCGACGACGAGGTCTCCCGCACCATCCTGGCTGCCGCGGCTCGCGACGTCGACCCGTTGGCCTACCCGGGCTACGCCGGTAGCCTCGACCACATCTGGGCGCTGGCCGAGCACCCACCCGCCGGTACGGGACTGCTGCTCGCGCCGTTCGACCCCGCCCAACACGTCAAGCGTGTGCTGTGGCAGGAGGACGAAAACCAGTTCAAGACGGTCGGTTTCGACGATTCGAACGGTTCGCAGCCGTCTTACCCGCCCGAACTCGACCGGTTCACCAAGCTGGGCCTGGTGCCCAGCATCGGTGTGTTCAACGACGTCGACTTGCGCTGGGTGATACTGGCGGCCCGCATCGGGATCTTGCGGCAACCGCTGAACATCAAGTTGTTCTTTTCCGATCGCTGGGTGTCCTATAACGATCCCGACCCCGATGTCCTCGATTACCTGGTCTCGCGCATCCCGAAGTGGATCGACCACGAGATCGTTGTCGTTCCGTATGCGATGAGCTCCGCCGAACGGCGCCAAGAGCTTTGGGAACATGCGCTCAACCGCGGGCTCGGCATCCGGGTGGGCATCGGGGATTGCCCGACGATATCGCGGACGACCACCAACGCCCAGCTGGTGGATCGCGCGGTCAACCTCGTGACCAAACGGGAACTCACGCCCGCCACGCAGGATGACGTACGCGCCCGCTTCGCCGCGGCCGAGGTGGATGAAAGCGAGTTGGTAAGGGTCGTCGTCAACCGGAACCGGTGTATGGGATGGGGCGTCTGCTACTCGCACGCGCCAGAGATCTACCAACCCGATGCCGAGGGCTACTGTGTCGTCGTGAAGCCCCACGTCGACCCCAGCCTGCTGGAGAAGGCCCTCGAGGGCGCAGCGAGCTGCCCGGAACGGGCGATCCGCGTCGAGGTGTGACATCGCCTCGCGGCCGGACGATGCCCAGCGAGGATCACGGCGGGGGTGTCACCGAGCGCTGCAGGAAAGGCGTGAGTATGTCGACGGGCAGTGGGAAAACCACGGTCGAATTCTGATCGGCGCCCAACTCCAAAAGTGTTTGCAGGTACCGGAGTTGAAGCGAGGCCGGATTCTTCGACAGGGTCTCGGCGGCCTGGCTCAGCTCGTCGGACGCCTGTAGTTCGCCGCGGGCGTTGATGACCTTGGCACGGCGTTCACGCTCGGCTTCGGCCTCCCGGGCCATCGCCCGCTGCATGGATTCGGGGATCTCGACGTCCTTGATTTCCACGACCCGGACCTCGATCCCCCAGGGCCGGGTCTGCGCCTCGATGATGGTCCGAAGATCGTTGTTGAGGTCCTCGCGTTGGGCCAGCAGGGTGTCGAGGTCCGCGCGGCCCAGCAGCGAGCGCAGGGTGGTTTGCGCGATCTGTGAGGTGGCCACCGCGTAGTTCTCCACGGCGAGAATCGCTTTGAGCGGGTCGACCACCTGAAACATCACCACCGCATTGACCCGGGCGGGCACGTTGTCGCGGGTGATCACCTCCTGCGGCGGGATGGTCAATGTCACCACCCGCTGATCGACCCGAATCATCTTGTCCACCAACGGAATCAACCACCGCAGGCCAGGCCCGTACAACGGGCGGGCATGACCCATCCGGAACACCACGCCACGCTCGTACTCGCGCACTACCGCAAGCGAAAGAAATGTCAGCACGACCACCAGCACCGCGATTGTCACCCCGGCCACCCACAGCAGCGCGCTCACGTCGCCGCGTCCTTCTCCGGTCGGCCCGCGCCCCAGCGGGTCGAATAGCGGTCGACCGCGAGAGCCGCCTGGTCTTCCAGCGCGGAGCGGTGCGCCACGTGCCCGGGAGCGTTGGACGGGGTACGCCACAAATGGCCCGCCAGCGGCGTCCCCGCCGCCAGGGCGATGGCTATGACGCCGATCAGTACCAGCAGGTCGGCGGGGGAGTGCAGCCTGGCAAGCATCACCAGCGGCATCACCACCCCCAAAGCTGCTACGCAGCAAGCGATGCCGCGGTGAAAGCGTCCGGCTTCGGAATGCGGCCAGGGGTCGATCTCGCGGCTGATCTCGCGCCCGTGCTCCGAAGTCGTACAGGTCGATTTGACCGGGCAGCTGTTGCACACGCTGGGCTTGGCCCGGTAACGCATCACTCGGTGCTTCGGATCGAAGGAACTCGGCCACAGCCAGTGGTCCTCCGGGCACACCCACGCGTCATGGTCGGCGTGGTAACGGAATTGGCCGCTACGCCACTGCGCGGCGCGCTGCGACACGCGCCGTGCCATCGCGTCGACACCCCAGGCGGTGGCCACCAGTGCCAGTGCGTACCCGGCAACCAGCCATGCCGCGGCGGTGGGGGATGTCATCGTCAACCCTTCTGCGATGCAGCCGGAGTCGGGTCGAGTTCGGTGTAGAGCGGATGTTCGTGCAGCTCGTCGCTGGTCGGCGCGCGTCGGACGTTGCGTATCGCGGTCCACGCGATCCAGACGAACGGCAAGACACCGCCGAGGATGAAGACGAAATCGCCGGGCAGCCGCAGCCATTCGATCAGCGAGTTGCCGGGACGGGTGAGGTAGCCCAGCGACCGCGCCTCGAAATACCCCGTGCTCACGGAGTGGTACAGCTGCAACACCCCCAGCGGCAGCAAGGTGGCGAACACCATCCACGCCAGCCCGATGTTCATGCACCAGAAGGACAGCCGCGCCCACTTCTCCGGCCACTTGTCGGCCGGGATCGCGTAACGGAAGGCGAACATGGCCAGCCCGACGGCGAGCATGCCGTACACACCCATCATCGCTCCATGGGCGTGGTTGGCGGTCAGCGCGGTGCCGATCTGGTAGTAGGACACGATGGGCAGGTTGATCAGGAACCCGAAGATGCCCGCGCCCAAGAAGTTCCAGAATCCGACCGCCACCAGGAACATGACCGCCCAGCGATGCGGGAACGGTGTTTCGTGGCTTTGTTGGCGAGATCCCAGCTGGAGGAACGCCCAGGCCTCGACGGTCAGGAAGGTCAGCGGGATCACTTCGGCGGCGGAGAAGAACGCGCCCAGCGCCATGTGTTCCACGGGCGTGCCGGAGAAATACAGGTGGTGCATCGTCCCGATCACACCGCCGGCGGAGTACAGGATGATGTCGAGGAAGATCACTCTGAGCGCGATCCGCTCGCGCACCACCCCGAGCAGGACGAAGATGTAGGCCACCATCACGGTGGTGAACAGCTCGAGGAAGTCCTCCACCCACAGGTGGACCACCCAGAACCGCCAGAAGTCGGCCACCGAGTAGTGGGTGTCGTGGCCCGCCAACAGGCCCACGGCGTAGAAGGCCGGGATCGCCAGGCCGGTGAAGAAGAACATCCACGGCAGGTTCATCTTCGACTCGCCCTTGAGCTTGCCGCGGATGCCGCGCCAGATGATCGCGATCCACAGGAACAGGCCGACCGTCAGCAGGATCTGCCACAGCCGCGGCAGGTCGAGGAATTCCCACTGCTGGGAGAACAAGCCACCCGCGGGAATCACCCCGTAGATCGAGAGGGCCTCGCAGATCAATGAGCCGCCCACCACCAAGACGAGCGCGCCCAGCAGCCCGTACACTAGCCAACTCTGCCGTCGCGGTTCCCGGCGGCTGATGAAGGGCACCAGGAAGATTCCCCCCGCCAGAAACGCGGCCGCCGTCCAAAACAGCGACAACTGCACGTGCCAGGTGCGGGCGAGGTTGAAGGGCAACAGCTTGGCCAGATCCAGCCCGTAGAACGCCGACAGGTCGGCGCGGTAGTGCTCGGCGGCGCCACCCATCAGGGTCTGCGCCAAGAACAGCACCGAGACGATCGCGAAGATCCAGATCGCGGCGCGCTGCGAGGCGGTCAGTCCCACCTCGCCGGGCTGGCGGAACGACAACGTGGATGCCTCCGCGCTGTGCCACCCGATCTTCTGGCTCCATCGCCCGTACACGGCGAACATGATGCCGGTCCCGCCCAGCAACGTGACCAGCGACAACACCGACCACACCACGATCGATGCGGTGGGCCCATTGTCGACCCGCGGCTCGGCCGGCCAGTTGTTGGTGTAGCTGTAACTGTGACCCGGGCGCTCGGCCGCGGACGCCCACGCCGTCCACGCGAAAAACGCGGTGAGGTCATGGATGTCGGCCGTGCTGGTGATCATGTGCGGCAGCAACCCGTACTTGGTGGAGTTCTCGCCGAAGTAATCCGCGTAATGCTGTTGGAGATGGTCGAAGGCGGCCGCCTGCTTATCGGTGAACACCAACGTCTTGGTGTCGGCGTCGTAGCGGTTGGTGCGAAACTCGGCCACCACCCGTTCCTTCGCGTCAGCCGCCCCCTGTGCCCGCCATTGCGCGGCCACATCGTTGGTCGACATGCGCAGATATTCGGCGGTGTAGTCGGGACCGAGGTAAGCGCCATGCCCCAGCACCGACCCGTACTGCATCAGGCCGCGCGCCTGATAGAGCTCTTGGCCGCGGGTGATCTGGGCGTCGGTGAACAGCACCTTGCCCGACTCACTAACAACATTGGCTGGCAACGGCATTGAGGCGGTGTAGGTCCGGTACACCAAGATGCCCATCACCAAGAACCCGAAGATCATCACCAGCGCCACGCCCTGAGCCCAGCCCTTGCCGATCAACGACGCGGCGGGTGCCGGTGTGGAAGGTCGTGACGGTGCTGATCGGATTGCCATGTGCCGGTGCACTCCTCGGGCTGAGTGAGGGAGGGAAACGTGTCCGGGTAATTACACAATGACGATTGTAGAAATTCACTATGAGCTGCATCACGCCCGAACGCGGGCGCATAACCCCGGTTAGCCGGCTAGCGACCGCGTTTCGTGCCCGCCTGCTGGCAAACCCATCCATCGGGTATGCGGCCCGTGACGACGAACCGGGTGAGCTGCGCGCTCGTCGGCGCCGGCAAATCGTAGTCGGCGTGCAGATACACCACCGGCTCCTCTTTGAAGTTGTGCCCGTGCAGTTGGTCCAGCAGCTGGTTGCAGGTGGCGTCGAGCAGTGGACCGCCTGTCCGGTCGGCGAGCAGTCGTGTCAGGGCTTCCATCGTCCGCCATAGCTCGCCGTGTTCACGCATCATCACGAAGACGGGCATCATGATCCCCGCCTTGCGGATCGGCGGGAACAGGAAGGTCTCCTCCAGGTAGATGTGCCGGCGCAGCGCGTCCATCGTCGCCCTCAGCAGCTCGGGTTGCCGGTCGCCGCCGTCGAGCTTTCCGACGAAACATTCGATTGCAGCGCCTATTTCGCGGTGTTGCCGCATGAGTTCGGCGGATAACACCCGGTCGGGCATCATGTGCTCCTCTACGTCAATGTGCAGATCGGGGCGGGCCAGTTCCTAGAAGGCGGCGGGTCAAGCCGGTGGTGTTGCCGGCGACGAGGCAAGGTTCGGTTCCCGCTGCCCGACAGCGAGTCCCTGCTGTAAGCCCCCGATGAGCTGCTGTCGCTGGGCGGGGGCGCCGGCAGGGCTGGTCTGTGCGCAGCTGCAGCTGAGGCCGCCAAAGGGATTGGGGCCGTCGTCACCCGGATCCGGGTCGGCGCCGGCGTGTATCGGCGTCGACGCCCCGAGCGCCACGATGACCGCGGCGCACATCGCCGCGTTTGTCAGGAGCGCCAAAGGTTTTCGGTTCGGCGGCCGGTGCGCAGACCGGTGTGGTGTGGGTGTGTCCATTGCGATTTCCTTCGGATTCGACGAGCTTGCGCCTCCCGGGACGGGCTGCGGACGGGGGCCCTGCATCATCCGGCCACCGGCGAATGCGGGATGAGCGAGACACGCAAACCGACGCGCTGAACCGCACCCTCGGACTCGCGACCGACCATGCCGCCCAGCGGCAGCTTGGACACGGTCGGGCCGGGGGACGGCGCCGCGGCCCATCCGCCCGGCATGGCGCTGGAGTGGAGGGCCTGCAGGGGCGTGACCGACGAAACGGTGGCGGCCCAACTCGGGGGCACGGACAACGTGCTCAGCGAGCTGGCTTGGCCCACGCCCGCCGCAACTCCGTGACCCACTCCCGCGACCGGCGGGAGATTGCCCAGACCCGCGGCGGCGCCCATACCGCTGATGCCCTCCACGCCGCCGGCGCCCTCGGCCCCCAAAATGGAACCGGCGCCCGCGTAGTCCAGCGCCAACCCCTGGTAGTCCAAACCGAGCCCCTGGTAATCCAAATCGAGCCCGTAGAGGTCTATGCCGATTCCTCCGGTGTCGGCGATCAGGCCTGCGCCGTCGGCGCCGAAACCCGCCGCCTCTCCCGCCAGCGCGCCCGTACCGCCGTCGAGCGCCGGCGCGGCGGCGAGTGTGGAGGCCAGTCCCGTCGCGGCGCCCGCGCCCGTGCTCGCGCTCTTCGTCGCGCCCTTGCCGGAGGCGTTGGTCAGACCCGACAGCGCGCTGAGCGGGGCGGTGGCCCCCGACGATCCCAGCGAAGCGCCCGTGCCCATCGCCGCCTGCGACAGCCCCGTGCTCGAGGACGAGCCGGGTGTCGAAAGGCCTTGCAGGGTTTGCGGCACCGAGGAGGCCCACTGTGTCGCCGTCGCGTGGGCGGTGCTGCCGGATTGCAGCGCCGCGTGGGTGACGGCGCCGATGTGGCCGGCGACGGCGGTCGAAGTCGCCGTTTGGGGCGGCGGCGACGCCACGGGCGAAAGCGCCGAGGCCGACGCCGAACTGGCGGCGTAGCCGTACATCGCGGTCGCGTCTTGCGCCCACATTTCGCTGTACTCGGCTTCGGTCGCCATGATCGCCGGCGTGTTCTGTCCAAAGATGTTCGTTTGGATCAGCGCCAGCAGCCGAATCCGATTGGCCGCGACCAGCGGAGGGGGGACCGTCATCGCGTATGCGGTTTCGAAGGCCGCCGCGGCGGCCGTGGCCTGGGCGGCGGCCTGCTGGCATTGCTCGGCGGTCGCCGTCATCCACGCGATGTAGGGCATGACCGCGGCCACCATCGACATCGACGCCGGTCCCGACCAGGACTCGTCGGTGAGCCCGGCGATCACCGCTTGGTAGCTGTCGGCGGCATCAGTCAGCTCGGCCGCCAGCGTCTCCCATCCCGCCGCGGCGGCCAGCAAACTTGCGGGACCGGGCCCCAAATACATCCGACCAGAGTTGATCTCCGGTGGTAACGCGCCAAAATCCATGCCTATCTCTGTCCCTTGTCAGTTCTCTGGGCGGACCGTCCTGACGCCGCGGCGGTCGCACACGACATCCGGTCACGCAATCGATGTGGTGATGAAAAGCCCAAGTGCCCAACGCATCACGCGACGCGACCTGGTGAGCCCGCATTACCCGGGTTCGTTGGATTGACCTCGCCATTGCGCGAATTGGCACACCTGTTTCCCGGCAGCGCACCGGGGTGTGTGTGATGGCCACAACGCATCTGCTGAACGGCCCAGACGCGCCGATCAGCAGATGCCGGGGGCACCGGAGCTGATCGCGGCTAGCGTCTGATCCGCCGCGGGTGGGTATTGCGCGCCGGCGAGGTGACGCGCCCGATCAGCAACGGGCGACGCAGAACTGAATCAAAATATTGTGCCCGGCGGGGCTGGACGCCGGCGCGCGTGCCGGCGCATCGACGCGCTGCTGGGACCAAATTATGCCGAGGGTGGGTGGGGCCGACGATCCGGATTGCCGAGGCGTGGAAAGAGCGAAAGTGCTTCCACGATCACGCTTTAACGCGACGCTCTTGAATGCCTTGTCGTCGTTCACCGTGGATCCGACGCCGAGGCGACGTACCGGAACCGACTCGTGGTCGGAGTGCACGGGGTTGGATTGCGGGCTGACCGACGAGGCGGCCGCCTCCGGCGGCGAGGCGTTGGCGGCCATTTCGGCTCGCAAAGCCCCGCAACCGAGTACAGCTGCAACGAGTGCCAGCGCAGCTACGATGGCCAACGCGGGTTGCCGTCGCGGCCACCGTGAAAGCAGTCCAACTCCGAAATTCACAGTGCCATGCACTCTACCAGCCGCGATACATCGACAGGCAACGCGTCACGTCCAGCAAAACCCGATCGGGCGCCCTCGTCAGACCATCCGTGGTCCGCCGAAACCCGGAACCGCGCCCACCGGGATCAGCGCCAGCGCGATGACGAGAAGGATGAACAGCCGCACCGTCTTTGGTGTAGGTCGCCGATCGATCTCGGGCCTGCGCGCCGCGAAAAGGAGGAAGACGATCGCGACGTCGAACGCCACGATCGTCAGCCAACGGGTCCAGTCGAACCCGGTCAGAAAGACCGGGATGACCAGCAGCAGGCCGGCGATTACCCAGGCAGTTCGCCCGCGCAAGGCGTCGACGAACGCGCGCAGCGGGACGCCCGAAAGGGCGCTGAGACCCCACACCGTCACCGCGGCGGCACCGGCGCCGAAGAGCAGCGAGACGGTGAGGTCGAGCGCGCCGATGTGGCCGACGGTTCGGATGGCGTCCGCGATTCCGTTGGCGTAGTTGGGCATCACATTGCGGCACACCCAGTCGTGATAATCGGTTTGGCTCGGTTGTCCCGCAAGCACGTAGTGCATCAGCGTCGCGGGCGATGTGACCGTGGCAAAGGGGTTGGGCACCGGGTGGTGTGGCACCGCCGCGCACAGTTGAGGTGCGATGTCGTGGCGACCGAACGCCGCCACGGCAGCCGTGGTGAGGACTCCGGGCAGCACGGCCAGGAGCATGCCGCGGCGCCAGGTGGTTTCCAGGGCCCCGCCGAGGACGATGATTGCCAGGAATGCCCCCAACGCGAACTGCAGCCCTATCGCCTCGTGCACCAGCGTCAAGGCGGCGATGACGGCGCCGTAGGCGGCGCACCATATCGTCGCGGCGGGCCGGGATCGTGTGAGCGCCAACGCCGAGCTGAACGCCGCGAGGGCCGCCCCACCGAAGAGGTCCGGCCGAGCCGAGAACGCCGCGAACGGGACACCGAATGGCAACAGCGGCAACACCGCCGCGACCATCAGTCTGCGTTCAGACCGATGGCGACCCGAGACCACCACACCGGCAACCGTTGCCAGGCCGCCCAAATAGATCAGCGTGGACAGCCACCGCAGACTGAGCGTGGCCGCGAAGTAGTGGTTCGGGGCCAACCGGACCAGTTCGCCGGCGAGCCCGCGGCGGACGAAGCCATGCGTGTAGTCGGCCGTGTAATACGACATCCAGTACACGTCGAGGGGAACGACCTTGATCGCGAACCACAGCACGGCCGCCGCCCACGCCGCGATCGCGACGGCGACACCTACGTGAAGGCGACGCGCGCGGTGATCGGCGTCGAGGGCGAGGTCCACCGTCACGACCCGTCCCCATAGACCGTGGTGGCGGACAAATGCAGGTCGGCCAGCGCGTCGCAGGCGAGCTCGCTCGTGGCCGCGGTGATGGGGTGGGCGCCGCCGTGGTAGCCGACGATGGTGAGAAATCGGCTGCCGTTGACCGTTCCTGTGCCGCAGAACAATTGGCCGTGTGTTTGCTCGATGCGCGACCGGGTGAGGCCCTGCTCGGCCAGCCGCATCGAGAACTCGGTGGCGTCCGCACCGTCGATGCGGCCGACGGCGGCATCGAGGCTGCCGAGGTTGGAGCAGCCCACCGGCAGCTGGCCGGACGACATGGCGATGCCCTCGGCGCGACGGACCAGCCATCGTGGCGTGAACGGAATGAGTGGCAATCCGGCGAGCATCTCGTTGGGCTGGCGAGCCAAAGACGCCAACAGCTCTTTGACATCCGCACGCACGCCGCTCAAGTCGTCGGCCACGGTGTGGCCGTCGACGGTGAGCGTGATCGAGGTCAGCGCGTTGGCGCGGTCGTCATCGGCGGTGCGATCGCTGACCGGAAGCACCACCGTCACGGAGTTTTCGCCGGGGAGCACCCTGCCCATCCGGTGCGCCAGGCGAGCGGCGAACGCGACGCACAGCGTGTTGCTGCTCCCGCCGAGGCTGCGCGCACGTGCCTCCCATGCCGCGGCGTCGGTTTGAATCGTCACCGACCCGAATCCGTTCTGGCGCTGGCGCATTGGGCCGGACGCCCGAGGTGCGCGCGTTTGCGGCTGAGCCTGTCGATCCGCCGCGGCCTTGACCAGTATCGCCAGCGTCGCGATCAGCGCCCGGACGGCCGCCGGCAGGCTGAGAACGGCGTGGGACAGGTCTTCACGAATCGCGCGCCACCGGCCGCGCGAATTCGGCTGTGGGTAGCCGCGATTGCGCGGTTCTCCCTTGACCGCTTCGGTGATGGCCGCTGCCATCGCGAGGCCGTCGACTACGCAGTGTGACGCCACCAGGGTGACCGCCGCCCCACCGTCGTCCAACGGCAGCACGCCGAGGTGAAATGTCGGGCCGTGCTCGGGGTCGACGCGCACCCGCGCGCGTCTTTCGATCCACGCGCCGATCTCGCTCCGGGGGCGCGGCGGTTCGCACGCGATGTCCGGTGAGCGGCTGTCGGCCACCCAGCGATGGCGCCCGAACGGCAGCGGCGAACGCTCGATCCGGCGCCCGAGCAGACCGGCACCGAGATTGTCTCTGAAGGACCGCAATTCGTCGATATCGACGGCGCGGTCATAGACCCATGTGCATTGCACCGTGCTGCCTTGACCGGTGGCGCGCAGCCGCAGAAACGCGGCCTGGTCCAACAGTGCCAGCCTCGTCACTAGCACCCCGCCTCGGCCGCGGCGCGATATCCGCGCACCGCCACCGGCGCGAACACCGCGACCAGGACGCCGGCCCACAGGGCGGCCTGCCACAGCGGCGAGAGCACCGGCCCGCCCTCTGCGAGCGCGCGCATCGCCTCGATCGTCGGTGATATGGGCGAAAAACGGACCACCGGTTGCAGCCAGCCCGGAAAGACCCCGGCGGGCGCGACACCGGTGTTGAGGAACAGCAGCAGCACGCATCCCGCACCCAGCCAGGTCACCATGGCTTTGCCGTCCGCGCGGGCGGCGATCGCGATCACCAACGTCGCCATCCCGGCCGAAATCGCCACGGGCACCAGCACAAAGGCCAGCGCCGCGATCCAGCCGTAGCTGAATCGCAGCCCCAGGGCGACACCGAAGATGGTGAGCACAACGGCGGACGCGGTGGTGCGGGCGGCCTCGGCGACCAGCCGACCCGCCACCGTGCTGGCCCGATGCACCGGCTGCACCCACAACCTCGTCAGTACGCCCGACTCTCGTTCCGCCGGCAAAGCCAAACCGGCGCCCAGGGTTCCGAACACGGCGCCCACCACCGCACACATGGGAACCAGCCCGTACAGGCTGTCGTGTCCGGTGACGGCCAGAACGGCTTTGCCGATCAGCAATTTGTAGACGATGAGGAGGAAGGCCGGGAACAACAGGGCCTGCACCGCGACGATCGGGTCGCGCCGCCAACGGCGCAGGAGCCGGCCGGCCTCCGACGCGCTGTGACTGACGAAGGCCGTCAGTGACGGCGCATACGAAACCCGTTGCGTCGCACAACTAGCCACTGCTCCCCGCGGCGGCCGCGCGGACGCATCCCGCGCCTGCCGAGCGCCCTGAGACGGGATCCGGACCGTGCGGGGCGCGCGGGGGCGTCCGCCGCCGACGCGTCGCTGCATCCGCACCGCCAAAACGCCGAACAACGCCAGCAGCCCCAGGCACCACGCCGATGCCACCGCCAGATCCCTACCCGTTGCGTGACCGGCGGCCAGTCCGCGCAACGTGTCGGTGACCCGGGAGACCGGCTGGTGACGGACGAACGGGCCCAGCCAGGCCGGAAACGACTCCGCGGGAGCGATACCCGTGGACAACAGGACCAGCACCAGCTGGGGCAGCAGCAGCAATTGGCTCGACGATTCGACGGAGCCGACCCGCGAGCCGAGGGCGTCGGCGCCGAGGCACACCGCCATCGCGAACGCCACGACGATGATCACGAACAGGCCCGTGTCGCCCGGACCGCCGGCCATCCGGAAGCCGAACGACCACCCGACGGCGACAGCGGCGACGAGCGCGACGACCGAGCGTATCAAGCAATAGAGCATCCGCGCGGCCAGCGGCACCGCCGCGGGAACCGGCAAAGTCTTGAGACGAGACCCGAAGCCGGAGAGCCGGTCTCGTGCGGCACGGTCCGCGGTCGTCATCGCCCCGAACAGCATCGCCTGCACGATGACCACCGGGAGGACATATTGCGGATAGGTCATCGAGCCGGGATGGATCAGGCTGCCCAACACCAAGGTGAATCCCAGGAAGCAGCCCACGGGCGCCAGCGCCGCGAACAGCAGGTCGGCATCGCGCCGGGAGCCGGATAGTGTGCGCAAGGTGAGTGCCGCCAAGGCACTCATGCCGAGACCTCGGTCGGCGGAGACAATTCCGCGTCACGCATCGGTGTTCAGCCCGGCGTCGGCCACCCGGGTGAACTCGGCGCGCATCGTCTCGACGTAGCGGGAGACCGACCTACGCGCGACGTCGGTGCCGGGGTAAGCGACCACCAGCTGCGTTTTGTCGTGCATGCGATTGACCCACATGCACACCGTCTCCGACAGCCTGTTATCGCCCCACACCCCGGCACGCAGACCGTCGAAGTAGTCGCCGAACGGCAACTTGCGAATATCGATGTACGACAGCATCGGGACCGGACGGTCCGGAACCTCGATGGGGTCCGACGATCCGTCCGGCGACTCGAGCAAGTGGTAGTACGGCACGGCACCCAGGGCCGTGTTTGCATCGAACGATGCCTGGGCGGCGCTGACGACCTCGTCGAACGAAGCGCCGGCGGTCGGAATTGCCAACGGGACAAAACTGGCCAACCATCCGACGGCGGTGGCGTGGGCGGGATCCCGCCGGTTGTCGAATGGGGTGAGGCCGAAATACGTTGCGGCGCCCGTCAACCGGTGCTCGGTCAGGGCGGCGCAGGCGAACACGCCACCGCTGAAACGCGCGCCCGCGGCGCGGCACGCCGCTTCGAACCGCCGTCCCTGGTCGTCATCGATCAGGTCGAACACGTCGATGGCCCCCGGGGTATCGGCGGCCGCCTCGCCAAGTTCCAGCGGAAATTTCGGCAGCGCCCCGTTGTTCGCCGCGAGAAAGGCTCGCCACGAACGGATCTCGGGTGACTCTTCGGTCAGGCCCCTGGTGTACGCATGCTGATTCGCGCTGTATTCGCGATGGCTGGCGGCGGGTGCCAGCGGACACTGTGCCTGCTGCAACGCGCTGAAATACATCGTCTGGATGTCGAGGAAGATCACCCCGGCGGACATACCGTCGGCGCGCAGGTGGTCGACGGCGATCAGGATCGTGAACCGGTCATCACCCTGGATGACGCCGAAGGTGAAGCAGTCCCATTGCAGGGGATCGGGCGTGTCGAGCAGCAGTTTGCGGATCTGCGGCGGTCCCATCTTTCCGAGATCCGTTGGCGCCAAAGTGATGACCTCCGGCTCGGCAATGACGTAGCGAAGGACCTCGTCGTCGTCACCGAAGGCGAACCGGTCGTGGTAGGTGTCGTGTCGCCGCAGGTGCGCATTCACGGCGTAGGTCATCGCATCGATATCACAGACACCGCTGATTTCCCAGGCCCCAATGCACAACCGTGGGATATCACGACCCCGGCTGACCTGGCGTCGGTAGTATCGAAGATGCTGCGACTGCTGATAACTCACCGGCGCCGGATGGTATTGCGCTTCGGCAACACGCCGGTAGGTGGTCGCGGTGGGGTACCAGGATACGACGGTGCCCTCGGCCGTCCAGTCCTCAACCGTTCCCAAGAACATGCGCTACCTTTCGTCCGTCAGCTGGTGACGCCAGTTCGGATGACCTTAATGGCACAGCGCATGAGTTGCTGAACAAGTTGAGGACCCGAGGAGCCCCGTTACGCGGGCCTCCCGATCGCCGCACCGCAGGATGCGTCGACCAATGCGCGCGAGGGAATAAGTTCACCGTGATGTGAGTTGGCGACCCGCATGTTGTCAAGCGGCGCAAAGTCATGACTCGCCGGCGCACCCGCGGCGCAATCATAGAATTCCCCTCTCGGGCCCGAGCAATCTCTCAGGAACTTCTGACAACCCATGGTGTGCCCGTGTGAGGTAGTCAACGACAGGGAGCCGAATTAAATCGCGCGGCTAACACAGAACCGTTGGCCGAACAAGCATTTCTCTCGACGCGATGACCCAATCTGTCGATTCCCACCCACAGAGCGGCGCTGTCTCGGCAAGGCCACCCGAGACGATGCTGGGCCTGCCGAAACGGCGCTTCGGTTACCATATCGTGATGTATGGCCGTATTGGAATAGTGTCAGCAAAACCTTTCTTGCACCGGTGAGTCGGGCAAACAATCACACGATCCGCATAAGTTCCGCGGCGCTGCATCACATGCTCCCGTTGATGCGAAGCCTCGCATGGGATTCGGGCCGATTCCCGACTCCGGCAGCAAACTGCGGCCAACTGGGAATCCGGTCAATAGGGCGCGCTGCGGGCTTCCTCACATCTGAGAACGCATCGTTCCCCTATGCCCCTCAAGGCATTCGACGAGGCCAGGCCCAGGTCGTTTTGGCAGCGCACTGACACTTTGACGGCTTTGGCGCCGGGTTACGCGCAGACAAACAGCCGGGGATCATCGATGATGGTTCGGACACTCCCTCGTTCCCCTCCCGCGAGATTCGTACAGAAGGGACGTTGACGATGCCCGATGAGCTCCGGGGGCCGGCCAGGTTGTTCGATGCCCTGACCACCAAGGGCACCGCCTTCACCGAGGAGGAGCGACGGCGATTGGGCCTGATGGGTCTGCTGCCGACGACCGTCAAGACCCTCGAGCAACAGGCCGAGCACTGCTGGCACGAATTCTCCACGCGCCGCGACGATCTCGACAAACACATCTATCTGCGGGCGTTGCAGGACCGCAACGAGACGTTGTTCTACCGGGTTTTGCTCGACCACATCCCCGAGGCTCTGCCGATCGTCTACACGCCCACGGTGGGGGAGGCCTGCCAGCGTTTCAGCGAGATCTACCGCCGGCCGCGGGGATTGTTCGTGTCCTACGCCGAGGGGGACTGCCTGGACGAGGTGCTCAACAATCGGCCCCAGCGCGAGGTCGACGTGATCGTGGTGACCGACGGGCAGCGGATCCTCGGCCTGGGCGATCAGGGCATCGGCGGCATGGGCATCCCGATCGGAAAGCTGTCCCTCTACACCCTCATTGGCGGCATCGACCCCGCTCGCACACTGCCGATCGTGCTCGATGTGGGAACCGACAACAGCGAACTGCTTGATGACCCTCGGTACCTGGGATGGCGGCACCGACGCGTCGACGACGACGATTACTACGCGTTCATCGACAAGTTCGTCGCCGCGGTACGCAGGCAGCTACCCCATGTGCTGCTGCAGTGGGAGGACTTCGCGTCCACACATGCGCAGCCGATCCTCGCTCGCTACTGCGACGAACTCCTTACCTTCAATGACGACATCCAGGGGACCGCCGCCGTCACCGTTGGGGCGCTGCACGGTGCCGCCAAGGTCGCGGGACGCCCCCTGTCGCAGCAACAGGTTGTCATGCTCGGCGCCGGCTCGGCCAGCATCGGTGTGCTCGACATGATTCGTCGCCAAATGGTGAAGGAGGGATTGTCCGAAGGCGCTGCCTCGGAGCGCATCTGGGTCGTCGACGTGGAAGGGCTTCTCACCGATGACCGCACCGATCTGTCCGCCGCGCAGCGCGGGTTTGCCCAGCCGGCCGCCCGGGTGGCGGGCTGGGGCGTGTCCGGGCGCGCCCGGCTCGCCGATGTCGTCCACCATATCGACGTCGGCGTGCTGCTCGGCTTGTCCACCGCCGCGGGCGCGTTCACCGAAGCGATCGTGCGGGAACTCGCGGGCAAGACCGACCGACCGATCATCTTCCCGCTGTCCAACCCGACGAGCCGGGCCGAGGCGCACCCGGCGGAGTTGGATCGGTGGACTGACGGGCGCGCCCTGATCGCCACCGGATCGCCGTTCGCGCCCCTGCGCCGCGACGGGGTGGAACGCCCTGTCGCCCAATGCAATAACGTCTATATTTTCCCCGCGATGGGTTTGGCCGTCACAGCTGCCCAGGCGACCCGGGTCACCGACGAGATGATGCGCGTCGCCGCGGAGACGTTGGGCGAAGCGTCGCCCGCCCTCGCGCACCCCGACCGGCCGTTGCTGCCCGCGTGGTCGGACGTGCCCGATGTCGCCGTCCGCATCGCGCACGCGGTCGCCATGCAGGCCGTGGTGGACGGCGTCGCCCCGACGCGCAGCGACGCGGAGCTCGCCGACCGTATCGCCGAGGTGCGTTGGCGCCCGGAATATCCCACCGCCGTGAGTCAGTGAACACCGGCCGTCAGTAGACGTCGCGCACGTACCGGTGATTCTTGATCAGCTCGTTGACATAGGCGTGGGCGGCCTCGGCCTCCATCGCGCCGGCGTGGGCCACCAGCGCTCGCAACGCCTCGTCGACGTCCTTGGCCATTCGCTCGGCGTCGCCACACACGTACACGTGCGCGCCCCTCTTCGAGCCAGCCGAAGATTTCCGCGGCGTTCTCCCACATGCGTTGCTGCACATACTGTTTCGTGGCATCCTTGTTGTCGCGGGAGAACGCCAGGTCGAGTCGCGTGAGCACGCCCGATTCCCGGAAGCCGTGCAGTTCGTCGGCGTAGAGGAAGTCCAGCGCCCGATTCCGCGCGCCGAAGAACAGCCACGCCCGACCTGGCGCCCCGGTCGCCTGCCGTTCCTGCAGAAAGCCGCGGAACGGCGCAATGCCGGTCCCCGGACCGACCATGATGATCGGGACGTCAGCGCCGGGCAGGCGGAAGGTGTGATTCGGTCGCAGGTGCACGCGTGCCGTCTCGCTGCGGTCGGCCAGGAAGGTCGAGGCCACCCCGCCATACCGGCGCCCACGGGCGGTGTACCGCACCGTCGCCACCGTCAAATGCGCGCGATCGGGATGGACCACCGGGCTCGACGCGATCGAATAGTCACGGAATTGCAAGGGACGCAAGGTGTCCACGAGTTCGTCCACACTCAGCTCGCCCAGCCTGATCAGGTCGAGCACGTCCCTGCCGTACAACCACGTGCCGGGCTTCGCGGTTCCGTCACCGGCGAGGGCGGCGACCGCGTCGGCATCCCCGGCGCGGGATGCCACCAGCGCCCGCAGCGCCCGCGACGGAGCCCGAATATCCAGGTGGTGGGTCAGCAGGACGCCGAGCGGCTCGTCGTAGCCGGCCACCGCATGGTCGGGGCCCGCATCGAGTTCGGCGAGCACTGCGTCGACCAAGTCGGGGTCGTTGGTGACGTGCACCGCGATCGAATCGCCGGCGCTGTAGGCGATTCCGGCGCCGGTGAGGTCCAACTCGTAGTGACGAACCTCCTTCTCCGAACCCGGCGCGCTGAGCAGCCGGTTCACGACTATCGGTGCATCGAAACGTTGATGGTGATCCCGGCTCGGCGGGGGAGGAGCGGCCGTTGCCTCCTTGGCAACCGTCGCGACACGCGGTCCCGCATGAGCGCGGTCGGCGGCCAGCAGCTTGACCAGGTCGCCCGTCCACGCCGTCGCGAGTTGCTGGTAGGCGCCGTCCACATCGACACGCGCGGTCAGCCTGACCGCTCCCAGCGCTTCCAGGCGCTCGTCGAGGAGCCGGCCGGCATTGCAGAACAGTTCGTAACTGCTGTCGCCGAGCGCCAGCACGGCGAACTTCAAATGGTCGAGCCGGTCGGCGCTTTCGGCGCTGATCGCCTCCCAGAACAACGCGGCGCTGTCGGGGAACTCGCCGTCGCCGAACGTCGAGGTGACCACGATGAAATGGCTCGCCGATTGCAGGTCGGCGATTTCGACCTGGTTGAGTTCCACCGCTTCCGATTCGATGCCCATGGCTTCCTGGACGGAATCGGCGAACGACATGGCCGCGTCTTCGGCGTTACCCATGTCGGTGCCGTAGCCCACGATCAGTGAAAACTTCGGTTGGGCGGTCATGGTCGCTTCCTCTGTGTGCGCGGACCTGTGTCGCTGACCGGGCGGGAGCACCGCCCGACCCAGGCCTAGCATAGGGTAGCCTAACCTAACTGACACGGGAGGTTGCATATGCACACCGCGATTCACCATCCGCTGATATCGGGGATGGACATCCGCCGGGAGCTTCCGGTGCATGAGTCCAGCCGTCGCCTGCGCGCACTCTTTCCCGGGTGTCCCTTGGTGTATGGCATCGCCGTGCTCGACGATGTCTCGCGACAGCGCTGGTGGCCTCTCGATTCACAGCGGACCGACGCGTTGCTGCGGGCGATGTTCGACGATGCGGCGAAAAACATCGGTCCCCACGCCGCCGCGCGGCAACTGGTGGCCAGCCTCATCCACGAGATCATCGGCCGGATGCTGCCGCTGGTGCTGCTGGAAGGAAGAGCCTGGGACGTCGGCCTGGAGAATCTCTGGCTGCACCGCGATCGCGACGGTGCAATCGATTGGGCCGCGGTGGTGGACCCCACGCTGCGCGTGCTGCCCGACGATCCCTGCGCGGCCGCGCGCAGTGGCGATGCCTTCGGGCGGCGCCCGCGCCGAGAGGGCGTGCTCACGCTGCCGAACGAAGCGGCACTGGCGATTTGGGTGGCGCATCGCTGCCACCGAAGCCTGTCGCGGCTGTTCGACTCCGTGCACGCAATCAGCAACGGCGCCGTCGCGCTCACGGCGATGTGGCACATCGTGGGGTCGGCGATCATCGGGGTGGCCGCCCAGATCCCGCGCCCGGCGCCCGTGGACGACCATGTGATCACCCGCCGAAGCCAGGCCATCCTCGATGCGATGGTCGGATTCGGGCTGCCGGTACGCCGATCACGCCGCGCGACAGCGCCTTTGGTCGCCGCACACGCCGGCTCAATCTGACACGGGCGGTCCCGACGAATGCCGGAAGGCCGACGTCTTTGGCGGTCGATACCAACTTCGATGCTCCACTTGAACCACATACATACCGTGTGTATGTTAATACATACTGTATGTATGTGGAGGTGGAAACATGAGTGCCGTGCTCGAGGCCATAGCGGAAGAACGTAGGACCGTTTTGGAGCTTTGCTCGCAGATGCCGGATTCGATGTGGGCCAAGGACAGTGGATGTTCGGGTTGGTCGGTGCAAGATCTCGTGTCCCATATGGCGTGCAGCTTCTGGTTGGCGGTCGACCCATCGGCCCTGCCCGATCCCGGCGATTTGCCGGCCGAGCGCGCGGCGGACATCTATGTCGAGTCGCGACGCTCGATGACCCCCCGAGAGGTCGTGGCCGACTACGAATCGGTGAGTGCGCGGGGTCTGGAGGTGCTCGCCGCCATCGAAGGTCAGGACGTCGACATTCCGATAGGCGATGTCGGCACCTACCCGGCGTCGGTCGTGCCGACAACCTTCGTCTTCGAAGCCTTCGTCCACATCCGGTACGACCTTTTTCCTCCGGATGGGCCGCTGCAAGGTGCACCGCCGCCCGTCGACCAGCTACGGCTCGCGCCCACCCTCGACTGGATCGAAGCGGCCCTGCCGCAGCAGAACACGAGTCTGCTCAACGAGTTACAGACAGGCGTGGAGCTTCGCCTCGACGGCCTGTGCGCTCGGATCCTCCGCATCGGCGACCACGACGATGTCGCCACGCACATCACGTCTGATTCGCAAGCTTTCGTGCGGTGGGTTACCCAGCGCGGTACCTGGGAAAGCTTGGGCGTTCAGGCCGAGGGGGATCCATCGACTCTGAACATGATTCGCCGGCTCAGGGTGTTTTGAGTCCACCGCCGACCTCGACGCTACGCCGTCGGGCGGGGCATCCCACGACCTCCGCGCGGTATGTATGAGAATGCACACGTGAGAGGCGGGGATTGATGGCGAAGGGCGGTCGTCGCACACAGGCAGAGCGCGCGGCCGGCACGCGTGAAGCGCTGGTCGCTGCCGCCCGGCCGTTGTTTGCGTCGTTGGGGTTTGCCGACGCATCCCTGGAAACGATCGTTCGCAACGCGGGGGTGACCCGCGGCGCCCTGTATCACCATTTCGCCGACAAGACAGAGCTATTCGCGGCGGTGTTCGAGCAGGTGGAGGGGGAGATGGCCGCCCGAATGGGAGACGCCGTCGCGGCCGCGGGGCACGGCGATCCCGTCGAGATCATGCGGCTGTGCGCCGCCCTGTGGTTGGACGCGTGCGCCGATCCCGAGATTCAACGCATCGTTTTGCTCGAGGCGCTGGCGGTGCTGGGATGGGAACGCTGGAGCGCCATCGGGCACCGGTACAACATCGGATTCGTCACGGCGCTGCTGACCGAGGCCATTGAGTCGGGCAGCATCCCGCGCCAGCCGATCGAGGCGACGGCCCTGACGATCATGGGGGCGCTGCGCGAAGCGACGCTCTACATCGCGCGTGCGGACGATTACCACCAGGCGCGGGCGGACGCCGGCGTGGTGATGGACAGACTCCTCAGCGCGTTGCGCACCAACGCGATTGGCTAATCTGTCGCCACGTGCGGCGGGTCGTAGATGACCAGGAAAACGAGTTCGTCAGAACCGACGTTTTTCAGACTGTGCACGACGTTGGCGGGCACCTTGACGAAGGTGCCCGCCTTGGTCTCCCAGCAATGCTCGCCCAGCTGAACGAGGCCGGCCCCGCGCAGGAAACAGAAAGCATGGTTGTAATCGTGATGATGCGGCGAGGATCCCCCGCCGGGGCCGAACTTCGTCAACTGCGCACTGAAACGTGTGGAGTAGTTATCGCCGGCCAGCTCGTCACCGACCCAGAAACTCGGTCCCAGGCCGGTCTCGTGCCAGACGATCTCCTCGGGCGCGATGACATTCTGTAACACGTTGTGGCTCATGGGATTCTCCTTCGCAGCGAAAGCCTTGGTGCCCGGCATCGTCACGCGGCAATGCTGCCGCCGCCATCGGCGCGAATGATCTGACCGGTGATATAGCCGGCGTCCTCGTCCAGCAACGCGCAGATGGCGTGCGCGATCTCGCGCGGTGCGCCAAGCCGGCGCAGCGGAATGGTTTGCAGGAGACGCGCTTCGCGCTCGGATCCGGCCGGACTGAGCTCGCGGTACATCTCGGTTTCGATCGGCCCGGGCGCCACCGCGTTGACCGTGATGCCGGACTGCGCGAGCTCTCCCGCCCAGATCCGCGTGCACGCTTCCAGCGCCCCTTTGGTGGCGGCGTAGGGCGTGCGCTCCGCGGTGCCCAGTGTCGTCATGCTCGTGACGTTGACGATGCGGCCCCACCCGGCCGACAGCATCCCGGGCAGCACCGCTTGCACGACCTGCACCGCGGTGCGCACGTTCAGGTCGTAGGTGGTGAACAGGTCATCCAACTCGATCGAACCGATCCGGCCGAACCGCGCGACGCCGACGTTGTTGACCACGGCGTCGACGCGCCCATCCCGCAGGGCTCGCTCGAGTACCGCGTCGGTGGCGGCGCGGTCGGTGAGGTCGACCGCGTAGAACTCACCCGGGAAGTCATCCGGCCTGGCGCGCGCGAGGCCAACCGGCATGTCGCCCGACACCGCGAGACGGTCGGCGACGGCCCGGCCGATTCCCTTCGACGCCCCGGTGATCAGCACTCGCTTTGCGGTCATGGTGTCCTCCTTGGCACGTATTCCGATGATTACTTAAACGTTTTGGAAAGCCAATCAGACATAACGTTGTTGATATGGCTGATGACTTTGGCCTTATGGAGGACGGATGACGACGTTGTCACAGCTCAAGACGTTTATTGCGGTGGTCGACCAGGGCGGCTTCACGGCGGCGAGCCGGCGGCTGGGGCTCTCGCAGCCGGCCGTCAGCCGCACGGTCGCCACCCTCGAAAAGAATTGGGGTTGCCGCTGTTCATGCGCCGCCGGGATGGCCTCGCGTTGACCGAAGCCGGAGCCGTTGCGCTGACGCATGCGCGGGAAGCGGTGCGGCAGTTGACGTTGATGCGCACCGAAGTCGCCGGACTGGCGGGCGACATCACCGGGACGCTGAGTCTGGCCAGTCTGCCGACAGCGACCGCCACGCTCATCGCGCCGCAACTAAGGACCTTCGCCCGGCGGCATCCGGCCGTCACCATTCGGCTGCTGGAGGGGAGCAAGGAAGAAATCTTGGACTGGCTCGACCAAGGCGCCGCCGAAGCCGGTGTGGTCAGCTTGCCGAGCAAGGGCCTCGACGCGGCGGTACTCGGCGTGCAAGAAATGGTCGCGGTGGTGCCGGCCGACAGCCGGCTGGCGTCCAAGGACATCGTCACCTACGCCGACCTGGCCAAGGAGCCTTTTGTTCGCGGCACCGGCGGCTGCGCCGATGTGTTCATGCCGATCGCGCGGCGGCAGGGCATCGAATTCGACCTGGCCTTCGAAGCCCGCGAGATCGGGGCGACGCTCGAAATCGTGCGAGCCGGGCTGGGCGTGAGCATCCTGCCCAGCGCCGGCCTCCCCGAGCTGCCCGGTGTCGTAGTGCGGCCGCTGTTGCCCCTGACCGAACGGCGTCTGGGCATCGCGGTGTCCGCGAGTGCGTCGGCGCCCGCACGGGCTTTTCTCGACCAGATCGCCGCACTCGATCTGGATTAGGCTCGGTGGCAACGGCTTTGCGGTCGCACATGGCTTCACGCCTGTCTGTGGCCCTCGGACGCCGTAACGGGCTGTCAAGTGGTCGAGCCCCACGTGGTATGTTCGCCGACGTGAACATCGGCGTGCGCGCGTATTGGCGCTTTATCGAGGCTCCGGGCGGAGCCGGCGATGAGGCGTCTGGTTGACGCACCCGCACGACTGAGACCCGGAGCCCAGCAGTGACCACACGGTCGCTGCTTTTCGCTTTTCAGGGCATCGGGAACCAGCGGGCGTGCCCTGGCAGCCAACACAGAAAGACACACCCACCATGTCCCTCACCGACGTCACCACAGCTGTCGACACGTCCGACCATCGGATCGTCTCGTTCCGAGAACTCTCGGCTCCGGCCGCGATTCGCGCCGAACTGCCACTGACACCCGCGCGCGCCGAGGCCGTCCAGCGCGACCGCGACGAGGTGTCGGCAATCCTGGCCGGCCACGACGACCGCCTGCTACTCGTAGTCGGCCCGTGCTCGGTGCACGATCCGGCCGCCGCGCTCGACTACGCACACAGGCTCGCCCCGCTTGCGACCCGGTACGCCGAACGGCTGAAGATCGTGATGCGGGTCTACTTCGAAAAGCCGCGCACCACCGTCGGGTGGAAGGGGCTCATCAACGACCCCGCCATGGACGGCAGCTTCGACGTGGAACGTGGGATCCGCACCGCACGAGGGTTGCTGCTCGACATCATCGACGTCGGCCTCCCGGTGGGCTGCGAATTCTTGGAGCCCACCAGCCCGCAGTACATCGCCGACGCCGTCGCCTGGGGCGCCATCGGCGCGCGAACCACCGAGTCGCAGGTGCACCGCCAGTTGGCATCGGGGCTGTCGATGCCGATCGGATTCAAGAACGGCACCGATGGCAACATCCAAGTCGCCATCGACGGCGTCAAAGCTGCGGCGGCGCCCCACCATTTCTTCGGGACCGACGACGTGGGCCGCGCGGCCGTCGTCGAGACCATGGGCAATCCCGACTGCCACGTGATCCTGCGGGGCGGTACCGCCGGCCCGAATTACGATGCGGCTTCGGTGGTCACGGCCATCGATCGGCTGCGCAAGGTCGGGCTGTCCGAGCTGGTCATGATCGACTGCTCACACGCCAACGCCGCCAAAGACCACGTGCGACAGGCCGAGGTCGCCGCCGAGGTGAGCGCGCGCATCGCGGCGGGCGAGCGCGGCATCGCCGGCCTGATGCTGGAGAGCTTTTTGGTGGCCGGCGCCCAATCGCTCAGCGGCGAACTGACATACGGCCAATCCGTCACCGACGCCTGCATGGACTTCGCGACCACGGCGGAATTGCTGGCGAAGCTTTACGCGGCGATGGGTGATCGCGGGTAGGTGGCCCTGAGGCGGACGGGGCCGCGCCGAGTGTGGGGCCTAGGTACGGATTTGGTTCATTTTTCGTCCATACACTCGGTGAACCCAGCGCCCTTGCAAACCAACCAGTGATCGCGGGTAGCACGCGCACGGCGTGGTGCTAGCGCGCCGAAATCTGGCCGGCGATCGCCTTTTTGTCGATCTTGCCGATCGGCGTGGTGGGCAGCGTGGTCATCGGAACCAAGACGTCGGGACGCGCGTGCGCGGCCACGCCACGCCCGTCGAGGTAGCCGTTAAGCTCCGCGAGCGATAGCTCAGGTCCGTTGAAAACGACTGCTGCACAGATCTTCTCGCCCAGATAAGGGTCGGGGAGCGCCACCGCGGCCGCCGAGAAGATCGCCGGGTGGCTGTGCATCTGCTCCTCGAGGTCCGCCGCGGAGATGGTTTCGCCGCCGCGGCAGATGACGTCTTTGACGCGGCCGGTGACCACGACGTAGCCGTCGTCGGTGATCCGGACCAGATCACCGCTGCGGAAGAAGCCTTGCGCGTCAAAGCAGCGCTCGTTGTCGCGCTCGGCGCGAAAGTAGCCGTTGAACGTGTAGGGTCCGCGGACCAGCAATTCGCCTTCCTCGCCGGGGGGCACGGGCTCGCCGGCCGCGTTGACGACGCGCAGTTCGTCGGCGGCGGACAACGGCCGGCCCTGCGTGTGCTCGGTGAGTTCGGGCGGATCGTCGGGGCGCGTGTAGTTCAGCAGCCCCTCGGCCATCCCGAACACCTGCTGCAGGCCCGGCGTCAAGGCGGTGCGCACCAGGCGGGCGTCCTCGGGCTCCAGCTTGGCGCCACCGACTTGTAAGAGCCGCAAGGTTTTTGGAGTCACCGGTTCCCACTCGCAGGCCTGCGCCCACAGTTTGGCCAGGGCCGGCACCAGGGCGGTGACCGTGACGCCATGGCGGTCGATGGCGGCGAAGGCCGCCTCGGGGCTGGGATCGGTGCCGAAGACGGTGGTGGCGCCCACCGTCATCGCGCCGAGCAGGCCGGGACAGGCGAGGGGAAAATTGTGTCCGGCCGACAGCACCGCCAGATAGACGTCATCGCAGGTGAGCCGGCAGAGTTCGGCGCTGGCCGTCGCGTTGAACACGTAATCGTCGTGGGTGCGGGGGATGAGCTTGGGTGTGCCCGTGGTCCCGCCGGAAACCAGAAGCAGCGCAGGCGATCCCGGGTCGGCCGAGGACGGCGGGCCGGGCGCCCGCTCGCACAACTGCGCCCACGAGGTGAACGGCCCCGGGTCGCCGTCGACGATGACGTGCCGCAGCGTTGGGTTTTCCTCGATGAGGCCGAGCGCCATCGTGCGATAGTCGAAACCCGCCGCGGTATCGGCGATCAACAGACCGGTGGCCGCGCTGACCGCGGCGAAATGCCCGAGCTCGGCGGCCCGGTGTCCCGGCAGGCACATCACCGGGACCGCCCCCGCCCGCAGCAACCCGAACAAGGCCACCGCGAACTGGCAGCTGTTCGGCAACTGCAGCAGCACCCGGTCGCCCGGCGCGATACCCAGTGCCCGCAGCCCGCCGGAGGCGCGGTTAGCCTGGTCGTCGAGGTCCGCATAACTGAAGCCGGTACCGCCCACGGCGTCGCGCACCGCGGTTCGATCGGGCCACTGCCGGGCCGCGTCGGTCAGGATCGTGTCCAGCGTCCGTCCCGCCCAATAACCGGCCGCCCGATAGGCGGCGGCGCGATCAGCGGGGAAGGGCACGAACCCGTCGAGGACTCCGGCCGGCGGCGTTGTGTTCGGGGTCATGGCTCCTTAGACGGGGGCTTAGTAGCGGGGATGCACCGAGTAAGGATAGGGTAACCAAAAAATTAGGGCAGCCTGTGCTAATTCAGGGAGGGTCTGTGGTGCACGCCCCGGCACGCTCGGAGGACATCCGGGCGGAGGTGGCCGAACTCCTCGGCGTCGACGTCGATGCAGTTCAGCCGGGTAGCAACCTCATCGGTCAGGGCCTGGACTCGATCCGGATCATGACCCTGGCCGGACGCTGGCGCCGCCAGGGCATCGCCGTCGACTTCGCCACGCTCGCCGAAACGCCGACGGTCGAGGCCTGGGCGGAACTGGTCAACGCCGGCAGGCCGAGCGCTGATCGGCCGGCCGAGCCCGCCGATGCACCCGCGGACGCTGCGCGGTCCAGGGAGGACGAGCCCTTTTCGCTGGCCCCGATGCAGCACGCGATGTGGGTCGGCCGCCAGGAAAACCAGCAGCTCGGCGGCGTCGCGGGACACCTCTACGTCGAATTCGACGGCGGAGGAATCGATCCGGAACGCCTGCGCGCCGCGGCGACCGCGCTGGCACGGCGCCACCCGATGCTGCGGGTGCGGTTCTTGCCCGACGGCACCCAGCGCATCGCCCCGGCCGACGAGTTCGGCCCCTTCCCGGTCCACGTCGAGGACCTGCGCGAGCGGAGCCAAGGCGAGGCCGACCGGCGGCTCGCCGCAATCCGTGCCGCCAAATCACACCAGCAGCTCGACGGCGCGGTGTTCGAGCTCGCGGTGACGCTGCTGCCGGCCGAACGGTCGCGGCTGCACGTCGACCTGGACATGCAGGCCGCCGACGCGATGAGCTATCGCACCCTGATGGCCGACCTGGCGGCGCTCTACCTCGGACGCGACCTGCCCGAACTGCACTACACCTACCGGCAGTACCGCCAGGCCATCGAGGCCGAGGACGCGCGGCCGCAACCGGCCCGCGACGCGGACCGCGCCTGGTGGGCGCAGCGCCTTCCCGAGCTGCCAGACCCGCCCGCCCTGCCGACCACCGCGGGCCGCGCCGAGAACCAAAGCACCCGGCGCTGGCACTGGCTGGACCCGCACACCCGCGATGCGCTCTTCGCGCGCGCCCAGGCCCGCGGGTTCACCCCGGCGATGGCGCTGGCCGCGGGGTTCGCCAACACCCTGGCGCGCTGGTCGACCACCTCGCGCTTCCTGCTGAACGTTCCGCTGTTCGGGCGCCAGGCGCTGCACCCGGACGTCGACTTCTTGGTCGGCGACTTCACCTCCTCGCTGCTGCTCGACGTCGACCTCACCCGCGCGAACACCGCATCGGCACGGGCCCAGGTGGTGCAGGCCGCGATGCGCACCGCCGCCGCCCATTCGGCCTATCCCGGTTTGTCGCTCCTTCGTGACCTCAGCCGTCATCGCGGCACCCAGGTGCTCGCACCCGTCGTCTTCACCAGCGCGCTCGGACTCGGCGAGCTGTTCAGCTCCGACGTGACCGGCCAATTCGGCACACCGGGATGGATCATCTCCCAGGGGCCGCAGGTGCTGCTGGACGCGCAAGTCACCGAATTCGACGGCGGCGTCCTGGTGAATTGGGATGTGCGCGAAGGCGTCTTCCCCGCCGGCGTCATCGACGCGATGTTCGCCCATCACATCGACGAGCTGCTCCGGCTGGCCTCCGCCGACGAAGCCTGGGAGGCGCCGGGCCCCCCGGCGCTGCCCGAGGCTCAGCGCGCGGTACGCGAGGCGGCCAACGGCCGCACCGCCGAACCGAGCGGAGAAGCCTTGCACGACGGGTTCTTTCGGCAAGCCGAGCAGCGACCCGATGCGCCGGCGGTCTTCGCCAGTTCCGGTGACCTCAGCTACGCGCAGCTACGCGACCAGGCGCTGGCCGTGGCGGCCGCGCTGCGTGCGGCCGGCGTCACCGCCGGGGACACCATCGCGGTGATGGGCCCCAAAACCGCCGAGCAGATTCCCGCGCTGCTGGGCATCCTGTCCGTCGGTGCCGTCTATCTGCCGATCGGCGTCGACCAGCCACGCGACCGCGCCGAGCGCATTCTCGAGTCCGGCGGGGTGAGCCTGGCCGTGGTGTGCGGAGGACAACGCCTGTCCATGCCGGTGCCCGAGGTGGTGCTCGCCGACATCCTCGGCGGCGCGCCTGCGAGCACCGAGATCACTTCAGCGAGAGTAGATCCCGCCGCGCTCGCCTACGTGTTGTTCACCTCCGGCTCCACCGGCGAACCCAAAGGCGTCGAGGTCACTCACGACGCAGCGATGAACACTGTGGAATTCATCGGCCGCCACTTCGACATCGGCCCCGCGGATCGATGCCTGGCCCTGTCGACCCTCGAGGGCGACATCTCGGTCATGGACGTGTTCGTCACCCTGCGCACCGGCGGCTCCATCGTCGTGGTCGACGAAGCCCAGCGACGTGATCCCGACGCTTGGGCCCGGCTCATCGACGCCCACCAGGTCACCGTGCTGCATTTCATGCCCGGCTGGCTCGAGATGCTGGTCGAGGTCGGCCGCGGGCGGCTGTCCTCGGTGCGGGTGGTGCCCACCGGAGGCGACTGGGTGCGCCCCGAGGTGGTGCGCCGGCTACGGGCCGAAGCCCCCAACCTCCGGTTCGCCGGCCTCGGGGGAGCCACCGAAACCCCGGTGCACAACAGCATTTTCGAGGTGACCGAGCCGATACCCGACGACTGGACGGCGCTGCCCTTCGGCGTCCCGCTGCCCAACAACGCCTGCCGCGTCGTCGACGACACCGGCGCCGACTGTCCCGACTGGGTGCCCGGCGAGTACTGGGTGTCCGGCCGCGGCATCGCGCGCGGCTACCGCGGACGCCCCGATCTCACCGCCGAACGCTTCGTCGAACACGACGGCCGAATCTGGTATCGCACCGGCGATCTGGTCCGCTACTGGCCCGACGGCACCCTCGAATTCGTCGGCCGCGCCGACCACCGCGTCAAGATCAGCGGGTACCGCGTCGAGCTCGGCGAGATCGAGACCGCGTTGCGGCGCGTGCCGGGGGTGCGCACGGCGGTGGCCGCGTTGATCGCCGTGTCCGGGGAATCCGATGTGCTGGCCGCGCAGGTGTGCGCGGACGACGCCACCGTGACCGCCGAGGGAATCCGGCAGTCTCTCGCCGACCTCGTTCCCGCACACATGATCCCGCGCCACATCACGGTCGTGGAGCGGATCGGTTTCACCGATGCCGGAAAGCTTGACCGGCGCGCCGTGGCGCGCGAATTGGAAGGCGCCGTTTCGCAATCGCAGCGGCCGGGCCACCGCGCGCCGTCGACGCCACTTCAATCCGCGCTGGCCATGATCGTGGGCGACCTGCTCGGCCGGCAGAACATCGGTATCGACGATGACTTCTTCGCCCTCGGCGGTGACTCGGTGCTGGCCACACAGGCGGTGGCGCGAATTCGGGCCTGGCTGGACGCGCCGGACATCATGGTCGCCGACATCTTCGCCAACCGGACCGTGTCGTCGCTGGCCGCGGTCCTCGGGGCCGGTGAGCGCGACCCCGGCCGGCTTGACCAGGTCGCCGAGCTATATCTGGAGGTTATCGGCATGGACGCCGAATCGGTTCTGGCGGCCTCTCAGCAACCCGCGAAATCGTAAACGGTGCAATGACATTGAATAATCTGATCACCGTGTCTTCCACGTTCCCGTCCTGGATCAAGCTGACCCGGGGCCGCAACGAGGGGTCGGCGGACCGCCGTGCGGGCGCCACGGTGGTATTCCCGCATGCCGGTGCGGCCGCCGCGAGCTATCGGGTGCTGGCGGCGGCGCTGGCCGCCGGTGGCGACACCTACGTCGTGCAGTATCCACAGCGGGCCGACCGCCTCAGCGAGCCCGCACACGAAAGCGTGCACGACCTGGCCGCCGGCCTCTTCCAGGCCGCACCATGGCCCAGCGTCGCACCGCTGACGTTGTTCGGCCACAGCATGGGTGCCGTCGTCGCCTTCGAATTCGCCCGCGTCGCCGAGACGCACGGTGCGGCCGTCCGCAAACTCTGGGTATCGGCGGGTCCGCCGCCGTGCGTCGTCGCCGACATGCCCGAACTGCCGACCAGCGACGACGGGCTGCTGGCGGACATCGCCGATTTGGGCGGCACCGACCCGGAACTGCTTGCCGACGAAGAGTTCTCGGAACTACTGACCACCGCGGTGCGCGCCGACTACCAGGCCTTCAACCGCTACGACCCGAGCCCCGACGTCCGCATCGGCGCCGACATCCACGTGTTGGGTGGCCATGACGACCACCGCATCGGGACCGGTGTGCTGCGTCAGTGGGAAAGACACACCGCCGGATCCTTCGCCGTGTCGCTGTATGAGGGCGGGCACTTCTACGTCTACGACCATGTCGACGCGGTCGCCGCGCAGGTGAATGCCGGGTGATACCGATGTCGAACGATGCGTATGACGCCGAGAGCGTCGACCCCGTGGTGATCGTGGGAATGGGTGTCGAAGCGCCCGGCGGCATCGAAAACGCCGAAGGCTACTGGGATCTGCTGGTGCACGGCCGGGAGGCGCTGGGACCCTTTCCCACCGACCGCGGGTGGGCCGTGCGCGAACTGCTCGCCGGCTCGCGCCGCAGCGGTTTCAAGGAGATTCACGATCACGGTGGATTCCTATGCGGGGCAACCACATTCGACCCGGAATTCTTCGGCATCTCGCCCCGCGAGGCCGTGGTGATGGACCCGCAGCAGCGGGTGTCGCTCCGCGTGGCCTGGCGCGCCCTGGAAAACAGCGGCATCAATCCCGACGACCTTGCCGGCCACGACGTGGGGTGCTTCGTGGGCGCCTCCGCCACGGGCTACGGGCCCGAGATGGCCAGGTTCTCCGAACACAGCGGCCATCTGCTCGCCGGGACCGCCCTCAGCGTCATCTCGGGCCGCATCGCCTACACGCTGGGATTGGCCGGCCCGGCACTGACCCTGGATTCCTCGTGCGCGTCCGCGCTGGTGGCCTTCCACGTCGCAGTGCGTTCCCTGCAGAACGACGACTGCGACATGGCCATCGCGGGCGGGGTCAATGTGCTCGGCTCACCGGGGTTCTTCGTCGAGTTTTCCAAACAACACGCCCTCTCCGATGACGGCTACTGCCGCCCCTACAGCGCGCAGGCCAGCGGAACCGTGTGGGCCGAGGGGGCGGCGATGTTTGTGCTGCAACGCAAATCGACCGCGGTGCGCGCCGGCCGCCGGATCCTGGCCGAGGTGCGCGCCACCGCCATCAACCAGGACGGGCGCAGCGCCGGGCTCAGCGCCCCCAGTGGCGACGCCCAGGTCCGCCTCTTCCAGCGGGCCATCACCCAGGCCGGGATCAAGCCCGCCGAGGTGGGCATGATCGAGGGGCACGGCACCGGCACCCGGCTCGGCGACCGCACCGAATTGCGCTCGCTGGCACAAACCTACGGCGACACCGAGGCCGGCGCCGGGGCGCTGCTGGGGTCGGTGAAGTCCAACGTGGGCCACTCGTTGGCCGCCGCCGGCGCGCTGGGACTGGCCAAGGTGCTCGTCTCCGCCGAACACGGGGCCGTCCCGCCCACGCTGCACGCCGGCAACGCAAGCCCCGAAATCGACTGGGACAAACAGGGTTTGCGGCTGGCGCAGACCCTAACACCGTGGCCCGCGACCGACGGGCAGCGCATCGCCGCGGCGTCCGCGTTCGGGATCGCCGGCACCAACGCGCATCTGATCGTCTCCGTTCCCGAGGTCGCGTGATGCTCAGCCATCATCTGCCGGACGGGCGCATCCCGGTGCTGCTCAGTTCCCACGACCCGGAGCTGATCCGCCGGGACGCCGCGGCGATCCTCGATTACCTGGGCCGCATCGACTCGCCGAACGCGACCGCCGCGATCGCATCCACCCTGCTGCGGCTGCGGCGCCCCCGCCGGCACCGGGCCGTGCTGCGCGCGGCCGACGCCGCCGAGCTGGCCGCCGGGCTGGCGGCGATCGCGCGGGGCGAGGAACACGAGCTGGTCACGCATTCCGCGAAGACCACGCCGCCGCGCATCGCGTTCGTGTTCCCCGGCCAGGGAAATCAATGGCAGGCGATGGGCGCCGGCGCCTACCGGGAGCTGCCCGCCTACCGGGAGGCGGCCGACCGGTGCGCCGAAGAGTTCGTCGTCGCCGGATTCGCCTCCCCGCTGCCATATCTGGTGGGGGAGGAAGAGCGTAGCTGGTCACGTCCCGAAATTCAGGGAGCGCAGTTCACCCACGCGGTCAGCCTGGCCGAGGCATGGCGATGCTGCGGTGTGCTGCCCGATATCACCATCGGCCACAGCCTCGGCGAGGTGGCGGCGGCCTATGTGGCGGAGGCGATCTCGCTGCCCGACGCCGTCGCCCTCGTGGTCGCCCGCGCCACCGTGGTCGGCCGGCTGACGGGCCGCTACGCGATGGCGGTGCTGGGCGCCGGCCTCGACGCCGCCGAGTCGCTGCTGGCCGAGGCGCCCGGCTGGGTGGAGGTCTCGGCGGTCAACGGCCCGTCGTCGACCGTGGTCGCCGGCGATCACGACGCGGTGGCCGCCGCGGTGCGCCTGGCGCAACAGCGCGACGTGTTCACCCATCAACTGTCCGTCGACTATCCGGGCCACACCAGTGCGCTGCGGCCATTGCGTGCCAGCCTGGCCGAGCTGACGCCGCGGTCGGCGTTCCGGGACGGGCCGGTGCGCTTCGTCGGTTCCACCCGCGGTGCCGAGTTGGGCGAAGGGACCGATTTCTCGGACTATTGGTATGAAAACCTCTGCGGCACCGTGCGCTTCGATCTTGCCGTGCAGTACGCCCGCGCCTGCGGGGCCGACACGTTCGTGGAGCTCTCGGCGCACCCCTCACTGCTCTATCCGCTGGGCGACATCGTCGGCGACGAGTCGGTTGTCGTCGGCTCGGGCCACCGCGAGCGGCCGGTCACCGAGTCGCTCTCGGCGAGCATCGCCGCGGTCGCGGCCGCCGACCCCGGCTGCCGGTGGGCCGATGCCGTCCCGAACGCTGATCAGCCTCCGCTGCGGGGCTTCCCGAACGCGCCGATGCGCGCGGTGCACCTCTGGGCGGCACCGGAACGAGTGACCGAAGCGGCCTCACCGCCCGCGCCGACCGTGGCCGTCGAGGACTGGCAGCACGCCACCTTGCACACCGTTGCGACACGCCCCGACATCGGCTTCTTCGGTACGGACGCTCTCGCCCGTTCGCTCGCCGATGCCGTTGCGGCGCAAGGCGACTGCCGCGTCGTGGCGCCGAACCAGGCAGAGGTCCTGGCAATCGTGGCGCCGCGTCTCGACGAGCACGACGCCACGGCCGCCATCGAGCAGATCGCCGCCCGTCCCGATGCCGGCCTACCCGACTACCCCGCGCTCATCGGCCCGCGATGCCGGGCCGTCTGGCTACTGACCGTCGGCGCCGAACAGGTCGATCGAGACGACACCCACGTCTCGCCGGCGCAGGCGGCCCTGGCGGCGATGCATCGCAGCGTCGGGTTCGAATTCCCCGACCAGGCCTTCGGACATCTCGACCTCGAGCGCGCAGATGTGGACGCCGCGACCGCGCGGGCCGTCGCCGACGTGCTTTCGGGCGAGGCTGCCGAGGTGGCGTTGCGGGGCGGCGAGCCGCCGCTGAGCCATGTTCGAAGCCACGTCCGGTCATTCCGCGAATGCCGCGAAACGGCAACCAGCCGGCCCCTCGACGCCGCCGCCCTGGACGACGTGGTGATCACCGGCGGCAGCGGGGCGATCGGCCTGCAGTACGCGCGGTACTGCCTCGAACGCGGGGCGCGGACCGTCACCCTGTTGAGCCGCACCGGCGTGGACCCGGCCGCGCTGCGCGAGCTCGCCGACGGCCACGGCGCCGAAGTGCGTGCCCCGCAATGCGATATCACCGACCGCGCCGCACTGGCCTCCGTGGCCGCCACGCACGCGGGTTCGGGGGCGTCGCTGCTGATCCACACCGCGGGCATCGCGCAGGCACGCTCGCGCGCCGACCTCACCGGTGTCGATGTTGCGGCGGTGTGCGATGCCAAGGTCCGCGGTTTGGCGCTGATGGCCGAGGTTTGGCCGCTGCGGCCGGACTGCCGAATCCTCGCCTGCTCGTCGGTGTTCGGGACCTGGGGCGGCTACGGCCACGCGGCCTACGCGGCTTCCAACCGGATGCTCGATGTGCTGGCCGCCCAGCTGCGGGCCGACGGCCGCGACTGCACGGCGATCCGGTGGGGGCTGTGGCAGGGTGCCGGGGTGGTGGTCGGCAACGAGATCACCCGCACCGAACGCTCGGGCCTCGTGGCGATGGAGCCGGAGGCCGCGATCGAGGCCAGCCTGCACCGCTACGACGGCGACCCGCTGATTTTCGACGCCGACTTCGACCGGCTGCAGGTGTTCTTCGAAAGCCAGGGAATGCCAATGCCGTTCAGTGCTTCGCACAGCGGTGACGGCGGCGCACAGGAAGACGTCGCCGTCGCGAAGCCGCTCGCCGAGGTGGTACGGGCCGAATTGGCCGCGACGCTGCATCTGGGTGATTCGCTGTCGATCGACCCGGGCACCTCCCTCATCGACCTTGGGGTGGACTCGTTGCTCGCCCTCGATTTGCGTAAGCGGCTGCGGCGGACGGTGGGGAACTCGGTTCCGGTGGCGCGCATGCTCGGCGGCATCACCGTCAACGAGCTGATCGACGCTCTGCGCGCCGACTCACCCGGTGGCCCCACGCCGCCGCCCATCGAGCGCACCGGCGCCGCCACCGGTGCGCACCACTCAACGCTCGCGATGCTCGAAAGGTTGGACTCCTAGCGTGACAGACACCACCGGCGCCGACACCCGTCTCGACGAGGAACGCTTGGAACTGCTGCGCCGCAAGCTCGCTGAACGCGGCCTGGCCAGGCCGACGGGCGCGGCTTCCGTGGCCACCTACGACGAGCCGCGCATGTCCGCCGGCCAGCACCGGATGTGGTTCGTGCAGTCGGTCGATCCCGACAGCGCGCTGCTCAACATCTGCGTCTCCTATCGCCTCATCGGCGCCGTGGACGCCGCGCGGCTACATCGCGCCGTCGATGCCGTCGCCGCGCGTCACCCCGTACTGCATACGACGTATGACACCGACGGTGAGGGCGACCCGCGGCCCGTCGTCCGCGACGACCTACACCCCGAATGGTCCGAGCACGACTTGTCCGGGCTGGCCGATCAGGCCCGCCGGTTGCGGCTGGATGTGCTGGCGCAGCGGGACTTTCGCCGGCCGTTCGACCTGAGCAAGGATTCACCCCTGCGCGTCACCGTGGCGCACCTGGGCGGCGACGAGCTGATAATGCTGATCACCGCGCATCACATCGCCTGGGACGACGGCTCGTGGGCGCCGTTTTTCGCCGACCTGACCCGTGCGTACACCGACCCGGACGGCTTCGCCGCGGCGCCGGCGCTGCCGGATCTCGCCACCGACCCGACCGCGATCCGTCAGGCCGATCTGGACTACTGGCGGCCGCTGATGGCCGATCTCCCGGAGCCGCTGGAACTTCCCGGCCCCAATGGGTCGGTGGTGCCCACCACCTGGCGCGCGCAACGCGCGACCGCGCCACTGTCGGCGGACGTCGTCGACCGGGCGGCCGCGCTCGCCCGCGAGACGGGCGCCACGCCCTACATGGTGTTGATGGCCGTGTTCGGCGCCCTGGTGCACCGCTACACCCAGTCGACGGACTTCCTGTTCGCGGCCCCGGTGCTGAACCGCGGGGTGGGAACCGAGGATGTCATCGGGTACTACGGCAACACCGTGGTGGTCCGGCTGCGGCCGCGGCCACACCAGACGTTCCGCGAACTGCTGGCCCAGACCCGGGACGGCGCGGTGGGCGCCTTCGCTCATTCGCGCGCTGACCTGGATTGGCTGGTGCGTGAGTCGAATCCGGACCGCCGGCACGGCGCGGACCGGATGACCCGGGTCAGCTTCGGACAGCGGGAGCCCGACGGCGCCGGCTTTTGCCCGCCGGGCGTGCGCTGCGAGCGCGCCGAGTTGCGCGGTCATTTCAACCAGCTGCCGCTGAGTCTGATGGTCGAGCTGAACCGCACGCCGGATGGCCTGGGCGGCGGCGTCATCGAGGCCGAGTACCTCGTCGAGGTGCTGGATCAGCAGCTGGTGCAGCAACTGCTGCGCCACTACGCCGCCCTGCTGGACAGCGTGCTGTCCGACCCCGACGTGACGCTGTCGGCGTGCGCGCTGATGAATGACGAAGACGCCGAGTGGCTGCGGTCCGTGTCGACCGGTGAAGAATTCGTCACCCCGGCGAGCACCTTGTCCGAGCTGGTCAGCCGGCGAGCGGCGCGCACGCCCGACGCCGTTGCGGTCGTCTACGAAGGGCGCGCCTACACCTACCGCGAAATCGATGAAGAGTCGAACCGCGTGGCGCACTGGCTCATCGAGCAAGGAATCGGCACCGAGGATCGCGTCGCGGTCCTGCTGGACAAGTCACCCGAACTGGTCATCACCGCGCTGGGCGTGCTCAAAGCCGGTGGCGTCTACCTTCCGGTGGACCCCACGTACCCGGAGGACCGGCTGAGCTTCATTCTCGGGGACGCGGACGCCAAACTGGTGCTGCGCGAACCGGTTTCCGGATTGGGGAGCTATCCGACCACGGCGCCCGCCGCGTTGCTGCGGCCGCTGAGCCCGCAGAACACCGCGTACCTGATCTACACCTCGGGTTCGACCGGACTGCCCAAGGGCGTGCCGGTGCCCCACGCGCCCATCGCCGAGTATTTCGTCTGGTTCGGCGACGAGTACCGGATCGACGAGACCGACCGGCTGCTGCAGGTCGCCTCGCCCAGTTTCGACGTGTCGATGGGAGAAATCTTCGGCACCCTGATCATGGGTGCCCGGCTGGTGATTCCGCGCCCGGACGGGCTGCGCGACATCGGCTACCTCACCGATCTCCTGGCGCGCGAAGGCATTACGTCGATGCACTTCGTTCCGTCGCTGCTGGGACTCTTCCTGTCGTTGCCCGGAGCCAGCCAGTGGCGCACGTTGCGGCGGGTGCCCATCGGCGGGGAGGCCCTGCCCGGCGAGATCGCCGACAAGTTCCACGCCACCTTCGACGCGTCGCTGCACAACTTCTACGGACCGACCGAGACGGTCGTCAACTGCACCAGCTACCCGGTGGAAGGCGCCCAGGGCACGCGCATAGTGCCGATCGGCCGGCCCAAGATCAACACCCAGGTGTACCTGCTCGACAACGCGCTGCGGCCCGTCCCTGCCGGGGTGATCGGTGAGATCTACATCGCCGGAACACATGTCGCGCACGGATACCACCGCAGGCCGCAGCTGACGGCCGAGCGCTTTGTCGCCGACCCGTTCACCCCGGGCGGGCGGATGTACCGCTCCGGCGACCTGGCCCGGCGTAATGCCAATGGCGACATCGAGTTCGTCGGCCGCGCCGACGAGCAGGTGAAGATCCGCGGCTTCCGCATCGAGCTGGGCGAGATCGCCGCCGCCATCTCGGTCGACCCCAGTGTCGGACAAGCCGTCGTGCTGGCCATGGACCTGCCGCAGTTGGGCAAGAGCCTGGTGGGATACGTGACCCCGGCCGAGGGCGCCGGCACGGAAACCGTTGATGTCGAACGCATCCGCGCCCGGGTGGCCGCCGCGCTGCCGGACTATATGACCCCGGCGGCCTACGTGGTGCTCGACGAGATCCCCATCACCGCCCATCAAAAGATCGACCGCGCCGCGCTGCCGCAACCGCAACTCGCGGCCGGCACCGAGTACCGCGACCCGACGACCCCCACCGAAATCCGGGTCGCCCAGCTGTTCTCGGGGCTGCTCGGACACGAGCGGGTGGGCGTCGACGACTCGTTCTTCGATCTGGGCGGCCACTCGCTGGTCGCCACCAAGCTGGTCACCGCGATCCGCGCGGAGTGCGGTGTGGAACTCGGCATCCGCGACGTGTTCGAGCTCGCCACCGTGGGCCTGCTGGCGGAGCGGATCGACCAGCTGAGCTCGGGCCAACTGACGCAGTCGCGCCCCAGGCTGATCGCAACCGCACACGACGAGCCGATGCCGCTTTCGGCGTCGCAGCTGCGCAGCTGGTTCGCCTACCGCCTGGACGGGCCCAGCCCGGTCAACAACATTCCCTTCGCGGCCAAGCTGACCGGTCCGTGGGACATCGACGCGCTGATCGCCGCCGTCGGCGATGTCCTCGCGCGGCACGAAATCCTGCGCACCAGCTACGTCGAGCTGGACGGCGTGCCCTATCAGGTCGTGGGCCCGGTCGGGGTCGAGGTTCCGGTGCGCCGCGCGGAGGGCGTCGGCGAGGCGTGGCTGCAAGAGCAGCTCGACGTCGAGCGGCGCCATTGCTTCGAGCTGGACTCGGAACTGCCGATCCGGGTCGCGGTGCTGCGCACCGAGAACGCGGACGAGCACGTGCTGTCGGTGGTCGTGCACCACATCGCCTCTGACCATTGGTCGGCGGGTGTGCTGTTCTCCGACGTGATGACGGCCTACCGGGCCCGCCGCGGTGGCGAAGCGCCGTCCTGGGCGCCGCTGCGCGTGCAGTACGCCGACTACGCGGCATGGCAGCGGACGTTTTTGGGGGACGCCAGCGGCCAGGAGTCCGCTATCGCCGCCGAGCAGCGGGAGTACTGGACCCGCAAGCTGGCCGGGCTGCCGGAGGACACCGGGTTGCGCCCGGACTTCCCCCGCCAGCCGGTGCCCAGCGGGGAGGGCGAATCCGTCGACTTCCAGATCGACTCGGCCACCCGCGCCAAACTCGGCGAGCTGTGCCGCGAGTTGGGCATCACCGAATTCATGCTGCTGCAAACCGCTGTGGCAGTGGTGCTGCACAAGGCCGGTGGCGGCGTGGACATTCCGTTGGGCACCCCGGTCGCCGGCCGCACCGAAGCCGAATTGGACCAACTGATCGGCTTTTTCGTCAACATCCTGGTGCTGCGCAACGACATGGACGGCAATCCGACGCTGCGCGAACTGCTGAAACGGGCCCGCGAGACGGCCCTGGCCGCCTACGCCCACCAAGACCTGCCGTTCGACCGGGTGGTCGACAGTGTCAGCCCGGTGCGCTCGCTGTCGCGCAACCCGCTGTTCCAGGTCGTCGTGCACGTCCGGGATCACCTGTCCGCCACGCGGGTCATCGAAACCGCGCCCGCGGGCGGCGATGGACGCGACACCGTGTGCACGTCGCTGGACCCCATCTTCGACATGGCCCACGCCGACCTCAGCGTCAACTTCTTCGGCACCGACGGCACCGACGGCGTCGGCTACAACTGCAATGTCATCTTCCGTACCGAGCTCTACGCCAGAACGACCATCGAGCGGTTGGCGCAATGGCTGTCGCGTGCGGTCGCCGCGTTCGCCGAGGACCTCGACTTGAGCCTGCGCGACGTTGCGCTGATCGACGCGGGAGAACAGCACCGCATCCTGCAGGACTGGAGCCGCGGGGCGCCGGCACCGCACGACAGGCCGCGCACCATACCCGAGCTGCTGGAACCGAGTCGGGCATGGGACGCGGATCGGATCGCGGTGCGCTGCGGGGACGAGCGGATCGATTACCCTGCGCTGCACCGCCGTTCGGACAACCTGGCCGCGCTGCTCGCCAGGAGCGGGGCGGGGCCGGGTGCGTTGGTCGGGCTGTCGACCCGCCGCAGCATCGATCTCGTGGTGGCGCTGGTGGCCATCATGAAGGCCGGCGCCGGTTACTTCCCCATCGACCCCGGTTACCCCTTGGCGCGAAAGCAATTCATGCTCGACGACGTCGCGCCGCCGGTGGTGGTCGCAACGACCGAAGCGGTGGCGACCATGCCACACGTTGCGGGGGTCGAGTTGATTTCGCTGGACGATCCCCACGTGCGCGACCTGGTGGACAGCGATGACGTCGATCCCCAGTCGCGGGATTTGCCGCGGCCCCACCCCGACGACCCGATGTATCTGGTGTTCACCTCCGGATCGACCGGCAAGCCGAAAGGCGCGGTGGGCACCCATCGTTCGATGGCCGCCCGGCTGGATTGGCAGCTGCGGCACTACCCGCCGAGGACCGAGGACGTGCGGCTGGCGCAGGCGTCGATCACCTTCCTCGAAGGCGGGATGGAGATGCTGGCCGGCCTGGCCGCCGGCGCGACCATGATCCTGGCCGACGACGACGAGCACCGCGACCCCGAGGCCCTCGGGGAGTTGATGACCCGGTATTCGGTCGCCCAGGTGACCGCCGTGCCCAGCCTGGTCTCGGCGTTGGTGGACAGTCGGCCCGACGCCGTACGCGCGCTGTCGCGGCTGGTGTGCGGTGGCGAGCCGGTCAGCACGTCGCTGCTGCAACGGCTGGTGTCGGTGTGCGCCGACGATGGTGCGACCGAGTTGCTGAACAACATCGGTTCCACCGAGACCTCCGGCGCGGTTTGCCGCGGGCGGTTGGGCCTGCCGAATCCGCTTGTCGGAAAGCCGGTCCCGGGCGCGCAGGCCTACCTCCTCGACGACGGGCTCCGTCCGGTGCCGGTCGGCGTGGTGGGCGAGCTGTACTACGCCGGTGACCAGCTGGCGCGCGGCTATTGGAAACGGCCCGCCCTGACCGCGACGCGGTTCGTCGCCAACCCGTATGGCGGGGACCCCGGTTCGCGCTTGTACCGCAGCGGTGACCTGGCCCGGTGGACCGAGGACGGCCAACTGGAATTCGTCGGACGCTCCGACCACCAGGTGCAGGTCCGCGGCTTCCGGGTCGAGTTGGCCGAGGTCGAGGCGGCCCTCGCGGCGGCCGACGGCGTCGCCGCCGCGGCCGCGCGCACCTGGGAGGTGCACGGCGGCACGTCGCTGGCCGGATACGTTGTGCCCCAGCGGCCCATCGTCGATGACGTCGACAAGGCGGCGTTCGCGGGGGAGGTGCGCGCCGCGATCGCCACGACCCTGCCGGGCTACATGATGCCGTCGTCGCTGACCGTTCTCGACGTCCTGCCCAAGACCGAGTCCGGCAAGTTGAACCGGCCCGGGCTGCCGCTCCCGGCGGTCAGCACCGGTGGCCTGACCGAACCGGCGCGCACGGACACCGAACGGGCGCTGGCCAAGGTGTTCGCCGAACTGCTGTCGACCCCCGAAGTGGGGCGCTTCGACGACTTCTTCGCCCTCGGCGGCGACAGCATCCTGTCGGTGCAACTGGCCTCGCGGGCGCGCGCCGTCGGCCTGGCCGTGAGCCCGCGCATGATCTTCGAGAATCCGACGGTGCAGCAGCTGGCCGCCGCCGTGGACGCTCTGGGGGACGGGCAGGCTGACGCCGAGCGGGACGACCAGGCGGCCGACGTCCGTTTCGAGCCGATGAGCACCTCCGGCCTGTCGTCCACGGATCTGGCTGCGGTGACCCAACTTTGGTCGTCATCACGCGAGGGCACGACATGACGGCCGCCGACACCGACGTCGCCCCCGACATCGAGGACGTGATGGCGCTGAGCCCCCTGCAGGAGGGCTTGTACTCGCTGACCACGCTCGCCGAGTTCGCCGACGGCGAAGCCGCGGACGACCCGTACGTGATCGGCATGGCCGCCGACATCTCCGGCGCACTCGACGTCGCGCTGCTACGCGAGTGCGCGGAGAAGATGTTGGTGCGCCACCCGAACCTACGGGCCAGCTTCTTCAGCCGCGGCATCGCGCGGCCGGTGCAGATCGTGCCGTCCCGCGTCGAGTTGCCGTGGCGATCCGTCAGCGCCGCGCGTGAGGACGTGCCGGCGCTGGAAACCGGCGAACGCCGCCGGCCCTTCGACCTGGAACACGGGCCGGCCATCCGCTTCCTGCTGATCGAATTGCCGGGCGCGCAATGGCGTTTGGTGCTCACCGCCCATCACATCGTGATCGACGGCTGGTCGATGCCGGTGTTCATCAACGAGATGATGATCCTGTACCAGGCGGGCGGCGACCTGTCGGCGCTGCCCGTGGCGCCGCGGCCGTACCGCGATTACATCGGCTGGCTGGCCAGTCGCGACCCGGAGGCCAGCCAGCAGGTCTGGCGCCGGCACCTCGCCGGCCTGCCCGGCCCCACCCTGCTGGCCGCCGCCCTGGGCTCGGTGGAGACGACGCAGGGACAGCAGACGGCGTTGCCGCGCACCACAGAACTGCGCCTGCCGGCCGAGGCCACCGCGCGGTTGGTCGACGAGACCCGTTCGCGTGGCATCACCGTCAACACCCTGATGCAGATGGCGTGGGCGTTGGTGTTGTCCCGGCTCACCGACACCGACGATGTGGTTTTCGGGGTCACGGTGTCCGGCAGGCCGCCCGAACTGACCGGCGTCGAGACCATGGTCGGTCTGTTCATCAACACCGTGCCCCTGCGGGTGCGGCTGGACTCGGCCGCCAGCGCCGGCGAACAATGCCGCGCCGTGCAGCGCGACGCCGCCCTGCTGCGCGAGCACAGCTATCTCGGGCACGCCCAATTGCGTGCCCTCGGCGGCGTCGGGGAGATGTTCGACACCCTGCTGGTTTACGAGAACTTCCCGATGAACGGGCTGTCCTCCAGTGGCGAATTGACCGCCGGCGGTGCGACATTCCGGCCGTCCGCCCTGCAAACCCTGTCGCATTTCCCGATCGCCGTCGCCGCCCACATGGACGCCGGCGAGCTGGTGGTGCTGATCGAAGTGATCGACGGCGCGCTGGGCGCCATTCCCGCGGCCACGTTCGGTCGTCGGGTGCTGTCCACCGCCGAGCGGCTGTTGCGGGACTGGGCGCGACCGCTGCGCGAGATCAGCGTCCTCTTCGACGACGAGGTTGCCCCGCTGCGTGCCGCCGGGGCGCCCGCCGCGACGTCACCGCGGAGCATTCACGCGCGGTTCGCCGACGTCGTGGCCAGCGCGCCCGACAGCCCGGCGGTCAGCTGGGCGGGTGGCACGCTGAGCTATCGCGAGCTGGATGACCGGTCCACCCGACTGGCCGCCGAGCTCGCCCGCAAGGGCGTCGCGCCCGAAACACCGGTCGCCATAAGCCTTTTCCGCGGTCCGCAGTACGTCGTCGCGATACTCGCGGTGCTCAAGGCGGGCGGCATGTGCGTGCCGCTGGTGCCGGGGATGCCCCCGGAGCGGGTCACCTCGATCCTGCGCCAATCCGGCGCGTCGATCGTCCTGGACGACGAGCTGACCGCACAGCTCCTCGAGGCCGGCCGGCCGCACGACGACTTCACGCCGGTCGACGTCGCGCCCGAGCGGGCCGCGTATGTCGTGTTCACCTCGGGCACCACGGGAGAACCCAAGGGCGTCATCGGAACCCATGGCGCGGTGGGGGCGTACGCCGATGACCATCTGGACCGCGTGCTGCGGCCCGCGGCCGCAAGACTGGGCAGACCGCTGCGCATCGCCCACGCGTGGTCGTTCGCCTTCGACGCCGCCTGGCAGCCGTTGGTCGCCCTGCTCGACGGCCATGGCGTGCATGTGGTCGACGAGCAGACCCAGACCGATGCCGAGGCGCTGGTCGCGCTGATCGCCGAGCACGGCATCGACATGATCGACACCACCCCGTCGATGTTCGCCCAGCTGCAGGCGTTCGGCCTGCTGACCGACGTGCCGTTGACGGTGTTGGCGCTCGGGGGAGAGGCGCTCGGCAGCGCCGCCTGGGACCGAATCCGCGAGGCGTGCAACGCCACGTCGATGACGGCGTACAACTGCTACGGGCCGACCGAGACCACGGTCGAGGCGGTGGTCGCCGCGATCGCCGAGCACGACGAGCCCTGCATCGGCCGACCGACCCGGCACACCCGCGGATACGTGCTGGATTCCGGGCTGCGCCCGGTGCCGTGCGGCGCGACGGGCGAACTGTACCTGGGCGGCGCCCAGCTGGCCCGCGGCTACATCGGCCGCGCGGGGGAGACCGCGGCGCGCTTTGTCGCCGACCCCTTCGCGCCCGCGCAGCGGATGTACCGCACGGGCGACCTGGTGCGCCGATTGCCCGACGGCACAGTGCAATACATCGGTCGCGCCGACGCCCAGGTGAAGATCCGTGGCCACCGCGTCGAGCCCGGGGAGATCGCCGCCGCCCTCGAATCGCATCCCGCCGTCCGGCACGCCGGCGTGCTGGTACATCAGCACCGGGGAGCCCCGCGGCTGACCGCGTACGTGGCGACCACCGATACCACGGGGGCCAAGCCGACGGCCACCGAACTGCGGGCCATGCTCGGCACCCGGTTGCCGCGCTACATGGTGCCGCAGCGCATCGTTTTGGTCGACGAAATCCCGTTGACCCCCAACGGAAAACTGGACGAGTCCACCTTGGCCGCCTTCGACGTCGCCGAATCCGCCGGCGGCGCGGCAACACCCGAGACCGCCACGGAATCCGCGCTGGCCGACCTGCTCGCCGAACTGCTCGGGCACCCGAGCGTCGACGTCACCGCGGACTTTTTGCAGCTAGGACTGGACAGCATCGTGGCGTTGTCGGTGGTGCAGGCGGCCCGGGCGCGCGGAATGGCGCTGCGCGCCCGTCTCATCCTCGACTGCACCAACATCCGCGAACTGGCCGAAGCGATCGACTCGGAAACGGCGGCCGCCACCCAGCAGGTGGACGAGGCAACCGGGCCAATGCCGTTGCTGCCCAACGGCCGATGGCTCTACGAGCACGGCAACCCGCGCCGGCTCGCCCAGACCGAGGCCATCCGGCTGCCCGAGACGCTGCGCCGCGAACAGCTGGACGCCGCGCTGGCAAGCATCATCAACGGCCACGAGGTGCTGCGCACCCGGGTCGACCGCTCCACGATGACCTTGGTTCCGGTGCCGGACGCCGACGTCCTGGGGGCAGTCGAAGAAGTTGAGGTGGATAAAGAGCTGGCCGCGGCGGTACCGGCCCACGTCGCCCGGGCCGTCGACCGGTTGGACCCCGAACGGGGAACGCTGCTGGCCGCGGTGTGGCTCCGGCCCCCGGCCGGCGAGAGCGTGCTGTTGCTGGCCGCGCACGTCGTGGCGCTGGACCCGGCGTCGTGGCGGGTGATCCTCGGTGAACTCGGTGCCGCCCTGACCGCGGTGGCGACCGGTCACGCACCGGCCCCCGTACGGGAACACACCAGCTATCGGCGCTGGGCCGAGGCGCTCACCGCGCGGGCGCACGCCTTGGACACCGCGCCGTACTGGGCGTCGGAGTTGGACGGCGACGACCCCGACCTCGGCGCCCGGCGGCTCGACCCGGACCGCGATCGGGCCCGCGATCTGATCGTCCGCAACGTCGCGACCGACGCCGACCTCACCCGCCGGCTGCTGAATTCGGGTCTGGCGTTGCCCACACTGCTGGTCGCCGCCACCGTGGCGACGGTGACCAGCTGGCGCCGGCTACGCGGTCAGGCGACCCCGCCTCCGCTGCTGGCGCTCGAAACCCATGGCCGCGCGGACAGTTTGGTCGATGGGCCCGGTGCGCACACCATCGACACCGGTGACACGGTGGGCCTGCTCAGCTCCATCTACCCGGTGCGGCTCGACTCCGACGACCCGCACAAGGTGGCGGAGAAGTTGGCCGCGATCCCCGGCGATGGCCTCGACTTCGGGTTGCTGCGCTACCTGCGGGACGACACCGCCGCGCGGCTCGCCGGCTTCCCGCCGCCGCAACTGCTGCTGAATTACCTTGGCGCCGCCCACACCGACGGCGGCACCGGGCTGACGCTCGAACGCGAGCTGCTCGCCGGGGTGTCGCCCGTGCCCGAGCCCGAGCTGGCGGTGCGCCACGAGCTCACCATCGCGGCGATGGTGCTGACATACGGCGGGGAGCGGGTGCTGGCGGCCCAGTGGCGCGCGCTGCCCGACATTCTCACGGACGCGGACGTCACCGCGCTGCAAGGACTTTGGATCGATTCACTGCGGGAGGTGGTGAAATGAGCACACTCGCGATCGTGGGCGCCGGCGCCAAGGCGGTGGCCGTCGCCGCCAAGGCGTCGGTATTGCGCGACATGGGCGTCGAGGTTCCGGACGTGGTCGCCGTGGAACGCATCGGCGTCGCGGCGAACTGGCAGGCCAGCGGCGGCTGGACGGACGGCGCGCACCGGCTGGGCACCAGCCCGGAAAAGGACGTCGGCTTTCCCTACCGCTCGGCGCTGGTGCCGCGCCGCAACGCCGAGCTGGACGAGCGGATGACCCGCTACAGCTGGCAGTCCTACCTGATCGCCACGGCGTCGTTCGCCGAGTGGATCGACCGCGGCAGGCCGGCGCCGCCGCATCGGCGGTGGAGCCAGTATCTGAGCTGGGTCGCCGACCACGTGGGCATGAATGTCGTGCACGGCGAGGTCGAACGGCTGGCCGTCACCGGGGACCGCTGGGCGATCCACACCCACGAGACCACCGTGCACGCCGACGCGTTGATGATCACCGGCCCCGGCCAGGCCGAAAAGTCCTTGCTTCCGGGCAATCCGCGCGTCCTCTCGATCGCCCAGTTCTGGGACCGCGCCGCCAATCACGACCGGATCAGCGCGGAGCGGGTCGCGGTGATCGGCGGCGGTGAGACGGCCGCCGCGATGCTCAATGAGCTGTTCCGGCACCGGGTCTCGAGCATCACCGTCATCTCCCCCCAGGCGACGCTGTTCACGCGCGGCGAGGGGTATTTCGAGAACTCGCTGTTCTCCGATCCGACCAACTGGCCGGCCCTCACGCTGGCCGAACGTCGTGATGCCTTGGCCCGCACGGACCGGGGGGTGTTTTCGTCGAACGTGCAGGAGGCGTTGCTGGCCGATGACCGCATCCACCACCTGCGGGGCCGCGTCGCCCACGCGGTGGGCAGGCAGGGGCAGATCCGGCTGACGTTGTCCACCAACCGAGGAAGCGAGAACCTCGAGACGGTCCACGGGTTTGATCTCGTCATCGACGGCTCCGGCGCCGACTCGCTGTGGTTCGCACCGTTGTTCAGCCAGGACGCGCTTGATCTGCTCGAACTCGGCCTGGGTGGGCCCCTGACCTCGGAGCGGCTGCAGGAGGCTATAGGTTATGACCTGTCCGTCACAGACGTCACCCCTAAGTTGTTCCTGCCGAACCTGTCCGGACTCACCCAGGGCCCCGGATTCCCGAACCTGAGCTGCTTGGGGCTGCTATCCGATCGGGTGTTGGGTTCCACCGTCAGCCCGTCCGCGTATCCCCTGACAAGGAGACATGATGAGCGCCAACCCCTTTGACGACGACAACGCCACCTTCGTGGTGCTCGCCAATGACGAGAACCAGCACAGCCTCTGGCCGACCTTCGCCGACACGCCGTCCGGCTGGCGGGTGGTCTTCGGTGAAGCAAGCCGCGCGGACTGCCTGGAGTACGTGGAGCAGAACTGGTCAGATATCCGCCCCAAGAGCCTGATTGAGGCGCTCGCGGGGGAGTAAGAGCCCACTGCAGGGTCTTGCACTATGTAGGCAGAGGGTGATTTCCCAGCCGCTACACGCCTGCGCTACAAGGCTATTCGGGGTATTTCCCGCATCGCCGCCGTAGCGTCGTCGTAACGTGACCAACTTGAGACACAAATTCCGGAGTCACAGGGCACACTTACACCATCTTCAACCATGAAGACGTGTGACCGTGTGCGGCGATCCCCAAGATTTCCGCCACGGTCCATGTGCATCGAAGGGGGACCTGTGAATTCCGTGAAGTCCATTGCCACGGGCGTGGCGGCGCTGACCGCCATTGGCGGCGCCGCCGCCGGTGTGGCTTCCATTGCAGCACCGATGGGTCTGGATCATGTGCAACTGGCTGCGGTCGGCGCGCCACTGCCGCAGGACCCGCCGCCGCCTCCGCCCCCGCCGCCGGGTGCGCCGGGCCAGTTGCCGACGGCCGATCAGTTGGCCACTCTGTGCAACCAGGTAACCGACCCCGGCGTCAACTACAGGGAGAAGGCCAACTTCGTTGAAAACGGCGTCAGCCAAAACGAGGGCATGGTGGCCGACCACGACCTGCGAAAGGCCTACCGCAACGGGAACTTTCCCGAGCAGTTCAACGTGACGAACATCGCGCCGGCGGGTCCGAACATGGCCCAGGCCGACGTCGCCATCACGGGCCCGAAGTTCGCCGGCCCGGTGACCAAGCACCTCGCGTTCGTCAACCAGGGTGGGAACTGGGTGCTGCAGCACGACGCGGCGATCGCGCTGATACAGGCCGCGACCGCCACCAACTGATGACCGCGCGGTGCCTGCCGCGCAAACCCGAAGCCAGTCCGGCGGGTTCGCCGGACGTTCCGACACTCGAGGACACCCCATGCGTCGCCTCCTGGCGGCGCATGGGGTTTGGCATCTTCGGCCACCGGTAAAACGCCCGCACAGCCGGCGCACAGGGTGCTCATGTCGTTCGCACAACGGGCGGCCGTAACGTATCGGTGCCGAGACACGAAGTACGAGACGCAACGGGCACGCTGACACCACCCGAGCGTCGAGATTCGTGCCCACCGAAGGGGGAACCATGAACACTGTCAAAACCCTTGCCACCAGCGTGGCAGCTCTGGCGATCGTCGGCGGCGCGGCCGCCGGCCTGACCTCGATGTCGGAGCCGAGCCCCCAGGTGGGGGTGCAGCTCGCCACGATCGGCGCGCCGGTTCCGCAGGATCCGCCGCCGGCGCAGCCGGTCGCGGGCGCCAATGTCCCAACGCCCGATCAGCTGACCGGCCTGCTCAACAGCCTGGCCGACCCGAGCGTGTCGTTCAGCAACAAGAGCAACCTGGTGCAGGGCGGCATCAGCGGCATCGAGGCGCACGTCGCCGACAAGAAGCTGCAGAAGGCCGCGAAAAACGGTGACCTGCCGCTGTCGTTCGACGTGACGAACATCCAACCCACCGCCGCCGGTTCGGCGACCGCCGACGTGTCGGTCTCCGGTCCCAAGTTGACGTCCCCGGTCACCCAGAACGTCACCTTCGTCAACCAGGGCGGCTGGGTGCTGTCGCGGGCCTCGGCGATGGAGCTGCTGCAGGCCGCCGGTCAGTGATCGGCGCCGGGGGCGCGCAGGCCTAATTTCGCGATGCGTGCCGGATCCGCCAGCACATCGATCTCCCGGATCCGGCCGCCCCGCACCACGAATCCCATGACGGACGCCGCGTGTCCGGCGACGAAGATGACGGCGCCGGCGGCGCCGTTGACGGTCGCGGCGCGCACCTCGCGGTCGGGCCCGGCGTAGCTTCGGGCCAGCCTGGCCACCGAGGCCGCACCGTCGGCCCGGAACGCCGCCGCGGCCGGGCCGAAGTCACCTCGCAGCACCACCTCGGGATGCAGCACCGACACCAAACGCTCGAAGTCACCACTGCGGCCCGCCGCGAAGAAGGCGTCCACCACCTCGCGTTGGGCGGCCAGGTCGCCGTCGGGAACCGGATCGGCCCGCTCGATCCGCCGGCGCGCCCGGCTGGCCAGCTTGCGGGCCGACTCCGGCGTCCGATCGACGATGGTGGCGATCTGATCGAACGGCACGCTGAAGACGTCGTGCAGCACGAAGGCCAATCGCTCCGCCGGGGGCAGCGTGTCCAGCACCACGAACAGCGCCAGCCCCACCGCGTCGGCCAGCATGGCGCGGTGTTCGGGATCGAATTCCTCGTCGGCTTCCACGATCGGGTCGGGCAGGCGGACGCTCAGCTCCTCGCCGCCGTGAGTTCGGCGCTCGCGCAACATGTTCAGGCAGATGCGGGCGACCACGGTGGTCAGCCACGCGTCGGGGTTGACGATCTCCCCGGAGCTGCCGCTCAACCGCAGCCAGGCCTCCTGCACGGCGTCCTGGGCGTCCTCGAACGAGCCCAGCATGCGATAGGCGAGGGCGCCCAACCGCGGCCGGGCCGCCTCGAAGCGCGCCGTCAATGCCCGCAGTGACGGCGATGACGGCGCGGACGCATCGGGATTGGTCACGGGCGACCGGTCTCCGGCAGGGCGCACACGCGGTCGCCGGAAAAGCCCGACGACCCGATGTCGAGCGCGATGTTGAAGCGGGCGCGCAGATTGCCCAGCGTGATGACGTGGGTCAGGCCGACCAGTTGGGCGGTGTCGAAGTGCGCGCGCAGCGCCTCGAAAAGTTCATCGCTCACCTCGACGGGGGTGCGGCTGATCGCGGTCGCGTATTCGAGGATCAGTTTGTCGAGGTCGGAAAAGCACGGCGCGTCCCGATAATTGGCCATCCCCAGCAGCTCTTCGTCGGTGATGCCCCATTGCCGGGCGATCTGCGAGCCGAGGTCTATGCAGTATTCGCAGCGCACCGTCGTCGCCGATTTCAGCTCCGCCAGCGCGCGGTGGCGCGGACTGAGAACGTCCAGCTTCGATTCGGCCTGCTCCAACTTGCCGTAGGCGTTGAGCAGTCTCGGGATGTGGGCATACATCCGCAGCGGTTCCAGCATTCCCGCGGTTTCCAGCCCGGTCATCTGCGCGAGCTTGCGCCTGGTGAAGAAGAAGGCGATCTTGGCGCCCAGGCCGGCGTCGCGGTCGGAGACTCCCTGTAGCCGTGGCATGGCGATCCTCCCGGCAAGTTGTGGTCGTGAACCAACGTCCTCACTAGGTCGACACGCGGGAAGGCCCAAACGTGACCACTAACTCACCCGGGTTGGCCCAGGGGCATGTCCATGTCGAACACGCGGGCGTGAAGCACGGTGCGGTTCCGCAGCGCCGCGCGCACCGCGCGGTGCAGGCCGTCCTCGAGATAGGTGGTGCCCTTCCACCGCACCGCGTGCGGGAACAGGTCGCCGTAGAAGGTGGAGTCCTCCGAGAGCAGGCGGTCCAGCGCGAGCACCGTTGTGGTGGTGACCAATTCGTCGAGCCGGATCTGTTGCGGCGGTATCTGGGACCAATCCCGATAGGACAGGTTGTGCTCGGGATACGGTTTGCCGTCGCGCACGCCCTTGAAAATCATTGGCCGATCTCCCCCGACGCATAGCTGTGGCCCGACCGGTTCATGCTGGAAAGGCTAGCCGGACACTGGCCGTCCCGGCGAGCAGACGCTCGCGCTCCACCGGTGCGGGCGACGGCGCCCGAGACCGTAAAATGAACCGGGTCAAAGCGGTATCGAAGGAGGTGACGACCAGTGGGAACTGCCGATGACCGACGGTTCGAGGTGCTGCGGGCCATCGTCGCCGATTTCGTCGCCACCAAAGAGCCGATCGGTTCCAAGACGCTGGTGGAGCGCCACAACCTGGGTGTCTCGTCGGCCACCGTCCGCAACGACATGGCGGTGCTCGAGGCCGAGGGCTACATCACCCAGCCGCACACCAGTTCCGGGCGGGTGCCCACCGAGAAGGGCTACCGCGAATTCGTCGACCGGCTCGACGACGTCAAGCCGCTGTCCTCGGCCGAACGGCGCGCGATCCAGGGATTCCTGGAGTCCGGTGTCGACCTCGACGACGTCCTGCGCCGCGCCGTGCGGCTGCTCGCGCAACTGACCCGGCAGGTGGCCGTCGTGCAGTACCCGACGCTGTCGTCGTCGACCGTGCGCCACCTCGAAGTGATCGCCCTGACGCCCGCTCGGCTGCTGATGGTCGTCATCACCGACTCCGGCCGGGTGGACCAGCGCGTCGTCGAACTCGGCGACGTCATCGACGACCACGAACTCTCCCAGCTGCGGGAGATGCTCGGCCAGGCGCTGGTGGGCAAGAAACTGTCAGCCGCCTCGGTCGCGGTGGCCGACCTCGCCGGGCAGCTGAGCAGCCCGGAAGGGCTGGGCGACGCCGTGGGCCGATCGGCGACGGTGTTGCTGGAGTCACTCGTCGAGCACACTGAAGAACGCCTGCTGATGGGCGGCACCGCCAACCTGACCCGCAACGCCGCCGATTTCGGCGGCTCGCTGCGCTCCATCCTGGAAGCGCTCGAGGAGCAGGTGGTGGTGCTGCGGTTGCTGGCCGCCCAGCAGGAAGCCGGTAAGGTGACGGTTCGCATCGGCCACGAGACGGCCGCCGAGCAGATACTGGGCACTTCCGTGGTGACCACCGCCTACGGCACCTCCGACACCGTTTACGGGGGAATGGGTGTGCTGGGGCCCACCCGGATGGACTATCCGGGAACTATCGCCAGCGTTGCCGCGGTTGCCCTTTATATCGGCGAAGTCCTGGGTGCTCGATGAACGCGCACCCGCAGTGTGGGTAGGCGCGGAGAAGACCAGGTATAGGAGAGTCAGGCGTGGCACGCGATTATTACGGGCTGCTCGGCGTGAGCAGAAACGCCGGTGACGCGGAGATCAAGCGCGCGTACCGCAAGTTGGCGCGCGAACTGCATCCCGACGTCAACCCCGATGAGGCCGCGCAGGCGAAGTTCAAGGAAATCAGCGTCGCTTACGAGGTGCTGAGCGACCCCGAGAAGCGGCGGATCGTCGACCTGGGCGGCGATCCGATGGAGAATGCGGCCGCGGCCGGCGGCGGTTTCGGGGGCCTGGGCGACGTGTTCGAGGCCTTCTTCGGTGGCGGCTTCAGCGGTGGCGCGACCTCCCGAGGTCCGATCGGGCGGGTACGGCCCGGCTCGGATTCGCTGCTGCGGATGCGGCTCGATCTCGAAGAGTGCGCGACCGGCGTCACCAAGCAGGTCACCGTCGACACCGCTGTGCTGTGTGACCGCTGCCAGGGCAAGGGCACCAACGGCGACTCGGCTCCGGTGCCGTGCGACACGTGTGGTGGTCGCGGCGAGGTCCAGACCGTGCAGCGCTCCCTGCTGGGGCAGGTGATGACGTCACGGCCGTGTCCGACCTGCCGCGGCGTCGGGGTCGTCATCCCCGACCCGTGCCACCAGTGCATGGGTGACGGCCGGGTGCGCGCCCGCCGGGAGATCAGCGTCAAGATCCCCGCCGGTGTCGGCGACGGCATGCGCGTGCGGCTGGCCGCCCAGGGCGAGGTGGGACCCGGCGGCGGGCCGGCCGGTGACCTGTACGTCGAGGTGTACGAGCAGAGCCACGACGTCTTCGTCCGCGAAGGCGACGACCTGCACTGCACCGTGTCGGTGCCGATGGTCGACGCGGCGCTGGGCGCCACGGTCACCGTCGACGCCATCCTGGACGGCGTCAGCGAGATCACCATTCCGCCGGGCACCCAACCGGCTTCGGTCATCACGCTGCGCGGCCACGGGATGCCGCACCTGCGCACCGGCACCCGCGGTGATCTGCATGTCCACGTCGAGGTGGTGGTTCCCGCCCGCCTGGACGCCCGCGACACCGAACTGCTGCGCGAACTGAAGGCCCGCCGCAGCCGCGACGTCCCCGAGGTGCGCTCGACCCACGCCGGCGGCGGCCTGTTCAGCCGGCTGCGCGAGACGTTCACCGGACGCTAGCCAAGGCGCGCCGATGGTCGCGACCCTGTTCTACGCCGACGCGCTGCCCGAGACCGGCGCGCTGGCCGTCCTGGGCGGTGACGAGGGGTTTCATGCCGCCAGCGTGCGGCGGATCCGCCCCGGCGAGCAACTGGTGCTCGGCGACGGCGCCGGCGGCCTGGCGCACTGCGAGGTGGAGCACGCCGGGCGTGACGGGCTGCGCGCGCGGGTGCTCAAGCGCTGGAGCGTCGCGCCCGGAACCCCGCCGGTGACCGTCGTGCAGGCCCTGCCGAAGTCGGCGCGATCGGAGCTGGCCATCGAGCTGGCCACCGAGGCGGGGGCCGACGGGTTCCTGGCCTGGCAGGCCGCCCGCTGCGTGGCCAACTGGCACGGCGCCCGGGTCGAGAAAGGTCTGCGCCGCTGGCGTGCGGTCGCCCGTTCGGCGGCTCGGCAATCGCGCCGGGCGCACATCCCGCTGGTCGACGGGGTGCTGTCCACCCCGGCGCTGACCTCGCGCATCCGCGACGAGGTGGCCGGCGGCGCGACGGTGCTGGCCTTGCACGAGTCGGCCACCGAGCGGCTCGCCGACGCCGACCTCGCGGGAGCGACATCGGTGTTGTTGGTGGTCGGTCCCGAGGGCGGGATCGCCGACGACGAGATGGCGGCGTTGTCCGACGCGGGCGCGACGGCGGTGCGGCTGGGTCCGCAGGTGCTGCGGACGTCGACCGCCGCGGCCGTGGCGCTCGGTGCGCTGGGGGTGCTGACCCCACGATGGGACCACCCGCCGAGCCTGTAAAGACTCGTCGCGCGCTGCACATTGGGCCAGCGTCGACCCGGCGGTAGGATAAAAACGCTAGAAAACGCCGGAATCGGCGAGCACTTCACACAAGGCAGGCATCGAAAACCACGTGACGCCCCGCGAGACCAGCGCTGCTGACGCAGCCGGACCCCTGTCGGCCGACGCTCAAGTTCGCAGCAGCATCAATGTTCCGCCCCATTCCGTCATGGGCCTGCTGGGTTCGGCAGACGAGAACCTGCGCTCGCTGGACTGGAACGCACCCTTGACGCGGATCTACACGTGCGCGGCAACACCGTCACCATCTCCGGTGAGCCCGCCGACGTCGCGCTCGCCGAACGGGTGATCTCCGAACTGATCGCGATCGTCGCCGGTGGGCAGCCGTTGACCCCGGAGGTGGTCCGGCACAGCGTCGCCATGCTGGCCGGCACCGACAACGAGTCACCGGCCGAAGTGCTCACGCTGGACATCCTGTCGCGGCGCGGCAAGACGATCCGGCCCAAGACGCTCAACCAGAAGCGCTACGTCGACGCCATCGACGCCAACACCGTCGTCTTCGGGGTGGGCCCGGCCGGCACCGGCAAGACGTACCTGGCAATGGCCAAGGCGGTCAACGCTTTACAGACCAAACAGGTCAGCCGCATCATCCTGACCCGCCCGGCCGTGGAAGCCGGTGAGCGCCTTGGCTTTTTGCCGGGCACGCTCAGCGAGAAGATCGACCCGTATCTGCGGCCGCTGTATGACGCCCTGTACGACATGATGGACCCCGAGGTGATCCCGAAGCTGATGTCGGCCGGGGTCATCGAGGTGGCGCCGCTGGCCTACATGCGCGGCCGCACCCTGAATTCGGCGTTCATCGTGCTCGACGAGGCCCAGAACACCACCGCCGAGCAGATGAAGATGTTTCTCACCCGGCTGGGTTTCGGGTCCAAGATCGTCGTCACCGGCGACATCACCCAGGTCGACCTGCCCGGCGGCGCCACGTCGGGCCTGCGCTCGGCGATGGAGATCCTGGACCGCGTCGACGACATCCACGTCGCCGAGCTGACCAGTGTGGACGTGGTGCGCCACCGGCTGGTGTCGGAGATCGTCGACGCCTATGCGAAGTTTGAAGAGCCCGGCCTGACCATGAACCGGGCGGCGCGACGGGCGTCGGGCTCGCGCGGTCGTCGATGATGGTGTGCGGTGAGCGGGATCTATGAGCATTGAGGTGTCCAACGAGTCGGGTATCGACGTCTCCGAAGCCGAGCTGATCAGCGTCGCGCGGTTCGTCATCGCCAAGATGGACGTCAATCCGGCGGCCGAGCTGTCCATGGTGCTGCTGGACACCGCGGCGATGGCCGATCTGCACATGCGCTGGATGGACCTGCCCGGGCCGACCGACGTGATGAGCTTCCCGATGGACGAGCTGGAGCCGGGCGGCCGCCCGGATGCCCCGGAGCCGGGGCCCGCGATGCTGGGCGACATCGTGCTGTGCCCGGAATTCGCCGCCGATCAGGCGGCCGCGGCCGGGCACAGCCTGGGGCACGAGTTGGCGCTGCTGACCATCCACGGGGTGCTGCATCTGCTCGGCTACGACCACGGCGAGCCGGACGAGGAAAAGGAGATGTTCGCCCTCCAGGACCGGTTGCTCGAGGAATGGGTGGCCGATCAGGTGGAGGCCTACCACCAGGACCGCCAGCAGGAGCGCGACCGCCGATTGCTGGACAAGTCAAGGTATTTCGACAACTGATGCCCGCAAAATTGAGCCGACTCCGGATTCTGGCGGCCGCCGCGATCGCTTTCGCGCCGTTGTCGGTGGTGGTCGACGGCCCGGCGGCGCAGGCGGCGCCGTGTGCCGGCGCCGGGTCGAACCCGGTCTCCTGCCAGCACTGCATGTTCTACGTGAACGCCTACCACACCGCCAACGTGTGCAACGAGGACCGGCGGGGGGTGCAGGGCCCGCCGAGCAACGCGCCCACCCGGCCCCCGGAAGTGCCGGTGCCGGCTTACGAGCCGCCCCCGATCCCGGTGCCGGTGCAAAGCCCGCTGGTGTTGCCGCCGCCCAACGCGGGCCAGGGCGCCGTGCCGGTGCTCGAGATCAATCCGCCCGGGCCCGACGCGCCGCGCGACGCCCCCGTGGTGGCACCGCCCCGCGGCCTGGATGCGCCGTCGCTGGCGATCGCCGCGGCCAAGGCCGCCCCGGTGACCCGCGTCGACCCGGCCAACCCGCCCAAACCGCCCACCCAGGTGGACTTCAACCAGCAGGTGCAGAACGTGGTGGCCGCGCACCGGGAAAACGTCGACGTGCTCAAGGTCGACGAGCAACGGCTGATCCGCCCCCGCCACTGGGACTACATCGACTACGACGACGCCTACCGCCGCCCCACCCTCTACAACCCGCTCAATTCGGCGGTCACCTTCCGCTACTTCTACAACGGCGCCTACCAGCAGGCCTACCTGGCGCGCGGCGCGCGGATGGTGCTCGACGCCGCGACGGTCGGCGTGGTCCCGTTCACCGCGGTCGGCGACAGCTATGTGGCCGCGGGCAGCTTCTACGGCGGCGGATCGATTCCGCTGAACGGCTACAACGGCCCGCCGCCGCCGGACTACAAGCCGCCGGCGCCGCCGAAGCTGTACGAGAACGTGACGGCCTTCATCCCCGCCAAGGGTGAGACCGTCGAAGTCGGCCACGTGGCGGTGGTGGGTCACGACGGCAGCCAACCCGCGGGCAGCCAGGACACCTTCCTGCTCGACGACTCCACCCTGGCCTGGGGCCAGATCGACAACTCCAGCAGCGCCCCGGCCCAGATCCGGGTCATCAAGACCCAACCGCTGCCGGGCGCCGGGCCGACCGACGACGGCGGCTTTTTGGTGCTGCTGGCGGTCCACCACCAGGAGCCCGGTCAGCCCAGGCAGTCCGGGTGGGGTCTGGCGCTGCGGTTCGGGGGCTTCGCGGTGGTGGTGGGCGTGATCGCCTGGCTGCTGGCCCGCCGGAGCCGGTCCGAGGAGCAGAACGCCGATTCATGACCGGCTGGTCTGAGTTGCTGGGTGCGGTGGCGTTGATCGCCTTGGGCGGCCTGTTCGCGGCGATCGATGCGGCCATCAGCACGGTGTCGCTGGCCCGGGTGCAGGAGCTGGTGCGTGACGAGCGGCCCGGCGCGGTGGCGCTGTCCAAGGTGATGTCCGAGCGGCCCCGCTACATCAACCTGGTGGTGCTGCTGCGGATCACCTGCGAGATCACCGCAACCGTGCTGCTGGTGGTGTTTCTCTACGACAACTTCGGGCTCAGGTGGGGGCTGTTCGGCGCCGCCGCCATCATGGTGGTGACCAGTTTCGTGGTCATGGGGGTGGGCCCGCGCACCCTGGGCCGTCAGAACGCCTATTCCATCGCGTTGACGACAGTCCTTCCGCTGCAAGTCATTTCATGGCTGCTGATGCCGATCAGCCGGTTGCTGGTGGTGCTGGGTAATGCGGTCACTCCCGGCCGGGGGTTGCGCAACGGGCCGTTCGCCTCCGAGATCGAGCTGCGCGAGGTCGTCGACCTGGCCCAGCAACGCGGCGTGGTCGCCGCCGAGGAACGCCGCATGATCCAGTCGGTGTTCGAACTCGGTGACACCCCGGCCCGTGAGGTGATGGTGCCGCGCACCGAGATGATCTGGATCGAGAGCGACAAATCGGCGAGCCAGGCGATCAACCTGGCGGTGCGCAGCGGGCACTCGCGCATCCCGGTGATCGGCGAGAACGTCGACGACATCGTCGGGGTGGTGTACCTCAAAGACCTTGTGCAGCAGGCGCTCTTACCCGGCGGCAGCGGCCGGGCCACACCGGTGTCGCAGGTGATGCGGCCCGCCGTCTTCGTGCCGGACTCCAAGCCGCTGGATGCGCTGCTGCGGGAGATGCAGCGCGACCGGAACCACATGGCGCTGCTGGTCGACGAGTACGGGGCGATCGCCGGGCTGGTCAGCATCGAAGACGTGCTGGAGGAGATCGTCGGCGAGATCGCCGACGAATACGACCAGGCCGAGACCGCACCGATAGAAGACCTGGGCGACAAGCGGTTCCGCGTGTCGGCGCGGCTGCCCATTGAAGACCTCGGCGAGCTCTACGGCGTGGAGTTCGACGACGATCTCGACGTCGACACGGTGGGCGGCCTGCTCGCCCTGGAGCTGGGTCGGGTGCCGCTGCCCGGCGCCGAGGTGATATCGCACGGCTTGCGGCTGCACGCCGAAGGCGGCACCGACCACCGCGGCCGGGTGCGGGTGGGCACCGTGCTGCTCAGCCCGGTCGAATCCGACCGGTCACCCGACGGTGAGGAACCCGAGCATCATGACTGAATTCCGTTCCGGCTTCGTATGTTTGGTCGGGCGCCCCAACACCGGGAAGTCCACGCTGACCAACGCGCTGGTCGGCACCAAGGTCGCGATCACCTCGATGCGGCCTCAGACCACCCGGCACACCATCCGCGGCATCGTGCACCGGGAGGACTTCCAGATCATTCTGGTGGACACGCCGGGGCTGCACCGTCCCCGCACCTTGCTGGGCAAGCGGCTCAACGACTTGGTGCGCGACACCTACGCCGAGGTCGACGTGATCGGGCTGTGTATCCCGGCCGACGAGGCGATCGGCCCGGGTGACCGCTGGATCGTCGAGCAGATCCGGGCGACCGCGCCGAAGACGACGCTGGTCGCCATCGTCACCAAGATCGACAAGGTGCCCAAGGACCGGGTGGCCGCGCAGCTGGTCGCGGTCAGCGAGCTGGTCGGCGACGGCGCCGAGATCGTTCCGGTGTCCGCGGTGACCGGGGCGCAGGTCGACATCGTGATCGACGTGCTGGCCGCGGCGCTGCCGCCCGGGCCGGCCTACTACCCCGACGGCGAGCTGACCGACGAGCCCGAGGAGGTGCTGATGGCCGAGCTCATCCGGGAGGCCGCCCTCGAGGGTGTTCGCGACGAGCTGCCGCATTCGCTGGCGGTGGTCATCGACGAGGTCAATCCGCGGGAGGACCGCGACGATCTGATCGACGTGCACGCGCTGCTCTACGTCGAACGCGACAGCCAGAAGGGCATCATCATCGGCAAAGGGGGTGCGCGGCTGCGCGAAGTCGGCACCGCCGCGCGTGCCCAGATCGAGAAGCTGCTCGGCACCAAGGTGTATCTCGACCTGCGCGTCAAGGTCGCCAAGAACTGGCAAAGCGATCCCAAACAGCTTGGCAGGCTGGGCTTTTAGCGGGATGTGGTCGGTACGCGCAATCCTGGCCGGTGCGCGGTCGCGACTGCGCCCGAACGGACCGGGCGGGCTGCGGGCATCGCTGGGGGCCGACGTGCCGGTGGACGAGGTGACCGGCGAGGTGCGCCAGTTGCTCGGGTGACGCCTCAGGCGAGCACCCGGATGGTCTGCAGCGACGGATCGGCCGCGTCGGGCAGGTTCATCCCCGCGGCCACACCGGAGCAAAGGTAGTCCAGCACAGCATCATTGAGCCGCTCGCCGGGGACGACGGCGGGGATGCCCGGGGGATAGGGCGTGATCTGTTCGGCGGCGATCCGGCCGGCGGCGGTTTTTGTCGGCACTTCCTGCACCCGCCCGAAAAACGCGTCGCGCGGCAATTCGACTGTCTCCAACTGCATTTCGGCCGGCGACGGCAGCGCGATCCGGGGGGCGGGGTCGAAGTCCTGCGCCGCGGTGCGCCACGCCCGCAGCGCATCGGTGAGACGGCCCAGCGTCTCCTTGTCGTCGGCCATGGACAAGGTGGCCAGGATGCGGCGGTGGTCGCTCATGCCCACGTCGATGCGCGCGTGCTCGCGCAGCCAGTCGGCGGCCTGATAACCCGATGTGCCGGTGCCGCATACGTCGATCAGCACCTGCATGCGGTCCAGGTCGTGGGACGCCTGTACGCCCAGCAGCTCGTCGTCGAGCACCTCCACATCGGGAATGAGCTCGATCTCGTCGCGCACCTGCCGCGCCAAATCCAATGCGGCGCCGAGCAATTGGTGACCGTGCTGCACCATCTGCCGGCGCCAGCCATCCATCGCCGCGTAGATCAGGACGTTGGGGCTGGTGGTCATCAGCAGATCCGCGCACGCCGAGAGGCGGTCCCGGTCGATGAGGTCACCCTGGACGTGGAACACCGAGCCCTGCTCGAAACCGGCGCCCATCTTGTGCACGCTGACCACGCACACGTCGGCGCCGGCATCCATCGCCCAGGTCGGCAGGTCCTCGTGGAACGGCAGGTGCGCCCCCCACGCCTCGTCGAGGATCAACGGCTTGCCCCGCCGATGACACACCTCGGCGATGCCGGCGATGTCGGCGCAGGTGCCGTACGGGCTGGGGCTGACGACCAGCGCACCGGCGGCATTGGGATGCTTGTCCCAGGCCTCTTCGACCTGCTGCGGCGAGGGCGGATGAGAAAAGTGACGCTCGGCGTCCCAGCGGGGAGTGATCCAGCGCGGCTGCACCCCGGAGAAGATCAGCCCCGCCACGATCGACTTGTGGCTGTCCCGGCCGACCAGCAGGCTGCCCTGCCCACCGGCCACCGCCATCATCGCCGCGCGCACCGACAGGGAGCTGCCGCAGGTGGAGAACCAGGCGATCTCGGCGCCGACGGCCTCGGCCATCAGGTCCTCCGCGCGCTGCAGGTAGCCGTTGCTGGTGCGACGGTCGTCGAGCCCGCCGCTGGCCAGCACGTCGTCGAGAAAGGGCTCGCGGCCCAGCACCGCGAGGACCCGATCGTCGGTGCCGCGGCCCTGCCGGTGCCCGGGCGGCGCGAACCCGTACCGGTTCTTGTCGCGATAGTCGGCCAGCGCGTTGAGCAAAGGTGCGTCGGATTGGTCCATTGCGCTCGGATACCCCGGTTGTGCACGGCCGACTCGCCGCGGCCGGCCGCCGGCGCGCTCGTCGCGGGCGGCCGTCACCCGGTGGGCGCGGGCTGGCCGGGGGCGGGGGGAGTGTCGGCGCTCTGGTCCCACCAGGGCTGCGGCTGTTTGCTCGCCCACCCGGACACCGCCTCCAACTCGGCGGCCAGCGAGATCAGCATGCCCTCGCTGTTGGCCGGGCCCATCAGCTGCACGCCGATCGGCAGGCCGTCGGAGGTGAAGCCGGCCGGAACGTTGATGGACGGCCAGCCCAGCACGTTCCACGGGAAGGTCAGCGGGCACGCCGCGATCATGGCGCGGTCGGTGCCGAAGCCGCTGAGCCGGTCGAAGGCGCGGGCCAGCGGCGGGGGTTGCGCGGTGGTCGGCGCCAGCACCACGTCGACGATGTCGAAGATCGAGCCCACCCGGCGCTGGTCGGCGGCCTCGTGGCGGCGGGCGCTGCGCAGGATCGCCTGTCCCAGCAGATGACCCAGCCGCAAGTTGGCCACCGTGCGGGGGTCCAGAACCACGCCGTCGCCCAACCGCTCCTCCCAGTCCCGCAGGCCGGCGGTGGAGCGGGCGAGAAAATCCCACGACAGCCGCATGCCGTAGTCCGGGTTGCCCGGCACCACGGTGTGGCCCAGCAGCTCGAGTTGCTTGCCCACCGCACGGGTCGCGGCCAGGATCTCCGGATGCAGCTTCGGCCGGAACCCCGTGTAGGGGAACCGGGTCGACAGCGCGATGTTCAACGGACCGGGCGCCTTGCCCACATAGTCGGAGGCGGTGATCGGGGGCGGTTTGTGCCGGTCGCCGTCGACGTTGCCGGACGCCGCGTCGAGCACCAACGCCGCGTCGGCCACCGTGCGGGCCAGCACGCCGTTGACCGTGATCCCGTTGAACGCCTCTGGCAGCGGCCAGGTCGAGATGCGTCCGCGCTGCGGCTTGATGCCCACCAGGTGCGTCCACGCCGCCGGGATGCGGATGCTGCCGGCGCCGTCGGACCCGATGGCGGCGGTCACCAGGCCCGCGGCCACCGCCGCGGCGCTGCCGCCCGACGATCCGCCCGGGGTGTGCCGGCGCGACCAGGGATTGCGGGTGTGCCCGAAGCCCGGTCCGCTGGTGAACGGCCATTGCCCGAGTTCACAGGTGTTGGTTTTGCCAACGATCACCGCGCCGGCGGCCTTGAGGCGGCGAACCACCTCGGCATCGTGCGTGGCGGGCGGCACCGAGCCCTCGGTGCCGAAGGCGGTGGGCACGCCGGCAATGTCGACGTCGTCCTTGACGGCGATCGGAATGCCCAGCAGCGGGGCGGTGTCCCCGGCCGCGCGGCGCCGATCGGCCTCGGCGGCGTCGGCCAGCGCCGACTCGGTGAGCACCACCCGGAAGGCGTTCAGCGTGGGCTGGCTGGCATGGATGGCGTGCAGCGAGCGACCCACCAGTGTGGTGGAACTCACCGACCGGCTGGCCAGCTGATACAGCAGGTCAGTCAGGGTGGGCAGGCGCCGGTTGCCGGATCCGGAACTCGAGCCGGAAAGCGCCCCGGGACCCGACTCAGAAGCGCCAATCACGGGGTACGAGACTAACGGCGCGGATCCCCGCAATGTCGCGGCGGGGTGCAAAACTATTGGGATGCGGCTGTATCGAGACCGAGCTGTTGTGCTGCGCCAGCACAAGCTCGGCGAAGCCGACCGGATCGTCACCCTGTTGACCCGGGACCACGGGCTGGTTCGCGCGGTGGCCAAGGGGGTACGCCGCACCCGCAGCAAATTCGGCGCGCGGCTGGAGCCGTTCGCCCATATCGACGCGCAGTTGCATCCGGGCCGCAACCTCGACATCGTCACCCAGGTCGTCTCGATCGACGCGTTCGCCACCGACATCGTCAGCGATTACGGCCGCTACACCTGCGCGTGCGCGATGCTGGAAACCGCCGAACGCCTCGCCGGTGAGGAGCGCGCCCCCGCTCCGGCCCTGCACGGGCTCACGGTGAGCGCGTTGCGGGCGGTGGCCGACGGCCGCCGGTCCCGGGACCTGCTGCTGGACGCCTACCTGTTGCGCGCGATGGGCATCGCCGGATGGGCGCCGGCGCTGACCGAGTGCGCCCGCTGCGCCACCCCCGGCCCGCATCGGGCGTTCCACGTCGGCGCCGGCGGCAGCGTGTGCCCGCACTGCCGCCCGGCCGGTTCGACGACACCGCCTCCCGGCGTGCTGGACCTGATGTCGGCGTTGCACGACGGCGACTGGGAGTTCGCCGAGCAGACGCCGCAATCGCACCGCAACTACGTCAGCGGCCTGGTGGCCGCGCACCTGCAATGGCATCTGGAGCGCCAGCTCAAGACGTTGCCGCTCGTCGAGCGGACCTATCACATCGACCGCACCATCGCCGACCAGCGCGCCACGCTGATCGGGCAGGATATGGACTGTGGTTAGAGCCGAGCGCGCCCCGAAGTCGACCGGCTTCCCGCAGCTGCCCCCGGCGCCCGACGACTACCCCGTGTTCCCGGACAAGTCGACGTGGCCGGTGGTCTTCCCCGAGTTGCCGCCGTCGCCCGGCGGCGGGCCGAGCCGGCCGCCCCAGCACATCTCCAAGGCGGTCGCGCCGCGCATCCCCGCGGACCGACTGCCCAACCACGTGGCCATCGTGATGGACGGCAACGGCCGCTGGGCCACCGAACGGGGCATGTCACGCACCGACGGCCACAAGGCCGGCGAGGCGGTGGTCATCGACATCGTCTGCGGCGCAATCGAAATCGGCATCAAGTGGCTCAGCCTGTACGCCTTTTCCACCGAGAACTGGAAGCGGTCCCCCGAAGAGGTCCGGTTTTTGATGGGCTTCAACCGCGACGTGGTGCGGATGCGACGGGTGAACCTGAACACGATAGGGGTCAAGATCCGCTGGGTGGGTTCGCGGCCCCGGCTGTGGCGCAGCGTGATCAACGAATTGGCGATCGCCGAGGAGATGACCAAGCGCAACGACGTCATCACCGTCAACTACTGCGTCAACTACGGGGGCAGGGCCGAAATCGCCGAGGCCACAAAGGAAATCGCCCGGCTGGCCGCCGCCGGCCGGTTGAACCCCGAGCGCATCACCGAGTCCACCGTGGCGCATCACCTGCAACGGCCCGACATCCCCGATGTGGACCTGTTCCTGCGGACCTCGGGGGAGCAGCGGTCCAGCAACTTCATGTTGTGGCAGGCCGCCTACGCCGAATACATCTTCCAGGACAAGTTGTGGCCCGACTACGACCGCCGCGATTTGTGGGCCGCCTGCCAGGAATACGCTTCCCGCAACCGCAGATTCGGGAGCGCATAATGTCCTCGCTGCAAGAGCGTCTGGCATCGGTGCTGCGCGAGGTGCTGCCGTCGCAGGAGGAGTCCGACGGCGCGCTGACCGTCCACCACGAGGGCACCATCGCCTCGCTGCGGGTGGTCAACATCGCCGAGGACCTCGACCTGGTGTCGCTCACCCAGATCCTGGCCTGGGACCTGCCGCTGACCAAGAAGGTCAGCGACCACGTGGCCAGGCACGCCCGGGATGCCAACTTCGGCAGCGTGAGCCTGGTCGAGAAGGTCAACAAGACTGCCGTGCAGCGCAATTCGGGCAAGAACACCGCCAAGCTCGCCGACGTGATGCTGCGCTACAACTTTCCCGGCGCCGGCCTGACCGACGACGCGCTGCGCACCCTGGTGTTGCTGGTGCTCGATACCGGCGCCCGGATCCGTCACACGCTGACCGATTGAGTCCTTCCCGCCTGCCGAGCGTGAAGCTAGTTTCACGCTCGACCGCGAACGTGAAACTAGCTTCACGTTCGGCGCGGTTTACCGGCACTCCGAGCAGGTGCCGAAGATTTCGATGGTGTGGCTGACGTCGGAGAAACCGTGCTTGGCGGCCACCGCGGTGGCCCACTCCTCGACCTCGTGATCGCTCACCTCGATGGTGGACCCGCAACTGCGGCACACCAGGTGGTGGTGATGGTGCTCGGAACATCGGCGGTACACCGACTCGCCGGTGTCGGTGCGCAGCGTGTCGATCAGGCCCGCGGCGGCCATCGACTGCAGCGTGCGGTAGACGGTGGTCAGCCCGATGTTCTCGCCACGGCGGCGCAGCTCGTCGTGCAACTCCTGGGCGGAGCGGAAGTCGTCGAGGGTCTCCAGCAGGGTGGAGATCGCGGCGCGCTGCCGGGTGGAGCGGACACTGACTCCTGCCCCGTCGCCGGACGGCGTCATGGGCGCGGCTCTTCGCCGGCGTGGGCGACGGCGTCGACCACGATGTGCGCGAGGTGATGATCGGCGAGCCGGTAGAGCACCTCGCGTCCGGACCGCTCCCCGGCGACCACACCGGCCGCCTTGAGGATCTTCAGGTGCTGGCTGACCAGCGGCTGGGGCACCCCGAGCGCGTCGACCAGCTCGTGCACGCAGCGATGGGACTGGCGCAACTGCAGCACGATCGCGATCCGCACCGGCGCCGCCAGCGCCCGCAACAGCTCGCCGGCGGCGTCGAGGATGTCCCGCGGCGGCGGGACGGGGTAGTCGGCCGGACCGGGGTGGCCCGCGGCGGCGAGCCCGTCGTGGTCGTGGGCGGGCAGGCCCGGCTCCGGTCCCATGTCGCCGTCGGTGGCGGCCGGCATCGAGGCAGGTGAGGGGGACATCGTCATGGGAGCGGCATCACCTCGAGAAGTGCCAGGTAGTGGGAAAGCATCCGCCGTTGAGTATCGCGACCGGCCGGCTTCCACTGTCACATGCATGATGACGCATGTCAAAGGTGGCGGGGCCGATCGCTACCATGACTGATGCTCTGCGCACCGCGGTCGATCGCCGCGCGTGCCCGCCCGAACCCGGAAAGGGAGTGCACCGCCTCGTGGCGTCCGTCATCGACACCGTAGTGAACCTGGCCAAACGGCGCGGCTTCGTCTATCCCTCGGGGGAGATCTACGGTGGCACCCGCTCGGCCTGGGACTACGGCCCGCTGGGCGTGGAGTTCAAGGAGAACATCAAGCGGCAATGGTGGCGCTCGGTGGTCACCGGCCGCGAGGACGTCGTCGGCCTGGATTCGTCGATCATCCTGCCCCGCCAGGTGTGGGTGGCCTCCGGCCATGTCGAAGTCTTCCACGACCCGCTGGTCGAGTCGTTGATCACCCACAAGCGCTACCGCGCCGACCATCTCATCGAGGCCTACGAGGCTAAACACGGCCACCCGCCGCCCAACGGGCTGGCCGACATCCGCGACCCGGACACCGGCGAACCCGGCCGGTGGACCGAGCCGCGCGAGTTCAACATGATGCTCAAGACCTACCTCGGACCCATCGAGACGGAGGAAGGCCTGCACTATCTGCGCCCGGAGACCGCGCAGGGTATTTTCGTCAACTTCGCCAACGTGGTGACGACCGCACGCAAGAAGCCGCCGTTCGGTATCGGCCAGATCGGCAAGAGCTTTCGCAACGAGATCACCCCGGGCAACTTCATTTTCCGCACCCGCGAGTTCGAGCAAATGGAAATGGAGTTCTTCGTCGAGCCCTCGACCGCCAAGGAATGGCATCAGTATTGGATCGACACCCGGCTGCAATGGTATGTCGAATTGGGTATCGATCCGCAGAACCTGCGGCTGTTCGAGCATCCCGCCGACAAGCTGTCGCACTACTCCGACCGCACCGTCGACATCGAGTACAAGTTCGGCTTCGCCGGTAACCCGTGGGGCGAGCTGGAGGGGGTCGCCAACCGCACGGACTTCGACTTGTCCACGCACTCAAAGCATTCCGGGGTCGACCTGTCCTTCTACGACCAGGCCACCGACTCCCGCTACATCCCGTACGTGATCGAGCCGGCGGCCGGCCTGACCCGGTCGTTCATGGCCTTTCTGATCGACGCCTACGTCGAGGACGAGGCGCCGAATGCCAAGGGCAAGATGGAAAAGCGCACCGTGTTGCGGCTGGACCCGCGGCTGGCTCCGGTCAAGGCGGCGGTGCTTCCGCTGTCGCGGCACGCCGACCTGAGTCCCAAGGCCCGCGACCTGGCGGCCGAGTTGCGCCGGTTCTGGAATATCGAATTCGACGACGCGGGCGCCATCGGCCGGCGGTATCGGCGCCAGGACGAGATCGGCACACCGTTTTGCGTGACGGTGGATTTCGACTCGCTGGAGGACAACGCCGTGACGGTGCGCCGGCGCGACGACATGTCCCAGGAGCGGATCGGCATGGACGCCGTGGCCGACTACCTGTCGGCGCGGCTCAAGGGCTGCTAGCGCCGTCGTCGCCGACGCCTCCGCAGGACCGGATTCGGGAAATAAGGTTTGCGTAAATTCCGGCTTCCAACGCTAAGGGTGCCTTAGGATCTGCTCTGGGGCATAAGTCGATAACTAGTCGCCATGGGCGGATGTCGGGCCGTCCGTTGCAGGAGCCGTTAACTCGGCCGGTTGGGGTTGCGAATGATTCCCGCGTTTGTGTTCTTCCCTCCCGAGATCAACTCGGCCCTGATTGCGGGAGGCGCGGGCTCCGGACCCCTATTCGAGGCGGCCTCGGCCTGGGACGGGCTGGCCGCCGAATTGTCGTCGTCGGCGTCGTCATTCCAAACCGTGGTGACGGATTTGGCGGCGGGTCCGTGGATGGGGCCGTCGTCGGTGGCCATGACCGCGGCCGCTGCGCCCTATGTGCAGTGGCTGATCATCGCAGCGGCCCAGGCGGAAGTGGCCGCGTTGCAGGCCCGGCTGGCGGCGCTGGCCTTCGAGGGGGCGTTGGTGGCGACGGTCCCGCTGCCGGCGGTGCTGGCCAATCGGGCCAGGCTGCTGGTGTTGATCGCGACGAATTTCTTCGGCCAGAACACGGCGGCGATCGCGCAGACCGAGCTCGAGTACGTCGAGATGTGGTTGCGGGACGTGGCCGCCATGCTCGGGTATCACGCCGGCGCGCAATCGGCGGCGCAGGCCCTGCCGGCGTTCACGGTGCCCCCCGCCGGCCTGGGCGGCGGCGCGGCGTCCGCGGGCCTGGGCGGCCTGGCCGGGTTGGTGAGCGCACCGCTGAGCTTCGCGTCGCAGTTCTTCGAGGGCCTGTCCTCGCTGGGAACGGCGTTCGCCACCCAGCTGCAGTCCGTGTTGGCGGCGCTGCCGCCGGCGGTGTCGTCGCTGACCTCGTTGATCACCTCGACGCCGGTGGCGACGTTGACATCGGTGGCGCAGGCCGGGATGTATCCGGCCACCGCGCTGATGACGCCCATGGTGACGCTGGCCCAAAGCACCGCCCCGGCGGCGGCGCCGGCGGCGACACCCGCGCCGGCGCTGGTGAACACCGCCAAGATGCCCGTCGAGACCCCGCATGCCGCCGCCAACCCATTGGCCGACCTGCAGCCGCTGGCCGGTGGCGGGCTGGGCGCCCTGGGGGTGGCCTCGGCGGGCCTGGGCACCGCGCGGTTCGTCGGGGCGATGGCAGTCCCGCCGACCTGGCAGGGGTCGATGCCGGCGTACATCGCCACCCCCGCGATGTCGGGCGCGCCCGGCGCGGCGCCGATGACGGCGGCGACAACGGGTTCGACCGGTTCGAGCAGCGGCGTGCCGGTGACCGCGATGGCGGTGGGGGACAAGAAGCCCGAGGGCGAGGACCGCGCGACCCGGGCGGAGGTGGTGCGGTCCCGGCCGAAGGTGGTGCCCCGAAACCGGCCCGGATAACGCCGCGCGGTGCCGCTGTGGCAGATGTGCATGAAGTGCATTGCGGCGCGAATTCGGAATTCTTCGGCCGGCGCGAAAACCGCGCACCGGCAAAGCCGAATTCGTCCGCCGTGTCGGTCAAACCGGAGCCCGGCGCCCGCTGCCCGCGGTGTCCCTGCCTCGCCCCGCAAGACGTCCCGCGGTCGCCGACCCGTCCGGCGCTCGGGGTTGCCCCGACCCCGCACGCCGTTCCCGGGCAGCGGAACCCCGTGCGCGGCAAGGGTTTTACCGCTGCCGGCGCGTACGAGGGATTACCGCGCAGCCACCGGTCGGCGGCGTGTCGCGCTGCGACGGTGCACCGCCCGGGGCCGGACGTCGGCGGCCGATGCCGTTCGACACACGCGTAACGTAAGGAAAATCAGCAATTCCCGCATATTCTCTTCGGTTTGTCTTACGATGTGAACCGGTTGGTGTAAATAGGTTCGCCACAGCGTCCGAACGCTTCGATCGGCTGTGGAAGGGGGCAGGGGTGCTGTTGCCTCTTGGTTCGCCGTTGCCGGATGACACGGTGTCGGCAGTACGCGGTGAGTCAGGCGTGCTGGGTGGCTTGTCGGTCCCACTCAAATGGGGCGTGGCCGTTCCACCCGACGACTACGACCACTGGGCGCCGAAGCCGGAAGCGAGCGCCGAGGCCGTCGAGGAGACGGCCGAGATGCCCCGCCCGACCGCGGTCGCCGACGGGGTCTGGAGCGGGTGGGACGGCGAAGCCGTACCGCGCACCGCGGGCGTCATACCGCATTCCCCGGCCGCCGGCTGAGCCCCGCTAGCACCGAAAGTCCCTGCGGGGGCTGGTTTCTGGTCGCTCAGAATCGGCCGCCGCCACCCAGGAAACCGCCGCCGGAGGAACTCGTGCTGCCGCCGAACGACGCCGGGCTCCAGCCGCCGAACCCGCCGCGCATGCCCGAGCTCAGCAGGTCGCCGACGATGATGCCGCCGAGCATCGCGCCCATGTCACCGCCCCCGCCGCGCGGATAGGCGCGTCGCGCCGCTTGCACGTCGCCGTTGGCCAGCGACTGGGCCTCGGTGGCCAGCGTCGACGCCGCGTTGGCGTGCGCGATCGCATCGGCCGGGTCCGTCGCCCGCCTGTCCGCCGCGGCGTGCAGGTGCCGTTGCGCCTCGGCCAGCCGGGTGCGGGCCTCCGGCCCGATGCTGCCCCGGCGGGTGTCGATGTAGTCGGAGACCGCCCGCACCCGCGATTGCGCGGTGAACAACGCCTGCTCCAGCGACCGGGCGAGTCGCTCGGCGGCGGCCCGCTCCTGAGCCACGGCGGCCCGCGTCGGCCTTGGTCAGCTGCCCGAACGCGCCCAGCGGATCGTCGGGCGCACTGGCGCGTGCGCCCTCGACGGCCCTGGTGGCCGCGTCGCGCGCGGCGGCCAACTTGGCGGCGTGGCCGGATTTGGTGTCGCGGGTGGCGGCCAGTAACTCCGCGGCGCGCTTGATGTCGTTTTCGATATCGGCCATCGCCGAAGGCAATTGGTCGATCGCGTGCCGGATGTCACCGGCCGCGTGGTCCACCGCGTCGAGTAGCGACCGGGCCTGCCCGAGCGCCGACTCGGCGGCGCGCACCGCGTCCACCAATCGGCCTTGCTGTCCGCTGACGGCCTGGCCGGCGAGCTCGCGGGCGGTGCCGATGTTGCGGTCGGCGAACGCCAGCCGCTCCTTGGCCGCCGTGACATTGCCGGACACCGAAGTCAGTGCGGCAGCGCTGAACTCGTTGTGCAGCGCCGCCAGCTGTTGCTCGGCCGGGCCGATGCGGGCGGTCAGTTCGACGTACTGCTGCGTCAGCCCGTCCAGCCGCGACGGGGCGTTGATCACCAGATCGCGCAGGCCCTCGAAGGCCTCGGTCTGCGATTCCAGTTCGCGGTCGGCGCGCGCCGCCGACACGATCACCTGGGTGAGCAGCTCGCGGCGCTGCGCGGGCGTCTCCGGCATGCCGTCATCCAATTGCTGGCGCACCGTAAACGCTTGGGAGAGAGCGGCTTTGGCGTTGGTGACGGCCTGGGTGAACGGTTGGGTGCGCTGGTCGCCGAATTCGGCGACGGCCAGGTCCAGTTCGTTGGCGCTGGTGCGCAACGCGTTGTCGACGTCGACCACCAGCGCGCGGGACAGGTCGTCGAGTGTCGGCAGCGGCAGCGCGGCCAGCGCGTCGAGGTCGGTGGGGTCGAGGCGGCGCGCCGCGGCCAATGCGGCGGCTCGGCGGCGCCGCCCGCGATAACGCATGACCAGCAGCAGAGCCATCACCGCGACGAGAAGGGCCGCCAGCGTCGCCAGCAGGATCACCCGGCCCGACGAGCCGGGCGCGGTGTCGAGCCCGGTGGCCGCGGCCACCGCCGCGCCGCTCCAGTCGCCGTCGTGCAGGGCGGGCTCGATCTTGTTGTGCCGCAAGGCCTCGACTCGACTCTGGTTGACGCCCCTGATGGTGGGCGGCACCAGGAAGGCGTAGGCGCGGTCGGTGGTGGCGACGGCCAGCAGCGCGTCGTAGTCGCCCAGGTCGCTGGTGCGCAGGGTGTCTTGTGCCCACCGGGTCGCGGTCTGCCCGGAGAAGGTGTCGACGTAGACCACCCACAGCCGGATGTGGCGGTCGGTGTAGAGCTTGTCGACGGCGGTGGTGATGGCGTTACGGCCGGAATCCGATAGCACTCCGGCGGTGTCGGTGAGGTAGTCGGACAAGCGCAGTGGTGGTTGCGCGCCGGCCGGCGGTGCCAGCAGACCCGCGCTGAGGCCGACCGTGAGGAGCGCGGCGAGCACGGCGAGCAGGCGAGCTGTGCGCATAGGGTCAATCTAGCCCCGCGACAATTCGGGCCGGAGGGCCCGATGAGGAGTGGGGCAATCGAACACAGCCCCGCGACGATTCGGGCCGGAGGGCCCGATGAGGAGTGGGGCAATCGAACACAGCCCGGCGACGATTCGGGCCGGAGGGCCCGAGTCGAGCCGGACTCGGGCGGGCATTCCCTGGCAGACTGTGCGTCGGTGACCAGGAATCAGCACGACCCCTACGACGACTTCGACCGTCAGCGACGGGTGGCCGAAGCGCCCAAGACTGCGGGTCTGCCGGGCACCGAAGGTCAGCACCGTACCGACTTCGCCCGCGACCGCGCCCGCGTGCTGCACAGCGCCGCGCTGCGCCGCTTGGCCGACAAGACCCAGGTCGTCGGGCCGCGAGAGGGAGACACGCCGCGTACCCGGCTGACGCACTCGCTCGAGGTCGCCCAGATCGGTCGGGGGATGGCGGTGGGGCTGGGTTGCGATCTCGACCTCGTCGAGCTCGCGGGGCTGGCCCACGACATCGGCCACCCGCCCTACGGCCACAACGGCGAACGCGCCCTCGACGAGGTCGCCGCGGCATACGGCGGGTTTGAGGGCAACGCCCAGAACTTCCGGATCCTGACCAGCCTCGAGCCCAAAGTTCTTGACGCCCAAGGAAATAGCGCCGGGTTGAACCTGACGCGCGCGTCACTGGATGCGGTGATCAAATATCCGTGGCGGCGCGGCGAAGGCCCCGGGACAAGCAAGTTCGGCTTCTACGACGACGACCGGGAAGCGGCGGCCTGGGCGCGCGCCGGCGCCCCGGCCGGCCGGATGTGCCTGGAAGCGCAGGTGATGGACTGGGCCGACGATGTCGCCTATTCGGTGCACGACGTCGAGGACGGCGTCGTCTCGCAACGCATCGACCTGCGGGTGCTCGCCGACGACGACGAGGCCGCGGCCCTGGCCAAACTGGGCGAGAGCGAATTCTCCCGGGTGGGCGCCGACGACTTCATGGCCGCCGCGCGCCGGCTGTCGGCCCTGCCGGTGGTCGCCGCCGTCGGCAAGTACGACGCCACGCTGGCCTCCTCGGTGGCGCTCAAACGGTTGACCAGTGAGCTGGTCGGCAGGTTTGCCTCGGCCGCCATCGCCACCACCCGCGCGGCCGCCGGACCCGGGCCGCTGGTGCGCTACCGCGCCGAGCTCGCGGTCCCCGATCTGGTCCGCGCCGAGGTGGCCTTGCTGAAAATCCTGGCGCTGCAGTTCATCATGTCCGATCCCCGCCATCAACAGACCCAGGCCGGGCAGCGTGAACGCATCCACCGGGTGGCGCACTGGCTGTATGCGGGGGCGCCGCGAACGCTGGATCCGGTCTTTGCCGCCGCGTTCAACACCGCGGCCGATGACGGCGCCCGGTGGCGGGTGATCGTGGATCAGATCGCCTCCTACACCGAGGGCCGGCTGGAACGCATCGACGCCCGCCAGGCCGGTCCGTAGCGCCGCGCCGGCGACAAGTCGCGCGGCCCGGGAAGCGGCGCGGGCGCGGCGAGTTAGGCTCCCCGATATGAAGAAAATCAGCGGCTCGCCCTGCATCGCCACCCTCTTGATGGGGCTTCCGGTTCTCGCCATGACCGCGTGCAGTTCACCGCAGCACGCGAGCACCCAGCCGGGCACCACCCCGCCGGTGAAAAGCGCCGCACCCACGTCCTCCGGTGCGACGACCACCCCGGCGCCCGGCGGCGGGGCGCTGACCGCGGAACTGAAGACGCCCGACGGCCGGTCGGTGGCCACCGCGACCTTCGACTTCACCGGGGGCTACGTCACCGTCACGGTGAAGACGGTGACCAACGGGGTCCTGACGCCCGGCCTGCACGGCCTGCACGTGCACGAGATCGGCAAGTGCGAGCCGAACTCGGTGGCCCCCACCGGCGGTGCGCCCGGGAACTTCCTGTCCGCCGGCGGTCACTACCAGGCCCCCGGCCACACCGGCAAGCCGGAAAGCGGCGATCTGGCCACGCTGCAGGTGCGCCAGGATGGCGCGGCCTATCTGGTCACCACCACCGATGCGTTCACCCGCGACGAGCTGTTGGCCGGTAACAAGACTGCGTTGATGCTGCACGGCGCCGAGGACACCGAGAACGCGATGGACCGGGTTGCCTGCGGTGTCATCGGTACCGGATAGCTTTTCCGTACCCGGCGCGCTGCGCGCCTTACACTGAGCCGATGTCCAGCCCGGCAGGTTCACGCGCCCCGGGCGATGGCCGTGCCCGGGGCCGGGGCCGGATTCCCGACCGCGACATCGCCGCCATCCGCGAACGGGTGCGCATCGATGAAGTGGTCGGCGATTACGTCCAATTGCGGCGTGCCGGTGCGGATTCGCTCAAGGGCCTGTGCCCGTTTCACGACGAGAAGTCGCCGTCGTTTCACGTCCGCCCCAACCACGGGCACTTCCACTGCTTCGGCTGCGGCGAGGGCGGCGACGTGTATGCGTTCCTCCAGAAGATCGAGCACGTCAGCTTCGTCGAGGCCGTCGAACTGCTCGCCGACCGGATCGGCCACACCATCACCTACTCCGGCCCGGCCACCAGCGTGCAGCGCGACCGCGGCAGCCGCAGCCGGCTCATCGCGGCCAACGCGGCCGCGGCGGAGTTCTACGCGGCGGCGCTCGAGTCCGACGAGGCGGCGCCGGCCCGCCAGTATCTGACCGAACGCAACTTCGATGCCGAGGCGGCCCGTCGCTTCGGTTGCGGATTCGCACCGTCGGGCTGGGATACGCTGACAAAACACCTGCAGCGCAAGGGTTTTGAGTTCAAGGAGCTGGAGGCGGCCGGCCTGTCGCGGCAGGGCCGGCGTGGCCCGATGGACCGGTTCCACCGGCGGCTGCTGTGGCCCATCCGCAGCTCGGCCGGCGAGGTGATCGGGTTCGGCGCCCGCCGGCTGTTCGACGACGATCCGATGGAAGCCAAGTACATCAACACGCCCGAGACGCTGCTGTACAAGAAGTCGAACGTGATGTTCGGCATCGATCTGGCCAAACGCGACATCGCCAAGGGCCACCAGGCCGTGGTCGTCGAGGGCTACACCGACGTGATGGCGATGCATCTGGCCGGGGTCACCACCGCGGTGGCCTCCTGCGGCACCGCCTTCGGCGACGAGCATCTGGCGATGCTGCGCCGACTCATGATGGACGACAGCTTCTTTCGCGGTGAACTGATCTACGTCTTCGACGGCGACGCGGCGGGGCGGGCCGCGGCGCTCAAGGCGTTCGGCGGCGAGCAGAACCTGGCCGGGCAGTCCTTCGTCGCGGTCGCGCCGGACGGCATGGATCCCTGCGACCTGCGGCTGCGCTCCGGCGACGCCGCGCTGCGCGACCTGGTGGCCCGGCGAACACCGTTGTTCGAGTTCGCAATCCGGTCGGCGCTCGCCGAGCTGGACCTGGACAGCGCCGAGGGCCGGGTGGCCGCGCTGCGCCGCTGCGTGCCGATGGTGGCCCAGATCAAGGACCCCACGCTGCGCGACGAGTACGCCCGCCAGCTCGCCGGCTGGGTCGGCTGGAGCGACGTCGCGCAGGTCATCGACCGGGTGCGCAGCCAGTCCAAGCACTCCGCCGGCGCGGGGCGCGGCGGCTCCGGCGGCAGGGTCTCGCGCCGCGCCGAGCAGTCCGCCGCCCCGGCCGGTCCCGCCGCCAGCCGTCCCGACCCCCGCGATCCCACCCTGTGGCCGCAGCGGGAGGCACTCAAGTCGGCGTTGCAGTACCCGGCGCTGGCCGGGCCGGTGTTCGACTCGCTGACCGTCGAGAGCTTCACCCATCCCGGGTACGCCGCCGTGCGTGCCGCGATCGAGGCGGCCGGCGGCACGTCGAGCGGTGTCACCGGCGGGCAGTGGATCGAGGCGGTGCGCGACCGGGCCTCCTCGCCGCTGACGGCGGGGCTGATCAGCGAACTGGGTGTCGAGGCCATCCAGGTCGACGACGAGAAGCTGCCGCGCTACATCGCCGGCGTGCTGGCCCGGCTGCAGGAGGTGTGGATGGGTCGGCAGATCGCCGAGGTCAAGTCGAAGCTGCAGCGCATGTCGCCCATCGAGCAGGGCGACGAATACCACGCGCTGTTCGGGGACCTGGTGGCGATGGAGGCCTACCGGCGCAGCCTGTTGGAGCAGGCTAGCGGGGACGATTAGACGGCGCCAGGGCCTCGTCGGCCGGCTCGGCCTCGCGTTCCATGATGGCGGTCCGGTCGTCGATCTGCGTCAGCGTGACGAACCCGGCGTCGGGCGAGATCCGATTCGCGATCTTGCGCCGGCCCCCTTCGATCACCGATTTGGCCACCGGGCTGCTGGTCAGCGCGCGGTAGGTGCCGACGATCTGCTCGTATCGGCGCCGCCCGGCCTTTGAGCCCAGCACATACCCCAGTCCAAGCACCACGACATACCGGATCAAAGCGTTCCTCCCGACTATCGATGGCTCCATCCTGCCTCACCGGATGGGGTGCAGGCGTCCGCGATCGCCACGGTATGCCACGGGTCACGCTAGTTGGGTGCGGTCGTGCCAGTACGCTAGAGTCGTCCCGCGATCGGGTTAGTCCCCTGTAGCTCAATTGGCAGAGCATTCGGCTGTTAACCGAAGGGTTCCTGGTTCGAGTCCAGGCGGGGGAGCACTTTCTGCAGCGCCCGGCGTCGGTGAGCACGAATCACTTGGGAGACCCGATGGAGTTCCTGGTTGCCGCGACGACCCAGGTTCCCGACGGCACCCCCGCGGAAGCGGTCGACGACCTACGGGCCCGGGAATCCGCACGCTGCCGTGAGCTGGCTCGGCAGGGGCAGTTGCTGCGCTTGTGGCGCGCGCCGTCGCCGCCCGGCCGGTGGCGCACGCTGGGCCTGTTCGCCGCGGCCGACGACAACGCGCTGGAACAGCTGCTCGCCTCGACGCCGCTGCGGGCGTGGCGCACCGAGGAGGTGACGCCGCTGCCGGTGCACCCGAACGATCCGACCGCACGCCTGATCACCCCGGAGCCGGTTTCGGGCGGGGCTGCCGAGTTTCTGCAGGCCATCACCATCCGGGTTCCCGCCGACGCGCCGCAGCGGGTGGTCGACGACGTGCTGGCCCGTGAGGCCGAGCGCGCCGGCGAGCTGGGCGCGCAGGGCTGCCTGCAGCGGCTGTGGTGGCTGCATTCCGGCCCGGGCGAGCCGCGCGTGCTGGCGCTGTGGCGCACCGCGGACACCGAGAGCCTGGCGGCCGTGCTGCGCTCGCTGCCGCTGCACGCCTGGCTGCAGGTGGACACTACGACGCCGCTGCACACCCATCCGGACGACCCGGTCAGCGGCTCACTGGCGGGCCGTTAGCGAATCATCCTGTCGCGCACTGGCTTTCCAGGTCAGCGCCGGGAGCGTTGCCCTGAGCCGGCGCCAGGCCGAGATGCTCGCGCAGCGTAATGCCGCGGTATTCGGCGCGGAAGCTGCCGCGCTCTTGCAGCAGCGGCACCACCTTGTCGACGAACTCGTCGAGACCGTGCGGCGTCAGGTGCGGCACCAGGATGAAGCCGTCGCAGGCATCCGACTGCACGTAGTGGTCGATCTCGGCGGCCACCTGCTGCGGCGTTCCGACGAACTGCTGACGGCTGGTCACCTCGATGATCAGCTCCCGGATCGACAGGTTCTCGGCCCGTGCCCGGGCCCGCCAGGTCTCGGCGACCGTCTTGGGGTCGCCGTGCCGGACCCGGCCGCGGGTGATGGTCGGATTCTCGACGGGCTCGACGTCGGGCAGCGGCCCGTCGGGGTCGTAGGCCGACAGGTCGACGCCCCACACCTGCTCGAGGAATGCGATCGCGGTCGGGCCGCTGACCTGCTGCTCGCGGATGTGGCGGGCGTTGTCGGCCGCCTCGGCGGGGGTGTCGCCCAGCGCGAACGTCGCACCGGGCAGCACCTTGAGCTGCTCGGGGTCGCGCCCGTGGGCGGCGGCGCGGCTCTTCACGTCGGCGTAGTAGCGCTGTCCCGCCTCGAGCGACCCGTGCAGCGTGAACAGGGCGTCGGCGTGCTTGGCGCCGAAGTCCCGGCCGTCGCTGGAGTCGCCGGCCTGCAGCAGCACCGGGTGGCCCTGCGGCCCGGCGGGCAGCGAGGCCACACCGCGCACGTCGAATTGCCGACCGTGATGCTCGACGACGCCGATGCGCGCGGGATCGGCGTAGGTTCCGGCGTCGACGTCGGCGATCACCGCGCCGGGTGACCAGCTGTCCCAGAACTTTCGGGCCACGGTGATGAATTCCTCGGCCCGGCGGTATCGGTCGGCGTGGGCGAGGAATCCGCCGCGGCGGAAGTTCTCCCCGGTGAACGCGTCGGAGGAGGTGACCATGTTCCAGGCCGCGCGCCCGTCCGAGAGGTGGTCCAGCGTCGCGAATTGCCTTGCCACCTCGTAGGGTTCGTTGAAGGTGGTGTTGATGGTGCCGGCCAGTCCGAGGCGTTCGGTGACCGCGGCGAGCGCGGCCAGCACGGTGAAGGTGTCGGGCCTGCCGACGACGTCGAGGTCGTGGATCTTGCCGCGATGCTCGCGCAGCCGCAGACCCTCGGCCAAGAAGAAGAAGTCGAACAGTCCCCGCTCGGCGGTCCGGGCGAGATGCACGAACGATTCGAACGCGATCTGGCTGCCCGCGCTCGGATCGGACCACACCGTGGTGTTGTTCACCCCGGGGAAGTGGGCGCCCAGATGTATCTGCTTGCGGCGACGTGCTTTTCGCGTGGTCATCCGGTGAGCCCCCAGCGTTTGGCGATCAGTTCGTGCGAGCGCAGCCGGTCGGCGTGCCGATGCGTAACCGAGGTGATCACCAGCTCGTCGGCGCCGCTGACCCGGCGCAGCACCTCGAGCCGGTCGGCCACCTCGTCGGGGTTGCCGACGAATTGTGTTGCGGTGCGGTCGGCCACCAGCGCCCGCTGCTCCTCGGTCAACGGATCGCACAGGTCCGGGTCCGGGTAGGGGATCGCGCCCTGGCCGCTGCGGATGGAATACACCCAGTGGCCGTAGCTGGACGCGAGATGGCGCGCGGTGGCGCTGTCCTCGGCGACCACAACGTCGGCCGACACCACCACGTAGGGCCGCGCCAGCCGGGCGGACGGCCGAAAAGCATTGCGGTAGGCCTCGATTGCATCGAGCGCGGTGCCCGGGGTGATGTGGTAACTCGCGACGAACGGAAGCCCGCGGGCCCCGGCGACCTCGGCGCTCTGGCCGCGGGTGCTGCCGAAGATCCACGGCGTCAGCTCGGCGTGCTCGCCCGGCACCACCTGCAGCCGATGGCCGTTGACGGCATAGCTGCCGTCCAGCATCGCCTCGATGTCGGCGATCTGTTCGCCGAAGTCCGCGGGTTGTGCGCACGGCGGGGCCAGGACCGACGACTGCGCCCGGATCCGTTCGCTTTTCATCAGCGCCGTCTGGTCGAAGGGGGCGGGGATGACGAGCCCGTCCGTCTCCCGCCACGGCCGGGCCTCGGGCGGGGAGGCCGCGGTCGGCGACGCGGCCACCTCGGCGCGACGCTGCCCGGATCGGCCCAGCCCCATGTCGATTCGGCCGGGATACAGCGCGTCGAGAATGCCGAAGTTCTCCACCACGGCGACCGCGGTGGTGTGGCCGATCTGCACCGCGGCCGTCCCGACCCGGATGCGCGACGTGGCCGCGGCGATCTGGCCGATCAGCGTCACCGGTGCGGAGCTGGCCACCGCGACGAAATGGTGCTCGGCGAGCCAGTACCGGTGATAGCCCCAGCGCTCGGCGTGCCGGGCCAGGTCGATGGTGTTGCGCAGCGCGGTCGCGGCGTCGCAGCCCGCGCTGATCGGCGCGAGGTCCAGGATCGACAGCGGAGTCACGGTCATGACGCCGCCGTCGCGTAGCGGTTCGGGGCGGGCGCCAATCCCAGCCGCTCGCGCAGCGTCTCGCCGTCGCGGTAGCCGGTGCGGAAACGGCCGGCCCGCTGCAGCCGCGGCACCAGGTCGTCGACGATCGCGGGCAGGTCCAGCGCGTTGACCGCCGGCCGCAGCCGCACCCCGTCGACGCCCGCATCCTGCCAGGCGACCACGAGTTCCGCCAAATCCGTTGCGCTGCCCGCGAATACCCGTGCGTCCGACGAGATGGCCGCCGCGGGGGTCAGCGGATGCCCGACCAACGACACCACCAGGTCCGCGTACACCCGGATCGCCCGGCCCGCGGCCCGTCGCGCCCGGTCGACCTCGGCCAGGATCGCCCGCAGGGAGTCGTCGTCGCGAGGCGTGACGAAGACCAGATCGGCATTGGCGGCGGCGAATTCGTACACCGGGGGCGTGTGCGCCAGCGCCGCCACCACCGGCTGGCCCTGCGGTGGCCGCGGGGTGATGGACGGGCCCTTGACCGAGAAGTACTTGCCGGCGAAGTCGATGTAGTGCAGCTTGTCGCGGTCGATATAGCGACCGGTGGCGACATCGCGGATGACGGCGTCGTCTTCCCAGCTGTCCCAGAGCCGGCGCGCCACCTCCACGGCGTCGGCCGCCTCGTCGAACAGCTCGTCCACCCCGGGGACCGCCCGCCGCCCGAACAACGCCGCTTCCTGCTCGGTCGCGCTCACCCGCACCTGCCAGCCGGCCCGGCCGTGCGAGATATGGTCAAGCGTGGCAATCGCTTTCGACACGTGGAACGGCTCGGTATGGGTGACCGTCGCCACGGGAATCAGGCCGATGTGTTCGGTGACCGACGCTACCCGGGCCGCCACCAGGGTGGCGTCGGCGCGTCCCACCAGTCGCCGCGGCGAGATCTCGGCCCGGCGGCCCGGCTGCGCGTCCAGGCTGTCGTCGATGGTCAGGAAATCCAGCAGTCCGCGTTCGGCGGTGCGGGCCAGCGCCGCCCAGTATCGGCCGCTGAATTGCCCGCCGCCGGTGGCGTTGTGCGCGAACGCGTATCGCCACGCCTGCGGGTGCCAGCCGTACCCGTCCAGCGCCACGGCCAGGTGCAGCTCGGTCATGACCGACCCCGGAAACGTGTCAACGGCTCACCTTCGCGTTGTGTCGATAACTCACTGTGCAACGCTGGGCGCGGCAATGCATTCCGGCACCGGGTTAAGTTCAGCCTGAGTAATACTTCGCCGAGCTCAGCCGGGGTGAAACGCCACCATCCGGGTTAGGTGCAGCGTGGGCGAATCGGCTGCGCACGACTCGGAGGCGTCGCGGGCAAAGCCGTTCGGCCGAACCGCCTTTGGCGGCTCACGCTCAGATGGAAAAGTCTTCGCCGTACCAGACGCCCGCTTCGGGCCGACGGATGACCCGACCGGTCTGTGATCCGTCGACCTTCGCCTCGAGCTTGGTCACCCGGGTCAGCAGCGATTGCAGGCTGACCCCGACCAGATCGGGCATCAGCGAGTCGTCCGGACCGCCGGGGCCGGGATGGGTGCGGGCGATGACCTGCCCGGGCACGCCCACCACCACAGCGCTGGAGGGCACCTCCTTGACCACCACGGCGTTGGCGCCGATGCGGCTGTCGTCGCCGATTTTGATGGCGCCCAAGACTTTTGCCCCGGCCCCGATGATCACCCGGTCGCCGATGGTCGGATGACGCTTGCCGGTGTCGCGGCCGCTGCCGCCCAGAGTGACACCGTGGTAGATGGTCACGTCCTCGCCGACCTCGGCGGTTTCCCCGATCACCACCCCCGTCGCGTGATCGATGAACAGCCCCGGCCCCAGCACGGCGCCGGGGTGGATCTCGACGCCGGTCAGGATCCGGGTGATCTCGGCGCAGATCCGCGCGGCCAGCCGGGCGCCGCGCCGCCACAGCCAGTGGTTGACGCGGTGACCCCAGATGGCGTGCACGCCCGGGTAGGCGAAGATCACCTGCAGCGTGGTCGGAGCGGCCGGATCGCGCTCCCGGGCCGCCCTGATGTCACGACGGATGGCTGCCAGCATGCTAATCGGCCAGGTCGGCGAACAGCGGCGTGCTCAGGTACCGCTCACCGAAGTCGGGGAGCACGACGACCACCAGCTTGCCGGCGTTCTCGGGCCGGCGGGCCACCTGCAGGGCGGCCACCAGCGCCGCGCCCGAGGAGATGCCGACCAGCAGCCCCTCCTCGGCGGCCAGCCGGCGGGCCAGCGCGATCGACTCCTCGTTGCCGACGGCGATGACCTCGTCGACCAGATCCATGGCAAGCACCGGTGGCACGAACCCGGCGCCGAGACCCTGGATCGGATGCGGCCCCTTCTGGCCGCCGGACAACACCGGCGACGCGGCCGGCTCCACGGCGATGAACTGCGCCGACGGCTTGCGTTCCTTGATGACTTGGGCGACACCGGTGATGGTGCCGCCGGTGCCGACGCCGGCGACGAAGATGTCGACCTTGCCGTCGGTGTCGCGCCACACTTCCTCCGCGGTGGTGCTGCGGTGAATCGCCGGGTTGGCCGGGTTCTCGAACTGCTGCGGCACGAAATACCGGTCGTCGCTCTTGGCCAATTCCTCGGCCTTGGCGATCGCGCCCGGCATGCCGTCGGCGCCCGGCGTCAGCACGATCTCGGCGCCCAAGGCGCGCAACAACATTCGCCGCTCCACGCTCATCGTCTCCGGCATGGTGAGCACGCAGCGGTAGCCGCGCGCCGCGGCCACCAGTGCGAGCGCGATACCGGTGTTGCCGCTCGTCGGCTCGAGAATGATGGTGTCCGGTTTGATCAGGCCCGCCTGCTCGGCCGCATCGATCATGGCCACCCCGATACGGTCCTTCACGCTGTTGCCCGGGTTGAAGAATTCCAACTTGGCGACGACGTCGGCGACCGCACCTTCGGTGACCCGGTTCAACCGGACCAGCGGGGTGTTTCCGATCAGCTGCGTGACGTTCTCGGCGATGCTCATCTACCTTTTGTCTCCCACGATGTAGGACCAGGCCTCGTCGGCCTGCCAGCTAATATCGAACTCTATGGCCATTTCGGTGGGGATGGCTAGCGCAACGGGGGTAAACCGTTGCGACGCTTCGTCCAGCGCCACCCCGGTGAGCACGCGTCCATGCAGATCGCCAACGGTTTTCGCGGTCAGCGTTATTCCCGAGCCGCCCGGCGCCTCACGTATGTAGAAGTCCGTGCCCGGTTCGACGACCTGCCCGACGGCGAAACCGTCGGCGTCCACCAGTTGGTGGCCGTCGTCGGCGCTGAGCAGCAGCGGGATTCGCACCCGGAAGGGTCCGATCAGCCCGGCATCCGCGGTGGCCTGCCGGTCGTCGAGCAGCAGGGCGTCGTCGGCGTGGTGGACGGCGCGTCCCGCCTGCGCGAGCAGGTAGTTGTACAGGTGCACGACCTTGTCGGCGTTGCGGTAGTGGCGGGCACCGGTGAGCCGGAAGTTGACGTGCTCGATGGTGGGCGTGGCCGTCTCCGACGTTGCCACCAGCCGGTAGTAGCGGTAGCCGCGCCCGCCGCGGCCGTGACTGCTCGACGACAGCGTGCTGCCCTCGCCCAGTGTGCGCTGGTAGCGCCGCTGTCCGGGCTCCAACCTCAGGTGCGAACCCGAAACATCCTGCCACACAACACCATTGGTGGATTTCTGCAGTTTCAATGTGGCGTCGCCCGCCGACGAGCTCCACACCGAGTAGCCGCCGAGCTGAGGTTGGCCGTCGAATTCGAAGGTGAGCACCGGTCCGGGCGCCCGGTGCACCGCGATGGGGACGTTGAGCGGTCGGGTGTCCAGGGCCAGGCCGTTGGTGAAGAACCAGATCGCCGCCTGCGTCGCGGCGATCGCCTCGTGTTCGGTGATGTTGGCCGGCCCGAGCGGATAGCCGGCCTCGCGCACCTGTCGGCTCAGCTCGGCGGTGGAGCGCAGCGGAAACGAGTTGCGCAGGATCCAGTCGACCTTGGCCTCGTGCCCCGACGTGCGCAGATGCGGCAGCGCGGACCAGGAGTCGACCCGGTAGCGGGACGGATGCGCCGGGGCGATGCCGGCGAAATCCAGCGAATAGGCGTGCACGTTCGGGTTGAGCCGGATCAGATCGGTGCGGGCCCAGCTGCCGTCGGCGAACACCACCCGGTCGACGGTGTGCGAATACGTGCCGCCGCGGTAGCGGGTCATCCGGTTGAGCGCGGTGGCCGGTCGCACCACGCAGCGCCGGCGGGTGGCCACCGGCGCCAGGGCGCGGTCGGGCTCGGACAATATGGTCATGAGTCGTTGATCTTCCTGGAAAAGGCTTTCCATCGGCCCGCGTCGTCGCAGCGCCGGACAGCGCCGGCGACACCGCCCGGGCAGGGGCGAGCGCGGGGATTTCTACAGCGTCAGAGGGCTTGCGGAAATCAACGACAACAACAGCAACAACAGGCCACGACGAGGCAGCGCGACGGGGCAAAGCGCGGCTGTAGGCGGTGTTGCATGTCACCACTATAGGTCATCGCACTTGGCCGTTTGTTCGGCTCAGCCCGGCTGTAAGTCTTGGGCGGCGGTGACCGGCTGGCCTAATGTCGGGACTCGTTGAGTCACCGACCACCGCGGGCCGGCGGACTCGGCGCGGCGGAGGGATGCACGGCACGCCGAGCGACGACGCACAACACCGGCTCGGCGCGCGGCCCCGGCCCCGATGGGGCACGATGAATCCACCGATCCGGGCCGCATTTTTCGACCACGCACGAAAGGATCACGATGACGTCGGCTCAAAATGAGTCTCAAGCACTTGGTGATCTGGCTGCCAGGCAACTCGCCAACGCAACCAAGACCGTCCCCCAGCTCTCGACGATCACGCCGCGCTGGCTGCTGCACCTGCTGAACTGGGTTCCGGTGGAGGCGGGCATCTACCGGGTGAACCGGGTGGTCAATCCCGAGCAGGTCGCCATCAAGGCCGAGGCCGGCGCCGGCAGTGAAGAGCCGCTACCGCAGACCTATGTGGACTACGAGACCAGCCCGCGCGAGTACACGCTGCGCAGCATTTCCACGCTGGTCGACATCCACACCCGGGTCTCCGACCTGTACTCGAGCCCGCACGACCAGATCGCCCAGCAGCTGCGGCTGACCATCGAGACCATCAAGGAGCGTCAGGAGCTGGAGCTGATCAACAGCCCCGAGTATGGGCTGCTGGCCCAGGCGACGCCGGAGCAGACGATCCAGACGCTGGCCGGGGCTCCCACGCCCGACGACCTCGACGCGCTGATCACCAAGGTGTGGAAGACGCCCAGTTTCTTCCTGACCCACCCGCTGGGCATCGCGGCGTTCGGGCGGGAGGCCACCTACCGGGGGGTGCCGCCGCCGGTGGTGAGCCTGTTCGGCGCCCAGTTCATCACCTGGCGCGGTATTCCGCTGATCCCGTCGGACAAGGTGCCGGTGGAGGACGGCAAGACGAAGTTCATCCTGGTCCGCACCGGCGAGGAACGTCAGGGCGTCGTCGGGCTGTTCCAGCCCGGCCTGGTCGGGGAGCAGGCGCCGGGGCTGTCGGTGCGGTTCACCGGCATCAACCAGTCGGCGATCGCGACCTACCTGGTCACGCTGTACACCTCCCTGGCCGTCCTGACCGATGACGCGCTCGCCGTGCTCGACGACGTCGCGGTGGATCAGTTCCATGAGTACAAGTGAGTACCGAGCGGTAGACGCCGAAAGCGACCTGCCCATCAGCGCCGCGGAACTCGCCGCGCTGGCCAGCCAGCTGTATGCGGCCAGCATCCGCCCGGGCCCCGACAGCCCGCCGCAGCAGGCGCCGGTGGCACCTCGCGGCAGCGTGCCGGACGCCACGGCGGCGACCTCGGCCGGGCGGACCGCCGCCGGCACAGCCGACGTGTACCCGGGACCGGTTCCGCAGGTCGGTGGGCGCGACGTCTACCTGCCGCCCCCGGCGTCTCCCGCCCCCGAAGCACCCCCGCAGGCGGCGCCGCCCGCCCCGCGCGGCAGCGCGCCGGACGCCACGGCGGCCACGTCGGCCGGGCGGGCGGCCGCCGGCACCAGCGACGTGTATTCGTCATGGGTGCCGCAGCTGGGGGTCGCCGACATCTATCTCGGGGCTCCGACGCCCGCCGGGCCGGAGGCGCCGCCGCAGAGCGCGCCGTCCGCCCCCCGCGGCCAGGTGCCCGACACGACCGCCGCGGCCACCGCCTACGGCGCCGACCTGAGCGCGTTCGCGGTGCCCACCGGCATCGTGTCCACCGCGCCCGGTGTGCAGGCCGGGACGGTGCCGCCCGTCCCCGTCGTGCCGCGGGCCGCGACGGCGCCGTCGTGGCTGCCCGAGGCGCCCTCGGTCGCCGACCTGGGCTGGTCCGACGCACCCGCACCCGATGCGCCGGCCGGCGACGAGCATGACTACCACTTCCTGACCAAAACCGATCCGGTGCCGCAGTTTCGCGACGAGCACGAGGTTTTCGACGTCGCCGCGATTCGCTCGGACTTCCCGATCCTGAAGGAGACGGTCAACGGAAAACCGTTGATCTGGTTCGACAATGCGGCGACGACGCAGAAGCCGCAGGTGGTCATCGACCGGCTATCGCACTTCTACGCCCACGAGAACTCGAACATTCACCGCGCCGCACACGAATTGGCGGCCCGCGCCACCGACGCCTACGAGGAGGCCCGCGACACCGTCGCCGAGTTCATCGGCGCGCCCAGCTCGGAGAACATCGTGTTCGTGCGGGGCACCACCGAGGCGATCAACCTGGTGGCCCACGCGTGGGGCGCCAAGCATCTGCAGCCCGGCGACGAGATCGTCATCACTCACCTGGAGCACCACGCGAACATCGTTCCCTGGCAGCTGATTTCGCAAAAAACCGGTGCCATCCTCAAGGTGGCGCCGATCGACGACGCGGGCAACCTGCTGCTGAGCGAATTCGAGGAGCTGCTGGGCCCGCGGACCAAGCTGGTCGCGGCCAGCCACGTGTCGAACGCCCTGGGCACCGTGGTGCCGGTGGACAAGATCGTCGAGTTGGGTCACCGCTACGGCGCCCGGGTGCTGATCGACGGCGCCCAGTCCATCCAGCACATCCCGATCGACGTCGCCGAACTCGGCGCCGACTTCTTCGTCTTCTCCGGCCATAAGATCTACGGCCCCACCGGGATTGGTGCGCTCTACGGCACCGAGGAGGCGCTCACCGAGACCCCGCCGTGGCAGGGCGGCGGCCACATGATCGCCGACGTCACCCTGGAACGCTCGCTGTACCAGGGGCCGCCGACGAAGTTCGAGGCCGGCACCGGCAACATCGCCGACGCCGTCGGGCTGACCGAGGCGCTGCGCTACGTGCAACGGTTGGGCGTCGAGCGGATCGCCGCCTACGAGCACGCCTTGCTGGAGTACGCGACACCGCGGTTGGCTGACATCCCCGGGGTCCGCCTGATCGGGACCGCGCAGGAGAAGGCCAGCGTGTTGTCCTTCGTGCTGGCGGGCCACGAACCGCTCGAGGTGGGCAAGGCGCTCAACGCCGAGGGCATCGCGGTGCGGGCAGGCCACCACTGCGCCCAGCCGGCCCTGCGCCGACTGGGACTCGAGGCCACCGTGCGCCCGTCGTTCGCCTTCTACAACACGTTCGAGGAGATCGACGTGTTCCTGCGCGCGGTGCGCCGGATCGCCGAGGGTGGCGCCAACGTCGGCTGAACCGCCGGCCGGGCGGTTAAACCCTAAGTGGTTACGCCCCAACCGAATACGCGCGAGGTCAGCAGCACGATGCCCAGCGAGACGGTGGCGACCACGGTCAACCCGATGACCGCGACCACCAGCGGGCGCCACCCGGTGCGGGCGATCTGGCGGATGTCGGTGTTGAGCCCCACCCCGGCAAAGGTCAGCAGGAACGCCCATTTCGACACGTTGGCGAGGTTGGCGGTCTGGCCCTTGGTCAGCCAGCCCGCGGTGGCGATCGCCGAGACCACCAGGAAGCCCAGCACGAACTTCGGGAATTTGGCCCAGATGAAGGCGGCCTTGGCCCGAACCCCCGGGGCGATCTCGTCGGCCTGCCCGCGGCCCGCCCAGAACAGCGCGAAACCCAGCACCACGAAACCGATCAGCGCGTTGCGGGTCGACTTGACCAGCACCGCGATCTTGCCGGCGTGCTCGGAGTACAGGTATCCGGTGGCGGTGGTCTCGGCGGTGTTGTCCACCGAAAGCCCTGCCCACAAACCGAATTCGTGATCGGTCAGCCCGATCGCATGCCCTAGCGGCGGCAACACGAACAGCGACACCGCGCCCAACGCCAGAATCGCGGCGATCGCGTAGCTGACGTCGGAGTTACGCGCGCGGATCGCGCCCTTGGCCGCCACGATGGCCGACACCCCGCAGATGGACGTGCCGATCGCCAACAGCGAACCGAGCTTGCCCGACAACCCGAACCAGCGGGCCACGGCGATGATGATCGTCCCGGCGATGGTCATGTCCACCAGGATCTGCACCAGGCTGATCCCGCCCAGCTTTGCGATGTCGCCCAACACGAATCGCGAACCGAGCGCCACGATCCCGGCCTTCAGCCAGAATTCGTAGGTCAGCACGCCGGGCCGAAAGATCGGGTGCAGCCCGACGGTGTTGGTGATCACCAGCCCGATCACGATGGCCCACAACACATATTCGATGTCGGGCACCGTCCAGTGCTCGTGTTTGGCCAGCGCGTTCCACCAGATCTGGGCGTACTTGCCCAACACCCCCACGCCGATCAGCAGCAGGATGCCCGGCAGGTAGTCGAGCGGGCGGGTGCTGGTGAAGGTGGCGTCCGCTGTTTCGTCTGTTTCGTCGGGTGCGACGCGAACGGTGCTCACGCCGGTCACCACGGAATCTTCGGGAGCACGTCGGCCACCGCCAGCGCGACGATCACGCCCGCCACCGCGGTGGCCCACCAATCCACCGAAACCGACGCCAGCCGCGCCGCCCAGTCCTGCCCACGATCGGGCGCCTCGTGATCGCCGCGATTGTCACTCACCATGTCCGCTCCTCGAGCAACCGGTGGCGGCCCACGCGGGACGCCTGCTGACGGAATCGTGGCGGTCGCGCCCGCCGCATCCAAGCGATTGGCTCGGCCTGAATTTAGCTCCGCCGTATTTCAGGTCGGCAGACCGTATTTCTCCGCGTCGGCGCGGTAGCGGTCCACCCACTCGTCGGAGCGGTGGTCCGCCTGGCGCTCCAGCACCGGTTCGGGCGCCAGTTGCGGGTCGAGCCCCAACTGCTCGAGGATGGCGGCGACCACCTGAGTCAGGTTGCGCCACAACACCGGATACGGGATCTCCATGGGTTTGAGGTCCTCTTCGGCGAACCAATTGCGCCAGCCCTCTTCCTGGGCGCGCAGCATCGTCACGACGTGGGCGATCGCCCCGGCGTGATAGGTGGCGCGCGCGTCGCGCGCCGGGTCGGGCCGGCCCCGCCAGACCCGCGTCTGCACCGCCCGCCAGAACGACACCGCCTGCGAGACCACATCCGGCCGGTAGACGTGAATCAGCAGCGGCTCCTCGCCGATCACATCGCGGATGGCCGCCCGCAGCCCGTCGCCGCTGCGATCCGGCAGGTTCTTCGCACGGTCCAACAGCAGCGGGGTCTGGTTCCACATCAGCTTGCCGCCCCACACCCCGTTCGGGGTCCGGCCGACCGTGCGGATGTAGCTGCGCCAGATCTCGGGCGGAGCCAGGTCCGGCGTGCCCGCGTCCAGCGGATCGAGCAGGCTCAGGATCGACTCGTCGTCGACCCCGGCGAACCATTCCCGCGGCTGCGGGGCCTGGCTGGTGGACGGCAGGTACTGGAAGAACTCCTGAGGCTCGCCGGCCACGCCGGTGGCCCGCAGCGATTCGACCAGCAGCGTGCTGCCGCTGCGCTGCGACGCCAACACCAGGTATGACGACGGGCTGTTTGTCACCGGCAGAGTGTATCCACAACCGGCACTTCTTATTCCTCGACTTGATGCCCACCTGTTCCTGGACGGCCGAAGTTGTGGTCACGCCGACGCAAAACCTTGCCCACGACAGCGGTGCGGCGAATCCTGACGCTCGTCGTAGAAGCGTTGCGTGCAGCACTATTCCGGACGGCGGGTGAAACCATCCGTCCGGTCCCCGTCCACATTTCTTCTGGTTGATTGCAACCCTGACGGCGGACGAGGTCGTGGCCGTAGATTCGCTGAACTATGCGCGAAGCACACGTGAGTGCCGCATGTAAACAGCGCTGTTTGCTTGGGAGCCAGGTGATTACGAACGGATAAACCGTGTTACGAAATATGGGGGTCGGGTTGAGTCAGCGAATGAGCGGGCGAGCACCGTGAACGCGACCGCCATCGCCAAGCCCATGACGGCGCTCGGCCAATTCTTCTTGCTCAGCGCCGAGGCGCTGGCCGCGGCGGTTCGCGGGCCGTGGGCGTGGCGGGAAATTCTCGAACAGATCTGGTTCGTGGCACGGGTTTCCATTTTTCCGACCATCATGTTGTCGATTCCGTACACCGTGCTGATTGTTTTCGTGCTCAACATTCTGCTGGTGGAGATCGGCGCCGGCGACCTGTCCGGCGCGGGGGCCGGGCTGGCGTCGGTCACCCAAGTGGGGCCGGTCGTCACGGCGATGGTCGTTTCGGGCGCCGGATCGACCGCCATGTGCGCCGACCTGGGCGCGCGCACCATCCGCGAAGAAATCGACGCGATGAAGGTGATCGGCGTCAATCCCGTTCAGGCGCTTGTGGTTCCGCGCATCATCGCGGCCACCTTCGTGGCGGTCATGCTCTACGCGGTGGTCGCCGTCACCGGATTGACGGGCAGCTACATCTTCGTGGTCTTCGTCCAGCACGTCACGCCCGGCGCCTTCGTCGCGGGAATGACGTTGGTCACCGGGCTGCCGCAGGTGGTGATCTCGCTGATCAAGGCGACCCTGTTCGGTCTGTCCGCGGGACTGATCGCCTGCTACAAGGGTCTCTCGGTGGGCGGCGGTCCCACCGGCGTCGGCAACGCGGTGAACGAGACGGTGGTGTTCTCCTTCATGGCGCTGTTCTTCATCAACATTTTGACCACCGCGCTCGGGGTGAAGGTGACGGCCAAATGACCGAGATCGCCCGCGAGCCGTCGCGGTTCGCTGCGCTGGGGCCCAGGCTCGTCGAGTCGACCCGCAAGCTGGGGGAGCAGACCGTGTTCTACGGCCAATCCCTGGCCGCCATCGCCGACGCGATACGGCGCTATCCCGGCGAGCTGTTGCGGCTGATCGCCGAGATGGGCATGGGCACAGGCGCGTTGGCGGTGATCGGCGGCACCGTCGGCATCATCGGCTTCCTCACCCTCACCACCGGAGCCCTGGTCGCGGTCCAGGGCTACGACACGCTGTCCAACATCGGCGTGGAGGCGTTGACCGGATTCCTCTCGGCGTTTTTGAACGTGCGGATGATCGCGCCCTGCACGGCGGGCCTGGCGCTGGCGGCCACGATCGGTGCCGGCGCGACAGCGCAATTGGGGGCGATGCGCATCAACGAGGAGATCGATGCGCTGGAAGTCATGGGCATCCGCGCCGTCACCTACCTGGCGTCGACCCGCATCATCGCCGGCATCCTGGTGGTCATCCCGCTCTACGCCGTCGCCGTCCTGATGTCGTTCATCGCGGCGAAGCTGCTCACCATCTACGTCTACGGCCAATCCAAAGGCGTCTACGAACACTACTTCTCCACCTTCCTGCGCCCGAACGACCTGTTGTGGTCGTTCTTCTCGGCGCTGGCGATGGCCACGGGTGTGATGGTGGTGCACACCTATTACGGGTTCACCGCGACCGGCGGCCCGGCGGGCGTGGGGGAGGCGGTCGGCCGGTCGGTGCGGTCGTCGATGATCGTCACCGCCTTTGTGTGCCTAATGATTTCGCTGTCCGTGTACGGGCAGTCCGGCAACTTCAACCTGTCGGGATAGCCGATGAGCAAACAGAGCAGCAGCGGCCTCATCCGGCGCGGCGGAAACCAGCGCAACGGGATCGACCCCATCTGGTGGGCGCCCACCCTGTTCATCGTCATCGGCGGACTGGTCGCGTTGACCGCGGCCTCCTTCTCCGGGAAGTTCCAGACCTTCGTCCCGCTCACGCTGGTGTCCGACCGGGCGGGACTGGTGATGGAGGACGGCGCCAAGGTCAAGTTGCGCGGTGTGCAGATCGGGCAGGTCGCCTCCATCGGCACCGACGTGAAGACCGCCCGGCTGCAGCTCAAGATCCAGCCGGGCCCGTTCCGATATCTGCCGAGCAACCTGGAAGCCGAGATCAAATCGACCACCGCCTTCGGCTCCAAATTCGTCGACCTGATCGTTCCCGAGCGGCCCAGCGCCAGCCCGCTCAAGCCGGGCGCGGTGCTGCGTTCACGCAACGTCACCGTCGAGGTGAACACCGTCTTCGAGAACCTGCAGGCGGTCGTCCAGGCGCTCGACCCGGCCAAGCTCAACGCCATCCTGTCCGCGTTCGCCCAGTCGGTGCGCGGCAAGGGCGAGCGGATCGGCGAAGCCATCACCGACGCCAATAGCCTTCTGCGCACCGTCAATTCACGCATGGACACCATCGGTGAGGACTGGCGGCTGTTCGGGGCGACCACCGCCGTCTACTCCGACGCGGCGCAACACATCCTGTCGATTCTCGACTCGGCGAGCACCACCAGCAACACCATCACCGACAACCAGCGCTCGCTCGACTCGCTGCTGCTGTCGGCCGTCGGCTTCAGCCAGACCGGCATCAACGTCATCGGAGCCAACGAATCCAACATCGTGCGAGCGATGAACCTGCTCGATCCCACCATCGCGCTGATGCAGAAATACTCCCCGACCTACACCTGCCTGTTCCAGGGCGCCCAGTGGTACGTCGACCACGGCGGCCGAGATGCCCTGGGCGGCAACGGATATTCGGTGATCCTGGACGCCGCTCTGCTGTTCGGCGATGACCCGTACCGCTATCCCAAACACCTGCCCAAGGTCAACGCGACCGGCGGCCCCGGCGGCAGGCCCAGCTGTGGTTCGCTGCCCGACCCCAGCGCCAACTTCCCGGTGCGGGCCCTGGTCACCGACACCGGTTGGGGAGCCGCGCCGAACGAGATCCGCACCAACGTGGCCGCGGGTAACCCGTGGTGGGCCAACTGGTTCCCGACCACCAAGAACCCGCCCGAAGCGCCGCGCTACTTCTGGCGGGGAGGGCAGCCGCCGCCATGAGAAGGAAATTGTCGAGCATCGCCTGGCGGGTGGCGATCTTCACCGCGGTCTGCCTGTTGTTCACCTTCACCCTCATCGCGGTGTTCGGTCAGCTGCGCTTCGAGGACCGCACCGGCTACCAAGCGGTGTTCACCAACATCTCCGGCCTGAAGTCCGGCAACTTCGTGCGCATCGCCGGGGTGGAGGTCGGCAAGGTCGGCGATCTCAGCCTGCACCGGGACGGCACCGTCACCGTCGGCTTCGCGGTCGACAAGGGCGTGCGGCTCAGCGAGGGCACCAAGGCGGTGGTGCGTTACGAAAACCTGATCGGCGACCGCTATCTGGCGCTGGAGGAGGGCCCGGGCTCGCCGCGCCGGCTGCCGCCGGGCGCGACGATTCCGCTGGCGCGCACCTCGCCGGCGCTCGACCTGGACGCCCTGATCGGCGGGTTCCGTCCGCTGTTCCGGGCGCTGGACCCCGATCAGGTCAACGCCCTGTCCGGCCAATTGCTGCGCATCTTCCAGGGACAGGGCGGCACCCTGGCCTCGGTGCTGTCGCAGACCTCGATGCTGACCTCGACCCTGGCCGGGCGCAGCCAGCTCATCGGCGAGCTCATCACCAACCTGAACACCGTGTTGCGCACCTTCGCCACCCGCGACCACGAATTCTCCGACGGCCTGGACAAACTGGCGCAGTTGGTCGATGGGCTGGCCCAGCGCCGCGACGACATCTCCACCGGGCTCGCCTACATCAACGCGGCCGCCGGCTCCATCACCGACCTGCTCTCCCAGTCCCGCCAGCCCCTCAAAGACGTTGTGCAGCACACGGATCGGATGTCCGGGCAGGTGCTCTCCGACCGCGACTACGTCGACAACCTGCTCAAGGAGCTGCCCGACATCTACCAGGTGCTGGCCCGCCAGGGCCTCAACGGCGACTACTTCGGCTTCTACTTCTGCGAAGTGCTGCTGAAGCTCAACGGCAAAGGCGGCAACCCGATCTTCGTCAAATTGCTGGGTCAGCCCAGCGGGCGGTGCACACCGAAATGACGTGGAAGCTACCCAAATCACCCGCCCCGCAACGGCCCTTGATGCTGGGCGTGCTGGGAACCGTCATCCTGGCCTGCGTCACCGTCGTCGCCTTCCAGTACAACAAGCTGCCGTTCATCAAGAACACCGACGACTACGCGGCCTACTTCTCCGAGGCCGGCGGCATCAAACCCGGCAACGCGGTGCGGGTTTCCGGCATGGGCGTGGGCCGGGTCTCGGACCTGCGCCTGGAGGGCACCAAGGTGCGGATCGGATTCACCGTCCGCAAGGGCGTCGTCCTGGGCGATCGCACCGAGGCGGCGATCAAAACCGAAACGATCCTGGGCGCCAAGATGTTGGAGCTGACCCCGCGCGGGGACGGGCGGCTCTCGGGCGTCATTCCGCTGGAACGCACCACCTCGCCCTACGATCTGCCCGACGCCCTGGGCGATCTGACCACCACCATCAGCGGCCTGGACACCACCCAACTCTCCGCGGCCCTGACCACGCTGGCCGACACCCTCAAAGCCACACCGGAGAACCTCAAGCCCGCGCTGCAGGGCGTCGCCCGGTTCTCCGACACCCTCAACAGCCGCGACGCGCAGCTGCGCAACCTGCTGGGCAACGCCAATCACGTCTCGGCGGTGCTGGGCCGGCGCAGCCTGCAGATCGCCGGGCTGGTGGCCAACTCCAACGCGCTGCTGGCCGCGCTGCTGGACGAACGGGATTCGCTGGACGCGTTGATGAACCACCTCACCGCGGTGTCGCATCAGATCAGCGGGCTGGTCAACGACAACCGAACCCAGCTCAAACCCGCGCTGGACAAGCTCAACGGTGTGCTCGAGATCCTGGACAACCGCAAGGAGGAGCTGCAGAAAACGCTGCCCAAGTTCAAACGGTATGCGATGTCGTTCGGCGAATGCCTGGGCTCGGGGCCGTTTTTCAAGGCCTACGTCGCCAACCTGGTGCCCGGCCAGTTCGGCGGACCGGTGTTGGACGCGGACATGTACGACCGTTTCCTGGACCCCGATCAGAAGCTGCCCTCGGAGGTGGTGGATCCGCCGACGGGGACTCCGCCGGTGCCGCCGGAGAACGCGCCGGTGCCGCTGTGGTCGCAGCCGCCGTCGCCGCCGCCGTCCACGCCACCGGTGCGGACCATCCCGCCGCCCTCGCCCCACGAATTCGATCAGCCATGACCATCACTCGAGACACCCTGCGCAAGGCGACCGCGCTGAGCCTGGTCCTGACGCTGGCCGTGGCGAGCGTGCTGGTCGGCGGCAAGCTGTGGCGGGCCGTCGAAAAGAACAGCTACGCGGCGTATTTCGCGGAGACCAACGGCTTGTTCGTCGGCGACGAGGTCCGCATCCTCGGCGTCGCCGTCGGCGCGATCGACAAGATCGAACCCCAATCCGCCGGCTCGAAAGTGACGTTCTCCGTCGACAAGAAGTACGCGATCCCGGCCGCTGCCCGCGCCGCCGTGCTGTCGCCATCGCTGGTGACCGCCCGGGCGATCCAGCTGGTGCCGGCATACTCCGGTGGGCCCACATTGAGCCCCGGCGCGGCGATCCCGCTGAGCCGCACCGCGGTTCCGGTGGAGTGGGACGATTTCCGCAAGCAGCTGGAGAAACTGACCGACGCGCTGCAGCCCACCACCGCGGGCGGGGTGAACTCGGTCGGCGAATTCGTCAACTCGGCCGCCGACAATCTCCGCGGCCAGGGGGACACCGCCCGCGACACGGTACTCAAGCTCTCCGAAGCGATTTCGGCGCTCGGTGACCACGCCGATGACATCTTCAGCACGGTGCGCAACCTGCAACTGCTGGTGTCCGCGCTGTACTCCAGCAGCGACCTGCTGGCCTCGTTCAACACCAACCTGGCCGCCGTGACGACCCTGCTGACCAACACGCCCAACGAGGTAGGCAGTGCGCTGAAGTCGCTGGACGGGGCGCTGAGCGATGTGCGCGATTTCCTGGCGGAGAACCGCGAGGCGATGGGTGTCACGGTCGACCGCCTGGGCTCCATCACCACCGCGCTCAACGACAGCCGCGGTGACGTCAAGCAGATCCTGCACATCGCCCCCACGGTGTTCCAGAACTTCTTGAACATCTACCAGCCGGCCCAGAGCGCGATGACGGGCATCCTGGCACTGAACAACTTCGCCGATATTCCCCAATTCATCTGCAGCTCAATCGAAGCGGCGTCGCGGGCCCGGCTGGCGCGGGTATCCAAACTGTGCCTGCAATACCTCAACCCGATCATCAAGAACCGCATCTACAACTACATCCCGGCGGGGATCAACCCGTTCGTCGGTACCCAGGCCCGGCCCAGCGAGATCACCTACAGCGAGGACTGGCTGCGGCCCGGGTACACGCCTCCGGACAGCGGCCCGCCCCCCGAGGCGCCGGCTCCTCCCGGCCAGCCCGCGCCCGCCGATCAGCCGCCCGCCGAACCCGGCCCGCCGCCGAACCCGACGAGCAACTCGCTGCAGGTGCTGCGGGACCTGATGCTGCCGACGGGGCCGTCATGAGACGCGCGGTCGTCGCAGCACTGGTGGTAGCTTGCGCGGCAGCGCTTTCCGGGTGCGGCTGGCGTGGCTTGAATTCGCTGCGGCTGCCCGGCACCGCGGGCGGGGGACCGGGCTCCTACACCATCCAGGCGCAGATGCCCGATGTGGTGACCATCCAGGAAAACACCCGCGTCCGGGTGGACGACGTCAACGTCGGCAACGTCACCAAGATCGAACTGCAGGACTGGCACGCCCTGGTCACCATGCGCATCGACGGTGACGTGCACCTGCCGGCCAACTCGACCGCCAAGCTCGGCCAGACCAGCCTGCTCGGGTCGATGCACATCGAACTCGCACCACCCAAAGACGAGCCGCCCGTCGGCCGGCTCACGGCCGGCTCGGTCATCCCGTTGTCGCGGGCGAGCCTGTATCCCACCACCGAGCAGACGCTGGCCTCGGTGTCGATTCTGCTCAACGGTGGCGGAATCGGGCAGTTGCAGGAGATCACCCGGGCGGTGGCGAAGGCCTTCGCCGGCCGGGAAGCCGACATGCGCAGCCTGCTGAGCCAGATCGACGAGTTCATCGCGCACACCAACGAGCAGACCGACGACATCATCGCCGCTGCCGAGAACCTCAATGCCCTGGCCGGTCAGGTCGCCGCCGCCGACCCGGTGGTGGACAAGGCGTTGACGTCGGTGCCCAAAGCGCTTGCCGTGCTGGCGCAAGAGCGCACCAAGATCGCCGACACCATCGACCGGGTCGGCAAGTTCAGCGCGATCGCGGCCGACACCATCCACCAGAGCAAGCAATCCCTGGTGGACAACCTGCGCAACATCGCGCCGGTGCTGCGGTCGCTGGCCGACGCCGGACCCTCGCTGACCCGCGGCTTGGACGGCCTGGCGACTTACCCCTGGCCGGCGTCGACGGTGCGGAACTGGTTCCGCGGCGACTACGCCAACCTCACCTTGATCGTCGACTTGACGCTGAGCCGCATCGACCAAGGGCTTTTCACCGGCTCGCGCTGGGAAGGCAACCTCACCCAGCTCGAACTGCAGTGGGGCCGGACCATCGGCATGCAGCCCCCCAGCCCCGTCACCGGCGGCAACCCGCTGACCTATCCGTACCATTTCGGGGGATACTGATGCTTCGGTTGAACCGCCGGACCTGGATCCAGTTGTCGATTCTGGCGGTGGTGACCGTTGTTTCCTGCGGCGCAATGGCATTCAACTTCATGAAGCTGCCCGCGACCCTGTTCGGGATCGGCGAGTACCGGGTCACGGTCGACCTGCCGCAATCGGGTGGGCTCTACCAGACCTCGGTGGTCACCTACCGCGGTACCGACGTCGGCCAGGTCAAATCGGTCGACGTCACCGCGACCGGAGTGCGCGCGGTGCTGGCTATGCGGTCGGGGATCGAGGTGCCCTTCGACGTCCAGGCGTCGGTGCACAGCCGCTCGGCGATCGGTGAGCAGTACATCGAGCTGACCCCGCGGCCCGGCACCGGCGACCACCAGTCCCGGACGCTGCGCGACGGCGACGTCATCACCGCCGGCCGCGTCGAGGTACCGGTGGACATCGGGCGGCTGCTCGACATGACCAACCGTGCGCTGCAAGCGATTCCCCGCGACAACCTGCGCACGGTGATCGACGAGACCGACCGGGCGGTCGGCGGACTGGGCGCCGAGTTGTCCCGCATCGTCGACGGGTCCACCGCGCTGGCCGTCGCCGGCGGCCACACCGTCGACCCGCTCGCCACGCTGATCGATCAATCTCCGGCGGTGCTCAACTCACAGGTCCAGACCTCCGGGGCGATCGCCACCTGGGCCGACCGCACCGCGGCCCTCATGGCCCAGTTCAAGGCGCAGGACGCCGCGGTGCGAGACCTGTTGGCGCACGGCGCTTCCGGAGTCGAGGAGGGCCGCGCCCTGCTGGACCGGGTGACGCCCGCCCTGCCGGTGCTGTTCGCCAACCTGGTGAGCCTGGACGACATCGCCGTCGTCTACCGCCACGACATCGAACAACTGCTGGTGTTGCTGCCGCAGGGCATCGCGGCCATGGCGGCGATCATCGTGCCCAGCTCCAACACCAAGCAGGAGTACCGGGGCGCCCAGTTGGACTTCAACCTCAACCTCAACCTGCCGCCGCCGTGCACGACGGGTTATCTGCCTCCGGCGCAACGCCGTTCGCCCGCCAGCGTCGACGCGCCGGACCGACCCGCCGCCGACTTGTATTGCCGGGTGCCGCAGGACTCGGAATTCAACGTCCGCGGCGTGCGCAACATCCCCTGTGAGAGCAAGCCGTGGAAACGCGCACCGACCGTCGAACTGTGCGAAAGCGACGAAGAATACGTGCCGCTCAACGACGGCTACAACTGGAAGGGCGACCCCAATGCCACCACCAGTGGTCAAGGCGTGCCGCAGTATCCGCCGGGACAGGATCCGCGGCTGCCGCCACCGCGGGGCACCGCCCCGGCACCCCCGCCCGTCGCGGTGGCACCCTACGACCCGGCCACCGGGGATTACATTGGGCCGGACGGCCGCCGCTACACCGAGTCCGATCTGGCGCACCCACGCGCCAAAAGCTGGCAATCGCTTCTGGTTCCGCAACCCTGAGGAGTTCGAGCATCATGGCCGACGAATCTGATACCCCCTCCGCCGAGGAAAAGTCCGACGCAGCAAGACAACTCGACACCGCCGAGGGAGACGATCAAGACCAGGGCCGGGTCGCGCGCTGGCGCGAACTCGCCCGGCGGCGACGGCTGTCGCGGGCGGAGACGGTGTTGGCGGTCGGCGCGGTCATGGTGGCGGCGTTGGCCGGGTTGAGCGGCTGGCTGGGCTACCGCGCCTATCAGCAGCACGACGCCCAGGCGCGGCGCAACCTGTTCGTCGCGACCGCCCGTCAGGGCGCGGTCAACCTCACCACCATCAACTACACCCAGGTCGACCGCGACGTGCAGCGGATCCTCGATTCGGCCACCGGCGCGTTCCGCGACGAGTTCGAGCAGCGGTCCAAACCGTTCGCGGAGGTGGTCAAGGCGGCGCAATCGAAATCCGAAGGCACCGTGACCGATGCGGGACTGGAGTCGCAGCGCGGCGACTCCGCCCAGGTGCTGGTGGCGGTCGCGGTGAAGTCGCACACCGCCGGCGGCGACGAGCCGCCGCGGGAATGGCGGATGCGCATCGAGGTCCGATCCGTCGGCGATGACGCCAAGGTCTCCAACGTGGTGTTCGTCCCGTGACCGCGCCGAGCGAGACGGCCAGGACCGCCGCCGATATCCGGGAGTCGGACACCGACCCGCAACCAACGTCGTCGCGGGGCAAACCCTCGATCGCCTGGCCGCGGGTGTTCGGCTACGGCATACTGCCCGGGCTGGCGCTGGTCTTGGCGCTGGGCGCCGGCTACCTGAGGTGGTCGGCCGGATCCGCCGACGACCTCGCCCAGGCTCGCGCCCAGTCGGTGCAGGCCGCCCGTGAGGACGCGGTGGCGTTGCTGTCCTACCGGGCGGATTCGGTGGACAAGGACCTCGCCGCGGCGCGCGACCGGCTGACCGGTGAGTTCAAGGATGCCTACGCCGAGCTGACCCGCCAGGTCGTCATTCCCGGCGCCAAGGAGAAGCACATCTCGTCCGCGGCCAGGGTCAACGCGGCGGCATCGGTCTCGGTCGCCGAAAACCACGCGGTGGCTTTGGTTTTCGTCGACCAAACCGTCACCATCGGCGACGGCGCCCCCACCGACACCCAGCCCGTCGTCCGGATGACCTTGGACAAGGTCAACGGCCGCTGGTTGGTGTCCCGCTTCGAACCGGTGTGAGGCGTGTCGGTACCGGTGAACCACGCCGCCCGCCTGATGGCGGGCGCGGTCGTCGTGTCGGCGGCGCTGCCGGTGCCCGCCGCGCACGCCGACAACAAGCGGCTCAACAGCGCCGTCGTCTCCGCCGTCTACACCCTGCAGCACCACGCGGGCTGCACCAACGACGTGGTCAGGAACAACGCACTCACCCTGGCCGCCGAATGGCACGCCGAAGACATGATCAACAACCGAAACATCAACGACGACATCGGTTCCGACGGATCGACGCCGCAGGACCGGGCCAATGCCGCCGGCTTTCGTGGCAGGGCCGCCGAGACGGTGGCCATCAACCCGGCGATGGCGATCAGCAGCCTCGAGCTGGTCAACCAGTGGTATGCCAACCCAGACGACATGGCGATCATCCGGGACTGCGCCAACACCTCCATCGGGGTGTGGTCGGACAACAGCCTGGACCGCACCGTCGTGGTCGCCGTCTACGGCCAGCCCGATCCGGCCCGGCGGTAGCGGCGCGATCGGTGGCGGCTACCCGCTGGAAACGGACTCGCTCGCCAGCTCGCACACGCACACCTGGCCGCCGCGCCGCCAGGTGCCGAACTGTGTTCCGTGCCTGCGCTTGAGGTGCTGGGCGTAGACCTTGTCGCGTTGATCCCGCGAGAACGCGAAGTCCAGATTGACCGGCAAGCCCGCCCAGTCCACCTGGTCACCGGCCGCATTCTCGGCCACCCCGCCGTATCGCCGGGGGCACTGCAGCGGACAGTTCTTCTTCATGACCCGATCGGGTCCATCACACTCCCGAGCCACGACTACGTCACTCCTTCAGGTGCGCGACCTTTTGAGTGCATGGTGCGATGCGCATGTTTCAGCGATGGGTGTGCGATGTTTCCGCCGTATTACGAGTTCGACGTCGTCGCGGCTAGTGCGGGCTAGTAGACGTCGCGGTGGTAGCGCTTGTCCGCGCTGAGCGACTGAACGTAGGCCTTGGCCGCGTCCGGGTCGAGATTGCCGAATTCGGCGGCGATGTCGCACAGCGCCCGGTCGACGTCCTTGGCCATCGGGTCGGCGGTGCCGCACACGTACAGCTGGGCGCCGTCCTGCAGCCAGCTCCACAGCTGCTTGCCGCGGTTGCGCATCAGGTGCTGCACGTAGACCTTGTGTTGCTGGTCCCGGGAGAAGGCGAGGTCCAGCTCGGTGAGGAAACCGTCCTCGCGCATCTGCTCCAGCTCGTCGCGGTAGTAGAAGTCGGTGGCGGCGTGCTGCTCGCCGAAGAACAGCCAGTTGGGGCCGCGGTGGCCGAGCGCGCGCCGCTCCTGCAGGAAGCCGCGGAAGGGCGCGATCCCGGTGCCCGGCCCGATCATGATCATCGGGGTGTCCGGGTCGCTGGGCGGGCGGAAGTTGCTCGACGGCTGCAGGTAGACGGCCACCCGATCGCCGGGGGAGCGGGCGGCGAGGTAAGTCGAACACACCCCGCGGCGCGGCACGCCCTGGAAGTTGTAGCGCACTGGCGACACCGTCAGGTGCACTTCGCCCGGGCAGGCCTTGGGGCTCGACGAGATCGAATACAGCCGCGGCTGAAGGCGTTTGAGCACCCTGAGCCATTCGTGGGCCGAGGCGGACACCGGCAGCTGCGCCAGCAGGTCGATGGATTGCCGCCCCCACGTCCAATCGGCCAGTGCGCGTTTGTTTTCCGGCTTCAACAGCTCGGCGAGTTTGGCGTCGCCGGTACGCTCCTGCACGAAACGCACCAAATCCCGGCTGATGTGCGCGATCTCGATGCGCTCGGTGAGCGCCGAACGCAGTGACATCAGCCCGTGCTCGCCGACCTCGACCGGGGTCTGCCCGTCCAGGCCGGTGACCGCCAGCCACTCGTCGACCAGCTCGTCGCTGTTGCGCGGCCACACCCCGAGCGCGTCACCGGCCTCGTAGCTGACGGCGTCTTCCGGCAGGTTGAACACCAGATGCCGCACGTCCTTGGTGGATTTCGGCCCGTTCAACGTGGTGTTGCGCACCATGTCGGTGATGAGCGGGTGCTTTTTGCTGTAGGTGTGCGGCGCGGGCGTGTTCGGGCGGGACGGTGCCGCCACCGGGGAGGTGCGGGCCGAGACGGTCGCGCCGCCGTCGCCGCCCACCGCGGTGGGGGTGCGGGTCAGGGCCTCGATGACGTCAGCGACCCACTTGGCCGCGGCCTGTTCGTAGTCGGGTTCGCAGTCGACGCGTTCGGCGATGCGGGTCGCGCCCAGCTCGGCCAGCCGCGCGTCGAGTTTGCGTCCGTGACCGCAGAAGTCGTCGTAGTTGGAGTCGCCCAGCGCGAGCACCGCGTAGCGGGTGTTGCCCAATCGCGGTGCAGCGTCGCCGGTCAGCGCGCGCCACAGGCCGGAGCCGTTGTCGGGTGCGTCGCCGTCACCGGTGGTGCTGGTGATCAGCAGCAGTTCCCGCGTCGCCGCCAGCTCGGCCGCCGGGAAGTCGTCCATGCTGTGCAGGGCGACCGGCAGCTCGGCCGCCGCGAGTTGCGCGGCGACCTCGGCGGCGAGCTCCTCGGCGTTGCCGGTCTGCGACGCCCACAGCACCACGACCGGGGCCCGCTCGGGCGCGGGTGTGGCACCGGCCGGCGCGGCCGGTGGCTGCTGGACGGCCGGCTGGGGCGGCTCGGGCAGCGCCGCCTGCTGGGATGCGTCGGCGCGGGAGAACAACCCGGCCAGCAGGCCGTCCACCCACAGCCGGGTGCGGGAATCGAAGGGCGCGCTCGGCGGCAGCGTGGGCACGCCACCGGCGCGGCGGCCGGCGTCCGAGCGCAGTCCGGTCAGCATCCCGGCCAGGTACGAGCGGCCGAGCTCGTTGAATTCCGGCTTGAATGACGTTGCCACGCCCAGTAATTCGCCGAGGGCATCGACTTGTGACACGCTGATTTCTCGTACCTCCGTGGGCGCGGATTCCGGTGTGTCGTGGCCCGCCGAAGGGCCGGTTCCGATGGCCGAATCGGGGTGGGAGACGGCGACTTTCGTCAGGGTGACGGCGCACGCCTTGAATTCGGGCTGGTTCGAGATCGGGTCGACCGCGTCGTTGGTGACCGCGTTGATCGACAGATACTCGCCGAAGGCGTCATTCCAGTGGAACGGGGCGAAGCAGTTGCCGGGCCGCACCCGGTCGCTGACGACGGCGGGCAGCACGGCCCGGCCGCGGCGGGAAGCGATTTCGACGCGGTCGTGTTCGCCGATGCCCAGCCGGGCGGCGTCGTCGGGATGGATCTCGACGAACGGGCCGGGGTTGAGCTTGTTGAGTTTGGCGACCTTGCCGGTCTTGGTCATGGTATGCCACTGGTGCGGCAGCCGCCCGGTGTTCAACAGGAACGGGTAGTCGTCGTCGGGCATTTCCTCGGGCTGCAGGTGCGGACGGGCGAAGAACACCGCGCGGCCGCTCGGCGTCGGGAAGGCCAGCCGCGGCACGGTGCCGTCCTCGCGGACCAGTTGTGTCTGGCTGACGCCGTCATTGAGGTAGCGGATCGGGTTGCGGTCGGCCGTGCTCTGCGGCACGCACGGCCACTGCAGCGGCTGCCGACGCAGCCGCTCATAGCTCACACCGCGCAGGTCGTAGCCGGTCGTCGGATTCCAGAACCGCTTGATCTCCTCGAACACCTCCTCGGCGCAGCTGTAGCTGAACGCTTCGGAAAACCCTATCTCGCAAGCGATCCGGGCGATGATCTGCCAGTCGGGCATGGCCCCACCCGGCGCCGCGACCGCCGGCTGGGACAGCGTGATGTTGCGCTCGGAATTGACCATCACCCCCTCGGTCTCCGCCCACAGCGCCGCCGGCAACAACACGTCGGCGTATTCGCTGGTCTCCGTGCCGAGGTAGGCGTCCTGGGCGATCACCAACTCGGCGCGCTCCAGCCCGGCCAGCACGGTCTTCCGATTAGCAACGGAGGCAACGGGATTGGTGCAGATGATCCAGCATGCCTTGATCTGCCCGTCGGCCATCCGGGAGAACATGTCGATGGTTCCGGTGCCGACCTCGGTGCGCAGCCTTCCGCGGGGAACACCCCACACGTCTTCGACGAACTCGCGGTCGGCGGCCGATGCCACCGACCGCTGGCCCGGCAAACCCGGTCCCATGTAACCCATTTCGCGGCCGCCCATCGCGTTGGGCTGACCGGTGAGCGAGAAGGGGCCGCTGCCCGGCTTGCAGATCGCCCCGGTGGCCAGGTGCAGGTTGCAGATGGCGTTGGTGTTCCAGGTGCCGTGCGTGCTCTGGTTGAGGCCCATCGTCCAGCAGCTCATGAAGTTGTCGGCCTCGCCGACCAGCTGAGCCGCCGCGCGGATGTCTTGCTCGGGGATGCCGGTGATTTCGCTGACCCGGTCGGGGGTGTACTGCTCCAGGAAGCTGGGCATCACCTCCCAGCCCTCGGTGAACTCGGCGATGAATTCGCGGTCGGTGTGCCCATTTTCGACGATCAGGTGCAACAGGCCGTTGAGCAGTGCGAGATCCGTCCCCGGGGCGATCTGCAGGAACAGGTCCGCCTTTTCGGCCGTCGCGGTGCGGCGCGGGTCGACGACGATGAGTTTCGCGCCCGCCTTGACGCGGTCCATCATGCGCAGGAACAGGATCGGGTGGCAGTCGGCCATGTTGGCGCCGATGACGAAGAACACGTCGGCGTGTTCGAAGTCCTGGTAGGAACCCGGTGGTCCGTCGGCGCCCAGCGACAGCTTGTAGCCGGAGCCGGCGCTGGCCATGCACAGTCGCGAGTTCGACTCGATCTGGTTGGTGCCGATGAAACCCTTGGTCAGCTTGTTCGCCAGGTACTGCGCCTCCAGCGACATCTGGCCGGACACGTACATCGCGAACGCGTCCGGGCCGTGCTCGTCGATGATCGCCCGTAACTGTTTCGCGCACCGGGTGATCGCCTGATCCGTGTCGATCGGTTCGAGCGGTTCGCCGCGGCCGGCCCGCGCGTGCGCCGAGTCCATCCGGCCCGGGGCGGCGAGCAGGTCGGCGGTGGTGGCCCCCTTGGTGCACAGGCGGCCGAAGTTGGCCGGATGTTCTTTGTTGCCAACCGACTTGGCGACGTGACGGCGCCCGGTTTGCGGATCGGTTGTGATCTGCAACACCATGCCGCAGCCGACGCCGCAGTAAGCGCACATGGTGTTCACGGCGTTCTCCGGCGCCATGGACTCCCTGGCCACGCTTACGTCCCTCCGTCGAGTGTGCACGGGTTAGCTCTCTAACGAGTGAGTTCATTGTGGGGCAGCCATGTTTCGGCACCGCTGCCCGAAATTTCCCCCCGTTTACTTCTTCCTCTCAACGGCAGGCACGCCGGTGTGAAATCGCCGGGGAGATTCAGGGCTTGGGATCGTGTTACCGCAGGTCACCGTTGACCATCCGCCCCGGCAGAGGGTACTCACCGCGGCCCGCGCCACGCTTCTTCGAACGGGCTTTTTGACCAAACCGACGGGACATTCACAGTCTTCGCTAAGCTCACCGCGTGCGTCGGCTCATTGTGATGGTGTTGGTTTTGCTGGCCTCCGGTTGCGGCTGGAAGCCACCGGCGCCGCCACAGGCCCGGCCGGACACCTGCAAGGCCTCCGACGGGCCGACGGCCGACACTGTGCGACAGGCGATCACCGCGGTTCCCATCGCGATCCCCGGCACCATCTGGGTGGAGATCGGGCGCGGCCACACCCGCAATTGCCGGTTGCACTGGGTGCAGATCATCCCCACCATCGCCAGCGAGTCGACTCCCCAACAACTGCTCTTTTTCGACCACAACACGCCGCTGGGCACCGCCACCCCGAACGCAAAGCCGTATATAACCGTGCTACCGCCCTCGGATGACACCGTCACCGTTCAATACCAGTGGCAGAAGGGAAATGATCAGCTGTGCTGTCCCACCGGGATCGGAACGGTGAAGTTCCGGATCGGGCCCGACGGCAAACTGCAAACCATCGGCAAGATCCCGAATCAATAACGGCCGCGCGCTCGCGATCGCCCCAATGTCGTTGGGCAACAAGGTGATCGCCATGACGCAGCGGACGGCCACGGGGCGCCGGGTGGCGGGAACTCACAGCTTGCCCTCAGTGAGTTCTTACCGGGAAATGCCGCTTTACTCGGAAAGCGCTGGCATCCTTGACAACCGGTGCCCGGCGCGGTGGTCGGGCGACGTGTCGTGGGCGCCGATCGGCAGAAGGCGGGTTTGATGGCACGGACGCGACGCATCGCGCATTGGGATCCCGAGGATCTGGTGGCCTGGGAAGCGGGCAACAAGCTCATCGCCCGGCGCAACCTGATCTGGTCGATCGCCACCATGCACGTCGCCTTTTCCATCTGGTACCTGTGGTCGGTGATGGTGCTGTTCATGCCGCAGGCCCGCTACGGTTTCACGACCGGCGACAAGCTGCTGGTGGGCGCCACCGCGGCACTGGTCGGGGCGCTGGTGCGCATCCCGTACGCCATGGGCACCGCGCGGCTGGGCGGTCGCAACTGGGCCGTGCTGTCGTCGCTGGTGCTGCTGATCCCCACGCTCGCGGCCATCGTGCTGCTGGCACACCCAGGGTTGCCGTTGTGGCCGTATCTGGTGTGCGCGGCGCTGACCGGCTTGGGCGGCGGGAACTACGCGGCCGCGCTGGCCAACGTCGAATCGTTTTTCCCGCAGCGGCGCAAGGGGTTCGCGCTGGGTCTCACCGGCGGCGTCGGCAATCTCGGCGCGGCCGGCATCCAGGCGGTCGGGCTGGTGGTGCTGGCCACCGCCGGTAACCAGGCGCCGTACTGGGTGTGCGCCGTCTATCTGGTGCTGCTGGCGCTCGTCGGGGCGGGCGCCGCGCTGTTCATGGACAACCTGGACCATTCCGTCGAGGTCGGTCATGTGCGCTCGGTGCTGACGGTGCCCGACACCTGGACGATTTCGTTCCTGTACATGTGCGCCTCGGGCTCGTTCATCGGATTCGCGTTCGCCTTCGGCCAGGTGATAGCCCACAACCTGATCGCCGGCGGGCAGACGCACGGGCAGGCCGCGCTGCACGCCGCCGAGATCGCCTTCGCCGGGCCGCTGCTCGGATCGATGGCGCGGGTGGTCGGCGGCAAGCTGGGGGACCGCTTCGACGGCGGCCGGGTCACCCTGACCGTGCTGGCCGCCATGATCGTTGCCGGCGGCTTCCTGGTCGCGGTGAGCACGCACGACGACCTGACCCGCCCGTCCGGCGCCCCGGTGTCGCTGTACACGACCGCCGGCTACATCGCCGGCTTCATCGCGTTGTTCATCTGCTGCGGCGTCGGCAAGGGATCGGTGTTCAAGCTGATCCCGTCGGTCTTCGCGCAGCGCAGCCGGGCGTTGGAGCTCGGCGACACCGAACGACGCCACTGGGAACGGGCCCGGTCGGCGGCGCTGATCGGCTTCGCCGGCTCGTTCGGCGCGCTGGGCGGCGTGGTGATCAACCTGGCGCTGCGCCAGTCCTATGCCAGCACCGGCAGCTCGACGCCGGCGTTCGGCGCCTTCATGCTGTGCTACGTCGCGGCGGCGGCCCTGACCTGGGCCAGATATGTGCGCCCACGCCGGGCGCCCGAGCCGCGCACCGCGCCGGACTGGCAGCCGATGGCCGAGCAGCCGGTCAGCTCGTGAGGGCCTCCGACAGGTTCTCCGGGTGCAGCATCTCGGCGTAGCGCAGCCGCTCGGGGATCCCGAAACCGTCGACCAGGGTTTGGGCGTGCGGCCGCAGCGCCCGGCAGCGGTCATTGATGCCCCGGGTGACCGCCTTGGCGCGCTCGGTGGACAGGTAGCGGTGCTCGATGTACCAGGCCTTGTCATCCTCGATCACCGACAGCGCGTACAGGTCGCACAGGATGCCCAACAGCTCGCGGGCCTGCTCGTCGGGGCAGCCGTCGATGCCGGCGACGAACGCTTCCAGCACCACCCGGTCGATGTGCGCGCTGGCCGCGTGCAACACATGGTCCTGCACCGAGTTGAACGCGTCGAATTCGGACATCTCTTTGGATTTCGCCTGCAGCCGCCGCGCCACCGAGGCCAGCAGATACTCCTCGCGGTCTTCGAACATCTTGATCTGGGTGCCGCGGTTGAACAGGCTGCCCTCTTCCTCGCTGTCCTGCCGGGCGTCGACGATGGTCTGGATGATCGTCTCGGCCGCGGTGCGTTTGATGACGCGATCGCCAACGGCGTTGGCGGCGAAGCGAACCCATTCGACCGGACTCATGCTCTTGATGTCGTCGGCGTAGGCGGTCAGCAGCTCCTTGGCCACCAGCTGGGTCAGCACGTGGTTGTCGCCCTCGAAGGTGGTGAACACGTCGGTGTCGCCGCGCAGCGCGATCAGCCGGTTCTCGGCCATATAGCCCGCGCCGCCGCAGGCCTCGCGGGACTCCTGGATCGCCCGCGTCGCATGCCAGGTGTTGGCGGCCTTCAGCCCGGCCGCGCGCGCTTCCAGTTCGCGCTGCTCGTCGGCATCGGGATCGTCGGCGCTCTGGATGTCGTGGCACTTGCTGACCAGTTCGTTCTGCGCGAACTGCAGCGCGTATGACTTGGCGATCAACGGGAACAACCGCCGCTGGTGCACCAGGTAGTCCATGATCAGCACCTCGGAGTCGCCGTCCGGGGTGGTGAATTGCTTGCGCTGCAACGCATATCAGGTGGCGATGTCCAGCGCCACCCGGCCCGCCGCACCGGCGCTGCCGCCGACCGTGATCCGGCCGCGAACCAGCGTGCCCAGCATGGTGAAGAACCGGCGGTTGGGATTCTCGATCGGCGAGCTGTAGGTGCCGTCCGGGGCCACGTCGCCGTACTTGTTCAGCAGGTTGACCCGGGGCACGCGGACGTGGTCGAACACGATGCGGCCGTTGTCCACCCCGGGCAGGCCGCCCTTGTATTCGCAGTCCGAGGTGGTCACCCCGGGCAGGTCGTTGCCGTCGGCGTCACGGATCGGCACCAAGAGGCAGTGCACACCGTGATTGACCGGCTTGCCGTCTTCGGTGGTGATCAGTTGCGCGAATACCGCTGCCACCGTGGCGGTTTCGGCGGCCCCGCCGATGTAGTCCTTGCGGGCCGACGGGGTGGGGGAGTCGATCACGAACTCTTCGGTCGCCGGGTCGTAGGTGGCGGTCGTCTCCAGCGACTGAACGTCGCTGCCGTGCCCGGTCTCGGTCATCGCGAAACAACCGCGCAACTCCAGGCTGATGATCTTGGGCACGTAGGTCTCGTGATGGCGCTCGGTGCCCAGGTTCTCCACGGCCCCGCCGAACAGGCCCCACTGCACCCCGGCCTTCACCATCAACGACAGGTCCGACATCGCCAGCATCTCGATCATGGTGATCGCCGCGCCGACATCGCCGGTGCCGCCGTGTTCTTTGCGGAAGCCGTCGGCGGCCGCGCCGAACGCCGCCATAATCCGCATCTGCTCGGCCACCTTGGTGCGGGCGATCACGGTGTTGGGGGTGTAGTGGGGACGGAACAGGTCCTCGCTCAGCGTCTCCCGCATCCGGTTTCTGACGTCACGCCAACGCCCGTCCAGTGCGTTGCGCAGATGTTCGGCTGTGCTTGTCGTTTCTGGCGCCATGAACCGACCGTAACGTGCGCGTCGCGTCGCCGGAACAACGACGACAATTCATGTCGCCGAACGGATCTTCCCGGGTGAGCGCAACCGGTAGAGGGTCACGCCCGCGGCGGCGACGCCGAACAGCACGAGCATCACCATGTCGAAGACCCACCAGCCGCTGTAGTGCGTCCAGGTCTCGGCGTTGGCGGCCAGCGGGTCGATCCGGCGCAGGTTCACCGTGGACGCCGACGCGGCGAAACCCCACCGGGCCGGGACGAGCCAGCTGATCTGCTGCAGCCCCCACATGCTGACCAGCTGCACCAGGCTTCCGTTGAACAGCACCGCGGCCAGAATCACCGGCACCAGCAGCGGCAGGACTTCGCCCAGCGACTTGCCCAGCGCCGACAGCGCCAGGCCGATCACTGCGGACACCATCGCGGTGACCGCCACGGCGACGTAGAGCTCGAACGTGGCGTCGTGCAGCACGACGGCGCCGTACACCGGAGCGCCCTTGACGGCGATGACGACGGCGAACATGACGGCCGCCCAGACGGCCGCGGCCAGCGCGTACACGGCGACCTTGGCGGCCAGGTAGGCCGGCGCGGACAGCCCGACCTGCTGTTCGCGGCGGTAGACGCGATGCTCCCCGACCATGGCCGGAACCGTCAGCGCCGTCCCGATGATCACCGCGGCAACGTTGAGCAGAGCCAGGATTTCGATGGCCTCGTGCGCGTTGGCGCTGCTCGGCGCGGGCCGCGCCAGGCCCGAATCGCCGGGGATCAGCAGCGTGAGTCCGGCCAACACGAACGGCAGCAGCGCCAGGAATGCGAAGTAGAGGCGATTGGCGAGCAGCAGCCGGATCTCGCGGCGGGCCACCCACCGCACCTGCCGGTTGCCCGGCAGCGCGGCCGGCGGCGCCCACGGCGCCGCGACCTCCGGCGGGGTGGTCGGCGCCGCGGATTGCGGCCGCGCCCGAAACGCGCGATGGGCGCCGTCCGGATCGGCGCCGACCCGGGCCAGCACCGCCGACCAGTCGGCGCTGCCCATCGCGGACTCGGCCTGCAGCGGCGTCCCGAGATAGGCGACCTTGCCGGCGGCGGTGAGCACCAACACCTGATCGCACATGTTGACGTCGGTGAGCGACGTGCGCGACGAGATCGCCGCCACCACGACGCAGCCGAGATTGGCCTGGCGGCGCAGCACGGCCATCACGTGGCGCTGCTGCGCCGCGTTCAGCCCGGCGGTCGGCTCGTCGACCACCAGCAGGCTCGGTCGCGTGATGAGCTCGATCGCCAGGGCGGTGCAGCGCCGCACCTCGGGCGCGAGTTTGCGGATCCTGGTGTCGCGGTGGGCGGTCAGGTCGAGTTCGTCGAGCACCTGGCCGACCACCCGGTCGCGTTGCTCCGCCGAGGTCTCCGGCGGTAGCCGCAATTCGGCGGCATAGCGCAGCGCTTGTTCGACGGTGAGCCGCCGGTGCAGGCGCTCCTCGCGCGAGACGACCCCGATGCGGGCGCGCATGGCCGCCGGCTCGGCGTGCACGTCGTGTCCGTCGACGGTGACGCGCCCGGAGCTGGGCGTCCGGGTGCCCGCCAGCAGCGCCAGCAGCGCGGCATTGCGCGCCGCGGAGGGTCCGATGACCGCGGTCATGGCGCCGGGCTTCGCCGTGAATGAGATGCCCGACAGCGTCTCGTGCCCGTCGACGGACAGCCCGAGCTGATAGGCCACCACGCCGGTGGTGCGGGCGGCGGTGCGCAGCGGCAGCCGATGGGTGGAGTTGGCTTCGTCGGTACGGAACGACGGGCGCTGGGCGCGCAGCTTGGAGGTGATCATCCGCTCGATCAGGCCCGGGCCCTTGGGCGGCTCGGGCGCCGGCGCGGGCGGGGCCGGCGGCGGAACGGGAGGGGGAGGCGGTGGAACGGGTGGCGGCGCGGCCGCGGGCATGCGCTGGGTGGCGCTTTGGGTCGGCACCGTGGGGTCGGGGGCGGTCGGCCGGCCCGGCGGAACAGGCGGCGCGGCCGGGGGATTCGGCGGCCGCGGGGCCGAGTGTCCCGGGTCGGCGACCTGGAAAACCAGCCGCGGGCCGTGCCGGGGATCTTCGATGGTGATGGCCAGGCCGTCGCGGATCTCGACCGTCGGGACCCGGGATCCGTCCAGGAAGATGCCGCGGTGGCTCAGGTCGATGGCCACCCAGTGGGCGCCGGTGAAGCGCAGCACCACGTCCACGCGCGGCGCCGGGGGTGGTTGCGGGGCGAGGCGTTCCAGCGGGATGTCACAGCCGGGGCCGTAGCCCACCACCACGTCGCGACCGGGGGCGAAGACGTACCTGCTCGGTCCGGCCCATACGGTCAGCGAGGCCGGAAGCGCCGAAGCCTCGGTCGGCATCGCCCCACCCTTTCGTCACCGGTCAGTTCGACTACGTGTCTACCCTCGCGCCAGGTCCGGCCACCAGCCTCAGGACGTCTGGCGCCGGCCCGCCAGCGAGGACGCCAGGGAGGCGTTGTCGAGCAGCCGTCGCAACACGTCGACCGCCTGCCGCAGCACCTGCCGGTCTTCGGCGTCGAGCAGCGCCAGCTGCGGTTGAATCGCGGCGGCCCGGTCGGCCCGCACCGCGTTCAGGGTGCGCCTGCCCTCGGCGGTGATGCGGATCCGCACCGCGCGCGCATCGCCGGGATCGACCGTTCGGGTGACCAGGCCCGCTTCCTCGAGTCGGCGCACCTGCGTCGTCATCGTCGGCTGCGAGCAGTGGTCGACGGCGGCCAGGTCACCGATCCGGGCCTCGCCGTGAGCTTCGATGGTTGCCAGCAGCCTGGCCTGCGCTGCCGGCAACGGCATCTGGATGCGCTGGGTGGCCAGCCGGTTGAGCCGCGCGACCACGGCGAGCAGGTCGGCCCCCAGTCCCTGCCCTCCCTCGAGCTTTGCGGTGTCGACGACGTTGTCCATGTCTCCATGGTTGCATAGCTTTGCTAAGCGTGGCCTCAGCGTGGGCGCGTGCCGTGCGGAACACCTTCTTCAGCGGACACTCCCGCGGCGGGCTGGCAGAATCGCCCAAGTGACCTTGCTGCGTTTTCGGCCATCCGGACCAGGGGCACTGCGGCCGAATGAGTTGGCACAGGCCGCGGTCATGGGGGCTCTGTGTGCGGCGATCGAGATCCTCGCCGCGGTGATCCCATTCGCTCAGGGACTGGGCGTGCTGGGCACCGTGCCCATGGGATTGCTGGCTTACCGCTACCGCCCCCGCGCGCTGATGGCCGCGACGGTAGCCGGCGGGGTGATCGCGTTCCTGATTGCCGGGCTGGGCAGCCTTTTCATGCTCGTCGACTGCGCCTGGGTCGGCGGATTGTGCGGCATCGTCAAACGCAAGGGTCGCGGCACGCCGACGGTCGCGTTGTTGTCGTTGATCGCCGGCGTACTCTGGGGCGCCGGATGGGTCGCGGTGTTGGCGGTGCTGACCCGGCTGCGTCATCTGTTCTTCGACGTCATCACGGCCAACGCCAACGGCGTTGCGGCCTTCCTGAACTGGATGCACTTGCAGGGCGTGGGCGCAGGGCTGAAGCGGTACGTCGCCGACGGGCTGCAGCACTGGCCGTTGCTGATCTTCCCCTACATGATCCTGTTGGTCGTCGTCGTCTCGTTCATCAGCTGGTCGGCACTGTCTCGGCTGCTGGATCGGATGCGCAAGATCCCCGACGTGCACAAGCTGGACCCTCCCGACGACGGGCACGCCGCCATCGGGCCGGTTCCGGTGCGGTTGGAGAACGTGCGGTTCCGTTATCCGGGTGCCGAGCAGGACGCGCTGCGCGAGGTCAGCCTGGACATCCAGGCCGGCGAACACGTCGCGGTCACCGGCGCCAACGGCTCGGGCAAGACCACCCTGATGCTGATCCTGGCCGGCCGGCAACCGACGTCGGGCACCGTGCACCGGCCCGGCGCGGTGGGCCTCGGCGACGTCGGCGGCACGGCAATTGTGTTGCAGCACCCCAAAAGTCAAGTCCTGGGCACCCGGGTCGCCGACGACGTGGTGTGGGGTCTGCCCCCGGGCACCGACATCGATGTGCACCGGTTGCTGCGCGAAGTCGGCCTGGACGGGCTGGCCGAACGCGACACCGGAAGCCTGTCCGGCGGCGAGTTGCAGCGGCTGGCGCTGGCGGCGGCGCTGGCGCGGGACCCGAAGCTGTTGATCGCCGACGAGGTCACCACCATGGTGGACCAGCAGGGCCGAGATGCGTTGCTGGGCATCCTGTCTGGTCTCGCGAAACGGCATCAGACCGCCCTGGTGCACATCACCCACTACGACAACGAGGCCGCGTCCGCCGACCGCGTCATCAAGCTCAGCGACTCACCGGACAACGCCGTCGCCGCCGAAACCAACGCCGCGGCCGCGCCGGCCGTCGCCGTCCCGCACGGTTCGGGGGTGCCCGTGCTGGAGCTCATCGACGTCAGCCACGAATACGCCAGCGGCACACCGTGGTCCAAGGTCGCCCTGCGCGATGTCAGCTTCGTGGTGGAGCAGGGCGACGGGCTGTTGATCCACGGCGGCAACGGCTCGGGCAAGTCGACGCTGGCCTGGATCATGGCCGGGTTGACCACTCCCACCAGCGGCAGCTGCCTGATCGACGGCCGGCCCACCCACGAGCGGGTCGGCGAGGTGGCGCTGTCGTTCCAGTCGGCCCGGCTGCAGTTGATGCGCGATCACGTGGACACCGAAGTGGCGTCGGCTGCCGGCTTTTCGCCCACCGACCAGGACCGGGTGGCCGAGGCGCTGATGTCGGTCGGACTGGATCCGGCGATGGGCAAACGGCGCATCGACCAACTCAGCGGCGGCCAGATGCGCCGGGTGGTGCTGGCCGGCCTGCTGGCCCGGTCCCCGCGCGCGCTGGTGCTCGACGAGCCGCTGGCCGGGTTGGACATCGGCAGCCAGCGCGGCCTGCTGCGGCTGCTGGAAAACCTGCGCAGAGAACGGGGTTTGACGGTGGTGGTGATCTCGCACGACACCGTCGGGCTCGAGGAGCTGTGCCCGCGGTCGCTGTACCTGCGCGACGGAGCCCTGCAAACGGCGTCCACCGCGGCGGGCGGAATGCCGTGACCGCGCCCTCGGACACCAAGTCGCCGGCCGGCCGGACTCGGCGGCCGCCGCGACCGGTGGTGCTGCTGGTCCCGGTGCCCGGCACCTCGAAAATCCACGAATTGTGGGCCGGCACCAAACTACTTGTGGTGCTGGGTGTTTCGGTGCTGCTGACGTTCTTTCCGGGGTGGGTGACCGTGGGGTTGATGCTGGCCCTGCTGGTGGCCGCGGCCCGGCTGGCCCACATTCCGCGCGGCGCGCTGCCCTCGCCGCGGCGCTGGATCTGGATCGTGCTGGCGGTGGGCGGCATCACGGCCGCGCTGGGTGCCGGGAGTCCGGTGGTCTCGATCGCCGGGCTGCACATTGGGTTGGGCGGAACGCTGCACTTCCTGCGCGTCACCGCCTTGTCGATCGTGTTGATCGGGCTGGGCGCGATGCTGTCGTGGACCACCAACGTCGCCGAAATGGGGCCCGCCCTGGCCACTTTGGGACGCCCGCTGCGGTGGCTGCGCATCCCGAGCGACGAATGGGCCGTCGCGCTGGCGCTGGCGCTGCGCGCCTTCCCGATGCTGATCGAAGAATTCCAGGTGCTCTACGCGGCCCGTCGACTGCGCCCCAACCAGACACCGCACAGCCGCCGGGCCCGCCGCCGTCAGCAGGCCCGGGACATGATCGACTTGCTCACCGCGGCAATCGTCGTGACGTTGCGACGCGCCGACGAGATGGGCGACGCGATCACCGCCCGGGGCGGTATCGGGCAGCTGTCGGCCGCCCCGGCGCGACCGAAACTCGCGGACTGGGTGACCCTGACCATCACCGTCGCCGCCGGCGCCATCGGGGTGGCGCTGGACTCGATGATCCCCTTCCAGTAGGCCGCCCGGTTCCGCGCGCGCCCGCTAGGGCCGCATCCGGTCGATGAGGTTGGACAACACGACGATGCTTTCGCTGCGTTCGACGTCCGCGCTGGACCGGATCCGTTCCAACGCCACCTCCAAATGCCGCATGTCGCGGGCCAATACGTGCAGGATGGCGTCCGGGGTGCCGGTCACCGTCGCGGCGCTGAACACCTCGGGGATGTCCACCCAGGCCGTCCGCAGCTCGTCGGGCGCGATGCGGCCGTGGCAGAACACCTGAACGTAGGCCTCGGTGTTCCAGCCCAGTGCGTTGCGGTCGACGACGGTGGTGAAGCCCTTGATGACCCCGCTGTCCAGCATCCGGTCGACGCGGCGCTTCACCGCCGGCGCCGACAGGTTCACCTTGTCGCCGATTTCGGCGAAGGTGGCGCGGGCGTGCTCGGTCAGCTCGGCGAGGATGCGCTCGTCGGTGTCGTCCAGGCGATCCATCACGCCTCCTCGGTGCTGAGACAACAAATCATCGAATATCCGACTATAGCGCAATAAATCGACGGCAGACACGCAATGATAGTCGTTTGATTGTTCAGGGGACCGCAAATACCGTTGATGGATGACGGATCAATACGTGCGGGCAGCCCGCCCGGTGCCCCGATCGGCTGCCCGCACCGGCCGGGTGCACCGGCTGCCCAGCGTCCGCCGGTATGCGATGACGCGACCGTCCTTCTTCGCGGTCGACTACGCGATCAACCCCTGGATGGACGTCACCACACCCGTCGACGCCGGCCGCGCGCAGGCCCAGTGGGAGGCACTGCGCCGCACCTATCTACGGCTCGGGCACCGGGTGGACGTGATCGAGCCGGTGGCCGGGCTGCCGGACATGGTCTATGCCGCCAACGGCGGGTTCATCGCGGGAGACGTCGCGATCGTGGCCAGGTTTCGGTTCGCGCAGCGGGCCGGCGAGTCCCGCGCCTACGCCGAATGGATGCGCTCGCTGGGCTATCGGCCGCTGCTCACCCGCCACGTCAACGAGGGGCAGGGCGATCTGCTGAAGGTCGGCGACATCGTGTTGGCCGGCTGGGGGTTTCGCACCGACCGCCGGGCGCATCCGGAGATTTCGGCCGCGCTGCGCGCGCCGGTCGTGTCGCTGGAACTGGTCGACCCGCGCTTCTACCATCTCGACACCGCGTTGGCGGTGCTCGACGACCGCACGATCGCGTTCTATCCGCCCGCGTTCAGCGACACGGCCCGGCGGCAACTGGGTGCGCTGTTCCCGGATGCCATCGTGGTCGGCCCGGCCGACGCGCACGTGTTGGGCCTCAACGTCGTCTCCGACGGGTTACATGTGGTACTGCCCTCTGCCGCAACGTGTTTCGCAACCCAATTGCGCCGGGCGGGGTTCGAGCCGATAGGCCGTCGATTTGTCCGAGCTGCTCAAAGGCGGCGGCTCCGTCAAGTGCTGCACATTGGAGGTTTTCCCATGACGATTCTGGACGGGCAGCTCACCGCGACCCGCGTGGATTCCGCGATCAGGCTGGCGGAAAAGCGTGCCGCGCACAACTATTCGCCGTTACCGATCGTCGCCGCGAGCGCGCAGGGGGCGTGGATCACCGATGTCGACGGCCGCCGCTACCTGGATTGTCTGTCCGCCTATTCCGCGGTGAACTTCGGCCACCGCCACCCCGAGATCGTCGCCACTGCCCATGCGCAGTTGGACACCGTCACGCTGGTCAGCCGCGCGGTCCATTCCGACAAGCTCGGGCCGTTCTGCGCGGCGCTCGCCTACCTGTGCGACAAGGACATGGTGCTGCCGATGAATTCGGGCGCCGAAGCCGTGGAAAGCGGCCTCAAGGTGGCCCGCAAGTGGGGGGCCGAGGTCAAGGGGGTCCCCGCCGGCCAGGCCAAAATCATCGTGGCGGACAACAACTTCCACGGCCGCACCATCAGCATCGTCAGCTTCTCCTCGGACGCCGCGGCGCGGGACGGGTTCGGCCCCTTCACGCCGGGATTCCGCTCGGTGCCGTTCGGGGATGCCGGCGCGCTGGCCCAGGCGATCGACGACAACACCGTCGCGGTGCTGCTGGAGCCGATTCAGGGTGAGGCCGGCATCGTCGTCCCGCCCGACGACTACCTGCCGGCCGTCCGCGCGCTGTGCAGCGAGCACAACGTGCTGATGATCGCCGACGAGATCCAATCCGGCCTGGCGCGTACCGGTTACACGTTCGCCTGCGACCGGTGGCGGGTGGTGCCCGACGTCTACCTGCTGGGCAAAGCCCTGGGCGGCGGGGTGGTTCCGCTGTCGGCGGTGGTGGCCGACCGGGAGATCCTCGGTGTGTTGCATCCCGGCGAGCACGGTTCCACCTTCGGCGGCAACCCGCTGGCCGCCGCGATCGGCACCACCGTGGTGTCCATGCTGGCCCGCGGCGAGTACCAGGCACGCGCGACCGCGCTGGGTGCGCACCTGCAGCGGCGGCTGCGGGCGCTGGTCGGTCGCGGGGTGGACGAGGTGCGCGGCCTGGGGTTGTGGGCAGGGGTGGACATCGACCCGTCGCTGGGCAGCGGCCGGGAGATGAGCCTGCGGCTGGCCGAGCGGGGCGTGCTGGTGAAGGACACGCACGGCGCGACCTTGCGCTTGGCGCCGCCTCTGGTGGTCACCGCGCAGGAGATCGACTGGGCGGTCGGCCAGCTTGCTGCGGTGTTGCGGGAGGCTGCTTCATAATCAGCTGACCCGGCAACAGGAGGGGCAATTGCCAGCCAGGCCGATCGGCTTGAGAGCACAGCTGCTGCGACGGCGCCCGGTGGTGGGCGCACACGTGGCCCCCGGCACCGCCGATCACCTCCGGCGCGGCATCGGGACCTTCCAGCTGACCATGTTCGGGGTCGGGTCGACGATCGGCACCGGCATCTTCTTCGTCATGTCCCAGGCCGTCCCCGAGGCCGGCCCCGCGGTCATCGTCTCCTTCCTGCTCGCCGGCGTCGCCGCCGGGCTGGCGGCCGTGTGCTACGCCGAATTGGCTTCGGCGGTACCGGTTTCGGGCTCGTCGTATTCCTACGCCTACACCAC